>NZ_JBEZZH010000007.1:0-409400 GCF_040639075.1 Kribbella sp. NPDC023972 | reverse complement strand
CACGATGGAACCACATCGAGACCTTCGCTCCAGCACGCCGAGCTAC
This sequence comes from Kribbella sp. NPDC023972, assembly GCF_040639075.1. NCBI lineage: Bacteria > Bacillati > Actinomycetota > Actinomycetes > Propionibacteriales > Kribbellaceae > Kribbella > Kribbella sp. NPDC023972. The sequence goes on along the minus strand of NZ_JBEZZH010000007.1, from coordinate 409,354 downwards.
CGCACCGAGCACCTGCTCGCTACGGCGCGGGACCGTCAGACACGGCCTAGGCACGCGAGACGCCCGGCCCGCGCTGGGACGGAGCCGGGCGTGAAGCGGCGCCGGGAGTAGTGAGGCTTGCTCCCGGCGCCGCGGTGGTGCTTTCCGAATCAGTCACCCCACCGAGGTGACTCGTTCGGGTCCTGCATCACTGACCAGGGAGGGGTCAGTTGCTCTGGACGGTGTCCTGCTCGCAGGTCTTGAGCGCGTCGACAGAGTTGTCGTCGTTGCCCAGGCCCAGGATGCCGGTCAGGTCGCTGATCGGGACCTGCCCGCCAACGGCGTTGACCGGAACCTCGTTGTGGCAGACCTGGAACGGGCCAACAACGTTGTCGCTGATCGACAGCAGGCCGTCGTCGCCCATGCGGTAGTACTTGTCGTTGTTCTGCCTCGTGTTCTGCTCGCAGGTCTTGACGGCGGTGACGCTGTTGCCGTCGTTCAGAAGGCCAACGACGCCGACGATGTCGGTGACCGGCACCTGGCCGCCGACGGCGTTCACCGGGACGAAGTTGTGGCAGGCCTGGAACGGACCGACGGTGTTGTGGTCAACGGCGACCAGCGACCCGTCGCCCTTCACCCAGTACCACTGCTTGCCAGCCTTGGCGTAGCCCTTGCTGGCCAGCGACGCGGCGTCGGCCAGGCCGGTGTCCGCAGCCTTCTTCTGGGTGTCGTCGAGAACGTTCGCGCTCACGACGGTGGCCAGGCCCAGCGTGGCGACGGTCGCCACGGCCGCGGCAGCGGCGATCTTGCGAGTTACCTGCATTATGCCAGGTTTCCTTTCGGGTTTGACGGATTCGTCTTAGTGGTAACGACACCTGGCGTGGCCGGTTACAAACTTTTTCGTCAACTTTTTGATCCACGCGGGCGGTCATAGCTGTCGCGTGATGAGTTTGCTGACAAGGCAATGAATCCGCCCTGATCAGGCAACTTGCCGGTAGCCGGCGAGGTTGGACTGCTCCTCACTTTTGTCGGCGGCGGCCGTAACCGATGCCGGAGTGCGTCGTTGAGTGTGCGCGGGTGACGGATGAAACCCGGTGATTCGGACGATTGTTATCGGTGGGCTCGGTGGTCGCCGAATTGGCAATACCATGATGAATCGGAATGTCGTTGCAACGATTGCCGGAGTTTCGCGCCGTGTTTTTTCGGGGCAGGGCGCCGGCCGGCAACCAGGTCCCGCTGCCGCGCGCATCGGCAGCGGTGGGAGACCCGGGTCCTCAGGGGCCCGGGTTCTTCCTTTTCCGGAGGCCGTGCGCGGCCGAGGTCGTGCGGGAGCGGTGGTCAGGAGGTCGTGCGGGGCCGGCGTTCGGCCGTCACCACCAGGGCCACGCCGAGGATGATGACCGCACCGCCGAACAGGATCTGCCACGTCACGTGCTCGTCCAGGATCAGCCAGCCCAGCAGTACGGCGACCCCCGGGTTCACGTACGCATAGGTGCCGACCAGCGAGATCGGTGCGTTCGCCAGCAGATAGCTGTACGCCGTGTACGCGAGCAGCGAGCCGAACACGATCAGGTATCCGAGCGCGATCCAGCCCGACGTCTCGATCCGGTCCAGGTGGAGTCGCCCCGGCTCTCCGCGCAGTACGCCGATCAGAATCATCCCCGTACCGCCGAACACCATCTCGTAGAGCGCGGCCACCAGCGGATCGCGCGGCAGGCCCAGCCGCGGCGAGAACCGCGAGCCGATCGCCCAGGAGATCGTGCCCACCACCAGAATCGCCACCGAGAGTGGCTTCGCGCTGGTGTTGCCGCCGGACAGGGCGAGCAGCGCGACGCCGGCGAATCCGATCAGTACGCCGACCCAGCTGAGCGCGCGGGGACGGTCGCCGCCGCCGACGCGCAGCAGCATCAGCCACAGCGGGATCGCGGCGACCAGCAGCGCGGCCAGCCCGGACGGCACGGTCTGCTCCGCGACCGCGACCGCACCGTTGCCGAAGGCGAGCAGCAGCAGACCGACCACGGCCGCGCCGAGCGCCTCCTGCCGGGTGACCCGCAGCCGCCGCGAGCCCGACTTCAGGCTCAGGAAGGCGGCCAGCAGGACGGCGGCCACCAGGAACCGAACTGCCATGCCGAGCATCGGGGGGATCTCCGCCTCGACCACCACCCGGATGCCGAGGTACGTCGAACCCCAGACGACGTACACCACCGCGAGGGCGGACCAGATCATCGCCGTCGACGCCTGACGGCCACCGGCCTCGGGCAGTACGTCGGGGGAAGCGGCGGTCATCCTGGTCCTCCCTGTCAGGGGTGTAATGCACGAACAGTCATTACGCTAAGGGCCCGCCTGGACTGGCGCAAGGTGATATCCGGCCAGCGATGCGCGGGATCCGGCCAGTCTTCGTGCGAGCGGGATTCACCGGACGGACAAGTGGCGGCGACCAGCGTCCCGCACGGGCTGCTTGCTTTGCATGACGGCGAGAACACGCTTGGTGACGGCGGCTGAGAAGGCGCCGGCTTCCAGCTGATTCCGATTGGAGACGTGGCCGTAATCGGTACCTACTTGTGACACATGTCGCCCGCATCACCGATTGTCTGTCACATGAGCGGGGCGATATGACCACTTGATGGACTGGTGTCTCAGCCGAGGACCGGTTTCGGTACCGCCGTACCCGCGAGCGTCCAGACAGTTAGCGGATCAGGCAACCGCTGGGTACGGTGTCCGGCAAGTAGTACAGCCAGTGAGGCCGGTGAGGGGGTCTACTGGTAGAGAGACAGTGCATCAACCCCTGGATCCACGCGGTCCTGCCTGCGAAGCCTCACCCGGCTGAAGGGCCGGCCCCCGTGCAACGTTGCGGTCGCGGCGATCCCGCGCTCGAACCCGAGGAGTGCATGTGAGTGAGTCGATGCCGGGGACTGCCCCGGAAGTGTTCGCGCCCCACGAGGCGCCGGTCAGTCCGCCCCAGGCCTCCGAGGAGGTCGAGTTCGTCCAGCTGCTGACACCCGAAGGTGAGCGCGTCGAGAACCCGGACTACGCGTTCGGCCTCGACGACGAGGCGATCAAGGGTTTCTACCGGGACATGGTCCTGGTCCGCCGGATCGACACCGAGGCGACCGCCCTGCAGCGGCAGGGTGAGCTCGGGATCTGGGCCTCGTTGCTCGGCCAGGAGGCGGCGCAGATCGGCTCCGGTCGCGCCCTCAACAGCAAGGACATGGTCTTCCCGACCTACCGTGAGCACGGTGTCGCCTGGTGCCAGGGCGTCGACCCGCTGCGGCTGCTCGGCCTGTTCCGCGGTGTCGACCAGGGCGCCTGGGACCCGCGCGACAACAACTTCCACCTGTACACGATCGTCATCGGCGCCCAGACGCTGCACGCGACCGGGTACGCGATGGGCCAGCAGCGCGACCACGCGATCGGCGACGCCGAGAACGGCGAGGCGACGATCGCGTACTTCGGCGACGGCGCCAGCAGCCAGGGCGACGTGAACGAGGCGTTCATCTGGGCGTCGGTGTTCAACGCGCCGGTCGTGTTCTTCTGCCAGAACAACCAGTGGGCCATCTCCGAGCCGATCGACCGGCAGACCCGGATCCCGCTGTACCAGCGCGCGGCCGGCTTCGGCTTCCCCGGCGTCCGCGTCGACGGCAACGACGTCCTCGCGACGTACGCCGTCACCCAGCAGGCGCTGAAGCGGGCCCGTGAGGGCAGCGGCCCGACCCTGGTCGAGGCGTACACGTACCGGATGGGCGCGCACACCACCTCCGACGACCCGACCAAGTACCGGCTGAACGAGGACCTCGAGCACTGGAAGCTCAAGGACCCGATCGCCCGGGTCCGCGCGTACCTGACCCGCTCGGCCGGGGTCGACGCCGAGTGGTTCGACCAGATCGACTCCGAGGCGGACAAGATCGCCGCCGAGCTGCGGGCCGGCTGCCTGTCCATGCCGGACCCGTCGCTGACCGACTTCTTCGACCACGTGTACGTCGACCAGACCGCACAGCTGGCCGAGCAGAAGCAGCAGTACGCCGCGTACGCCGCCTCGTTCAGTGACTTTTCACATGGGGAGGGCTGAGCAGATGGCGAAGATCACGCTCGGCAAGGGCATCAACATGGGCCTGCGGGCGGCGATGGAGGCCGACCCGAAGGTCGTCGTGATGGGTGAGGACATCGGCAAGCTCGGCGGTGTCTTCCGGGTCACCGAGGGCCTGCAGAAGGACTTCGGCGAGGACCGGGTGATCGACACCCCGCTGGCCGAGTCCGGCATCGTCGGGACCGCGGTCGGCCTGGCGCTGCGCGGGTACCGGCCGGTCTGTGAGATCCAGTTCGACGGGTTCGTCTTCCCGGCGTACGACCAGATCATCAACCAGGTCGCGAAGATGCACTACCGGTCGCTCGGCAAGATCCGGATGCCGGTGGTGATCCGGATCCCGTTCGGCGGCGGTATCGGCGCGGTCGAGCACCACTCGGAGTCGCCGGAGTCGCTGTTCGCGCACGTGGCCGGCCTCAAGGTGGTCTCCTGCGGCGACCCGGTGGACGCGTACTGGATGATCCAGCAGGCGATCGCCTCGGACGACCCGGTGGTGTTCTTCGAACCGAAGCGCCGCTACCACGAGAAGGCCGAGCTGGACGAGTCCGTGCCGCCGGCGCTGCCGCTGCACCAGGCGAAGGTGGTCCGCGAGGGCACCGACGCGACGCTGTTCTGCTACGGCCCGATGGTGAAGACCTGCCTGCAGGCCGCCGAGGCGGCGGTCGAGGACGGTCGCCAGCTGGAGGTGATCGACCTGCGCACGATCTCGCCGCTGGACCTGCAGGCGATCTTCGCGTCGGTGAAGAAGACGCGCCGGGCGGTCGTCGTCCACGAGGCGCCGTTCTCGCTCGGCCCGGGGTCGGAGATCGCGGCCCGGATCACCGAGGAGTGCTTCTACCACCTCGAGGCGCCGGTGCTGCGGGTGGCTGGGTACGACACCCCCTATCCGCCGTCGCGGATGGAGGAGGAGTACCTGCCCGACCTGGACCGGGTGCTCGACGGGGTCGATCGGGTGATGGAGTACTGATGGGCATCCAGCAGTTCCGCCTCCCTGACGTGGGCGAAGGTCTGGTCGAGGCCGAGATCGTCAGCTGGAAGGTCAAGCCGGGTGACACGGTCAAGCTGAACGACACCGTGGTCGAGATCGAGACGGCGAAGTCCCTGGTCGAGCTGCCGGTGCCGTTCGCCGGCACAGTGACCGAGTTGCTGGTGCCGGAGGGTGAGACGGTTCCGGTCGGTACGCCGATCATCGCCGTCGAGACCGACGCCGCGACACCGGGCGACCTCACCCCACCGGTCGGTGAGAGCACTCCCGAGGAAGACCTCGTGCCGTCCGTCCCCGACGAGCCCGAAGCCGGCAAGATCGGCGGCGCGGCCCCGGGCGGCCGTACGGCGGTCCTGGTCGGCTACGGCCCGCGCACCACCGAAGCCAAGCGCCGCCCCCGCAGGGGTTCCACAGCCTCCGCCGGCTCAGCGCCGGCTCCGGCTGCGGACGTTGCAGCGGCGCTACCCGCCGTTGGGGCGCAGCCTGGCATCGCGCCGGGCGCGGCAGCCACCAGCGCGGTAGGCGCTGCCACAGCGGCAGCTGCCGCTGGACCGCAGCCTGGCTCGGCGACACCCGCGACGCCTGCGGCGTCAGCCGGTGTGCAGCCCAGCGGTGTCCAGGCGCCGGCACCCTCATCCCCTTCCGTTGCCGGAGGCAACGTGGGTGCGGTGCATGTGTTGGCGAAGCCGCCGGTGCGGAAGCTTGCCAAGGATCTGGGGATCGACCTCGCGAAGGTGACCGCCACCGGGCCCGGTGGAGTCATCACCCGGGATGATGTCGAGGCCTACTCGGCGGGTGCGCAGGCCGGTGCAACCGAGGCGGCGGTTGCGCCGCCGGTGAGCGTCGGTGCGGCGGAAGCGCAGCCGGTCGTGAGTGGCCGCGGTGACACCCGGGTGCCGATCAAGGGTGTGCAGAAGGTGATGGCGCAGGCGATGGTGGCCAGCGCGTTCACCGCACCGCATGTGACCGAGTGGATCACCGTCGACGTCAGCGAAACGATGGAGCTGGTCGAGCGGCTGAAGGGTGACAAGGCCTTCCGGCAGCTCAAGGTGTCGCCGCTGCTGATCGTCGCCAAGGCGGTCACCCTGGCGGCCCGTCGTACGCCGATCGTGAACGCGGCGTGGGACGAACCGGCGCAAGAGATCGTCTACAAGGGCTCGATGAACCTCGGTATCGCCGCGGCCACCCCGCGAGGGCTGATCGTGCCGAACATCAAGAACGCCGACTCGCTCACGCTGCCCGACCTCTGCGCCGCGCTGAACGAGCTGGTCGCGACCGCCCGCGAGGGCAAGACCCAGCCGGCTGACCAGGCGGGCGGCTCGTTCACGATCACCAACGTGGGTGTGTTCGGGGTCGATGCCGGGACGCCGATCATCAACCCGGGCGAGGCGGCGATCCTCGCCGTCGGCGCGATCCGCAAGCAGCCGTGGGTGGTGGACGACGAGATCGTGCCACGCTGGATCACCACGCTCGCGCTGTCCTTCGACCACCGGATGATCGACGGTGAGAAGGGCTCCACCTTCCTCGCCGACGTCGCCGGCATCCTCGAGGACCCCGCCCGGGCCCTGATGTTCTGACCAGTACGACGTACGACGTGAGGCCCGGGCGTGATGGCGCCCGGGCCTTCGTCTGCCTTGGGTGAGAAGGGTCTGACCGGCACGCTCACCGATGAGAGGGTGGAGCGGTGCTGGTGTTGACGGTGGTGCTGGGGGCGGCGGTGTTGCATGCCACCTGGAATGCGATGGCTCATGGAGCGCCGGATCGGGTGGCCGGGCTGGCGTTGTTCGAGCTGGCCGCCGGCGTCATCGGACTGGTCGCGATCATCATCATGGGGTTGCCGCCGGCGGGTACCTGGGGCTACATCATCGCGTCGGCGCTGCTGCACCTGGCGTATCTGGCCGGCCTGCTCGCGTCGTACCAGCTGGGACAGTTCAGTCAGATGTATCCGTTGGCCCGGGGTACGTCGCCCTGGGTGGTGGCCGTGGTGTCGATCGTGGTGCTGCATCAGTCGCTGGCCCTGGTCGAGTTGGCCGGGGTGCTGCTGATCTCGGCGGGATTGATCGCGCTGGTGTTCATCGGCCGGCCGGGGCGGCGGCAGTTGCCGGCGTTGCTGGCGGCGCTCGGGACCGGGGTGATGATCGCGGCCTACACCGTGGTCGACGGGCTGGCCGTGCACAAGATGCCGGTGCTCACCTACATGGGCTGGGTGTTCACGATCCAGGGGTTCGCGATGCCGCTGGTGGTGCTCGCGTGGCGGGGAACGGCTGTGCTGAAGCTGCCCCGGTCGGCCGTGTTGTCAGGGCTCGGCGGCGGGGTGGTGTCGATGGTCGCCTACGGGCTGGTGCTGTGGGCGCAGACGCGCGGCACGCTGGCGGCGATCGCCGCGCTGCGGGAGACCAGCATCATCTTCGGCGCCGTCATCGGCGCGATCTTCTTCGGCGAACGGTTCGGCCCCCGCCGCGCGATCGCCGCCGCGGTCGTGGTCGCCGGCATCATCCTGATCAGCGTGGGGTCGGCCTCGTGACGTGCTTCTGAAACCTCGGAAGAAGTCCGGGGCTGCGTCGGATCGGGGCCGACGTGTTCGTAGCGGGAGTGAGCGGGCTGAGCCCCCGCCGTGGGGAGAGGAGTGGGGGTCCCGGGCGGTGGACCCCCACTCAGCTTCGGGTCAGCGCTGGACGGCGTCCAGCGCGTCGACGTTGCCTTCGCCGAAGAAGGAATTGTTCTCCGTCGTGCCGGTGCAGCGGGCGTCCGGAACGACCGGGCACGCGGTGTCATCGGCCTGCCTGAGCAGCGCCGCCTCCAGCTGGCGCGGGCCCCACCACGGGTGGGTCGACTTCATCAGTGCGGCGACACCGGCGACGTGTGGCGACGCCATCGACGTACCGCTGCTGGTGCCGTAACGGTTGTTCGGCAAGGTGGACAGGATCGCCCTGCCCGGCGCGGCGACGTCGATCTTGGCGAGGCCGAAGTTCGAGAAGCTGCTCTTCGCGCCACCCCTGTCGGTACTCGCGACGGTGATCACGCCCGGCAGCTCGGTCGGCATGTCGAGGCAGTCGTTGTTGATCGGCCGCAGGACCGGGGTGGTGTCGTTCGGGCTGGTGCTGTCGGTGGTCTTGTTGGCCAGGTCGTAGTTCGAGTTGCCGGCCGCGGCCACGGACAGTACGCCGCGACCCGTCGCGTAGTCGACCGCGCGCCGGACCGCTTCCTGGACGGCGCCCTGGTCACCGTTGTCGTCGCACCAGAACATGTACGGGTCGATGAAGTAGCTGTGGTTGGTGATGTCCATGTGGTGCTGAGCGGCCCAGACGAAGCCGCAGATCGCGTACTCCGGGTAGATGAAGCCGTCGTCGTTCACCACCTTCACCGAGGCGATCCGGACGTTCGGCGCCACGCCGACGATGCCGATGCCGTTGCGTGCCGCGGCGACGGTCCCGGCGACGTGCGTGCCGTGTGAGCTGCTGGTCGGCCGCCACGCACCCTCGGTGGTGTCCGGTACGCCGTTGTCCTCGCAGCTGACCGAGTTGGCCTTGTCGAAGTTCGGCGCGAGGTCCGGGTGGGTGTCGTCGACACCGCTGTCGTTGATGCCGACCAGCACTTGGCGGGAGCCGTCGGTGACGGCGTGCGCCTGGTCCGCCTTGATCTGGACCATGTCCCACTGCTCGCCCTCGCGCGGATCCGGCACCGGCGCCGCGTCCGCCTCGCCGACCGACTTCGTCCCGGCCTGGGCGGGGGCCTTCGCCGCACTGCCGACCGGTCCCTCGCTCACGGGGGCCGTCCGGGTAGCGCCGACGGACTGCACGTCACGCCCGTACCGCCCGGCGCGGACGTCGGTCTTGAAGGCGGCGTTCGTCGACTGCGCGATCACCACGCCGAGCTGCGAGTACGACTGGACGACGGTGCCGCCGGCCGCGGTCACCGCCCGCTCGACCTTCTTCACGTGCCCTGCGGAGGCCTTGGTGTTGACCACGTAGTTCATCAGCGGTCCAGGCGCGGCCGCCGAACTCGCATCGGCCGGTGCGGCGTTCGCCGTGGCGGCGCCGAGTGTGGTCAGGGCCAGGGCGGAAGCGGCCAGGACGGCGGTCAGCCGGCGTGGATGGGAGCTTCTGATCACGCTGTCTCCTCAGGGACGGGTCGACCGGACGGGGCCGAGCACGGTAATCCGAGACTCTAGATCGGATTCCGAACGCGCGCGGTTCTTCATCCACAAGACAGGGGAAACCCTGCACCGGTCACTACTAAGGGTTCATTTGTTCACAGGGAGTTGCCCACATCTGTGGATTGGCCTGTGGATAACTAGTGGACAAGATGGGGACGGCCGGTGGATTGGCTGTGGTGTAAGATAGATACAACAGAGATACGAGACGTATGGGTGAGGGGTTCAGTGACAGGCGGGGTGCCGGAGCAAGCGCCGGTGAGAGCGGACATCCAGTTGGGGGACCAGACCGCGGAGATCGCGCGCGTGGTGGTCGAGGCGGCGCCGGGGGTGGAGAAGATCCCGGCCGCCGAGCGCGTCTACGCGTACGTGAAAGCCGCCATCCTGGACCGGACCTACCCGGGCGGCGAGCTGCTCACCGAGGGTGAGCTGGCCACCGCCGTCGGAGTGTCGCGCACCCCGGTGCGCGAGGCGCTGCTCCGGCTGGAGGAGTCCGGCCTGGTGAAGCTGTACCCGAAGAAGGGGGCCCTCATCCTGCCGGTGCTCCCGCAGGAGATCGACGACGTGCTCGAGGCTCGCGAGCTGATCGAGACGCACGCGGCGGCCAAGGTCTGGCCGCGGCGCAAGCAGTTGATCGAGACGCTCACCCGGCAGGTCGAGGAGATGCGCGCACACCGCAAGGCCGGTGACGCGAAGAGCTTCCTGGAGGCCGACCGCGCCTTCCACGAGGCGATCGTCGGTGCCGCGGGGAACCAAATCCTGGCCAAGCTCTACAACAGCCTCCGCGACCGCCAGGTCCGGATGGGCGTGCCGGGGATCGAGGTGCAGCCGGCCCGGATGGACAAGTCGATCACCGCGCACCAGGAGATGATCGACGCCCTCGGTGGCAACAGCGTCAAGCGGTTCCGCGAGCTGGTCGTCGCCCACATCAACGAGGCCGCGATCGATCTGCGGAGCTCGCGTTGACCGAACTCCTCTTCCCCCTGGGCGGACGTCGCGCCTGGGCGGTGTGGGCCACTGCTGTCCTGACCTACCTGGTGACGGTGCTGCACCGCGGCTCGATGAGTGTCGCCGGGCTGCAGGCCGCCGAGCGCTTCCACATCTCCGCGTCCGCGCTGGCCAGCTTCACCGTCGTCCAGCTGACTGTGTACGCCGCCATGCAGGTGCCGGTCGGCGTACTGCTGGACAGGTACGGCTCCAAGCGGCTGCTGATCGCCGCGTCCGGCCTGTTGTTCGTGGCGCAGTCGGCGTTCAGCCTGGTCGACTCCTACCCGGCTGCTCTCGCCGCGCGAGCGGTGCTGGGTGTCGGCGACGCACTGGTGTTCATCAGCGTGCTGCGGGTCGTCATGTCCTGGTTCCCCGCGTTGCGGCAGCCGGTGATGTCGCAGGCCACCGGAATGCTCGGTGGTGTCGGTGCGATCGTCTCGACTGTGCCGATGGCCGCCGCGTTCCACAGCTTCGGCTGGACGACTACGTTCGCCGGTGCCGGCACCCTGAGTCTGCTGACGGGTCTCGCCGTGCTGTTCCTGATCAAGGACACGCCGTACGACGAGCCACTGCGGCGGGCGAAGCAGTCGCTCGGCGAGGTGCGGAACAACCTTCGCCGGGCCTGGCGTGAACCGGGCACTCGGCTCGGGCTGTGGACACACTTCACCACCAACTTCTCCGGCAGCACCTTCGGTCTGCTCTGGGGTTACCCGTTCCTCGTCCAGGGGCAAGGCGTCGCGCCGACCACGGCAGCCGCCATGCTGATCGTCCCCGTGCTGGCCGGCCTCTGCTACGGCCCGCTGGTCGGGCGGTACGCCGCTCGGTTCCCGTTCTACCGATCGTGGATCGTGCTGGCCGTGATCGCGGGGTCCGTGCTGATGTGGACCGTCGTCCTGCTGTGGCCCGGTCAGGCGCCGATGCCGGTGCTCCTGCTGCTGATCGTCGTACAGGCGGCCGGTGGGCCGGGGTCGATGCTGGGGCTGGACTATGCCCGGACGTTCAACCCGTCGACCCGGTTCGGTGCGGCCAACGGGATGGTCAACACCGGCGGCTTCATCGCCACGCTGATCTGCATCGGCATGGTCGGCATTTTGCTCGACGCGTCGTCGGGCGGCGCGCCGCAGACCATCACCGACTTCAAGTGGGCGCTCGCGTTCCAGTACGTGCTGTGGGCGATCGGCACCCGCCAGATCCTCAAGTACCGACGCAAGGCCCGCGGTCACCTCGCCCGCTACAACCCTGAGGTCTACGAGGCCCTCCTGGCCAACCAGATCGTCCCGCTCAAGGGCTGACCTGGTCCCTTCTTACGTCCGAAGAACCGGCGAGACGTCTCGCCACTTCTTCGGACGTAAGCGCGCTGGCGCGGCCTGCCAGCCGAGTGCCAGGGCGGTGCCAGTACGGCGGGGGACGGTAATCCCACTGAAGTGAGTCCACTGGGAGGAACCGATGATCACAACGAACCAGGTCGCCATCGAGGCGGTCGGCTTGGTCAAGAAGTATGGCAACACGACCGCACTCGCCGGCGTCGACCTCACTGTGCCGACCGGCACGGTGCTCGGGGTCCTCGGCCCGAACGGCGCCGGCAAGACCACCGCGGTCCGCATCCTCGGCACGCTGCTCCGCCCGGACGGCGGCCACGCCACGGTCGGCGGGTACGACGTCGTCCGTGACGCGGGCAAGGTCCGCGAGATCATCGGCCTGACCGGGCAGTACGCCTCGGTCGACGAGGACATGTCCGGCCGGCGGAATCTGATCATGATCGGCCGGCTGCTCGGGTACACGCGGGAGCAGGCCAGGGCCAAGGCGGACCAGCTGCTGGAGCGGTTCGAGCTGTCCGACGCCGGTGAGCGGATCGCCAAGACGTACTCCGGCGGTATGCGCCGCCGCCTCGACCTTGCCGCCAGCCTGGTCGGGGACCCGAGCATCCTCTATCTCGACGAGCCGACCACGGGGCTTGACCCGCACGCCCGCAACGGCGTCTGGGAGACAGTCCGCAACCTGGTGCTCGACGGCACCACGGTGCTGCTCACCACGCAGTACCTGGAGGAGGCCGACGCGCTGGCCGACTCGATCATGGTGTTCGACAAGGGCCGGGTGGTCGCCTCCGGGCGGCCGGCCGAGCTCAAGGCGCAGGCCGGCAAGCAGTCGCTGGACGTCCGTCCGACCGAGCCCGCGCATCTCGAACGCGTCGCCGCGATCGTCGCCGAGTCCGTCGGCGTACGCCCGAGTGTCGACGTGGTGAACACCCTGGTCAGCGCACCGGTGAGTGACGGTACGCCGATGCCGGTGGTGGTACGGCGCCTCGACGAGGAGGGCATCGCGGTCACCGAGCTGTCCTTGCGGCTGCCCAGCCTGGACGAGGTGTTCCTCGCGCTGACCGGGCACACCGCCGAAGAGAAGAAGTCCGACGCCGTACTGGAAGGAGCGGGCCGATGACCACCGCAACACTGGCCCCCGCGGCCCGTCGTACCAGGCCGTTCGCCTGGGTGGAGCAGAGCCTGACCCTTGCCTGGCGCAACATCGTCCGGATCCGGCAGAACCCGGAAGCGCTGGCGGACGTGACGTTCCAGCCGATCATCTTCCTGGTGCTGTTCCTGTTCGTGTTCGGCGGCGCGATCGCCCAGGGCGGCACCTGGCGCGACTACCTGCCGTACCTGCTGCCGGGCTTGCTGGTGCAGACCGTGGTGTTCTCCACGATGGGCACGGGTGTGGCGCTGAACGACGACTTCGCCAAGGGAGTCTTCGACCGGTTCCGCAGCCTGCCGATCGCGCGGGTGGCGCCGCTGATCGGCGCCGTCCTCGGTGACGCGGTCCGGTACACGCTGTCGATCGTGATCCTGATGAGCACCGGGTTCGCGCTCGGGTTCCGGTTCCAGAACGGGATCGGCTACGGCCTGCTCGCGCTGGTGATCGTGCTGCTGTTCGCGCTGTCGATGTGCTGGATCTGGGTCTGGCTCGGCCTGACGTTGCGCACAGTTCAGGGCGTCCAGGGCATCGCCATCCTGGTGATGTTCCCGCTCACCTTCGGCAGCAACGTCTTCGTCCAGACCGACACGCTGCCGGGCTTCCTGCAGGCGTTCGTGAACATCAACCCGGTCAAGTACCTGGTCGACACGATGCGCGGCCTGATGCTCGGGGGCGAGCTCCAGCAGCCGCTGCTGATCACCCTCGCCTGGATGGTCGGCCTGATCGCGGTCTTCGCCCCACTCGCCATCCGCGCCTACCGCCGCCGTACCTGACAACCCGCAGAGGGGCCGGGGAATCCCCCGGCCCCACGCATTCGCGCCGTCGCCGACCGCCTCATCGCGGCCGGCGCCACCATCGTCCACGAGGTCCCGAAGGACGCCTCCACCGACCTCGACCACCTCTGGATGGCCGACCCTGAAGGCAACGACTTCTGCGTCGTCTGACTCAGCCCAGGTGCTCGCCGAAGGCGAGGGGTTCGCGGGTGCAGAGATACGTTGCCCAGTGCAACTTCACCGGGACGCCGTCGGCGTCGCGGGTGATGCGAAGGAGCTCGCCGGTCTCGCGGCCGGAGACGGTCCGGTAGACGTCCTCGGAGACGCGGTCGAAGACGGCGGGGGCGAGGTGCTCGGCCGCGGCCGGGGACTTGGCCTGGAGCCGGCCGCCCTTGACCGAGAAGACGAACGGGCTGCCTTCGGAGAACCAGGTGCCGAGGACTCCGGCCAGCTCCGGCGGGACCGTCGTACCCGGGACCCAGGGCTCGGCCGGGAGCGGGTCGTCCTCGAGAACCTTGATGATCAGGTCGGTGGCCAGGGCGCTCGGTGCCGGCGCGGAGGTGGAGCTCTGCAGCGCGATCCCCGCCGTACCGGAGGGACGGTGGACGAAGGTCGACGTGATGTGACCGGGCATCCCGCCGTCGTGGCCGACGAAGATGCGGTCGCCGCGCCGCAGCAGCATGAAACCGAGACCGAAGGCGAGCTGCCAGCGGTCCGTGTCGGCCATGATCTGAACCTGGCACATCTCGTCCAGGGTGTCCTTGGACAGCACCTCGTCGACCGGGTCGGCGACGAACATGGCCCACTTCGCCAGGTCCTCCGCCGTACTCGCGAGACCGCCGCAGGCGTCCATCGAGCCGAGCGCCAGCAACTGTTCCCGAACCGGTACGTCGGAGAACGGCGGCACGTAGTAGCCGACAGCCGCCGGCCCACCGTCCATGCCCACCGTGGTCCGGCGCATCTCCAGCGGGTCGAGGATGCGGGCCTTGATCGCGTCGTACCAGGACCGGCCGTCGAGCCGGGCGACGATCTCGCCGAGCAGCGAGAAGACCAGGTTCGAGTAGTGGAACCGGTGGTGCGGCTTGCCGACCCGCTCGGCCTCGTTCCAGCCGGCCACCAGCTCGGCGCGGTCCGGGAACTTCATCACGTCCCAGACATCGCCGACCGGTTCGCGCTGCATGCCGCTGGCGTGGCTGAGCATCTGCCGCACGGTGATGCCCTCGTGCTTGCTCTCCGGGATCAGCTGCTCGACCGTGTCGTCGAGGCTGAGCTTGCCCTCGTCCCGCAGCGCCATGATCGCGACTGCGGTCAGCGTCTTGCTCTGCGACGCGATCAGGAACTGCGAGTCGGCCGTCGGCGGCACGCCGGGTGCCTCCAGATCAGCCGAGCCGGCACCGTGCGACCAGGCCAGCGACCCGGCGCGGGCGACCGCGCCCACCACACCGGGCACCCGGCCCTTGGTCTGACGGTCGGCGACGAGGCGGGTGAGCGCAGTCTGCGTCTGCGCGGCAATTTCTGTCACGACTGCCGACCCTAAGCGAAGCCTGTGACAAAAGGCAGGGGTTTGACGGCGCGATATGCGAGGCTGGACGGGTGCGCATAGCGGTGCTTGGGCCTCTCGCGATGTGGGCGGCCGACGGGACTCCGCTGGACGTCCGCGGAGTCCGGCTGCGCGGGCTGCTCGCCAGACTCGCGTTGAGCGCGGGCAAACCGGTGAGTGTCGAGACGCTGGTGGACGATCTGTGGGGCAGTGCGGCACCCAGTGCGAACGCGCTGCAGTCCCTGGTCTCCCGGCTGCGCGGCAGCCTCCCGGCCACTGAGTCGAGCATCTCGGTCCAGTCCGGGCCGGGCGGTTACACGCTGACCATCGGCCCGGACTGTGTCGACGCCCTCCAGTTCGAGGATCTGGTACGGCGAGGGCGCGGGGTGATCGGCTCCGACCCGGAGAAGGCGTGGACCCTGCTCACCCAGGCGGACAGGCTGTGGCGCGGCGACGCCCTCGCCGACCTCCGCGACCTGCCGTTCGCCGCCATCGAGGCCGACCGCCTGGCCGAGCTCCGACTCGCCGCCACCGAGCATCTCGCCGAGGCTGCGGTCGGCTGCGGTCACGCCCGCCAGCTGATCACCGAGCTCGAGCGTCTCGCCGTCGTCCACCCACTCCGCGAGCGGCTGCACGAGTTGCTGATCAGAGCCCTGTACGCCGACGGCCGCCAAGCAGAGGCGTTGGCGGCGTACGAGCGGGTCCGTGGCACCCTCGCCGACGAGCTCGGCGCGGATCCGGGGTCCCGCCTCCGCGACCTGCATGTCGCCGTACTGCGGAGTGAGGCGGTGGATCCGCCCGCGGCGACGACCGTCGTACCGGCACCGGCCGCGCCGACGCCGCGGAGCAACCTGCGGGCGCCGTTGACCAGCTTCGTCGGCCGGCGCGAGGACGTGACCGAGCTGGCGCGGTTGCTCAGCGACGGGACCCGGCTGGTGACGATGGTCGGACCAGGCGGCGCCGGGAAGACCAGACTGGCAACGGAGACCGGCCGCACGCTGGTCGAGCAGAGCGGTGATGGGATCTGGTTCGTCGAGCTCGCGCCACTCGGCGACCCGGCCGACGTTGCGCCCGCGGTGTTGTCTGCGCTCGGCGCGAGTGAGTACGTCGACCTGCCGCCGACGACGCTGACACCCAAGCACTTCCCGACCAGCCGCGCCGCGACCGAGCGACTGGTCGAGGTGATCGCCGACCGCCGGGTCCTACTGGTCCTCGACAACTGCGAGCACCTGGTCCAGGAGGTCGCCGGTCTGGTCGACTCACTGCTCGCGGCCTGCCCACGGCTTCGGGTCCTCACCACCAGCCGCGAGCCGTTGACCATCCCGGGTGAGCACCTGCATCCGGTCGGACCGCTGGGCCTGCCGCCCGAGGACCACACCGCCGACGACGAGTACCCGGCGATGCAGCTGTTCGTCGACCGAGCGCGCGCCGTACGCCCCGACTTCGCGCTGACCGACGCCAATCGCGAGGCGGTCGCCGAGATCTGCCGGCGGCTGGACGGCATGCCGCTGGCGATCGAGCTGGCGGCCGCACGCCTGCGGGCGCTCACGCCGTTGCAGATCGTCGACCGCCTGGCGGACCGGTTCCGCCTGCTGACCAGCGGATCGCGTACGGCGTTGCCCCGGCACCAGACCCTCCGTGCGGTCGTGGAGTGGAGTTGGGAGCTGCTCGACCCGGACGAGCAGGCGGTCGCCCGGCGGCTGTCCCTGTTCTCCGGCGGTGCCACGCTCGAAGCGGCCGAGCAGGTGTGCAGCGACGACAACCTGCCGTCCGAGGCCGTGCTCGGCGTGCTGGCTTCACTTGTCGACAAGTCGCTCGTCGAGGCCGCCGCCGACGACAGGTCGGTGCGCTACCGGATGCTCGAGACGGTTCGCGCGTACGGTGCCGGGCAGCTCAAGGAAGCGGGCGAGTACGAACGTTTCCGGCACGCGCACACGGTGTACTTCAGCCAGCTGCTGCGGCAGGCCCGGCCCAAGCTGCGCACCGGCGAGCAGATCCAGTGGATCGCCCGGCTGACCGCGGACAACGAGAACCTGCTCGACGCTTTGCGTACGGCGATCGACACCGGCTCGGCCCGGACCGCGGTGCACCTCGTCTCGGTGCTCGGCGAGTACTGGAACATGAGCGGCCGCCCGGCGGAGGCGGTCAACTGGATGCAGGCCGCGCTCGCCGTACCGGGGCCGAGTGCACCACTCGACCGCGCGTCGTCGCTGATGCTGCTCGCGCTCGGCACATTGTCCAGTGGCGAGGACCCGGAGGCGGTGTTCCCGCAGGCCGTCCGCGGGCTTGCCGAGGTCCGTTGGATGAGCCGACGCCACCCGATCGTCGCGGCGTCCGGCGTCGGCCTGTTCACCAGCGCCATGTGGGCGGGGCTCCGGCGGGACAAGGTGGCGTGCTTCCGCGAGCTCGAGGCGGCCCGCGAGCACCCCGACCCGTGGGTTCGCAACGTCGGCGTCATGATGACGGCGATGTTCCGGGAGAACGAAGGCTACGTCGAGCAGATGGCGGCCGACCTGGCCGTCGCGATCGACGGCTTCCGGGACCTCGGCGAACGCTGGGGTACGTCGATGGCGCTGCGCGGCCTGTCCAGCTATCAAGGCAACATCGGCGATCACGCCGGTGCGCTCGCGTCACTTGAAGAGGCGCTCAGCCTGCTCGAGCAGCTCGGCACCACCGAGGGTGTCGCGCAGTTGCTCGGGCAGAAGGCGGTCAGCCGGATGGAGCTGGGCGATCTGGACGGCGCGCGAGCCGACCTGCAGCAGGCGTTGCGGATGGCCGAGGAGACGGGCTCGCGCAGCGGTCAGGCGATGGCGTACCTGGGGATGTCGAGAATCGCCCGCCGCACCGGTCGCTTCGACCAGGCCAAAGAACTGGCGGAGCTCGCGTACTCGATGCTCGACCTCAAAGCCGAGCGGCTGGCGCCGCACGGTCAAGCGATGATGCTGTCCGAGCTGAGCCGGGTCAGCGTCGCCCGGGGTGAGCTCGACCTGGCAGTCGGCTACAACCGCCAGGCGGTGGCGCTCGGCCTGACCACCGACGACATGCCGTTGACCTCGGTCATCGTCGAGGGTGCGGCGGAGGTCGACCAGATGGCCGGTGATGCCGAGCTGGCCGCCCGGACCCTGGGGCTCGCGGCGGCCCTGCGTGGCATGCGGAGCGTCCCCAACGCCGACGTCCGGGCCGGGTTCGAGCGGCTGACCGACGTACTCGGTGAGGAGGCGTTCGAGCAGGCGTACGGCGGTGGCGCGGCGCTGACCCGGGACGACGCGATCGCCGAGCTGCGCAAGCGGTTCAGCTCGTCATGAGCTGGACGGCCAGCTCCCGCAAGGCGTTCTGCACGTCCTGCTCGGGCGGCCTCGGGTCGGCCAGCATCCAGTCGTAGACGACGGTGTTCACCGCGCCGAAGAAGCACAGCCCGAGGAAGCGGAAGTCCCTGCCGGTGATCTCGCCGCGCGCGACCGCGGTCTCGCCGAGGTCCTGCACACTGGAGATCAGCAGCTCCCGGAACGCGATCCGCTGCTCCTCGACCGCGGGACTGGTCCCGACCACTTCGACGAACGAGATCCGGGCCCGGCGCAGATCGGCCATGATCGTGCGCAGGTAGCTGTCGACCGCTGCCTCGATCCGCTCCCGCACCGGCCGGTCCGCGGTCTGGCGCAGCGCGTCACCGGTGGTGCGAACCACCAGCTCGATCACCTGCGCGTGCACCGCGAGCAGCACGGCTTCCTTGTTCTGGAACTCGTGGTAGAAGTGCCGGGTGGACACTTTCGCCTGTGTGCACAGGCGTTCCACCGATGTCGCGGGATAACCTTCGGTCCCGAACAACTCCAGCGCGGCGGCCAGCAACCGCTCGCGCCGCGCAGCCTTCCACTCCTCGACTGACCGCCCGGAATAACGGCGTACGGAGGGTTGCCTCATCACACCTCTTGTCGCTACCCCGTGCAGATCCCCGACATCCTATCCACCGCTCGGCGTCACTGTCGCCGGGTCTTTCGGCCCTGAATGGTCCCCGCTGGGCGAGGACCATCCAGGCAGCGCGGGCGTTCAGTCGCCGGTGGCTCCGTCGAGGAGTTCCCGGATGATGTCGAGGTGCCCGAGATGGCGGGCGGTCTCCTCGATCAGGTGACACAGGATGTACCGCAGCGACGCCGCGCCGGACTCACGGAAGACCGCGCGTTCCACGTCGTCGAGCGAGAACCCGGCGACGATCTGGTTGGACCTGGCGCACTCGGCGTCGTACTCGTCGAGCAGTTGGCCGAGCGGTACGTCGTCGACGAACATCTCGGCGTCCGGATGGCCGTCTTCGGTCCACGGTGTCTGGCCTTGGTCCGGCGTACCGAGGAGGTTGAGCGAGAACCACGAGTACTCGACCCAGCGTAGGTGGGCGACCAGGCCTGCCACCGTCATGAGTGGCGAGGTGGGCAGAACCTTGCGGTGGGCATCTTCTTCGGTGAGACCTTCACACTTCGGCCGGACCAGCGAGCGTTGGTGGTCGAGCCAGCCGATCAGTTGGGTGCGTTCGTCCCCGGTGAGCGGCGGCCTCACGATTCGGCGATCCGCTCGTAGCCGGTCCGGCCGTCGAGGATCTCCCGGATGATGTCGAGGTGGCCGACGTGGCGGGCGGTCTCCTCGAGCATGTGGCAGAGGATGTAGCGCAGTGATGCCGCTTCACCCTTGGCGGCGTACGGTCCCTGCTCCACGGCGTCGAGCGACAACGAGGCGACGGTGTCGTTGGACCTGGCGCACTCGGCGTCGTACTCGTCGAGGAGTTGGGCGAGCGGTACGTCGTCGACGAACATCTCGGCGTCCGGATGACCACCCTCTTTCCACGGGGTCTGGCCGGTGTCGGGAACGCCCATCAGGTTGAGCTGGAACCACGAGTACTCGTTCCAGCGCAGGTGCGCCACCAGGCCGGCCGGCGTCATCAGCGGCGAGGTGGGCAGAACCTTGCGGTGGGCATCTTCTTCGGTGAGTCCTTCGCACTTCGTCCGGACGAAGGAACGTTGCAGGTCGAGCCATCCGGTC
The DNA here is from genome assembly GCF_040639075.1 of Kribbella sp. NPDC023972. Taxonomy (NCBI): domain Bacteria; kingdom Bacillati; phylum Actinomycetota; class Actinomycetes; order Propionibacteriales; family Kribbellaceae; genus Kribbella; species Kribbella sp. NPDC023972. The sequence goes on along the minus strand of NZ_JBEZZH010000007.1, from coordinate 389,365 downwards.
AGCTGCGTGCGCTCGTCGGCGGTCAGCGGCGGACGGTGTACTTCGGTCATCGAAAGCTCCTGTGATGCTGGAGCCACCCGGTCTCAGCCGCGGGTACGGCGGACGGGCGGCACGACAGTCGGACTCGACATCGCACTCACCTCCTCTCCGCCGCCGGGGGTGCCGATCCCACCGGCACGAGCACCCTACCCAAACGACGTCGACGTCCGAAACCAAGTTTCTGTCGTTGATTCCTTCCCCGCCCCACCACCCGGTCTGGCACCCGCATGGCGGGGAGAGGAATATGCGACACAGGATGTCGTGATTTGCTGGGAGGCTTGCTGGAGTGCCAAGGGTTTCCGACGCGGCGACCCGACACGTGTTCGATGGTCCGTAGGGAGGTGACAAAGACATGGTGCCGTCCGACCATTCGGCGGGCCCACGGCCTGGTGGAGTGGACGGGTCGCCGGAGTACGGTCAGGCGTTGACCACTCCGGCCTCCCTTCACGCCCATCTCGCCGAACTCCACGGGCTACTGACCGCCGACCGCGAGCGCACGGCCGACCTGATTTCTTCACTGACCCGGAACTTCACTTCGATCGTTGAGGCGACGCGACTCACCGCGACCGATGACGAGCACGACCCTGAAGGGTCGACGATCGCCTTCGAGCGCTCACAGACAAGTTCGCTGCTCGTGGCAGCCACCGATCACTTGGCCGACGTGGACATGGCCTTGGACAGGATCGCCGGCGGCAACTATGGCCGCTGTGAGCGCTGCAGTGCACCCGTCTCCCGCGAGCGCCTGCTGGCTCGGCCAGCAGCCCGCACCTGCATCGCCTGCGCGGCCTAGACCGATCGACGATGGTTGGAGGCTTAGGTGATGGACGAACTGGACGCCCGGTTGCACCGGATCGGGCAGCACCCCTTCCGCGCGAAGTTCCGGCTGCGCGGCCGGGACCGCGCAGTGGTCGACCTGCGCGGCATCACGACCGTCCGCAGACACGCCGAGGACCTGGTCGGTCGCAGACTGGCCCCAGCCGAGCCACGCAACGACGGCCGCCAGACGCCCTACCGCGGGCATCCCGTCTTCGTCGCCCAGCACGCCACCGCGACGTGCTGTCGCACCTGCCTGGCGCGCTGGCACAACATCCCCGCCGGGCGCGAGCTCGACGACGCCGAGCGCAGCTACGTCGTGGAGGCGATCTGCCGCTGGATCGCGAGACAGTACGCTCCCGACTCCCCGCCGCCGTGACCAGACGACAGACGTGGGCGACCCACGCCGCACAAGGAGGTCCCACACACGTGTCCAGCACAGAAACTCCCACCGACCGTATCCGTGTCGATGACAGGATGGCGCTGTGACGGCCGAGCCGGAGGGGCTGTTCGAGTTCGAGTTGACGGCGTCCGACACTCCGCCCACGGAGCAGGTGCGGGCCACCGCACCGTTGGCGGTGCGGATGCGCCCGCGCACGTTGCACGAGGTCGTCGGCCAGTCGCACCTGCTGCTTCCCGGCGCGCCGCTGCGGCGGCTGGTGGAAGGCGGGGCGGCGGCGTCGGTGTTGCTCTACGGCCCGCCCGGTACCGGGAAGACCACCATCGCGCGCCTGCTCGCCACCGTGGATACCCGGCACTTCGTCGCCCTCTCGGCGCTGTCCAGCGGCGTCAAGGAACTACGCGAGGTGATCAACGACGCGCGCCGTCGCCGCGACCGTCACGCCCAGCAAACCGTGCTGTTCATCGACGAGGTGCACCGGTTCTCCAAGACCCAGCAGGACGCGCTGCTCGGGGCCGTCGAGGACCGGCTCGTGCTGCTCGTGGCGGCCACCACGGAGAACCCGTCGTTCTCGGTGGTGTCGCCGCTGCTGTCGCGGTTGCTGGTGTTGCAACTCCAGTCTCTGACCGAGGACGAGGTCCGCGAACTGCTGCGCCGGGCGGTGACGGATCAGCGCGGCCTCGACAGTTCGGTCTCGCTGTCGGCCGAGGCCGAGGACGCCCTGGTGCGCCTCGCAGCCGGCGATGCCCGCACCGCGCTGACCGCGCTGGAGGCGAGTGCTGACGGGGTGGCTGACACGGGCGGCTCGGTGATCGACGTGCCGGCCGTGGAGCGGGCTGTCAGTGAGGCCACCGTGCGCTACGACCGGCAGGGCGACCAGCACTACGACGTCATCAGCGCGTTCATCAAGTCGATCCGTGGCTCAGATCCCGACGCCGCGCTGCATTACCTGGCCCGCATGCTGGTGGCCGGAGAGGACCCGCGGTTCATCGCGCGGCGGCTGATGGTGCACGCCAGTGAGGACGTCGGGCTGGCCGATCCCACCGCGCTGCAGGCCGCCGTCGCCGCGGCCCAGACCGTCGAGTTCATCGGGATGCCCGAGGCTCGCCTCGCCCTGGCGCAGGCCACCGTGCATCTGGCCATGGCGCCGAAGTCGAACACGGTGATCGTCGGGATCGACGAGGCCATGGCCGACGTCCGGGCGGGTGCCGCCGGTGAGGTGCCCGCCCACCTGCGATACGGCCGCTACAAAGGTGCCAAGGAATTGGGCAATTCGGTCGGCTACCGCTACCCCCACGCCACTCCCGACGGAGTCCTGGAGCAGCAGTACCCGCCAGATGCACTGGTGGGGAAGGACTACTACCGCCCCACCCAGCACGGAGGGGAACGCACCCTGCACGAGCGCCTCGCGGAGCTCCGCCGCGCAGTCCGTGGCGGGTAGGGTCACCGACGCAAGTGCGCTACATCGACTACAGCTACTGGACTGCGCTGACCGAGGGGACTCGGCGACCGACGGACGCCGCGGGCTTCGTCCGTCGCGGGGGACTGGTCTTCGACCGCATGCCCACCGGGCACTTTCTCGCGCTCGCAGAAGCCGTACGGGAAGGAGTCACCTGGGAACCGATCATCTGTGTGCGCGCCGGTGAAGATCATCCGCTGGTCGTTCTCGAAGGTCACGCAAGGCTCACCGCGATGGCCCTGGCTTCCGACTGCCTGCCCGACGAGGTGCCGGTTCTGCTGGGCACAAGTACGGCGATCGCCCACTGGCCGTGTTATTGATCAAGGGGTTACAAGGCTCGGGTGTCCTTGATGCGTTTGGCTTTGCCCAGGGAGCGTTCGAGGGCGTGGGGGTCGAGGATCTCGACGGTGGCGGTGACGCCTACGCGGTCTTTGATGCGGCGGGTGAGGTGGGCGGCGGCTGAGGGGCGGTCGGTGAGGTCGGGGGCGGCTTCGACCTGGATGGTGAGTTCGTCGAGGCGGCCGGGGCGGCTGAGGACGCAGAGGTAGTGCGGGGTGAGGCCTTCGACGAGCAGGATCTGTTCCTCGATCTGGGTGGGGAAGACGTTGACGCCGCGGACGATCATCATGTCGTCGGTGCGGCCGGTGATCTTCTCCATCCGGCGCATCCCGGGTCGCGCGGTGCCCGGCAGCAACCGGGTGAGGTCTCGAGTGCGATAACGCAGTACCGGGAAGGCTTCCTTCGTCAAGGTGGTGAAGACCAGTTCGCCGACCGAGCCTTCCGGCAGCACCTCGCCGGTGACGGGATCGATGATCTCCGGGTAGAAGTGGTCCTCCCAGATGTGCAGGCCGTCCTTGGTCTCCACGCACTCCTGCGCGACACCGGGACCCATCACCTCGGACAGTCCGTAGATGTCGACCGCGTGCATACCGGTCCGCTGCTCGACCTCGGCGCGCATCTGCTCGGTCCACGGCTCGGCGCCGAAGATCCCGATCCGCAACGAGGTGTCCCGCGGATCCAGCCCGCGCGCCTCCATCTCGTCCACGATGGCGAGGAAGTACGACGGTGTGACCATGATGATCCGGGCGCCGAAGTCGCGGATCAGGTCGACCTGCCGCTCGGTCATCCCTCCCGACACCGGTACGACGGTGCACCCGAGCCGCTCGGCGCCGTAATGCGCACCCAGCCCACCGGTGAACAGTCCGTAGCCGTAGGCAACATGACACACATCGCCCGGACGCCCACCGGCCGCGCGGATCGACCGGGCCATCAGATCCGCCCAGTTGTCCAGGTCGCGCCGCGTGTACCCGACCACCGTCGGCCGCCCCGTCGTACCCGAGGACGCGTGCACCCGGACGACCTCGGTGCGAGGTACGGCGAACATCCCGAACGGATAGTTCTCCCGCAGATCCGCCTTGGTGGTGAAGGGCAGCCGGCTCAGATCCTCGAGTGACGTCAGGTCGCCCGGTGCGAACCCCACGCCGTCCAAGGCCGCCCGGTAGTGCGGCACATTCTCGTACGCCGTCCTGATCGTTGACTGCAGCAACGACAGCTGACGGGACCGGAGCTCGTCGACGGACAGCCGCTCGCCATCGTCACGAAGGTCCTCGGGACAAGGCTCGCCGAGCATCACAGCACCTCCCGATCACGGCCGGGCGAGCAGAGTCGCGATGCCCTGACCCACTCCGATGCACATGGTGGCCAGCGCGAACCCGGCGTCGCGGTGGCGAAGCTCCAGGGCGGCGGTGAGAGCGAGGCGAGCACCGGACATCCCCAGTGGGTGACCGAGGGCGATGGCGCCGCCGTTCGGGTTGACGTGCTCGGCGTCGTCGGGGAGGCCGAGTTCGCGCAGTACCGCCAGCGACTGGGCGGCGAACGCCTCGTTCAGCTCGATCACGCCGACGTCGGACAGGGCGACGCCGGTGCGGACGAGAAGCTTGCGGGTGGCCGGCGCCGGACCGATCCCCATGATCCGCGGTGGTACGCCGGCCGCCGCCGTACCGACGATCCGGGCCAGCGGCGTCACGCCGAGCCGCTCGACCGCGTCCCCGCTCATCACCAGCAGCGCGGCCGCACCGTCGTTGACCCCGGAGGCGTTGCCCGCGGTGACAGTGCCCGGCGAGCGGAACGGCGTCTTCAAGCCGGCCAGCGCTTCCAGCGACGTTTCGCGAGGGTGCTCGTCGACCTCCACCACCGTGACCGCGCCACGTTTGCCGGGGATCGACACCGGCACGATCTCCTCGGCCAGCCGCCCGTTCGCCTGGGCCTTGGCCGCGCGTTGCTGGCTGCGGAGCGCGAACAGGTCCTGGTCCGCACGGGAGATGCCGTAGTCCTCGGCCACGTTCTCGGCCGTCTCGGGCATCGAGTCGATCCCGTACTGCCGCTGCAGCACCGGGTTCACGAACCGCCACCCGATCGTGGTGTCGAAGATCTCGGCCTGCCGGGAGAACGCAGTCGTTGCCTTCGGCATCACAAAGGGTGCCCGCGACATCGACTCGACCCCGCCCGCGATGACGATCTCGTTGTCCCCGGCAATGATCGATCGGGCCGCCGAGGCGACCGCGTCCAGTCCGGACCCGCACAGCCGGTTGATCGTCGTACCCGGGACTTCTGACGGGAGTCCGGCGAGGAGCACCGCCATCCGGGCGACGTTGCGGTTGTCCTCGCCGGCCTGGTTCGCGCAGCCGAGGATCACGTCGTCGATCAGCGAAGGATCCAGAGCGGAGTGCCGAGTGAGCAGTGACGAGACCGCATGCGCCGCCAGGTCGTCGGGACGGACCGCTGCGAGCGCACCGCCGTACCGGCCGACCGGCGTCCGCACGCCGTCCACCAAGAACGCTGATCGATTCATACCTGCTCCTCCGGGATGATCGTGCCGGACAACTGGCGGCTGCGGCCGCGGAACTCGGCGATCACCTCGTCGCCGCGCCGGACGGTCACGTCGTAGATCGCGTTCCGGCCGTACGACGTACGCTCCCGTGCCTCGGCGACGAGCACGTCACCGCGCTTGGCCGGGGCGACGAAGACGATGTCGCAGGTCTGCGCGACGGTGACCCGGTTCCGGGAGTTGCACGCGAACGCGAACGCGGAGTCGGCCAGACTGAACACGAATCCACCATGCGCGATACCGTGCCCGTTCACCATGTCGTCGCGCACCGGCATCTCGATCCGGGCAGTGCCTTCACCGACGGCGATCAGCCGCATACCCAGGCCGACGCTGGCGGTGTCCTCCGCCCACATCGCCGCGGCCACCCGGGCCGCCAGGTCGTCACTCATCCGTGTTCGCCCGATCGAGAAGAAGGGTTGTGACACTCTATCGCCGGTCGCGCCAACGACTGTAACATCACAAACGCAGACCCCGAGCTTGGAGGACCCATGACCGACTGGCTGGCGACCCATCGCGAGCGCCTCGACGACGCGCTGAAGGCGATCCGCGGCCGCGGCTACCACTCCGCCTTCCCGGAGTCGCCCAGCCCCCGGGTGTACGGCGAGACCGCGGCCGCGGACGGTAAGGCCGCCTTCGAGCGCTACCTGGGTACGACGTTCCCCCTGGAGACCCCCGGCTCCCGCGGCACGGTCGTCACCGAGCACTCGCCGTACGGCATCACGCTGGACATCTCCTATCCGCGCATGGTCGACGACGGACTGGCTGAGTTGATGGCGGCCGCCCGCAACGGCATGGCCGACTGGCGCAAGGCCGGCATCGACGCCCGCACCGGAGTCACGCTGGAGATCCTCGACCGGCTGCACAAGCGGGTCTTCGAGCTGGCCAACGCGGTCCAGCACACCAGCGGTCAAGCGTTTGTGATGGCGTTCCAGGCCGGTGGCGCGCACGCGCTGGACCGGGCGCTGGAGGCGGTCGCGTACGCGTACGAGGAGATGAACCGCTACCCGGCCGAGGCGACCTGGGAGAAGCCGGCCAAGGGTGACCCGATCCGGATGGAGAAGACATTCACCGTCACCGGCCGCGGGGTCGCGCTGGTGATCGGCTGCAACACGTTCCCGACCTGGAACTCCTGGCCCGGCCTGTTCGCGTCCCTGGTCACCGGGAACGCGGTGGTGGTGAAGCCGCACCCGCTTGCCGTCCTGCCGCTGGCGATCACCGTCCAGGTGTGCCGTGAGGTGCTGGCCGAGGCCGGCTTCGACCCGAACCTGGTGACCCTGGCCGCCGAGCGGGCCGGCGACGGCCTGGCCAAGCCGCTGGCGACCCGGCCCGAGGTGAAGCTGATCGACTTCACCGGCGGCAGCGAGTTCGGCGAGTGGCTGGAGCAGAACGCGACCCAGGCGACGGTGTACACCGAGAAGGCCGGCGTCAACGCGGTCATCATCGACTCGACCGACGCGTTCAAGGCCCTCTGCGGCAACCTCGCCTTCACGCTCTCGCTGTACTCCGGCCAGATGTGCACGACCACCCAGAACATCTTCGTCCCGGCCGGCGGGATCGAGACCGACGAGGGTCACAAGTCCTTCGACGAGGTCGGCGCCGGGATCGCGGGCGCGATGGGCAAACTGCTCGGCGACGACGCCCGCGCGGTCGAGATCCTCGGCGGCATCGTGAACCAGGCCGTGATCAGCCGGCTAGAGCTCGCTCCGGAGTACGGCGACGTCGTACTGGAGTCGCGGGCGATCCAGCACCCGGCCTTCCCGGACGCGGTGGTGCGGACGCCGCTGCTGGTCGCGATCGACGCCAAGGACGGTGACGTGTACGGCCGCGAGTGCTTCGGGCCGGTCTCGTTCCTGGTCCGGACTGCGGACACTGCGGAGTCGATCGACCTGTTCCGCAAGACGGTCGTGGCAGGTGGCGCGATGACGGCCGGGATCTACTCGACGGACGCCAAGATCCTCGACGAGGCCCGCGACGCGGCGCTGGAATCCGGGGTCGCCCTGTCGGAGAACCTGACCGGCCAGGTCTTCGTCAATCAATCGGCTGCTTTCAGCGATTTCCACGGCACCGGCGCGAATCCGGCCGCCAACGCGACATACACCGACGGCGCTTACGTTGCGAGTCGCTTCCGCGTCATTCAGTCTAGGCGTCATGTCTGATGGTGAGTCACTGCAGGAAGTCCTGACCTACTACCGCAGCTGGCTCGCGTTCAGGCAGCGGTTCTCCCGGGTGCCCGGCGTCCAGGCGGCCGTGTTCGCGGACGGTTCGGTCGCGTTCAGCGCGGCCTACGGGCTGGCCGACGTCGAAAGCGCCGTACCGCTGACCGAACGGCATCTCTTCCGGATCGCGTCGCACTCGAAGACGTTCACCGCGACAGCCGTCCTGCAACTGGTCGAGCAGGGCCGGCTGCGGCTCGACGACAAGGCAGAGATGCATGTCACCGAGCTCGTCGACGCGCCGGCCGGCAAGCTCACCCTGCGGGACCTGCTCAGTCATGCCGGCGGCCTGACCCGGGACAGCGACGACGCGGACTTCTGGCAGCTCGCGCAGCCGTTCCCGGATCGCGAGCAGCTGCTCGCGATGCTGCGGTCCCCGGACGCCGCCGTGATCGCGGACAACGAGCGGTTCAAGTACACCAACATCGGCTACGGGCTGCTCGGCCTGGTGATCGAGGGCGCCACCGGCAGGTCGTACAACGACCACGTCCGCACCGAGATCGTCGAGAAGCTCGGGCTGTCCGATCTCGGCCCCGAACTGGATCCGGCCAGGAGCGCGGAGTACGCCAGCGGCTACAGCTCGCTCGCGTACGCCGACGAGCGGGTGCCGATCGATCACGTCGACACCCAGGCGCTGGCGTCGGCGACCGGGTTCTACGGCAACGCGCGTGACCTGGTCACCTACTTCTCCGCGCACCTGCCCGGCGACGATCGGTTGCTGACCGACGCCTCCAAGCGGCAGATGCAGCACCCGCTGTGGAACGTCGGCACCGACGAGTGGCCGAAGTACGGGCTCGGCCTGCAGATCGCGAAGGTCGGCGACCGGGAGTTGTTCGGTCATGGTGGTGGCTATCCGGGACACATCACCCGGTCGCTGGTCGACGGCAAGGCCGGCATCGCGGTCTCGGTGCTGACGAACGCGATCGACGGTCCGGCACAGCAGATGGCCGAGGGAGCCTTCAAGCTGCTCGACCTGGCGCAGTCGAAGGAGCGCCCGGAGCAGTCCGCCGACCTGAGCCGGTTCACCGGTCGGTACGCCGGCCTCTGGGGTGTCACCGACATCGTCCAGCTCGGCGGGCGGCTGTACTCGATGGATCCCAGTCAGGGTGATCCGGCGGACAAGGCGCCCACGCTGGAGGTCGACGGCGACACGCTGCGGGTGACCGAGGACTACGGTGGCGGCTCGTACGGCCAGCGCTACCAGTTCACCTTCGACGCGGACGGCCGCCCGGAGTCGATCCGCTCCGCGGGCGGCCTGCGCATGGTGCCGATCGAACGGTTTGCCCTACCGCCCCGGGTGACAGCCGGTTGAGTACCGTGCTGGCATGACGATCCACAGCGATCACCCCTTCCTGCCGCCGGAGTCCGATCGGAGCCCGGTACGGCGGTTCCGGGGCCGGCTGCCGTCGCCCGTGGGGCTCTGGACAACCGTGTACGACGGCAACCGGGCTGGCCTGACGGTGGCGTCGATGGTCGTGGCGGACGGTGAACCCGGCTACGTGATCGGGTTGATCGACCCGGACTCGGACCTGTGGGAAACGTTGCGTGAGGCAAGAACCGCGGTGGTCGCCCTGCTCGGCGAACCGCACCGGCAGCTGGCCGACGCCTTCGGGTACGTCGCACCGGCGCCCGGTGGTCCGTTCCGGATGATCGACTGGACCGACACCGAGTGGGGTCCGGCACCGGTGGGTGTCTCCACTTGGGCCGGCTGCACGCTGGTCTCCACCGATCCACCCGAGGTCGGCTGGTCCCTCCAGGTGCAACTGGAGATCGCCCACGTCGAACTCGCCGCCGACGAAACCCCCGCCCTGGTCCACCGCCGCGGCCGCTACTTCACCCTCTGACCCCGGATCCGCTCCGCCTGCTGGTCCTGCAGCTCTTCACCCTGGACCAGGAAGCGGTGGATCGTCTCCAGCTCCGCCCGGGTGTACCGGGACAGCACAGCCGTGCCGGCCGGCCTGACCGGGCCGTAGACCTGCTCGACCCGTTGCTCCGCCAGTGGTGTCGCGGTCACCAGGACTCGCCGGCGATCCGCCTCGTCCTTGGTGCGTACGGCGTACCCGGAACTCTCCAGGCGCTCGATCGCCGCGGTCGTCGCGGCCGGGCTCAGACCCGCCTCGATCGCGAGCCGTCCGGCAGTCATCCCGCCGTTGCGCAACAGCAGCCCGATGCAGAGCAGGTCGGTGCGATTCACCCCCAGCACCTCGGCCGCCGCCACGTCGACCCGGTCGGTGGCGTTCTGGAACCGCACCACCGCCTCGGTGATCTCCGCGATCAGGTTTTGTTTCGACACTCGAAATAGTCTACCCTCGATCCAATGTTTCGATCGTCGAAATAAATAGGAGTCCACGATGGCTGTCACGACTGCACTCCCCGGCTGGCTGAAGCCGATGAACCGGCTGGTCAAACTCCTGTCCAGGACCGGCTTGCCGCTCGGCACCATCCACGTCCTGTCCGTACCCGGCCGCACGACCGGTGCGATGCGTGCGACGCCGGTGTCGCCGCTGACCGTCGACGGCAAGCGGTACGTGCTCAGCCCGCTGCCGACGTCGGACTGGGTGCGCAATGCGCAGGTTGCCGGGTGGGGTCTGCTGGCCGCGGGCCGGAAGTCGAGCCGGGTCCGGCTGGAGGAGGTCACTGACCCGGTCGAGAAGGCGGCGGTGCTGCGTGCGTTCCCGGCCGAGGTGCCGACCGGCGTGCCGTTCTTCGTCCGGGTCGGCGCGGTCACCAGCGGTTCGCCGGACGAGTTCGAGGCCGCGGCTCCGGGGTGCGTCGTTTTCCGCGTCGTTTCGTAGCGTGCCTGGATGCGAGCCACCACGTTTCACGCGCCGTACGACTGCCGATCGCACTGACGCGGCGCAGGACGCCGTACTGGAGTTGACCGGCGCGCGATCGAGGTTTGCTCAGGCCGAAGGTACAAACGCGCAAGGCCACTGCGCGAGGTGCCCGATCGGGTGCTGAATGTGCGCGCTCTCACTCCGAACGCCCGATAGGGGTCACGGCTGCGCAACGCGCTTGCGCGGAACGTTGACACCCGCCGCGCGGCGTGCTCAGAGTTGGCCCGTCAAGGGGGCATCGTTGTCACAGGCGGCTCCATCAATTGATCGGAGAGTGAAAACATGCGTGGTGGTCTGAGCAGGACCGTCGCGGTGCTGGGTGCGGCGGGTCTTCTCGCGGTCAGCGCCTGCGGGAACAGCGACGACGGTGGTGGCGGCGGTGGGGACTCGGCGGCGACCAAGGACGTCACCGTCTTCACCTGGTGGGCCGACGGTGGTGAGAAGGCCGGTCTGGACGGCATGGTCTCGGTGTTCAACACCGAGTGCAAGGACTACAAGTTCGTCAACTCCGCGGTCGCGGGTGGCGCCGGCTCGAACGCCAAGCAGGTGCTCGCCAACGACCTGCAGGCCGGCAAGCCCCCGTCCACCTTCCAGGCGCACGCCGGTGCCGAGCTGAGCGACTACATCAACGCGGGCCAGATCGACGACGTCAGCGGTCTCTACAAGGAGTTCGGCCTGGACGAGGCCTTCCCGAAGAGCCTGATCGACAACCTGACCGTCGACGGCAAGATCTACTCGATCCCGGCCAACGTGCACCGCGCGAACGTGACCTGGACGAACCCGGCCGTGCTGAAGAAGGCGGGCCTGGACGCCGCCACGGCGCCGGCCACGGTGGACGCCTGGATGGCGGACATGGACAAGCTGAAGGCCGCCGGCGTGAAGACGCCGCTGGCCATCTCCAAGGGCTTCGCCCAGGAGATGCTGGTCGAGGTGGTGCTGCTGGCCGAGCTCGGGCCGGACAAGTTCACCAACCTGTGGAAGGGCGAGGGTTGGGAAGCCCCCGAGGTGACCGCGGCGCTGGAGAAGTACAAGAAGCTGCTGACCTACACCAACGCCGACCGCGAGGCGATCGACTGGCCGGACGCCCTGCAGTACCTGAACAAGGGCCAGGCCGGCTACTTCGTGATGGGTGACTGGGTCGCTGCCCAGCAGTTGGCCGACAAGGTCCCGGACACGGCGTACACCTACTGGCCGTCCCCGGGTACGGCGGGCAACTTCCAGTACCTGTCGGACTCCTTCACGCTGCCGACCAACGGGCAGAACCCCGACGGTGCGAAGTGCTGGCTGAAGGTCACCGGCTCGGCTGAGGGCCAGAAGGCGTTCAACACCAAGAAGGGTTCGATCCCGGCCCGCTCGGACGCCCAGCCGTCGGACTACCCGAAGTACCAGCAGTCGGCGATGGCCGACTGGAAGAAGGACAAGATCGTTCCGTCCTGCGCGCACGGTGCCGCCTGCACCGCCGGCCAGAACAACGACATCCTGTCCGCGATCAGCCAGTTCAGCGGCAGCCCGGACGTCGCCAAACTGCAGTCGGCCCTCGGCACCGCGATGAAGAAGAGCTGATGCGGCACGAGTTGCGGACCGGCCTCAGGTCGGAGGACTGAGCATGCACGGAAGAATCCGTACCTGGGGCCCGGGCGCCCTGGTGCTGCTGCCGACCGTGCTGCTGCTCGGGTACTTCGTGTACGGGTTGATCGCGTGGTCCTTCAACACCTCGCTGACCGACCGGCACACGGCTCGTAAGGGCCCGGCCGACTACGTCGGGTTCGAGAACTACGTGAACCTGTTCGGCGAGGACCGGTTCCTCAACTCGCTGAAGAACCTCGGCGTGCTCACGGTGGCGTTCATCGTGGGCACGCTGATCTTCGGCCTGCTCTGGGCCCTGCTGCTGGAGAAGGGGGTCAGGGGCGAGAGCATCTTCCGGTCGATCTACCTGTTCCCGATGGCGATCTCGATGATCGCCTCCGGGGTGGTCTGGAGCTGGTTGCTGAACCCGTCCCAGGGTGACGAGGCGCGCGGCCTGAACCGGCTGTTCTCGATCGTCGGCCTGAACTTCCTGGAGAACTCCTGGTGGACCGCGGGCAGTAGATGGACGACGATGCTGTCGATCGCGCTACCGGCGATCTGGCAGCTGTCCGGCTACATCATGGCGCTGTTCCTGGCCGGCTTCCGGGGCATCCCGCCGGAGTTGCGGGAGGCCGCCCGGGTCGACGGGGCGAGTGAGTTCAAGCTGTACCGGCACGTGCTGTTCCCGCAGCTGTCCCCGATCGCGCTGTCGGCGCTGATCATCCTCGGCCACATGTCGCTGAAACTGTTCGACCTGATCTACGCGATCACCGGGCCGAACCAGTTCCGCACCGAGGTGCCGGCGGTCTACATGTGGAACACGCTGCTGCGCAGTGACCAGGCCAAGGCGGCCGCGATCGCGATCGTGATGCTCGCGGTGGTCGCGGTACTCGTCATCCCCTACGTCGCGTACACCGTCCGGCAGGAGACCAACGAATGACCGCCATAGAGGCTGAGGCGGCGACCGGCAAGGCCGCCGCGGCGATCCGCCAGAAGCCCCGCGGCGGAGCCATCGCGGACGGCACGACCCGAACCAGCCGGACCGTGAAGTACCTCCTGCTGCTGTTCTTCCTGCTGTTCGTGCTGACTCCGGTGTACGTCGTGCTCATCACCAGCTTCAAGACAGCCGCCGACACCACCGCCGCCGCGCAGTGGTCGTTGCCGGAGACCTGGACGCTGGAGCCGTGGCGCAAGGCGTGGGACGTGTTGCAGCCGTACATGATCCGGTCGCTGTCGCTGGCGATCCCGGCCGCGATCATCTCCTCGATGGTCGGGTCCGCGAACGGGTTCGTGCTGGCCCGGTGGCGGTTCCCGGGCGCGAACCTGGTGTTCGCGTTCATCCTGTTCGGGATGTTCATCCCCTACCAGGCGGTGATGCTGCCGCTGCGGACGACGTTCACCGAGCTGGACGTCACCCGCGGCGTGCCGACGCTGATCATCGCGCACGTCATCTACGGCCTGCCGATCTGCACGCTGATCTTCCGGAACTACTACGCCACCATCGTGCCGCACGAGATCATCGAGTCGGCCCGGGTGGACGGGGCCGGACTGATCCAGACCTACGTGCGGATCATCCTGCCGATCTCGATCTCCGGGTTCGTGGTGACGCTGATCTGGCAGTTCACCTCGGTCTGGAACGACTTCCTGTTCGCGCTGTTCCTCACCCAGCAGCAGAACGGCCCGGTGACACTTGGGCTGGCGGCGCTGTCCGGCGGGCAGAAGGTCGACTACGCGGCCAGCATGGCGGGTGCGCTGATCACGTCGTTCCCGACCCTGCTGGTCTACATCCTGCTCGGCCGCTGGTTCATCGGCGGACTGATGGCAGGTGCCCTGAAGGGCTGAGTACGTGGTCCGCGGCCCGTGTACTTGGTGCACGGGCCGCAGTCGTTCGGTGACGGCGTGTCAACCTAGTTATCCACAGGACGCGCGCAGGGGACTGCGGCGAACGGGGACTGGAAGGTAATGTCGCGGAGGTGACCAAGTCACCACGAGGCCGGGACGGACGACCAAGCCACCTGCGGCTGGTCGGCTCCACTCCGGGCCCGACCGACCGCCCGACGGCGGGTGTCGACGTCGACACCACGCCGAGTGTCGCCGTGCTGGAAACCCTGCTGGAAACGCTCTCACTCGACCTGGCCGCCGCACCCCGGGCGCTGCACCCAGTGATCGCGGAGGCGTCGGTCGCGCGGTCCGCCGCGATGCTCGCCGACCAGCTGTGGCCGGCCGGGCAGCCGGACGAGATCGGTGAGGTCGAGCGGTTCTTCTGGGCCGACGCCGCCCGGGTGCTCGGCGAGCGCCGCGACGCGCAGTCCTTCGTCCTGTTGACGAGTCTGGCCCGCACCGTCGGCCCAGCCGGGCGGCTGCCACTGCAGCGGGCCCATCTGTCCCGGCTGCGGACCGAGCCGCACGTGCCCGACTGGGTGACCCGGATCGCCGGGTTCCGGCTGACCAGCGCGATCGTGTCGGAGGACATCACCGGCGACGGGCTCAGCGTCGTCCTGGACTACGACGACGAGCAGCATCCGCACACCGTGGTGGTGTTCATCGACAACAACCTCGGCGCGATCGTCAAGGACGTGTTCGTCGGGCCGCCGGTCGACCGGGTGCTGGAGGCGTACCAGCGCGGCGGCCGGGTGACCATCCGGACGGTCCGGCCGTCGACCGCGGCCGGCATCATCCTGCAGGCGCTCGGCGAGACCAACGACTACGACGATCCACCGGTGACCGAGGACTTCGAGTTCTTCTCCGGCCTGCTGGTGAACCGGCTGACCCAGTTGCCCGAGCGCCCCATCCGCCCACCGATCCGGCCGTTGCTGTCACCCCGGCAGCGCGATCAGCTGGTCGGCGAGTTCCTCGAGTCCGCTCATGCCGTCGGGCTGGCCGATGACGCCGCGGACATCGTCCGACTCTGGATCGACCACGCCGTGGATCACACCGTCGGCGGTCCACTGCGGGTCAGCGCCGTACTGGTGGAGTTGTTCCTCGCGCACTGGCTGCCGCGGAAGGTGCTTGCCGACAGCACCTACTTCGAGGCGGTCCCGGTGGTCGTGAAGGCGTGGCTGGCGTTCGCGGGGGAGCGGACCCAGCTGGCGGTGGACGCGATCGACGAGGCGGTCGACGCGGTGGACGTCTGGACACCGGCGCTCGAGGCCGCCGCGATGATCGACCCGGTCGGCTCCAAGCCGGGTGAACGCGTCTTCCTCGACGACACCACCAACGACCTCGAGGACGCCTACCGGGCCCTGTCCGGCCTGGGTTCACCACCCCAACCCGACCTGCGGGGCCTGGACAAGTCCCAGGCGGCGACCCTGTCGGTCCTCGCCCCACACGCCTGGCTGATGGCCGGCGAGACCCTCGGTACGACGTACGCCCCGGACGCCTTCGACATCGCCGAGCGCCTGGTCCGCGACGCCCCCGACCTGCTCGCCAAAGCCCGCCTCTCCACCTGGCCCCGAGCCATCGTCTGGCTCCTCGCCCACCGCCACCGCCTGGTCGGCCCCGGCGAACCCCTGACCCCCTACACCCTCGCCGCCGACCTCTCCTCCTCCCCAGCCACCCTCCGCAAAACCGCCAAACTCCTCACCGACACCCTCATCCTCCCCCGCTGACCCCACTCGGCGCGGGCGTGTGACGTCGGCTCGTGGACCTCAGCCGCAGGCTGGGAGCGGTGGCCTGGAACCGGATCTGGAGGCTGTAAACAGGAACAACGGCTGTTTTGCTCGCTGTGTGGCTGGTGTTCCGGCGCATCCGCGGCACCTTCGCTGGGGGTGGTGGTCCGATGGTGGACTGGGGAGGGTTTTGCCCCGCATCGGGCGCAAAACTCTCCCCGGTCGGCAGGACCGGACCCGCTGGTCTGGTGATTCGTCACGAGTACACGAAGCTGACGGCAGGCGACCGGCTCGGATCCCAACCCCGTGGACAATCACCCACACATCCATCACAACAGCCGCAATAGCCTGTTCACGCACCCCGGTTCCTGTTCACGGCCCCGGCCTCGGGTGTCTTGGGTGGCGGCGGACAATGGGGGCATGTATGTGCGTGCGCCGGAGCTCAGGGGTCGTGGGTGGTTGAACACGGGCGGGCGGGAGTTGTCGCTCTCGGACTTCCGGGGACGGTTCTTGCTGGTCGATTTTTGGGCGTTTTGTTGTATCAACTGTTTGCACGTGCTGGATGAGTTGCGGCCGTTGGAGGAGAAGTACGGCGATGCGCTGGTGATTGTGGGGGTGCATTCGCCGAAGTTCGCGCATGAGGGGGAGGAGGCGGCGGTTCGGGCCGCCGTGGAGCGGTACGAGGTGGGGCATCCGGTGCTGGATGATCCGGAGCTCATCACCTGGCAGAACTACACGGCGCGCGCCTGGCCGACGCTGGTGCTGGTGGATCCGAACGGGTACATCGTCGCGCAGTACTCCGGGGAGGGACACGCCCACGCGCTGGACGCCCAGCTGGCCGAGCTGATCGCCGAGCACGAGCAGGCCGGCACGCTGACCCGGGGCAAGTCGCCGTACGTCGCCCCGAAGCCCGAGCCGACCGACCTCCGCTTCCCGGCGAAGGTGGTTGCCCTGGACAACGGGTTCCTCGTCGCCGACGCCGGGAACCACAGCATCGTCGAGCTCGCCGACGACGCCACCACAGTGGTACGGCGCTTCGGCACCGTCGAGCGTGGATTCGCCGACGGCCTGGCCGACCAGGCCGGCTTCTCCGAACCGAACGGCCTCACCGTCCTACCGGCAGACGTCGCGAGCACCCTCGGGTACGACGTCGTCGTCGCCGACACCGTGAATCACGCCCTGCGCGGGATCAACCTGCAGTCCGGCCGGGTCACCACCCTGGTCGGCACCGGTAAGCAATGGATGGACGGCGACAGCACCGACGTCCTGAGCTCACCGTGGGATGTCGCGTGGTGGCAGGACAAGGTGTGGATCGCGATGGCCGGCGTCCACCAGTTGTGGACGTTCGACCCGTTCACCAAGGTCACGGAAGTTGCCGCCGGCACCACCAACGAAGGGTTGAAGGACGGCGCGCTCACCGAGGCGTGGTTCGCGCAGACGAGCGGCCTGGCCGTCGACGGGGACCGCCTCTGGCTGGCCGACTCGGAGATCTCCGCGCTGCGGTGGATCGACACCGACGTGCACACTGCCGTCGGCACCGGTCTGTTCGACTTCGGCCTGCGCGACGGTAAGGCGGATGAGGCGCTGCTGCAGCATCCGCTCGGCGTGACCGTTCTCCCCGACGGTTCCATCGCGATCGCCGACACCTACAACGGCGCCGTACGACGCTACGACCCGCGCACCGAGGTGGTCGACACGATGGCGACTGGGCTCGCCGAGCCGAGCGGCGGTGTTGTCGTAGGCAACGAACTGCTCGTGGTCGAGTCGGCTGCGCACCGGCTGACCCGGATCCCGCTCGGTGCGTCGGCGATCGCCGAGGAGTTCAGCACCCGGACGCAACGGCCGCCGATGGACGTCGCGGCCGGCGAGGTGACGCTGGAGGTCGTGTTCACGCCGCCGCCGGGGCAGAAGCTGGACGATCGCTACGGGCCGTCGACGCGGCTGCTGGTGTCGTCGACACCGGAGAGCCTGCTGCGTGAAGGTGCGGGCGACTCCACCGATCTCACCCGCGAGCTAGTGATCGACGAGCGGGTCGGGGACGGTGTGCTGCACGTCGCCGTACAGGCTGCTTCGTGCGACGACTCCGCTGAAGTGGAGTTCCCCGCCTGCCACATGCACAGGCAGGACTGGGGTGTGCCGGTCCGCGTGACCTCGGACGGGGCCGCACGGCTCGAGTTGGTGCTGTCCGGGGCGTCTACTCCTTGATGTCGCGGTGGTGCTCCTCGACCACCCGGTACTCCTCCTCGATCGCCGGGTCGATCGCGTCGGTCTCGACGCGCCGGCGCCGGTTGGTGATGTAGAAGGAGAGCACGATCCCGGCCATGCCGGCCAGGATCAGGATGTAGCCGACCGCGGTCAGGTTGACAGCGTCCCAGGAGTCCCGGACCGCGAACGCCAGCACAGCGCCCACGACCATCAAAAAGATGCCGACACCGATGCTCATGCGCGTCCTCGCTTCGCTCCGGGCGCGCATGAGACACGAGATGCGCGGTGCTTGATTCTGAGCTCGCTGCGCTCGCTCATGCGAGAGCCTCCTCGTGAAGTCGTCCGCTACCTTCGACGCTACTCCGGTTGCACGACCTAATCCATCAGCCGGGCATGTCGGTTACACCACCGGACGACCCCTAGGTACCCCTGCGTAAACCCTCGCACCGCAGCCCGTGCAGGCCGTCAGGTGTCTATCCGGCGTGCAGTTCGATGTCGCCGCTGGTCGTGGTGGCGTCGATGGTGTGCGAGCCGTTCGGGTCGTCGCCCAGGCCGTTCTCGACCTCGCCGCTGCGCGTCTCGGTGCTGACGTTCCAGGCGCCGGACGGCGCGGTCACCTCGATGTCGCTGCTGGTGCCCTTGGCGCGGACGTCGTTCGCCTCGGCCAGCCGCACCTCGAGATCCCCGGACGTGGTCTCGACGTCGACCGATCCACCCTTGAGCCCGGACGCCTCGATGTCACCGGAGGTAGCGGTCACCTGAAGCTTCCCGGTCAGGTTCTTGACGACCACGTCACCCGAGGTGAGATCGAGTTTCACGTCACCGCTGACGTCGCTGATCTCGACCGTGCCGGAGCGCGACTGGGCGTCCACCCCACTGACCCCGGCGACCGAGATGTCACCGCTGCCGTTCTCGCCGGTCACCTTGGTTCCGCGTGGAACGGTGACGACGAAGTCGGCGCTGCACTGCCAGCCGCAGTCGCCGTCGAGCTTCAGCACGCCGTCGTCGACCGAGTAGGCGTCACCGTGCTTCCACAGCCAGAATCTGCGCTTCTCCTGGACCGTGGTCTTGTCGTCGCCGGACACCTTGATGGTGACGTCGGAGCTCTCGGCGGCCAGTTGCACCGTGGTGATCCGCTCGCCGATCTCGTGGTCGTCGGTGGAGTCCCGGTCCCCGAACTGCCAGAACGCCAACGCAGCCCCGGCCACCAGAAGCACTGCCCCGAGCTGCTTGCTCTCCGCCATGTCCCGCCCCTTCGTGTTCCATCCTGTCCGCTCGACAGTAGGCGGGCAGGACAGGGCGCAGGATCCGGCAGATCCCCCGAGGCGTCCCTGAACCAGACCTCAGGGACGCCGGAGGTCAGGACCGGTAGTCGCCCCGGGACACCGCGGCGGCGAGGTCGTCGTCGAGGTTGCCGAAGAAGGTCCGCGCCCACAGATCGTCGCCATGCCAGTAGGGACCGTCGTCGCCAGGCAACGACGCCGGCGCCTTGCCTCGCTTCAAAGCGCGCCGGCACTCGGCACACAGAGGCAGCGTCAAGGTCGCCCCATCGGCCTGCACCTGGGTCGGCCGACCGGAAGACCTTCCGTGCAGGGGATTGAAGGCACACAGCTCCGGCACGGCGTCCTGTTTCCGGCCCGCTGCCACCGCGACGGCGGCGTCGTACTCGCGCCGTGCCTTGTCCAGCAGCACCATCGCGCCGACCACGTCGACGAGATCCTCCGAGGTGTCGAGCACCTTCCCGGCGGCCTGATGCGCGTCGAGTGCGGCCTGTTGGTGTTTCAGACCAGCACCGTCGGCAGCCGGCAACGCGGCCAGCTGCGAACCCAGCTTGGTGAGCTCCAACCCGGTCTCGCGGGCCAGGCGCCGGCGCCGCTCCGCGGCCACGGTCGCGGCCACATGCGGCGGAATGCTGAATGGCTTCTTCCGTAGCGGACGACGGTCGCGCCGCGAGCCCGGCCGGCGCAGGCCGATGATCAGCCCCAGCCCGACCAGGGCGGCGAGGCCCAGCCCGGCGAACAGCGCGATCCTTCCGGCCGGGGACTCTTCGTCCGCCGAGGATCCACCAGGCGTCCTGGCGGATGTGGGGCTTGGCGCGGCCGGAGGTAGCCCGGGGGCCGCGAGCACTTCGTACATCCGGGTCAGCACCTCGGTCGGCCCGGCGTCGTACCCGGTGTCGTCCAGCGCCCGCTGGCGGGAGGCCCGCAGCTTGTCGTCGTTCAACTGCGGCAGTTCGTGCGCCTCGTACCAGGGGAACCGGCCGCCACCGTCCACCACGACGTACAGCCCGGGCTTGCCGAGGGCATCGATGACCAGGGTGAGCACATTGCTCTCCTTGCCCTGGAACGGATCGCTCGGCGTCAGCGGCAGCACGATCGAGTAGACCGGGTACCCGAGCGCCTTCGCCTTGGCCAGGACGTCCGCCCGCAGGCTCGCCGGCAACGCCGAGTCGTACGCCGGATCGATGTACAGCGGGTCCTTCGCCAGCGCGGTCGCGATCTCCCGGGCGCGCTCGGCCGGGGTCTGTGCCTGCGCGGGTACGGCGCTCAGCGACACCAGCAGCGTCAGCAGAACGGTCAGGGCCAACCGGGTCTTCACCGCGTTCCTCCATGTCGTCGGGCGACCAGGGCCGCTACTCCGAGCACGACGCCGGCGAGCAGCGCGCCGCCTATCAGGCCGAGGACACCGCCGCCCACACCGTTGCCGATCGCGTCGCGCACAGTGAACCGATCGGGTGCGGACGTGGTTTCCGGATCCGGCGGGGTCGGCTCGGTCCGCGCCGGCTTGGCTTCGAACCGGTCGTCGGCGATGACCTCCTCGAGGTAGTCGGCGAGTTGCCCGGCCATCGGCTGCTTCGCCTCGGCGTAGTCGCTGCTCGGCGCCCGGGCCGCGATCTCGTGCTCCACGCCGTACGTCGTGTCGCCGTCCATGACGACGTACAACCCGGGCTTGCGGTTCGAGGCGGCCAGCCAGCCGGCGAGCAGTGCGGTGTCGCCTTCCTCCTGGAACCAGTCCCCAGTCGGTACGACGGCGACGTACACGGGCACCGGTGCGGCCTCGATCACGCGGAGCAGCTCCGCGGCCTGCGTCGTGTCGACGAGGGACGCGTAGTCCGGGTCGACGTACAGCGGCTGTGTCGCCCAGGCGGTCGTCGCGGCGCTCACCCGCGGATCCGGCGGAACCGCGGCCCACGCCGTGCCGGACAGCAGCACAATAGTTGCTGTGAGCAACAGAATGAGGCGTCTCATCGGACACCGTCCTGGAGTTGTGACACCCGCTCGGGCAGGTCGTCGGACAGCGCGCCGAATCCGGTAGCCACCATCGGGCTGTCCTCCGGATCCAGCGTCCAGTACGGGACGTGGCCGCGTCCGAGCAAGCCGGAGCGCCGCCAGACCTGCAAGCCGTACGGCGTCGCACCCTTGCCGAGGATCCGCGCGCACGCCTGGCAGGCCGGCACTTCGATGTCGTCCGACCAGGCGACCGAAGTCTTCGCGGAGTGGTGGGTCGGGTCGAAGAAGCACGGCGGCAGGACCTGCGCCCCACTCGCGCCGCGCTCGGCCTGCCGGGCCAGCACGAAGGCGCCGGTCACCGACAGCAGATCGTCGGCCTCACCGTCCCGCAGCTTGCGGGCGGCATCGAGGCGGCGGTACGCGTCTTCGCGCTGGTCGAGCACCTTCACCGACTTCCCGTGCCGCCGGTCCAACCGGTCGATGGCCTGCTGCGCCCGCTCGATCCAGACGTCCGCCCGGTCCCGCATCGTCGCCACCTCGATCGGCGGCCCACCGGCGGCCGCGGCCTTCGACCGCCGGGAGCCGCTCCGCCTGCGCAGGACGAGCCACAGCGTCAACACGAAGCCGGCCAACGCGCCGGCCCCCAGGCCGATGAACGCGGCCCGGTCCTCCCGGTCGGTGACCGACATGCCGCGCAGTCCGCGCTCCGGCTCCAGGTCGCTCGCTGGGATCGGCGGCAAAGGGCGGCCGTCGTACGCCGTCGCGGCCTGCTCGATCGTCCGCACGATCTGCGGCGCCGGCCGGTCGTAGACGATGTCCCGGTACCGCTCGTCGTCGAGCTGGACCCGGGTCAGACTCCGGCCCTTCAGCCCGGCCGGCCGGTACAGCTCCTCCATCCCGGACCAGTAGCCGTCGGAGACCACGGCCACCACGTACAGCCCCGGCTGCCCGACGCGGGCCTGCAGCAGCGTGATCAGCTCGGTCAGCTTCTCCCGCGTGTACGGCGTCCGTGGGACCAGCGCGACGTACACGGCGAAGTCGACGGTGGCGGCTTCCGCGCGGACCCGGTCCAGCTCGGGGATGGGGCGGAGCCGCTCGTCGACGTACACCTTGTCGTTCCGCCAGGCGGCCGCGATCCGGTCCGGCAGTTCCGGCGTCGCGGCGCGCGCGGGGAGGACCGGGAGGAATGCCAGGACGGCGAGCACAGTCGCGAGGCGGCGGAGACGGACGAGCATCGCGCACAGCGTACGACGAACTGGCGGGGACACAGCTGCACGGACGCACCCTGTGGACAACAGGTTCCCGCCCGGACATGGCACGGCCCTGGCTCGGACAGGGGAAGCCAAGCCAGGGTCGCTGTGGTGCCACGGGCAGAAACGTTGGTCTATGGACTGGTTCCTCACCAGGGCAGATCGCGGGGCAGATCCAGCTGCCCCGTGAATCGGTCAGCCTCCGGCTCGATCCGCGCAAGTGATCGAGCCGGAGGAGCCGGGGGTCAGAACGCCGATTCGGGCAGATCCATCACGTCCAGATCGGTCAGCTCGGCCTTGACC
This sequence comes from Kribbella sp. NPDC023972, assembly GCF_040639075.1. NCBI lineage: Bacteria > Bacillati > Actinomycetota > Actinomycetes > Propionibacteriales > Kribbellaceae > Kribbella > Kribbella sp. NPDC023972. Next base: position 366,555 of record NZ_JBEZZH010000007.1, on the reverse strand, counting down.
CGCTCGGCGCGGACCGACGGCATCGTCGACCGGACGAACCACTGCGCCGCGGCGACCTTGCCGGTGTAGAAGTCCTGCTCGGCCGGGGACAGCTCGCCGCCGAGCTTGTTCAGCGCGACCTCGGCCTGCCGCAGCATCAGCCAGGAGCAGACCACGTCACCCAGCACGTACAGCAGCCGGGACGTGTTCAGGCCGACCTTGTAGATGTTGCGCGGGTCACCGTTCTCAGCCTGCGGGTTGCTCGCCATCAGCGCCTGGCCCATCACCCCGAGGATCTTCTGCGTGTCCTCCAGGCCCTTGGCCAGCAGCGCCCGCTCCTCCTTCAGCCGGCCGTTGCCGGCCTCGGAGGCGACGAAGTCCTGGATCTGCTCGGCCAGGTGGCCCAGCGCCTTGCCCTGGTCCTTGATGATCTTGCGGAAGAACAGGTCCTGGCCCTGGATCGCCGTGGTGCCCTCGTACAGCGTGTCGATCTTGGCGTCCCGCACGTACTGCTCGATCGGGTACTCCTGCAGGAAGCCGGAGCCGCCGAAGGTCTGCAGCGACTCGGTGCCGAGCAGCGTCCACGACTTCTCCGAGCCGTACCCCTTGACCAGCGGCAGCAGCAGGTCGTTCACCCGCTCGGCCAGCTCGTCGGCCTCACCGGCGTACCGGGCCTGCTCGGCACGGTCCTGGTACGTCGCGGTGAACAGGACCAGCGCCCGCAGCGCCTCGGCGTAGGCCTTCTGCGTCAGCAGCGAGCGCCGGACGTCCGGGTGGTGGGTGATGGTGACCCGCGGCGCGTCCTTGGCCGGCTGAGTCAGATCGGCGCCCTGGACCCGCTCCTTGGCGTACTCGAGCGCGTTCAGGTAGCCGGTCGACAGGGTCGCGATCGCCTTGGTGCCGACCATCATCCGCGCGTACTCGATCACCTGGAACATCTGCGCGATCCCGTCGTGGACCTCGCCGAGCAGCCAGCCCTTGGCCGGCGTGCCGTCGCCGAAGGTGATCTCGCAGGTGGTGGACACCTTGATGCCCATCTTCTTCTCGACGTTCGTGACGAAGGCGCCGTTGCGCTCCCCGGTCAGCTCGCCGGTCTCGAGGTCGAAGTGGTACTTCGGTACGACGAACAGGCTCAGGCCCTTGGTCCCGGGACCGCCGACACCCTCGATCCCCTGCGGCCGGGCCAGCACCAGGTGGACGATGTTCTCGGTCAGGTCGTGCTCACCCGAGGTGATGAACCGCTTGACACCCTCGATGTGCCAGCTGCCGTCCTCCTGCAGGGTGGCCTTGGTCCGGCCGGCGCCCACGTCGGAACCGGCGTCCGGCTCGGTCAGCACCATGGTGGCGCCCCAGCCGCGCTCGATGATGTGGTGGGCGATCTTCTTGTCCCGCTCGGTGCCGTTGCGCCAGAGCACGTGCGCGAAGTTGGGGCCGGCGGCGTACATGTGCACCGGCGGGTTGGCGCCCAGCACCAGCTCGGCGGCGGCCCAGCGCAGCGACGGCGGCGTCGGCTGACCACCCAGCTCGGCCGGCAGCTCGAGCTTGTACCACTCGGCGTCCATGTAGGCGTGGTAGCTCTTCTTGAACGCCTCCGGCATCCGCACCTCGTGCGCCTCGGCGTCGAAGACCGGCGGGTTGCGGTCGGACTCGGTGAACGACTCCGCCAGCTCGTGCTTGGCCAGCCGGTCTATCTCGGCCAGCACCTCCCGGGCGGTGTCGACGTCCATCTCGGCGTACGGGCCCTGCCCGAGCACCTCGTCCCGGCCCAGAACCTCGAGCAGGTTGAACTCGATGTCCCGCAGATTCGACTTGTAGTGGCTCACAGGGTTCCCCTACCTCTTCAGCGCAGTACTCACGAGTAACTTAAGTATATACCCACGGGTAACGAAGGCAAAGGTGCTTTTCCGGTGAGGTGATCCAGGAGACTGTCCGGGTGACGCTCAGGCTGATCTACGAGACGCACTCGATCACGCTCGACAATGAGCGGGGAATCGCGACCGGGTGGCTGCCCGGCCAGCTGTCGGAGCAGGGGTGCCGACTGGCCCAGGAGATCGGTCCGCGGCGGCAGGACGTTGATGTCGTGTTCAGTTCGGACCTGCGCCGAGCCGTGCAGACGGTCGAGTTGTCCGGCCTGACGGTGCCCCATCTACAGGACTGGCGCCTGCGCGAGTGCAACTACGGCGTCCTGAACGGAGCGCCCACCGAGGCGCTCGACCCGCGGGTGGACCGCGTGCACAAGCCCTTCCCCGGTGGCCAGAGCTACTGGGATGTGGTGGAGCTGACCCGATCGTTCCTGGCGGACGTCAAGCGCTGGCACGACGGCCAGGTGGTACTCGTGGTCGCGCACTCGGCGAACCGGTGGTCCTTCGAGCACCTCCTGGGCAGTCGCGCTTCCCTCGAAGACCTGATCACCGCTCCGTTCGACTGGCGACCAGGCTGGGAGTACGTGCTTTAGGGGGTGTAGACGGCGGCGCTGCCGTAGAGCTTGTTGGTGAACGCCGAGATGTAGCCTGCCGTGTTCGCCGAGGTCAGGTTGTAGGTGAGGAAGACGCCGTACCCCTCGCTGACCGTGCGCTGGGCGAGGTTCGCCGCGGTGGTGGAGCTGGTGGCGGTGAACGACACGGCGGCCGGGGAGAGGCGCGACTTGTCGCTCGGGCCGCTCGGCACGGCCCAGGTGCCGTAGTACGGGTTCCAGGCATAGTCGAAGGTGTTGGCGACGCTCACGCCGTTGTAGCTCAGGCGGTCCGAGGCCGGGCCGATGTCGTAGAGCGTGATGATCTTGTTCGGCAGCTTCTGGCGCAGCGCCGAGACGAGGTAGACGAACGAGTAGTCGTTCGGCTGGCCGGTGCCGTTGTTGCCGTACTCGGCGTACTCGTCGTCGAAGTCGATGCCGTCGAGCCCGTACTGGTTGACCGCGTCGGCGAGCTGCTGGGCGAACGCGTCGGCGGTCTGCTGGCTCGGAAAGTTCGCGAAGCCGGCGCCCTGGTGGTTGCCGAGGATGGACAGCAGGACCTTGATGCCCTTCTGCTGCAGCGGCCGGACCTCGGTCGCCACGTTGTCGAGCACGTTCTGCACGTTCTCGTTGAAGTGCAGGTACGCGTTCGTCCCGTCGTAGTTGATGTTGGCCGCGAAGATGACCGCGATGTCGAACACCTGCGCGCCGCCCTTGGCGAGTGTGTACTTGGCGGCGTTCGTCATGCTCTCGTTGTTGACCTCGACGTAGACAACCGAGATCGGTCCGGTCTTCGCCCGCGGGCGCGGCCTCGCGTGGGCGGTGCCGGGGACCGCGACACCGGCGGTGGTCGCGGCCAGGGCTGACAGCAGGGTCCTTCTGCGCATGAGCGGTGCACTCATCGATCGACTCCTCGTCATCGGGGCGGGTTGCTATATCGGTTAAGTCGCTCTCGCCGCCTGGTGGTAGCCCAGGCGGCGAGAAGAGATAAACCGGTATAGCGACCCGATCATCGGATGGCCGGGACCCACTGTCAAGATGTCGTCAGCGCAGAGTGACGATCTCGGACCTGCCGTCGCTGTCGACCTTCACCTCCGCCTTCGCGCCGGCCGGGACCACGAGCGCGTTCGACCGCGCCGGGCTCCAGGCGCCGCCGTCGTACCGGTAGGACAGTTGGGCGTTGCGGCGCGCGACCGCCCAGCCCTGGTCTCCGGGGAGCTTGATCGACACCGGCAGCACGGTGTTCCGGTCGGGGACGCCGCCGGGGACGATGGTGGCCTTGCCGGACTTGGGCCTGAGTACGGCGTAGACGCGGGTCGGGTCGTTGTCGAGTGCCTGCTCACCGATGAACACCGCGCTCCCGTCGGCGGTCACGCCGTACCCGGTCCAGATCGAGTGCGCCTTCGAGTAGTAGTTCTTGTCGGTCACGGGCTCGAGCACGGCTTCGAACTGGTCGGCCGCCGTGTCGCGCAGCTTCTCCGCGTTCGCGGTCATCGGCCAGAACGCCAGTTCGGGGAAGTCGGTCCACAGCCGCTGGTCGCCGCCGGACTGTTCGGGTCGGGCGGCGTTGAGACCGCCGTTCGCGATCCACTGGTTGGTGAAGTTCGTCGCCGGAAGTGGGCTGATGACGACCTTGCCGAGGTCGGTGTCCTTCGCGAGTTCCACGATGCTGACGCCGTCCTTGAAGCGCAGTGGCGTGTAGACGCGTCCGCTGCCGCCCTCCTCGTCGTACGTCCGGCCCGCGGACCAGCCGGTCTTCTTGCCGGTGTCCAGGACGACGAGCGCCCTGGCGTCGCCCTTCTTTGCGATGGCTGCGGTCACCAGGCCGACGCCGGGTGCCGGATAGGCGTCAGCGATCACGACAGGCTTGCCATCCTTGCCGTCGGCAACGAAGCCGACGAGGGTGTGGACGCCTTCGCGGTCGAGCTGGATGTTGGAGTGGTGCCGCAGGTCGGAGTACTGCGCCACGATCGCGACCCGGCCGGCCGGTGTGTTGCCGGCCCAGTACACCTTCGGTTCGCCGCGCATCCGGTCGAAGATGCCGCGGTCGTAGTTCTCCGACGTGCGGTGGGTCGTGCGCCAGACCGTGAGGACCTGGTCCAGGTAGGCCTGGTCGTCGGCCAGGTCACCGCGGGCCGGGGTCCTCATCAGGAAGCCGTACGGGTCGTTCGCGACCGGCGCCGCGGCAGGCGTGTCGTTCTGGACCAGCTCGAGCAGGGTCGGCCCGGCGACCGCGGCGCCGCCGACGGCGGCCACGGCGAGGGTGGTGGTGGTTAGGGCGAGGAGACGGCGCCGCCGGAGTCGCCGGGCGCCACCCACCCGGGCCCGGTCGAGCAGATCCGAGGGCGCTTCGATGTCGTCGACGCCGGCGCTGAGCCGCTGCTTGAGTTCGGTCTCGGTCATCGGAGTCCTTCCAGGATGGCGGGTTCGGTGATCAGGCGGAGCCGGTCGAGGGCGCGGGAGGCCTGGCTCTTCACGGTGCCGAGGGAACAGCCGAGCGCCTCGGCGGTCTGCGCTTCGGTCAGGTCTTCGTAGTACCGCAGGACGACGACCGCGCGTTGCCGCGGCGGGAGCTCCTGGAGCGCGGTCAGCAGTTGGTCGCGGACGGCGAAGCCCTCGGTCCCGTCCGGGGTGCCCCGATCATGCAGGTCGGCCAAGGCGACCTCGGGTCTGCGGCCCTTGCTCCGCCACCGGTTGGCGGCCAGGTTGGCGAGCGTCTTACGGGCGTAGGCCTCGGGTGCGCCGTGGATCCGGCGCCATTTGACGTACAGGCGCTCGAACATCTCCTGGACGAGGTCCTCGGCCGCCGCGCGGTCGCCGGTGAGCAGAACGGCGGTCCGGAGCAGCCGGGTCGAGCTGCCCCGGACGAAATCGTCGAAATCGTCACCGCGGGTGACCATCCGCCCCTCCTCGGTCAACTGATGTGGTACTGCCTAGACACCGTCCGTACCTGGAAGGTTGCATTCGGGGTCGCCCTGCTGGGAAGTTATGGACGAAGATGATCGCGGGGGTGGGAAAAACTTACGGGGGCCCTTTGACTTGGAGGACCCGATGAGCACAACAACCGGTCAGGTGGACACCACGCGCACCAGGCGGTCGCTGGTGGCCGGGACGGTCGGCAACTTCGTCGAATGGTACGAGTTCGGCGCCTACGGCTTCTTCGCGACCGTGATCGCGGCGAACTTCTTCAGCAGTACGTCGACCAGCGACGCCGAGAGCCTGATCAAGACGTACGCCTCGTTCGCGCTGGCGTTCTTCTTCCGGCCGATCGGCGCGGCCGTGTTCGGCCGGGTCGGTGACCGGATCGGCCGGCGCCCGACGCTGATCCTGGTCCTGCTGCTGATGACGGGGTCGACCACGCTGATCGGCGTCTTGCCGACGTACGCGACCGTCGGGGCGGCGGCGCCGTGGTTGCTGACGCTGGTGCGAGCTCTGCAGGGGTTGTCGGCGGGTGGTGAGTTCGGCGGCGCGGTGTCGATCATGACCGAGTTCGCGCCGAAGACGAAGCGCGGGCTGTACGGCGCCTGGCAGTCGTTCACGGTCGCCCTCGGACTGCTCGCGGGCGCGGGACTCGCGGCGACCCTGGCCACGGTGCTGAGCAAGGAGGCGCTGACCGACTGGGGCTGGCGGGTGCCGTTCCTGCTCGCGTTGCCGCTCGGGCTGGTCGCCCTGTGGCTGCGGCTTCGGCTCGACGAGACGCCGAACTTCGAACGGGTGCGGACGACCGAACCGCGACCCGCCGGTGCGGGTGAGGTCGCCAAGGCCATTGCCCTCGGCATCGGACGGCTGATGGGCTGGTCGGCGGCCGGTTACACCTTCCTTGTGGTGATGCCGTCGTACCTGCAGGCCACGTTGAACGCGACGTTCCAGCAGGCCCTGGTCGCGACGGTGCTGGCGAACGCCGGATTCGCCGCGTCGATCCTGCCTGCCGGCCGGCTGAGCGACCGGATCGGGCGGCGACCGGTGATGGTGACCGGCGCGGCGCTGGTCGTCGTACTGGCGTTCCCGTTGATGAACCTGCTGCAGGACAAGGAGGCCGGGAACGCGGCCAAGGGGCTCGCGGTGTTCGCGGCCGGTCTGGTGGTCGGGCTGATGGCAGGGCCCGGTCCGGCGATGCTGGCGGAGATGTTCCCGACCAGGGCCCGCTATACCGGGCTCGGGCTGGCGTACTCGCTGTCCAACGCGGTGTTCTCCGGCTCGGCCGGGCTCATCATCACCGAGCTGATCAAGCGCACCAAGAACATCGACATCCCGGCGTACTACGTGGTCGTGACGTGTGCGGTGAGTGTGGTCGCGTTGCTGACCTTGCGTGGGGACGACCACCGACGGGAGCTGCGGGACTGACATGCGTGTCATCGGCCTGATGTCCGGGACGTCGTACGACGCGATCGACGCCGCCGCGGCGGACCTGCGGTTCGACGGGGACCGGCTGGTGCTGACCCCGCTCGGTCTGCTGAGCCAGCCCTACCCGTCCGGGATCCGCGACGAGCTGGCCGGGTCGTTGCCACCGGCCAGTACGTCGATGGAGCAGGTGTGCCGGCTGGACACCGGGATCGGGCAGGCGTTCGCGGAGGTCGCGCGGCAGGCGGTCGGGCAGCTGTGTGGCGGGTCCGCCGATCTGATCGTGTCGCACGGTCAGACGGTGTTCCACTGGGTCGACGGCGGTACGGTCCGGGGGACGCTGCAACTCGGCCAGCCGGCCTGGATCGCGGAGGCGACCGGGACGACGGTCGTGTCGGATCTACGGGCTCGCGACGTGGCCGCCGGCGGGCAGGGTGCGCCGCTGGTGAGCATCATCGATGTGCTCTGGCTGCGCGGGCGGCCCGGTGTGCCGATCGCGCTGAATCTCGGCGGGATCGCGAACATCACCGTGGTGCACGGTGAGCCGGTCGCGTTCGACACCGGGCCGGCGAACGCCCTGATCGACGCGCTGGTGACCGAGCTGACCGGTCGGCCGTACGACGTGGACGGGGCGATGGCCGGGCGCGGACGGGTGCACGGGGAGTTGCTCGATCGGTTGCTGGCGGAGCCGTACTACGGCCGGCCGGCGCCGAAGAGCACGGGCAAGGAACTGTTCAACCTCGGCTATCTCGCCCGTGCGCTCGAGGGGTTGCCGGAGATCCCGGCCGACGATCTGGTGGCGACGGTGACGTGGCTGACCGCGCGGACCGTCGCGGACGCCGTACGGCGGTACGGCGGGACCGAGGTGATCGCGTCCGGTGGGGGTATCCGCAACCCGGTGCTGATGCATCAGTTGGCGTCGGAGCTCGGGGCGGTGCCGTTGCGCAGTACTGATGAGCTGGGGTTGCCTTCGGCGGCGAAGGAGGCGTACGCGTTCGCCGTACTCGGGTTTCTGACCGTGAACGGACTGGGTGGGACGGTGCCCAGTTGCACGGGGGCGCGGCACCCGAGTGTGCTCGGGTCGATCACTCCCGGGGCTCGCGGATTGCCGATTGTTCCGGCAGACGCCCGACCGCCGGTGAGTCTCACGATCGAGTGACCGACACTGTTCCTGTGACAAGGCTCTTCGTGGTGACGGGTGCGCCCGGTTCCGGGAAGTCGACGGTGGTTCCGGAGCTGGTGCGGCTGAGTCCGGGGAACATGATCGTGATGGACATGGACGAGTTGCTGGACGATCACGGCCGGTTGCTCGGGATCGACATCGCCAGTCCGACAGCGGCACCGATCTGGCCGGCGTACAACGCGCTGTGGTTGCGGATCACCGAACTGATCCGCCGATCCGGGATTCCGGTTCTGCTGCTGACGCCGACGCTGCCGCCGGAGTTACCCGAGGGGCGGTGGCTGCATCTGGACATCCCGGACGCCGAACGGCGGAAGCGGCTGGCCGGGCGTGGTTGGCCGGAGGCGCAGATCGAGGAGGCACTCGCGGACGCCGCCGAGATCCGCAAACTCGTACCGCGCTCGGTCCGCGGTGATGTCTCACCGGAGCGCTCCGCCCGAAGCATCCTGGAATGGATCCGCGGCGAACGCCTGGGCAAGACCCTCGGCCTCTGGGGCCGGCTGCGAAGTTGACCACCTTTCCGGAACCCAGTTTGCGCCAGCTGGCAGTGATCTTCCGGAAAGGCCGGGTTTGACCTTCGAGTTGGTGCAGGGGGGAGGGTCGGGGGCATGTTCACGATCAGCGAGTTCGCCCGGCTGGTGGGGCTGGCGCCCAGCGCACTGCGCTTCTACGACGACTGCGGCGTACTCCCGCCCGCCTCGGTCGACGAGACCAACGGCTACCGCTACTACACCCCCTCGCAGGAAGCCCGGGCCCGGTTGTTGCGGGACCTTCGCGAGATCGATCTCCCGCTCGCCGAGGTCCGCACCGCTCTCGACGCGGACCCGGCCGAGCTCGCCGCCGTCGTCCGCGCTCACCTGCGCACCGTCGAGGCCAAAACCGCCGCCGCCCGCGCGGCCGCCGACCACCTCCTCACCCAGCTGCAGGCCGACCGAACCGTCGCAGTCCTCGGCGGCCCAGAGCTGGCCAGCGCCCTCCGCCAAGTCACCCCGGCCGCAGCCACTACCTCCGGCTCGGAATCGGAGGAGTGGGCGGGGGTGCTGGAGTGTGTACTGGTTGAGCTCGGGTCGGATGAGGTCACCTTCGTGGCGACCGACCGGTATCGGTTGGCGATGCGGACGGTGCAGCCGGTCGAGTTCAGTGGGGCGCCGGCGCGGTTGATGGTCCCGGCGTCGGAGCTGAGCGGGTTGAGCAGGTGGGTCGCCGCCGGTGAGCTCGTGCGGATCGAGACCGGCCCAGACGGAGCGGCGATCGTGCGGGACGGGGATGCGCGCGATCTCACCGTGGTCTCGGGCGAGTATCCGGCGTACGACGTGATCCTGGACGGGCTGACACCGCCGGAGTGCCGGGTGGTGGTGGATCGGACAGCGTTGCGAGCCGCACTGGAAGGGCGCGAGGTTGTTGCCTTCGACATCGATTCGGCGGAGTTGCGGATCGATGACGAGACGAGGCTCGAGGTCATCGGCTCGGGCTCGACGAGGATCGGGTTCACCGCGTCGTTGCTGGCGGCGGCCTTGGAAGCGAGTGTCGGTCCCGACGTACTGCTCGAGATCTGCGCCCAGGACCGGCCGGTCGTCGTACGCTCGGCCGATCAAGGCACGTTCACCACCCTGGTGATGCCCGTCCGGCTGGACGGGTGAAACGCGGCTACTACGGCTGGCTGGCAGGCTCCACACTTTCGGCGTTCGGCGACAGCGCGCTGTTCTTCGCGCTCGGCTGGGCGGCGACCGGGATCGCCCCACAGGTCGCGGGGCTGGTGCTGACCGCGTTCACCCTGCCGCGCGCCGTTCTCCTGCTACTCGGTGGCGTCCTCGGCGACCGCTGGGGTCCCCGCCGCGTCCTCCTGATCTGCTCCACCCTCGTTGCCGGGTGCTGCTTCGGGCTGGCCGGTGCCGTGGCACTCGCCGGTACCTCGGCCGCCCTGTTGATCCTTACCGCGGCCGTCATCGGCACGGTCGACGCGTTCGCCCTCCCGGCGGCCGGGGCGCTGCCGCGGCTGTTCGTGACGGACGACGAACTACCGAAGGCGATGGCCTTGGGTACGTCGGCCACTCAGCTCGTCAGACTCGCCGGCGGCCCGATCGGCGGACTGCTTGTCGCATCCGTCGGCCTGGTCGGTGCACTCACGATCGACGGCGTCACGTTCGCCGTACTGTTCCTGGTCCTGCTGGTGATCAGACCGCCGTACGACGTGAAGCCCGAGCCGGACCGGAAGTCGGTCATGCGGCAGGCGGCCGACGGGATCCGGGTGGCGTGGGCGGATCCGGTGCTCCGGTCTGTGCTGCTGGTGGTCGCGTTGGTCGCGGCGTTCGTGCTGCCTGTGACGTCGTTGTGTGTGCCGCTGTTGGCCCGGACGCACGGCTGGTCCGCGTTCCACACCGGCCTCGTCGTCGGCGCGACCGTCACCGGCAGCCTGCTCGTCACCCTTGCGGTCGCCCGCTTCGGCACGTTCGAGCGGTCCGGCCTGGTCGCCGGCGTCGGCTGCCTGTTCGCAGCCGTCGGCATCACCAGCCTCGCGCTGACCTCGTCCGCCTGGCCGGCAACCGCGGCCGCCGTCATCCAGGGCATCGGCGTCGGCCTCTTCACCTCCCACTTGGCCCCGCTCTTCATCCGCAGTACGCCGCGATCCCACCTGACTCGCCTGCAGTCGCTCCTGAGTCTCGCCCAGACAATCCCGCTGATCGCCGCCACCAATCTCCTGGCAGCACTCGACCTCGACCACGCGCTGCTCCTCTCCGCCACCTCTACCGCCCTCGCCGGCCTGATCCTCTTCCGCCTCGAAGGGAAGCTTGACAACACGTTGTCGAAATGACAGTATGTTGTCTATGCGAACAGCTTATGTGGGTGTGTACGAGACGTGGGCGGACTGGGAGATCGGGCATCTGCTGGTCGAGTTGCGGACCGGGCGGTTCACCGGGGAGCAGTGGAACATCGTGACGGTGGCCGAGTCGGCTGAGCCGGTAACGACGATGGGTGGGTTGCGAATCGTGCCGGACATGGTGCTGGCGGACCTCGATCCGGACCAAGCCGATCTGCTGGTGCTGGCCGGGTCGGCGAGGTGGGACGAAGGTGAAGGGGAGGCGTTCACGAAGATGGCGCAGCGGTTCCTTGAGGCCGGCGTGCCGGTGGCGGCGATCTGCGGAGCGACAGCTGGACTGGCTCGCGCGGGCCTGCTCGACGATCGCAAGCACACGAGCGCGGTGAAGGAGTACCTGCTGGCCACCGGCTACCAGGGTGGCGACAACTACGTGGACGAGCGTGCGGTGGTCGACGGCGATCTGATCACGGCCGGCCCGGACTCGCCGGTCCAGTTCGCGCGGGCGGCACTGCACCGGCTCGGTCTCGCGTCGGAGGAGAAGCTGGACGCGTACGAGGGCGTCTTCCACCGCGCCGACCCCTCCGCGTACCCGGCGCTCGTCGGCTGATGACTGTTCCACCGCGCAAGGACTGGCCGAAGCCAGGCCCGGCGTCGGAAGGTGGTGCGCTGTTGACCGACGTCATCCTCGCCACCTTCCGGCTCAACGCCAGGCTGATGGAGGCCGCGCAGGACCTTGCCGCCCACGGCGGGCTGACCGCCGCGTGGTGGCAGGTCCTCGGCGGTGTGCTGGACGAGCCGCGATCGGTCGCCGAGGTCGGCCGGATCATGGGCGTCAGCCGGCAGGGCGTGCAACGCATCGCCGACCTCCTGGTCGAGCGCGGCCTGGCCGAGTACCGGCCGAACCCCGCCCACCGCCGCGCCAAACTGCTTGCCTGCACCGAGGCCGGCTACTGGGCGATCCGGCAGATCTCGGTCGCCCAGCATCCCTGGGCCGACAAGCTCAGCAGCAGCGTCGACCTCGACGACCTCCGTACGACGCTCGCCACCATGCGGACCCTGATCACCAAGCTGGAAGAAGCTTGACCGTCAGACTCCGTCCGTACAGGTGGTGAGTGGTGAACGTCAGCCGCGTCCCGGTCGACGTCCGGACCACTTGGACGCCCGGATCCGCGGAGCCCGGTCGCAGGTACTGCGCCCACAGATTGACCGTGATCGTGTCGCGTGCCGTGGTCGGGTCGGCTGCCGAGACCGTGATCGTCCGGTCCCGGTGCCTTTGCAGCAGCAACGACGCCGGCCCGTCGATGGTCAGACCGGGAAGGTTGTGCCGACCAGGCCCGAAGGTGTTGGCGCCGGTCAACCCCAACCCGAGATGCGTGATCGCCTGTGACCGCGGAGTGTTCGACAGCACGACGACCCGCCCGTGCTGGTAGGACCGCAGGCCGGATTCCGTTGCGTTAGGCACCAATGCGTAGGCGAGCGACCGCTTGGATCCGGCCGGCTGGGCGACTGTCAGCCCGAAGACCTGCTTGGTCACGGGGGTGTCCGGGTTCGATGTCCGCACCACCCGCCGGCTCCGCGTCACCTGCTCCAGGCCGACCGACACCTGACTCTGCTGCAGGAAGTAGTACCCGATCGACACTCCGCCGTTCACGTACCGCAACCAGCGCGGATCCGTCGTACCCGTCCCGCTCCAGGCCTTGCCGTCCCGTCGTACGCCGGTGATCGCGACAGCGTCACCGGGAGCCGCGATCCGGGTGTCGATCGTCGTCGTCACCGCGCGGCTGTCGTCACCGACACCCGCGGCGAGTACGACGATCTCATCGTCGAGCATGAACCACGACTTGGTCGCCTCGGCGTTGCGGTAGACGACGAAGTCGTCGGGGAGGATGTCGCGGGAGGCGTGGGCGAAGTCACTTGACTGGACCCACCCGGCCGCGCCGTAGGCACCGAGGGTCGCGCCGCCGGAGTGGGCGTTGGTCCCGGTCGGGAAGTAGACGTACTTGTTCTGCGACTCCGACGACGGAGTGAAGTTCAGCGGGTGCGTCGGGTTGTCGTAGTACGGCGTCCCGTACAGCTCCGGGATCGTCTTGCGGATCTCGACCGGCGCGGTCACCCCGGACAGTGCGTACGGCGAAACCGTGGTGAAGTAGTCGATGCCGTACGACTGGGTCTGGTCCTGCCCGGCCAGGTAGAGGTAGTGCGCTCCGTCGCCCTGGAACCACGGCATCAGGTTCTCGCCGCTCATGTACTCGTACTTGCTGATCCGCTCCGAGTTGCGCGCCAATGCGAACGCGTACCCGGGCCGCCGGTGCACGGTCCGATCCATCGCGTTGAACGCCGTGGTGCTCGCGGCCGGGTTCAGGTCGGCCGGCACGATCGCCGGATCGGCCTTGATGTCGGCGAACCGGGCGATGCTGACCGGTGAGACGAAGCTGTTCGGGTTGATCGTCGGCTGGGCGGTGAACTTCGCGAACGACTTGAGCCGGGCCGCGTCGTCCCCGGTCGCGTAGTCGGCCAGGTCGACGATCGCCTCCACCACGACCGCCACGTCGGCGTACCCGGTGGTGGTCCGGGACACCGCCCGGCCCTTGACGATCTCCATCATCCAGCCCTCGAAGATCAGCGGCGCGAACCCGCGCTCGACCCAGCCCTGGACCACGCCGACCAGGTCGTCGCCCTGCGCGTACTCGGTCCCGGCGAGGACCTTGATGGTCTGGACCACCCGGCTGAGCAGGCCCTTCCCGTACGAGCCGGTGTAGGCGACGGACGAGTGCTGCAGGAACGAGCCGTCGGCGTAATACCCGTCGGTGACGCCGTGCTGGAGGTTGTACGGATCGATGGTCGCGAACACGGTGAACTGGTCCTGCAACGCCTTCCGGATCCGCGCGTCGTCGCCCATCAGCGCGCCCTGGAGGACGCGGTTGGCGGTGATGTCGACCAGGTTCGCGCCGGTGTGGAACCGGGAGTCGAGGTCGACGTCGCCGTCCTTGCCGTTGCGCAGGTACGCGTCCATCGAGGGGACGTACCGTGCCACCAGCTCGGCCGGAGCGTCCAGGAGAGCGAGCGTCTTCGACACGTGGGTGGAGATGCCGATCTCCCAGGTGAACCAGTTGCCGTAGTACCCCTTGGACTGGTCGCCGTAGTAGTTGTCGTGCAGCCAGACGAGCTTCTCGGCGACGCGGGCGCGGACCTCCTCGTTGCCCTGCAGGTCGGAGGCCGGGCCGGGCCGCTTGGTCGCGAGCGCGATCTCGTAGAGGTGTTGGTACGACGCGTTCAGATTCGGATCGCTGGTGCCGAGGGGGAGGCCCGCGAACAGCTCGTTCGCTTGCGCCCGGTCCATCGCGGCGAGCCAGGTCCGGGCGGTGGCGTCCAGGGTGGCGAGCTTCGCGGCGACCTCGGGCCGGCCGTTCGACTCCGGCGTACCGGCATAGATCGCAACCGCGTTGGCGAGTAACTGGCTCGCGTCGGCAGCCATGAGTTCCATGGCAGTCATCGTCCCGGCCGCGGTGGCGCGGGCGGCCGGGGCGGGGTTGACCGCGGTCAGCAGGGCGGTGGCGGGTACGAATGACAGCAGGCGGCGGCGGGTGATGTCCACTGATACTCCCAGGCGGATGGGAAAAACCTCACCCGTGGAGTCAATCAGCCGGAACTATCCTTCGGCAACCGCTTACAACCTGATCTTTCAGGAAGCTGCCGGGAACCATGGTTCTGTTACGCCCTTCCCCGCGGCCATGGGATCGTTCAGCCGTGACGACGCAGACCGCACCTGACAGTCGCCTTGCCTCGGGCCTCCGGTTCGCCACCGAGGTGATCGCCTGGGTGGCGACCCCGTGGGCAGTGGCGCCTTACTCGATCCCGCTGGCGGTCGCGAGCGTCGTTGTGCTGATCGGCCTGCCGACTGTCTTCCAGACCCCCGGGGACAAGGCACGCGTGATGGTCGCGGTGCCCGGCTTCGTGACAGTGGCCCTGGTGTTGCTGCAGCTGGTCGCTGCGGTCATCGCTTCCTGGGTCGCCTGGCCGTTGGTTGTCGCAGTCGTGGTCACCGTTCTTGCGGTTGCCTGTGTGGTGACCGAGCAGCCGCGGTGGCGCTGGCTGTGGGCGCGCAGGCGCTAGGAACCTCCGGCTCCGACCAACTGTCCGTCGATGGAGAGGATGCGGATGGCGCTGCCGGTTGTCTTCGTCGGGATGACCAGGGCGACCTGGTACAGGTAGTCCTGGTGCAGGGTCTGGGTGTACTTGACCATGCTGCTGAAAGCGGTAGCCTCGCCGCTGGTCCAGTAGGCGTTGGAGCCCGGCTCGACCCGTTGCAGGTACTGCTCCGTCAGCGAGAGGAAGACCAGGGCTTCGCCGGTCGAGGTGATGAAGGTGAGCGGCTCGCCGGAGACCTCGAAGGTGTCGGCGACGCTCGCGATGTACGTCTCCTTGGTGTCCGCCACCTTCGACTTGGCGCGCCGCTCGAGGAGATTCGTCGTACCCGGAGACGGAAGGAACAGATGGGCCTGGGCCGACTTCGTGCCACCCGACAGGTACGCCGCGAGGTTGGCGCCGGCCGACGAGGGCAGGCTGTAGAGCTTGTCCAGGTCGGCCTTGGTCGGCGTCCGCAGGCCCTCCATCGGCGGGAGCTTCATCGTCTTCAGCGGGTAGACCGAGTGCGTCAGCAGCCACGGCGTACCGGCGCTTTGGCGCTGCCAGACGCCGAGCTGGCGGCTGCCGGGAGCGGTCGACACACCGGAGCTGACCACGAACCGCATCGGGTACGACCCGAACTCGGGCGCGCCGATCTGCGGTTCGGTGAAGGTGAACGGCTTGGTCTTGTCCTTTCCGGCCGCGTCGAGCTTGCGGCCGATCAGGTACCCGGCGCGGGTCTGGGCCAGCGTCGGGTTCGCCTCGATGGTCTCGGCCAGCTTGGCGTCACGGGTCTGGTTCGCCTGGTTGTTGACCTTGTTGTACCGGGTGACGACGGCCTGGGCGTCGGCGAGCGTGACCGCCGGGCGGGTCTCCGGTGCGGCCACGCTGTTCTTGGCCGGCAGCAGTCCGCAACTCGTTGTCGTGAGCAACAAAGCGCCACTGGCCAGCAGGGCCGCTGTCTTCCGCACCGCCTCGTCGCTGCGCTTGAACTCCGGCGACTCCTCCAGCCGCACAGTCGCCG
The DNA here is from genome assembly GCF_040639075.1 of Kribbella sp. NPDC023972. NCBI lineage: Bacteria > Bacillati > Actinomycetota > Actinomycetes > Propionibacteriales > Kribbellaceae > Kribbella > Kribbella sp. NPDC023972. The sequence continues at coordinate 350,636 of NZ_JBEZZH010000007.1, read as the reverse complement.
GCTCCTCGTCGTACGACGTCACCTCGTACGACGCGTCAGCCGACGTCACCTCGTACGGCGACTCGTCGTACTCGCGCTCGTCGTACCCGCGGTCGTCGTACCTGGGCTCGTCGTCATCGGCGACGACGCCGACCGCGATCAGGAACGCCGGGGACTTCGCCTTCGCCACCGCCGCCGGGGTCATCAGCATCGGCGCCGCGGCGATCGGCTCCGGCAACATCGGCTCCGGTTCTGTCGGCTCCGGCGCCGTCGGCGCGGGCACCGTGGGCTCCGGCTGGGCGATCATCGCCTGCCTGGCCGGGATCCCGGGCTGGGCCGGCTGGATGGCGACAGCGGCGGGCACGCGGACGCCGGCCGGCCGACGGCGGAAGGTCAGCAGCAGGCCCAGTGTGAGGACCAGGATGCCCGCGCCCAGCACCAGCAGGCAGAGCCCGAACGATCTGTCCACCTCGACCCCGAAACGCACCTCGGCGCCCACGGCCGGAGTCCCGTCCGCGTTCATCACGACCACGTCGTACCGGCCGTCCTGGATCGGCCACGCGACCGACTGCTGTCCTGGCCCACCGGCCTGCGCAACCCACCAGTCGAGCTCTCCGGGCGCCGTCAGGCGGGGGCTGCGGCCGCGCGTCTCCTGCGTGCCGAACGTCGTCGGCGGATCGAACCGGATCAGCCGGGTGTGCGCCGTACCGGCCAGGTAGTTCGCGACGTCGAGGTCCTGCCCGACACCGACGAAGACCGGTTTGTCCCCGGTCGCCGTGACGTGCAGGGTCGGACCATGCCGGTCGAGCAGGTCGGGCGCGGTGATGACGGCCAGGCCCTGGCTGGTGAACTGCCGGCTGCCGGTCGTGATGGTGTCGTCCGGACCGACCAGCCAGAAGGCGGTGACGGCTCCGGCGAACGTGACCACCAGGCCGGCCAGCGTCAGCAACAGGCCCAGGGCGATGCGGGCGAAACGCATGAAGAGGCTCCCGTTGTGCGACGAGCTCGGCCCGCAGCGGGTGGACCGGGCAACGGACTACGCCCACGGGCCCTCTTCGGGTCCCGTCGGTTCCCCGTCGCCCTGGATAACTGATTGAACAAGAATCTGTTACTGTCTCATGAATTAGCGAATGGCGATTCACAAACCGGAGGTATCGGAGTGGCCCGGCCGCGGCTGGTCAGTGACGACGCGATCCTGGACGCGACGCGCCAGGTGCTGGCCGAGTCGGGGCCGGTGAAACTGACCCTTGCCGCCGTGGGTGAACGGGTTGGACTGGCCCCGCCGACGCTGATGCAGCGGTTCGGTTCGAAGCGCGGCCTGCTGCTCGCCTCGGCCGCTCGGTCGCCGGCGATGGTGCTCCGCGCGGTCGAGGAGGCGGAGGCGCGGAACACCTCCCCGCTCGCGACCCTGCGGGACTTCGTGCTGTCGGCGGTTGCCCACATCAAGCACCGGGAGGAGCCCGGCAACGGCCTCGGCTTCGTGCAACTCGACGTCGCCGACCCGGAGTTCCGGCGGCACGCGCTGGCCCACTCCGCCGCGATCGTGGACAGCTGCGCCCGGCTCTACCTGGCCGCCCGGAAAGCCGGCGAGTTGCGCCCGGACACCGACGTACCGGCGCTCGCCCGCCACACCCTTGTCTGTTTCAGCGGCGCGCTCCAGGTCTGGGCGGTGAACGGCTGGGGCTCGCTCAGCGAGTTCCTGACCGAACAGCTCGACCTGACGATCGCGCCTCATCTATCCCAGGAGTGACGTTGCCCGCCGCGGTGGTCGTCCACGTCATCCCCGGACGCAACCTGCGGGCTCTTGGCGGCGCGCTCCGGTGCGCACCAAGGTGCTTCAGGCAACGACCCCTGACGATCGTCAGGGGTCGGGCAGGACTTCGGGTCACTGTGGCGGGTCGTCGTCGCTCCTAGCGTCGGGACCATGACATCGAGGTACGACATAATTCGTCGGGTGCTGGGGTCGATCGGCGTACTGATCTTCGGAGCGGTGGTCGTCGCACTGCTCTCTCCGGGCGGGTTGGGGACGACCATGCCGGTGCGTGTGACGAGTGGCGAGTCCGCGTCTGTGTTCCGGGAGGTCAACGAGGCTGTGGCCGACGCGCCGCCCTGGGTGGGCTCGGTGGTGGACGTCGCGGGGGACGGTCTGCTGATTGTGTTGGGGCTGTTGCTGGTGTGGACGGTTCTGCGCCAACGCGATGCACGGACCGTTGCCGGCGTACTGCTGGTCGGTGGTGGGACTGTGATCGCGTACGGAGTGAGTGAGGCGCTGAAGTTGGTGGTCGACGAGGAACGTCCCTGCCGCGTCCTCCCGGGTGTCGAGGTGATCGCTCACTGTCCCGCGATAGGCGACTGGTCCTTTCCCAGCAACCACGCCACCCTCGCGGCAGGTCTGGGCGTCGGCATCGCACTGCTCCGACCCAGGCTGGCCGCGATCGCGTTGCCGCTCGCGCCCGCGGCGGGGTTGGCGCGGGTCGCGGCCGGAGTTCACTATCCGCATGACGTCCTCGCCGGCGCCGTACTCGGTGCGACCCTTGTCATCGCGATACTGCTGATCGCCAATCCGTTCGCGACGAGGGCGGTCGGCGTACTGTTCAAAGGCCGCGACTTCGACGAGCGGCAGTCCGCATGGCTGAAGGTGTGAACGACCTCACGGTCAAGGCCGTCGGCCGCGACGTCGAGTCCGGCAGCCCGGCGCCGTGACAAGCGTCGACTGATCCTTGCCGCAGTCAACCGTTTGATCCAGCCGAAAATCCACCTTGTCAGAAACTAGGGTGCCAAGGCAACCAACTTCCCGATGAACTTCCCAGGCCTGGCAGAGCAAGAAGCCCAGGCCGGCCGGGCCTTGTCAGGTCCTGACAATCGGCAGACCACGAGGATGGGGGGTTGCCGGTCGCATCGGGCACGCGCAGGCAGTGGGTCACTGAGATGACGAACCCCAGGTCGGAAACCTTCTGGCCTCTGACCTGGGGTTCTGCTCTGGAGCGGGTGACGGGAATCGAACCCGCACTGTCAGCTTGGGAAGCTGATGTTCTGCCATTGAACTACACCCGCGAGCCGGTGGGACCGGCAGGCGGAGACGAGCATAGCCGATGGGTGGGGTCCGGGCCACGCCGGGTCCGGCGCGCCGCAGCCGATCCGAACGCCGGCAGGGTCGGTTGAACGGAACGCCGGCAAAGGCCGGGTGATGCGGACGCCGGTAGTGCGGCGGCTGATGCGGACGTCGGCGGTGCGGGGGCTGATGAGTACGTCGGCGGGCAGCCATGGTCCGGACGTGGGCCGGGCGGCGGGACCTTGAACACCTTCTGGGGGTGCGGAACAGGTTGTGAGCTGTTCAAAAGCCCCAGGAACTGTTCACGGCCACCATCGGCTGGTTCTTCGGCGAGGTTGGTGAGGTTCGGCGGGGACGAGCCCGCAGGGAGTGGAGTGGTGTGGAACCGATGCCGGGTGCAATCGAAAATGGGGGGTTTGGGCGGTTTGCCGTGGGGGTTCTTGGGCAGTTTTCCACAAAGGGCACGCCCAGGACTGGGCAGGTCCGGCATCTTCTGGCAGATTAGAACGCGTTGCCGGGGGCAACATTCGACGCAACGTGAGGATGCGGTCCTCGCCGGGACCGGACAAGATGGTTGCGGGGCAAGTGGATGAAGGGGTGCATGGTGGCAACAGACACGAGTGACGCGCTGGACAACCTGGAGAAGGAGCTCGTCACGTTGGCGCGCCGGCTGCGTGGTCTGCAGCGGACGCTGTCCGACGAGGCGCATCCGGACCTGGAGCCGGCGCAGTACGCGTTGCTGAATCACGTCGAGGAGCTGGCGCCGGTGCGGATGGCCGACCTGGTTGCGGCGCTCGAGGTGGACAAGGGTCCGGTCAGCCGGGCCTGTGCGCGGCTGGAGGAAGAGGGTCTGCTGAAGCGGGCGGCCGACAAGTCGGATGCGCGCGCGACTCTGCTGACGCTGACCGCGGCGGGCAAGCGCAAGCTCGCGGCGGCCCGGAAGAAGCGGCACAAGGTGATCGAGGATTTGCTCAAGGACTGGTCGCCGACGCAGGTGAAGACCTTCGCCACCCAGGTGTCGCGGTTCAACAAGCTGGCCGACTGAGCTCGAGCTGAGCTCACCCTGAGGTTGTTGCCTCAGGCCCCGAGATCGCCGGTGCGCCGCAACGGTGCCGGCGGATGATCGGGTACGACGGCCGGACGGGGGATGGAAGGACACGCGGGAAGGCCCGGAGGCGTGGTCTCGCCGGGGAGCTGAGGGCTCCGGACGATCGCCCGCCGGGCCCCCGGATCCAAGCCGGGCACCGGTCATCGATCGACATTACGTTTCCCACACCGGGCACCGACCATCGAATGGATGTTCAGGTCCGGACAACTGGTGTGACGTAGCGCCACTTCCTCGGAGCCGAGCAATCGGCCGGGTCTGCCGACCTGGAGGTGGGCTGAGGGGCGGGGCGCTGCTAGGTTGCCTTCGTGCTGCTCTCCGACCGTGACATCTTGGCCGAGCTGGATGCGAAGCGGGTCCAGCTGGATCCGTTCGACGCTGCCATGGTGCAGCCGTCGAGTGTCGACGTACGGCTGGACCGGTTCTTCCGGGTGTTCGAGAACCACAAGTACCCGCACATCGACCCGGCCGAGGAACAGCCTGACCTGACCCGGATGGTCGAGCCGGAGGGGGACGAGCCGTTCATCCTGCACCCCGGTGAGTTCGTGCTGGGATCGACGTACGAGCTGGTCACGCTGCCCGATGACGTGGCGGCGCGGCTGGAGGGCAAGTCCTCGCTGGGCCGGCTCGGGCTGCTCACCCACTCCACCGCCGGGTTCATCGACCCCGGGTTCTCGGGGCACGTGACGCTCGAGCTGTCGAACGTGGCGACGTTGCCGATCAAGCTCTGGCCCGGGATGAAGATCGGCCAGTTGTGCTTCTTCCGGTTGTCCTCGCCGGCCGATCACCCGTACGGCTCGGCGAAGTACGGCTCCCGCTACCAGGGCCAGCGGGGCCCGACCCCGTCCCGCTCCTACCAGAACTTCCACCGCACCGACATCTAGTAACGCGCAAGAGCCCCGGTCACCGACCGGGGCTCTTGCGTATCGCAGCAATCAGGCGGTGGGGGTCAGCGCGATCAGGATCGTGTAGAAGCCGCTGCCGATCTTGTCCTGCAGATAGGTGCCGCCGTACTGCGTGACCGCGACCGGCGACCGCATCTTGCCGTCGAACAGCGACATGTCCGATCCATTCGCGCTGCCCGGATCGGCACCCTGCGACGCCGAACCCTCGGAAGGCGTCGAACCCTCCGACGGCGTGGCGCCCTCGGACGGCGTGGAGCCCGCGGTCGGAGAAGCGGTGTCCGACGGCGTGGACGAGGCGCTCTTCACGTCCTCGCCGGTGGCGGCGTCCATCAGCACCGGCTGGACTTCGGCCTGCGCGTAGACGATGCCGTGGAAGGCCGCGGTGACGTCGGGGATGATCCGGTTGGCCGCGTCCTTGGTGTAACCCCAGGTCTTCTTACCGGTCGAGTCGTCCACGCCGAGGATCTCGACCTTCGTGTTGTTGTCCTTGCCCGTGCACACGACCGCGTTGGCACGGTCGCCGAGGCAGGTGAAGTTCACCGAGTCGTCGGCCGCCTGGGCCGGGATCTGGACCATGCTGCCGGTGGCGATGTCGACCGAGTAGAGGACGTTGGTGTAGCCGCTCTCGCCGTACTGGCTGCCGGACAGGAAGGCACGCTTGACGCCGTGGCCGGCCGGGTTCAGGTAGTCCTTGCCGACCGGGGTCTGCTTGGTGACCTTCCCGGTCACACCGTTCGCGATCACGACCGCGCCGTTGCCGGTGCCCTCTCCGTCCCCCGACTTCGCTCCCACGATCATGCCGTTGAGTACGCCGGCCGGCGTGAGAGCCGGGATGACGGACGCCTTCTGCGTCTTCGGGTCGGCGTAGACGGTGGCGGTCTTGCCGTTCCCGGTGCCGTTGTACGGCGAGACGCCGACCACGAGCTGTCCGGTGGCGGCGTCGTACGCCTGGCTCACCACGTCGTCGGCACCGCCGCCGGGACCGAAGACCGGGGTGAGGTCAGCGATCACCTCGGCGACCTTGGTGCCTTCGGCGGCGTCGATCCACTGGAACACGACCTGGCCCTTGGCCTTCTGGGTGCCGTTGCCCTTGTCGTTCTGGATGTAGGCGATCGCGACAACGTCCTTGCCGTCGACCTGGACGCCCATCGGTTTGCTCAGATCCAGCGTCTCGGTGGTGTCCAGCTCGGTGGCCGGATAGAACCAGGCCTTTCCCTGAGCGGCGATGTTGCGTCCACTGACACCCTCGAGTCCGGAGATCAGTGTGGTCTGGCCGACCATGCCGGCGGCGAAGGTGAACTGGGTGTCCTTCTTGGTGGGCTCGACGCCGAAGGCTGAGCTGGTGACGAAGGCCTTCGGCGGGTCGAACGATGCGACCTTCGGCGCCGAGGGGGTGCTGGCGGGTGTCTCGCCGCCACCCTGGGCTCCGGCGTCGGAGCTCTTGTCGTCGCTTCCGCCGCAGCCGGCCAGGAGGACGAGGGCGGTGGCGGCGGTGGCGACTGCCTTGGCGGTCGGACGCAGCATCGTTGGTTACTCTCCCGAAGTCAGACCCGGAATGATCGCCTGAACGCTAGCAGTGACTCCGGGTCCTCACCGCCACCAACCACGCCGCCGCAGGAACCTGCAGACACGCGCTGTTGCGCAGTTCACAGCCTCCATCAGCGAGCCTGCGAGCGTACGACGGAGAGGCCGGGCCGATGGTTCCGTGGCTGCGGCTCGAGCCGGTCGGCCAGCCGGCGCAGTACGACGGCCAGCTCGTGCCGCGGACCGCCGGTCCGGTCGGCCTTCGCGGCGGCTCGCAGTTCGTTGCGCTGGGCCCGTACCTCGGCGGCGCGGAGCTGCTCGGCGAGGCGGTAGCGCGCTACCTCTTGGTGGTCGGTGATCATCGTCCTTACTCCCCTCACGGTGTCCCCGTGCTCGCGTCCCCGTGCTGATTTCGGCAGTGCTTCGCCCAGGTCCCGCCGGGTGCCGTTGCCTGGCGGGACCTTCTGGGGTGGGTGTGGATCAGACCTTGACGACGCTGATGTCGCCGGAGACCGTGCGGGCTCGCAGCATCAGCGCGCGCTCGCCCTCGGCCGGCCTCTCGCCCGGCTCCAGGTCGCACCGGATCCGCCCGGTCACGGTCTTCAGGTCCAGGTACGTCGGGACGCCATCGGGTACGCCGATCTGTACGTCACCGCGAGCCGTCTCCGCCTGGACACTCGGTCCGTCGGCGATCTCGACCCGGACGTCACCGGAGCCGGAGGTGGCGACCGAGTGGTCCTGGATCCGCTCGATGGTGATGTCACCCGAGCCGACCTTGACGGTCGCCGGCCCGGCCGCGTCACCGACCCGGACGTCACCGGAACCGGTGCTCAGCCCGAGCGCTTCGGCCGCCTCGTCGATGTCGATCGAACCGGAGCCGGTGGCGGCCCGGACCGTGCCGGCGGCGTGCTCGACCCTGAGGTCGCCGCTGCCCGTGGTGACCGCCAGGTCGCCCTCGACCCGCTCGATCCGGACGTCGCCGGAGCCGGTCGAAAGCCGCGCGGTGCGCAGTGGCATCCGCGAGCTGATGTCACCGGAACCGGTCTTGATCCGGACGTCGAGCGTCGACGGAGTGGCGATCAGGACCTGGATGTCCGGGCCGCGGCGGACGTTGCGGGGGCCCTCGATGATCAGTTCACCGTCGTGCACCTTGAAGACGACGTCCTCCTCGCTGCCGCTGTCGACCTCGAGGGTGACGGCGGTCTCGCTGCCGTCGTTCGGCACGATCTCGACCTTGCCGGAACCGATCTCGATCCGGACCCGGTCGATCAGGCTCGCGTCCTCGACCAGTTGACTGCTGAAGCCGCTCACTGGACCCACCCCGTCATCCGCTGACCCGGACCGCCATGCCCACCGCGGCGCCCGCGGCCCCGGTCCCGGCGGTCACGGTCGCCGCGGTCCCGGTCCCGGCCGCGCCGGCCGCGCTCGGGTCCGAAGACGCCGTCCTCGCCGAACGGGCCGTCAGGGCCGAACACACCGTCCGGTCCGAAGACACCGTCGGGTCCGAGCGGACCGTTCGGGCCCAGCGGACCGTTAGGGCCGAGCGGTCCGTCGGGGCCGAGGAAGCCGCCGCGCGGTGGGCGCGGGGGCCGGGGCGGACGCGGTCCGCGGCCCCGGCCGCGGTCGCTCAGTTCGGTCATCACCGTGCGCATCAGCCACGCGTTCGAGGAGATGCCCTCCGCGTCGGCGGCCTCGTCCACCTTGTTCTTCACCGACATCGGCAGCCGCAGCGTGATCCGCGCGGTCGGCTCGTCGGCCTCCGGGGTGATCGGCTCGGCGGGCTGGTCGTCGGTCTCGTCGTCGATTTCCTCGTCCGCGTCGTCGTGGCCGGTGAGCTGGCTCGGGGCCGGCGTGACCACGAACTCGGGACGGCCGCCGGCCATCCGGAGCTCGACCGAACCGGGGGACAGCTCGCGGCTGATCTCCCCGGCGGCGTCGGACAGGGCTGAGATGAGGGCCAGCCGGCCCGCGTCATCCAGCGTGGCTCCGAGGCGCTGTGCCACGGAGCGAGTTTGGTCGTCGGCCAGGGCGGTCGCGTTCTCCACGCTCCGCCGCACCGACTCGAGATAGTGATCAAGTTCCATGACTGCAACTATGACGTCATTGTGACGTCACTGTCAACCCATCTGATGTCATGGTGCTGCCGGTATGGCGCCACCGGCAGAATGGGAGGTCAGTCGGCGACAAGGAGCTGCGGTGTCCAGAGGTGTTCTCGTCACAGGTGCGTCCAGGGGTGTCGGAGCGGAGGTCGCGAGGGCCTTCGCGCGGGCCGGCGACCGGGTCATCCTGCACTGCCGCGGCGCGGTCGATCGAGCCGAGGAGGTCCGCTCCGGGCTGCCCGGCGAGGGCCACGGTGTGGTCGCCGCCGACCTGGGGGATCCGGCCGCAATCCCTGCCCTGGTTGAGGAAGCGGCCGCGGCGCTCGGCCGGATCGACGTCCTCGTGAACAATGCCGCGCTGTTCGTCGACGAGCCGGTCTCCGGTTCCCGCCGGATCGGGCATCCGCTCGCGGAGACGCCGTACGACGAGTGGGTGTCGGCGTGGCGTCGTACCCTCGCGGTGAATCTGGAAGGGGCGGCGCACGTGACCTGGTGCGTGGCCCGGCAGATGCTGGACAACGACCCGGCCGAGGGCGTACGACGGGGTGCGATCGTCAACGTGGGGTCGCGAGGTGCCTATCGCGGTGAGCCTGACGTGCCCGCCTACGGCGCCGCGAAGGCCGGATTGCACTCGCTCGGGCAGTCGTTGGCGGTCTCGCTGGCGCCCCATGACATCACGGTGACGTCAATCGCGCCCGGATTCATCGCCACCGACATGACCGAGGATTTCCTGAACGGTCCTGGTGGCGACGCGATCCGCGCGCAGAGCCCGTTCAACCGGGCGGCCGGCGCCGAGGAGGTTGCCGAGGCGGTCTATTGGCTCGCCTCCCCGGCGGCCGGCTGGTCGAGTGGCGCCGTCCTCGACTTCAACGGCGCCTCGTACCTGCGTTGATCCGCGGTGCCTCCCAGGATCGAAAGCTCCTGGGAGGGTGTCAGCCGTAGACCTCGAGCTCGACGATGCGGGAGTAGGTGTTGCCGTTGCCGGCGAGACAGAGGATGCGTACGGCGTCGGCCTGGACCGGGGCGAAGGTCGTCGTGACGTGGCCGAGGGTGTTGCCGCGGACCTGGGCCGCGGTCTGCCAAGCGCCGCTGCCGCTGCGGACCTGGACGTCCCAGTCACGCAGCCCGTTGGTGGTCGCCGGCCACCGGATCGAGTCGAGGGTGTAGAGCTCCACCCGGTCGATGGTGGTCGGTTCGGCCAGGGCAACGTCGTACGTGTCCGGGAAGACCGCCCGGGTGCCGTCGTTCCAGCCGGTCAGGGTGTCCCACTGCTCTGAGTCCTTGTTGCCGTCGACCGCACCGCAGAGGGCGAAGTTGCCGTGCGTCGACGACGCCGAGGCCTGTTCACCCAGCGCGACGTTGCTGCCCGGGCCCTTTGACGGCAGGGGATTCACGGTCACCGGAACGGTGAGTTTCGACCGGTCGACCTCGAGGTCGATCGAGTACTGGCCGGGCGGGGTGTCGCGCGGCACCCGGACCTCGACCGGCGCGGACACCGGCTGGTCGGGGTCGACCGCCGGCAGCCAGGACGAGAACAGTTCCCGGGACAGCTGCAGTGGGCCGCTCGGGTCGAGTGTCAGGTCGGCGTACCGGTCCTCGGCACCGGTGTTGGTCATGGTGAGCGTCAGGTTGCCGGGGAAGCAGGGCAGGCCGACGACGCTCAGCTGCTGCGGTTGGGTCGAGATCTGTACGTCGGTCCGCGGTCTGCTACTTGTTGCCTCGGGCAACGCAATCACGGTTGCCGCCGCCGCGGCGCCGAGGGCGACGGCGGACTGCCATCGAAGGGTCATCGCTGTCTCCTCAGAGGGTCTGGATACCCGGGCGCCCGTCCTCGACGAGGAGTTTGGCGCGGGTGCTGACGGTGCCGTTCGGGACGGTGACCCGGTCGACCACGCGGAAGTCGGAGATCCACCGCTGTGGCGTGATGCTGCAGCTGACGTAACCGCGCTGGAAGTTGCCGTACTTGATGTGCGGGTTCTCCTTGAGCAGGGTCACGCCGCCCGGGTCCAGGTCCATCCCGTCGAGCCCCGAGCTGATCGATGTTCCGACGAACTCGGTGCCAACGGTCGGTGAGTCCGGGTTGGAGAAGTCCAGCTTGAGATCGGACGCGACGCTGCGGTGCAGGTCGCCGCCGATCGAGACCAGGTTGCGGATCTTGCGCTGATAGGCGCCGCCGAGGACGCGGTCGCGGGAGGCCTCGTAGCCGTCCCAGGTGTCCATCGGCACCAGGACCTCCGGGCCGTCCTTCACGTCCAGCCGGGCCAGCGCGTTCTGCTGGGCCAGGACGTTCCAGCGCGACTGCGACGCGGACCAGCCGTCGAGCAGCCACTTCTCCTGGGCGTCGCCGGTGAGCGTGCGGGCCGGGTCCTTCGTCTCCGGGCCGGGCGCGTCCGAGCCGTCGCCGTACGCCTGGTCCGAACGGTACTGCCGGGTGTCGAGCACGCTGAACTCCGCGAGCCGGCCGAACCGGAACCGCCGGTAGAGCTGCATGTCCGGGCCCTTGGGCAGTTGCGCGAGCCGCAGCGGCATGTGTTCCCAGTACGCGCGGAACGCGTTGGCCCGGCGTACCAGGAACTGCGCGGGCGGTGCGCTCGGATGTGCCTCATCGGCCCAGTTGTCGACCACCTCGTGGTCGTCCCAGGTGACGACCCATGGCGCGGATGCGTGCGCCGCCTGCAGATCGGGGTCCATCTTGTACGACGCGTAGCGGTTGCGGTACTCGTCCAACGTGACGGTCTGCCGGGTCACGTAGTCCTCGTTCGAGTGCGGCCGGACACCACGGTCGATGCCGAACTCGTAGATGTAGTCGCCGAGGAAGAACACCACGTCGTGGTCGCGCTTGGCCATGTCGGCGTACGCGGTGTACCAGCCCTCCCACCACGCCTGGCAGGACGCGAACGCCAGCGACATCTCGGGCACGATCGCGTCGGCCGACGGCGCGGTCCGGGTCCGGCCGACCGGGCTGAGCTGGCCGTTCGCACGGAAGCGGTACCAGTAATGCCGCCACGGACGCAGCCCGCGTACGTCGATGTGCACCGAATGACTGGCCTCCGGCCTCGCCTGGGTGGTGCCCTGGCGGACGATCCGGCGGAAGCCCGGGTCCTCGGCGACCTGCCACTGGACCTCGACCGGCCGCCGGTCCATGCCGCCGAACGGTGCGAGCGGCTCCGGTGCGAGCCGGGTCCAGATCACCACCGCGTCCGGCAGTGGATCACCGGACGCGACGCCCAGGGTGAACGGATCGCGGCGATCACCGCGACCGGTCGCCCCGGCCAGCGCCTGCCCCACCTCCGGCAGATTTCCGCTCAGCGCCAGCGCGGCCGCGGCCCCGGTCACCGTCAGGAAGCTTCGTCGAGTACTACCTATACGCACGCTCATCGGCACCTGCCCACCCGATCATCCGCTGTGATCACTTCCGCAACAGGTAAACTGCTGCCTGGCTAACAGCAGATTACGAGAAGTTCTCACGGGCAGGTGTGATCTGACCGGATCCGGCCTCACACACGAGTTTGCTCGCCGGCGGCGCGGTGATCTTCACCACCTAAGGCTTAGCTTTCGGCGCGTTTGACTGAGGCGAGGAGGAGTTGGGCGACGTCGGCTACCTCGACGGAGTCGCGGGCCGAGCCGTCGGCCTGTTTGGCGGTCAGGCCGTCGGACAGCATCACCCGGCAGAACGGGCAACCGGTGGCGATCTTGTCCGCGCCGGTCTCGACCGCCTCGGTGGTCCGGTTGATGTTGATCCGGCTCCCGATCTTCTCCTCCATCCACATCCGCGCACCGCCGGCGCCGCAGCAGAACGACTTGGTCTGGTTCCGCGGCATCTCGGCGTACTCGGCGCCGGGGATGATGTCGAGCAGCTCGCGCGGAGCGTCGTACACCTGGTTGTGGCGGCCGAGGTAGCACGGGTCGTGGTAGGTGATCTTCTGGCCGTTGAGGGTGCTGTCGGCCGGGGCGACCGGGGTCAGCTTGCCCTCGCGGACCAGGCGGTTCAGCAGCTGGGTGTGGTGGATGACGTCGAGCTCGACACCGAGCTGCGAGTACTCGTTCTTCAGCGTGTTGAAGCAGTGCGCGCAGGTGGAGACGACCTTCTTGGCGCCGGTCTCCTTGAAGACCTCCGCGTTCTGCATCGCCAGCTGCTGGAAGACGAACTCGTTGCCGGACCGCCGGGCCGGGTCACCGGTGCAGGTCTCGCCGTCACCCAGTACGGCGAAGCTGACACCGGCGATGTTGAGCAGCTCGGCGACGGCCTGCGTGGTCTTCTTCGCCCGGTCCTCGAAGGCGCCGGCGCAACCGACCCAGAACAGGTACTCGACCTCGTCCAGCGACTCGACGTCCGCACCGACCTGCTTGACCTCGAAGGGCAGGTCCTTGGCCCAGTCCATCCGGCCGGACGGGTTCATGTTCCATGGGTTGCCCTTGTTCTCCAGGCCCTTGAAGAGCCCGTTGAGCTCGGACGGGAACGAGGACTCGATCAGCACCTGGTAGCGGCGCATGTCCATGATCGCGTCGACGTGCTCGATGTCGACCGGGCACTGCTGCACGCACGCGCCGCACGACGTACACGCCCACAACGCGTCCTCGTCGATCACCGCGACGTCCGGCGAACCCACCAGCGGCTTGTCCTGCTCGGCCAGCACCAGCTCCGGCAGCGACTTGCGTTCGTCGTCGGACGAAGCCAGCAGGTACGGCGCCTTCGCGTACGCGTGCTCGCGCAGGTTCATCACGACCAGCTTGGGCGACAACGGCTTCTCGGTGTTCCAGGCGGGGCACTGGGACTGGCAGCGGCCGCACTCGGTGCAGGTGGTGAAGTCGAGCAGGCCCTTCCAGGTGAAGTCCTCGACCTTGCCGACGCCGAGAGCCGCGTCCTCGTCCAGCTCGTCGATGTTCTCGAAGTCGATCGGCTCACCCTTGACCATGATCGGCTGCAGCGCGCCGAGCGCCGTACCGCCGTCGGCCTCGCGCTTGAACCAGATGTTCGGCCAGGCGGTGAAGCGGTGCCAGGCGACACCCATGGTCGCGTTCAGCGAGATGGTGATCATCCAGGCGAACGAGATCAGGATCTTCACCATCGCGACCAGGTAGATCGCGTTCTCCAGCCGGGACTCCGGCCAGCTGGTGACCGCCTCGCCCAGGAACCAGGTCAACGGGAAGTGCCACGTGGACGCCTCGCCGAGGTGCGCGGCCAGCCCGTACTCGAGGGAGCGCAGCGCGAGGATGCAGATCAGTACGCCGAGGATCGTGTACTCGACGTAGTACGCCTGCCAGGCCCGCGAGCCGAAGAACCGGCTGTACCGGCCCTCCGAACCGCTCGGCAGATGCCGCAACCGGATCACGATCAACGCGCCGATCCCCAGCAGGCCGGTCCAGGTGAGGATCTCGGTGACCCACTCGAAGATGATCCAGTGCCCGACGATCGGCAGCGCGAAATGGGCGTCGAACAGCTGACCGAAGGCGGTCACCAGACTGAGGAACAGCCCGATGAAGCCGAACGCGACGAACCAGTGCAGGACGCCGATGTGACTCCACTGCAGCATCCGGGTGTGGCCGAGCGTCTCCTTGGCCAGCGTGGCGGTGCGCTGCCCGGGATTGTCGCTGCGGCCGGGGGCCGGCTGGCCGAGCTTGATGACGGACACCATGTGCCCGATCGTCTTGCCGAACAACGCGATGCCGACGGCGGCGATCGCGAGCGAGACGACGATGGCGAGGATCTGCATACCAGCGATGTTATTGGTTGGTTACTGGTCAGTCATGTCGATGTAGGCCTCATCACGCCCGAGATGTGACCGAAAGCAAACCGAGATGCGCCTTGACCGAAGAGTGGTTGCCGGTTCCCCGAGCAGTTCGCAAGTTTCTAACCACTGCGAACGCACTGATGGCACCATTTTACGGGACTCTCTACCTGTGGATCCTGGTCGGCCGCGAGTAAGGCTAGTCAGCAAGGCGATGCAGGCGTGCGCTCACGGCCGGGCGTCGATGATCGTCGGACGGCAGCACGGCATGCAGCGTCTCGAAGATCTCCAGGTCCTCGGCACCGGTGGTTGTCTGGGCGAAGCGCCACAGCAGCTCGGGATCGCCGGAGTCGAGGACGCCGCGGCGCAAGGTCGCGTCGAGTTCGTCGCGTTCGGCTCGTAGCGCCGGGGCGTCGGAGCGGGTGAGCAGGGCGCCGGGATAGCGGTCGAGAGCAGCGGCCAGGTCGCCGGCGCGCAGGGCGGTCTGTACGTCGGTGACGTCGCTGGTGGCCTCGGCGATGATCCGGTACGGCTTGGTGTCGAGGACCCCGCCGCCGAGCAGGTTCCGCAGCCGGTGCATCTCGGCGCGAACAGTCGTCGGGTTTCCCTCGTCGCCGTACAGCTGGAGCATCAACTGCTCCGCGGTGAGCCCGGCCGGATGGAGCACAAGCAGTGCGAGTACTTCGGCCCGCCGCAAGGTCAGCGCGATCTCGCGGCCGCCGACGACCGCGGTCGGCTGACCGGCGCCGAGGAGCTTCAGCCGCAACGACGGTCGCGACCGGCGTACCGGCGTACCGGGGATGCGCAGCAGGTAGCCCTCGTCGAGCTGTTCGACCACGCCTTCGCGACCGTCGCCGAGGTCGATCCGGGACGCGCCGTCGGCGACGTCGAGGCGATCGGGCAACCACTCCAGCGGCTGGACCGCGAGCACCCGGCCGGTCGGCGTCAGCAAGGCGCCGGGCTCGTCGCCCAAGGCGATCAGGTGGCGCATGTTGCGGGCCCGGAGGAGTTCGTCGGCCGCGGCCATCCGGACTCGCAGCTGTCCTTCGGCCAGCTGGGCCGCGGCGGTGACGAGCGCGACCATCGCCGGGTGGACCGTACGCAGCGGGCCCGAGACGTCGACGGCTCCGAGCAGCTTGCCGGTGTCGGGGTCGTGGACGGGCGCGGCCGCACAGGTCCATTCGTGGATGCGGCGGACCAGGTGTTCGGCCGAATGGATCTGCACCGGCTGTCCGACGGCGAGCGACGTACCCATGCCGTTGGTGCCGATCTGGTCCTCCGACCAGACGGCCCCCTCGGACAAGGCGATCCGGTCGGCCTGGCGCCGTACGTCGGCCGCACCTTCGCGCCAGAGGATCATCCCCTCGGCGTCGGTGATGATCATGATGTGTGACGCCTCGTCGGCGATCGACGTCAGCGTCTGGCGCAGGACCGGCAGTACGGCGCGGAGCGGATGGTTCTCGCGGATGCCCTCGACGACGTCCGCGTCGACGACCATCGGCGGCGCGTCCAGTTCGGGATCGACCGCGGCGGCCAGAGACCGCTCCCACGATGCGGCGACCAGCGGGCGCGGTGCGGAGGGTGCCCGGCCGCCGCCGAGCACCTCGTCGTACAGCTCGCTCAACCGGCGTGCCTGCTCCGGTGTGTCCATCCCAGCCTCACTCCGCGATGCAACGTCCGTGCAACGTCATGGCACCTAGGTTCGGTCCACCGTCGAGTTCCGTAGGAGGACCTATGACGATCTTCGCAGTTCCCGGGAGCGATGGCAGCCCGGTCGCGTACAAGGCGCGCTACGAGCACTACATCGGAGGCGAATGGGTGCCGCCGGTCAGGGGCGGATACTTCGAGAATCCGACCCCGGTCACCGGTGAGGTCTTCACCGAGATCGCCCGCGGTACGGCGGACGACGTCGAGCTGGCCCTCGACGCCGCCCACGGTGCCGCGCCGGGCTGGGGACGCACCTCGCCCGCCGAACGCGCCACCATCCTGAACAAGATCGCGGACCGGATCGAGGCCAACCTCGAGGCGCTCGCCGTCGCCGAGACCTGGGACAACGGCAAGGCCGTCCGGGAGACGCTGGCTGCCGACCTGCCGCTGGCGATCGACCACTTCCGCTACTTCGCCGGAGCGCTGCGGGCCCAGGAGGGGTCGGTCTCGGTCATCGACGACGACACCATCGCGTACCACTTCCACGAGCCGCTCGGCGTGGTCGGGCAGATCATCCCGTGGAACTTCCCGATCCTGATGGCGACCTGGAAGCTGGCTCCCGCGCTGGCCGCGGGCAACGCCGTCGTACTGAAGCCGGCCGAGCAGACGCCGGCGTCGATCCACGTGCTGCTCGAGCTGATCCACGACCTGCTGCCGCCCGGCGTGCTGAACGTGGTCAACGGGTTCGGCGTCGAGGCCGGCAAACCGCTTGCCTCCAGCAACAGAGTCGCCAAGGTCGCGTTCACTGGTGAGACCACGACCGGCCGGTTGATCATGCAGTACGCGTCGGAGCACATCATCCCGGTCACGCTCGAGCTCGGCGGCAAGAGCCCGAATATCTTCTTCGCCGACGTCGCGGCGTCCCGGGACGAGTTCTACGACAAGGCGCTGGAAGGGTTCACGCTGTTCGCGCTGAACCAGGGCGAGGTCTGCACCTGCCCGTCCCGGGCGCTGATCCAGTCGTCGATCTACGACGACTTCCTGGCCGACGCGATCGACCGGACGCGGGCGATCAAGCAGGGCAACCCGCTCGACACCGACACGATGATGGGTGCGCAGGCGAGTAACGACCAGTACGAGAAGATCCTCGCCTACATCGAGATCGGCACGGAGGAAGGCGCTCGCGTGCTGACCGGCGGCGCCCGGGCGGAGCTGGACGGAGACCTGGCCGGCGGGTACTACATCCAGCCGACCATCTTCGAGGGCGACAACAAGATGCGGATCTTCCAGGAGGAGATCTTCGGCCCGGTCGTCGCAGTGACGAAGTTCGACGACTACGCCGACGCGATGAAGATCGCCAACGACACCCTGTACGGCCTCGGTGCCGGGGTCTGGTCGCGGGACATCAACACGGCATACCGGGCCGGCCGTGAGATCCAGGCCGGCCGGGTCTGGACGAACTGCTACCACGCCTACCCGGCGCACGCGGCGTTCGGCGGGTACAAGAGCTCCGGCATCGGCCGGGAGAACCACAAGATGATGCTCGACCACTACCAGCAGACCAAGAACCTGCTGGTCAGCTACAGCCCCAACAAGCTGGGGTTCTTCTGACCATGGTGGTCGAGCGAGTGTTGCTCACGGACGCAGCGGCGGAGTTGCTCCGCCGCCTCACCGAGCTGCACGGTCCGCTGATGTTCCACCAGTCCGGTGGCTGCTGCGACGGCAGCTCGCCGATGTGCTATCCGGACGGGGAATTTCGCACGGGGTCGGCGGACGTGCGGCTCGGCGATCTGGTCGTGGCCGGCCTGGACCGGCCGATCGCGTTCTGGATGGCCGCGAACCAGTACGAGTACTGGAAGCACACCCAGCTCACCGTCGACGTGGTGAAGGGCCGTGGCAGCGGCTTCTCGGTGGAGGCGCCCGAAGGCGTCCGCTTCCTGATCCGCTCCCGCCTGTTCACCGACGAGGAGTCCGCCCAACTCGGACTCAGCTGAAGACTCACGCGGGCGCCCCCAGACCACCATGCGTCCGCGTGTACCAGCGAGTGCCGACCGTCCGGTGGCGTTGCCGGACGGCCGGCACTCTTCAGTTCGCCAGCAGCTCCTCGACCGTGCGTACGCCGCGGTCGAGAACGGCGGCGTAGATGTCGGTACTGCTGATCTGAGGACATTGGTCCTTCAGCTGCAGGATCGTCAGCCGCTGGATCTCCGGCGCGTCCCGCAGCCGTAGCGCCGCACCGACGTGCGGCCGCTCGACGACATGCAGCCAGAAGGTGAGGTCCACCTTCCAGCGGCCGTCGACCTTCAGTACGGCGTAGAAGCGTTCGTCGGTGATCGCCGGTGTCGGCCGCCGATCGCCGCGCTCGTCCCGGAAGTCGACATCGAGGGTGTCGACGCGGCGGGCGACCTCGGCCAGACCCGCGAGGACCTCGGCCGCGGTGGCGTCGGGTGCGTCGAACATGACATCGAGGTCGCGAACCACCATCAGGCCCGACAACGCGCTGCCGATCAGCTGCGGCCGCCACGGAAAGGCGGTCTCCAGCCGGAGCCGGTCGGCCAGCTCCCAGGCCTCGTCCTGCAGCGCCTGCGCACGTTGAAGCAAGGACATGCAGTCGACGGTAACCGGGGCAGGTCTTCAGGACCACCGAATTCCGGGGGAAATCCTTCACTGGTCGCGAGGGCCCGGAATCCTTGTCAGGACGGGAAAAACGGGGCACCGGACGGTTCAAACCCATGACATTTGTCGTGGATCCGATCGCTGGATTCCGGTGCCGCGGCGGGCGGACGATAGCGAGCACCCCACCCATGCCGGTCTCCGCCCCCGGCCTGATGAGGTCGGTGGGCGGAGACCTGCCCAGCTCGAGGAGTTCTGTTGAGGCAACGGATTCTCGTGTCCGCCCTGGGCGTCGGCGCACTAGCCGTCGCGGGACTGACCGCACAGGGAGCCGTCGCGGCCCCCACGCCGTACACCGCCGGGAAGCATGCGTCCAAGGTCTGCTCGGCCACCAGGGCCGCGCACACCGCGACCTGCACCGCGGAGAAGCTGGTGAACGACAAAGGTGTCACGCCGGCCTCGACCACACCGCCGTCGACCGGTCTCACCCCGGCCGGTCTGCGGGACGCCTACAAGCTCAACGGCCTGAGCGCCGCCGGTCGCACGGTCGCCATTGTCGACGCCTACGGCTACCCGAACCTGGAACGCGACCTCGGCGTCTACCGGTCCCAGTTCGGCCTGTCCGCGTGTACGACGGCCAACGGCTGCCTGCGAATCATCAACCAGAACGGCGGTACCACGCTGCCGCGGTTCAACGCCGGCTGGGCCGGTGAGCAGGCCCTCGACGTCGACGCGGTCTCGGCCGCCGCGCCCGACGCGAAGATCGTGGTCGTCCAGGCCAACTCCGCCAGCTTCGCCGACCTCGGTACCGCGGTCGTCACGGCGTCCAAACAGCCCGGCGTGGTGGCGATCTCGAACAGCTATGGCGGTGGCGACGCCTCCGACGCGACGTACGGCAGCTACTACAACCACCCGGGGATCGCGGTCACCGCGTCGACCGGTGACGACGGCTACCAGGGCGGTAGCTACCCGGCCTCGTCGTCGTACACGACAGCCGTCGGGGGTACGTCGCTTGTTGCAGCCAGCAACAGTCGTGGGTGGAGTGAGACGGTGTGGGACGGTGCCGGTTCCGGCTGCTCGACGTACAACACCGCGTTGAGTGCGGCCGCGAGTTTCGGCACCGGCTGCTCGAAGCGGGCGATGGCCGACGTGTCCGCGGCCGCCGACCCGGCCAAGGGCGGGATGGCGATCTACTACCCGACCACCAAGACGGCATCCACCTGGGCGCAGTTCGGTGGCACCAGTGAGGCTGCCCCGATCATCGCTGCGGTCTATGCGCTGTCCGGCAACACCAGCGGCTACGCGAACGCGCTGCCGTACGCGAACCCGGGCTCGCTGTTCGACGTGACGAGCGGCAGCAACGGGACCTGCCCGACGACCCAGTGGTGCAACGCCCGCACCGGCTGGGACGGCCCGACCGGCCTCGGTACGCCGAACGGCGCCGGGGCCTTCTGATCAGCCGCGGTACGGCGCGGCACTGAGCGAACGGGCGGACCCCGCCGCGATTGGGGTCCGCCCGTTCTGTGAGGGGTAGGCCCAGCTCCACCTCGCCGGTGGGGCTGGCGCTCCTGATCCTCGGCAGGGCAGTGCCGAGGATCGATGCATGACCACGATGACCGCGCGGCCGGACGCCGTACCCCGTCTTCCCGACCAGCTGAGAGGCTTGCACCGGCCGCTGCTGTGGGTCTCGATCGCTCTGGCCGCACTGGTGCCGGTGGCAATCATCGGCGCCCTGTTCGACGACCGGATCCTGCTCGGTCACCCGATCTGGATGAAGCCGCTGAAGTTCGCCATCAGCCTGGCGGTGTACTGCGCCACCCTGGCCTGGATGTTGTCGCTGCAGCGGAAGGCCCGGCGGCTCGGCTGGTGGATGGGCACGGTCATCGCGGCCGGAATCGCGGTCGAGATGGCGCTGGTGATGATCCAGGTGGTGTTCCGCGGCCGGCAGTTGCACTTCAACATGTCGACCCCGACGGATGCGCTGATCCACAACCTGATGCCGACCGCGATCTACCTCGTCTGGGCCGCGATGCTGGTGGTCGCGATCCAGTTGCTGTTCGATCAGCCCGGTGACCGGGCGCTGCGCTGGAGCATCCGGCTTGCTCTCGGTACGACGCTCGTCGGCATGATGCTGGCCAACCTGATGTTCCGGGCCACCCCGGCTCAGGAGCGGGAGGCCGCCGAGGCCGGTGAGCAATTGCACTTCGGGTCGCACTCCGTGGGCGTCGAGGACGGCGGCGCCGGGCTGCCACTGACCGGCTGGAGCACCGAGGGTGGTGACCTGCGGATCGGCCACTTCCTCGGCGTCCACGCACTGCAGGCGATCCCGTTGGTTGCCCTCGGCCTCGTTCTGCTCGCTCGCCGTGTGCCGGCGCTGCGTCCCGAGGGCCCACGGACCGCGCTGGTCCTCGTCGGCACGGCGTCGTACGCAGGGCTGATGTGGCTGGTCACCTGGCAGGCGCAGCGGGGGGAATCGATCGTCCATCCGAGCGCTCCGACACTCCTGGTGGCCGCTGCGTGGCTGGGTGCAACCATTCTCCTGTCACTCCTAGTACTCTTCCGTACACGAAGGACATCCCTCGTCTCCGCGTGATTCCGGTGATTTCGCTTCCCCGGCACCCTTGCTCGGCTTAAGGTCGCCCCCGGACGGATCGTGGAGGGCGATCCGCGCACACAACTCCATGGAGCGTTGTCTGTGACCACATCACGCAGAGGGCGGGGGCTCCTGGCAGCCACCGCCGTCTCCGCAGCGACTGTGCTGGTCGTGACCGCCGCCGGTGGCGCCACGGCCGCGCAGACCGCCGGCCCCGATCAGGGCAAGGCAGCCCCGGCCGGAAAGGCCGTCGGCAAAGAGAAGGGGTACTACGACGCCCGCACGCCGAGTGCGAAGACGACCCATGCCCGTGCCGCCAAGGTGGCCGGCAAGGAGACCGCCGCGTCGGAGAAGTTCCGCAACTCGCTCGGCTCGCAGGGCGTCGTCGAGGTGGACCCGAACACCGGCACCCCGGCCCAGGTGACCAAGCTGAACGGCTTCCTGACCGGCCGGAGCGCCAAGAAGGCCCAGGACATCGCGCTGAACTACGTGAAGGCGCACCCCGAGATCTTCAAGCTCTCGGCCGGCGACCTGGCCACGCTGAGGCTGCGCAAGGACTACGTCGACGACCTCGGCACCCACCACATCTTCTGGTCCCAGGTGGTCGACGGCGTCGAGGTGTTCGGCAACGGCCTGAAGGCCAACGTCACCAAGAACGGCCAGCTGATCTCGATCATGGGCGCACCGGTGGCCGGGCTCAGCTCGCAGGCACAGTCCCGGTCCGCCGCGGCCGCGCCGAAGCTGACCGCGGCGGAGGCTCGCACCGCCGCGGCCGAGGATGTCGGCGGTACGGCGAAGTCCGCGACCGCGAAGACCACCGGCGTGAACACCAAGTGGAACAACGGCGACACCGCCAAGCAGGTCTGGTTCCACACCGCCGACGGGCTGCGCAAGGGCTGGATGACGTACGTCAACGCCGGCGGCACCAAGATCTACTCGCACGTGATCGACGCGCAGACCGGCGGCCTGCTGTACCGTCGGCACCTGTCCAGTGACGGCCTGGGCGACGCGCTCGTGGTGGACAACTACCCGGGTGCCGCCAAGGGTGGCACGCAGCGGGTCGAGAACCTGATCTACAACAAGTGGCTGCCGAAGAACGCCAAGACCCTGCTCGAGGGTACGTCGGTCGCCGCCTGGGCGGACGTCAACGACGACAACCAGCCGAACGCCGGTGAGACGGTCAAGGTTCCGGGCACCAGGACGACCGCCGAGTACAAGCTGGTCTCGTTCCCGAACGCCGCGTCGTCGTGCTCGACGTCGTACATCTGCACCTGGGACCCGGCCAAGCCGGACTCCTGGAAGACGAACCTGAACCAGGACGTCACCAACGGCTTCTACCTGGCCAGCAACTTCCACGACTGGCTGGCCAAGCCACCGATCAGCTTCACCCCGGCGGCCGGTTCGTTCGACGCGGCGGGCGGCGACCCGGTGCTGCTGAACGCGTTGGACGGCGCGGCCACCGGTGACAACGGCGGTCCCGACGGCAACCACATCAACAACGCGAACATGTCCACCCCGCCCGACGGCACGCCGCCGACCATGCAGATGTACCTGTTCGGCAACCCGTTCGTGCCGACCAGCTCGTCCAACTCGGCCGACATCCTGTACCACGAGTACGGTCACGGCCTGTCCAACCGCCTGGTCGTCGACGCCACCGGCAACTCGACGCTGAACAGCATCCAGGCCGGTTCGATGGGCGAGGCGTGGAGCGACTTCTACGCGCTCGACTACCTGGTCTCGCACGGCCTGGAGAAGGACACCACGGCCCCCGGCGAGGTGCTGGAAGGCAAGTACGTCACCCACGGCGGGTCGATCCGGACCCAGGCGAACGACTGCCGGGTCAAGGCGATCAGCCCGAACTGCGTCGGCGAGGACGGTTCGAAGGGTGGTTACACCTACGGCGACTTCCCGACCATCGGTGGTGAGCCCGAGGTGCACTCCTCCGGTGAGGTCTGGGCGCAGACTCTGTGGGACCTGCGGGAGCGGTTCGGCCGCGGCTACGCGGTCAGCCTGATCACCCGGGCGATGGAGCTGTCGCCGGCCGACCCGACCATGCTCGACATGCGCAACGCGATCGTCCAGGCCGACCTGGTCGCCAGCGGCGGCAAGAACGCCGGCATCATCTGGACCGTCTTCGCCAACCGCGGCATGGGCTGGTACGCCGGTGCCGTCGACGGCGGTGACGCGTTCCCGGCGGAGGACTTCCACAAGCCGCCGACAGGTGCGACGACGACCCTGACCGGGACCGTGACGGACAAGGACACCGGTGCTCCGGTGACCGGTGCGCTGGTCTACATCGGCGGTCACGCCTCCGGCTACGCGGGTGACTACGCCGGCGTCACCGATGCCACCGGCAAGTACACCATCACCAACGTTGCCCCGGGCACCTACCCGAAGGTGGTCGTCTCCGGGCCGGGCTACGAGCTGCTGGTCCAGCAGGTGACCGTGAAAGCCGGCGCGAAGGCCGACTTCGCGCCGCGCCGGAACTGGGCCTCGGCGTCCGGCGGCGGTTCGGTGGTGGACTTCAACGGTCCGGACTACAGCGACTACGGCTGTGGGCCGGGCGGTGCGATCGACAACGCCCAGGGCACCGGCTGGGGCAGCACGACCGGCGACGACAACGGTACGCCGACCGGCGTGATGGTCCCGAAGCACATCGACATCAAGCTGCCGGAGAAGGTCGACATCAGCGCGTTCAACGTCGACCCGTCGAACACCTGTGGTGACCCGGAGGACGCCTCCACCGGCCAGTACCGGATCGAGACGTCGGCCGACGGCACCACCTGGTCGACCGCTCTGGAGGGCACCTTCACCGCTGCCAACGTCGGCAAGTACAACCTGGTCACCCCGACCGGCAACGCGACCGATGTCCAGTACGTGCGGTTCTGGATGCTCAGCCCGCAGGTCCCGGACTTCGCCACGAACTGTCCCTCGGGCGGGTTCGCCGGGTGTCAGTTCACCGACCTGACCGAGATCCAGGTCTTCGGCACGAAGTAGGGCCACCCGGAAGGGCCGGTCCACTCGACCGGCCCTTCCGTCAGGTTCGTCTTCCGCGTCCAGGCAGCACTCTCAAGGCCGTCACGCCACCGGCCCCAGCGCCATCCGGGCCGGCACGATGACTGGCGCGATCACAGCGACCGCCGACAGCTCATGCATTGACAGGACAGCACTCCATCATCAGTCGAGGGGGCGGAGTTCGTCGGCGTAGGAGACGGAGACTCGGCGGAGTACGCCGTCTTTGACGTAGTACTGGCCCATGCGCCACAGGGGTGGGCTGTATGCATGGATCGAAACGCTGCCTTTGTCCAGGCCGGTGACGCGGTGGATGTGCTCTGGGCCGAAGCCGTACACGTCGCCGGCTGCCACCTCGGTCTCGATCGAGTCGGTGCCGATGGCGAGGTTGTGTTCGACCAGCTTGCCGCGGGCAACGGCCATGGCGCCGGAGGAGACGTCGTGGTCGTGCCAGCCGGTGTCGTTGACCGGTGTCCAGCAGATCAGCCAGACGTCGACGTGGGCGTCGCGGTGCAGTGAGGCGAAGACGCGTTCCTCGTCGTTGTAGGCGACCTTGTCCTCCCACAGGTGTGGCTGCGCGGCGATCGACGCGGCCAGTTCGGACAACTCGGTGGGATCCAGGTCCCGGCCCGGGAGGTTGTCCAGCGACAGACAGTTGTTGAGTTCCACGAGCCGGCTGGCGTGGCGCGCGGGTATGGCGGGTGCGTCATGAACGGGCTGAACGGTCACTGCACTCCTTTCGAGGCGCCGGCTCATCGAGCCGGGTCGCTGGTTGGTGACCCCGTCACGGGCTTGTGGCGGAGCGGCACTCCCGGTTTTCAGGCGGGTGGCGGGCCGCCGAAAAGGAGCCGGTGTGGGTTGTCGTGGCGGACCACCGCTGTCGCGGCGGCGCCTTGGCGGTGGTCGGTGATCTCGGCGTACGGCCGGTCGGTGCCGTGCACGACCTGGTCGATGCCGAGGACTCGGGCGACCGCGTCGATTCCTTGCGGGCCGTAGCTCGAGGTGTCGATGTACAGGTTGGGGTCGATGGTGCCGAGCCGCCCGCCGCGGGCAGCCAGCCGTTCGTGGTGGACGGGCGCGAGACCGGCCGCGGCGACGAAGCACAGCCGCAACCGCGGGAAGTCGCGGCGGCCGCCGTACGCATGCCAGGCCCACCACGCGGCCTGCAACTGGTTGGCGTAGTCGACGACCGGCGCCCACCAGCCCGGGACATCCGCCGCCGGCGTGACGACCGGACCAGGGTGAACGACGATCGGCTTGCCGGCCCGCTCGGCGGCGGCCAGCAGGATGCCGACCTGAGCCCAGCCGGCCGGAGTGCCGAGGATGTGGGCCGGTAGCTGGAGGCCTAGGAATCCCTTGGAAAACAAGGCTGCCAAGCCTTCGACGTCGGGGTCGAGCAGGTTGACCGACGCCCAGGCGCGGAAGGGCTCGGGAAGGGCGGCGGCGCCGGTGTGCCACGCGTCGAGGAGCCCGAGATCACCCAGGTGCTCGACACCGAGCGGACTCGAGAGTGACACGACGGCGAGCGTCGTGCCGGCGTCCTGCTCCAACGCGACCCGCTTGCTGACCTCATGGGCCGCAGGGTCGACCTCGTACGGCGCTTCGCCGGTTGTGTGAAGCGTCCAGCCGTCCAGATATGGCGGCTCGGTGCGGGCACGGAGCCGGTCGACGAAGTCGGCCGGCCACAGGTGCTGGTGGACGTCGATCACGCGCTGGCCTCCTTCGCCGGTTCTCTCCCCCGGATGGTGTAGCGGGCCGTCGAACCGGTGATCAGCCTGTCAACCGGCGCTTTCCGGCCGCTTTCCGCGCGCTGTCAGGTGGCTGACCAGGGAATGTCCAAGGCAACGGTTCACGCACCCCCGCGTCACGTCGCGAAGGCCGGCCGAGCGTCATCCGCTCGGCCGGCCTTCCGGCGTTCTCCGCCCGGTTACCCGGCGTTCTCCTCGATGACGTCGCATCGGAGCCGGCCGGTAAAACGATCAAGGAGGAGACGTTGGAACCACGCGAAGTGACCGCAGAAGCCCCGGGGCGGGTCATCATCGAGGCCGGCCTGCTGCATCTGCCGGGTGCGGTCGAGGTCAGGGTCGAGGCGGACTGCGAGCGGGCCCGGCTGGAGATCTCGACCGATGACGAGTACGGCCCGGCCGCGGCGGCTGTCGCCGGCGCCGCCGTGCAGTGGCGCGACGGGCGCCTGTCGGTCAGTGTCGTGGGTGAACCGGGCAACGAAGCCGGCGTTCCGGTGACGATCACCGGCATGGTTCCACCAGGCTGCACTCTCGAGGTCGAGACCACCAGCGCGGCCATCAGTACGGATGGCGTGGCCGAGGTGGACGCCAGATCGCAGTCCGGCCCGGTCGTCGTGGACAAGGCCGACCTCTTGCGGGCCAGGGTCGTGGACAGCGACGTCCAGGTCGGGGACGCGTTCGAAGTCGACGCCCGGGTCAAGGGCCGTGGTGGCATCCGGGTCGACCACGCCCGCCGCCTCGACGCGCGGACGACGTACGGCGACATCACCGTCAAGCGCCACGACGGCGAGGCCCAGTTGCACAGTCAGGACGGCGACATCACCGTCGAGAACTTCGAGACCGGCTCGGTCCGGGCCGGCACCACCCGTGGCGGCGTCAGGGTCAACGCCACCGGGCCGGGCACGGTCGATGTCGTCTCGGAGACCGGCTCGCTGACCGTCACGGCAGACAGCCCCGAGACGGCTGCCCTCCTCAGGGTCAGGGCAGACAGCAGGGGCCCGGTCACCATCCCGAAGGAAAGTGAAGGCACCGCGAGCCAAGCCGTGGCGACGCCGGGTATTCCAACCCGCTCCTTCGACGGCCGAAACGCCGACCGCGGGCTCCAGCGGTGACTTTCCGGGGAGACTGGCCGCATGGTGGACAGTGGGAAGTAAGTCCACCGAATTAGTCTAGTTTCGCGGGTGTGGATGCTGGGGCTCAGTGGTCGTCGTCGCGCTCAGGTGGGCGGGGCGGCGACCGAGCCGCGTTCGATCAGGGTCGGGGCGACGGTGGTGCGGCGGACGCGGCGGTTGGTGTCGACGGCGGAGGTGACCCGCGCAACGACGTCGGCGACCAGCTCGTCGAGTGGCCAGTGGAAGGTGGACAGCGGCGGTGTGAGCAGCTGGGACATCGGCTGGTCGTCGTACCCGAGCAGGGAGAGGTCCTCCGGGACGCGGAGGCCGAGCTCGCGACTGGCGGCGTACACCCCGAAGGCCATCGAGTCGGCGAGGGCCAGGATGCCGGTCGGTCGCGCAGCGCCGCTGAGCAGGTCGCGGGCGACCTCGGTGGCGCCGGGCAGGTCGTGCGGGCAGGGGATGATGCGGACCTCCAGCCCGAGCCCGGCCGCCACTCGCTGCGCGATCTCCTCGGCCGGCCGCTGGGCCTCGATCCGGTGCGACGGGCTGAGCACCGCCACCGTCCGGTGGCCCGCGTCGGCCAGCCGGCGCAGCGCCGTACTGACGCCGGTCTCGTTGTCGAAGACGACCTCGGACTTCGCCTTCGCGCCCGGCAGTGCGTCGCCGATCGCGATCACCGGCGCCTGCTGGGCGATCTTGGCCCAGCCCTTCGCGGCCGGGTTGACCGGAATCACCACGATCGCGTCGGCGCGGTGGTCGACCAGGTGCTGGGCGAGCTCGAGCTGGCGGTCGCCATCGCCGGCCGAGTCGATGATCCAGGCGTTCCGATCCGGTGCCAGCAGCTCCCGGCCGAGCGCGGCGGCGAGGCGCTGCTGCCACAGGTCCTCCAGGGAGGCGCAGAGTACGCCGATCGATCCGCTGCGGCCGGAGGCGAGCGCGCGGGCCACCGGGTCGGCCTGGTAGCCGAGCCGCTCGGCGGCGTCCTGGACCCGCTGCCTGGTCTCCGGCGTCCCGTGCAGGCCGCGCAGCGCGTAGGACACGGCCGCCATCGACAGACCGGTCTCCGCGGCGATGTCCTTGAGGGTTGGCCTCCGGGCGTTTCCGGACATGAGTTGAACCCTAGGGCATGGAGTCTGATCCCGCGCCTACTGCGCGGCACTCGGCGGCGCATCTCGCTGCACTGGTGCGAAGGCCACGATGCTCCGCATCGAGACCTCCGCCCCAGCACACCGAGCTACACCCCCGAGCACCTGCTCGCGACGGCGCGGGATCAGACTCCATGCCCTAGGCCATTGCTCGGACAGAAACTTGACAACCGGTCCTTTGAAGCGCTTCACTCTAGACATCCTGAAGCGCTTCAATCTGATCGGGAGGAGGAGTTGTGATCGACGTCCACCAGCACTTGTGGCCAGCGGAGTTCGTCGACCGGCTCCGGGCTCGCGACACCGCGCCGTACCTCGACGGCTGGACGCTGCACACCGCGACCGAGGCGCCGTACGACGTGGATCCGGCGGCGCACGCGATCGACAAGAGGGTGGCGCTGGAGCAGGACCTCGGTACGGCGCTCGCCGTCGT
Source organism: Kribbella sp. NPDC023972 (assembly GCF_040639075.1). Classification (NCBI taxonomy): domain Bacteria; kingdom Bacillati; phylum Actinomycetota; class Actinomycetes; order Propionibacteriales; family Kribbellaceae; genus Kribbella; species Kribbella sp. NPDC023972. Next base: position 321,943 of record NZ_JBEZZH010000007.1, on the reverse strand, counting down.
GTCGGTGTCGAGCCCGCTCGGTGTCGAGCAGCTCGGAGATCGCGATCTTCTCGACGCCTGGCACACCGGCGCCGCCGCGCTGCCGGAACCCTTCAAAGCCTGGGCGGCGCTCGATCTGTCCGAGCCTGACGTCGAAGGCCTTGAATCCCTGCTGAACAACGGCTTTCTCGGTCTGCAGCTGCCCGCCCACGTGCTCGGTACGCCGGCCGGCTGGGCCGCGCAGGGTGAACTCCTCGCGATGGCCGAGCGGTTGAACAAGCCGATCCTCGTCCACCCCGGCACCGCCCAGCCCGCGGCGGACACGCCCGGCTGGTGGGCGCCGGTCGTCGACTACGCCAACCAGTTGCAGGCCGCGTGGTGGGCCTGGCATGCGTACGGCGGCCGCCGCGACTTCCCGCGGTTGCGGCTGTGCTTCGTCGCCGCGGCCGGCCTCGCACCGGTCCACCACGAACGGCTGGCTGCCCGCGGCGGGCGGCTCGGCACCATCGACCCCAACCTGTACGTCGACACCTCGAGCTACGGCCCGCAAGGAATCGACGCGGTCGCCCGAGTCCTCGGCATCGACCAGGTCGTGCACGGCACCGACCGGCCGTACGCCGAGATCACCGACCACCGCCAAGGCGCCGCCGCGACAGCGGTGGTCCGCCACGACAATCCACACCGGCTGCTCTTCGGCGTCGGCAAACCATCTCCTGAGAGGGGAGTGCAGTGACTGCTCAGCCCGTCAACGACATCCCAGTCGTACCAGCGCGCCAGGCCAGCCGGCTCGTGGAGCTCAACAACTGTCTGTCGCTGGACAACCTCCCGGGCCGGGACCTGGATCCCACCGAGTTGTCCGAACTGGCCGCGTCGATCGCCGCGCAGCCACACCTGTGGGAGGACAAGGTCGCCTACAACGACGAGGAACGCGTCTTCGCCTCACTGCACCGCGACGCCCACGTCGACGTCTGGCTGATCTGCTGGACACCGGTCAACGACACCGGCTGGCACGACCACGACGTCTCCTCCGGCGCGGTAGCCGTTGCCCGCGGCAAGCTGGTCGAACACAACCTCGCCATCGGCACCGAGTCGATCGAGACCGAGGTGGCAGCCGGCGACGTGTACGGCTTCGGCCCGGACCACATCCACCGCCTGACCGGCCTGGACAAGGGCAGCGTCACCGTCCACGCCTACAGCCCACCCCTGTGGCGCATGGGCCAGTACTCCGTCAAAGACGGCGTACTCCGCCGAGTCTCCGTCTCGTACGCCGACGAGCTCCGCCCCCTCGACTAGGCGGTGTCTGACGGTTCCCCGCCTACTGCGCGGCACTCGGCACGGCATCTCGCCGCACTGGAGCAAAGGTCACGATGGAACCACATCGAGACCTTCGCTCCAGCACGCCGAGCTACCGCACCGAGCACCTGCTCGCTACGGCGCTGAACCGTCAGACACCGCCTAACCCCAAACCGGGCAGGCCCGACCACCAGGCAGACCTGCCCAACAGCCCGGCGCCGGAACAAACATTTCCGCCGCCGGGCCTTTGATCTGCCCCGGGTTGCCCCACGATCTGCCCTCCTCCGCAGCCCGAGTCGTGTCCAGACTCGCTTGCCATGACGATGCGTGCGGAGCTCGAGAAGCACTACACCGAGCGACATGACGAAGCGACCCGGCTGGGCTCGACCATCAAGGGACGGCTGGAGCTCGCGCGGGTCCAGGACCTGCTCTCCCGCTACCTGCCGCCACCACCGGCGACAGTCGCGGACATCGGCGGCGGTCCTGGCACCCACGCGAGCTGGCTGAAGGGCCGCGGGTACGGAGTCGAGCTGATCGACCCGGTCGAGCGACACGTCGACCAGGCGGTCGCGGCCGGGATCAGCGCCGTACAAGGAGATGCACGGCGGCTGCCATGGGACAACGGGGAGTTCGACGCTGCCTTCCTGGCAGGGCCTATGTACCACCTGCCGGATGCCGCCGAACGGCGGCTCGCGCTGCGCGAGGCGATCCGGGTGACGAAGCTCGGCGGATTCGTCGCAGTGGTCGCCATCAACCGATCGGCCAACCTGATCGGTTCGACGCTGGCCAATACCTTGCTCGAGCGGCAAGGGGTCGTGACGGAGATTCTCCGCGATGGTTTCAGTCCGCGAAACGACCGGATGGCGCACACGACGTATCACACCGTGGCGCAATTGAGGTCCGAGCTGACCGGTGCCGGGCTGCGTGCTGTCACCATCCACGGCCTGACTGGTCCGGGTGGCTGGCTGACCGTAATGATCGATGCGCACTACCGCGGTCTGCCGTTGCCGGACAGCCTGCAGGAGCCGGACCCGCTACGGACCGCCCTGGAGTGCTCGCGGCTCGCGGACAGCTATCCGGAGCTGGTGCAGGCGAGTTCGCTGCTACTTGCGGTTGGGCAAGTTGATTGAGGAGTGGACTCGCCGGGCGCGGGCGAGACGGCTGCGGGAGCGGGCGGTCAGGTACACCGAGAACAGCTGGCCGGTGGCTCCGCTCGCCGTACCGCAGGAGGCTGGATCCGCCCCGGAATTGGTCGGCGAGGTGGTGCGGACCGGGGCGGAGGCTCAGGTGGTCTGGGGTGAGAACGGGTGGGACATCGCGCTCATCGCCCAGCACTTCGAAGTCATGGAGCTTCCGCCCGAATTCGGTGCGCTGCTCAACCACCAGCTGAAGCAGTCGTGCCCGACGGCAATGGCGCCGGCGCGGCGGCATTGGTTGTTCTTTCTCGAGGCTGGGTCGGTCGCCGCGGAGCGGATCGCCATGGTGGGTGGCGTACTGCATCGGGACTGGGTGCCGGCGCCGGGGACGCGGTTGGAGTCGACCGGGCGGATTCGGTGGCTGGTGCAGCCGTATCAGACGCGCTGGCAGCCGCTCCGCCGGCAGGATCCGATCGACACTGTCCTGGGCTCTTTCTCTGACTGGTGTCAGAGGACCGCCATCACTGGTTCGGGAAGTCCTTGAAGGCCTGAAACCCGCGGGGTGGTTGGCGTGTCTCTTCCCAGCGCAGTTGCATAGCCCCGGCCAGTTCCTCGAACCAGGTGCAAAGTCGGGGATAGACAGCCATCGCGGACACGGCCGCCGAGGTGAGGGTCTGCACGATCTGGGTACGGCGCCTGACCGCCTCGACCGAGTCCTGGTCTGTTGACGCGATCAGGCGCAGCCGCGAGGCACGCACGATCGCCCAGGCGGCGCACCCCGTGGCCATCATTCGCTCGTACGCCGAGTCCTCCATCGGAGCGAGCGCGGCCCGGTACGCACGATCCATTCGAGCCAGCACGTGATCCGGCAGCACCGCCCAGTGGCCGTACTGCGGGAACGGAAGCCGCAGACAGGCCGCATCCATCCCCGGATGCCGCCGCCCGGCCCCCTCCAAGTCGACCAGGCGGGCTTCGCCGTCGACCAGTACGACGTTGTTCGGGGTGAAATCGCCATGGGTGAACGTGGTATGGCGCCGAAGCTCGCCGGCGAGGTCGGCGAGCTCGACGTCACCGGGTGGTGGGAAGCCGAGCTCCGCCGCCGCTTCAGTCAACGGTCGCCACAGGTCCAGTGGATGATCGAGGAACTGCACCTCGTGAGCGGCCGCGAACTCCGGATCCACTGTTCCGTGCAAAGCCCCGGCCAGCCGCGCCATCGCCAGCAGGCCTTCGGTCGCCGCCATCGGATCGTCCCCGAACAACAACTCCTGCACGGTTGGACCGGGTCCGAGATCGGTCAGCACCACCACCTGCTCGTGGTGGGGAGCAGGCTCGTCCACGCTGCTCGCGAGGAAGACCGGCGCGAGTCCCGTTCCTCGCAGGTGATCGAGCGCCAGCCGCTCGTTGCGCAGGAACTCGCTGCCGCGACCCCAGCCGACATCCGTCAGCCGCCGGCCCTTCGCGATCACGGTTCGCCCGATCCCGTCGTACGACCGATCGAGGAAAAGCCGCGCGACCGGCGCAAGGTCGCTGCTGCCGAGGTCCATCCGCTCCACGACGCGAACGCCGCCCAGCAACCGTTCGACCGTTCGTTCCACCCGGCGACCCTACCGGCCGGCATGTCACTTGTTTGTCGGTTCGCCATCGATCGGGGGTCGGTGAGTGTGTGGGCGAGGGTGGGCAGGGTAGACATGGTGGAGTACGGACACCCGGGGGGCGGGAATTAGTGGAGGGGGAACACGCATGGTGCAGCTTGCGATCGAGGCGTTGAACCCGGCGATCCTGCCGGCGGCCGAGGGGAACTACACGCACGGGGTGCAGGTGGACGGTGCCCGGCGGATGGTGTTCGTCAGCGGTCAGGTGCCGTGGGGCAACGAGCACGGGCGGGTGCCGGAGAGCTTCGAGGCGCAGTGCCGGATGGTCTGGCGGAACGTGCTCGCGGTCCTGGCCGAAGCGGGAATGGGCGTGCGGAACCTGGTCAAGGTGACGACCTACCTGTCGGACCGCCAGTACCGCGCGATCAACTCGAAGATCCGCGAGGAGGTCCTCGGTCGTCACGCCCCGGCTCTCACCGTCATCATCTGCGACATCTATGCCGAGAACTGGCTGCTGGAGATCGACGCCGTAGCGATGGCTTGAGGGCCACTTGGTTGCGGAGTGGCTCTGGATTCGGTCGTACGGCGGCTCTAGCGTCGGGCGCATGAGAATCCGGGTTGTCGACGCGTTTGCCGATCGTCCGTTCGGGGGTAACCCGGCCGGGGTGTGCTTGCTCGAGGCGGGGAACTGGCCGGACGACGCTTGGCTGCAGGCGGTCGCGGCTGAGATGAAGCACGCCGAGACCGCCTTCGCGAAGCCGGCGCCGGACGGCGAGGCGGACTGGGACCTGCGTTGGTTCACGCCGGTGAAGGAGGCTGTCCTCTGCGGGCACGCGACTCTCGCGACCGTGCACGCGATGGCTTCGGACGGGCTGGTGGCCGGGAAGGTGAGTTTCGCGACCCTCAGCGGAGTGCTGCTCGCGAAGGTGGAGGACGGCTGGATCACGCTCGACTTCCCGGTGAACCGGCCGATCGCGACCGCGGTCCCGGCCGGTCTCGCCGACGCTCTCGGGACCGAGCCGGAGGCTGTCTACCTCACCGGCGAGCTGCGCGATCTGCTGGCCGTGCTGCCCGGGGAGCAGGCTGTCCGCGATCTCGCTCCGGACCTCGCGGCCGTCGCGTTGATCACCAGGCGGGAGGGCATCCGCGGCCTGACCGTGACGGCGCCGAGCGCTGAGCACGACTTCATCTCGAGGTTCTTCGCGCCTGCCAGCGGCATCCCCGAGGATCCAGTGACCGGCAGCGCGCACACCGGGCTGGCGCCGTACTGGACCGAGCGCCTCGGGCGGGACGAACTGGTCGGGTACCAGGCGTCCGCCCGAGGCGGCGTCGTCCGCGTCACCTCAGCCGGCGACCGCGTCTACCTCAAAGGCCAGGCGGTCACCGTGCTGGATGGTGAACTACTCGTATAGGCTGGCCCAAGTCTCGGCGTGTGTCGCGACGCCGTTCGGGGCGATGAGCTCGGTGACGACGTCCTCGGCGTCCGCGTCGAGCGGCTCGAACGGGTACTCCGGTACGACGTACGCCCGGGCGCCGGCCACCATCTCGATACCGGGGAGCTCGAACCACGCCTCCCCAACCTCACGGCTGATCTCGTAGATCGCCTGCTCGGCCGAGCCCACCGGCTCCTTCTCGCCCTCCTCGAGCTCGGCCGGGTGCCGTTCCTGGGCGGCCCGGCCGGCCTCGAGCAGCGCGTCCAGGTCGACCACCCGCAGGTCGAACCGGGACACCACGCTGATCACGTGGTCCTGCTCGACCTCTTCGTCGTCCTCGTCGTCGGTGCTGTCCTCCAGCAGCAGCGGCGCCGTACCGGTGTGCTCGAAGACGGCGTCGTTCCAGCTCTCGACGAGTTCCTCGAGTGCCGCGTTCTGGTCGTAGAGCGCGGTGTGCTCCTCGTCGCCGGTCATCGCCAGCAGGGCCTCGGTGTGGGCCTGGAGACGTTCCGCCAGCCGGCGGCTCGCCTCGGCGAGCGCCTCCCGGGTCTCCGCGGAGAAGAACTGCTCGGTGGGGGCAGCGATGTCCATTTCGGTCACTAGGTGTTCTTCCCTTGTCTGTGGGCTGTGATTGCCAGGCGTAAGTATGCGGACTGCGGCCGCCGGCGCGAACTCCCACCCGAAGATCGCCGTCGGAATGGGCCGCCGCTTCGAACCGTGACGTGTCTGTTTCGTTCAAGACATTGTCGGCGGTCTGCGTCAGGGTGAGGGTATGGACATCTTCAGCGCAGGTCGGGATTTCGTACGCCGGGAGGCGCGGCTGGTCGAGCGGCGGGTGTTCGCGACTCTCTTCGAGGGGGCCGATACGGACGGGGTCGTGGATGCCTTGCGTGGTTACCAGAACGCGGATGGCGGCTTCGGGCACGGACTGGAGCCGGACAAGCGCTGCCCGGAGAGCCTCCCGCTCGACGTGCAGGTCGCCTTCGAGACTCTGCTGACTGCCGGGGCGCGTGACGAGGAGCTGATCCGCCGCGCCGTCGACTGGCTGCAGTCGGTCGCGACGCCCGATGGTGCCATCCCGCTCTGCGGCCCGGCCGTCGAGGGCTATCCGCGGGCCGAGCACATCAGCGAGTGGACCTACGAGCCCAGTCTCAACCCGACGGCCGGTCTGGTCGGTCAGCTCTTCCAGTTCGGGTTCGAACACCCGTGGCGTGACCAGGCTGCCGCTTGGTGTGCTGCCGAACTGGCCAAGGGTTTCCCCGACGACGCCCACGCGATGCACGTCTCGATGGAGTTTTTGGAGCACACCGACGACGCCGACCTCGACAAGGTCCGCGACTGGTTACCCAAGCTCAAGTGGTATCGCGCCGACGCCAAGGATTCGTCGTACGGCGTGACGCCGCTACACCTCGTACCGACGCCGGACAGCTTCTGGCGCCCGCTCTTCGACGACGCTCAGCTCGAGGCGCACCTCGATCGCCTGATCGCCGACCAGCAACCCGACGGCGGGTGGGCCCTCACCTGGGAGCCGCCCAGCCAGGCCGCCACCCTCGAGTACCGCGGCCTCGTCACCGTCGCCGCCCTCCGGACGCTCAAGGCCTACAACCGTCTCTGAGACGGACGACGGCCCTCCGCGAAGCCACCTGACTTCGGGGAGGGCCGTCGTGCTGCCCGGGGCCGCGGCATCCACGTCGCGGCTCGGGCACTACCAGGAAGACTTGGTGATCCCGGGGAGTTCGCCGCGGTGGGCCATGGTGCGGAAGCGGACGCGCGAGATGCCGGCCTTGCGCAGGTAACCGCGCGGCCGGCCGTCGGCGACGTCGCGGTTGCGGACCCGGATCGGGCTCGCGTCCCGCGGCAGCTTCTGCAGCTCGAGCTGTGCGGCGCCACGCTCCTCGAAGGTCGACCGCGGATCGGCGACGATCCGCTTCAGCTCGGCCCGGCGCTCGGCGTAGCGCGCGACGATCCGCTTGCGCTGCTCGTTCTTGGCGATCTTGCTGGTCTTCGCCACCTCTTACCGCTCTTCGCGGAAGTCGACGTGCTGCCGGATCGTCGGGTCGTACTTGCGCATCACCAGCCGGTCGGGGTTGTTCCGCCGGTTCTTCCGGGTCACGTAGGTGAACCCGGTCCCCGCTGTACTGCGCAGCTTGACGATCGGGCGGAGGTCGTTGCGCTTGGCCATACTGTCCTTTCCTGGATCACCTGGCGGGTGACCCTCTGCTTCGGCAGAACACCGGCCGGGTAGCCGCTATTCCGATCCAGAGTGTACGTTGTACTGGTTATCGTTTTCAATAAGGCGGGAGTGCTGATGCTACCGGTGACCTTGCTGACGGGTGTCGACGAGCCGTTCCGCGCCGCCGTCGCGGGGAACCTGCTCGCCGCCGCCGGGCCGGCCGGCGTCCTGGTCGAGTACGACGTCAGCGGTCTGGCCGGCGGGTCCGTCGTACGGATCGCCCGGACCGCGGGCGGCGTGATCGACCGTGAGGTGATCCGGATGGGACACCCGTGCGTCTCCTGCGCGATGCGCGGCTCACTGGTCGCGCTGCTGGTCAGCATCGCGGCGGTCGAGCGGTACGACGCCGCCATCGTGTCGGTGCCCGGCGCCGGAGACACCCAGGTCCTTGCCGAGGAGATAGCCCGCGACGCCGCCGACGAGCTGCGGGTGGACGCGGTCGTGACGACGGTCGACACCGGCAGCGTGATCGACGACCTCACCGGCGACCAGCTCATCCAGGACCGCGGCATCCCGACCGCCGCCGAGGACGGCCGCGCGATCTCCGAGGTGGTCGCCCGCCAGCTCGAGTACGCGAACGCGGCAGTGCTGAGCAGCGACGATGAGACGGTCCGGGCGCTGGTGCAGGCGATCAACGCACAGTTGCTCGTCCGGGCCACGCCGGCTGGGCTGCTCGGCGTACGACTGCATGATCCGGACGCGGCCGAGACGTGGACGGAGCCTGGTTCGATCAGCGCGCCGACGGAGGGCGGTCCGGTGCGGACCCTGGTGTGGCAGTCGGACCGGCCATTCCACCCGGAGCGGCTGTACGACGCGCTGGAGGATCTGGTGGCCGGTACGGCGCGAGGCCGAGGAACGGTGTGGCTCGCGACTCAGCACCGCAACCGGCTCAGCTGGGACAGCTTCGGTACCAACATCTCGATCGGGGTGCTCGGGCCATGGCTGGCGGACCTGCCGGCCGACCGGTGGTCCGGAGTGGGGCAGCAGCACCAGGCCCGCTCGGCCCTCGAGTGGCACCCCGTGCACGGCGATCGCGCGTCGTACCTGTCCATCACCGGGGTCGGCCTGGATGTCCGGGAATTACGCGAGCGGCTCGATGGTTGTCTACTGCGTGCGGACGAAGCGGTCCACCCCCTGACCGACCCGTTCGCCCCTTATCTGGAAGGAAGTACCGCTGCATGAAGAAGGACATTCACCCCGACTACCGCCGGGTCGTCTTCCGGGACAAGTCCGGCGACTTCAGCTTCCTCACCGGTTCGACACGCGAGAGCAACGAGACCATCGTGTGGCACGACGGGAATACCTACCCGGTCGTCGACGTCGAGATCTCGTCCGCCACCCACCCGTTCTACACGGGCCAGCAGCGCGTGATGGACACCCAGGGCCGGGTCGAGAAGTTCAAGAAGCGCTACGGCCAGTCGTAAGCTCCGGCCTCCACAGCCCGTCGCCTGATGGTGGCGGGCTGTTTCGTTCGCCAACCTGGTCACTTGTCTCGGATTTCAGACGCCTGGATTGGTGAGCTGCTGTCGCGGGGGAGGTGCCGGGGATCACACTGTGCGCATGGAGCCGGTGGAGATCTCGGGTGTCGGGCTGACGCCGTTGGAGGCTGTCGCGTTGGGGCAGCGGCGGACCGCGGTGCGGTTGAGTGACGACGCCCGGAAGCGGATGCACGAGTCGGCCCTCGCGGTGGCCGAGGTGGCTCGGCACCGGCCCGTGTATGGACGGACCACCGGGGTCGGCGCGAACCGCGACGTACTCACCTCCGACCCGGAGCATGGCGCCCGCTTGCTCGGATCGCATTCGACCACCGGTACGACGTCGTACCCGAAGGACGTGGTCCGGCTGGGGCTGCTGATCCGGGTCAATCAGCTCGCGTCCGGCGGGTCCGGACTGGAACCCGAGGTCGCCGACGCGATCGTTGCGCTGCTCAACGATGACGAACTGCCGGATCTCCATCGCGGCGGTGCGATCGGGACCGGCGATCTCGGGCCGCTGGCCGAGCTCGGGCTCGCGCTCGGCGACGTCATCGACGGGACCAGCGCGTTGCCGCTGCTCTCCAGCAACGCGCTCACCCTGGCCGAGTGCTGTCTCGCGTACGTCGAGGCCGCCACGCTGATCAACGTGGTACCGCTGGTCGGCGCACTGTCGCATGTCGCCCAGCGTGGGAACGCCGAGGTGTACGACGTTCGCGTGCACGAAGCCCGGCCGCAACCGGGTCAGGTCCGGGTGGCGCGCCGGATGCGCGGCCTGCTCGACGGCCTGCCGATTCCGCCCGCACGGGTCCAGGATCCCTTCGGACTCAGGGCCTTCGCGCAGGTGCTCGGCCCTGCCGTCGACCATATGGATGCTCTGGGCAACAGTCTGCGGATCGATATCAACGCCTCCGCGGAGAACCCGCTGGTTGCCGATGACACCGTGCTGCACAACGGCAACTGGCACGCGATGCCGATCGCGCTGGCCCTCGACTCGCTTCGGCTGAGTCTGCACAGTGTCGCGACCCTGTCGACGTCGCGCGTCGCGAACCTGGTCGATCCCGAGTTCACGGGGTTGAGCCGCTTCCTCGCCAGCGGTGCGGAGGCGAGCTCGGGCGTGATGATGATCGAGTACGTCGCTCACGACGCGCTGGCCGCGGTCCGTTCGTCGGCGCAGCCCGCGACCCTCGGGACGGCGACGCTGTCCCGTGGAGCCGAGCACCACGCCAGCTTCGCGCCACAGGCCGCCGTACTGACGGCTCAGCTTCTCGACGCACTGCGAGAGGTGCTGGCCAGTGAGCTGGTCACGGCAGTGCGGGCGATTCGCCTTGCAGGGTTGACTCCTGACGATCTGGCGCCGGCAGCGGTAGGACCGTGGCTGGCCGACGCTCTGGCCGCGTTGCCGGGTGACCTTGCCGACCGGTCACTGCGGGAGGACCTGGAGATCGCCCGTGGCCTGCTCACACAGTGGGGCGACCGCCAGGTCGAGCATCCCGCCGAATCGGGTTAGACCCTAGATCGCCGGTGGCGAGGAAGCCGGTCGCGTACCCGGCCGGGTGCTGAGTCAGCGGACCGGTTGGGCCAGGGAAGTAGGTGCTGATCACCAGGTCGGTGTCGTCCGGTACGGCGACGCGCACCGGATCGGACACCCACTCGGCACCGACCGGGATCGTGACTGATGACTTGCCGCCGAACAGGACCGGGGCCAGCTTGGCCAGCTGGACTGTCGGAGTACCGGCGAGGTCATCCTCCCGCGGTGTTCACCTCGATCTCACCCTCAGTCGCCGGAACCTAGCAACCAGTGATCGGCAGCGGTCGATCCAGTGCGCTGGGCGGCCGTCCTACCGTTCGAGCGACTGCCAGAAGGGGATGCGGTGGTCTTCGGTGAAGTTGGTCCGGGCGGTGCCGGTCGGGGTGAGTGACTGGACCGTTTGGTCGCGGGGTGTGGTCCGCGGCCACGGGGTGGTGCCGGTGCGGGCGAAGGTGGCCCAGTGCCTGATGAGTTCGTCGGCGTACCGCTGCTGCGGCGGGTCGAAGACCTTCAGGTCGAAGAAGTAGGCGACGTCGCTGAGATGGTGCGAGCCCACCGGCCAGTCCGGCTTCGGTGCTCCGGCGTACCAAGGTGCGTCGCCGGCGAATTCGACGGCGTACGTCGGCATCCGCGAGGACAACAGGCGGTTGGTCCTCGCGGCCGGAGTGGACCACTGCGAGTCGGTCATCACGGTGGCGAGAGCACGACCGGCCGGCTGGACGTCGGCGTACTCGGTCAGGATCCGGTCGGCGTCGGACCCGAAGGTGTCGCGGATCGCTGCCTCGTACGCCGCCTGAGTGATCGGGGCGCCGAAGACCTCCTGGGCGCCGTAGCGGCCGGACTCCTCGTCGTGGTTGATGCCGTGCAGGACCGGGACCGGGTTGACCTTGCCGAGCCGCAAGGCCTCGGCCGGATGGCGGGGGAGCACCGGCCCGCCGAGCGCCGGGCCGAACTCATCGGGTTCGGTCGCTGCCAGCAACCTGTTGGCCGGGACCGCCCGTAGGCAGGCGGCCGTCGCGCACTCGAGATCGGCCGCGAGCTGACGGCCGTAGTCGAAGGCGACTGCCCGCGGCCTCGGCGCCGCGTAGTTCATCGCGGAGTACTCCTGCGCGCACGGACCGCTCTGGATGATGGCGCGATCGAACAGCCCGGCCGCGGTCGGTGATGCCAGGTGGTCGCACACGCTGTATGCACCGGCAGACTCACCCATGAGCGTCACGTTCCGCGGGTCACCGCCGAAGGCCGCCGCATTCCGCCGTACCCAACGCAGTGCGGCCTGCTGGTCCTCGAGACCGTAGTTGCCCGAGCCGCTGCCGAGCAACGGGCTGGCGAGGAAGCCGAACGCCCCGAGCCGGTACTGCACCTGGACCACGACCACGTCACCCTGCGCCGCGAACCGATTCGGTCCGTACAAGCTCGTCGCGCCGTGCTTGAAGCTGCCGCCATGGATCCAGACCACGACCGGCCGGTTCTTCCCGGTCCGCGCCGGCGTTGTCACGTCCAGATAGAGGCAGTCCTCGCTGGTGCTCGGTACGCCCACCGGATGCTCGCCCTGCGCACAACTGTCGGCGAACTGGCTCGCGTCCCGCACACCTGACCAAGGCGGCGCGGGGCGCGGTGATCGCCAGCGCTCGGGTGGAGCGGCGTACGGGATCCCGCGGAAGGTCCGGACGTCGTCCTGGGCGATCCCGCGCAGTAAGCCGCCCTCCGTCCTGACGACCTCGTCATCGGCGGCCGCGGGAACCACTCCCACGGCGCCGAGTGCGACAGCTCCAACAACAGCAGCCAGACCGCGAAACACGATGCTCCTCCACCAGATCGAACGACCGAGCCTCAACCCTCGCGTTCGTGCGCGGTCTACACAGTCAGTCCACGTCCCCATTCATGGTGGTGCTAGGACCACTCAGCCGTGCAGGCGGCGGGTCAGGGCGGTGGCGGCCTGGCGGATGCGGTGGGCCAGGGCGCGACGGTCGGCAGGAGGTACAGCGTCGGTGCGGAAAGTGACGCTGATCGCGGCGACCGGGTGGCCGGCGTGATCGACGGCCGCGCTGGCCACCGACGAGACGCCGGGACTGATGAAGGAATCCTCGACCGCGTAGCCCTGGCGCTTCTCGTCGGCGAGCAGGCGGCGGAGTTGGGTGAGTGTCTGCGGTCCGTGGTCGGTTCGCCGTACGAAACTGTCCGGACTCGGGAAGAGGGCGCGGACCTGGGCCGGCGGGAGTTCGGCGAGCAGGGCCCGGCCGGAGGCGGTCAGGGTGGCGGGCAGGCGTACGCCGACATCCGTGACCAGCGTGACCGGGCGAGGCGGCTGCTCCTTCAGCAGATAGACGAGCTCACGACCGTGCAGTACGCCGAGGTGGGCGGTCTGGCCGACCTCCGCGACCAACTGGACGAGCAGCGGGCGGGCCAGTCGTTCGAGCGGATCGTGGCGCAGGTACGCCGAGCCGATCTCGAACGCGGCCACCCCGAGCCCGTACCGTTTCTCCTCCGGCAGGTGCACCACGAAGCCCTCGTCGATCATTGCCCGCAGCAAGTGGTACGTCGACGAGCGCGGCAGGCCGACCGCGGAGGCGATGCGCTCCATCGGCACCGGTCCGGGCTGGGTGGCCAGGAACGTCAGTACCCGCAACGTGCGGGTCGAGGCGGGAACGTTGCCGCTCACAACGGCAGCGTAACCGCGAAATCTCAGATTCCGGACGATTCGCGGGACTTGGCGCGGCTACGGCGCAGCCAGAGCCGGAATCCCTCACCGGCCAGCGCGACCGCGAACAGTCCACCGGCGATCGCCCAGTCGACGTCCTGGTCGTCGCCGGAGGTCAGCATGCCGACCGCGACGGAGAGAATTCCGAAGATCGTGAGCGAGACAACGAGACGGTTCACAGGGCCTTCTCCGCGGTCCAGGCGGCCGACGACTCCGTGTAGCCGAGCCACGCGTTCACTGCCAGCATCGGGACGTTCGCCGCGTCGTTCCCGGTGTACGCCTGGGCGAAGCCGGCATCCCGTGCCCGCGCCAGCGCCAGCGACTTCACCACCTTCGCCAGTCCACGGCCGCGAGCCTCCGGGATTGTCCCGGTGAGGTTCGACCAGATCACCCGCCGCTGCTGGTCGGCGGTCGTGATCACGAAGGAGAGCACGGTGTCACCGTCGAGCACCGCGGCACTGAGGTCGCGCCGCAGGTCCGGGTGACTCCAGTCGGTCGCCAGCCATTCGTCGTACGGCGGTGCGAACGACAGGCCACTCGGATCACCCTCGGCGACAGCCGCGACCGCACGCCACAACTGCTCCGGATCCACCTGCTCGAGGTCGGTCACGCGCAACCCGTCCGGCGGGGGAGCAGGTGCCGGTACGGCGCTCAGGACGGCGCGGGAGTGGCTCATCCGGCGGCCGATGGTGAAGCCGCGCCGGATCGCGAACCCCTTCGACTCGTCGTCGTCACCGACCACGACGAGCAGTTTTGCCGCACCCGCCTCCGCGGCCTGTGCCGAGATCCGGTCGGCCAGCGCACCGCCGATGCCACGTCGACGAGACGCCGGTGGCACCTGGACGGCGATCCGCAGCCGGGGCGCCTGCTCGTCCGGCGCCGGCAGGAACACGTTGCCGAGGCCGACCACCTCGGAGCCCTCGACCGCGAGCAGCACGACCCGCTGCCTGCTGTTACGTAGTTCGGCCTCGATACCGCGTGCCGTCTTCACCAGCTGCGGCATCGCGGCGGCCCAGACCCGGGCGATTCCCACCGCATCCTCCGGCCCCGCCGTCCGGATCTCGAACACCATTCCCTCACCCTATGTGGCCGGCGGTCCACCGCTATGTCTCAGATGCGAGACAGAAAGTGCTTGGCGCTGCTGTCGGTTGTCCGTGCCACGCGGTGGAATGAACGAGTGGAAGAGCAGAACGAGGTGATCGTCGGCGTCGGCCCGTTGCGGCCCGCCGATGTCGTGGCGGTGGCGCGGCACGGAGTCCGGGTACGGATCGACGACCAGGCGCTCGAAGAGATCGCGAAGTCGCGGGCCGCGATCGAGGCGCTCGCCCACGCGGACACCCCGCACTATGGCGTCTCGACCGGTTTCGGCGCCTTGGCCACCCGGCACATCGCGCCGGAGTTGCGCGCGCAGTTGCAGCGCAGCCTGGTCCGGTCGCATGCCGCCGGTTCCGGCCCCGAGGTGGAGACCGAGGTCGTCCGCGCCCTCGCCCTGCTCCGGCTGTCCACCCTCGCGACCGGCCGCACCGGCGTCAAGGTCGAGACGGCCCAGGCGTACGCCGGTCTGCTCAACGCCAAGCTGACTCCGGTGGTGCACGAGTACGGCAGCCTCGGCTGCTCCGGTGATCTCGCGCCGCTGGCCCACGTCGCGCTCGCGGTGATGGGCGAAGGCTTCGTGAGAGATGCCGAAGGCAACCTTCTCGATGCGGGCGACGCACTGCGCAGGCACGGCCTGACGCCGGTCGTGCTGGCGGAGAAAGAAGGTCTCGCGCTGATCAACGGCACCGACGGCATGCTCGGCATGCTGGTGCTCGCCCTCGCCGACCTCGACCGGCTGGCCAAGACCGCTGACCTCGCCGCCGCGATGAGCGTCGAGGCCCAGCTCGGCACCGACCGCGTGTTCGCCGACGATCTGCAGGCTCTCCGGCCGCATCCCGGTCAGCGATCCGCAGCCGCCAACCTGCGCGCGATCCTCGCCGGCAGCGCGATCGTGGCCAGCCACCGCGGTCCCGAGTGCAACCGGGTCCAGGACGCTTATTCGCTGCGCTGCTCGCCGCAGGTGCACGGTGCCGCGCGGGACACCGCGGCGCACGCGGCCACGGTCGCCGATCGCGAGCTCGCCGCCGCGATCGACAACCCCGTCGTGCTCCCGGACGGCCGGGTCGAGTCGAACGGCAACTTCCACGGTGCGCCGGTCGGTTACGTGCTGGACTTCCTCGCGATCGCCGTGGCGGACCTGGCCGGCATCAGCGAGCGTCGTACCGACCGCTTCCTCGACGTCGCCCGCAACCACGGGCTGAACGCGTTCCTGGCCGACGATCCCGGTGTGGACAGCGGGCACATGATCGCGCAGTACACGCAGGCCGCGATCGTGTCCGAGCTCAAGCGTCTCGCCGTACCGGCCAGTGTGGACTCCATCCCGAGCAGCGCGATGCAGGAGGACCACGTCTCGATGGGCTGGTCAGCCGCACGCAAACTGCGCCGGGCGATCGACGGGCTGCAACGCGTCCTGGCCATCGAGATCCTGACTGCCGCGCGGGCGCTCGACCTGCGCGCACCCCTCACTCCGGCGCCGGCCACCGCCGCCGTCCGGGACGCCCTGCGGGAGTACGTCGACGGGCCGGGGACCGACCGGCACCTCGCCCCCGAGATCGAGCACTCCGTCCGGCTAGTTGCCGACGGCACCTATCTGTTCGCTGCCGAGGCCGTCACCGGCCCACTGTCCTAGAAAGGCTGGATCACCCATGTCCGGACCCCGTCCCGTCCGCGCGCCCCGCGGTACCACCCTGACCGCCCGTGGCTGGCAGCAGGAGGCCGCACTGCGGATGCTGCAGAACAACCTCGATCCCGAGGTCGCCGAGCATCCGGACGAACTGGTCGTGTACGGCGGCTCCGGGAAGGCGGCCCGGGACTGGAACTCGTTCGACGCGATGGTGCGCACGCTGACCACGCTGAAGGACGACGAGACCATGCTGGTGCAGTCCGGCCGCCCGGTCGGGGTGATGCAGACGCACGAGTGGGCGCCACGGGTGCTGATCGCGAACTCGAACCTGGTCGGCGACTGGGCCACCTGGGAGGAGTTCCGCAAGCTGGAGGCGATGGGGCTGACGATGTACGGCCAGATGACGGCCGGCTCGTGGATCTACATCGGCACCCAGGGCATCCTGCAGGGCACGTACGAGACGTTCAGCGCGGTGGCCGAGAAGAACTCTGCCAAGTTCGAGCGGGCTGGCGCCCGCGGGGGCGGCTCGCTGGCCGGCACGATCACGCTGACCGCCGGGCTCGGCGGCATGGGTGGTGCGCAGCCGCTGGCGGTGACGATGAACGACGGCGTGGTGATCTGCGTCGACGTGGACGAGTCGCGGATCCAGCGCCGCATCGAGCACCGGTACCTCGATGTGCGCGCGTCGTCCGTCGACGAAGCGCTGCGACTGGCCGAGGAGGCCAAGGCGGCGCGCAAGCCGCTGTCGATCGGTGTCCTGGGCAACGCGGCCACGATCGTGCCGGACCTGCTCCGCCGTGGTGCGCCGATCGATGTGGTGACCGACCAGACGTCGGCGCACGACCCGTTGATGTACCTGCCGATCGGCGTCGAGTTCGAGGACTGGACGACGGCGCGGGAGAAGGACCCGGCCGGGTTCACCCACCGGGCCCAGGAGTCGATGGCCAAGCACGTCGAGGCGATGGTCGGCTTCCAGGACGCGGGTGCCGAGGTGTTCGACTACGGCAACTCGATCCGCGACGAGGCGCGCAAGGCCGGGTATGCCCGGGCGTTCGAGTTCCCCGGGTTCGTGCCGGCGTACATCCGGCCCTTGTTCTGCGAGGGAAAGGGCCCGTTCCGGTGGGCTGCGCTGTCCGGCAACCCGGCCGACATCGCCAAGACCGACCAGGCCATTCTGGACCTGTTCCCCGACAACGAGCACCTGACCCGGTGGATCAAGCTGGCCGGCGAACGAGTCGCCTACCAGGGCTTGCCGGCCCGGATCTGCTGGCTGGGTCAGGGTGAGCGGGACAAGGCCGGTGTCCGGTTCAACGAGATGGTCGCCTCCGGTGAGCTCGAGGCGCCGATCGTGATCGGCCGGGACCACTTGGACACCGGTAGCGTCGCGTCGCCGTACCGGGAGACCGAAGGAATGCTGGACGGCTCGGACGCGATCGCGGACTGGCCGTTGCTGAACGCGATGGTGAACGTGGCCAGTGGCGCGTCGTGGGTGTCGATCCACCACGGCGGCGGGGTCGGGATCGGCCGGTCCATCCACGCCGGCCAGGTTTCGGTTGCCGACGGCACCGAGTTGGCCCGGCGGAAGCTGGAGCGGGTACTCAGCAACGACCCGGCGACGGGTGTCATCCGGCACGTCGACGCCGGCTACGACAAGGCAGCAGAGGTTGCCGCCGAACGAGGTGTCCGGGTTCCGATGCAGGAATCCTGACCACCGAGTGCGACCATGGCATTCTCTACCGCTATGGTGCACTTTCCGCGGACCGAGATATCGAGCGATCACGTGGCTTCGGTCGCTCGTTCCGCTAGGGTCGATCGGGCGACCGACGACGAGCGCGAAGGGGCGCCATGATCGAGTTCGAGGACGTCACCAAGCGGTATCCGGACGGCACCGTCGCCGTTGACACCCTGTCCCTGCGGATCCCGAGTGGTCAGATCACCGTGTTCGTCGGGCCGTCGGGCTGCGGCAAGACCACGTCGTTGCGGATGATCAACCGCACCATCGAGCGGACCGCCGGCACGATCTCGATCGACGGCGAGGACATCACCGGCAAGGACCCGGTGACCCTTCGGCGCGGGATCGGGTACGTGATCCAGCACGCCGGGCTGTTCCCGCACAAGACGGTGGTGGACAACATCGCCACCGTGCCCAAGCTGCTCGGCTGGGACAAGCGCAAGACCCGCGACACCGCGATGGAGCTGCTCGAGCGGGTCGGCCTGGACGTCAAGCTGGCCGAGCGGTACCCGGCCCAGCTGTCCGGTGGCCAGCAGCAACGAGTCGGCGTCGCCCGGGCGCTCGCGGCCGACCCCGCGATCATGCTGATGGACGAGCCGTTCAGCGCGGTCGACCCGATCGTCCGGCACCAGTTGCAGGAGGAGCTGCTCCGCCTGCAACGCGATATCGGCAAGACGATCGTGTTCGTCACCCACGACATCGACGAGGCGATCAAGCTCGGCGACAACGTGGCGGTACTGCGGGTCGGCGGCAAGCTGGCCCAGTTCGCGCCACCGGCCGAGCTGCTGGCGAACCCGGTCGACGACTTCGTCCGCGGTTTCGTCGGGCAGGACCGCGGCTACCGCGCCCTCACCTTCGTGCACCCCGACGAGCTGCCGGTCAAGCCGCTGCCGCCCGAGCTCGTGCTGGACGACGCCGGCGTGCCGGTCGGCTGGCGCACCGACCACGAGATGCTGCCGATCGGCGCTGTGTTCCAGCAGGGTGACTCGCTCCGCGCCGCGCTGGACGCCGTACTCACCTCTCCGACCGGCTGGGGCGTCTGCGTTGGCTCCGACGGCAAGGCAGTGGGGGTCGTAGACCAGGTGATCGTCGCCGAGGCACTGCGGTCATGAGCTGGATCGGCGACAACCTCGGGTTGATCTGGGAGCAGTTGCGGGAGCACCTCTACCTGGCGATCCTGCCCGTCATCCTCGGGCTGCTGATCTCGGTGCCGCTCGGCTACGTGGCGACCCGGTTCTCCTGGCTGGCGAACCCGCTGATCGCCTTCGGCGGGGTGCTGTACTCACTGCCGTCGATCGCGCTGTTCATCGTGCTGCCCGCGATCCTCGGCACCAAGGTGCTGTCCACGGTCAACATCATCGTGGCCCTCACCATCTACACGGTCTCGCTGCTGATCCGGAACGTGATCGACGGGTTGCGGTCCGTGCCGCCGGATGTCCGGCAGTCCGCGGTCGCGGTCGGGTACGGCTCCTTGCACCGGCTGATCGCGATCGACCTGCCGATCGCCGTACCGGTGATCTTCGCCGGGCTGCGTGTCGTCACCGTCGCGAACATCTCGATGGTGAGCGTCGGCGCGGTCATCGGGATCGGCGGACTGGGGGAGCTGTTCACCCAGGGCTTCCAGAAGGACTTCCTCACCCCGGTGGTGGTGGGTGTGGTGCTCTCACTGCTGCTGGCACTGCTCGCGGACCTGATCCTGGTCGGCTTGCAGCGGCTGCTCACTCCGTGGGCCCGCGTGCTCGCCACTCCGCCGGTGGAGGTGGCGTGACATGTGGGAATACCTGACCGACTCCTACAACTGGTCCGGCCCGGAAGGGATCTGGTCCAGGATCCTCGAGCACATCTGGTACACGTTCGCCGCCCTCGGCCTCTCCACGCTGATCGCACTTCCGGTCGGACTGCGGATCGGCCACACCCGGCGCGGCGCGTTCCTGGCGATCAACCTCGGCAACGCGGCCCGTGCGCTGCCGAGCCTCGGGCTGCTGATGCTGGCCGTGCTGCTGACCGACCAGATCGGCTTCCTGCCGGTGCTGATCGCCCTGGTCGCGCTCGGTATTCCGCCGATCCTGGCCTCGACGTACGCCGGTCTGTCGGGTGTCGATCCGGCCACGATCGACGCCGCCCGCGGGATGGGGATGACCGGACGCGAGATCCTGACCAAGGTGGAGATCCCGATCGCGATGCCGCTGATCATCTCCGGTCTGCGCGGCGCGACCCTGCAGATCGTCTCGACCGCGACGATCGCCGCCCTGGTGTCGCTCGGCGGTCTCGGCCGCTACGTGGTCGACGGGCTGAAGCTCCGCGACTTCCCGCAGATGTTCACCGGCGCGCTGCTGGTGGCGCTGCTGGCGATCCTGCTCGACGTGCTGTTCGCGCTGCTCGGCCGGGTCGCCGTGTCCGACGGACTCAAGACCGACTGAACTGTCCGACGTACCTGATGAACTTGAACCGATGAACCGCCCCACCGAAAGACCCATCGGCAACGGCCGGTGGCTGACCAGACACTGGAGGCTCTCGTGTTGAGATCCACGCTCATCCGTACTGCGATCACCGGGGTGGCGGTGCTCGGCCTGGCCGGCTGTGGGGGTGGCGGCGATCAGCTGGGCGACAGCGACGCGGGTTCGTCGCCCGCACCGGACAAGGTCACCAGCCTCACCGTCGGTTCCGCCGACTTCTCCGAGAGCCAACTGCTGGCCGAGATCTACGGCCAGGCGCTGGCGGCGAAGGGGATCGAGGTCAAGCAGAAGCCGAACATCGGCAACCGTGAGACCTACATGGCCGCGATCAAGGACGGCTCGGTCGACCTGCTCCCGGAGTACACCGGCGCCGCGCTGCACTACTTCAAGAAGGACGCCACCGAGACCGAGGACCAGGCGACGTACGACGCGCTGAAGTCGTCGCTGCCGTCCGGACTCGAGGTGCTGGACAAGTCGCCGGCCGCCGACGAGGACACCATCGTGGTGACCAAGGCGACCGCGGACAAGTACGGCCTGAAGTCGCTGGCCGACCTGAAGCCGGTGGCGAAGGACATGGTCGCGGGCGGCAGCTCCGAGTTCAAGGTGCGTGACGCCGGCCTGAAGGGCCTGAAGGAGAAGTACGACGTCGAGTTCAAGGAGTACAAGACGCTGGACGCCGGCGGCCCGCTGAGCCTGAAGGCGCTGCTGGACAACCAGATCCAGGTGTCGAACTTCTTCACCACCCAGTCGCTGATCAAGGACAACAACCTGGTCATGCTGGAGGACCCGGAGAACATCCTGCCGCCGAACAACATCGTTCCGCTGATCCGGACCGACCACAAGTCGGACGACGTCGTGACCACGCTGAACGCGGTCTCGGCCAAGCTGACCACGGACGCGCTGACCGACATGGTCAAGCGGATCGACGTCGGCAAGGAGTCGCCGAACGCGGTCGCCAAGGACTGGCTGTCGAAGAACCCGCTGTCTTGAGCTTCGAAGAGATGTGGGCGGCGCTGGCCGCCGTCGGCCGGGACCCCGACACCGGGGCCTACCGCCGCGGCGGCTGGACCCCCAGCGAACGCGCCGCCACCGACTGGTTCACCGACCAGTGCACCACCCGCGGCCTGACCCTCGAATCCGACGGCATCGGCAACCTCATCGCCTGGTGGTACCCGCACGGTGAGCCGGCTCCCCGGCCGACTCCCCGCGCGGGGCTCGTACCCCCGGACGTCGCCGGTTCGTCTGCAACCGCGAACGGGGAGCCGGCCGGTGGGCCGGCGTACCGCCCGGGCATCGTCACCGGCAGCCACCTGGATTCGGTGATTGACGGGGGAGCGTTTGACGGGCCGCTGGGGGTGGTTTCGGCCCTGGCGGCTGTTGATCGGTTGAGGGCGGAGGGGTTCACGCCTTCGGTGCCGATCGGGGTCGGGGTGTTTGTGGAGGAGGAGGGGTCGCGGTTCGGGATGCCTTGTCTGGGGTCCCGGGTGGCGGCTGGAGTGTTGCCGGCGGAGAAGGCGCTGGGGTTGACGGATCGCGCGGGCGTCTCGCTGGCCGTGGCGTTGGAGGCGGCGGGGATCGACCCGGCAGGCGTCGGGCCGTCGCCGTTGCTGCAGCGGATGGGAACGTTCGTCGAGTTGCACGTCGAGCAGGGCCGCGGGCTGACCGCGCCGGTCGGGGTGGCGAGCTCGATCTGGCCGCACGGGCGGTACCGGTTCACGTTCGGCGGTGAGGCCAACCACGCCGGGACGACGCTGATGGAGGACCGGCACGACCCGATGCTCACCTACGCGATGACCGCGCTGGCCGCGAACAAACAGGCCCGCCTGACCGGCGCCCGCGCCACGTTCGGGCGACTGTCCGTCGAGCCGAACGGCACGAACGCCGTACCGTCGCAGGTGATCGCCTGGCTGGACGCGCGGGCCGCGGACCAGACCACTCTCGAATCGTTGCTCGCGGCAATCACCAAGCAGGCCACCGAACGGGCCGAACGTGACGGTACGACGCTCGACGTCGTACCCGAGTCGGTGTCGCCGGTGGTCGACTTCCCGGCCGGGTTGCGCGACCGGTTGGTCGACGTACTGAATGGTGCGCCGGTGCTGCCGACCGGGGCCGGGCACGACGCCGGGGTGTTCTCGGCCGCCGGGATCCCGACCGCGATGCTCTTCGTGCGGAACCCGACCGGTGTCTCGCACTCCCCGGCCGAGCACGCGGAGATGGACGACTGCCTGGCCGGCGTGGACGCGTTGGCCGACGTACTGAAGGATCTCGCGAAGTGACGTCGTACTGGTGCTCGCGCGCCCTGCTACCCACCGGGGTCGCCGAGCGGGTGCTGGTGACGGTCGCGGACGGACGGTTCGCCACGGTCGAGACCGACGCGGACCCGGGTGACGCGATCCGGCTGGACGGCCTGGTGCTGCCCGGCCTGGCGAACTGCCACAGCCACGCCTTCCACCGGGCCCTGCGCGGCCGGACGCAGGCCGAGCGCGGCACGTTCTGGACCTGGCGCGAGCAGATGTACGCCGTCGCGTCGATGCTGACCCCGGAGTCGTACTACCAACTCGCCCGGGCCGTGTACGGCGAGATGGTGCTGGCCGGGATCACCGCCGTCGGCGAGTTCCACTACCTGCATCACGCCCCGGGCGGGCGACGGTACGACGATCCGAACGCGATGGGTACGGCGCTGATCGCGGCCGCGCGGGACGCCGGGATCCGCATCGCCTTGCTGGACACGTGTTACGTCGCCGGCGGCATCGACCAGCCGCTGAACTCGGTGCAGCAACGGTTCAGCGACGGCGACGCCGCGGCCTGGGCCTCCCGGGTCTCGTTGCTCGACGGCGCCGACGACGTCGTGATCGGTACGGCGGCGCACTCGATCAGAGGTGTCCCGCAAGAGCAACTCGGCGTGGTCGCGTCGGCGCTGCCCGACGCACCCCTGCACATCCATCTGTCCGAGCAGGTCGGCGAGAACGCCGCCTGCCTGGACGCCTACGGCCGTACGCCGGCCCAGGTCCTGGACGAGACCGGCTTCCTCAGCGGCCGGACGAGCGCCGTCCACGCGACCCATCTCACCGACGTCGACGTGGGTTTGCTCGGCAGCTCGGCGACGTACTCCTGCTTCTGCCCGACGACCGAGCGGGACCTGGCCGACGGCATCGGCCCGTCCGTGGCGCTGCGCGACGCCGGATCACCGTTGACGCTCGGGTCGGACAGTCACGCGGTGATCGATCTGTTCGAGGAGATGCGCGCGGTGGAACTGGACGAACGGCTCGCCTCCCAGGAGCGCGGCCACTGGTCCGCGCCGGAGTTGCTCAGGGCCGCGACGGCCGACGGGCATCGGTCGCTCGGGTTCGACGAAGCGGGGGTGATCGAGGCGGGTGCGCGCGCGGACCTCGTCGCCGTACGGTTAGACAGCGTACGTACGGCGGGGACCGGATGGACTGTGGAAACAGCCGTTTTCGCCGCCTCGGCCGCCGATGTCACCGACGTGGTCGTCGGCGGCCGGCAGATGGTTGCTGAGGGCAAGCACGTGAAGCTGGACGTGGCCAGTGAATTGTCCGCTGCGATCGTGGCGGTGACCGCATGACTGCGCTTTTGACCGGGCCTCCGGCGCCAGCGTGGTCATGGGGCTTTGACTCCCGCCCTTCCCTCGTCACTGTGCCTTTGGCCGGGCCTTCGGCGCCGGCGGGTCATGGGGCCCTTGGCTCCCGCCCTTCCCTCGTCACTCCGGTCGCTTCGCTCCCTCCGCTCCTCAGTCCAGGGCGGGAGGGCCCCACGACCGTCGCTTCGCTCCCTCCGCTCCTCAGTCCAGGCCGGGAGGCCCCATGACCTCGGTGCTGCTGACCGGCATCGGTTCGCTGGTGACCAACGACCCGGCGCGGGGCGGCCTGGTCGGCGAGGTGCGGGACGCGGCGCTGGTGATCGAGGGCAGCAAGGTCGCCTGGGTGGGCGCCCGGCGCGATGCCCCGGCGGCCGACTCTTCGCTGGACGTCGGCGGGCGGGCGGTGATCCCGGGGTTCGTCGACTCGCATGCGCATCTAGTCTTCGCCGGCGACCGGGCCGAGGAGTTCGCCGCCCGGATGACCGGTACGCCGTACTCCGCGGGCGGGATCCGGACGACGGTGGCCGCGACCCGGCAGGCCACGGACGAGGTGCTGACCGCGAACGTGTCCCGCCTGGTGACCGAGATGCGCCGGCAGGGGACCACCACTGTCGAGATCAAGTCCGGCTACGGGCTGACGATCGCGGACGAGGCGCGTGCACTGCAGATCGCGGGCCAGTTCACCGACGAGACGACGTACCTCGGGGCCCACGTCGTACCGGCGGAGTACGCCGAGGATCCGGCCGGCTACGTGTCACTGGTGACCGGTCCGATGCTCGAGGTATCCGCGCAGTACGCCAAGTGGGTCGATGTCTTCGTCGAGCGCGGCGCCTTCGACGAGGATCAGGCCCGGGCGATCCTGACCGCCGGTCAAGCGAAAGGCTTGCAGGCCAGGGTCCATGCCAACCAGCTCGGCGAGGGCCCTGGTGTCCAGCTGGCCTGCGAGGTTGGCGCGGCCGCGGCCGATCACTGCACCTACCTCACCGACGCCGATGTCGATGCCCTCGCCTCGACCGGGGTCGTCGCGGGGTTGCTGCCCGCTGTCGAGTTCTCCACGCGGTCGCCGTACCCGGATGCCCGGCGGCTCATCGACGCGGGAGTGACCGTAGCCCTGGCCACCGACTGCAACCCGGGCTCCGGCTACTCCTCCTCCATGCCGCTCTGCATCGCCCTGGCCGTCCGCGAGATGCACATGACCCCAGCCGAGGCGCTCTGGTCCGCAACCGCGGGCGGCGCCGCCTCCCTCCGCCGCACCGACATCGGCCACCTGACCCCCGGCGCCCGGGCCGACCTGGCCGTCTTGGACGCCCCGTCCTACCTCCACCTCGCCTACCGCCCCGGCGTCCCCCTCACCACCCAAACCTTCATCGCCGGCCGACCTGTCTAGGAGAAGCGGACTCCCAGGCCATCACAATCGCCGCATCACCTGCTGGTCCCCGCGTGCGCCGACGGTATCGGGTGAATTGTGATGGCCTGGAGATCCGGCCATCACCTGCCGGATCGCGTCCACCACCCAGTCCGGGTCGAACATCACGTCCTCCCAGGAGAAACGGAGCAGTCGCCAGCCGCGGATGGTGAGACTGACGTGCCGGCGGCAGTCGCGCGTCAGCGCGCGCCGCGTGCCGTGGTGGGCGAAACTGTCGGCCTCCAACGCGATCAGCAGCTCTGGGTGACCCAGATCGATCCGGGCGGAAAAGCCGTCATCCCGAACCACGACTTGCGGTTCGAAGCCTTTGATACCCGCTTGGATCAAGAGAGCACGAAGGACGGACTCCAGCGGTGACTCCGCCCGCCCGTCCGCGGCCGCGGCGACCCGCCGCGCTCGACGGCACCCGGGACCGCTGAGTTCGGCGGCCCCGACCATCAGCTGCGAGCGATCGACCGCGCGGAGCTGGAGCGCCGAGTCGGCGACGGCGAGGCCTGCGGCGAAGGGCAAGGTCCGGGCGCAGTCCAGCACAGTCCGGAGCTTGCCGGTCACGCGCCCCTCCGAGGGAACGTCGTCAGCCCAGTGCAACTCGCAGTCCACCGGACTCAACCGGCGGTGCTGCCCATGCGGGACCGTTATCTGCGGCTTGGTCGGTAGGTCGAGCACCGAGAACCCGTGCAAGACAGCGGCGCTCAGGTGCGAGACGATCCCTGCCTGTGCTCTGGCCGCGGCGAGTGGATCGGCCGCCGGAGGCGTCGCGTAGACACCCTTGGCGATCCGGCGGATCGTCCCGTCTGCCAGCGCCCGGCGAATGGCGCGGCCGGAGACGAACGCCCGCAGCTCCGCGAACGTCGCCGTTCCTCCACGCCGCCGGACGACCTCGATGACCTCGGACACCCCATAGATGGTGGCTCACCGGCGGCGCGGCCGGATCGAGTTGTCCACAGGCGAACCGCCAGCCCATCACAATTCGTCGTCCGGCATGCAGCTCCCGTGGTGAGCTGGGAGCGAGGGGCAATTGTGATGGTCTGGGGGACCGCCATCACAGCCGTCGTACGTCGATCAGGGTGCGGAGGGGGAGGTCGTGGCGGAGGTGGGCGTTGGTGAGGGCGTCGACGATGCAGGCGGCGCCGATCCAATGGGCGTCGCAGTCGTGGACCAGGGCGCGGGCGGCCAGTGCGGTTGCGCCGGTGTCCGCCCAGTCGTCGACCATGAGTACTCGATCGCCGGACTTCACCAGGTCGCGGCGGAAGCCGAAGACGACGTGCCGATCCCGGTAGTCCGGGCCGGTCGTACAGCGTACCCAGCGATCGCTGTCCGTCGCCTGACCGTCGCTCTTCCGGATCTCGACGAACCCGACGCCCAGCGCCGCCGCTGTCAACGCGCCCAGCATTGATCCACGAGACACCGGACCGACCACAACCGTCGGCGTCACGTCGTACAGGCGACCCAGCGCGGGGCCTAGGTCACGCAGTAACTCGGCGTCGCGCCACCACCCGGTGACGTCGGCGTAGCTGCTTCAGGCGCCGCGATCCGTTCGCCAGGTGAAGGCGTCGCGCAGCCGCTCCTGCATCTGTCTGGACATGGCTCAAGCGTGGCCGGTCGTCGGCGCCTCCGCACCCGATTTAGTCGGACAGCTCCTTGGAGCACAGCGCGGTGGTGGTGCCGTCGGGGCGGCCGAGCTTGCCGACCTCGACGAAGCCGCGGCGGGCGTGGAAGGCCAGGCCGGCGATGTCGGGCGGATCGGAACGGATTCCGCAGACCAGGCGGTCGAAGGGTTTGGCGGACCGCTCGACCGCGCGGTAGACCGCGGTCGCGAGGCCCTTGCGCCGGTGTTGCTCGGCGACCACGATCCGGTCCAGGTGGAGGAAGCGGTCGGCGTACGTCTCGGTGAACCACTGGAAGTCGAGGTTGTCGTGCGCCGAACCGGGCGCGAAGGTGAGGACGAAGGCAGCCACCTCGTCGTCGAGCTCGACCACGGCGGCGTGCGCGGCGATCAGCCGGAGCCAGTCCAGCCGGTCCGGTCCGAGTGGCTCGACCAAGCCTTCCGCGGCGGCGTTCAGGGCAAGCACCGCGGCGTCGTCGGCAGAAGTCATTGGGCGGAGCTTCACCGTGACACCATCCCACGGAAAGCCTTTGCCGCGGCAGGGGGCGAGCGTCCGGATCGCGGGCCGGCGTCCCGGAATCTGGGGGACCGGCGCCGGGGTCGAGGCGCGGGAGGTCCCTGGCTGATCCCTGGGAATCCGGGGGCAGGGTTGGGAATGACCCAGCGGTGTGCCATGTTGAGTCAGGTGTACTCAAGTCTGTTCAGTCCCGGATTTGAAACCCGGGCCTTGGAGCGGCAACATTGAGTCTGCATCACTCAACTTCGTGGAGGTAAGCACATGGCCCGCGCGGTCGGTATCGATCTCGGTACGACGAACTCCGTCATCGCCGTACTGGAAGGTGGCGAGCCCACCGTCATCCCCAACGCCGAGGGAGCGCGTACGACGCCCTCGGTGGTGGCCTTCGCCAAGAACGGCGAGGTCCTGGTCGGCGAGGTGGCGAAGCGCCAGGCCACCACGAACGTCGACCGCACGATCCGGTCCATCAAGCGCCACATGGGCGAGGACTGGAGCACGACGATCGATGGCAAGAAGTTCACCCCGCAGCAGATCAGCGCGTTCGTGCTGCAGAAGCTGAAGCGGGACGCCGAGGCGTACCTCGGGGAGCAGGTCACCGACGCGGTCATCACCGTGCCGGCCTACTTCTCCGACGCGCAGCGCCAGGCGACCAAGGAGGCCGGTGAGATCGCCGGCCTGAAGGTGCACCGGATCGTCAACGAGCCGACCGCGGCCGCGCTCGCGTACGGCCTGGACAAGGGCACCGAGCAGACCATCCTGGTCTTCGACCTCGGTGGTGGCACGTTCGACGTGTCCCTGCTGGAGATCGGCGACGGTGTCTTCGAGGTGAAGGCGACCAGCGGTGACAACCACCTCGGTGGTGACGACTGGGACCAGCGGATCGTCAACTGGCTGGTGACCCAGTTCAAGAACAAGAACGGCACCGACCTGTCCGGCGACAAGATGGCCATGCAGCGGCTGCAGGAAGCCGCCGAGAAGGCCAAGATCGAGCTGTCCGCCGCGGCCGAGACCACCATCCACCTGCCGTACCTGAGCCTGACCGAGTCCGGCCCGCTGCACCTGGAGGAGAAGCTCTCCCGGGCCGAGTTCCAGAAGATGACCAACGACCTGCTGGAGCGCGCCCGCGCCCCGTTCAAGGCGGTCATCAAGGACGCGGGTATCGACGTGTCGAAGATCGACCACGTGATCCTGGTCGGCGGTTCGACCCGGATGCCCGCGGTGGCCGAGCTGGTCAAGGAGCTCACCGGCGGCAAGGAGCCGAACAAGGGCGTGAACCCGGACGAGGTCGTCGCGGTCGGCGCCTCCCTGCAGGCCGGTGTGCTGAAGGGTGAGGTCAAGGACGTCCTGCTGCTCGACGTGACCCCGCTGAGCCTTGGCATCGAGACCAAGGGTGGCGTGTTCACCAAGATCATCGAGCGCAACACCACGATCCCGACCAAGGGCTCGGAGATCTTCACCACGGCCGAGGACAACCAGCCGTCGGTGATGATCCAGGTCTACCAGGGCGAGCGGGAGATGGCGCGCGACAACAAGTCGCTCGGCAACTTCGAGCTGACCGGCCTGCCGCCGGCGCCGCGGAACGTGCCGCAGATCGAGGTCACCTTCGACATCGACGCGAACGGCATCGTGCACGTCAACGCCAAGGACCTGGCCACCGGCAAGGAGCAGCGGATGACCGTCACCGGTGGCTCCGCGCTGCCGAAGGACGACATCGACAAGATGGTCCGCGACGCCGAGCAGTACGCCGAGGAGGACCGCAAGCGCCGGGAGGCGGTGGAGAACCGCAACCAGGCCGAGAGCCTCGTGTACCAGACCGAGAAGTTCCTGTCCGAGAACGAGGACAAGGTCCCGGACGACGTCAAGACCGAGGTCAAGGACGGCGTCGCCGAGCTGAAGAAGGCGCTCGAGGGTGACGACGCCGACGCGATCAAGGCCGCGTCGGAGAAGCTCGCCCAGTCCAGCCAGAAGATGGGTGCCGCGATGTACGCGAACGCCCAGGCCGCCGGCGGGTCCGAGGAGGGCGCGTCCACCGACAGCAGCTCGAGCAGCACCGACGACGACGTGGTCGACGCCGAGATCGTCGACGAGGACCGGCCGCAGGACAAGACGGAGGACAAGTGACGGATCGACCGACTGGCAGCGAGTTCGGCGACGGTGACCCCGTCGTCCGGGACAAGCGCCGGATCGACCCGGACACCGGCGAGCTGCGGGAGCCCCCGATGTCGGAGGCTCCCGCGGCCGGCGCCGCTCCGGGCATGCCGGGCACCCCGGGCGCACAGCCGCCGAAGGACCCGTCGGACCTGATCGGCCCGTCCGCCCAGGAGGCTCTGTTGACCGAGGCGCTCGCCGAACGTACGGCGGACCTGCAGCGACTGCAGGCCGAGTACGTCAACTACAAGCGGCGCGTGGACCGGGATCGGGAGTCCTCCCGGGAGCTCGTGATCGGCTCGGTGCTGACCGAGCTGCTCGGGATCCTGGACGACATCGGCCGGGCCCGCGAGGCGGGTGAGCTCGAGGGCGCCTTCAAGGCGGTCGCCGAGTCGCTCGAGCGGGTCACCGAGAAGCTCGGCCTGGTGAAGTACGGCGAACAGGGTGATCCCTTCGACCCGCGCATCCACGAGGCCCTGCTGCACAACTACTCCGACGAGGTGGACGGCCCGACCGCGACGATGGTCATGCAGCCGGGGTACCGCCTCGGCGAGCGGGTCCTGCGGCCGGCCCGGGTGGCCGTCTCGGAGCCGACCGAGCAACTGCCGGCCGAGGCCGTGGAGGCCGACGTACCGGTGGAGAGTACAGATGAAGACCAGGCCGCGGACAAGCCTGCGGAGTAACGGGGGCCGTGCCCCACTCGGCGGGAGGGGAGGCGTCAGATGAGTACGAAGGACTGGCTCGAGAAGGACTTCTACAAGGTTCTCGGCGTCTCCAAGACCGCCGAGGCCGACGAGATCAAGAAGGCCTACCGCAAGCTGGCGCGCAAGTACCACCCGGACTCCAACTCCGGGGACGCCACCGCGGAGGCCAGGTTCAAGGAGGTCTCCGAGGCGTACGACGTGGTCGGCGACCCGAAGAAGCGCAAGGAGTACGACGAGGCACGCCGGCTGTTCGGCAGCGGCGGCTTCCGGATGCCGGGCGGTAGCACCGGACAGGGCGGCTTCAACTTCGACGTCGGCGACCTGTTCAACCGGGGTGGGGCCGGCGGCGGTGGCGGCCTCGGCGACATCCTGGGCGGCATGTTCGGCGGTGGCGGCCGGACCACGACCACCACGTCGACGGCCCGGCCGCGGCGCGGTGCCGACATCGAGACCGAGGCGACGATCGAGTTCGCCGAGGCCGTGAACGGTGTCACCGTGGCGCTGCGGATGACCAGCGACGAGCCGTGCCGGACCTGCCGTGGCACCGGCGCGAAGTACGGGACGGTGCCCAAGGTCTGCCTGAAGTGCGAGGGCACGGGGATGCAGACCTCGGTCCAGGGCGGCGTGTTCGCCATGACCGAGCCGTGCACCGAGTGCAGGGGACGCGGCCTGGTCGTCGACCAGCCGTGCGAGACCTGTCACGGCTCCGGCCGTGGCCAGTCGAGCAAGACCATGCAGGTCCGCATCCCGGCGGGCGTGCAGGACGGTCAGCGGATCCGGCTGAAGGGCAAGGGCGCGGCCGGCGAACGGGGTGGCCCCGCGGGCGACCTCTACGTCACCGTGCACGTCAAGCCGCACCGGATCTTCGGCCGCCAGGGCGAGCACCTGACGCTCAACGTTCCGGTGAGCTTCACCGAGGCCGCGCTGGGCGCCGAGATCAAGGTGCCGACCCTGGACGGCCTGCCCGTCACGGTCCGGATCCCGGCCGGTACGGCGAACGGGAGCAAGCTGCGCGTCCGTGGCAAGGGATCGGCCCGCCGGGACGGCACCAGGGGCGATCTGCTGCTCACCATCGAGGTGCAGGTTCCGCACGAGCTGAGCGAGGAGCAGCGGGCCAAGCTGCAGGAGTTCAGCTCGGCTTCGGACCAGCCTGACCTGCGGGCCGGGTTGTTCGGGAGTTCGTGATGGGCATCCCGTTCAGCCAGGTGCCGACCTGGGACGACCGCACGCCGATCTACGTGATCTCGGTGGCGGCCCAGCTGGCCGGCATGCATCCGCAGACACTGCGCCAGTACGACCGGCTCGGGTTGGTCACCCCGAGCCGGGCGTCCGGTCGCGGCCGGCGGTACTCGGCGTACGACGTGGCGAAGCTGAGGTACGTGCAGCACCTGTCCCAGGAGGAAGGCATCAACCTGGCGGGAATCCGGCACATCCTCGCGCTGCAATCCGAAGTGGAGGACCTGCGCAGGCGAGTCAACCAGCTCCTGGCAGAAGTCCAGCGCGGTGTCGGTGCGTCCCGGCAGACCACCGGCAGCCGGGTCTTCTCGGCGGGCCCGGCCGGCGACGTGATCGCGATGGGCCGACAGCAGACCACGACCCGCTGGATCCGGACCCAGCCGTTGGAGCTGGGTCCGCGCTGACAGAACGAGCCCGGGCTCAGGCCGGCCGTGCTGAGCCCACCGACCCAGAGGCGTCCGATCCCCCCTCGGAGCCTCCGGCCAGTGGAGACGTCGTCCCCCAGATGTCTCCACCGCTGAAGGTGCGCCTCACCCCCAGGCGCCCTTCGGCCCCCGCAGGGTGGTCCGATTCCAGGACCGCCCTGCGGTTCGTATCAGCACCACTGCGCAGATCGTGGACCCCCGGCGATGTCTTGAGCAACTGCTCAAGACGGTCGACCTGAGGCGGCGGCCATAAACTCCTGCCCATGACCCTCCTGGACGACCAGGGCCGCCCGGAGCCTCCTCTGGCCTCCGACGAGACCGAGACCCTCGTGGGCTTTCTGGAATACCAGCGCGCGACGTTCGCCTGGAAGTGCTCCGGCTTGGACGTGGCCGGTCTGACGGCGACCGTGGGCGCCTCGACGATGACGCTGGGCGGGATGCTCAAGCACCTGGCCTACTACGAGGACCACTGGTTCTCCTACCGCATGCGGGGGAACAAGCGCCACGCGATGTGGAACGACGACGACTGGGACTCCGACCCCGACTGGGAGTGGAACTCGGCCGCCGAGGACTCCCCCGAGGATCTGCACGCCCTCTGGCAGGACGCGGTGTCCCGCTCCCGCGATCTGCTCTCCGAGACCCTGGCCGACGGCGGCCTGGACCAGCTGGCACGGCGCAGCTTGCCGGACGGTCGCATGCCCAGCGCGCGGTGGATCGTGGTTCACATGATCGAAGAGTACGCCCGGCACAACGGGCACGCCGACCTCATCCGGGAGTCGGTGGACGGCCTCATCGGGGAGTGACAGGACAGGCCGAAGACCCGGCGGCCGACTGTCCGCAGCAAGCCCGGATGCGGCTGAAGGCATCTCCCGAGCGTGCCGGAGGTGGCGCGTGCGCAGCCCCAGCCGGTTCAGCCGGTTTGTCCACAGCCGGTCAACTCATGCTCAACCAGCGGCCACCAAACGGATACAACTTGTAACGAGACCATCTCCCGCCCAGGGAAACCCTGACTTGTCCCCAGATTTTCTCAGAGTTGAGTGGAATGGACTCAAGTTTGGATAGGTTGTATCCAGTGACTGCTGTTGGTTGAGCTTGAAAGGCTGGAACAGATGGACGTTCAGCGGTTGACGACGCTGGCCCGGGAAACCCTGTCGGTCGCGATCCGTCAGACCTCCGCGGCGGGCAACCCGACCGTGGAACCCATTCACCTGCTGTCCGCGCTGCTGACGCAGCCCGAGGGGACCACCGCCGGGCTCCTCGAGGGCGCCGGCGCCGACATCGACGCCGTGCGCCGCCGGACCGCGGAGTTTCTGAGCCGGCTGCCGAAGGCGAGCGGCGGCAGCGTGCAGGCGCCGAGCCTGTCGCCGAAGACCACTGACGTGCTGAACCAGGCGGAGCAGCGCGCTCTCGGGCTCGGCGACGAGTACGTCTCCACCGAGCATCTGCTGATCTCGCTCGCGACCGTCGAGGGCAATGCGAAGACCGCGCTCGGCGTGACCGCGGACGCGCTGCTGCAGGCGTTCGACAAGGCGCGCGGCAACCGCCGGATCACCTCACCGGAGGCGGAGGGCACCACCAAGACGCTGGAGAAGTACGGGCTCGACCTGACCGAGCGGGCCAAGGACGGGAAGCTCGACCCGGTGATCGGGCGTGACTCCGAGATCCGACGAGTGGTCCAGGTGCTGTCCCGCCGTACCAAGAACAACCCCGTCCTGATCGGTGAGCCCGGCGTCGGCAAGACCGCCGTCGTCGAAGGACTGGCCCAGCGGATCGTGGCCGGTGACGTGCCCGAGTCGCTGCGCGGCCGGCGCTTGATCAGCCTCGACCTCGGAGCGATGGTCGCCGGCGCGAAGTACCGCGGTGAGTTCGAGGAGCGGCTCAAGGCGGTGCTGACCGAGATCAAGGAGTCCGACGGCCAGATCATCACCTTCATCGACGAGCTGCACACCGTCGTCGGCGCCGGTGCGACCGGCGAAGGCGCGATGGACGCCGGGAACATGCTGAAGCCGATGCTGGCCCGCGGCGAGCTGCGGATGATCGGCGCCACGACCCTCGACGAGTACCGGACCCGGATCGAGAAGGACCCGGCGCTGGAGCGCCGCTTCCAGCAGGTGTTCGTCGGTGAGCCGAGTGCCGAGGACACGATCGCGATCCTGCGCGGCCTGAAGGAGCGCTACGAGGCGCACCACAAGGTGGCCATTTCCGACAGCGCGCTGGTCGCCGCCGCGACGCTGTCCCACCGCTACATCAGCGGCCGCCAGCTGCCGGACAAGGCCATCGACCTGGTCGACGAGGCAGCGTCCCGGCTGCGGATGGAGATCGACTCGTCCCCGGTCGAGATCGACTCGCTCCGCCGTACCGTCGACCGGCTGAAGATGGAGGAGCTCGCGCTGTCCCGCGAGGAGGACCCGTCCAGCCAGGAGCGGCTCGAGCGGCTGCGCGCCGACCTGGCCGACCGCGAGGAGGAGCTGCGTGCCCTCGAGGCCCGCTGGGAGCGGGAGAAGTCCGGCCTGAACCGGGTCGGTGAGATCAAGGAGCGGATCGACGAGCTGCGCGGGCAGGCCGAGCGGGCCCAGCGCGACGGCGACCTGGAGACCGCTGCCCGGATCCTGTACGGCGAGATCCCCGAGCTCACGAAGGAGCTGGAGGCCGCCGACGCCGAGCCCGAGGTCACCGACGGCCCGGAGGCGATGGTCAACGAGGAGGTCGGCCCGACCGAGATCGCCGAGGTGATCGCGATGTGGACCGGCATCCCGACCGGCCGGCTACTGGAGGGCGAGACCGGCAAGCTGCTCCGGATGGAGGACGAGCTGGGTCGTCGGCTGATCGGCCAGCGCGAGGCGGTCACGGCCGTCAGCGACGCCGTCCGTCGCGCCCGGGCCGGTATCTCCGACCCGGACCGTCCGACCGGAAGCTTCCTGTTCCTCGGCCCGACCGGCGTCGGCAAGACCGAGCTGGCCAAGGCGCTCGCGGACTTCCTGTTCGACGACGAGCGCGCCATGGTCCGGATCGACATGTCGGAGTACGGCGAGAAACACAGCGTCTCGCGGCTGGTCGGCGCCCCGCCCGGCTACGTCGGGTACGAGGAAGGCGGCCAGCTCACCGAGGCGGTGCGCCGGCGCCCGTACTCGGTGATCCTGCTCGACGAGGTGGAGAAGGCTCACCCCGAGGTCTTCGACATCCTGCTGCAGGTGCTGGACGACGGCCGGCTCACCGACGGCCAGGGTCGTACGGTCGACTTCCGCAACGTCATCCTGATCCTGACCAGCAACCTCGGCTCGGCGTACCTGGCCGACGTCACGCTGGACGACCAGGTCAAGCGTGATCAGGTGATGGCGGTGGTGCGGCAGTCGTTCAAGCCGGAGTTCATCAACCGGCTGGACGAGATCGTGCTGTTCGACGCCCTGGGCAGCGAGGAACTGACCCAGATCACCGCCCTGCAGATCACCGCCCTGCAGCGCCGCCTGACCGACCGCCGGATCACCCTGGACGTCGGCGACGACGCTCTGGAGTGGCTCGCGATGACCGGCTACGACCCGGTCTACGGTGCCCGCCCCCTGCGCCGCCTGGTCCAGTCCGCCATCGGCGACGAACTCGCCCGCGCTCTGCTGGCCGGCAACGTCCGAGACGGCGACACCGTCAAGGTCACCCTCAACGAGGCCAAGGACGCCCTCGAGGTAACCCCGGCCTGACCCAAGCCGGGCCCGCCCCGCGGGCCCGGCAGCTCCAACCCCAGCGCCAGCCCCGACACCCGGACCGGGCGCTCAGCTTCCAACCGCTCGCAGGTGGTGCTTTGCTCGGCCCCCGACGGTCAGCCGACCGCCGACCTGCAAAGCACCGCCTGCGAGCTACCCGCACCCACGCACAACGCTCGCGGCAGCAAGCGATGAAGGAGAATGCGGAGGTGACGAATCCGCGCGCCACCTGGGTGAACACCACACACGACTGGTCCGGCACGATCGACCAGGACCACCTGGAACACATCCGCTCCCAGCCCGCCGAGTACGCCCCCAGCGGCCTGATCCATCTGCTCCTGGAAGTCCTCGCCTACGCCAACGACGAAGCAGAGTCAGCCGGTCGGCGCGGCACCTGCACCGTCACCCTGCACACCGACAGTTCCATCGCGATCGAGGACAACGGCCGCGGTACCGACACCCGCGTCGACGAGCACGGCCAGCTGATCAAGAAGCCGATCATGGCCACCCAGGACCTCCGCTTCTTCGCGAACCCAGCCAGCCCACTCCTCCCTGACGGCCACCCCCGCCGCGGCATGTCCGTCGTCGCAGCGCTCAGCGACTGGCTCGTCCACACCAACCGCCGCCTCAACGGCTCCTGGACCCAACGCTACGAACACGGCATCCCGGTCACCGACCTGGACTCGATCGACAACACCCCGGCCACCGGAACAACGGTCCACTTCCACCCCAACCTGGCGTACTTCCTCCACCCCGGCCTCACGCCTACGGACCTCGACCTGACGTTCCCGCACCTCGACATCACCGTCGCCGCACCCTGAGCCAGCGCGCGGCGACAGCACGGTTTGGCTCGTCTGGGAGGATCGGGGCAGGGGGCTGGTGGAAGGAACTCTTCAGGGCATGACCGAGCAGCAGGGCAACAACTCCGGTGAGGACCGCCCCGGGCCGTACCAGGGCGTCTTCGGCTCGGCCGGCGCCTCACCATCACCAGGATCGCCAGGTTCACAGCCGCCCGGCTCGCCGCCGTACGGTGATCCACGGAGTTCGTACGGCGACTTTCCGGGAGCGTACGGCGGTGCGTTCGGCACGACTCCGCCTCAGTACGCGCGCCCACCGAAACAGGTCACCATCGCCTCGGCGATCTCGCTCGGCCTCGGAGCCTTGTGTCTCCTGCTCGCCGGCATGGCTTTCACCTCCGCGGGCGAGCGGATCGCCGAGATCGTCACCGGCTCCAAGGACGCCCAAGGCCTGGTCGTCGCCGTCATCCTCGGCTGCGCCGCCGCGTACATCATCCCGGCCGTCTACCTTCGCAAACGTCACGCCTGGTCCCGCTACACGCTGATCGCGATCGCCGCGCTCGGCATCGTCGGCGGCCTGATGCAGCTGCCCAACGGCATCCTCGGCCTCGCCATCCACGGCACCCTGCTGTTCCTGATGCTCCAGCAGCCGACCAAACTCTGGTTCCACCACCGCTGACCGAAGGACCGCACCCGTGGAGATCTGGATCAACCCCGCCTGCTCCAAATGCCGCACCGCCACCAAGGCCCTGGACGAGGCCGGCATCGCCTACACGGTCCGCCGCTACCTGGACGACCCACCTACGCCGGAAGAACTCACCGCCGTACTGCAGCGCCTCAACCTGGAACCCTGGGACCTGGTGCGCCACAACGAACCAGCCGCCAAACCCCTCCGCACCCTCCCCCGAGACGAAGAACACCGCGCCGCCTGGATCCAGGCCATGACCGAGTCCCCCATCCTCATCCAACGCCCCATCCTCACCGCCGACGACAACACCACCGCAGTAGCCCGCGACCCAGAAACCCTCGCCCGCTTCCTCCCGAACTAACCCCTAGCGACAATCTGCCCCGCGCTGCCCCAGGTTGCCCGCCGAACCTGTGGATGGCGCCGCGCATGGGATTGCCAATTCCTGCAGAATCCGCAAGGGGTTGTTGTCGTACCGGACGTCGATCGAGTTCGCGCGGCCGCTGCAGGAACCGATGCTCTGGTTGCCGGATGCGGTGGCGGGGGCGGTGACTGCGGCGAACCTCGGGGAGCCGAGGTGGTTACTGGCGTTGTCCGAGATGGCCGTCGTGCATCAGGTCACAGTGCGCTAGAAGCGCGAAAGCTGGGCCCCATCATCCGGTGGGAATCCCAGCTTCACTTCTCACCAAGCAGCGCGTGGCGAGCTACCTGAAGTATGCCACAAACAACCGGGCGCTGTCGTCCGACATCCACACGCCCAGGCGTCAGAGTTCTTCGAGGCGGGTGAGGGCTTCTTTGAGGACTTCGGGTTGTTTGCAGAAGGCCCAGCGGACGAGGGGGCGGCCGGCTTCGGTGTTGTCGTAGAAGACTTGGTGGGGGATGGCTACGACGCCGGTGCGTTCGGGGAGCATGCGGCAGAAGTCGATGCCGTCGGTGTGACCGAGGGGGCGGATGTCGGTGGTGACGAAGTAGGTGCCCTGTGGGCGGTGGACGCCGAAGCCGAGTTGCTCCAGGCCGTCGCAGAGAAGGTCGCGGCGGGACTGCAGGTCGGCGCGCAGGGCGTCGTAGTACTCGTTGCCTAGGGCAAGTGCTCCGGCGACGGCAGGCTGGAAGGGGGCGCCGGAGGTGAAGGTGAGGAACTGCTTGGCGGTGGTGACCGCGGTGACCACCTCAGGCGTGCCGGTGACCCAGCCGATCTTCCAGCCGGTGACGGCGAACGTCTTGCCCGCGCTGCTGATCGAGACGGTGCGTTCGGCCATTCCGTCGTACGACGCCAGCGGCCGGTGCTCGAGGCCGTCGTACACGAGGTGTTCGTAGACCTCGTCGGTGATGACGACCAGGTCGTGCTCGACGGCGACGGCGCTGATGCCGCGGAGCTCGTCGTCGGTGAGGACGGTACCGGTCGGGTTGTGCGGGGAGTTGATCAGCAGGACCTTGGTGCGCGGGGTGACGGCGGCGCGGAGTTCGTCGAGGTCGAGGCGGAAGTCCGGGGCGCGCAGGGTGACCGGGACGCGGCGGCCGCCGGCGAACGCGATACCGGCCGCGTACGAGTCGTAGTACGGTTCCAGCGCGATCACCTCGTCGCCGGGCTCGACGTACGCGAGCAGGGCGGCGGCGACGGCCTCGGTCGCGCCGGTGGTGACGAGGACCTCGGTGTCGGGGTCGTACGACAGGTCGTAGAAGCGCTTCTGGTGGTCGGCGATCGCCTGCCGCAGCGCCGGTACGCCGCGACCCGGTGGGTACTGATTCGCGCCGGCGCGGATCGCGCTGATCGCGTCCTCGAGCAGCGAGTCGGGCCCGTCGCGGTCCGGGAACCCCTGGCCGAGGTTCACCGAGTTGGTCGCCACCGCACGGGCGGACATCTCCGCGAAGATCGTCGTCCCGAGCCCGGTCAGCCGCTGAGCGTGTTCGCGCATGTTCCTGACCCTAACGCGCACACCGAGATCCCGCCGGAAATGCCGGGCCTGGACCAGCTCCTCGGAGTTCCAGGCATGGAGCAAACGTCAGCGTTCGCTCGAACGGCGTGGAGCTGAACCGCGCGCCCGCGTGCAACGTGCTGCCCTCGCGGATCGGCTCGGCGACCAGGAAATACTGTCAGCCTGGGGGTGGGTCTACCTGGGGTTCGGGGCGGAGGGCTCGGAGCCAGAGTTCGGTTTGGGCTACGTGGGCCGAGGCGGCGGTGGCGGCGGCGGCCGGGTCGCGGCGGGCGAGGGCGGCGAGGATCGCGCGGTGGCCGCGGTCGCTGGTCTGCTTGATCGCGTCGAAGTCCGCGCCCGGCTCGAAGATGCGGTAGTGCCCGCCGCGACCGCGGATCACGCCGGTGAGCGCGGTGACGGTCGGGTTCCCGCCGGCCGCACAGATCGCGCCGTGGAACTCGGCGTCCAGCCGCTGGATCTCGGTGGCGTCCGTGGTCGCCTCCAGTTGGTCGAGGATCCCGCTCAGCCGCTTCTGCAGCTCGGGGTCCTGCCGGGCCGCGGCCGCCGCGGTGGCGTGCGCCTCGAGCACTCGGCGTACTTCCATCAGTTCGAGGACGCCCTCGAGGGGGATCAGCTCGACCGAGAGCGAGAACCGGCTGATGATCTCGGCCGGGTCCAGTGCCGAGACGTACGTGCCGGAGCCGTGCCGGGACTCGATCACGCCGAGCGCCGCCAGTGACCGGGCCGCCTCCCGCAGGGAGCTCCGGGACACGCCGAGGTGGTCGCACAGCTCGGGCTCCGGCGGGAACTTCGCCCCCGGGCCGAGCTCGCCGGACGCGATCATCTGGCGCAGGCCGGCCAGGGCCTTGTCCGTGGCTGCCATGAGCCCACCTCCTCGATTTGTTAAGTCCTCAGACCACTCACTGGTGACATTCTCGCAAAACCTTGTCGTTCCCGCCTGCCGGTCGCTAGGGTTCGGGGAACGGTCGACCAAAGTCATCAGATGTCAGCCCAAAGTCGTCTGATGCTGTCCCTGGCCTACATCCCCTGAGGAGACGCGCCATGCTCCACCGGCCACGCACGATGTTCGCATCTCTCGCCGCCGCGGCGACGGCCGCCGTACTGCTACTCACCGCCTGTGGTCCCGGCCCGGCCGAGAAGGCCGAGGGCCAGGTCACGCTGCAGATGGTCGAGAGCCTGACCAACCCGGCCCGCACCACGCTGCTGAAGAAGCTGATCGCCGACTTCGAGGCGGCGAACTCCGGGATCAAGGTGCAGCTGATCTCGCCACCGACCAACCAGGCGGACCAGAAGATCCAGCAGATGCTGCAGTCCGGCAAGGGCGTCGACGTACTGGAGGTGCGCGACACCACGGTCGGGCCGTTCTCGACGAACAAGTGGATCTACGACATGGCGCCCGACCTGAAGGACTGGGACGGTCTGCAGGCGCTCACTCCGAACGCGCTCAAGGTCGCCCAGCAGGGCGGCAAGTCGTACATGGTTCCGTACGGCTTCTACGGCCTGTCGCTGTTCTACCGCAAGGACCTCGTCCAGCAGGCCGGGTTCAGCGGCCCGCCGAAGAGCTGGGCCGAGCTGGTCGAGCAGGCGAAGAAGATCAACAACCCGTCGAAGAACGTCTACGGCTACTCGTTCCGCGGCGGCCTCGGCGCCGGCGGCAACGCGGTCGCGATCATCTCCGGGTACGTGATCGACGAGATCAACAAGGACAACGCGTTCAAGCTGACCGACGGCAAGACGATCTTCTCCTCGCCGAAGGCGGTCGACGCGCTCAACCAGTACGTCGACCTGTTCAAGAACGCCTCGCCG
Organism: Kribbella sp. NPDC023972; assembly: GCF_040639075.1. Taxonomy (NCBI): domain Bacteria; kingdom Bacillati; phylum Actinomycetota; class Actinomycetes; order Propionibacteriales; family Kribbellaceae; genus Kribbella; species Kribbella sp. NPDC023972. The sequence continues at coordinate 281,086 of NZ_JBEZZH010000007.1, read as the reverse complement.
CCGTCGTCGGTCAGCTGGGGCTACCCGGAGATGGTGCAGGGCTTCACCTCCGGTACGACGGGCTTCCTGCTGCAGGACCCCGAGGTGATCGCGACGGTCAAGCAGTCCAAGACGATCAAGGAAGACCAGTGGGGTACGGCGCCTCTGCCGGTCGGGCCGACCGGGAAGGCGGCGCAACCGCTGGCGAACGCGGGCTGGGGTGTCGCGCAGGGCAGTGAGCACAAGCCGGAGGCCGTGAAGCTGGTGAAGTTCCTGACCTCGGGCGACGCGGCGATGACGTTCTCGAAGGAGAACAGCCTGGTGCCGATCCTGAAGTCGGCGGCCGAGGACCCGTTCTTCAAGGACGGCCCGTGGGCGTCGTACGTCGCGATGAACGAGTCGCCGGACACCTACATCGTGGTGACCCAGCCGCGGGGCGTGCCGTGGTCGACCGAGTGGGGCAACAAGTCCGACGCCGACGTACAGAAGCTGATCACCGGCAAGGCGCAACCCGCCGAGATCCTGAAGAGCTGGGACGAGTACTGGACCAAGAAGTGGGCCGGGAACTGAGCCTCGATCCGTGGGTCGTGCCCTGCTCGCTGCTGCCAAGACGCCCGGATCGAGACTTCAGATGGCTCTGACTGAAACTGACCGGCCGGCTCTGCGGCCACCCGAGACGAGGCGGCCGGTCAGCCGAAGGCGGTTCACCGGTCGTACCGCGTTGGTGTTGCTGGCGTTCATGATGCCGGCGATCGCGTTCGTCGGGGTGTTCACGTATTACCCGCTGTTGAGCGGGATTCAGATGGCGTTCCGGAACTACAACCTGAACGATCTGTCGGACACCTCGTGGGTCGGGCTGGACAACTTCCGGACGCTGCTGAACGACGAGATGTTCCGCGGGACGGTGACGAACTCGATCGTGTGGGTGGCAGGTTCGCTGATCCCGCAGTTCCTGATCGGGTTCACGATGGCGATGTGGCTGCGGCGGAGGTTCCGGTTCCGCGGCACCTACCAGGCGCTGGTGTTCTTCCCCTGGGCCGTGTCCGGGTTCCTGATCGGCATCCTGTTCCGCTGGATGTTCAACGGTGAGTTCGGCGTGGTCAACGACCTGCTGATGAAGACGCACCTGATCGACACCCCGGTGCCGTGGCTGGCCGATGCTCGCTATGCGATGTTCGCCGTGATCGTCGCGAACGTGTGGTACGGCGTGACCTTCTTCGCGATCATGATCCTCGCGGCACTGCAGTCGGTGCCGGAGGAGTTGTACGAGGCGGCCGCGATCGACGGCGCCGGCAAGGTCCGGACGTTGTTCAGCATCACCATCCCGTCGATCCGGACCACCCTGGCGCTGACCGTGCTGCTGCGGGTGATCTGGATCTTCAACTCGCCCGAACTGATCTTCGGCATGACCGGCGGCGGTCCGGCGAACGAGACGCACATCGTCACGTCGTACATGATCCAGGTGACCCAGGAGGGTGACTACGGCCGCGCGTCGGCGATGGGCGTGATGGTCGTGTTCGTGCTGATGCTGTTCGCGGTCTTCTACCTGATGGCGATCCGGCCACGGAAGGGACTCGCATGATCCGCTCCGAAACCCTGGCCGGCCGGATCGTGAAGTTCGGTGGGCTCGGCCTCTGCCTGATCTTCACCGTGTTCCCGCTGTACTGGATCCTGATCACGTCGTTCAAGGATCCGGGCACGATCTTCGCGTACCCGTTGAGGTACTGGCCGGGCTCCTGGTCGCTGGAGAACTACCGCGGCCTGTTCGACCAGTCGAACTTCGGTGTCTTCGTCGCCAACAGCCTGATCGTGTCGACGGTCGCGGCCGCGCTGGCCACGGTGGTCTCACTGCTGTCGGCGTACGTGCTGGCCCGGTTCGAGTTCGTCTCCAAGGGCGCGGTGATGGGTGCGTTCCTGGTGACCCAGATGATCCCCGGGTTCATCGCGCTCGGCTCGCTCTACATCCTGATGACGCGGATGTACCTGGTCGACAGTCGCTGGGGCCTGGTGCTGGTGTACGTCGCGGTGTCGATCCCGCTGTGCACAGTGATGCTGCGCGGATTCTTCGAGAACGTGCCGGCGTCGCTGGAGGAGGCGGCGATGGTGGACGGCTGCTCGCGGCTGTCCGCGCTGTTCCGGGTGCTGGTGCCGGTGATGACGCCGGGGATCGCGGCCTCGTACATCTTCAACTTCGTCAACTGCTGGAACGAGCTGTTCCTGTCCGTGACGCTGCTGAACAGCGACGGCAACAAGACGATCCCGGCCGCGCTGAACGGCTTCATCAGCAGCTACAACATCGACTGGGGCTCGATGTCGGCCGCCGCCGTACTCAGCATCGTGCCGACGATGGTCCTGTTCGCCGTCGCCAGTCGCTACATCGTGGAGGGGTTGACCGCGGGCGCCGTCAAGGAGTGAAGGAAGGCCGGCAGGTCCCACACCTGCCACTGCCGCACCCCGATCTCCCGGTACGGCGGCTGGGACGCGGGTGGTCCGCCGACCAAGACCGTCGCCATGCCCCGGGCGTACGGGACCTCCAGATTGACCGGGAGGTCGTCGAACATGGCGGCGCGGCCGGGGTCGACGGTGAAACGGGTCAGGAAGGCGTCGAAGCTCTCCGCGTACGGCTTCGGGATCAGGTCACCGGCGAGGATGTCGAAGATCCCGTCGAAGCAGGCGGTCAGTCCGAGCTGCCGCAGCGCCTGTTCGGCGTGGTACGCCGACCCGTTCGTGTAGACATACCGGCGACCCGGGAGAGCGCCGAGCGCCGCGGCGAGTGCCGGGTCCGGGCTGAGCACCGTGTAGTCGATCCGCCGCTCGAAACTCAGGAAGTCGTGCGGGTCGATGTTCCGCGTCGTCATCGCACCCCGGAGCGAGGTGCCGTACTGCGCGATCAGCTCGGCCTGGAGCTGCCGGGCGCCGATGACGTCGGTGCTGTACAGCTCGGCAAGGGACGCGAGGATGCCGTCGTTCACCTGCAGGGAGAGCGGCGACCCAGGCGGGTACAGGGTGTTGTCGAGATCCAGCACCCAGGTGTCGACATCGGCCAGCATCACTCCAGAGTAGTGACAGTATGGGCGGTGGCACCTACGGGAGGACGGGAGAAAGTGGCGACTGCGCTCATCACCGGGCCGGCGACAGGGATCGGCCGGGCGTTCGCGGACAAGCTGGCGCGGGAGGGGTACGACCTGGTGCTGGTGTCGCGGGACGAGGCGCGGCTGAAGGAGACCGCCGCCGAGCTCACGCGGCTGCACGGGGTCTCCTGTGAGGTGCTGGCGGCCGACCTGACCAACCCGGACGACCTGTCCAAGGTCGAGGAACGGTTCCGCACCGGGCCGATCGAGGTCCTGGTCAACAACGCCGGTTTCGGGCAGAAGAAGCCGTTCTGGGCGAACCCGGTCGAGGTCGAGGAGAAGCAGTTCGACCTGCTGGTCCGGGTGGTGCTGCGGCTGACGCATGCCGCCGTACTGCCGATGATCGAACGTGGATCGGGTGCGGTGGTCAACGTGTCGTCGATCGCCGGGTTCCTGCAGCGCGGCAGCTACAGCGCGCACAAGTCGTGGGTGACGAACTTCTCCGCCGGGCTGGCGATCGAGCTGCACTCGAAGGGTGTCGCGGTGATGGCGTTGTGCCCTGGGTTCGTGCGCACCGAGTTCCACGACCGGATGGGGATGGACAAGACGATCATCCCGTCGTTCATGTGGCTGGACGCGGCCGAGTTGGTCGACGCCGCCTGGAAGGACCTGATGCGCGGCAAGGCGATCTCCATCCCGTCCACCCGCTACAAACTCCTCACCGCCGCCGCCCGCGCCATCCCCCGGCCTCTCATCGCCCGCGTGTCCACCATCGGCCTGGACGGCCGTCGCCGCGCCTGATCCCGCGACCAACCAACCCGGTCTTGCGTGCGTCCAACGGGGCAGATCGAGGGGAAGGTTGGAGCCATGGGCGCAGGGGGAGTACGGCGAATTGCCGCGGTGGCCGGGGTGGTCGTGCTGGGAGGCGGCTTGGTGGCCTGTGGCAACCAAACCGATGGGGGTACGCCGTCTAGGAACGCGAGTGCGACGGGCAGCCCGAGTGCCACGCCGAGCGTGACGCCGACGCCGACGCCGGAGCGGTCGATTCCGGCGCCGCCGAAGACACCGACACTGGTGCCGAGTCAGCAGCCCACGCCGACGCAGCCGGCGGCCGCGCGGTTGCGGACGTCGATGCTGCTGACCGGAGCCGACGTCGCCACGGCGGATCCGAAGCGCGGCTGGATCATGACCACCGGGTCCAGCGACCCGATCTGCGGCCCGTCGTCGACCCGCGGTGACGGCGTCGGCGGAATTCTCTCCCGGAACTTCACCACCGAGCTGGACGCGTCCGGCGGTCAGTGGCTGACCCGGTACGGTGACGTGTCCGCGGCCGAGACGGCGTACGCGAAGATCGTCGCGACGATCAAGTCCTGCAGGGCGCTCGACCCCGCGCCCACTCACGCACGCAAGCTGACCGAGAACCGGACCCTACCGCTCGGCGACGCGACCACCATCCTGCGCTGGTACGACTACCCGCTGCCGTCCGATCCCGGCAGTGAGCCGGGCGGCTTCCCGTACGCCGTCACCCGCAAGGGCACCGTGGTCTCCGTCCTGGCCTTCCGCGAGATGGGCACGGGCGTCGCCCCGGCCAACTTCGAAGCCCTCACCCGCAGGGCCGCCAAGCGCCTGAGCTGATCGCCAGACAGGTTGCCGCGAGCAACAGCCAGGTCAGAGCTTCTCGGCGACCTCGGTCAGTACGGCGAGGGTCGCGGTGACGAGCGGGTGATCGGCCCGGCTTTGGCGGACGGCGGCGTACACGCGCCGTGTCGGAACCGGCTCGGTCAGCGGGCGGATCACCGCCAGCGCCGGTACGGCGAGCCGTGGGACCAGTGAGACGCCCCCGCCGGCCGCGACCAGGGCCGCGACGGCGCGGAAGTCGTCGGACTGATGGACGATCCGGGGCTGGAATCCGGCCTGCTCGCAGGCCAGCAGGACGACGTCGCGGATCGGGTTGCCGGGCGACGGCATCACCCAGTCGTCGCCGGCGAGCATCGGCAGCTCGATCGTGTCCGCCGCGGCGGCCGGGTGGTACGGCGGCAGTACGGCGACGAACGGCTCGGCGTACAAGGGGATCCGGACCAGGCGCTGGTCGTCCGGGCGGGGTGACCCGCGGTGCTCGACGGCGATCGCGATGTCCGCGTCGCCGTCGAGCAATCGGGTGATGCCTTGATGGCCTTCGGCGTCGCGGATGACGAGGTCAAGGCCGGGGTTGGTCTCGCGCAGACGGGCCAGTGCCGGCGCGACGAGCAGGCTGATCGCGGTCGCGAAGGCGGTGACGCGGACCTCACCGGTCGTGCCGTTCGCGTGCAAGCGCATCGCTTCCTCGGCGCGCTCGACCTCGGTGAGGATCGTGTCGGTGTGAGCGAGCAGCAGGCGGCCGGCCGAGGTGATGGCGACCCGGCGGCCGCGGCGTTCGAGCAGCTCCTGGCCGACCTCGGACTCCAGCGCCGCCAGTTGCTGCGAGACCGCCGAGGGGGTCAGGTGCAGCACCTCGGCGGCCGCGGTCACGGTGCCGTGATCAGCAAGCGCGCGCAGCACCCGCAACCTTCGTACCTCGATCACGAACCTCAGCTTCGCACAGCTCGTGACCGGCGCCGGGCAGCAGCGTCAGCGTGGAACGAGGCTCGGTGATAGCGGGTGCGGCCGCCATCGGCCGGGCCGACCGCAGCAGACGGCGTACGGCGCGGAGCCGGTGGAGGGGCCTGGTGTCCGGGACGGTCAGGGCGTAGGCCATTCCCGAGCGGGACTCCTCGGCGACCTTGTTGATGACATTGATTGGGAAGACGTACATCAGGTTGTTCCTTTCGACTCTTCGACGGTAGGAACTCGGACCTTGATACGTCCAATGAAAGTTCTTCGCAGAGTTGATGTGTTTGGTGCATGATCGATCGCATGGAACTGCGCCAGCTCAGATCGTTCGTGGTGGTGGCCGAGGAGATGAACGTCGGCCGGGCCGCCACCCGGCTGCATCTGACTCAGCCGTCGCTCAGCCGTCAGATCGCCGCCCTCGAGCGCGATCTGGGGGTCGAGTTGTTCGCCCGGGTACGACGCCGGTTCGTGCTGACCGCTGCCGGTGAGGCGTTCCTGACCGACGCGCAGGACCTGCTCCGGCGGTCCGACGAGGCGGTCCGCGCGGCGCAGCGGACCCAGCGCGGTGAGCTCGGGACCTTGCGGCTGCGCTTCGTCCAGTCCGCGACGTTCGAGGTGTTGCCGCGGTTGCTGGGCGCTTTCCGGCAGGCGTATCCGGAGGTCGTGCTCGATCTGGAGAGCGTGACGACGATCCGGCAGACCGAGGCGCTGCGCGACGGCCGGATCGACGTCGGCCTGATGCGCCCGGCAACGCCCGAAGGCGCGCGAACCACGGCGGGCCGCACCGCCGGCCTGCTGACGCGGGTCGTATCGAACGATCCGCTGGTGGCCGTGCTCCCAGCACGGCACCGGTTGGTACGGCGGAAGCGGATCAGGCTGGCCGAGCTCGCGGAGGACCCGTTCGTCTTCTACACGCGATCGAGCGGGCCCGCCGTGTTCGACACGATCGTCGGCTACTGTCGCGCGGCCGGTTTCACACCCCGGATCGAGCAAGAGGCGGCCGACGTACAGACGATCGTGTCCCTGGTCGCCGCCGGGCTCGGCGTCTCACTGCTCATCGGTCCGACCCCGCCGTCCAACCCGGAAGCAGTCGTCTACCGCGAGTTGTCCGACGACCTTCCTGCCTGGCAACTCTCCGTAGCCTGGTCCCCCGACAACCGTTCCCCCGTCCTCGCCCGCTTCCTCGACCTCCTCTGACCCCGCCCCCGCCTGCCCGCTTCGGCCCGTCGCCATTTGATGGGTTAACCCGTCAAATGGTGGGTTCTCCACTCGAAATACGAGTAGAGAACCCACAAGCTCAGTGGCTAACCACTGAAATGCCCGGCGGGGGAAGGGGGCTGGCGCCTGGTGGGTCTGGCGGGGTCAGCCGAAGGTGTCGGGGTCGCCGCCGGTGCGGACGCCGGTTTCGAGGTCGGCGATCGCGGCCATGTCGTCGTTGTCCAGCTGGAAGTCGAAGACGTCGAAGTTCTCCTTGATCCGGCTCGGGGTCTTCGACTTCGGGATGACCACGTTGCCGAGCTGCAGGTGCCAGCGGATGACCACCTGGGCCGGCGTCTTGCCGTGCTTGTCCGCCAGCGTCTTCAACGCGGGCTGGCTGAGCAGCTCGCCCTGCGCCAGCGGGCTCCACGCCTGCGTGACGATGTCGTTCTCCGCGTTGAACGCGCGCAGCTCGTCCTGCGGCAGCGCCGGGTGCAGCTCGATCTGGTTCACCGCCGGCCGGATCGTGGTCTCCTCGAACAGCCGCCGCAGCGCCGGCTCGTGGAAGTTCGACACCCCGATCGCGCGGACCCGCTTGTCGGCGTACAACTGCTCGAACGCCTTCCAGGTCTCGACGTACTTGTCCTTCTTCAGCGACTGCCAGTGGATCAGGTACAGGTCGACGTACTCGAGCCCGAGCCGCTCCAGGCTGGCGTCGAACGCCTTCAGGGTGGTGTCGTACCCCTGGTCGCTGTTCCACAGCTTGGTGGTGATGAAGAGTTCGTCGCGAGGCAGGCCGGACGCGGCGATCGCCCGCCCGACGCCGGCCTCGTTGCCGTAGATCGCCGCCGTGTCCACGTGCCGGTAGCCGGCCTCGAACGCGGTGGTCACGACATCGGTGACGATGTCGTTCTCGATCTGCCAGACCCCCAGACCCAGCTGCGGGATCTCGACGCCGTTGTCCAGAGTGATGGTGGGGACTGTGCTCATCTGTCTATTCCAGCGGGCCCAAGGGTTCGGGCCCAGTCATCTGACGTGTGACAACAACCTCATTAACCGGCCGTAACCACCTCATAGGTCTTCGCATCCGGTTCCAGGAACCGCAGCAGCCCCGCTCCCTCCCGCTCCAGCTCGGTCGTGATCTTCTTCGTCGTAGGCGCGAACGGGGTGAGCGTGAGAGTGGCCACACCACGCTTCTTCGCCGCCGTCCACAGGCCCGCGACCAGGCCGTCCACGGTGTACGTCGCCTTGACCCGCAAGTTCTTGGTGAACACGGCCGGTTTGTGCTCGTCGGCGATGATCCGCTCGCGTTTGGCGTGGGCGAGCAGCAGATTGTCGAACTCCGGCAGGAACCTGACCGGCGCCGGCATGTCCGGATCCGGGCGCGGTCCGTCCGGTACGTCGTACAGCGTCTTGCCGGACTCGTCGGTGAACTGCTCCAGCTCGAGACCGTCGAACACCGGCTTCGCCTTCGGCAACCCGGACCAGGTCTGGAAGTCGGCCGGTGTCGCCGGGCCGAACACCTCCAGATAGCGGATGACGAGCTCCTCGGGTACGGCCTTCGGGTGCAGCTTCCCGCCCAGCCAGTCCTCGGCCGGGGTGAAGCGGGCGTTCGCCGGCCAGGCCCAGCGGGTGCCGGTCGGGTACATCACCAGCGGCACCATCATCCGGGTGCAGAACCCGAGCGCCCGCTCGTTCACCGCGGGAAACTCCTTCTGCAGCGCGTCCCGCACCTCGGTGAACGTCAACGGCTCCTTGGCCAGGATCTTCCGCGCCGCCCTGACGACCTTGTCCGGCTCGAGCCCTTCGCCCCGCTCCTTGAGCATCCGAAGCCCGGCCTCGAGCACGGGCGCCAAGGTCGTCCTGAACCGCAAGTAGTCCTGAGCGGTCACCAGATGCAACGTCCCACGGAACAACGTCGCCCGGACGACGTCGCGCTCCTCGACCGCCTGATTCAGGTCCCCCTCCGCGAACCCCTCCAGCCGAGACCACAACCCGACGTACGGATGCTTCGGCTCTTGCCCCTGCATCCCCACCAACCGCCCGACGGCCTCCACCACCGGCACATCCGCCCGCTCCAGCAACAACTGCCTCGCGAGCGTCGCCCGGTTGATCGCCTTCGCACTCAGGACTGCCATACCCACATCCTGCCGGTCAGCGCCGACAGATCAGCTGTAGTCCTTCTCGTCGTACTTCGGGAGACCGAGCAGCCGGCGGATTTCGGCGGCAGGGGCCTTGCCGCTCTCCGCCGAGGCGAGCTTCACGTGCCGGGCCATCTCCGACAGGCTGTCGGCTGCCGCAACTCGCAGCCAGTGCGGGCGTGCGGCCACGTCCGCCTTCACCAACGCCTTGATCTGGGGCGCCACCTTGCTCGGCCAGGTGATCGACGACAGCGCCTGCGACTCGGCCAGGTTTGCCGCCGCAACTGCTCGGGCCCGGGCCTGCAGTGTTGCCACGGAGGCGTTGCCGTTCGCGGCCTTCTCGAAGCGCTCCAGCGCGACGTTGTACGGCCGGGTCACCTGCAGGTAGCGCTTGCCCGCCGCAGCCACACTCAGCTGCACCGGCGTAGCCCGCACCACAGGAGCACTCCGCTCGGGCGTCGTACTAGGTGTTGCACTCGGCGAAGCCGGTGGACTCGGGGAGGCCGCTACCGGCGTCTCCCCGTCCTCACCACAGGCTGCGACGAACAGCAGCCCAACCACCCCAACAACAACCACCAACCGACGCATGACGCTCCCTCACCCGGACGGACCGGAACACCCTAGCCCTCACCGGACACGCAGCTATGTCGGAAGAACTGCCGAGACGTCTCCCAGGTCGCCCGCCAGGCCAGCGCGGGCTTCGATGAAGGCGGCGGCGTTACTCGCGGCCGGGTGATGCAACGGCGAGGGAGTTGCGGCGGCAGGCGTTCGCCAGCCGGTCGTCGTAGGTGACGACGAGGTCGGCGTCGATCAACACTGCCGTTGCAAGGTGGATGGCATCGAGGCTCCGCAGCACCAGCGGCTCGATCCGGCGAGCGACGCTGACGACCTCGGCGGTCATCGGCCGCTCGTCGATACCGGACATCGCCCCATCGATCAGATCGCCGGCAGTCTCTGGGGCCTTGGCGCGCGCCAGCACGGCGCGCGACACCTCGACCCAGGCGAGCGAAGACGACGCCAAGAGGTCGGCCTGCTGGTAGTGCGCATCGAGGAAGTCCACCAGATCAGTGGATTCCTGCTCGACGATCACTCGCTTGATCAGGGCGCTGCTATCCAGGTAAACGCGCATCAGAAGCGGTCGTCCCGATCGAGCAGGCCGAGACTGTCGGTGCCCTTCGGGAGGCGGAGTCGTGGCGTCACCCTCCGATACGTCACCCGCGCCGGACGTACTACCTGCGCCGCCCTGGCCCGTTCTCGATCGCTTGCGGAGGAATCGTCCTCGGCCAAGTGGAGGTGCCGGGCGACAGCTTCCCGGACGATCTCCTGCTGTGACCTGCCGGTGCGGTCAGCCTCGGCCTGGAGCGCCGACGCGGTCTCAGGACTGAGTCTCAGATTCATGGCCATGAGCTCATGGTACCGCGAGCGGTACCATGATCGGCACCAATACTGAGGGGTCAGGTGAGGGCGGCGCGGGCCTCTGTGAAGGCGGCGATGGCGTGTTCGACGTCCTCGGTGGAGTGGGCCGCGGAGAGTTGGACGCGGATGCGGGCCTTGCCGTGGGGTACGACGGGGTAGGAGAAGCCGATCACGTAGACGCCGAGCTCGAGGAGCTTGTCGGCGAGCCGGCCCGCTTCGGCGGCGTCGCCGATCATGACGGGGGAGATGGGGTGGTCGCCGGGGAGGACGTCGAAGCCGGCCTCGGTCATCTTCGTGCGGAAGAGTTTGGTGTTGGCCGCGAGCTTGTCGCGCAGGTCGCTGGAGCCGCCGATGAGTTCGAGCGCCTTCAGGGAGGCCGCGGTGACGGACGGCGCCAGGGAGTTGGAGAAGAGATAGGGGCGGGAGCGCTGCCGCAGCAGTTCGACGATCTCGCGGCGGCCGGAGACATAGCCGCCGGACGCGCCGCCGAGGGCCTTGCCGAGGGTGCCGGTCAGTACGTCGACGCGGTCCTTCACGCCGAACAGTGACGGGGTGCCGGCGCCGTCGGGGCCGACGAAGCCGACCGCGTGCGAGTCGTCGACCATGACCAGGGCGTCGTACCGGTCGGCCAGGTCGCAGATCTCGTCGAGCGGGGCGACGTACCCGTCCATCGAGAAGACGCCGTCGGTCGCGATCAGCCGGTACCGGGCGTCGGCCGCGTCCTTGAGCTGCGCCTCCAGGTCGGCCATGTCACGGTTCTTGTAGCGGTAGCGGCGGGCCTTCGACAGCCGGATGCCGTCGATGATGCTGGCGTGGTTGAGCTCGTCGGAGATGACCGCGTCCTCGGCGCCGAGCAGGGTCTCGAACAGGCCCCCGTTGGCGTCGAAGCAGGAGCTGTAGAGGATGGTGTCCTCGGCGCCGAGGAAGTTGCTCAGGGCACCTTCCAGGTCCTTGTGGATCTGCTGGGTGCCGCAGATGAACCGAACCGAGGCCATCCCGAAGCCCCACTGGTCCAGGGCGGCGCGGGCGGCCGCGATCACCTCGGGATGGTCGGCCAGCCCGAGGTAGTTGTTGGCGCAGAAGTTCAGCACCTCCTTGCCTGAAGCAACGGAGATCGCAGCCTGCTGCGGTGAGGTGATCACCCGCTCGGACTTGTACAGCCCGGCGTCCCGGATCTCGCCGATGGTCGCCGTCAGGTCGTCCCGCATCCGCCCGAACATCAGTGCTTCTCCTCCAGAGATTCCGTCGTCCAGTCCATGATCACCTTGCCGCAGTGCCCCTGCCGGGCGACGTCGAAGGCGTGCTCGAAGTCGCCGTACCCGAACCGGTGGGTGATCACCGGGGTCAGGTCCAGGCCGCGTTCCAGCATCACCGACATCGAGTACCAGGTCTCGAACATCTCCCGGCCGTAGATTCCCTTGATCGTCAGCATGTTGAGCACCACCGTGCTCCAGTCGATCGCGATCTCGTCCGACGGCAGCCCGAGCATCGCGATCCGGCCGCCGTGGGTCATGTTCGCGAGCATGTCCCGCAGCGCGGCCGGCTGCCCGGACATCTCCATCCCGACGTCGAACCCTTCCCGCATGCCGAGGCTCTGCTGCGCCTCCGCGATGCTCTCCGAACCGACGTTCACCGCGCGGGTGACACCGATCTTGCGGGCCAGGTCCAGCCGGTACTCCGACAGGTCGGTGATCACCACGTTGCGCGCACCGGCGTGCAGGGCGACCGCCGCGGCCATCACGCCGATCGGCCCGGCGCCGGTGATCAGCACGTCCTCGCCGACCAGCGGGAACGACAGTGCGGTGTGTACGGCGTTGCCGAACGGATCGAAGATCGCGGCCACGTCCAGGTCGACCCGATCCTTGTGGACCCACGCGTTGCTCGCGGGCAGGGCGACGTACTCGGCGAAAGCGCCCGGTACGTGGACGCCGAGGCCGCGGGTCTTGATGCACAGGTGGCGGCGGCCGGCCCGGCAGTTGCGGCAACGGCCGCAGACCAGGTGACCCTCGCCGCTGACCAGGTCACCGACGGCGACATCGCGGACGCCGACGCCGATCTCGACCACCTCACCGCAGAACTCGTGGCCGATCACCATCGGTACCCGCACGTTCTTCTGCGCCCAGTGGTCCCAGCTCTGGATGTGCAGGTCGGTGCCGCACAACCCGGTACGGAGCACCTTGATCAGCACCTCGTCGGCCTCGATCTTCGGCTCCGGAACGTCCTGCAACCACAGACCGGGCTTCGCCTCGGCCTTGACGAGCGCCTTCACAGCACACCTCCACCTTCGACGATCGTCCACATCGTCGTCCCGGGCAACCACCGGCGTCCATCGACACGTGGTACACAGCCTTTGCAGTTCGTCTGCATACGTGGCCAGAAAGCAAGAGGAGGGGAGAGTGCGGGTGAGCAAGAAAGCCTGATCTACCCCGTGATCTAGGCTGGTGCGCCATGAGCTTCGATCGGGACGGCCTGCTGGAGCAGGTGAGAACCAAAGCCATCGTGCATGGCAAGGTGACGCTGGCGTCGGGGAAGGAAGCCGACTACTACGTCGACCTGCGCCGGATCACGCTGGACGCGGCCGCGGCCCCGCTGATCGGGCCCGCGATGCTCGAGCTGACCAAGGATCTCGAGTACGACGCGGTCGGCGGCCTGACCCTCGGCGCGGACCCGGTGGCGATGTCGATGCTGCACGCGGCCGCGCAACAGGGCCGACGGCTGGACGCGTTCGTCGTACGCAAGGCGGAGAAGACGCACGGTCTGCAGCGGCGGATCGAGGGGCCGGACGTGAAGGGTCGCCGGGTGCTCGCGGTCGAGGACACCTCCACCACCGGCGGCTCGGTGCTGACCGCGGTCGAGGCGCTGCGCGAGGCCGGCGCCGAGGTGGTCGCGGTCGCGGTGATCGTGGACCGGGCGACCGGAGCGCAGCAGAAGGTCGAGTCGGAAGGCCTGGAGTACCGAGCGGTGTTCGGCCTCGAAGACCTAGGTCTCTGATGGACCTCAACCCGGTCGTGATGATCCTGATCGCCCTGGTGGTCGGAGTCGGGATCTTCTACTTCAACTACATGGCGGCGAAGAAGCGCCGGGAGATGTTCGCCGGTTTCGCCGCGCAGCAGGGCTGGTCGTACGTGCCGGCCAACAACGCGCTGACTCATCAGTGGGCGGGTACGCCGTTCGGGGCCGGTGACAACCGCCGGGCGTTGAACGTGCTCTCCGGTGCGTTCAACGGTCACCCGATGGTTGCCTTCGACTACAGCTACCAGACGCACTCGACCGACTCGAAGGGCCGTCGTACGACGACCACGCACAAGTTCGGCGTCGTCGTACTGCAACTTCCGGGCGCGCTGCCGCACCTGGAGGTCACGCACGAGGGGATCTTCGGCGGGGCGGTGGCGAACGCGTTCGGGTTCCGCGACATCCAGTTCGAGAGCGACCAGTTCAACCGGAGGTTCCGGGTCAAGGCGGACGACGAGCGGTTCGGGCACGCGGTCGTGACGCCGCGGATGATGGAGCTGCTGCTGGCCCGTGGGGAGATCGGCTGGCGGGTCGAGGGGAACTCGCTGGTCGGCTGGGACAAGGGCGCGCACAACCCGGCCGAGGTGATGAACCGCCTCGCCCTGCTGCAACAGGTCGTCGAGCAGGTCCCGCCGTACGTGTGGCGCGACTACGCCGGCGTCGACCCGCGCGTGCAGCAGCCGCCGCAGAACATCTAGACCTCCATCGGACCCGATCACCCGTAGAGTCGCTGCTGAGCATCGCCAACACTCGGGAGCAGGGGAATGCTGAGCTTCGTCATCATCGCGATCGTCGCGGTCGTCGTGATTGTGGGAATCGCGCTGATCGTGTCGTACAACCGGTTCGTCAAGCAGCGGAACCTGATCCAGGAGTCGTGGCGGCAGATCGACGTCGAGCTGCACCGCCGGTACGACCTGATCCCGAACCTGGTCGAGTCCGTCCGGGCGTACGCCGCACACGAGCGGCACGTGTTCGAGGAGGTGGCCCGGCTGCGGACCCAGGCGGTGAACGTGCAGGGTGCCGCGCCGGAGCAGCGGGCCGCGGCGGAGAGCGAGCTGTCCGGTGCGCTGCGTCAGCTGATGGTCTCGGTCGAGGCGTACCCGCAGCTGCAGTCGAACCAGAACTTCCTCAACCTGCAGCGCGAGCTGACCGACACCGAGGACCGGATCGCGGCCGGCCGGCGGTTCTTCAACGCCAACGTGGGTGACTACAACACCCGGGTCGAGGCGTTCCCGTCGAACCTCATCGCGAACGGCTTCAAGTTCGAGAAGGCCGGCTACTTCGAGATCAACGACGAGCAGGTGCGCTCGGTCCCGCAGGTCTCGTTCGGCACCATCGGCTCGGTCGCCGGTGAGCAGACGCCGCCGCAGATGCGGCCCGGGCCGCACTCGTCGGGGCAGATCCAGCCGCAGATTCCGGGTGACCAGGGCGGCTACCAGGCCCAGCCCCAGTTCCCCGGCTACCAGCAGCCGGGTCAGCCGGTCCAGGCGCCGTACCAGGGCCAGCCGGGTCAGTACCAGGGCCAGCCGGGTCAGCACCAAGGCCAGCCACCGGTGGGCGGCCCGCCTGCGGGTTCCCCCAGCCCGCAGGACGGACAGCCGCCGTTCACCGGTGGCCATTAGCACCGGTTCCCCGTGGTTCGGGACCCCCGACCCCGAACTCACTACCAGTGCCAGACCCGGGTGCGACGGCGGTCAGTCGCCGCTCCCAGGCCTGCCCTCCCCCCGGTACCGGGGTCAACACTGCCGCAGTGAGATACATCCGGCGTACATCGCCCTTCCGGAGGGGTACGCAGGGATGCCACGATAGGTCGGTTCAACAGTGGGAGAGGGCAGGCAAGTGGACAGTCTGAGGTACGGAATCCTCGGACCTCTGCGCCTCGCCCATGTCCAGGGTCAGCCGCTCCGGGCCGCCAAGCCGCGTCAGCTGCTGGCGACGTTGCTGCTGCACCCCAACCGGTTCGTCTCGACCGATCTGATCGCCGACGCGCTCTGGGAGAGCAGTCCGCCACGCTCCGCTACGGCGAACATCCGCACCTACGTCCGAGCCCTGCGCGGGGTCCTGCAGGAGGCCGGGCTACCCGCGCCGATCGACACGTCCGCCGCCGGCTACAGCATCGAGGTCGGCGTCGACGAGCTGGACGCCAGCCTGTTCGAGTCGCTGCTCGCGGAAGGCGGCCACCTCCGCGACGCCGGCGAGGGTCGCCAGGCCATGCAGGTCCTGTCGCGGGCGTACGCGCTCTGGCGTGGCCGCCCGCTCGAGGATCTGTCGATCCCGGCCGCGTGGGAGGGCTCACTCGCCCGCCTGGAGGCGCAGCACCGCGGCCTGGTCGACACACTCCTGGACCTCCGGCTGGAGCACGGTGATGCGAGTGGCGCCGCGGTTCTGCTCAGTGCGCGCCTCACGGAGGACCCGTACGACGAGCAGCTCTGGCGGCGACTCGTCGACGCGCTCCTGGCCGCCGGGCGGGTCGGTGAAGCCCGAGCGGCGTACGCCAAGGCGGTGCAGACCCTGGCCGACGAGCTCGACATCGAGCCTGGACCCGAGCTCGAGGCCGCCGGTGTCCGCGCACAGAACGGCCGCTCGGCCAACTGGCCGAACCCCGGGATCCCGGCCGCGCGTACGCCGGAACGCCCTGGGCCCGACATCGTACGGCCGGGACCGATGGCGGCGCCGGAGCTGACGGATCCGCTGCGTCCGCCGAGCCAGCTGCCGCTCGACCTGCCCGACTTCAGCGGCCGGCAGCAGCAGCTCGAGCAGTTGCGCGACCTGGTCTGCGGCCGCGACCCGGTGCGTCCACCGGTCGCGGTCATCTCGGGCGCACCCGGCACCGGGAAGACATCGCTCGCGGTCCGGCTCGGGCATCTGGTCCGTGAGTCGTTCCCGGACGGTCAGATCTACCTGGACATGCACGGAGCGACCCAGCCGCGGGATCCGGCGGCAGCGCTGACCGATCTGCTGCTCAGCCTCAACCTGCCCGACTACGCGATCCCCACCGACCCCGAGCGGCGGTCGGCGATGCTGCGCTCCGAGCTGGCCAGCCGCCGGGTGCTGATCATCCTCGACGACGTGGCGACGGCGAGTCAGGTCACGCCGCTGATGCCGGGTACGGGTGCGTCCGCGGTCGTCATCACCAGCCGCAACCGGTTGATGGATCTGGCCGGTGCGGACAGCCTGCCGCTGGACACGTTCGACGACGTCGAGGCGGCCACGCTGCTCGAGTTGGTCGCCGGCGCCGGGCGCGTCGACCGTACGTCGCCCGCGGCCGAGGAGATCCTGGCCGCCTGTGCGAACCTGCCGCTGGCGATCCGGATCGTCGGCAGCCGGCTGGCACAGCGGCCGGACCTGAGTCCGCGGGAGCTGGCCCGGCGGTTGCGCGACGAGACCTCCCGGCTGGACGAGTTGAGTATCGGTGAGCTCGCCGTCCGCACGAGTGCCGATCTCAGCTACGACGCGCTCAGCCCGGAGGAGGCCAGGCTCTACCGGCTGATCGGTCACTTCGCCGTCGGGGTGTTCTCCGCCCGCGCGCTCGAGGCGGTCGCGTCGCCGGCCGCCGTACGACGCAGTCTGGACCGGCTGATCGAGGTCAACCTGGTCCGGATCAGCTCGGTCGACCACCGCGGTACGGCGCGCTACCGGGTCCACGACCTGCTCCGGCTGCACGCGATCGGGGTCGGCGACCAGGAGCAGAACGCGCAGGCGGTCCGGGACGTGACCACCGTGCTGGACGCGATCCTGACCAAGATGCGCCGGGCCAACGAAGCGCTGGCCTTCGAGTACTTCGGCGTGATCGAGCACACCGGACCGGTGACCGGTCCGGATCCGTCGCCGTTCACCGAGACCGACGCGATCGCGTGGTTCGACAGTGAGCGCAGTACGTTCGTCCCCGCGATCCGGGCCGCGGCGCAGAACGGGTTGCACGACCATGCCTGGCGGATCGCGTCCGCGTGGGCGCCGTACCTGGACATGCGGGCCGGTTTCGACGACTGGAACGAGTCGCACCAGCAGGGGCTGCTCAGTGCGATGGCCTGCGGGGACCGGCGCGGCGAGGCGATCATGCACCGAAACCTCGGCCAGCTCGCGCTGTACCAGGACGACTGGGACACGGCCTGGCGGCATCTGGACGCGGCCGCGCGGCTGTCGGCGGAGGTCGGCGAGCGGCTCGGCGAGGGCATCGCGGCGGTCGGTCTCGGGACCTGGCTGCGTGAGCGCGGCCGGCCGGACGAGGGGCTGAGGCAGTACGAGAAGGCGGTCGAGGCGTTCGTCGAGGTCGGCAACGCGAACGCCGAAGCGCTGGCCCGGACCGCGATCGCGAACGTCTGGCTGGCGCGCGGCGACACGATGATGGCAGGGCGCTATCTGGCCGAGGCGTTCCTGATCGCCGTACGGCGGGTCGACAGCCACCGGGAGGCGAAGGTACGACGGCGGATCGCAGCGCTCCGGTCCCGGCAGGGGAAGTACGACCAGGCCGTTCGGCAGTTGCGGACGGCCCTGGCGATCTTCAACGGCATGGGCGACGACCACTGCGCGGCGTACACGAGGGCCGACCTCGGGCAGACGCTGATGGAGCGCGGCGAGGTGGCGGCGGCGCGGAAGATGCTGCTGGACTCGATCGACATCGGTCACCGGCTCGGCGACCGCAGCGTCGAAGGGCAGGCCGCTCAGCACCTCGGCCAGCTCTACCTGTCCACCGGGAATCTCGACTCGGCCCGCCGTACTCTCGATCGCGCGGCCCGGGTCTGGCAGCAGGCCGGCAACGACGTCCGCGCCGCCGAGTGCCGCCGTGAGCTCGCCACCTTCGACACCACGACGGCCGCGGGCTGAATGTACGGCGGGTGTATTCCCGTCGGACAGTATGTGACTCACCACGGCAACACAGGCCGGCGGGTTCGGGGGACTCGGGGAGGGGTCAGCTATGGCCTGGGGGGAGGTTGTCGTGGAGCGCCGGACGCCGGCGCGGGTGGCGAACCCGCGGGAGACCGAGGCGGCGCTGAACTGGCAGCTGGAACGGGTGGGATCGACGGCCTGGCAGGACTGGCCGCTGAAGTTCCAGCGGATGGCGTTCGGCTACGCCCAGGACAGCGGCTGGCACGATCCGGCCGATGCGGTGCGGTGGCTCGACCACCACGCCCTGCTGCAGGAGGGGGCGGCGCCACGGGGGGCGCTGGTCTGGTACCAGGCGGCAGACCGGATCCGGGTGGCCTGTTCACTCGGTTCCGGTCGGGTGGTCGGCCCGCTGCTACAAGGCCCGGTCGAAGTAGCCCCGCTCACCGACCTCACCACCGACTGGGTCTGGTCCAACCCCCACTTCCCCTTCGGTCACTGACCGGCCCTGATAATTACCCCTCGTGGGAGATCTCGACACCGCCACTCCGGCCCCAGCCCAGCCGATCCGCCACGGCGCTCGCCTGTGGCTCCAGCACCGGTTCTCGGCTTCCTGGGGCTGGGCTCGACTGCTGCTGGCGAAGAACTGGGCGGTGGTCGCCGGTACGACGTTGTCGCTCATCGGTGTGCTCGCGCTCGGAGTGGACAGCCTCGGCACCGGAGTCATCGCGATCGTGCTCGCGGTTTTGGGCCTGATCCCGCTGGTCAGCGACTGGGTCGACGTACGGCGGGAGCTCCGGGACCTCTACACGATCGACCACCCGATTCCCGAGGTCGTGCTGGACGGTGACTGGGAGGTCGTCCGCTGTTCGCAGGGCCGTGTCGTGACCAGCCGGTCGGTCGACCGCAGCCTGGACCGGCCGTTCGTCCTCGACCAGCGTCCGTACTCGCTCCCACCCGACCTGGCGGCGATCAAACCGGCCGTGATCGCGCTGGCCCGGTCGCAGCGGTCGCGGACGTCGTCGCCGCCGTTCGACGGGCTGAACATCGGGCTCTGTGAGGATCCGGACCCGGCCGGTGGCCCGGTCCACCTGCAGCCGGTCCGGTACTTCGACGTGATGGCGTCGAACTACCTGGCCGGTCACCAGTGGATGAGCCGACGGCTCGGCCGAGCCGTGGCGGACATCACCCGGCACCTGATCGCCGATGACGGGCGGTTGATCCCGTTGAACGCCACCGAGCTAGGCAATCAAGTCGGCGTCTCGACGGTCGCATTGACCTCCGACGGCTGGATGGTCCTGGTTCATCAGGGCGCGGCGTCGCGGTCGTCCGCGGGGCTGGTGGCGCCGAGTGGTTCCGGCAGCCTCGAGCCGCTGGATCTCGCGGGGCGCGACCGGCTGACCGATGTCGTGGCGGCCGGGATGGAGCGCGAGCTGCGGGAGGAGCTCGGCCTGATCAGCGCGGCCATGCGGGAGGTCCGGATCGAGACCACCGTGCTCGGGTACGGCCGCTGGCTGGAGAAGGGCGCCAAGCCCGAGTTCTACGGCCTCTCCCGGATCGACGCGCCGATGCGAGAGCTCGACGTACGGATCGATGTTTCCGAGCGGCAGTTCGTCAGCAGGCACGCCCGGATCAGGCCGGACGACGTACAGCGGTTACTGGCCGGGGAGCGGTTCGAGACGCTCGGGCAGGGGGTGCCGTCGGTTCCGCTGGAGCTCTGCCTGGCCCGGCTGCGCGAGGTCAGTCGTTGACGTGATTCGTCGCCGCGTGCTTCGGCGCGGCGTCGGCCGGGGCCGCCAGGGCCGCGGCGGCGGCGCGGGCGCGGCGCTTGGCCAGGAACCACTCGACGAACATCGGGACCACCGAGATGAGCACGATGAGGAGGATCGCCGACTCGAGGTGCTCGTGGATGAACTTCACCTGGCCGAGGGCGTGGCCGAGGAGGGTGAGGCCGGTGGCCCACAGGACCGCGCCGACACCGGTCCAGAGGAAGAACTTCCTCGGGTCCATCCTGCCGGCGCCGGCCACGACCGTGATGAAGGTCCGGACGATCGGGACGAACCGGGCCAGCACCAGCGCCCGCGGGCCGTACTTCTCGAAGAATTCATGCGTTTGCACGATGTACTTCGGCTTCAGGAACCGCGCGTTCGGGTTGGTGAACAGCGTGGTCCCGAGCACCCGGCCGATGTAGTAGCCGGACACGTTGCCGAGGAAGGCCGCGACGGTCAGGATCACGCAGGCCAGCCACAGCGGTACGTCGATCGTGCCGTGCGCGATGAACAGGCCGACGGCGAACAACAGCGAGTCACCGGGCAGGATCGGGAACAGCAGCCCACACTCGATGAACACGACCGCGGCCGTACCCCAGAGTGACCAGTCGCCCAGCCAGGTCAGCAGGTACTCCGGGTCCATCCAGTTCGGCATCAGCATCGCGACAAGAGGAAGCACGCGGACAGGGTAGCGTCCCAACCTGTGCGTGAGCTTGGTGGAGACTCGAAGCGGGACCTCATCGGTGCCGACCTGGTCGGGCCGAACGAGGTCGGAGTGGGGCCGTGGGAGGGTGAGTGGCCCGATGATCCGCGGCTGGATCCGGAGCTGCTCGCGGCCGGTGATCGACGCAACGTGGTCGACAAGTACCGCTACTGGAAGCTCGAGGCGATCGTCGCTGATCTGGACCGGCAGCGGAACCCGTTCCACGTCGCGATCGAGAACTGGCAGCACGATCTGAACATCGGCTCGGTTGTCCGGACTGCGAACGCCTTCCTCGCCGCCGAGGTCCACATCGTCGGCAACCGCAAGTGGAACCGCCGGGGCGCGATGGTCACCGACCGTTACCAGCATGTCCGCCACCACCCCAGCCTCGAGGACCTGGCGTCGTACGCCGCGGAGCACGACCTGCCCGTGATCGGGATCGACAACCTGCCCGGCTCGGTCCCGCTGGAGACCTACGAGCTCCCCGCCGCCTGCGTCCTCCTGTTCGGTCAGGAGGGCCCCGGCCTGACCGCCGAGGCCCACGCGATCTGCACCGGCGTCCTCTCCATCGCCCAGTTCGGCTCGACCCGCTCGATCAACGCCAGCGCGGCCGCCGCCATCGCTCTGCACGCGTGGATCCGCCGCCACACCTTCGGGCAGAAGCCATGACCAGGTGGGCTGAGCACGCGATCTGGTGGCAGGTGTACCCACTGGGCTTCACCGGTGCCGAGGCAACCTCTCGGCTCGGTGTCGTCCATCGGCTGGCCCAGTTGGAGAACTGGCTGGACTACGCGATCGAACTTGGTTGCTCAGGCCTGCTGCTCGGACCGGTTTTCGCCTCCGAGACCCACGGTTACGACACTGTGGACCACTTCCGCATCGATCCGCGGCTCGGGGACGACGCCGACTTCGACCGGCTCGTCGCCGAGGCGAAGCGCCGCGGGTTGCGCATCGCGCTCGACGGCGTCTTCAATCATGTCGCGCGATCGTTCGAGGCGCCGCCGGAATGGTTCCGCCGTCGCGACGACGGCTCGCTCGACACCTTCGAAGGACACGAGCCCCTGGTCGCGCTGGACCACGGTCAGCCGGCTGTCGCGCAGTACGTCAGGGACGTCTTGTCTCATTGGCTCGGCCGCGGTGTCGACGGATGGCGGCTCGACGTGGCGTACGCCGTACCGCCGGAGTTCTGGCGGGAGGTGTTGCCGCGGGAGCAGTACCCGGACGCCTGGTTCTTCGGCGAGGTCATTCACGGCGACTACGCGGGGTATGTCGCCGAGAGCGGGCTCGACTCGGTCACCCAGTACGAACTGTGGAAGGCGATCTGGAGCTCGCTGAACGATCGCAACTTCTTCGAACTCGCCTACGCCCTCGGCCGGCACGAGGATCTGCTCGACACGTTCGTGCCGCAGACCTTCGTCGGCAATCACGATGTGACTCGCATCGCCACCCGCCTCGACGACGAGCGGCATCTCGGGCACGCGCTCGCGATCCTGTTCGCGGTCGGCGGCGTACCGAGCATCTACGCCGGGGACGAGCAGGCGTTCCGTGGTGTGAAGGAGGACCGGGCCGGCGGGGACGACGCGATCCGTCCGGCGTTCCCGGAGACGCCCGACCGGCTCGCTCCGCAGGGTTGGCCGACGTACCGGCTGCACCAGCACTTGATCGGCGTACGGCGGCGCGCTGCCCTCACCCGTGGACGCACGAAGGTCGAGCACCTCGCCAACGAGTTGATCGCCCTCCGGACCACCGGCGGCGGTGAGGTGCTCCTGCTGCTCAACATCTCGGACGACGCCCATCGGTTCGACGTCGACGCGGCGGGGCTGACGGCGCTGGAGCACACGGCTGATCCGCTGCTCGTGCCGGCGCACAGCTGGAGATTGCTGACAACTCCGTAACCTCGGCGGCCGTCCCAGCGTTGTTGAGACGGAAGTGAGACTTCTCGACCAAAGTCAGCCCCAACTCGGGCGGGGCGGCGTGCATCGTGCATGTCGTACTGGGTTTGTGACGGGAATAGGGGGTAGTTGATGAGTTCTCTGTGGGACGAACTGATCCACGAGCTCGGGACCGTGCGCGCCCTGAGCGCGGCGGCACTCGAGGCGCGCACGGAAACGTCGCGGGTGGCCCTGATCACCCTGCTCGACGCGGAAACCGCCGAGATCGCGGCGATCCTCGACCAGATCCTCCGGGAGGCCCAGACAACCTCAGCGGCCTAGCAGCCTGACAAGGTCCTGCTGGAGTACGTCGGGGATCTCCCGCGCCCGGTTGACGAGGACAGCTGTGCTGATCACTGCGTCTCCTCGGTGGTGGCGAGCACCAAGTCGTAGCCGACGGTGTAGTAGGGCTGGTCAGGGGTCTTGCCATCCGGGGCAGGTGTGCCGGCCGGGCGTTCGGTGAAGTCGGCGATGAGGGAGTCCTTGACGCCGAAGACCGCATCGTTGGCGAGGTACTCGTCACCGGCCGCGAACACGTGAGTGATGAGCCGGGCGTACCCGGGAGCGGTGACCATGAAGTGGATGTGGGCCGGGCGCATCGGGCCGCGGCCCCCGGCCCGGAGCAGCTCGCCGACCGGGCCGTCGTCCGGGATCGGGTAGGCGACCGGCTTCACCGCCCAGAACGCGTAGTTGCCTTCGTCATCGGTTGTCAGATGGCCTCGGTTCTGCGGGCGGTCGAGATCCTTCTGGACGTCGTAGAACCCTTCCTCATCGGCCTGCCAGGTCTCGACCAGTGCTCCGGCGATTGGTTCGCCCTTCGTGTTCAGGACGCGCCCTGTCACCAGGCAGGGCCGTCCGGGAGCGCCGTTCGCGATATCGCCGCCCAGTTCGACTTCCGGTGATCCTTCGACGAAAAAGGGGCCGAACACCGTCGACTGCGTGGCCTCCGCCGGCTTGCGGTTGCTCAGGCCAACGGTCACCATCGACAGCCCGAGTACGTCGGCCAGCAGGACGAACTCCTGTCTGGTGCCGGTCGAGATCTGGCCGGTCCGGGTGAGGAAGTCGATCGCGGTGAAGTACTCGTCCTCGGTCAGCTCCACCTCCCGTGCGAACGCGTGCAGATGGCGTACCAACGCACTCATGACGGTCTTCGTGCGCGCGTCGGTGCTGTGGTCGAAGCTGGCCACCACCGCCTCGGTCAGTTCGTCGCCTTGCAGGTCCATCTGGGTGCTCCTCATGCTTCGATCACCATCGCCAGGCCCTGGCCCACGCCGATGCAGAGTGTGGCCAGGCCGTGCCGCCCAGCTTGCCGACCGGGGTGCGGACCGCGTCCGGGATGTTGGCGGATCTCATCCGGTCTCTCCTTCCGGCCTGGTTCCGTGCCAGGCGCGGGTGAGGATGTCGTCGGCGTCGAAGACTCGCGCGGCTTCCTGCGCCTGCTCCCGGGTGAGGCCCAGCTCCTTCAAGCTGGTCGGGATACCGGCCTCGGCGAACAGGTCGAACAGGCCGGCCGCCAGGTCCTCTGTCTGGAGTGCCTCCTCCAGCCGGGCCTTCGCTCGCGGTACGGCGGCGATCTTGACCCTGGCGATCTGAGGGAGGACTACCGCGTGGGTCTCCGCGTGGGGGAGGTTGTAGGTGCCGCCGAGGTAGTGACAGAGCTTGTGGTGCAGGTCTGACCCAGCACTCGCGAAGGCCGAGCCCGCCAGGCAGGCGCCGTACAGAAGGTTGCTTCGGGCATCTAAGTCGGTGGGTGCTTCGAGGACTCGGCGCAGTCCGGTGGCGAGTGCTCGTGCGCCTTCGACCGCCATGGTCTCGGCGATCGGATCGGCCTTCGGTGTCCAGACGGCTTCCACACAATGCGCGAGCGCGTTCGCGACGCTGGCCGCCGTGATTGTCTTCGGCAGGTGCTGGCTGAGCACGGCGTCGTACACCACTGTCCTCGGCAGCACCTTCGGGTCCATCCCCGTGGTTTTGCTGCCTCCGGCCGTCTCGCCCCAGACCGGTGTCATCTCCGAGCCCGCGTACGTCGTCGGCACCGCCACGATCGGCAGCCCGCTCGTCAGCGCGACGGCTTTGGCCAGGCCGATCGCCGACCCACCTCCGATCGCCACCAACCCGTCGGCGTCGTCGACGCGGGCCTTGGTACGGGCCGCCTCCGCGACCTCAGTCGGGACATGCTGAGTCACACCGTCGATCCGGCCCGCGAACCGACCCTGCAGTCCGGTCACGACCACATCCGCCGCGTCCCGGGCCGAGCTGGTCGCTATCAGCAGCACTCGCCATACCCCCAGCAGACCGACCTCGACCGGCACCCGGTCCAGCGTCCCGGCACCGAGCACCACCCGACCGGGCAGGAACGTGTGCACGAATCCTTCGGCTGGTTCAGGCATCGAGGTCCTCCCGATCGCGAAGCCGGTGGAGGGTTGTCAGCTCAACGTCGGTCGGCGGGTCGACCTGTTTGATGCTGTCGGCCACCTTCAGGTCCCATCCCGTCGCCTCGCGGGCCTGCGCGACGGTCACGCCCGGGTGGAGTCTGGTCAGGGTGAGCTCGTTGGTCTCCGGATCCGGCTCGAGTACGCCGTGATCGGTGATGACGAGGGTGGGACCGGCGCCGGGAGCTCGGCGTTCGCGTCCGGTCGGGCCGTAACCGACCGACGTGACGAAGTCGACCCGCTCGACGAACGTGCGCGGCGACTGCTTCACGATCACGATCACCCGCCCGGCCGCGGCCGCGATCTCCGGGGCACCACCCGCACCGGGCAGCCGGGTCTTCGGATCGCCGTGCTCTCCGATCACGGTCGTGTTGATGTTCCCGTACCGATCGATCTGCGCGGCTCCGAGGAACCCGACGTCGATCCGCCCGGCCCCGACCCAGTAGTTGAACATCTCCGGCACCGACACCACCGCGGTCGCCGTCGCCGCCAGATCGTCGTCCCCGATCGACAGCGGCAACCTGCGCGGTTTGGCGTCGATCGCCCCGGACTCATAGACCAGCCGGCAGTTCGGCGCATGCGTTCGCCGCGCCAAGTTCGCCGCAAGGTTAGGCGGCCCCACGCCCACGAGGCACACATCCCCGTCACTCAACTCCCGCGCAGCCGCCACATTCATCATGTCCGCGCTACCCCACGTCTCACTCACGTGCCCCCACCTCCCACTCCCCACCCATCGGCCCTGGTCGCCCAGCCGGCAAGCCGTTCTGCTGGGCCCATTGCAGGAACGCGGTCCGGTCGCGCGACACCGTGTCCCATTGCTTGTAGAAGTCGTTGTCTCGGACCGAGTACCCAGCGGCGTACGACGGCCATGCGCCGCCCGGCACGACGCACACCGCCGACAGCACCCAGTTCGGCAGCACCACCGCGCCCGTGCGCTCCGGGAACTCGTCCACCACCTCTTCCACGGTGACGATCGCCCGCTTCGCCGCCAGCACCGCCTCACGCTGTACGCCGGTGATCCCCCAGAGCATCACGTTCCCGTCGCGGTCCGCCAACTGTGCGTGGATCACGGTCACATCCGGGTTCACCGCCTTCACCGCGGCCAACTCCTCACCCGTGAAGGGGCAGGTGACCCGGCTGATGATGTCCGTCTGCTCCTCCAGATCCGTCCCGCGGTATCCCCGCAGTACGGCGAACGGCAGTCGAGCCGCACCGGCGACGTACGCATTGGCGAGCCCGGCATGACTGTGCTCATGAACGATGAGCCGGTGCGGCCAGTGCCTCTCCACCGCGTCCCGAAGCCGGTGAAGTGAGCCGACGCCCGGATTCCCGCCGTACGAGAACACCAACTCGTCCGCGACCCCCAGCCCGATCAGCTGGTCGTAGACGAGATCAGGCGTCATCCGGACGAGCGTCAGGTGCCGCCGACCTTGCCGGGCGATCTCGTGGGCCGCCGCGAACGGGATCAGGTGGGTGAAACCTTCGAGCGCCACGGTGTCGCCGTCGTGCACCTGGGCCGCGATCGCTTCGCCGAGTGGAACTGGACTTGGCATGCGCTGCTCCACTACGATTTCGCTTAGCGAAAAGTTCTTCTTTCAACGAAAAGGCTAGCCGATGGCCGGTGAGGCGTCCACGGGTACGTTCCTGCAAGGACTGGAGCGTGGGCTCGCGGTGATCCGCGCGTTCTCGGCGGACGCGCCCTCGCTGACGCTCAGCGAAGTCGCCCGCGACGTCGGCATCACGCCCGCGACGGCGCGCCGGATCCTGCTCACCCTGGAGGAGCTCGGGTACGTCCGCAGCGACGGCCGCCGGTTCTCGCTGACCCCGCGCGTACTCGCCCTCGGCTGGGCCTACCTGTCGTCGCTGGACTTCGGCGAACTCGCCGGACCGTTCATGGAGGAGCTCAGCGCCCAGACCCGCGAGTCCTGCTCCATCGCGACCCTCGACCTCCCCGACATCGTGTACGTCGCCCGCGTCCCGACCAGTCGGATCATGACCGTCGCCCTCGGCGTCGGCGCCCGCCTCCCGGCGTACGCGACCTCCATGGGTCGCGTCCTGCTGGCCGGCCTCCCCGACGACGAACTGACCGCCTACCTCTCGTCCGTCGAACCCGAACCCCTCACCGACCGCACCATCACGTCAGCCGACCAGCTCCGCGAGGTCATCATCCGCGCCCGCACCGACGGCTACGCCCTCGTCGACCAGGAACTGGAACTGGGCCTCCGCTCCATAGCAGCCCCCATCCACAACGCCCGAGGCCGAACCATCGCCGCCCTCAACGTCTCCGCCCACGCCTCCCGCTCCACCCCCACCTCCCTCCGCACCACCGTCCTCCCCCACCTCCACTCCACCGCCACCCAAATAACCATCGCCCTCACCCACCGCGGCCACCTCTAACCCCAAACCCACCCACAAACCGACGCCAGCCGAAGCATCCACCTCCACCGCGCGCCACGGCGCCGGCTCGCGATTGCCTTGAAGGCGATGGCCAAGGCCAAGGCGAAGGCCAATGCAAAGCGCGGTGGCGGAGGCGCTGTGGGCGAAGGCGGAGGCGGACGCGCTGTGGCGGAGGCGGAGGCGGACGCGCTGTGGTGGAGGCGCTGTGGTGGGGTCCGGCGCCGGGCGGCCTGGTTCGCCAACCGGCGCCGACCTGATGCGTGAACTGGCCGCGGCGATGCCGGCCAGCAGGAGATTGTGCGCGGCAGTTAGCAGAAGCCTGCGCGCGGCAGTTAACGGGAGCTTGCGCGCGGCAGCTACCTGTAGGAGTTGTAGGTAGCTGCCGGCGGGGGTCAGGACTTCAGGTCGGCGAGGATTTGTAGGTAGTGGGGGTTGTTCATGATGCCGATGATGTTGCCGAAGGGGTCGACTACCAGCGCGGTCCGGAAGCCGGTGTCGCCGCGTTCGGTGATCGCCTCGAGCAGGGTTGCGCCGAGGGACAGCAGGCGCTCGAGTTCGCCTTCCAGGTCGTCGACGTGCCACTGCATCACCGCGCCGGCCGGGCCGTTGCCGACCGGATGGGTCGCGTACTTCGCGTTGATGATCCCGAGCTCGCACTGGAAGTCGCCGAACCGCCATTCGAGGTAAGCCGGGTTGTCCGCGTTCGGTACGGCGAAGTACGGCTCGAGGCCGAGCAGTTCCGTGTACCACTCCCGGGCGGCGTGCATGTCGGCGGCGTAGAAGCTGACGGTGGCGAATCCTCGCAACATTTCAGTGGTCCTTCCTCGGTGATTTCCCGGTTGATGACCACCACGATTCCAGCCAAAGTGCTCACCGAATGAGCACTTTGACTGACGACTTTTCGAGGAGTTGCTGTGGCTGGCGTGGTTGCAACTGTGCGGGATGGTTCCGCTGCAGGTAGCTGCCGTTCGGCACTCCTTACCCTCGTGAGGGTGGGTGCGCAGCTTTCCGTCGCCGGACGGGTGACGAGCACCGAACGTCAGCGGTTGTGCTTGAGCGGGTGCGACAGGTGCATGCGGGCGCCCCGCCGGGTCCAGCGGGCGAGCTCGCGGGATCCAGCGGGCGAGCTCGCGGGTGCGGGAGCCGGGTGCTGGGTTAGTCGGTTTGGGTTACCTTGCGGAGGCCTCGGGGGGCGTCGGGGTCGAGGCCTAGTTTGCGGGCCAGGGACTCGATGGCTCGCTGGGCGGGGATGACGAGGGCGAGTGGGGCGAGGGTCTCGGGGAGGTCGGGGCCGGCCAGGTTGACGTCGCAGCGGGAGGCGAAGGTGGAGTCGCCGCCGATGCCGAGGATCTTGCCGCCCTTCTCGCGGACGACGCCGGCCAGCTCGGTCATGCCGGGCAGCGCGGGGCCTTCGCCGGCCGCGACCAGGATGGTGACCAGGTCCGCGTCGACGACCGCGATCGGCCCGTGCTTCAGGTCGGCGTACGACAGGCCGCGGACCGGCTGCAGGCAGGTCTCCTCCAGCTTGAGCGCGACCTCGAGCGTGGTGCCGAAGGTCAGTCCGCGACCGCTGGCCAGTACGTCGTGCGCACCCGCGAGGAGCTCCGCGGCCTCCTCGACCGAGCCCTCGAGCATCTTGGCGGCGGCGTCCGGAACGCGGGCTATGTCGGCGTCCAGCGTGCCGGGCTTCTGCGCCAGTGCGTCGACGGCGACGGTGATCGCGGCGAGCTGGGTCGTGTAGGTCTTGGTCGCCGGTACGGCGAGCTCCTGCCCGGCCTGGGTGATCAGCGCGACGTCGGCGGTCGACGCCAGCGGGCTGTTGCCGTCGTTGGTGATGCCGACGACGGCCGCGCCGTTGCGCTTGGCCCACTCGGCCGTGTCGACGATCTCCTGGGTCGCGCCGGACTGGCTGACCGCGACCACCAGCGAGTTGGACAGGTCGAGGTTGGCGCCGTACAGGGTGGCCACCGAGGGGGCTGCCAGGGACGCCTGCCGGCCGGCGTGGATCTCGGTCAGGTAGCGGCCGTACACACACGCGTTGTCGGACGACCCGCGGGCCACGAAGATCACGTGCCGGCGCCCCGCGGCCAGCCGGGTGATGTCGTGCCGCAGAGGTAGGACGTGCTCGAACGTGGCCGCCAGCGCGGCCGGCTGCTCGGCGATCTCGCGCGCCATCTGGGTTTCCTGAGCGGGGACAGACACCACTACGATCACTGGTCCTATCTGGTCTTAACAGGTATGCTGCGCACGATAGCAGTGAGCGGCGTCCCGGGGCACCCCCGAGACCCGCCCAGGTCTGGAGGATCGAGATTCGATGGTGGCGACCAAGCGGGCCCAGGTCCGATCGGTACTGGAACGGCTGATCGATGTCGAGCTGCACCCCGGGGACCCGATCCCCTCCGAACGCGCCCTGGTGGACAAGCTGAACGTCTCCCGGGTGACCGTCCGGCAGGCGATCAGCGACCTGGTCGAGTCCGGGGCGCTGGAACGCGTGCACGGCAAGGGGACGTTCGTCACCGGTCCCCAGGTCGACTCCCAGCTGCACCTCACCTCGTTCTCCCGGGAGATGCGGGCCCGTGGCCTGGAGCCCGGCACGGTGGTGCTGTCGGCCACCGAGATCGAGGCCTCCGACGAGACCGCGAAGGGCTTGCGGGTCGGCAAGGGCACCAAGGTGATCCGGGTCGAACGGCTCCGCACCGCCGACGCCTCGCCGATGGCGTACGAGGTCGGCTACTACCCGTCCGCGCTCTTCCCCGGCCTGCTCGGCCGTGAGCTCGGCACCCTGTACGACGTCTTCGCCAGCGAGTACGACGTCGTCGTCACCTCCGGCGAGCAGACCGTCCGGGCGGACAACGCCGACGGTCATGTCGCCCGGGTTCTCGGCGTGGCCAGGCGGGCACCCCTGCTGGTCCTCGAGCGCACCACCTTCGCCGGCCGCAAGGTCGTCGAACTGTCCTGGTCGGCCTACCGGGCCGACCGCTACCGGCTGCACATGGCCCTGACCCCGCGCGGTCCGAGGTCTGGCTCGGCCTGAGCCGACGTCATCGGATCGCCACCAACTGGACCGGTCCTGTTCATCAACTGGTCTGCATCCCTGCCGATCGCTCCCCGGCCGCCTGGCCGGTCCGGCAGGCGGGCCGCCGGGTACGACGAGGTGCCCGGCGGTGATACTGGAGCTCAACCCCCATGAACTGTGTTGTGAGGAGTACCGCGAGACATGCCTATTGCCACCCCTGAGGTCTACGCCGAGATGCTGGACAAGGCCAAGCAGAACCGCTTCGCCTACCCGGCCATCAACGTCAGCTCCTCGCAGACGCTGATCGCCGCGATTCGCGGTTTCGCCGAGGCGGGCTCGGACGGCATCGTCCAGGTCTCCACCGGCGGCGCCGAGTACCTGTCCGGGTCGACCGTGAAGAACATGGTGACCGGTTCGGTCGCGCTGGCGGCGTACGCGCACGAGGTCGCCAAGAACTTCCCGGTGAACATCGCGCTGCACACCGACCACTGCCCGAAGAACAAGCTGGACGGCTTCGTCCGGCCGCTGCTGGAGATCTCCGCCGAGCGGGTCGCCCGCGGCGAGAACCCGCTGTTCCAGTCGCACATGTGGGACGGCTCGGCCGTGCCGCTGCAGGAGAACCTCGAGATCGCCAAGGACCTGCTGGCCAAGACGGCCGCGGCCAAGATCGTGCTCGAGATCGAGGTCGGTGTCGTCGGCGGTGAGGAGGACGGTGTCGCCCACGAGATCAACGAGAAGCTCTACACCACCGTCGAGGACGGCCTGGCCACGGTCGAGGCGCTCGGCACCGGTGAGAACGGCCGCTACATCACCGCGCTGACCTTCGGCAACGTGCACGGCGTCTACAAGCCGGGTGCGGTCAAGCTGCGGCCGGAGATCCTGAAGGAGATCCAGGACCAGGTCGGCGCCAAGGTCGGCAAGGAGCGCCCGTTCGACCTGGTCTTCCACGGCGGCTCCGGCTCGACCCTGGAGGAGATCCGCGCCGCCGTCGACAACGGCGTGATCAAGATGAACGTCGACACCGACACGCAGTACGCGTTCACCCGGCCGGCCGCTGCCCACATGTTCACCAACTACGACGGTGTGCTGAAGGTGGACGGCGAGGTCGGCAACAAGAAGGCCTACGACCCGCGCGCCTGGGGCAAGCTGGCCGAGGAGGGCATGGCCAAGCGCGTCGCCGAAGCGTGCGAGAGCCTCCGCTCCACGGGTACGTCGCTGAACGCCTGACATCTGTTTCTCCTGACAGATCTGGGGTTTCGAGGGGCTCACCGCTCGATGCGGTGGGCCCCCCACTCACATCCGGGCTCGGGCAAGATCGAAATGCCTGACGCCGGTACGGCGGGAAGCTCGGGTGAAACTGGCGCGGACACGGTCGACGACGAGCCGTGGATCGTCGAGGTCGGCCCACGTGATCCAGCAGTGTTCGAGCGGTTCTGGTGCCGTCGGATCGGGCGCCGCAACAGTTGCGGCTGACTCCTCGTCCGGCTCGGACTCCTCGCACCAGAAGGGGAATCGCGGCTCGAACTCGATCACGGTGCGCTCGTCGGGGAACCACAAGGCATCCGTGAGCCCGGGGGAGCTCGCCGTACCGCTGCCGGTGCTGTCCGGCGCATCCGGGTCTGGTGGGGGAGCAGATGAGGGTGCAGGCAGGCCGGCGTCGGCCAGGATGAGTCGGAGCCGGGACTCCGCCACCGAGGCGGACTCCAGGCCGGCGCGCGAGATCGTCTTGACGGCACGTTCGTTGCCGTGGTCGGTCACTGCACGTTTGAGTGAGCGGCTGGTGACCAAACCGGCGTACAGAGCGGCTTCGGTCAGGACGACGGCGGGCGCCGGGGGTGAGGTCGCGGCCACCTCGACGACGGCCCGGGCCGGGGAGACCATCCGCAGTCTGTTCCAGATCTGGATGCCGGGGCCGACGGGGTCACGGATGTGGCGGTGCACGCCGCCCACGCAGCCCGAGCGACCGTACGGCGCGGTGACGTGCACGCGGGACAGGTCGAGGCCCCAGAGCGGCAGGGCATGCAGGGCCGCCGCCGACTGGTGGCTGGCGAAGACCGCCGGACCGCTCGAGCGGAGCACGCGGTAGACCTTGCGCAGGTGCAGGACCTCATCGGTGACGAGCGTGAGCGTCCGGCGCGCGGCATAGGTGCCCGGCCGGATCCGGCGCCAGCCGCCGGTGTCCAGCAGGGAGTCGATGTCCGGGTCGGGGTAGCCACAGGCGCGCGCGTCGGCACGGGTGAACACCCCGCCGCGGATCATGGCCATCACAGCGAGTTGAGGGTTCATGCCTAGAAGGTGCCGTGATCACACCCCCGATCTCACGACCTCTTCGAAACTGTGGACAGCCGGCATGGAGTGTGGACAGCGGGCATGAAAAAAGCCCGTCATGTTCAGATGACGAGCTCCGCGCGGGTTGGAACCCAGGGTTGCCAGAGGAGCGGCATGCCGGCCTCGCTGGGGGTGCGGTTGCCTTTCCGCTCGTTGCAGGAGGCATGGGCGGCCACGGCGTTCAGCCACTCGGTGCGGCCGCCCCTGGATCTCGGTTGGACGTGATCCATGGTGTCGGCGTTGTCCAGACCGCAGTACGCGCACCGGAACTTGTCCCGTCGTAACACTCCGTGCTTGCTGTACTTCATCCGCCCGGCCGCGTAGCGCCAGTGCGTCACCACGTACCGCACCAGGCGCAGTACGCGGGGGACCGGAAAAGGGCCGATGGTCCGCTCTCCGTGCGCCTCTTCCACCACTGCGACCTCGCGGACCAGCATCCGGATGGCGTGCTGGATCGACACGGTGTGCAGCGGCTCGTACGACGCGTTCAGGACGATGACGCTCATCCGGTGCCTCCTTCCGGCCGTAGCTGGGAACCACGGCGGTTTGACGCAGGGTCTCAAGCATCCGTGGCCGATCGGTGAACGGTCAACGGATTTCGTCAGACGGTCACGTGCCGGTACGGCTGCGTGATCGGCGAAGATGTGCTTATGGAATTGAACAATCTGCTCTCAGGTCCACCCGAGACACTACTCCCCGTAGACCCGGCCGCGGCGGAACTCGCCGCCGGGGCCGCCGCGGTGGACGTCGCGGCCAAGTTCCCCACGTCGTCGCTGGCCTGGAGTGAGCTGGCCGAGGCGGCGCTGGCGGACGGGCGCACGATCGAGGCGTACGCGTTCGCCCGGACCGGCTACCACCGCGGTCTGGACCTGCTCCGCCGCAACGGCTGGAAGGGGCACGGCCCGATCCCGTGGGAGCACGAGCCGAACCGTGGCTTCCTGCGCTGCCTGGCCACGCTGGGCAAGGCTGCCGCGATCATCGAGGAGAAGGACGAGGCCGAGCGCTGCGCAACCTTCCTGCGTGACTCGTCGCCCACTGCAGCGGACGCCCTGAGCTGAACCTGGTTGGTTGCGGCGCGCTGAGCTGAAACCGAGTTGTGGGGTTGGTCGCTCGACGGCATGATCCGTCGGGTGGCCAGCCCCTACGCGCAAGACGGTTTCAGAGTCGGCTTCGACTGGGGGCCGGTCGGCGCCGCAGCGGTCGCCGGCACCATCGTGGCCGTAGTGGACGTGCTGTCCTTCACGACAGCCGTGACGGTCGCCACCGATCTGGGCATCGACGTGTACCCGTACCGCTGGCGCGACGAGACTGCCGTTGCCTACGCCCAGCAGTACGACGCCGTGCTCGCGGTCGGCCGGTCCGAAGCGGGCCCGACCGACGTGAGTCTGTCGCCAGTCACCATCCGTCAGGCGCAGGGCATCAAACGGCTCGTTTTGCCATCGCCCAACGGGTCGACGATCGCGCAGCAACTCAGTGACACCGGCTGCACTGTCATCGCGGTCTCGCTGCGCAACCGGCTCGCCGCTGCGGCCTGGGTCAAGGCGCGCCTCGCCGAGGAACCGAAGCTCAAGGTGGTTGCGATCGCGGCAGGCGAGCGCTGGAAGGACGGCTCCCTCCGGCCGGCCGTCGAGGACCTCTGGGGTGCCGGCGGCTTTCTGGCCGCTCTCGACGTGGGCGGCTTCTCCCCGGAGGCACGGGCTGCCGCGGCGGCCTTCAAAGACGCAGAGAACGAGCTCTCAAGCCTGCTGCACGACTCCGCCGGCGGTCGCGAACTCGCGCAGTACGGCTTCCCGGAAGACGTCGCGATCGCCGCGGAGGTGGACAGCAGCGGCTCGGTGCCTGTGCTGCGAAACGGTAGAATGTTCGCGTCAACCTGAACCACGAGGTTTCTGCCCGTTGACATAGCCGGCAGGCGGCGTGCGTCCCCGCTTCCTGCCGAACATGGACGGTTGTAGGCGGACTAGGACAGACCGGTGCAGTTGGACGCCCACGGTCGGTCCCCCGCCCCTTCGGGCAGCGGAAGGTCTCGCCGTGCCGGCTCTCACCGGACGGATCAGCACGCCCACGTCCAACTACGCAGCGGTACTGCGTACTCCCGGGGCGTGGAAGTTCTACACAGCGGCCATACCGGCGAAGATCGGTATCGCCATGACCAGTCTGGGCATCGTCTGGCTGGTCCACGGATCCACGGGCTCGTACGCCGCCGCCGGAAGCGTGACCGGCGGCTTCGCCGTCGCCGAGGCACTGGCAGGCCCGCAGGTCGCCCGTCTCATCGACCGCTTCGGCCAGACGCGCATGCTGCCGATCACGCTCCTGGCGCATGCCCTAACCGTCGCCATGCTGATAGGCCTGACGGTCACCCACGCACCGCTCTGGGCCCTCATCACAGCAGGGGTCCTGGCAGGCGGATCGCTACCACAGCTAGGGGCCCAGACCGGCGCCCGCTGGTCGCATGCACTCCGTGGCACACCCCTGCTCTCGTCTGCCTTCGCCCTCGAGTCCCTGAGCGTCGGAATCGCCTTCATGGTCGGCCCAGCGCTGATCGGCATCGTCAGCTCATTCGGAAGTCCGGTTGCCGGTTCAACCCTCGCCACGGGCCTCGTGCTAGCCGGTGGCCTCGCCTTGGCTGTGCAGCGCAGTACGGCGCCATCGCCCGTCAGGCGTCATCCCACGAGCGACCCAGATCGCCTGCTGCACAAGGGCTTTCTGGCGCTGGTTGCCACCAACGTCGGTATCGGCATTTTCTTCGGCAGCATGCAGGTCTCGGTGACCGCATACGCCGTCGGTCGTGGCACACCGTCACTCGCCGGACCGCTGTACAGCATCACCAGTCTGGTCGGGCTGATCGCCGGATTCGCCTACGGCGCAAGGCGTTGGCGTCTGTCCGCACGCAACCAACTAGTGCTCGTCTTGGCGGCACTCACCGTCAGCACCATCCCTCTGCTGGCTGTCGAAACCCCTTTGGCTGTTGGGATTGCGCTGGCTCTACCTGGCTTGACCATCGCTCCGTTCCAGACACTGTCCGCCGTACTGGCCGAGTCTGAGGTGGAGTCCGCCGTACTCAATCAGGCCTTCACCTGGCTGAACTCAGGCGCCGCCGCCGGCATCGCCCTCGGGGCCGCGTTCGGGGGCCGGGTGGTCGACGCCTACGACGCCCACTTCGGCTTCGCGGTCGCGCTGCTGGCCGCGTTGGTCGCGACGCTGATGGCCCTCGTCGTGAGGGTGTCCGGTTCTGGCCACCGGAACTGACCGCGAGGTCTGTTCCACCGAACACCCGATCCGCATACTCGGTGTCCAGCTGTTGGAGAACGCTTTCCGCAGGCTCCGTCCGCCTACGTCCCCGCAGGAGTTCCCCATGAGTGCAC
Source organism: Kribbella sp. NPDC023972 (assembly GCF_040639075.1). NCBI lineage: Bacteria > Bacillati > Actinomycetota > Actinomycetes > Propionibacteriales > Kribbellaceae > Kribbella > Kribbella sp. NPDC023972. The sequence continues at coordinate 244,916 of NZ_JBEZZH010000007.1, read as the reverse complement.
CACCCCGTCGACGCCGGTTGGCCGCCGTACTGGCAGCGCTGGCACTAGCCGCTCAGATACCACTGCCAGCTCACGCTGCCGAGACAGTCCACCGCTTCGACTTCGGTACGCCGGACAGCCCGGTGGCCGAGGGGTACACCGGCGTCGGAGCGCTGCAGTACGACGCCACCCGCGGCTACGGCTTCACCGACCCCAGCAAGGTGTCGTCGACCGACCGCGGCGGCAGCGATCCGGTCCGCCAGGACTTCGTCACGGTCGGCAGTACGTCGTTCCTGGTGGACCTGCCGAACGGCGACTACACCGTCTCGCTGGTCGCAGGCGACACCACCGAGGCCAGCGAGATCGCCATCACCGCCGAGAAGATGGCCAAGGTCCAGCTGACCGCCAAACCGGCCGGTGAGTACCTCAGCATGACCTTCCCGATCTCGCTGGTCGACGGGCAGCTCAACCTCGACTTCGCCGGTACGGCGGCCAAGCTCAACTCGCTCGTGATCAGCCGGCTGCCGGCCCGGACCGCCGGCGCGAAGCCGACCGTGTTCATCGCCGGTGACTCGACGGTGCAGACGTACGACCCCGGGTTCGCGCCGCAGGCCGGTTGGGGTCAGATGATCAACCGGTTCTTCAGCGGTGACGTGCTGTTCGTCAACAAGGCGATCGGCGGCCGCAGCTCGAAGAACTTCATCAGCCAGGGCCGCCTCGACGAGATCCTCGGCGCGATCCGGCCGAACGACTACCTGTTCGTCCAGTTCGGCCACAACGACGCGACACAAGGCGTCGACGACCGGTACGCCTCACCCGCGGACTACAAGGAGTACCTGCGGACCTACGTGCACGGCGCCAGGCAGCGTGGAGCGATCCCCGTCCTGGTCACGCCCGTGTCCAGGCGCAGCTTCGACCCGGTGACCCTCAAGTTCAACGTGAGCTTCCCCGAGTACGTCGGCAAGATGAAGGAACTCGCGGCCGAGGAGAACGTCGCCCTGGTCGATCTGTCCGCCTCCAGCCGCGCGTACTTGGACGAGATCGGCCCCGAGGCCGCGAAGGCGGTCTTCCTGCATGTCGATCCGGGCGTCTACCCGGGCCGCCCGAACGGCACAGTCGACGACACTCACTTCCAGGAGTACGGCGCCATCCAAATGGCCAGACTGGTTGCCACCGGTGTGGCCGGACTGGACGTCCCGATCGCACGGCAGGTGGTCGAGGTGGAGCCGCCCGCGAACGTACCGGCCGCACCGACCGGACTGATCGCCACCAGCATCTCCAACGCCGGCGCGACGCTGAAGTGGACGGCCGCGGCAGGCGCCGACATCTACCGCATCTACCGCAAGTCGAACACCGACTACGCCTTGGTCGGTACGACGACGACCGCCAGCTCCGTCGTCCAAGGGCTGGCCGAGGGGCAGGCGTACTCCTTCCGCGTCACCGCGGTCAACGGGCGTGGCGAGTCAGCGCCTTCGGCGGAGATCACCTTCACCACCAAGCGCGCGAAGTACAAGTTCGACTTCGGTCCGGTCGGCTCGCCGGTTGCGGCCGGCTACACCGAGGTCAACCGGACGATGACATACACATCGCAGCGTGGCTTCGGCTTCACCCAAGCGCCGGCGGCACTGGCCGACCGCGATCGGGGCAGTACGGCGGGAGTCCCCAACGATCTGCAACGCGACTTCGTGCTGTCCGCGAGTCCGTTCGAGTTCAAGCTCGACGTACCGAACGGCACGTACATGGTGAAGACCTACAGCGGTGACTGGATCGGCACCAGCCGGACCGACTTCGCCATCGAGGGTCGCGCGTCGGGTAATGGCAACGCCGGCCGGGCCAGTGTGACCGAGCGGCTGCACGGACCGGTCTCCATCGGCGACAGTCAGCTGAACGTCGTCATCAGCGGCACCGGCGCCCGGCTGAACGGCATCGAAGTCACACCGTTGCTCGTCGCGCCGAGCGGGGTGACAGTTGAGACCACGCTCTCGACCGTGACCGTTGCCTGGACGGCGGCCGACGATGCGGCCGGCTACCGGGTGTACCGCCAAGGTCCGGAAGACTCCAAGCCGGTCAAGATCGCGGACACCACCACCCCCGGGTTCGTGGACACCACGGTCGTCGCGGGCCTGACCTACGACTACTCCGTCACCGCGATCGACAACACCGGCCTGGAGTCGGTGCCTTCGGCAACAGTTCGCGCAGCGGTGATCGACCCGAACGTGCCGGTGCCGGCCGCGCCGACGCTGCTGAAGCTGCAGAACATCGACAAGAACCAGCTCGCCCAGCACTGGCAGCCGGTGGCCTCGGCGTCGACCTACCTCGTCGCCCGTTCCGAGACTCCGGACGGCACCTATCGGGTGATCGGCCGGACGACCGAGAAGTCCTTCACCGACAAGGACGTCCTGACCACGATCAAGTACTACTACCGTGTCTTCGCGGTCAACGCAGGCGGTGTATCGGTGCCGTCCGCGACGCTGGTCACGCCTGCGGTGACGGTGCTGAAGCGTCAGGCGGAGTACCTCGACCGGGCGCCGTCCGCCGTACCGACTGCTGACGGCAAGGTGCTCGTCGGCTGGCGGTTGCTGGGGACGGACCGGCCGGGGCTCGGGTTCAACGTCTACCGTGACGGTGTCCGGATCAACGCCAAGCCGATCAAGACCTCGACGAACTTCCTCGATGCCGGTGGTACGGCGACCTCGCGCTATCTGGTCACCGCGATCGACGACGAGGACGAGGAGCCGGTGACGGCGGAGTTCGGCACGTGGGCGAAGAGCTACTTCTCCGTGCCGCTCGACAAGCCGGCCGACGACTACACCAAGGACGGACAGCCCTACAGCTACAGTGCGGGTGACGCCAGTGTGGGTGACGTCGACGGTGACGGCAGCTACGAGATCATCCAGCTCTGGACGCCGTCGAACGCCAAGGACAACTCGCAGGCGGGCTACACCGGCCTCGTGTACGTCGACGCCTACAAGCTGGACGGCACTCGGCTGTGGCGCATCAACCTGGGGCAGAACATCCGCGCAGGTGCTCACTACACGCAGGTCCAGGTGTACGACCTCGATGGCGACGGCCGGGCCGAGGTGACGATGAAGACGGCCGACGGTACGACGGACGGCGCCGGGACCGTGATCGGTGACCCGAACGCCGACTACCGCAACAGTTCCGGCTACGTGCTGACCGGACCGGAGTACCTCACTGTGTTCGAGGGACTGACCGGCAAGGCGCTCGACACCGTCGACTACACGCCACCGCGTGGAGACGTCGGATCGTGGGGCGACACATACGGCAACCGGGTCGACCGGTTCCTGGCCGGTGTGGCCTACCTGGACGGCGAACACCCGAGTGTGGTGTTCTCTCGCGGCTACTACACCCGCGCGGTGCTGGCGGCGTACGACCTGGTCAATGGGAGGCTCCAGCAGCGGTGGGTGTTCGACTCCAACGACCAGGGCAGCGAAGGCGGCTACGGGATGGGCAACCACAACCTGTCCATGGCGGATGTCGATGCCGACGGCAAGGACGAGATCATCTTCGGCTCGATGACGGTCGATGACGACGGGTCGCTGCTCTACAGCACGGGCCTGGGACACGGGGACGCGTTGCACGTGTCCGATCTGATCCCGGCACGACCAGGGCTCGAGGTGTTCGCCGCGCACGAGGACATGGCCCACAGCGGCAACCGTGGTGCGACCATGCGGGACGCCCGGACCGGGGAGATCCTGTGGGACATCCCGGCCAATCGCGACACCGGCCGGGCCGCGGCGGGTGACATCGACCCGCGGCACCCGGGTGCGGAAGGCTGGGCGGTCGGCGGTGACGCGGCCTGGAACTCACGCGTCGGACAGCTGAAGTCGTCCACCGGTGAGTTGCTGTCGACAACCATCCCGGCGGCCAACTTCCTGGCCTGGTGGGACGGCGACCCGCTGCGCGAGATCGTCGACCACGACTGGGACGCCGCGACCTCGACCGGTACGCCGACGATCGCCAAGTGGGACTGGCAGACGCAGACCGTCGGAGTGCTGCTCACCGATCCTGGTGCACGGTCCAACAACAGCACCAAGGGGACGCCTGCGATCCAGGCCGACCTGTTCGGTGACTGGCGGGAAGAGATCGCCTGGCGCAGTGCGGACAGCTCCGAGTTGCGCATCTACAGCACGCCGTACGAGACCGACCGGCGCATCCACACCCTGATGCACGACCCCGTCTACCGCCTCGGCGTCGCCTGGCAGAACACCTCCTACAACCAGCCACCCCACACCAGCTTCTTCATCGGCCAGAACATGCTCCAGCCAAAACAACCGAACATCGTCTACACCCGATGACGCCGTGGACGCGCCTCCCGCCCGGGAGGCGCGTCACCGGTAGGTGATCTGGCGTTCGGCGGCGGCGCGGGCGGCGTACTCGGCGGGGGTGAGGCCGATCTGCTGCTTGAACTCCTTGGAGAAGTGGGCCTGGTCGAAGTAGCCGAGTGATGCGGACAGCTCCGCCAGCTCGGCTACTTCGCCTTGGGCCAGGAGCTCGGCACCGTCGTGGAGGCGGTACCGGCGGAGCACCCACTTCGGGCCGACGCCGACGTACCGCCGGAAGAGGCGTTGCAGCGTCCGGATCGGGATGCCGAACTGCTCGGTGATCTGGTCCACCCGCGCCACCGACCGGTCCGCCGCCATCGTGGTCACGATCTCCCGGACCACTTCGTACGACGGATCCGGCGGAGCGAGGTGATCGCGCAAGAACGCCTCGAACACCGCACGACGCCGTACGTCGGAATCCTCGGCGAACACCAGGTCCGCCAGCCGGTCGCCGTCCGGGAACACCGCGGTCAGCGGCAGCACCTGGTCGCGGAACGACGCCACGTCGAGCCCGGTCACCGCCCCGAACCCACCGGCCCAGAACTTCACCCCGAACACGCGACCGCGGCCGACCAGCTCACGCTCGAACTTGCGGGTGCAGACCCCGTTCACGAACGCGCCGCCCGGCTGCTCGAACGTCACGTTGACACTCGGGAACGGCAGCACCTCGGCCGTGTACGGCTCGTCCAGATCCCACTCGACGATCCAGTACCACTCGACGAACCGGCCGGTCTCCGCCCCGGCCGCAAGCCGGCTCAGGGTCCGGTGCCGGGCCTGCTCCCGCGGATGCAGGATGCCCTTCTCACTGTCCGACGGCGTGGTCAATCTGGCTGTCGCTTTCTTACAAGACCCGGTGCGGCGTGGACGGGTTGACTAAGTGCCATGACGACGAACACGGTAAACCCCATCCCCGACGGTTATCACTCGCTGACCCCGTACCTCGCCGTGGCGGACGGCCCGAAGGCGATCGAGTTCTACCAGTCGGTGTTCGGGGCCGAGGTGATCAGCCGGCAGGACATGCCGGACGGGCGGGTCGGTCAGGCGGAGCTGAAGTTCGGGAATTCGATGCTGCAACTGAGCGACCAGATGCCGCAGATCGGGCTGCGGGCGCCGAACGGCGAGTGGGTGCACTCGTCGCTGGTGCACTACGTCCCGGACGTGGACGCGACGTTCGCGAAGGCGGTCGAGGCGGGCGCGACGCCGGTGGAGCAGGTGCAGACGTTCATGACCGGGGACCGGTACGGGACGGTGATCGACCCGTTCGGGCACCGGTGGGCGATCCTGACGAAGGTCGAGGACGTGTCGCGCGAGGAGGCGGACCGCCGGGTGAAGGAGTGGCTGGCCTCGAACCCGGAGGACCTTCAGTAGGTCCGCGCACGAGCCTGTTCTCCGCAGAGAACGAGGAAAGCGGCCCGCCGGAACCGTCCCCTGCGGCAGTTTCGGCGGGCCGCTGACTAAGAGTGTGCACGCGATCACGGTATATGGCAACCATTCAGTGATGAACACTTACTTCAAGTGATCGTTTCAGCCCCGTGGACGGTGATCGGCCGGCCGGACCTCGTTCCGGTAGGCTTTGGTCGCAAGAGCCTGGATGCGTCAGCGGATGAATGTCCGGTGAACGTCTCCGGGCTTCACCGTTTCCAGCGTTCGGCTGTCGCGGACTCGTGAGGTCGTCAGCCGGCGCGTGAAGAGGAGGGCTGAGATGCCCGCAATCGTGCTCGTCGGCGCCCAGTGGGGCGATGAGGGCAAAGGCAAGGCGACCGATCTGCTCGGCAACACCGGCACCGCGATCGACTACGTGGTCAAGTTCAACGGCGGCAACAACGCCGGCCACACGGTCGTGATCGGGTCCGAGAAGTACGCGCTGCACCTGCTTCCGAGCGGGATCCTCACTCCGGGCGTCACCCCGGTGATCGGCAACGGGGTCGTCGTCGACCTCAGTGTGCTGTTCGAGGAGCTCGACGCGCTGCAGGCCCGTGGGGTCGACACGTCCCGGCTCGTGGTCAGCGCGAGCGCTCACCTGATCCCGCCGTACAACCGGACCCTCGACAAGGTGACCGAGCGGTTCCTCGGCAGCCGCCGGATCGGGACCACGGGTCGCGGCATCGGGCCGACGTACGCGGACAAGATGAACCGGATCGGCATCCGGGTCCAGGATCTGTACGACGAGAAGATCCTCGAGCAGAAGGTGACCGGCGCGCTGGAGCAGAAGAACCAGCTGCTGGTGAAGGTCTACAACCGCCGCGCGGTCGAGATCGCCGAGGTCCTCGACGAGCTGCTCGGGTACGCCGACCGCCTCAAGCCGATGGTGGCCGACACCAGCCTGCTGCTGAACAAGGCGCTGGACGAGGGCAAGACCGTGCTGATGGAGGCCGGCCAGGCGACCCTGCTGGACGTCGACCACGGCACCTACCCGTTCGTCACCTCCTCGAACGCGATCTCCGCGGGCGCGTGCACAGGCTCCGGGATCCCGCCCACTCGCATCGACCGGGTGATGGCCGTCGTCAAGGCCTACACGACCCGCGTCGGTGAGGGCCCGTTCCCGACCGAGCTGCTGGACGCCGACGGTGAGTGGCTGCGGCAGCAGGGCGCCGAGTTCGGTACGACGACCGGCCGGCCGCGTCGATGTGGCTGGTACGACTCGGTCATCGCCCGGTACGCCGCCCGCGTCAACGGCGTCTCCGACTTCGTCCTGACCAAGCTGGACACGCTGACCGGCCGCGAGAAGATCCCGGTCTGTGTCGCGTACGACGTCGGTGGCGTCCGGCACGACGAGATGCCGATGACCCAGACCGACTTCCACCACGCGGTCCCGGTCTACGAGGAGTACGACGGCTGGACCGAGGACATCTCCGGCTGCCGCAACTTCGACGACCTCCCGAAGGAAGCCCAGACCTACGTCCGCGCCGTCGAATCCCTCAGCGGCGCCCGCATCTCCGCCATCGGCGTAGGCCCCGAACGCACCCAAATAGTCCGGCTCTGACAGCCAGCGCGAACCGCCGAGATGAACTCGGCGGTTTGCCTTGGTCATACCGCGGTCATACCATGCTTGTGTGGCGGTGAAGAAGAAGACCTTGTCCTTCGACGAGGAACTGTGGGCCGCCGTCGAACGGCGGGCTCATGCAGCGGGCACGACGCCCTCGGCCTACGTGAACGCGTTGGTGGCCAAGAGCGAGCGCTTGTACCGAGGTTTGAAGTCGGTGTCGGACTGGGAGTCCGAGCACGGCGCACTGACCGCGGACCAGCTCGACTGGGCGGACCGGGCGCTCGCGGAGGCTCAGCGCGAGGCCTCCGGCGACGGGGTTGCGGACTCCGGGAGTTCGAACGCGTGACGCAGTTGGTCTATGACGCCGGTGCGCTGATTGCCGCCGAGCGAGACGACCCTCGCCTGTGGGCGATCCACCTCCGGGCGCTGATGCGGGGCATCGAGCCCAGCGTTCCAGCCGCCGTGCTGGCCCAGGTCTGGCGGAGTCACGAGCAGCGTGGGCTTCGGCGGCTCATCGACGGGTGCGACGTCGTGCCGCTCACTCAGGACCTGGCCACCCGAGTCGGTGAGTTGCTGGCTGTGGCCAACCGCGCGGATGTGGTCGATGCGCAGGTCGTGGCCTGCTGCTTCGAGTCGGCGGCGACCTGTGTGACTTCGGATCGAGGCGATATCGCGCACCTCGCGGAGGCTGCACGCAACGGGGCTTGGCGGGGCAACACCCGATGGAAGCTGCCGATCATCTCGCTCTGACCGCACCTACCTACGTCAGCGGCCGATGAAGGGGAGGTCGCGGATGAAGGGGGCGTCGCGGAGGTCGTCGAGGGTGGGGCGGGTGTTGAGGTCGGGGGTCTGGATGGGGGTGCGGGCCCAAGTGGAGCCCTCGCCCTGGGTGGCGTTGTAGAAGGTCAGGGCGCCGAGGGCGAGGAGTACGGCGGCGACGGTGGCGGAGAGCCAGCGCGGGCGGAACGCGGTGCGGGCCGCGATGTGGGCTCCTCGGCGGAGCGAACTGCCGCCGGGCCCCCACCAGGCGAAGAAGAGCGCGGTGAATGCCGCGCTGCCGAAGCCGATCGCTGACAGCGGCTGCCATTCGAGGCCGCGTGCGGTGGCGACGACGCCGGTGACGATGCCTCCGACGACCACTCCGGTCAGGAGCGGCAGGATCAGGCACGGCAGGGTGATCAGAGTCGCGGTGACCAGCTGCAGCGGAGTGGAGGCCGCGGCAACCACACCGTCGGAGCGACCGGCCCGGCCACGCATCTGACGACGTCGCATCAGCGCGGTGCTGGCACGGTCGACCGTACGCGCGATCACGAACAGCACCACCGTCACAAGCGAGCCGAGACCCGGGTAGAGCGCGACGAGCCCGGTCAGCGCCACCATCAAGCCCACGACCACAGCAGTGCGCTTGCCCGTGGCGGGAGCCCGCTGCGGCTTCCCCTCGTACGGGTTGGCCGTGTACGGCGCACCGTCCTGGAGTTGCGGTGCACGCTGCTCGTACGGCGCAGGCGGCTGACTCTGGTACGGCGGGGGATACGGCGGCGAGCCCTGGTACGGCGCCGGCACCGGACTCTGGTACGGCGAAGTCGGCGGAGCGGCGTAGCCGGGAGAGCTCTGGTACGGCAGTGGCATCGCAGCCGGAGCAGCCGCGGTCGGCGCCGGACTATACGTCGCGGGGTGAGCACCAGCCGGGTAGCCAGACGCACCGCCCAGACCACCACCCGCGCCGACCACACCGCCCAGCGCACCACCAGCAGCGGCCGCTCCTGCTCCGCCCACCGCAGCCCCACCCGCCGCGGCTGCCTTTCGGCTCGCGGCTGCTTCGCGGAGCTTGTCCCGCAGAGGTGTGAACACGGACAGCGGTGGGATCACCGGTGGAATCAGCTCCGCCACCTCCGCCGGCGACGGATCGCCTGAACCATCCGACTCCGGCATGACCCGGGTCATCTGGGCGGTGGGAGGGCTGAGCTGGACGGCCGCGGGAGCGACCACCACCGTCGGCTTCTCACGTGACGGCAACGCGTCGCGCCCCTCGGCGTACCGGCTGAGGCCGGTCATGATCTCGTCCTCCGTCGGGCGGTCACGTCGGTCCGGGGACAGCGCAGCGGCGAGCAGTGGCTTCAACCGCGGGTCCAGCCCGTCCAGGTCGGCCTGGCCGGTGTGCACCCGGTGCAGCACGGCCTCGAACGGCCCTTTGCCGAACGGACGCCGTCCGGTCGCCGCAAAGGCCACAGTGGCGGCCCAGCCCCACCAGTCCGCAGACTCGGACACCGTCTCGCCCTCGATCAGCTCGGGTGCGAGGTAGCCTGGCGTACCGATCACGAGACCGGTCTGGGTGAGCCGCAGGTCGTCAGCGGCCTGGGCGATGCCGAAGTCGATCATCACCGGCCTGCCGTTGAACATCATCACGTTGCCCGGCTTGAGATCGCGGTGGATCACTCCAGCCGCGTGAATAGCCTGCAGTGACTCCGCCAGGCACCCGGCCACCGGCAGCCACTTGCGCGGCGTCAGCGGTCCGCGCTCATCCACCTGCTCGTCCAGCGGGCGGCCTGGTACGAACCGCGTGACCAGGTACGGCTGGTCGCCCTCCAGGTCGTGGTCGAGGATGCCGGCCACACCGGGGTGGTTCACTTTCTGCAATGTGGTCGCTTCGCGCTGCAACCGGGCGCGCGCGGTCGGGTCGTGGGCGACGTGGGGTCGCAGCACCTTGAGGGCGACCTCTTGGTGCTCGGGTCCTTCGGCCAGGTAGACGACACCCATGCCGCCCTGCCCGAGCCGCCGGATCAACCGGTACGGCCCGACCCGCTCCTCCACCTCCTCCACCGGGGTGGAAGGAGGTCCCCCTGTCACTGACATGCCATCTACGGTACGTCGGCAGCAGACCAATCCGGCGTGATGACCTCTGGGGTAATCGTCTGGACTCACACCGTGCCGGAGTCTTGTCGCATCCGACCAGCGAGGAGGCCCCCATGAAGCACTACGCGATCGCCAATCTGCGCAACGTCCGCCTCGGTCCGGGCATCACGGAGTACCTCGAGCGCATCGACGCCACGCTGGCGCCGTACGACGGTCACTTCATCGTGCACGGCGGGCAACCGGAGTACATCGAGGGCACCTGGGACGGCGCGCTGATCGTGATCGAGTTCCCCGACTACGACCACGCCCGCGGCTGGTACGACTCACCGGCGTACCGCGAGATCCTTCACCTGCGCACCGACAACTCCGACGGGGTCGCGATGATCGTCGAAGGTGTCGACCGCACCCACAAGGCCAGCGACGTACTGGGCTGATCCGGGTGGCCGGATTCTTGCGAATGGCAGCCGTTCGGTCACTGGTCGTGGCGAGTGTCGAGTGCTGGTGTTCGACGGGCTGGACGAGTTGGACGTGAGCCACGATCGAGTACACCCGCGGACGGGACCTCCACGTGGTTGCCGCAGGCGACTAGTCAGCGACGCCGGAGCAGGACTCCGCGGCTGCCACGCTTTCGGAGCAGGGCGCCGGAAAGGTCTTCCAGTCGGGGCGGGACCAGCTCGATCTCATCCTCGACCGACCACGTGGTGGGCCAGACCTGCCGGGCGAGCTCGCCGGCCTCCATCGCGACGAACAGGTGATCGGTCGGGAACCGATCGAGCAGGCTCAGGTCCTGGCCGTAGTACAGGACTTCGATCAGCAGGTACGCCGAACCCGTGAGTCGCGCGGTGGTGGCGAGATCCTCGAAGCTGTGTGGATGGATGCGGACATCACCTCTGACGTTGGCTCGCAGTCGCTCGAGGAACCGTTCATTCGGCTCGGTCGCGTCGACGGAGTACCCGTCGGCCAGCAGTCGTTGCGTCAACGCACCCTCATGCGCGCCCACCTCGATCACGCGCCCCGCGATCGGATCCAGGTGACGCCGCAGCCACGCGACCGTCGCGTCCAGCCGCTCCTGTTCGTACGGCGATGCCGCGACCTCGACCGGGTCGAGTACGACCGGCGTACCCGCCGTCATGGTGTGCCGGACCGGACCCCCGATCGCGGTCTTGAGGTCGAGGGCCCAGCGGCCGTGGGTGGTCCGGGTGTCCGACGGGTGGTGGGTCCAGACCGTGAACGGGATGGCCCCGGCCTCGCGGGCGATCGCGGCGGCCGCGGTCGCCGGTGAGAACGGCTTGTCGCTCTCACCGGAGCTGGCTTTCAGCGCCGCGATCGCCGCGAGACGGCCCTCGAGCGGGATGTCGGCGGCCAGCTTGAGATAGACACCACGCTCGGCCGCGAGCAGGTGGACCTCACGGCCATGGGCCGGGTCCAGGACGGACAGGAAGTCGGTGACGGCATCTTCGGGACGGACAACTGCGAGGACGTCAATCATCCTGATCCAGTTTACGCAACGTCCTTACCGAAGTTTGTCGACCGTGTGTCGATCAGTTGACGAGTTGTGGATAGCTGGCGGTGATGTCCTCGGACAGGCGGGCCTTGGCGTAGCGGGCGGTGTCATCGGCGAGGACTTCGTGCGCTCCTGCCTCGATGCCGTCGAGAGCCTGCTTGGCGATGTCCTCGGGGCGGGACTTGGGGGCGGTGACCGCGGTGACCATTTCGGTGTCGACGTACCCCATGTGCAGGCCGGTGACGCCGATGCCGCGGTTCAGCAGTTCGAGCCGGATCGCGTTGCTCTGCATCCAGAATGCGGCCTTCGTCGCCGCGTAGGCGCCGTGCAGGGCGAACCAGGACAGGGCCGAGTGCGCATTCAGGATGTGGCCGCCGCCGTTGCGCTCGATCACCGGAACCAGCGCGCGGGTGAGATTGAGCGGTCCGAAGAAGTTCGCTTCGAAGACCGCGCGGATGTCCTCGATCGGCGCGTCGAGGTAGGTCTCCGGCGAGGTCGCGCCGGCGTTGTTGATCAGGACGGTGACATCCGGAACGGCCGCGACCAGGGCGTCGATCGAGGCTTGGTCGGTGATCTCGAGCGGCAGCGGCACGACGCGGGGATCGCTGCTCGGCTTGGGATCGCGGGCGGTGGCGTAGACCTTCGCGACACCCCGGTCGAGCAGGTCCGCGACGATCGCCTTGCCGATCCCGCGCTGCCCGCCGGTGACCAGGACGACGGCGCCTTCAAGTGTGGTCATGGGGAAACTCCTTCATGGAAACCGATCTGTTTCCATGAGAGTAAACCGATCGGTTTCGTGATGCAAATCCAGCCGGTACCCTCGTTGCATGACTGTGTTGATGGCCGGGCCTCCGGCGCCGGCGGGGTCATGGGGCTGTGGCTCCCGTCCTTCCCTCGTCACTCCGGTCGCTGTGTTGAATGCCACGCCTCCGGCGCGGCGGGTCATGGAGCTGGAACTCCCGGCCTTCCCTCGTCGCTCCAGTCGCTGCGCTCCCTACGCTCCTCAGTCCAGGCCGGGAGGCCCCATGACCGGGCTCCCTCCGCTCCTCAGTCCAGGCCGGGAGGCCCCATGACCTCGGCGACACCCCGCGAGCGGCTCCTGGACGCCGCGGGCGAACTCTTCTACCGCGACGGCGTCAACATCGGTGTGGACGCGCTCTGCAAGGCGGCCGGGGTGTCGAAGAAGTCGATGTATCAGCTGTTCCGCTCCAAGGACGAGCTGATCGCGGAGAGCCTGGCCAGCCGCGGCCCGTCGTACCAGACGCTGCTGCACCCGGCGTCGGAGGCCGACCGGCCGGCCAGAGAGCGGATCCTGTCGGTGTTCGAGCGGCAGGACCAGATGGTTGCGGAGGGCAATTACCTCGGCTGCCCCTTCGTGAGTACGGCGGTCGAGCTGAAGAACCCGGAACACCCGGGCTCGGTGGTCGCCCGTCACTTCAAGCAGCAGCTGACCGACTTCTTCCACCGCGAGCTGGTGAAGGCGGGCGTTGACGATCCGGGCACGCTGGCGATCCAGCTGACGATGATCTTCGACGGCGCCAGCGCCCGCGCGGTCGTCCGCGCGCAAACACTCGGCGGGATCGGCGTCCAGACCGCCGCCGCCCTACTGGACGCCGCCGGCATCCGCTCCAGCGAGCTGGCGACCCAGGCGGTCTAACCCAACCGGATCGCCCGCCCGCCGTCCCCGTGCCGGCCGTGGTGTCCGTCGGGTGGGCAGTGCGGCCAGTTCGGTGCCGGCCAGCAGGAAGGCGCCGACGCCGAAATCGGTGCGGGGCGGCCTGGGCACCGATCACGGACGGTAGTGCGAAGGTGGCCAGGACGGCGGTTCCGCCGGTCCGGAACCGGCGTCGTGTCTTGGGAGAAGACCTCACTCTGTTCCGCGGGAACGGGACAAATTCACAGATTGTTCCATTGTGAATTTGATGCTTACTGGGATCTTGACGTGATCACCGTCCGTCGTCAAACTTTCGCAAAGACCCTGCGCTAGTGGGGGAGCGCAGGTGTCCTACCGCCCCGAAGAACAGGACACCGCCCATGCGAAAGAAACCCCTGGTCTTGGCTGCTGCGTGTGCCGCGCTGGTTGCCGGGACCCTCAGCAGCCCAGCAGTTGCCGCTCCGAAAGCCGAGCCCATGGCCGTTCAGGCGCCCGCCGTGTTCACCCACCCCGGTGTCGGGGTGAGCGGGGCGCAGCTGGACTTCGTCCGCGCCAAGGTGCAGGCCGGTGCGCAGCCTTGGACCAACGCGTTCAACCAGGCGAAGAACAGTAGCTACGCGTCATTGAGCCGTACGCCGAAGCCGCGAGCGGTGGTCGAGTGCGGGCCGTACTCGAACCCCAATTACGGCTGTACCGACGAGCGCCAGGATGCGATCGCGGCGTACACCGACGCGGTGCTGTGGTACATCACCCGCGACGATCGCTATGCCCAGAAGGCGATCGAGCTCATGGACGCCTGGTCGGCGACGATCCGCGACCACACCAACAGCAACGCGCCGCTGCAGACCGCGTGGTCGGCGTCGTCGTGGCCGAAGGCCGCCGAGATCATCAAGCAGGCCTACGGCAACTGGCCGAACGCCGGCCGGTTCGCGACCATGCTGCGCAACGTCTACCTGCCCGAGATCATCAACGGCTCGAACTCCAACGGGAACTGGGAGTTGAGCATGACCGAGGCGATCCAGGGCATCGGCGTGTTCCTCGAGGACAGGGCCGTGTACGACAAGGCGATCGCGTTGTACCGGGTCCGGGTGCCGGCCTTCGTCTACCTGGAGTCGGACGGCCCGCTGCCGAAGACGAAGCCGAGCCAGAACCTCGACACCCGCGAGAAGATCGTCAACTACTGGCACGGGCAGGAGACCTTCGTCAACGGCCTGACGCAGGAGACCTGCCGCGACTTCACCCATACCGGCTACGGCATCTCGTCGATCTCGCACGTACTGGAGACCTCACGGATCCAGGGCATCGACCTGTACCCGGAGTTCGGTGCGCGGCTGCAGCACGCGCTCGGCTTCCAGTCCCGCTGGGAACGCAACCTCGAGCCGGTGCCGTCCTGGCTCTGCGGCGGGTCCGTGCACCGCGGCCTCGGCCCGATCACCGAGGTCGGCTTCAACGCCCTGCACACCCGCCTCGGAATCACGATGACAAACACCGAGGCGCTGACCGAGTCCGGCCGCCCGGCCGGCACCAACAGCCTCTTCGTAGCCTGGGAAACCCTCACCCACGCCGAAAACCCGTCCTAACCCCCGGCCGGGAAGACCGACTCCCCGGCCCATCACGCCATCAGTCCGCCCCAACCGCTCCCTGTCCGCCCCGCCGTACGCCGGGTCAGCCCGCAGCCGACCTGCCGTCTGTCGGCTGCGGCCGCGCGGTCGATGGCGGGTTGTTTGACAGGTGGCGTGTTGTAACGCGGCAGTGGTCACATAACCGGCTAGCGAGCGTCAGATCTGGGGTTCGCCGCGTTTCCAGTAGCCCTGGAAGGAGATGGCGGTTTTGGGTATCCCGACCGTGTTGACCAGGTGGCGGCGTACTGACTTGATCATCGATGACTCGCCGGCGACCCAGGCGTAGTCGGCGTCGTACGGGAGGTCGGTGGTTTTGAGTGCCTCGAGCAACGACTTCGGGCCGCCGTCGGGGGTCGGCGCGATCCAGGTGATGTCGGCCGTGCCGGGGGTCGGCAACGGGCGGATGTCGCGGAGGTCCGGGACCTCGACGAACACGGTGGCGTGGACCGTGGCCGGCAGTTGCTCGAGGATTCCGGCGAGGGCCGGCAGTGCGGTCTCGTCGGCGATGAGCACCCGGCGGATGCTGGTGGCCGGCGGGACGTAGTCGACGCCGGAGTGCAGCAGGCCCTTGGTGCTGGTGGTGTCGACCGCGAACGGCAGGATCAGGCCGAGCTGGTCACCGGGCCTGGCTTCGCTCACCCAGGCGGACGCGGGTCCGTTGACGCCGTGCAGGACGAACTCGATGTCGATTTCAGCGACCTCGGGCCGGAGTGCGCGCACCGTGTACGTCCGCATGATGAAACGCTCTTCGACGGGCTGTGCGCACCACTCGGTGTACCAGTCGGGGCCGGACGGCAGCTTGAGCTCACTGCCGTCGGGCGGCGAGAGCAGCACCTTGATTCGCTGGTCCGGTCCCGCGGTGACCGCCTCCGCGATCCGCGGTGCGACGAACGTCACGCGGCGCAGGTGCGGGCTGAGGTCGTCGACCGCCGCCACGGTGGCGAGGACCGAGTCGAAGAAGATCGGCCGCTCGAGCACAGTCGTCATGCTGGTTTCTCCAGATAGATACGGCCCCACCCCGCCGCCCCGGTCAGGAATCAGTGCAGGGGGAGACTCAGATGCGGACCCGTGGACGACCGGGTTATTCTGAGGCGTCTAAAGGTAAGCCTTACCTAAGAGGATCCCAAAGTCCAATGCCCCCGCCCACTGCTGTGGCCGAGTCCACAGGTCCCGACGCCGCTGCGCCGTCGCGTCCGCGGCGTACCCGGCGGGTCACGCTTTTCCTCGGGTTGTTCGGCTGTGTCGCCCTGCTGGTGCTGGTGACCTTGCTCAGCATCGCGGTGGGTTCGAAGCAGATCCCGCTGTCGACCGTCTTCGACGCCCTGCGCCACTACAACGACGCGGATACCGACCACGTGATCATCCGGTCACTGCGGGTGCCGCGGACGGTGATCGGCCTGCTGGTCGGGGCGGCGCTGGGCCTGTCCGGCGCGTTGATGCAGGGCGTCACCCGCAACCCACTGGCCGATCCGGGCATCCTCGGTGTCAACGGCGGTGCCGCGCTCTTCGTTGTCGCAGGCATCTATTGGTTCGGGCTGGCGAGCCTGACGGCGTACGTCTGGCTCGCGTTCGCCGGGGCGGCCGCGGCGTCCGTCGCGGTCTACCTGCTCGGGTCGCTCGGCCGGGAGGGAGCGACGCCGGTGAAGCTGGCGCTCGCCGGTGCGGCGATGACGGCGATGCTGGGATCACTCACCACGGCGCTGCTGATCGGTGACGTCGACACCTTCGACCAGTTCCGGTTCTGGGCCGTCGGGTCGCTGGCCGGCCGGGGTTCGGACATCGCCGCGCAGGTCGCGCCGTTCATCCTGGTCGGGATCGTGCTGGCGCTGATCTCGGGGCGCGTACTCAATGCTCTGTCGCTGGGCGACGAGGTGGCGAAGTCGCTCGGCCAGCGGGTCGGACTGGCCCGGCTGTTCGTCGCCGTGGTCGTCGTCCTCCTGTGCGGAGCCGCCACCGCGGCCGCGGGACCGATCGGTTTCATCGGGCTGACGATTCCGCACGTGGCCCGGCTGGTGACCGGTCCGGACTATCGCTGGATCCTCCCGTACTCGATGCTGCTGGCGCCGATCCTGCTGCTCGGTTCCGACGTGCTCGGCCGAGTCGTCGCCCAGCCGGGAGAGCTGCAGGTCGGCATCGTCACCGCGGTGATCGGTGCGCCGTTCTTCATCGCGCTGGTACGGCGGCGGAAGCTGGCTGATCTCTGATGACCACGGCTGAGGCAGTTCAGGTCATCACCCGGGCACGGGCGGTCCGGCAGGCGCGTTCGCTCGCGGTGATCGTGGTTCTCGCCGTACTCGTCTTCGCGGCCTTCTGCGTCTCGTTGTCGCTGGGCGACTTCAAGATCCCGGTCATCGACGTGGTCAAGACGCTGTTCGGCGGCGGTGATCGCGCGACCGAGTTCATCGTGAACCGGCTGCGGTTGCCCAGGGCACTCACCGGCCTGATGGTCGGAGCCGCGCTCGGCATGTCCGGCGCGATCTTCCAGAGCATCGCCCGCAACCCGCTGGCCAGCCCCGACATCATCGGCGTCACGTACGGCGCCAGCGCGTTCGCGGTGTTCGCCATCGCGACGCTCGGCCTGACCGGTGTGGCGGTGTCGATGCTCGCGATCGCCGGTGCGGTGCTGACCGCGTTCACCATGTACGTGCTCGCCTGGCGCCACGGTGTGTCGAGTTACCGGCTGATCCTGATCGGGATCGGGATCGGGGCGATCGCCACCAGTGTCACGTCGTACTTGTTGACCAAGGCAAGGGTCGAGATCGCACAGCAGGCGCTGATCTGGCTGACCGGCAGCCTGAACGGCCGGGACTGGTCGAACGTCCGGTCGGTGGGAATCACACTGGCGGTGCTGACTCCGCTGATGGTGTTCCTGGTGCATCGGCTGCGGATCCTCCAGCTCGGCGACGAGACGGCGTACGGGCTGGGGCTGCGGGTGGAGAGCTCACGACTCGGGCTGATCGTCATCGGCGTACTGCTCGCCGCGGTCGCGACGGCGGCGGCCGGACCGATCGGTTTCGTCGCGTTCGTCGCGCCGCCGATCGCGCGCCGGCTGACCCGGTCGCCGGGTCCGGCGATGATCGCGTCCGCGTTGATCGGCGCGCTGGTGGTGGCCTTGTCGGATCTGATCGCGCAGCACGCGTTCGGCGACACCCAGTTGCCGGTCGGGGTGGTGACCGGTGTGGTCGGAGCGCCGTACCTCATGTTCCTGCTGGCCCGGGCCAACCGGGTGGGCAGTGGTGGCTGAGAGATGGAGAACTCTGTGGAGCCCGTGATTTCGCACAGCCTCGCCGCCGACGGTCTCGCGATCGGCTACGACCAGCGGGAGATCATTCACGACCTGTCGGTGCGGATCCCGACCGGGAAGATCACCGTCATCGTCGGGGCCAACGCGTGCGGCAAGTCGACCCTGCTGAAAACGCTCGCCCGGCTGCTGAAGCCCTCACGCGGAACGGTGCTGCTGGATGGGAAGAGCATCCAGTCCATCCCGACCCGCGAGGTCGCCACCAAGCTCGGACTGCTGCCGCAGTCGCCGACCGCGCCGGAGGGGATCACGGTCGCCGACCTGGTCGGGCGTGGTCGCTATCCGCGGACTCGCTGGATCAGGCAGTGGACCAAGACCGACGATGAGGCGGTCGCGTCCGCGATGACGTCGACCGACGTACTCTCCATCGCCGACCGGCCGATCGACGAACTGTCCGGCGGGCAACGGCAGCGGGTGTGGATCGCGATGGCTCTGGCGCAGGAGACCGACATCCTGCTGCTCGACGAGCCGACGACGTTCCTCGATCTGACGCACCAGTTCGAGGTACTGGATCTGCTGGTCGACCTGAACAAGCAGGACGAGCGCACGATCGTCCTGGTGCTGCACGACCTCAACCAGGCTTGCCGTTTCGGCGACCACCTGATCGCGATGAAGGACGGCGCCATCGTTGCTGAAGGCAACCCTCGGCAGGTGATCACCGAGCAGGTCGTCCACGACGTCTTCGGCCTGGCCGTCAAAGTCATCCCCGACCCGGTCGCCGGCACCCCGATGGTCGTCCCCATCGGCCGCCACACCACCCGCACCGACCGCCCCCAGGACACCATCCCCAACAACAACGCTTCCGCCGACACCACCTCGTACGACGCCGCCTCCAACGCCACCGCCGCCGCGACTAGGTTCGGCGCCGCCGGCTCCGGTGGTTCTGGCGGCGCCGCGCCAACGGACAACCCCGCCGTCCAGGCGCTGGCTGCCTCCGCTGCCGCCGACGGTATCTGCCGCCCGTCCGACCGCTAGACAGTCAGCCGCAAGCCGTCGTACGCGACCTTCCAAGTGGTCAGGTCGGCGGCCAGTGCGGTCGGGGACAGGTGAGTCAGGACGAGCTCGCGGCAGGTGAAGCGGTCGCGGTGCTGTTCGAGCGTTTGCAGGTCGAGGTGCCAACGGATGGGCGCCGGACTGTAGCCCTCGCAGAGGAACAAGTCCACGTCGTCGGCCGCTTGCAGGAGCACGTCTGTCCACTCGGTATCACCTGAGTACGCCAGCGATCCGGTGGAGGTTTGCAGCTGTACGGCGTACGCCGGTGCACCGGATGCATGACGCACCTCGTACGGCGTGACGCGAATCCCACCGAGCTCGAGCGGGCGCCGGTCAGCGTGCTCCAGCACGTGCACGTCGAACCGGCGCCGCACCTCGGACGAGCCGGGGTACAGCGCCTCCATCGCCGTGGTCAGCCGGTCGCGTGTGCCAGGCGGCCCAACAACCGTCAGGTCGCGGCTGCGCCGCCGGAACTGCCCGTCGAGGATCAGGAACGGCAGCCCCCCGAAGTGATCGCCGTGCAAGTGGGTGATGACAATCGTGTCGACCTCGTTCGGGTCGAGCTGCTGCTTGCGGAGTGCGGTCAGACTCGTTGCACCACAGTCCACGAGCACCCGCGGCGGCGCATCATCCACCGCAACCGCGATACACGTCTGGAACCGCCCGCCCGAACCGAACGCATCCCCACTCCCCACAACCGTCGCATCCACCCAACCCACCCTGCCACGCCCCGGGCGCGTGTACCGGTCGGACGGGGGCTGCTCGGTGGGCCGGGCTGGGTGTCGGCGGTGGGCCTGGGCGCGTGTGCCGGTTCGGGGGAGGGTTAGTCGGTGGGTTGGGGTGGGAGGTGGCGGAAGAGGCGGTTGTGGGCTTGGTAGATGGTTAGGCCGGCTGTGACGGCGCCGAGGGTGCCCAAGGCTAGGTCGCCGAGGGTGTCGGTATAAGCCGTTTGGAGTTCGGGGGAGTTGCGGACGAAGGCGACGTACTCGCCTAGCTCCCACACCACCGCGGCCGTTGTGCCGAAGCCGAGGGCGACGAAGGTCGTCAGGGCACGCGAGAGCGTTGGTGGGGCGAAGGCGAGCAGTACTCCGGCGGTCAGCAGACCCCACAGGATCAGGTGCATCGCGTCGTCCCACCAGACGATCGTGTCGAACAGGTTGAGCCGGTTGCCGATCAGGTCGATCAGCCAGGGCAGCGTGATCAGGAGATCGGCCCGCCAGGGGAACTGCGTGTGCAGCTTGCTCCGCGCGCGTCCGTACGCCCACCACCACAACGGCAGCGCCATCGCGCCGACCGGGTAGACGACCAGCCGGGCGGTCGACGCCTTGCCCTTGATCCCGCTCAGGTCCGGCCAGATCAGGGCCGCCAGCAACAAACCGAACAGCAGTACTTTCGCGGCCAGGCCGGCGTACCGGACCCAGGGGACCCGGGCGGCGGGGACCGTGGTGGCAACCATCGTCGTCATGCCTCCCAGTCAAACGAACCGCTGGGCGTGGCGGATGAGTACAACTACGGACAGGCGGCTACGGAAAACCCCCGGAGTGCGCCATTCTGACGCACCCGGGGGTCTGTTGTCCCGTCCTCATACCTCGGCCACGTCGTGTTCCACCCGAGCGCGGGAGCGGGCCGCCTCGGCAGGGCGGGCGCTTGCTCGGCCAGCCCGAGCGATCGTCGGACGAACGCGACCCGGCCGGACGCACCGGCCGGCGAGCTGAGCGACCGGTGACAGCCGCGAGTTCTGATGGTCATCGTCCGTGGCCAAGTGCTGGCACCGCACTCGCTGGGGAGTGGTGCGGAAGGTGGATGGGCGGTTGTTCGGTCGACGGGTCAGCTGACGCTGATCAGATCCACGACGAAGATGAGGGTCTCGCCGGGCTTGATCGCGCCGCCCGCGCCGCGGTCGCCGTACCCGAGGTGCGGCGGGATGACCAGCTTGCGCCGGCCGCCGACCTTCATCCCCTGGACACCGGTGTCCCAGCCCTGGATGACCTGGCCGACGCCGAGCTGGAAGGCCAGCGGCGCGCCCCGGTTGTACGACGCGTCGAACTCCTCGCCGGTCGAATGGGCGACACCCACGTAGTGCACGTTCACCCGGGATCCGGCCTTGGCCTCATCACCGTCACCCACGGTGATGTCCGTGATCTCCAGGTCCGCCGGCGGCGGCCCCTCCGGGAAGTCGATCTCTGGCTTTTCAGTCATGCCCCCAGCTAAGCAGATGTCCCACCCGACTCCCGCCCAGGGCCCGTCCCACCCAGCCCGATCAGCCGAGGTGGGAACAGGAACCGGTGAGCTGGCACAGGCCGGGTGGTTGGCTGAGGCGGATTGTGGGAGACGTCAGCGGGTGAGGACCTCGCGGAGTTTGGCGGCGAACTCCTCCGGCTTGCCTGGCATGCCGTACTCGTTGCCGAGGAAGCCGCCGTGGTTGCTGGGGAAGACGACCGGGGTCAGCCCGAGGCGCTCGGCGACGGCCTTTCCGCCCCGGCCGGCCAGCTGGTTGGCGGACTCTTCGCCGACTGCGATGACGATCTGGTCCTTGGCCTTGGCGAGGGCGTCGAAGTCGGGTTGGTACGACGTACAGCCGCGGAGGTTCTGCCCGAGCAGGGCGTCGTCGCGGGAGCCGTCGTCCTCGGTGGGCAGGCCGAACATCGCCGGGTCCGGCGCCGGCTGCTCGGTGTAGTCGGCCGGAATCTCGCCCTCGAAACCGACGATCGCGATGAACTTGGCCATCCCCGCGCCCAGACCGTCCCGCTGGTAGGTCTCGTAGATGTCCTCGCAGGCCGCCAGCGCGGCCTCACTGTCCGGAAGAATCCCGGCCAGTGGCGGCTCGTGCGCGACCAGGGTGTTGATGAGGTCCGGGCGCATGGCGGCCACGGCGAGCGCGTTCACCGCGCCGCCACTGCTGGCGAAGACGTCGACAGGCCCGACGTCGAGCGACTCGATCAGCGTGATCAGGTCGGCGGCATGGTCGTCCGGCGACAGCTCGCCCGCGCCGTCGCTGCGGGCACTCCGCTCGACGCCCCGTGGGTCGTAGGTGACGATCGTCCGATCGGCCAGGTACGACGCCAAGGTCGGGAAGCCACTCGCACCCATCGGTGACCCGATCAACAGCAGCACCGGCCGATTGCTGAGCTCGCCGCGGACGTCGTACGTCAGCGTGGCTCCGGGTACGTCGATCGTGCTGGTGACTGGCTCCGGCATATCAACTCCTCGTTGAGCGCCCCATCCCCCTCGGTGGGACTCGTGAACGCCGAGCCTAGCCGCGGTCGGGTTGCACAGTCCGGGTCGCCTGGAACGCCGACGCACGCTACTACTGGCGCTCCTAGGGCCAGCCAGCCTTCGGAGTGGGGGCGGCGGCGGTGAGGAGGCGGCCGGTTCGGGTGGAGAGGAGGCGGTTGATGTTGGAGTCGAAGGGCTCTTGCATGTGCCAGTCGGCGGTGAGGGCGTAGAGGGTCCGGCCGTCGTCGCCGCCTAGGGTGCAGGCGAAGACGGCGTGGTCGAAGGTGTAGGTGTCGAGCACCTTGCCGCCCTCGGCGACGCGGAGGCAGGCCGGCTCGCCGTCGGGAGTCGCGCCGGGTGCCCAGATGGCGCCGTCGGCGTCCATGCAGATGCCGTCGCCGGGCAGTGGAGCCCAGACACGGCGGTTGGACAGCGTGCCGTCGTCCGCGATGTCGTACGCCGTCATCGCGCCGGCGAACGACTCGACTACCACCAGTGTGGAGTTGTCGGGTGTCACCACCATCCCGTTGGGGAACGCCAGCTCCTCGGCCACCCGTCGTACCGAGCCGTCGGGAGAGATCAGCAGAATGAACCCCGGCCGCTCGCCGGATCCCGGCTCGAAGTCGCAGCCGCCGTTGACATAGATGTTGCCGCGCCCGTCCACGACGATCTCGTTCAGACCGCCGTACGCCGAAAGGTCCGCGTGCACAACCAGCTCGTCCTCCTGACGAAGCAGCAACCCTTCAGGCCCGGAGACCACCAGCAGGCGGCCGTCCGCAAGCCAGTCGATCGAGAAGGGGAGGGTCGTCGGTACGCGGGCCATCACCTCGCTCGTACCGTCAGAGTCGACGGCGAGGACCTCCTGCGCACCCCAGTTCGAGCACCACAAGCGCCCGTCGTGCCAGCGCGCCGACTCCCCGATCATGAGTCCGGTCAGCAGTACCTCAGGTGCGGACATCGCCAACTCCTCTCTCAACTGAAGCTCTCATCTCCTACACGAACGGCACCACCCCAGATCGACAGCGAGCTCCACGCTAGGCTGATGGCCCGTGAAGGTCTTGGTGGTCGGCTCCGGTGGCCGTGAACATGCATTGGTCTGGGCGCTGACCCAGGACCCAGAGGTCGAGCAGGTCGTGGCGGCTCCGGGTAACCCCGGTATCGCGGGGTTGCGGCCGGCATACGACGGGCAAACGGTCGTTTGCCGTGCGGTGGACATGTCCGACCATGATGCGGTCGTGGCCTTGGCGACCGAGGTCGGTGCCGATCTGGTTGTGGTGGGGCCGGAGGCGCCGCTGGTGGCCGGGCTGGCCGATCCGCTGCGCGAGGCCGGGATCGCGGTGTTCGGCCCGTCCAGGGACGCCGCCCAGATCGAGGGGTCGAAGGCGTTCGCCAAGGACGTGATGGCCGCGGCGAGCGTGCCGACCGGCCGGGCGTACGTGTGTACGACGCCGGAGGAGGCCGCGGCGGCGATCGACGCGTTCGGGCCGCCGTACGTGGTCAAGGACGACGGTCTCGCGGCCGGCAAGGGTGTCGTCGTCACCTCGGACCGGGATGAAGCCCTCCAGCATGCTGCCGGCTGTGAGCAGGTGCTGATCGAGGAGTACCTCGACGGCCCGGAGGTGTCGCTGTTCGCGATCACCGACGGTACGACGGTGCTCCCGATGCAGCCGGCCCAGGACTTCAAACGCCTTGCGGACAACGACGAAGGCCCGAACACCGGTGGCATGGGCGCCTACACACCGTTGCCCTGGGCACCGGAAAACCTGATCGAGGAGATCACCGAGAAGGTGCTCCAGCCGACCGTCGACGAACTGCGCCACCGCGGTACGCCGTTCAACGGCCTGCTGTACGCCGGACTCGCGCTGACGTCACGTGGAGTCCGGGTGATCGAGTTCAACTGCCGCTTCGGCGACCCGGAGACGCAGGCGCTGCTGCCGCTGCTGAAGACCCCGCTCGGCGGCCTGCTGTACGCCGCCGCGACCGGAAAGCTGGCCGATCACGAGCGGTTGAGCTGGAAGAACGCCGCCTCGGTGACGGTCGTGGTCGCGGCGAAGAAGTACCCGGCCAACCCGCGCAAGGGTGACGCGATCAGCGGCATCGACCAGGCCGAGGTGGACGACGTCCGCGTCTTTCACGCCGGTACGGCGCTCGACGAGGACGAGCTGGTCACGTCGGGCGGGCGCGTCCTCGCGGTCAGCGCGACCGGCAAGGACCTCGACGAGGCTCGGCAACGCGCGTACGCCGCCGTCGGCCAGATCCGCATCAAGGGCTCCCAGCACCGTACCGACATCGCATTGAAGGCCGCGCGCGGCGAGATCACCGTCTGACATGGCCGGCCGTTCGTTCGAGGAGCTCGTCGCCGAGGGCGAAGCGGTCCCGACCGAGGGCTGGGACTTCAGCTGGTTCGACGGACGCGCCACGGAGGAGCGGCCGTCCTGGGGCTACCAGCGGCTGATGGGCGAGCGGATGGCGACTGCCAAGGCGGCCTTGGACATCCAGACAGGTGGCGGTGAAGTACTGGCCGGTGTGCCGCAACGTGCACCGCTCTGTGTCGCCACCGAGGCCTGGCCACCGAACATCGCGAAGGCGACCGCCCTGCTCCATCCGCTCGGCACCGTCGTCGTCGCCGACCCGGAGGAACCGCCGCTGCCGTTCGCCGATGGAGCGTTCGACCTCGTGGTCAGCAGGCACCCGGTCCGGGCGTACTTCGACGAGATCGCACGCGTGCTCCGGCCGGGCGGCACGTACTTCGCTCAACACGTCGGACCGCGGAGCGTCATCGAGATCACGGAGTACTTCCTCGGTCCACAGCCCGGCGGCGCCGGCCGACACCCGGATCGCGAACGCGCCGAGGCGGAAGCGGCCGAGCTCGAGATCGTCGACGTACGGACGGAACGGCTCCGGATGGAGTTCTTCGACGTCGGCGCGGTCGTTCACTTCCTGCGCAAGGTGATCTGGATGGTGCCCGGGTTCACGGCCGCCGCCTACCTGCCGCGGCTTCGTGAGCTGCACGATCAGATCGAGTCCCAGGGCCCCTTCGTCGCCCACAGTAGCCGGACGCTGTTCGAGGCTCGCAAGCCTGGCGGCTGATCCGGCTCCGGCGGGAACCTTCGCGGCCCGGCCGACACATCACGAGTGCAAGGGCAATCGTGACGGCGGAAGGGGCGCGGATGCGCAGGGGTAGGAACGGACCGGTCGCGTGGTGAGCGGCGCGCAGGCTGTGTGGGACGGAGTGAGGGTGCCGGTGAGCTCGGACGGGAACCTGTGGGACCGGATCTCGGCAGGTGACGCGGACGCGTTCGCGCAACTGTACGACCGGCATGCCCGGGCGATCTACAACTTCCTCCATCGGCGCACCGCGTCCTGGAGCGATGCCGAGGATCTGACCTCGGCGGTGTTCCTGCAGGCCTGGCGGCGGCGGTCCGACGTTGTGCTCGATCGTGACTCCGCCCTGCCCTGGCTGCTCCGGACGGCTGATTACACGGCCCGCAACGATTGGCGTACCAAGCTGCGCTACCGCCGTGCCCTGGCCGCCGCGCACCTACTGCCCGTCGAGGTCGACGACCATTCCGACGAGGTGGCCGGCCGGATCGACGACGACCAGCGGATCCGTGCGGCCCGTGAGTCGTTGAAACGGCTGCCCAGGCAGGAGCGCGAGATCATCGAGCTCTGCGTCTGGGCCGGCCTTGATCAAGCCGCTGCCGCGGTGGCGCTGGACATTCCGATCGGAACAGTGAAGTCACGCCTGTCCCGAGCCCGGAAACGTCTGCGCGAACTCAATCTTCCTTCTGCCGTGGAGACCCAGTCATGAACAATCTGCCCACCCTGCCGCCCGAGCGCGACCTGAGGCCGGCCACCAGGGAGCGCCAGCGCGCCGAACTGACGGCCATCGTCGAGCACGAAGCGGCCACCAGCTCCCACAGCCGACGGCTGGTCCCGTTGGCCGCGGCGGCCGCTGTCGTCCTGATCGCCGGCGTCGCGATCGCCGTACCGGCTCTGCGATCGGACAAAGCGCCGTCGCAGTCCCAGCCGCCGGTGAGCGGCTCGGTCACCGCCCCGAGTTCACCGATCGAGCGGTTGAGCGAGGCGGAGCTGGCCGCGTTCGGCAAGAAGTGCACCGAGCACGACTCCATTGCCCGGGAGATCGTCGACGGATTCCGGTACACGGATCCGCCGGCCGATGCGGCCGCGACGACATGGGTCCTCGCTCAGGGCGCCGGCCTGTGGATCAACTGCGGTTTCGACAGGAATGGAAAGTGGGTCACCGGTACCGACGCGAACCTGGGGCAGCCGATGTACGGCGCCGTGCAACCGGGCGGCATGGGTGTCGGTATCTACCTGAAGTCGGTCACCCGCATCACGGTCACCCCACTCCGGGGGGAAGCGGTCGAGGCTGTGCTGCGCAACGGGTTCTACTTCGCTCCGGTCCGCAAGCTGCAGATGAACGTGGAAGGCCCGGCTGCCACTCCGCTTCCCTATGTCACCCGTGGGTACGACGCACACGGGAAGCTGGTGTACACGAGCGCTGCGACGGTCGGTGAACGGACCAAGAAGGAGGCCAAGTGCTACTCCGATCCCCTGGGTAAGTCCTATGTCTGGAGTGGGACGTCCGAGCCGACGCCGGCCCCCAAGGACTGCATCCGGACCAAGGCCTGGGACGGTCGCCCCGGCTCGCGCTGATCACCCGGCCCCCGAGCCCGACCGCGACAACCCTCGGAAAGTCCTACGCTGAGGGAACCGCGGACGCGGTTCGGGGGTGTCAGTAGGTATGGGGACGGCGGAGGTTGAGGAGCTGCGGGAGTTCTACTCCGCGCAGCAGCCGCGGCTGGTCGGCGTGATCTCGTTGCTGACCGGGTCGCGGGCCGAGGCCGAGGACATCGTCCAGGAGGCGTTCGTGCGGCTCGTGCCGCGCTGGTCGAAGGGTCTCCCGGTACGACGAGCCGGAGGCCTGGGTGAGGCTGGTCGCCGTACGACTCGCCGCCAACCGGCATCGCGACAGCAACCGGTTCACGCGGCTGTTCCACCGGTTGCCGCGTGAGCACGCGCCTGATCCGGCGGACGGCTATGCCGGTGACCTGGAACGGGGGCTGGCCGGGTTGCCGATGCCGGCACGTCAGGTCGTCGTCCTCCACTACGTCTGTGATCTGAGCGTCGCCCAAGTCGCAGACACCCTCCGGATCGCCGAAGGCACGGTGAAGTCGCGCCTGTCCCGCGCCCGGGAAGCCCTGTCCGCGACCTTGAGGAGTGAGGACCATGCCTGACCTCAAGCAGGAACTCCAGACCCTCGCCGACCGCCGTTCCGCCGAGTCGACCGCCAACTTCGACGGCGTCGTGGCCACAGTTTCCTCGAGACGGCGTCGTCGTACGGCAGGCTGGTCGGCAGCAGCCGCGGTCGTCGCGGTGGCCGCCGTCACCACGCTCACGCCGTGGGATCAGTCGGACACCGCGCCCACGACCACCGAGAGTCCTCGGATCGACTCCCGATGGCCGAATCCTGTGACGATCACGCCGGACACCGCTCGCGCCGGCGCGACAGTGGCTCTCACCTTCCCGGATGCAATGGGCCGTGGCATCGCGTTTCAGTTGGCGAAGGCGACAGAGCCGTCCAAGATCCTCTACTACATGACGTCGGACTGGGGACAGCCTGCGAAGCACAAGCCGACGTGGTGGGCGTACGGCGAGAGCCGTGGTTGGGTGGACGTCGGGATCAACGGCCCGGGCCCGGACCACGTCGTCGTTCCGGACACCGCCGAGGACGGCACCTACCTGCTGTGCACCGCCAACGCGGCCAGGCAGGTCTGTGGACTGCTGACTGTCAGGCGGTGAGGTTCTGGGAGAATGGGGTTCGTGCCCAGCTCGAGCAAGCCCCGGATTCCCAACGTTCTCGCCTCCCGCTACGCCAGTCTGTCGATGGCTCAGCTGTGGTCGCCGGAGTACAAGATCGTGCTCGAGCGGCGGCTGTGGGTGGCGGTGCTGAAGGCGCAGAAGGAGCTGGGCGTCGCGGTGCCGGACGGCGTGGTCGAGGACTACGAGCGGGTGCTGGAGCAGGTCGACCTGGAGTCGATCGCGGCCCGTGAGCGGGTCACCCGGCACGACGTGAAGGCGCGGATCGAGGAGTTCAGCGCGCTCGCCGGGCACGAGCACATCCACAAGGGCATGACCAGCCGGGACTTGACCGAGAACGTCGAGCAGCTGCAGATCCGGGCCGGCCTCGAGCTCGTCCGCGATCGCGCCGTGGCGACCGCCGTACGGCTCGGACAGAAGGCGGCTGACCACGCGGCGCTGGTGCTGACCGGGCGTTCGCACAACGTCGCGGCGCAGGCGACCACGCTGGGCAAGCGGTTCGCGTCGGCCGCGGACGAGTTGCTGGTCGCGATCGCCCGGATCGAGGAGCTGATCGAGCGGTACCCGCTCCGCGGGATCAAGGGCCCGGTCGGTACGTCGCAGGACATGCTCGACCTGTTCGGCGGCGACCCGGCCAAGCTCGCGCAGCTGGAGACCGGTATCGCCGAGCACCTCGGGTTCAGCCGGACGCTGACGAGTGTCGGCCAGGTGTACCCGCGGTCGCTCGACTACGACGTCGTCTCGGCATTGGTCCAGCTTGCAGCGGGGCCGTCGAGCCTGGCGACCACGATCCGGCTGATGGCCGGGCACGAGCTCGTCACCGAGGGCTTCAAGGAGGGCCAGGTCGGGTCCTCGGCGATGCCGCACAAGATGAACACCCGGTCCTGCGAGCGGGTGAACGGCCTGGCGGTGATCCTGCGCGGGTACGCCTCGATGGCGGGCGAGCTGGCCGGCGGCCAGTGGAACGAGGGCGACGTCTTCTGTTCCGTCGTACGGCGGGTTGCCCTGCCGGACGCGTTCTTCGCGCTGGACGGGTTGTTCGAGACGTTCCTGACCGTGCTGGACGAGTTCGGGGTGTACCCGGCCGTGGTGAGCCGGGAGCTGGAGCGGTACCTGCCGTTCCTGACCACGACCAAGGTGCTGATGGCCGCGGTGAAGAACGGCGTCGGCCGGGAGACCGCGCACGAAGTGATCAAGGAGCACGCGGTCGCGACCGCGCTGGACCTGCGCAAGGGCCTGGCGGAGAACGATCTGTTCCGGCGCCTCGGCGGCGACGGCCGGCTCGGGCTGACCGAGGAGCAGATCGTCGGCATCGTCGGCGAGCCGCTGTCCTTCACCGGCGCGGCCGTGGACCAGGTGAACACGGTCGTCGCCAGGATCGACGAACTCGCCAAGCGCCACCCCGAAGCCGCCGCCTACACCCCGGGTGACATCCTCTAGCTCGTGTTCGAACCGCTCACCTGGGCGCTGGTCGCCCTCTCGCTGGCCGCGATGGTGTTCGCCATCGTGCTGGCCGCGCTCGACAAGCGGATCAACTGGACCCTGCTGGCGATCCTGGGTGTCGTCGAGGCCGGCCTGCTGGCTCAGCTCGTGGTGGGCATCGTCCAGTTGGCCGGCACCGACCGGGACGTCTCCGGTGTGTTCTTCGTCGGCTACCTGATCGGCGGGCTGATCGTGCTGCCGCTCGGTGCGCTGTGGGCACTGGCGGAGAGCAGCCGGTGGGGCGCCGGCGCGCTGGCCTTCGCCTGCCTGGTCATCCCGGTGGTGGAGCAACGCCTGCACGTGATCTGGACCTCGTGAGATGACGGACCCAGCGGCGACCAGGCATGGTCCGGGCCGGATCCTGATCCTGGTGTACGGCGTCTTCGCGCTGGCCGCGACCGCCCGGGCCGGGGTCCAGATCGCCACCCAGTTCTCCGAGGCCCCGATCGCGTACGTCCTGTCGGCCGTTGCCGCGGTCATCTACTGTGCCGCGACCTTCGCGTTGGCCAGGGCAACGAAACTGTCCCGCCGGGTCGCGTACGCCGCGATCGTCGTCGAGCTGGTCGGTGTCATCGGCATCGGCGCATTCAGTTACGCCGTACCGGAAGACTTCCCGGACGCCACCGTGTGGTCGCACTTCGGGCAGGGTTACGGGTTCGTCCCTCTGGTCCTTCCCGTCCTTGGCTTGCTCTGGCTACGTCGTACCCGGTAGCAGCTTCCACCGGAGCGCGCGCAGCAACGTCTGCGGGCGGGCCAGCGCGCTCGGATGGTCGAGCATCGTCGTCACCCGGTTGAACTGGACGTTGACGAAGGGATCGCCGGCCGCGGCCTGGAAGACCAGGCCCGAGATCCACTTCACCAGCCGGTAGCCGCGCGGGTACGGCCCATCGACGTGCGGGAGCTCGAGGTCGGCGAACGTGGAGACCTGCCAGGCAGCGTCGACAACGACGCGGACCTCGTCGAAGTACGCGCGAGCAGGTTGGTCGAGTGAGGGGTCGGAGCGCAGATACGCCGACAGGCAGGACGCATGGAGTGTCGCCGAAGTCATCCCCTGGCCGTAGACCGGGTTGAACGACGCCACCGCGTCCCCGGCGACGATCAGGCCGGCCGGGATGCGCTCCAGCTTGTCGTAGTCGCGCCGCCGGCTGTCGGCCTGGTGATAGGTCATCACCTCGCCGATGAGTTCGCCGTGATCGGCGATCTGCCTGAACGCGGGCGGGAAGTCGTCCCGGCAGCGCTTGCGGAAGTCTTCGAGGTCGCGGGTCGGCCGGTCGTCGGCGTACCCGGCCACGAGCACCAGCCAGCGGTCGCCCTCGACCGACAGGACGCCGCCCTGCCGCGGTGGCTGCCCGCTGCCGGGGTGGTTCTGCGCGATCGAGATCCCGATGTCGGAGATCTTCGGGTCCTGCTTGAACAAAGCACTCGCGTAGTTGAGCTTGATCGGCATCCGCCGCATCGGCGGCTGCGGCCAGCCGGCCGCGCCCAGCCAGTCGCTGAACCGGCTCGACCGTCCGGTCGCATCGACCACCAGGTCGGCGGGCTCGGTGACCAGCGGGGCGTCCGCGGGCTGACCGGTCCCGGTCGGTTGGTAGCGGACCGCGCTCACCCGGTCGCCGGTGAACTCGATTCCGTCGGCCCGCCCATGGATGAGCCGGATGTTGCCGATCGCCAGCGTCCGGCGTCGTACCAGCAACTCCAGGAACGGCCGGGTGCTCACCAACGAGATGCCCAGCGAGTCCCGCGGCGGCAGCGGGCGGAGTACGCCGTTCACGTAGTTCCGGACCGTCTCCGGGTCCGGGTTCGTTGCCCCCGCGGCGATCGCCTCGGCCGTGAAGCCCGGGAACCAGCGGTCGAGCTGCGTGTGGCCCGCCGGCAGCAGCGCGTGCACCTGACTGCCCTGCGGTACGCCGGGCCGCGGCAAGGTGGACTCACCGGACGCGTCCCGCTCGATCACCAGCACCTCGTCGGCGTGGTCGCTGAGCACCCGCGCCGCCATCAGGCCGGCCATGCTCGCCCCGAGCACGATCGCACGCCGCATCAGGATCCTGGTCTCCGTGGGCCGTTCCGCGGTGGCGATCCGGGCGAACCGTTGAGCAGCGGACGCGACCATGACCAGCCCCCCAGGCAGTGATGACGGAGACTCCACTCTAGGGCGGCGGCCGGTGGCTCGCGGGCCGAACGCATGTCGCGTTCGGGACGACTCCCAGCAAACTGCCAGCCGAGCGCAGGGACCGGCTCAGGTTCGCCGGACAGCATCGGTGGCATGCAGATTTCAGGTCATCCCAGTGGTCCGTGGACCACAGCGGTCGAGATCGTCGTACCCGTCAAGAACGAGGAACACGACCTCGGTCCGAACATCAGGCGGCTGCGTGAGTTCCTGGACACCGCCTTCCCGTTTCCGGCCGAGGTCTGCATCGCGGACAACGGAAGCACCGACGCGACCTATGAGATCGGTGCGCTGCTGGCCGTCGAGCTGCCCGGAGTCCGGGTCGTCCGGCTCGAGCAGTCCGGCCGGGGCCGCGCGCTGAAGAAGGTCTGGTCCGAGAGCGCCGCCGATGTGCTCGCCTACATGGACGTCGACCTCTCCACCAACCTGAACGCCCTGCTGCCGCTGGTGGCACCGCTGTTCGCCGGCCACAGCGACGTTGCCATCGGCACCCGGTTGTCGAACGGCTCGCGGGTGGTCCGGCGGCCGAAACGGGAGTTCATCTCCCGCTCGTACAACCTGTTGCTGCGGGCAACCTTGAGTGCGCACTTCTCCGACGCCCAGTGCGGGTTCAAGGCGATCCGCGCCGACGTCGCCCAGCAGCTGTTGCCGCTGATCGAGGACACCAGCTGGTTCTTCGACACCGAGCTGCTGGTGCTGGCCGAGAAGGCCGGGCTGCGGATCCACGAAGTACCGGTGGACTGGGTCGACGACCTCGACTCGCGGGTCGCGATCGCCAAGACGGTCGGCGAGGACCTGCGCGGGATCGCCCGGTTGTGGCGGAACCTGGGCCGCGGCCGGATCGACCTCGAACCGGTGCGACAGGCCTTCGGCCGGCCCCGGATCCTCGATCCGCGGACCGCGCTGGCCGCGCGGGTGCTGCGGTTCTGCGCGATCGGGGTGCTGAGCACAGCGGCGTACGCACTGCTCTATCTCGTTCTGCGCCAGGGCATGCCGGCCCAGGTGGCGAACGTCCTCGCCCTGCTGGTCACGGCCGTCGGCAAC
Source organism: Kribbella sp. NPDC023972 (assembly GCF_040639075.1). Taxonomy (NCBI): domain Bacteria; kingdom Bacillati; phylum Actinomycetota; class Actinomycetes; order Propionibacteriales; family Kribbellaceae; genus Kribbella; species Kribbella sp. NPDC023972. The sequence goes on along the minus strand of NZ_JBEZZH010000007.1, from coordinate 211,925 downwards.
ACAGCGCTCAACCGGCGGGTCACGTTCGGCGTCCGCGGCCTGGAGAACCGCTGGCGGCATCAGCTGCGCGGACTGGTGACCTTCGGCATCGGCTGGAGTCTGACGGCCTCGTCGCTATGGCTCCTGCACACCGCGGTGGCGGCACCGCACCAGGCGGTGGAGATCACCGTCCTCACCCTCGCGAACCTGGCCGCGACCGTGGTCCGGTTCAGCCTCTTCCAGACGTGGGTCTTCGACGACGACGCACCCACCTTGCCCACCTTCGAACCCCCGGCGGTTCTCGACCAGACCCGGAGCAACTGACATGGCAACCATTTCCGATCCCGTCGAGGCGTCGTCCCGCTCTGGACCACGTGCACTCGTCACGCCGTACGCGATCGGCCGGGACAAGCTCCTGTACGGCGGCCTGCTGGTGCTGACCGCGATCGCGTACCTGTGGGGCCTGTCCAAGAACGGCTATGCCAACGAGTACTACGCGGCCGCGGTGCAGGCCGGGTCCGAGAGCTGGAAGGCCTGGTTCTTCGGGTCGCTCGACGCGTCGAGCTTCATCACCGTCGACAAGACCCCGGCCGCGCTGTGGGTGATGGGACTGTCCGGCCGCATCTTCGGGTTCAGCACGTGGAGCATGCTCGTCCCCGAGGCGCTGATGGGCGTCGCGAGCGTCGGGTTCGTGTACGTGTCGGTACGCCGGTGGTTCTCCGCGAACGCGGCCCTGTTGGCCGGCGCGATTCTCGCACTGACGCCGGTCGCCGTACTGATGTTCCGGTTCAACAATCCGGACGCGCTGCTGATCCTGCTGCTCTGCGCCGGTGCGTGGGCGGTGACCCGGGCGATCGACTCCGACAAGCACGCGGCTCGGTGGATGATGCTGGCCGGGGCGTTCGTGGGCTTCGGGTTCCTCACCAAGATGTTGCAGGCGTTCCTGATCCTGCCGGCGTTCGGACTGGCGTACCTGATCGCAGGGAAGCCGAAGCTGGGCAAGCGTCTGCTACACAGTGTTTTGGCGCTTGTCTCGCTGATCGTCAGCGCCGGTTGGTGGATCGCGATCGTGGAGCTGATGCCGGCGTCGGCTCGGCCTTATATCGGTGGTTCGCAGAACAACAGCATTCTCGAGTTGACGCTCGGCTACAACGGTCTCGGCCGGTTGAGCGGTAACGAGACCGGGTCGGTCGGCGGCGGTACCGGTGGCGCGGGTTGGGGTGGTGCGACGGGGTTGCAGCGGCTGTTCAGCGGTGAGTTCGCTTCGCAGATCGCGTGGTTGCTGCCGGCCGCGTTGCTGGCGACGATCGTCTTGGTCGTTGCCGCGGGCAAGGCCGCGCGGACGGACAAGACGCGGGCGTTCGCTGTGCTGTGGGGTGGCTGGCTGGTCGTGACCGGGCTGACGTTCAGTTACATGCAGGGCATCATCCACAGCTACTACATGATCGCGCTGGCACCGGCGATCGGGGCGCTGATCGGTGCCGCGATGTCGGTGCTGTGGCGGCGGCGCGCGGAATGGTTGCCACGCGCAACTCTGGCCGGTGGTGCGTTGCTGACCGGCGGCTGGGGCTTCGCGTTGCTCAACGAGACGCCGTCGTGGCAGCCGTGGCTGCGCTGGGTCGTACTGCTGACCGGCGTACTCGGGGCTGGTGCGGTGATGCTCCTGCCGGAGCTGAAGCTGCATCGTACGGCGGCTCGACGAGCAGGTGTGTTCGCCGGCGTGCTGCTGGCCGTGAGTGCGCTGGCCGGACCGGCGGCGTACTCCGTCGACACGATCAACTCGGCGCACGCCGGGGCGGTCCCGTCAGCCGGGCCGTCGAGTGGCGGCATGGGTGGCGGTCCTGGCGGCGGGATGGGCCGGATGGGTATGCCGCCTGGTCAGAACGGTGATGGCTTCGGAGGCAACGGTACGACAGGCAGCCCGGGGACAACCGGGAACGGGACTACCAGCCGTGGGACTGGTGGAGTCGGTGGGTTCCTCGGCGGTGGCGGGATCAGCGGAGTCTCGAGTGAGCTGATCACCCTGCTGCAGAACGGAGCCAAGGGCTACACGTGGGCGGCCGCGGCGGTCACCGCCAACGGAGCCGCGCCGCTGCAGATCGCGTCCGGCGAGCCGATCATGGCGATCGGCGGCTTCAACGGCACCGATCCGGCACCCTCCCTGGCCGAGTTCAAGGAACTGGTTGCCCAGGGCAAGATCCATTACTTCATCGGTAGCGGTGGCGGGATGATGGGCGGCCGCAACGGCACCTCCAGCGAGATCGCGACCTGGGTCGCGGAGAACTTCCAGGCCCAGACCGTCGGCAACACCACCGTCTACGACCTCACTACCGGCACCACCAGCTGAGAGAACCGGAGTACAAACTATGACTCAGAACACCAACCCCCCAATTTCCGAAGGTCCCGCCCACCGCTTCGCCAACCACCCTGGCGCTCCCAGCCCCGGTCCACAGCTGGCAGGCCCGAGTCTGCCGGGCTCTTCGGCCACCGGAGCGCAGGCGGGCGGCAATGAGGCGCAGTGGCAAGCGGCTCGCGCAGCCACACCAGATGAGGTGCCTCCCGCCGCATCCGCGGGCACCACCGCGTCCGCCGAGGCAGCCGGATCGGGTGCTGGCGCTGCCGGGGCCGCGCACGGAGCGGCCGCGCAGCCGGGCGGTGCTTCCGGTGGGGGTGGCGCGTATGGCGGTGTCTACGGTGGGCCGGCTGCCGCGCAGCAAGCTGGTGGCGGCAAGGGAGACGGTCGCCCGAGCAACCTGGTGTTAGCAGGAGCGGGTTCGCTGCTGGCAGTACTCGCGTTCCTGGGTGGTGCTGCTGTCGGTCATGCCTGGGACGGTTTCAACACCCAGCAGAACCAGTTCGGCGGCCCCGGCGGTGGCGGCCGTCAGTTCCCCGGCCAGCAAGGTCAACAGGGCCAGCAGGGGCAGCTCCCAGGCCAGGGCATGAACGGCCAGGGCCAGGGCACCACCGGCCAGGGCCAGGGCACCACCGGCCAGGGCCAGGGCACCACCGGCCAGGGCCAGGGCACGACGGGGCAGGGCCAGGGCACCTTCCCCGACCAGGGCACGGTGCCGGGCCAAGGCAACCAGTCCGTGACCGGCGCCGGTCAAACCCAGACCAGCTAGCCGGTCACCGGCCAAGCCCAGACCAGCTAGCCGGTCACCGGCCAAGCCCAGACCAGCTAGCCGGTCACCCAGTTCGGCGCCAGCTGAACCTCCTGGTGGGCAGTGAGGGCGGACAACCCAGCCCACCCGGTTCGGCCACCCGCCCGGTCCTCGCAGGGCACCGGGTAGACCATCCCGCCGGGCCGCGCAGGCGCCGGGGCGCCACCTCGAGGGATGGTTCGCAGGGTGGCCACCGGCCCAACCGGATCGCCTCCGGTTGGGCCGGCCCAGGGCGCGGGGCGCGCAGGCCGCTGGCTGGCTTTGTTGTCACTAGCGGGTTGCAGCGCGATAGCGGTGACGTAAGCCGTCATCGGCCGGGCTGGTGTTGCTGCGCGGTGGTTGGGGCGATGACTGTGAGTGGCGACACGCGGGAGCGGGTTCGCTGCGGTGGAGGTGGGGTAAGGATCGGGGGGTGGAATGGTCGAACGTGACGTGGTTTTTGACTGCCCTGGGGGCGGTTGTCGTGTTGTTGACGCGCGTCCGGCTTGGTGCGGCGGTGGTGGACGGCACCGGGCGGGCTAGTGGGGTCTTCGGGTATTCCCCTGCCCTGGTGCGGGTTCACACGACGGTCGGCGTGATCACGCTGCTCTGCTGGGTCGTTGCCCTCGTCACCGGTCGGCGCGAGATCGCGCTGGTGGTGCTCGCCGGATGGTGGCTGCTGGCAATCGTCGGATTGTTGCTGTTGGCCCGTTGGCTGCCCAGTCACGCCAAACATTCCGAGGACAAGAAGGGCGACGCCTGGGGTTCCGGTGCCGGCCTGTCCCTGCTCGGCCACGTCGGCATGGTCCTCGGGGTCTGCTACTTCACCTTCGTCACGCTGACCGACCGCCTCTGAGGCCGTCGAGCAGTGCAGTGACCGACCGACGTACGCCGCTCTCGAACGCCTGCTGCGACAACGCGACGCCGACGCCGGCGACCCGGTCGTACATCAGCCCGTCCAGCATGGCCGCCACTGGCCAGGCTGCCTCCGATGGATTCGGAACTCCGAGGACCTCGAGTATCTGGGCCAGGACAGCTCGCAGTTGCCGGCCGCCCTCGTCGATCGCGGTTCGCAGTTCCGGCTGGCGACTCGCCTCGAGGGACAGTTCGTAGCGCGCGATCAGATCGTCGGGCCGGTCCCGCGCCAGGCTGATCGCCATCTCGATCAGCAGCTCCAGCGGTGAGGCCGCCGTGTCGAAGGTCGGCGCCGCGCTCAGGTCGCGGGCGAGCATGCGGTTCACGCAGGCGGTCAGCAGCGCGTTCCGGGTGCGGAGGTAGTACGACGTCGAGCCGGGCGGCAGACCGGCTTCCGCGTCGACCGCGCGGTGGGTCAGCCCGCGCAGCCCCCGGGTCGCGACCAGATGGATCGCGGCGTCGGCGATCGCGTCCCGCCGATCCGCGCCGAGCGGAACCTGCTTCTTCACGGCCGCCAGTCTCCCACTGTCCATCCTGCCTCTACAGATGTAGAGTCTGGCACATGAGTACGGCGATCGTGGTAGGGGCGGGGATCGGCGGGGTCACGGCGGCCGTCGCGCTGCAGCGGCGCGGATGGCAGGTCACGGTGCTGGAACGGGCACCGGAGCTGGGTGAGGTGGGTGCCGGCATCTCGGTCTGGCCGTCGGCGGTCGCCGTACTGGAAGAGCTCGGGGTGAAGGGCGTCGAGAAGGCGGCCGCGCTGTCCAAGCCGGCCGGGATGCGCAAGCCGACCGGCCGCTGGGTGGTGGAGGCGGCGGACCTCGGTGTCGAGCTCCCGGTGATGATCCACCGGGCGCAACTGCACGATCTGATCACTGATCAGTTCGGCCCGGGGATCACGGTCCGGACCGGCTACACCGTCACGAAGCTCACTCAGGACGAGACCGGCGTGACGATCAACGATGACCTGCGCGCCGAGTTGGTTGTCGCCGCCGACGGCATCCGCAGTGTGATCCGGCGAGCGCTCTATCCGGAGTACGAGGGCCCGAAGTACTCCGGCTACACGGCGTACCGGGGTATTGCCGACGTACCGATCGACGACGGCGGTGGGGAGACTTGGGGCCGCGGGCAACGGCTCGGGTTCGCGCGGCTGATCGACGGGCGGATCTACTGGTACGCGACGGCGAACCAGCCTGCCGGTCAGGGCGGCGATCACGCGACGGTGTGTAAGGGGTTCGGCGATTGGCACGACCCGATCCCGGCAATTCTCGCGGGTACGCCGCCGGAAGCCGTGCTGCAGAACGACATCTACGACCTGGCCGTGCCGCTGGTCCCGTTCGTCCAGGGTCGGGTGGTGCTGCTCGGCGACGCGGCGCACGCGATGACGCCGAACCTCGGCCGCGGCGCCTGCTCGGCGATCGAGGACGCCGGGGCGCTCGCCCGGCATCTGGCCGAGCCTGGCTCCTTGGGTACGGCGTTGGCGGCGTACGACCGGGATCGGCGGCCGGCGACCACCAAGCTGGTCAAGCGGTCGCGTGGGGTCGGACGGGCCGGGCAGGTGGAGAACCGGGTGGTGATTGCGATCCGGGACGGGCTGTTCGCGTTCGGTGGCAAACTGGTGTCACTACGGAGGCGGAAGTAGCCGGGCCGTCGGCGGGTGGAACAATCGCCGTGTGACCACAGCTCCTGAGATCCCTGGTGCCAAGCACATCCACTCCGGCAAGGTCCGGGACCTGTACGAGTTGGAGTCCGGCGATCTGCTGATGGTCGCCAGCGACCGGCAGAGCGCGTTCGACTGGGTCCTGGAGACACCGATCCCGGACAAGGGCAAGGTGCTCACCGCGATGAGCCTGTGGTGGTTCGAGGTGCTCGGCGTACCGAACCACGTCCTGTCCACCGACGTACCGTCCGAGGTCGCCGGTCGCGCGGTGATCTGCGAGAAGCTCGCGATGTTCCCGGTCGAGTGTGTGGCTCGTGGTTATCTGAGCGGCTCCGGCCTGCTCGACTACGACGCGACCGGCAGCGTCTGCGGGATCCCGCTGAAGCCCGGGCTGGTGGAGGGCTCCCGGCTGGACGAGCCGATCTTCACGCCCGCGACCAAGGCCGAGCTGGGCGAGCACGACGAGAACGTCTCGTACGACGCGGTGGTCGCGACGGTCGGCGCGGAGACGGCGGCCGCGCTGCGGGACACGACGCTGGACATCTACACGCGGGCGCACGCGATGGCGGCGGAGCGCGGGATCATCGTGGCCGACACGAAGTTCGAGTTCGGGGCGCGGGCGGACGGGACGATCGTGCTCGCCGACGAGGTGCTGACGCCGGACTCGAGCCGTTTCTGGCCGGCCGACCAGTGGGAGCCGGGCCGGGCGCAACCGTCGCTGGACAAGCAGATCATCCGCGACTGGCTGCAGTTCGAGTCAGGCTGGGACCGTACGTCGGGCGAAGCGCCGCCGCCGCTGTCCGACGAGGTGGTCGAGCGCACCCGCACCGCCTACATCGACGCCTACGAGCAGTTGACGGGGCGCAAGTTCACGAGCTGAGGTCGAACCGCCAGGCCATCACAATGACGCCTTCGGGGTGAGCGCGCGCGGACAGGGCTGTCGGACCGGCAATTGTGATGGCCTGCAGGTCCGCCCTCAGAACAGGCCGACGCCCAAGGCCAGGAGGATGAACCGGGCGCTTCGTCCGGCCAGGACCGACAGGGTGAAGGTGACAACGCCCATCCGGGAGGCGCCGCCGATGAGGGCTACGCCGTACAGGGGCGGGATGCCGACCGAGGCGCTCAGGAGGGTGACCGGGACGCCCCAGCGACGGTCGCTCATGGCGTCCAGGAGCCGTTTGCTGAGCTCGCGGTTCCACTGGACGAAGCGGCCCCAGCGGGTGTCGAGGTTGACCGCCTTCGGTTCCTTGGACTTGCGGGCGGCGTACCCCGGTCGGTAGCGGACGGCGAGGAACATCGCGACCTTGCCGATCGTCTGCCCGACCGACACCCCGATCGCGGCGACCACCGGGTCGAGGGCCCCGGAGACGCCGACGCCGAGGACGTACGCCTCGGCGTTCATCACCGGTACGACGGCGGACCCGATCCCGAAGCCCACCGCCAGCGCCAGTTGCCACACCCACATGACCCCGAGGCTATGCGCCGCCAACAAGGTTGCCACGCACCCCACCCCCACTCCCGGGTCGAACCAGGGCCCCACCCCATCCACCTCCTCGCACCCTTGACAGCCGATCCTCAGCCGGCAGGTACGGCGGGCCGACGTCCCCGGAGGATGGTCAGCAAGCGGTAGGTGGAGGCGACCTTCACGACCAGAGCGGCGATCGCGACGCCGTACGGAAGCCAGTGGGTGCCGGTGTGGTGCGCGACAACCAGCGAAATCACCACAGCCGCGGTGTTGACGGCTTTGGCCGGTTTGGACCAGTTCCACAACCAGATGGGCCGGTCGACCTTGTAGAAGTAGTTGGGGCTGAGTGTGCCCGGCCAGAGCAGGAAGGCCAGCGAGAGCATGGTGTCCAGTACGCCGAACTGGACCAGGAAGATCGCCAGCGGCCCGATCGTCGCCGGGAACGTCGCCATGAACGCGGCCGCCAGCAGGAACGAGCAGGCCCGGTCACAGACGATGTCGAAGACCGCACCGGCCACCGACTCCTCGTTCCGGTAGCGGGCGACGGCACCGTCGGCCATGTCGCCGAGCCAGTAGGCGGCGTACCCGATCACCAGCCAGCTCAGAGCGCCGCTGCGGAACGCGATCGCGGCGATCACCATCGCGATGACAGTACGCACCAGCGTGATCCGGTTCGGCACGCCAAGCAGGAGCGCCGGCCGAATGGCCAGGGGCTTGGCGGCATTCAACACTGTCATCAGGCTGCCCTCAGATTCTCGGGATCGAGTGCGTCCCGGAGTTGGTTGCGAAGCAGGAAGCCGGCGGTGACACCGCCGAGCAGGCCGAGCAGCCAGCCGGCGATCGTCAGTCCGGCGGCGGTGAGCAGTGTGCTCAGCTGGAACGGGTCGGCCGGCGAGCCGATCATCCGGGCGAGACCGAGAAGCGAGCCGAGGAACAAGCCCAGGGCGAGCGCCGGTGCGGCGGTCGCGGTCAGTTGACGGCGGATGACGCGACGGAGGAACCGCGCGTCGACGCCAAGTGCGGTGAGGCAGGCGAGTTGGCGCCGCTGGTCCACCAGTTGGTCGGCGGCGCCGACGACGAGCGCGGCCATGGCGGTCAGTGCGACCAGGAGCAGTCCGACGGCGGCCAGTGCGAAGCCGGTGACGTAGAAGAAGCGGTCGCCGAACTCATCAACGGTGTTCAGGACGCCCAGGGCGCCGTTCGCCATGGTGCCAACCAGGAAACCGCAGCATGCGAGCAGGGTCGCCATCCGGCCTGCCGGTCGGGAGTCGGTGACGAGGCGGACGCCGGTGAGGAGATTGGCAGGGTCGCCCGACCGGCTGAGCCGGCGCCCGATGGCGCGGATCCACACTGGGGTGAGGCTGAGGAACAACAACGCGAGGCCGACGATCAGTGCGGTCGACGCGACGTACCCGAGCCAGCGGACGGTGGCCAAGCCGAGCACGATCATCACCGGACCCGCGATGAGGCCGGTCCGGGGCTGCTCGGCCGGCTGCTCCGCGCGCGGCACGAGGAGCTGGTCTCGATGCAGCAGTCCGCCGACCAGAGCGCCGGCCGCCGTTGTCATCACGACCACCGGGACCCAGATGAGCAGATCCAGCAGCTCAGCACCAGGGAGAACCCGGGCCATCCGTGGCAAGACTCCCAGCAGCAGACTGAGCACCAGGTAGACCGGTCCCGCGAGCACTCCGCCCGCCAGGCCTGCGAGCGCCGCATCAGTCGCCGACAGCTGTCGCACCTGCTTGCCGGAGGCCCCCGCCAGTCGCAGCGCAGCCAGCCGTCGTTCGCGGGCCGCCGTACCCAGCCTCAACGCCTGTACGGCGAGGCCGGCGGTGAGTACGGCGAGGATGACGAGGATCGCGATCAGTCCGGAGCGCAGTCCGCTCTCGGCGACATAGTTGCTGTAGACGGTCTTGCTCAGGTCGCCGCTGCCCAGGCGGGTGATCCGTAGAGCGCCGAGCAGCAGCGCTCCGCTGAGGCCGAGCGCCGCTGTGGCCAACCGGATGCGGCTGCGGTCGGCCGGCGTACGGGACCGAGCCAGCTGGATCAGCGTCTCGAGCGTCATCAGAGCGCGACCTCGTGCTGGATCACGCCGTCGCGCAGTCTGATCTCTCGGTCCGCCGAGGCGGCGATGAGGTTGTCGTGCGTCACCATCACCAGCGCCGCGCCGCGGTACCGCGAGGCTCGCAGCAACACCTCGAGCAGCTCCTGACCCGCCCTGCTGTCGAGGCTGCCGGTCGGCTCGTCAGCCAGTACGACGGATGGTCCGGTGACGAGAGCGCGGGCGACGGCTGCTCGCTGGGTCTGACCGCCGGAGAGCTCGGCCGGCATCGCGTCGGCCTCGTCGGCGATGCCTACCTGCTTGAGCCAGTCCAGCGCGATCGCGCGGGCCTCTGCTCGGTCATGCCCGTCCAGCAGCAGTGGCAACGCGACGTTATCGACCAGTGGGAGGTCAGGGACGAGTTGACCGAACTGCAACACGATGCCGACCTTGGTGCGGCGGAGACGGGCGCGCTGCTCCTCCGGCAGCTTGGCCAAGTCCTGCCCGGCCACTCGGACCGTCCCGGCGTCCGGGCTGAGGATGCCGGCCGCGCAGTGCATCAGAGTGGACTTGCCACACCCGCTGGCGCCAGTCACCGCGACCACCTCACCAGGCTTGACCTGGACCGTCACACCACGAAGCGCCGCGTTCCGCCGGTAGGAGTACTCGACGCCGCTCAACTCCAGCGCGGCCTGGGATGCGCTCACGGGCGAGCCTCTTTCTGGTGGGAGATGTGGTCCAGGGCGGTGTCCAGCCAGCGCAGGTCGGCGTCGAGGTGGGCCACGATGTACTCGCGGACCAGTGGCGACGTCGGGTCGTCCTCGGCCGGTGTCTCCCGCAGCTCCCGGATCCGGCGTAGGTGGTTCGCGCGCTGTCGCGCCAGGAAGGCGGCCGCGTCCCCACCCGTCCGGATTGCCGCGACGAGCTTCCGCAGTACCTCGTCCGCACTGCCCCAGGTCGGCGGGACCGGATCGCTGAGCCAGTCCGCGAGGTGCTCCCGGCCCTTGCTGGTCAGTGCGTAGACCGTCCGGTCCGGACCGCCGCCGGAGGTCTTGTCCACCACCTCCACGAGCCCGTCCCGCTCCAGCCGGCCGAGTGTCGTGTAGACCTGCCCGAACGCCAGGGGACGGCTGTCCGGGAACCAGGCGTCATGACCCCGCTTCACGTCGTACCCATGGGCCGGGCCGCGTGACAGCAGTCCCAGCACCAGCTCCGCAGTGGCCATGACCCGACTATACACCGCGTGTATGTACTCAGTGAATAGTGCGCGATTCCGGCCGATGCGGGGGTTCGGGCGCTCGGTCGGTAGGATTCAGGCGTCACCCCGGAACGAGACCTGGAGTAAGTCAGTGGCTCGCGTTGTCGTCGACGTCATGCTCAAGCCCGAGATCCTCGACCCGCAGGGCAAGGCGGTGCACGGCGCGTTCGGCCGGCTCGGCTTCGACGGCGTGGCCGATGTCCGCCAGGGCAAGCGGTTCGAGATCACCCTGGACGGCGAGGCGACCGAGGAGCGGGTCGCCGAGATCCGCAAGGCCGCGGACACGCTGCTGGCCAACCCGGTGATCGAGGACTACACCCTGCACGTAGAGGACGCTCAGTGAAGATCGGCGTCGTCACCTTCCCGGGGTCGCTGGACGACGCCGACGCCCGGCGCGCGGCCGCGGTGGCCGGCGCCGAGCCGGTCGCGCTCTGGCACGCCGACGCGGACCTGCACGGGGTGGACGCGGTCGTCCTGCCGGGCGGTTTCTCGTACGGCGACTACCTCCGCGCCGGCGCCATCTCCCGGTTCGCGCCGGTGATGGAGACGATCATCAAGAGGGCCGGCGAAGGCCTTCCGGTGCTCGGTATCTGCAACGGCTTCCAGGTGCTCTGCGAGTCGCACCTGCTGCCCGGGGCGCTGATCAAGAACCACCACCGCAAGTTCCTCTGCAAGGACCAGCGGCTGCGGATCGAGAACAACCGGACCGCGTGGACGTCCGACTACGACGCCAACCACGAGATCACCATCGTGATCAAGAACCAGGACGGCTCGTACGTCGCCGACGAGGCGACCCTGGACCGGCTCGAGGGCGAGGGCCTGGTCGTCGCCCGCTACCTGGGCGAGAACCCGAACGGCTCCTACCGCGACATCGCCGGGATCACCAACGAGCGCGGCAACGTGGTCGGCCTGATGCCGCACCCGGAGCACTGTGTCGAGACCCTGACCGGCCCGACCACCGACGGCCTGGGCTTCTTCACCTCGGTGCTGAAGGCCGTCGTCGCCTCCTGATGAGCTTCGCTGGGGTGCGGCGCCTCCTGGTCTGCACCTTCTTACTCACCGCGGCGGTCCTGCTCGTCAGCACCGGTACGGCGGCCGCGCAACCCAGCAGCCTGCTGGCCAAGGTGGTGGTGATCGGCGTACCCGGCCTGACCTGGAACGACGTCAAGGCCTCGCCCGAGCTGACCGCACTGGTGAACCAGTCCCACGTCGGCTCGATCACCGTGAAGACCGCCGGCCCACACACCTGCCCGATCGACGGCTGGCTGACGATCAGCGCCGGCACCCGGGCGTGGGGCAGTGTCGCCGACCAGCCCTGTGGCGAGCTTCCCCCGGTGACGAACGGCTCGGTCGCCGATTGGCAGACGTACGTCGACCGCCAGGCGGAGCACCACACCGGCGCACCCATCGGACGCCTCGGCCAGACCGGCTACCCGATCTGCGGCTTCGGCCCAGGGGCAGCGGTCGCACTGGCCCGGACAGACGGCTCGGTGACCAATTGGCAGCCCGAGCTCGACCCGGCCAGGCTGGCGAGCAACGAGTGCGGTGACGCGATCATCGACGCGGGTGCACTGCCACCGCGCGAAGGGCGTGACGAAGCCCGGAAGAAGGTCGCCGACCTGGTCGCTCAGGCGCGCGCCGCGGACGGTTGGGTCCTGCTGGTCGGGATCAGCCAGACCATGGCCAACGAACACCAGCAACCACTGGTCGCCCTGCAACTCCCGCCGGACGACGGACCGCGGTGGCTCACCAGTGACAGCACCCGCCGCCCCGGCCTGATCCAGCTGACCGACGTCACCGCGACCATCCTGAAGGAACGGGACGTCGCGGAGGTCGACCCGGCCGGCGCCGAGAGGCCCGGTCCGCTCGACGGCAACGAGATTCACTTCACCGGCGACCGTCACACCGACGCGGCCGCGGTGATCGAGGACCGGCTGGACACCAACGAGCGGTTCGAGCAGCCGCGGCCGATGCTGGTCGCGGTGTCGATGACCATCCTGGCCGCTGAGCTGATCGCGCTCGCCTGGTTCGTGATCACGCGCAGCCCGCGATCCCGCCGTACGTTCGTCTTCACGTTGCTCACGCAGGGTGGGTTCTTCATCGCCGTCTTCCTGTCCACGGCGACCATGTGGTGGCGGTGGCCGGCTCCCGGTTTCTCCTTGTACTGCGTGGTCCTCGGGATCAGCGCAGTGCTTGCCGGGGTGGCTCAGCTCGTCTTGAAGCGCTACGCGTTCCTGGGGATCGCGGCGGCGGCGTACGGGATCCTGCTGGTGGACGGCGTACTGGGGACGCCGCTGCAGTTCGGGAGCATGTTCACCGACGGGCCGGTGATCGGCGGGCGGTTCTACGGTTTCGGCAACTCCACCTTCGCCACGCTGGCGGTCGCTGCGCTCGTCACGGCGGGCTGGGCGGCGCAGAAACTTATCGACCAGAGCCGGAAGCAGGCTGCGCTCGCAGTGATCGGTATCGGCGGCGCTGCGATCATCGTGGACGGCCGACCGGGCTGGGGGACTGACTTCGGTGGCATCATCGCGCTGACGCCCGCCGTACTCTTGATGGCCTGGCTGACCTGGCGTGGCAGCATCTCCTGGCGCGCACTGCTCGGGGTCGGCGCGGTCGGGGTGCTGGCGGTGTCCGCGGTCGCGTTCCTCGACTACCTGCGGCCGGCGGACCAGCGGAGTCACTTCGGCACATTCGTGGCCCGGCTGCTCGACGGTGATGTCAGCGACATCCTCATCCGCAAGCTGGACATGGCTGTGCAGTTCTTCGCCGGCCCGTCCGGCTGGGCGATGCTGCTCGGTGTGGTGCTGGCGATGCTGGCGACCGTCCTGCCTGACCGAGTGCCCTCAGAGCAGTACCGCGCCTTCTACACGAGTCTGCCGATGGTCCGGCCGACTCTGCTCGCGCTGTCGACCTGCGGGCTGGTCGGCATGCTGCTGAACGACTCTGGGGTCGCACTGCCCGCCATCATGACCGGCTTCGCCCTTCCACTGCTGGTGGCCCACCTCGTGGCCGCCGAGCAGCCCGCTACCGTTTCACCTGAGTCCCACCTAGTGCAGGAGTCCTGATGTCTACCGATACCGTCACAGTCGCCGGCAGCACCCCGGACGCCGAGCAGCCGTGGGCCGAGCTCGGGCTGAAGCCGGACGAGTACCAGCGGATCCGCGACATCCTCGGCCGCCGGCCGACCAGCTGCGAGCTGGCGATGTACTCCGTGATGTGGAGCGAGCACTGCTCGTACAAGTCGTCCAAGGTGCACCTGCGCAAGTTCGGCGAGATCCCGCAGGAGACGCCGGCCGGGAAGATGCTGGCCGGTATCGGTGAGAACGCCGGCGTGATCGACATCGGCGAGGGCTACGCGGTCACGTTCAAGGTGGAGTCACACAACCACCCGTCGTACGTCGAGCCCTACCAGGGTGCGGCCACCGGCGTCGGCGGTATCGTCCGCGACATCCTGGCGATGGGCGCGCGCCCGGTCGCGGTGATGGACCCGCTGCGGTTCGGCCCGCTGGACGCGCCGGACACCAAGCGCGTGCTGCCCGGGATCGTGTCCGGTATCGGCGGCTACGGCAACAGCCTCGGCCTGCCGAACGTCGGCGGCGAGGTCGTCTTCGACTCGACGTACCTGGGCAACCCGCTGGTCAACGCGCTCTGCGTCGGCGTGATGCGGCACGAGGATCTGCACCTGGCGAACGCGACCGGTGTCGGCAACCAGATCATCCTGTACGGCGCCAAGACCGGCGGCGACGGGATCGGCGGGGTGTCGGTGCTGGCCAGTGAGACGTTCGCGGAAGGCGGCCCGACCAAGCGGCCGGCGGTCCAGGTCGGCGACCCGTTCATGGAGAAGCTGCTGATCGAGTGCACCCTCGAGCTCTTCGCCGCGAACGTGGTCGAGGGCATCCAGGATCTGGGCGGTGCCGGGCTGTCCTGTGCGACCTCGGAGCTGGCCAGCGCGGGCGACGGCGGGATGTTCGTGTCGCTCGACAAGGTGCCGCTGCGGGACGCCTCGCTCGCTCCGGAGGAGATCCTGATGAGCGAGTCGCAGGAACGCATGATGGCGGTCGTCACGCCGGACAACGTCGAGGCGTTCCTGAAGATCTGTGCCAAGTGGGACGTGCAGGCCGACGTGATCGGGGAGGTGACCGACACCGGCCGGCTGCAGATCGACTGGCACGGTGAGCGGGTGGTCGACGTACCGCCGCGCACCGTCGCGCACGAGGGACCCGTGTACGAGCGTCCGTACGAGCGGCCGTCCTGGCAGGACGACCTGCAGGCCGACGGCGCCGAGAAGTTGCCGCGAGCAACCACGGGCGCGGAGCTGCGGGACACCCTGCTCAAGCTGGTCGGGTCGCCGAACCTGTGCGACAAGTCCTGGGTGACGGACCAGTACGACCGGTACGTGCTGGGCAACTCGGTGCTCGCGCAGCCCGAGGACAGCGGGATGATCCGGGTCGACGAGACCAGTGGCCTCGGCGTCGCGGTGTCGACCGACTGCAACGGCCGGTTCGCCAAGCTGGACCCGTACACCGGCGCCAAGCTGGCGCTGGCCGAGTCGTACCGGAACGTGGCCACCACGGGCGCCCGGCCGGCCGCGGTGACGGACTGCCTGAACTTCGGCTCGCCCGAGGACCCGGCGGTGATGTGGCAGTTCGCGGAGGCGATCCGCGGCCTGGTCGACGGCTGCATCGAGCTGGGCATCCCGGTGACGGGTGGAAACGTCTCGTTCTACAACCAGACCGGTGACGCCCCGATCCTGCCGACCCCGGTCGTCGGCGTCCTCGGTGTCATCGACGACGTGACCCGCCGTACGCCGATCGGCTTCACGGCCGAGATGGAGGGTCACCAGCTGTACCTGCTCGGTGAGACCGAGGAGGAGCTGTCCGGCTCGGAGTGGGCACACGTCGTCCACGGGCACCTGGGTGGGCGCCCGCCGGCGGTGGACCTGGCCGCCGAGCAGCAGCTGGCCGACATCCTGATCAACGCATCGCGGGACGGCCTGATCGACGCCGCGCACGACGTCAGCGACGGTGGTGTCGCTCAGACCCTGGTCGAGTCGGCGCTTCGGGGTGGTGTCGGCGCTCGCGTCTGGGCGCCGGACGGGCTGGACCCGTTCCTGTTCCTGTTCGCCGAGTCGGCCGGTCGTGCCGTGGTCGCCGTACCGCGGACCGAGGAGGTCCGGTTCACCGACATGTGCACCGCGCGCCGCTTTCCGCACGCGAAGATCGGCGTCATCACCGGTGACTCCCTCGACGTCCAGGACCAGTTCGAGATCCCGCTGGCCGAGCTTCGCACCGCCTGGACCTCAACGCTTCCAGCCGCCCTCAACTGATCGGCCGCCGCTCCGGCCGTCTGGCACACTCGAAGGAACGAGTGAGGTGAGGCGGATGGTGGAGCGGCGACCGGTCAAGGCGGCCGAGCTGATGGGACTGGCCGCGGCGGCCGGTCAGGAGGCTCGGGTCGCGGCGGCTCGGCGGCGGCTGGCGAACATCCGGCTGACCGACGAGGAGCGGCGGATCTGCACGGACGAGCTGTCCGAGCAGTTCGCGGTGGGACGGCTGGACGAGGACGAGCTGCACCGGCGGGTCGATCGGCTCAACGACGCTGTCACGCATGGCGATCTGCAGCCGATCTTCGCCGGGCTGCCGACGCCGTCGCTGTACCAGGTGGAGCCGCGGAAACCCGGCCGGTGGCGGTGGGCGGCGTTCGCCGGCGCCGTCTGGCTCGCGGTGCCGTTCTTCCTGACCGGTCTGGTGTTCCTCGTCTTCGGCCGTGAGGTCGCCGCCGCGATCTTCGGCCTGCCCGCGCTGATCTGGACCTTGGTCGCGTACCGCTGGGCGGCCGGCAAGACCAAACGCTCCCGCCGGCCCTGAGGCCGACGGGAGCGCAGGCCGACCTACTTCTCCGGGGCGGCTGCCACGAACAGGGTGACCTCGCCCGGTGCGTACGGCGTCGCGTCGTGGACGTACCAGCCGGCGGGAGCCGAGTCGCTGGTGTCCAGCTGCGGGGGTGATCCGCTCAGGTAGTGGTGCACCTTGACGCCACGGGCCGTGATCAGGGGCAGAACCTCCGCGACCGTCTTGTTCTTGATCGCCAGCCCGGCCAGCGACTCGCCCTTCTCGGTCGCCGACGAGGAGGTGTGCTGATACATCTCGCCCGGTTTCGCGGCCCGGCCGAAGTCGACCACCGTCTCGCCGTCGTAGTCCTTCGGCAACTCCAGGCCGGCCTGGCAGCCGGGATCCGAAGCGTTCAGGGTGCCAGGGCATTTCTCACCCGGCTCGATCCACCGCAACTGCTTCATGTCGTTCGCGTTCCGGCCGGTGTAACTGACCATGGTGCCCACCGACGGCGGGCTGACCGGGATCATCCTGACCGTGATGTCCAGGCCCATCCTCTTGAAGTCGGCGTTGTACCTCTTCGGGTCGGCGTTCGGATCGACCACCCGGACGATGAGCTTGTCGCCCTGCTCGGTGAAGGACAGCGCCTGCGGCTGATCCTGTCCGGGTCGGTTGACCAGCGTGGCGGCGACGACGCCGGCGATCAGCAGACTGGCCGCGGCGACCAGCACGAGGCGGGGGCGGCGGACCGGGCGCCGCGGGCTCTCGAGGACGGCGGCCGGGGCGTGCTCGCTGGTGACGTTCTCGGCCACCTCGGACCAGGCCGCGTCAGTGATCCGGTCCTCGGTACGGGTGGGGGCGAGGCCGCGCACGGCGGCGTCGATGTCATGCGTCTTCATGTGAGGCCTCTTCTCGGAGGGCGACCAGTTTCCGGTTCGCCAGCGGGGCGGTGAGGAGTTTGGCGAACCGCTTCCGGGCGCGATGCAGCCTGATCCGTACGGCGTTGTGCGAGATGCCGAGCACGGTCGCGATCTGGGCGGTGTCGAGCTCTTCCCAGGCGACCAGTGACAGCAGCTCCCGGTCCTGCTCCGGCAAGGCGCGGAACGCCCGGGCCGCCGGCGTGTCATCCGGTAACGCGGTGTCCCTGGTGTCCAGGTCGGTGAGTTCCTGGCGGAGCTTCGTGGCCAGTGCGTGCCGACGGCCCTCACCCCTGCGGTGGTTGGCCAGCACTCGGCGTGCCACGCCGTACAGCCATGGTCTGGTCTGGTTGCCGGGCGGTATGTCGTCCAGCCGGCGCCAGGCCACCAGGAACGTGTCCGCGAGCAGGTCAGCGGCGTCGTGCCCGCTGTCGGTCCGGCGGCGCAGGTAGCCGAGCACTGCCTCCCGATGCGTGCCGAACACCTCCTCGAACCGCTCGCGGCGTCCTGGTGGCGGGTCGTGCACGACTCCCTCACTCACCGGCCCGGGACGGGCCTTGATCAGTGTCTGCGTCATACCCAACAGATGTCCGGCACCCCTCGCACCCATTTCACCCCAGGCATGTTGCAGCGTCCTGCACCGTTCCATGTGCTTTCTATGAAGCCGATCAGGTGGTACGGAAGGCGGTCGCGAGGAGGTTCTCGAGGTAGGGCTGGGGGTCGCTCTCTCCCCAGGGACTCCAGGCGGCAGTGAGTTGCCGCCGGCCGTCCTCGGTGGTCCAGGAGGCGGCCTGGTAGCCGAAGATGTCGCCTTCGTGGCCCCACACGCGGATGCCGTTGACCAGCCTGGTCTGCAGACCCAAGCCGTAGTCGTAGCTGCGGCCTGTCGTCCTGCTCGTCAGCAGTTGGGCCTGCTGCTCCGGGCGGAGCAGGCGGCCGGTGAGCAAAGCGCCGTAGAAGCGGCTGAGGTCAGTCGCGGTGGACACGAGTTCGCCGGATGCGCCGGTGACCGACGGGTTGAACGTCGTGATGTCGACCGGCTCGATCGAGCCGTCCTGCTCTCGCGGCAGGTAGCCGTGCGCATGGGGTCCGGTGATGACCGAGCGGCGGCCGGGGAGTTCTGTCCCGAGCAGCCTGAGCTTGCGAAGTATCCGCCGGTCGACCTCCTTGGCGTAGTGGTGGCCGGTCACCCTCTGGATCACCAGGGCGAGCAGGATGTAGTTGGTGTTGGAGTACATCCAGGAGGTGCCGGGCTCGAACAGCAATGGTTGCCCGGCGGTGAAGTCCAGCAACTCCTGCGGAGTCCACGTCCGATCGCGCAGCCCGACCACCTCGTCGACCGTGCCGTAGAGAGTGCGGAAGGCGCGGGTGTTCGTGTAGTTGACGATGCCGCTGGTGTGTTGCAGAAGCTGGTGCAAGGTGATCCGATCGCCCGCATCGATGACGCCGGGCAGCCAGCGCTCAACCGGGTCGTCCAGCCGGATCCGCCGCTCCCCGGCCAACTGGAGTACGACGGTGGCCACGAACGACTTGGTGATGCTGCCGGCCCGGAAGCGCCCGTTGACGGTGACCGGCCGCGCCGACCCGAGTTCTGCGACCCCGCTGCTACCCCGCCACACCCGGCCGGAGTCGTGTACCTCGGCCAGTACGGCGGACGCAGCCGAGGCGGCGATGTCGTCCAGGATCTTCTGCAGCCCCGCCGCGTCCGGCGCCTCGGTGGACGCCGGCAGCTCGGCGCCGGCGGACGGGAGCAAGCCGGCGCCTGCGGCGGTCAGCGCGAGCAGACCGGCGACGCCGGTCTTGAGGGTGGTTCGGCGGTCGATCATCTGTCCTTCTCCAGGTGGCAACTAAGCACTATTTAACTAGGAGCATAGTACTATAGGGGAATCAAGGAGGCAGGCCCGGTGACTAGCCTGAAGGTATGGAGGCCAAGCAGCGGTTGGCCGTGGCCGGGGACGCCGCGGAGATTGCGGAACTGATGCGGGCGTCGGTGCGGGAGCTGTTCCCGGCGTACTACGACGACGTGCAGACGGCCAGCGCGGTGGAGCACATCGGGATCCTGGACCAGACGTTGATCGACGACGGCACCTACTACGTGCACGAGGCCGGTGGAGAGGTCGTCGCGTGTGGTGGCTGGAGCCGGCGCAACAAGCTCTTCAACGCGAGTACGGCGGGCGCCGACGAGCGACTGCTGGACCCGGCGACCGAGCCGGCCAGGATCCGGGCGATGTTCGTCCGCGGCGACTGGACCCGGCGTGGACTCGGCCGGGCCATCCTCACCGCCTGTGCCGACGCGGCCAAGGCCGAAGGCTTCACCCGGCTCGCGCTGATGGCGACACTGCCCGGCGTGCCGCTCTACCGGGCCTTCGGGTTCACCGCCGTCGAGACCGTCGACCTGACCATGCCGGACGGCGTCGTGCTGGCAGGGGTGGCCATGGAACGTCCCATCGACCTTCCAGACAAGGAGAAGATTGTATGAGCGCAGGCACCACAGTCGCCGCGCCGGACGGCACCGAGGTCGTCCTCGGTGAGATCGGTACGCGCGTCCTGCTGAAGAACTCGCGAGTCCGCGTCTGGGAGGTCTCCCTCGCTCCAGGCGAGGCGCAGGGCTGGCACCTGCACCACAACCCGTACGTCGTGTTGTGCCTGTCCACCTCCCCGTGCCACATGGACTGGCTCGACGGCAGCCCGGCGCGGTACCTCAACGAGACCGTGGGCGGCTCGGTCTACCGGCCGGTGTCTCCGGTGCACATGCTCACCAACGACGGCGAGACGCCGTACCTCAACCGGCTGATCGAGGTGCTCGACCTGGGTGAGGAAGCGTCCGGCGACCCGTACTTCGTGATCGAGGGGGTGCCGGCTGACGCCGGGTTCGAGCAGGTCGGTGAGGTCCCGGCCAAGGTGGTCGTCGACGAGGACGACGTACGCGTCCAGCACGTCACTCCGGACGCGGGGGAGTCCTACACCTGGCACACCGGTGCGTACCCGGCGCTGGTGGTCGACCTCGACCTGGACCACCCCGACGTGACCTACCTGGAGCCCGGCGAGTCCTACACGCTCCCTGCCAAGCCCAGCAAGACGTCCGGCTTCAACCTGGTTGAGTTGCTCTACTACCGCCGTACCAGCTGACGCACTTCGGCCGCATCACGTGCCGCGAGTGCTGCGACGGTCGGCACCTGGGTGAGGTCCGTCTGCCGGAGTAGTGCCTTGACCAGGGGGATCTGCGGTCCGACCGCACTGAGCTCCTGCACACCAAGCGCTGCCAGCAGTACGGCGCTCTGCGGGTCGCTGGCCAGGTCACCACAGACAGCGACCCGCACCCCGGCCTTACGTACGACGTGGTCGATCAGCTGCAGTACGGCGGGGTCGAGTCCGTCGGCCAGTGGGGCGACGGCTGAGTTGGTGCGGTCGGCGGCGGTCGTGTACTGCGTGAGGTCGTTGGTGCCGATGCTGACGAAGTCGAGGCCGGCGGCAAGCGTCTCGATCCGGAGCGCGGCGGCCGGGACCTCGACCATGATGCCGACCTCCAGACCGTCCGGCCGCGGCCCGAGCTCGTCGAGCGCCCACGCGACCTCGTCGGCCGTCGTCACCATCGGGAACATCACGTGCACCGGGGTCTCCGCCGCGATCTGCCGGACCGCTTCGAGCTGGTCGCGGAGGAGCTCAGGGCGTCGCCGGAAGACCCGGAGGCCGCGCTCGCCGAGGAACGGGTTCGCCTCGCGGTCCTGGGGCAGGAACGGCAACGGCTTGTCGCCGCCGATGTCCCAGGTGCGGATGGTGATCGGCTTCCCGCCGAGCGCGGCCGCGATCGCCCGGAACCGCTCGACCTGCTCGGCCACGGTCGGCGCGGTACGCCGGTCGCCGAAGAGCACCTCGGTCCGTACCAGACCCGACCCGTCCGCGCCACGCGCGTCGACCGCGTCCTGTACGGAACCGACGTTCACCAGTACGTCGATCGTCCGGCCATCCACGGTGGTCGCCGGCTGATCGGCGTACGCAGCAGCCTCTTCGCGCTCGGATCGTCGCTCGGCGATCGTGGCCCGGACAGTCGCCTCGTCCGGTCCGACCTCGAAGGACCCGTGCCGCGCATCGAACGCCACGGTCACACCCTCCGGCACCTCGAGGTTGCCAATGCCGGTGATCAGCGGGATCCCGCGGGACCGCGCCACGATCACACCGTGCCCGGTCGCCCCCGCCGCGCGGACCGCGATCCCGGCGATGCTCGAGGCATCGATGGTGGCCGCTGTCGCAGCATCCAGCTCGGGCACGACGAGAATGCCGTTGACCTCGGTTCGGGCGACCTGTCCGGTGAGTGCCCGCAAGACGCGGTCCCGGACCGACCGCACATCCTGCGCGCGCTCCCGCTGGTACGCGTCGTCCAGACCCTCGAAGGTCTTCGCAAGCTCGTCGTAGGTCTGCTTCCACCCGATGGGCGCCGGCGTCCCGGCCCTGATCGCCGCTCGGATCTCGTCGAGCAGCTTGCGATCCTGAAGCAACGCCAGTTGCGCCTCGAAGATCCCGCCGTGCGCCGGACTGCTGTCCCGCAGCCGCCGCAGCTCCTCGGCAACCGTCGTCAGCGCATCGTGGAGCCGGGCCAGCTCGTTGTCACCGGCAACGTAGTCGCCGAGATCCACCTCCGTGCCGCCGATCACGGCCGGGCCGATCGCCACGTCGAGACCTGAACCACCGGTCGGCTCGGTCGTCTCAACCACTGTGTCGCCGAAGTTCTCCGCGGCCAGGTCGTTGATCGCGGCAAGTACCTCGGCGGCTTGCGGTCCACTGGCCCCGACCTGGAGGCGATGGCCCTGCAGGGCATTGAGGGTGGCGACCATACTGAGGCTCGCCGCGTCGACCGGGCCGCGACCGGTGTCGAGATCGGTGAGCGTGACGGAGGCGTTGAAGGAGTTGACCAGGGCGACGAGTCGCGCGGCCGGGCGAGCATGCAGGCCGTGTTCGTTGCTCACCGCAACTTCAATGGTCTGGTCCGCGGTGACCAGATCGTCTTGCTGCACAGGGGTTGTGTCACCGAGATGATCCTGCTTCGCGACCAGGCCGCGATTCGCCTCGGCGACGACCGCGTCGAGCGAAGCGCCGGTCGACGCGGTCACGACGGCCGCGACCAGTCCCTCGACCAGCGGTGCACTGGACAACCTCACCCGCTCGGCGATCTCGGGATCGACGAACTCCAGCGCCAGCTCGGCACTCAGCACCGCGCTGCCCAGGTCGAGCAGGACGAGTACGCCGTCCGGGCTGTCAGCCGCCGTGATCGCCTCGGAGACCGCCATCGCGTCGGTGCCGAAGGTCTTCTCGTCCAGGCCTGCTGCCACCGCGATCACCGGACGGTTGTCCTCGGCAACCATTTCGGCGGCCAGCCCGACCGCGGCGGTCGCCAGCGCGTGGCTGTGCGACACCACCACGATCCCGATCATGCGAGCGTGCGCGCGGCCGACTCCAGCAGCAGTGTGGTGCTCGTCGCGCCCGGATCCTGGTGCCCGGCGCTGCGCTCGCCCAGGTAGCTCGCCCGGCCCTTCCGGGCGACCAGCGGCACCGTCGCGTCCCGGCCCTTGGCCGCCGCCTCCGCGGCCGCGCCCAACGCCCCGGCGAGATCCGATCCGCTGGCGACGGCGGCGTCGTACGCATCCAGGGCCGGCGCCCAGGCGTCGTACATGGTCTTGTCGCCGAGCTCCGCCTTCCCGCGCGCGAGGATGCCGCCGACCCCGGCCTTGAGCGCCTCGCCGATCGAGGCCGCCGTGATCTCGGACCCGGTCAACGCGGTCCCGAAGCGCAGGAAGAACGTCCCGTACAGCGGCCCGCTGGCCCCGCCGACCTTGCTGACCAGCGTCATCCCGGCCTTCTTCATCAGCTCGTCCACCGAGTCGAACGATGACTCGTCCAGCAGCCCGACCACCGCCTGAAACCCGCGGTCCATGTTCGCGCCGTGATCCGCATCCCCGATCGCCGAGTCAAGCTCAGTCAGGTACGCCGCATTGTCGTGCAGCGTACCCGCAGCGTCGCGCAACCAGCCCTCGAAGTTCTCGACTCCCATGCTCAAGCGCCCCAGCGTAGGCCGGGGGTGTTCACTGGTGCGTCCCAGAGGCGGACCAGTTCGTCGTCCACCCTGAGCAGGGTGACCGAGCAGCCGGCCATCTCCAGGGAGGTGATGTAGTTGCCGACCAGCGAGCGGGCGACGGTGATGCCGGCCCGGTCGAGCAGTTGGGCGACCTCGTTGTACATCAGGTACAGCTCGATCAGCGGCGTACCGCCCATGCCGTTCACGAACGCGATCACCGCGTCGCCCTGCTGGTAGGGCAGGTCGCCGACGACCGGGTCCACCAGCATCGCCGCGATCTCCCTGGCCGGTGCCAGCGGCAACCGTTGCCGGCCCGGCTCGCCGTGGATGCCGATCCCGACCTCCATCTCGTTCTCGGCCAGCTCGAACGTCGGCTTGCCCGCCGCCGGGACTGTGCACGAGGTGAGCGCCATCCCCATGCTGCGGCCGTTGTCGTTGACCTTCCTGGCCAGGTCGGCGACCTCCTGCAGCGAACGGCCTTCCTCGGCGGCGGCACCGACGATCTTCTCCAGCAGCACGGTGACGCCGACACCGCGGCGGCCGGCCGTGTAGAGGCTGTCCTGGACGGCGACGTCGTCGTTCGTCACCACCGACAACACCTCGGTACCGGCGTCGGCCGCAGCCAGCTCGGCGGCCATCTCGAAGTTCATCACGTCACCGGTGTAGTTCTTCACGATGTGCAGTACGCCGGCGCCGGCGTCGACCTCCTTGGTCGCCGCCATCATCTGGTCCGGAACCGGGGAGGTGAACACCTCACCCGCACACGCCGCGTCCAGCATCCCGAGCCCGACGAACCCGCCGTGCATCGGCTCGTGGCCCGACCCGCCGCCGGAGATCAGACCGACTTTTCCCGGTCTCGGCGCGTCCTTGCGGAACACGATCCGGTTCTCGTGGTCCACCCGCAGCCGGTCCGGGTGCGCCGCCGCCATCCCCCGCAGCGCCTCACTCACAACATCACCAGGTTCGTTGATGAGCTTTTTCATGCCCCCCATCTGAGCACACCCCGCACCCCCACGGCAGCCCCACCGCCGCGCCCCACCCCATTTGCCTGGTCAGCCACCGAAGTGGTGGGTTCGGCACCCGTGTTCAGGGTGGAGAACCCACCATTTCGCTGGCCTGCCAGCGAAATGTGGACGGGTGGTCAGTCCTTGGGGCGCAGCAGGGGGCGGACGACCTCGCGGGCGTCGTGGATGCGGGACTTGATGGTGCCGAGGGGTGCGCCGACTTCGGCGGCGATCTCCTCGTAGGACAGGCCGTAGACGTCGCGCAGGACCAGCGGGGTGACCATCTGTGGACGGTCGCGCTCGAGGGTTTCGAGCGCCTCGAGCAGATCCAGGCGGGTGCCGGCGATGACGCTGGTGGTGCGGGGGTCCGGCTTCTCCATCGTCTCCGGGTTGTGGGCTGCCTGGGCGGTCCGCTTGAGCTTGCGGTACGTCGACCGCGCCGAGTTGGCCGCGACCGAATGGACCCAGGTGGAGAAGCTGCTCCGGCCGGAGTAGGTGCCGATCTTGGTGGCGATGTTCAGCAGCGCTTCCTGGGCCGCGTCCTCGGCGTCCGCGGAATACGGCAGCACGCTGCGGCAGATCCGCAGCACCCGCGGATGGACCAGCCGCAGTAGGTCGTCCATCGCGTGCTTGTCCCCGCCCTTGGCGCGCTCCGCCAGGGCTCCCAGGTCGTCGGTCGGGTTGCTGCTGTCGCTCATCTGTGCCTTTGCTGTCCTCAGGGGCCCCGGGCATAGGACTCCCAGTGATCCATAATGCCCTGTATGGGGGTCCCCAGCAGACTAGGTCGTTACGTCGTGCGACGACGCTTGGGCTCGGGCGGTTTCGCTACGGTATGGCTCGCTCACGATGAGCAACTGGACGCCGAGGTCGCGGTCAAAGTCCTCGCGGATAACTGGGCGCACGACGACACGGTCCGCCGCCGGTTCCTCGAGGAGGGCCGGTTCCTGCGCCGGGTCGAGTCCGAGCACGTGGTTCAGGTGCACGATGTCGGCGAGCTCGAGGACGGACGGCCCTTCCTCGTGCTCACGTACGCCGACCGCGGCACGCTGGCCGATCGGCTGAAGAAGGAGCCGCTGCCACTGGCCGCCGCGGTCGACGTGGTCGTCCAGGTCGGCCGCGGTCTGCAGGCGCTGCACCGGCGTGGGCTGTTGCACCGTGACGTGAAACCGGCGAACGTCCTGTTCCGCAGCACGGACGAGGGCGAGCGTGCCGTCCTGTCCGACCTCGGGCTAGGGAAGTCGCTCGACGAGGTGTCGCGAATCACAATGCCCGGCGGCACTCCGTCGTACGTCGCTCCCGAGCAGGCGATGGGTGAGCGGCTGGACCAGCGCGCCGACCAGTACTCGCTGGGCGCCGTCGCGTACGCCGCTCTGACCGGACGTTCACCGCATCAGGTCGACGGGCTGGGCGCGGCCTCCCGGGTCGAGGCGGCGCCGCCGCCGAGCACGCTCGGGTTCGACCTGCCGGACAAGGTCGACACCGCGATCGTCCGCGCCCTCGACCCGGACCGGGAGAAGCGCTGGCCGGACGTCCAGTCGTTCACCCGCGAGCTGGTCGGCGCCCTGAACGAGACCACGCACGACTTCGTCCCGCCGAAGGCCGCCGCCCGGGAGACGATCGTCGTCTCCACCTCCACGGCGGCTGCGGACGCCGGCCTCGCCGAGGACACGGCGCTCAGCGACGCCAACCAGCCAACCATCGTCAAGACGCCTGCGCCGGGAGAAACCGTCGCCGCACCGACCGAGCCGCCGGCCGCAGCAGAGTCGGCCGCCGCGAAGTCGGCCGCCGCAGAGCCGGGGGCGGGGGAGTCGGCCGCCGCAGAGCCGGGCGCCGCGGAGTCGGCCAAGCCACCGAGACGACGGCGCGGTCGCTGGGCGGTCGCCGCCGTACTCGCCCTGATCGTGGGCGGGGGAGCCGGGTTCGTGGGGCAGCGGTACCTGGCGGACCGTGAAGTCGTCACGGTCGCGGCGGGCGGATTCTCCGTGGACGTCCCGCGCGGCTGGGCGAAGTCGGTGGCGCAGTCGGACTGGCAGCCACCCGGGAGTACCGCGCCCTATCCGGCGCTGCGGGTCAGCCAGGACGCCGACTGGTCGTCCGGTACGCCTGGCATCTTCGTCGGGGTGGCGGATTCGAAGCTGTCCCTTCCAGACATGTCTCAGTTCGGTTGCAAACAGGACACCGCCCAGCCGGACCAGACCGTGGACGGGCAGAAGATGACGGTCCGGTACTCGAGCGACTGTGGCGGTGCGGGTATGGTGCTTCTCCAGCGAGTCGTGGAGCGGGGGGCCGCCGGCTCGATGCTCGTCCAGGTCATGGTGCCGGATGCGGACCGTCTCTCCCGCGCACGGGAGATGGCCGATTCGGTGAAGTACTCCGGTTGAGGAAGCCTCCATGCGTTTTCCCAGCGAACGGCTGCGCCCGTCGCCTGCCTTCATCCAGTCCGCCCGCCGCCGCTTCTACCGCTTACGCTCCACCGTCTTCCGCACCATCTGGCCGGTCGAATGAGCTAGTGCCCGTCCTCCGCGAGGTCGACCGACAGGCCGTAGTGGTCGCTCGGAATCGCGTCCGGCTGGTCGAAGGTTCGGGTGCACGCCAGGATGGGGAGGGTTGGCCGGCCGCGGGGTCCGCAGCGGATGAGGATGTGGTCGATGCCGCGGAAGGGCCAGGCCTCGTCGACGAAGTGCGGGTTCTCCTCGACGTAGGTCTCGAGAGGCTCGTGTGGATGCGTTTCCTCCCAGGCACTGCGGTAGCACACGCTCACGTCGTCGATCACGTGCCGGCCGGTCCAGAAGCGCAGGCTGTCCGCCGAGTCCTCCGCGTCCAGGTCGCCCGCGACGATGACATGACCTGGCAGTTCCTCGAGGTGGCGTGCGACCAGCACGGTCTGCAGACACCGCTCACGCTCATGGTCGACCTGATAGTCGGGGAAGTGGTTCGCCACCCACACCCGGCCGAACGGCGCCAGCACTTCGGTCACCAGCGCCGTACAGGCGAAGTCGCCGGTCCGCTCGGTCACGTTGAGATCGAGCTCCAGCACCTCGCCGATCGGCCATCGACTCGCCGTGGTGATGCCCTGACCGTCGGACTCGCGTTCGGACGAGTGGGCGAGGTGATAACCCTCTCCGAGCATCGCAGTCACCTGGTCGACCTCGTCGGTGAGGATCGTCTCCTGCAGAGTCAGTACGTCGGCGTCCAGCTCCCGAAAGCCCTTCTGGAACAGGGGCAACCGCGCATCCCAGTCGCCCCGAGTACCCCAGACGTTGAGTGTCGCCAGTCGCATACCTACCCCACAGTCAGCCAGGTGATCGCGAGTCCCAGTACCCACATGCCGCTGCCGGTCCACGCCAAGGTGTGCAGGCCGGCGACCGTCAGGGCTTAGCTGGGCTGCTTGGAGTCTGACTCGGACAGCGGGCTGTCGCGTCGTTCGACGCTCGAAGAGGCCTTCTCTAGCACCGCCATCAGAGCCTCCTTGTCCTGGGGGAGGCCGGTGGAGCTCATCTCGACGGCGCAGAGGCCGCTGTCGTCGGCGACCCAGCGGACGATCACGTAACGGACCGTCGCCTTCGGCGCCAGCAGCTCGGGTGGTAGGTACGTGTAGGTCAGCGTGGCGTAGTTGCCCTCGACCGTGCTGGAGATGATGGTCACCATCTGGTCCTTCGGCAGGGTCGCCAGTTGCTGGATCCTCGCCTGCATCGAGGCCGCCGGTGGGCGCTGGATGGCGAAGCCGGCCTCGATCCGGAGCCAGCGTTTGCCGGTCGGGTCGCTGAACCGCGCGGTCCGCGGCGGGTCCGGCTGAGTCATGTTCCAGCGGGACGGCACCCGAACCGAGACGTCCGACCGGTAGACGTCCCGCACCGTGAACGAGCGGGACTTGTAGCGCAGGTCGGAGGCCTCGAGCGGAGGCGAGTTGTCCGGCTCGACCTTGCGTGGCGTGGTTGTCGGCACCGGCGTGGCGGAGGCAGACGGCGTCGACACCCGGACTGTCCCGAGCGGTGCCGCCGCACCCGTGGCCGCGGCCGGATTGTCGACCGCGGTCAGCAGGCCGACTCCGTATCCGCCCGCTCCGCCGAGTGCCGTGATCGCCAGCAGCCCGGAACCCAGCAGAGCGCCTAGAGCCCCCCGACCAGCCACGCCTGCCCCACCTCCCCAGAGTTCGCCTACTCCTCAGATACCGTAGCCCGCCGCCGGGTTGCGGCAGACCGGTAACAATTCCGTGAACCCACCCTTTCGGGCGCCGCTGAAAGGCTCAGTCCTCCGGCATCGCCGACTTCGCCACCTGGTCCGCGATCAGGTTCAGCGCCTCGGCGTCCTCGGGCAGGCCGGTGATCGACATCTCGACCGTTGCCATCGAGTCGCCGGCTGTGGCCACCCAGCGGACCAGGACATACCGGACGGTCTTGCCGGGGATCCAGGTGTAGATGACGGTGGACGTGACCCGCGGCCGGCCGTCGGGGCCGGTGATCGTGTCGTCGGTCTTGGCGATGATCTCGAGGTCGTTCTCGTACGGCTGGCTCGACTCGAGGCCCTGGATCAGCTTGTCCCGCATCTGCGTCGTGGTCAGGCCGGGCCGGAACCCCGCCTCGATCCGCGCACCGCGCTCCCGCAGCGAATCGAGGAACTTCACCTCACCGGGCGCTTCCTTGTTGGTCGTTTTCTGCCAGCCCACCGGCACCCGCACCGCCAACCGCACCGGGGGCTGGAAATCCTGCTGCACGGTGAACCGCTGCGTCCGGAAGTCCAGTTCGTCCGGCTGCAGGGCCGGCAGCTTGTTCGGCTCCGGCGTCTTCCGCACCAGCTCCGGCTGGCTCGGGGACACCGTGCCCAGCGGGACGGCCGCGCCCGAGGCGGTGGGGACGGGCACCTCGATCCGGTCGCCGGTGAGATAGCCGCCGGCGGCGCCGAGGAGCGTGATCAGCAGGATGCCGCTGACCAGAATCGGACGTTTCACCCGTGCACCGGTCCGGGCATCACGTGGCCCCGGCCGGTTCCGTCGTACGGCATGACGGGGCGCAGCACGTCGTACGGCGTGCTGGCCGGCAGGGCGCAGGCGGTCGCGGGCACGGCGACATCTTCTCAGGCGACCCGGGCACGGCCCCAAACACCGCCCGATCGTCAGACCTCTCTGAATCCTTTCAACGAGGTCTTGACACCCCTCCAGGCCGTCCGTAGCGTCCCGCGTGAAGAAAGTAACACGACTTCGCGATTACTTCACATCATCAGGCGGTATCTCAGCGGTGGCTCTCCGCCCCGCGGCTCAGGAGGAACCCATGGCACTCGATCAGTCCGTCAGTCGGAGGCGTCTCCTGCAGCTGATGGGTGGCGCGGCCGCCGTCGGCACGCTTGCGGCCTGCGGCGGCAACGGCGGTACGTCGTCGTCCGGCGGACAGGTAAAGGTGATCGGCGCCGGCAGTCAGGAAGCCGGTCTGCGCAAGGCGCTGGAGGAGTACAAGAAGGCGCACTCCGACTTCGATTTCAACCTGTCGTTCTCACCCGCCGATCAGCTGCAGACCGCGCTCCGGGCCCAGCTTGCGGCCGGTAACGCCCCCGACCTGCACGCGGTCTACCCGGGGAACGGCAGCGCGATGTCGATGGTCCAGCTGAGCAAGGCGAACCTGCTCGCCGACCTCAGCGACCAGGCCTGGACGCAGAAGATCCCGACCGGGTTCAAGGGCGCGTTCCAGAACGACGGCAAGACCCACATCTTCTCGCCCGGGACCAGTGTGCTCGGCGCGATCTACAACAAGAAGGCGTTCGCCACCGCCGGTGTCGAGCCGCCGAAGACGTGGTCGGAGCTGCTCGCCGTCTGCGACAAGCTGAAGAAGAAGGGCATCGTTCCGATCGCCCTCGGCGCGCAGACCCCGTGGGTGACCCAGCTGATCGACTATGCGCTGGTGCCGGGCACGGTCTACGCCAAGACGCCCGACTTCGACGACAAGATGATCGCCGGTAACGCGTCGTTCGCCGACTCCGGCTGGGCCGACGCGATGAACAAATACCTGGAGCTGCAGAAGAAGGGCTTCTTCAACGACAACCCGAACGGGACGACGTACGAGCAGGCCACCTCGATGGTCGGCACCGGCAAGGCCGCGATGGCCGTGCAGGTGTCCGCCGTCCTGCAGGCGTTCCGGGAGGCGGCGCCGTCACCGGACGACCTGGGCATGTTCCCGTTCCCGGCCACCGATGTCGAGGCGGACAACTGGATTCCCGGCGGTGTCGTGGTCGGCCTCGGGATCAGCGCGAAGAGCAAGAACGCCGACCAGGCGAAGAAGTTCATCGAGTACTGCGGCCAGCCGGAGACCGTGAACGCCTGGGCCGAGGCGATCGCGTGTGTCCCGCTGTACTCCGAGGGTGAGGCGAAGGTGGACCCGGTGCTGAAGCCGTTCCTGCCCTACCTGAAGGACGACAAGGCCGTCCCGTTCATGGACCAGCGGTGGCCGAACGCGGAGGTCCAGCCGACCCACTTCGCCGTCGTCCAGGAACTCCTCGGCGGCAAGACCACCGTCCCGAACGCCCTCAAGAAGATGGACGAGGCCTACCGGAAGTCGGCATGACAGTCTCTTTACAAGCGGTACGACGCGACGCCGTGAAGTCATCGCGGCGTCGCGGCGGCGGTATCGCGCCGCCGTGGTTCTTTGCGGCGCC
This sequence comes from Kribbella sp. NPDC023972, assembly GCF_040639075.1. Lineage (NCBI taxonomy): Bacteria > Bacillati > Actinomycetota > Actinomycetes > Propionibacteriales > Kribbellaceae > Kribbella > Kribbella sp. NPDC023972. Next base: position 181,000 of record NZ_JBEZZH010000007.1, on the reverse strand, counting down.
GGCGTTGGTGGTCTATGCGCTGGTGATGCTTTATCCGAGTATTGCCGGGGCGGGGTCGGCGTTCACCGACTGGTCGGGGGTTGGCGAGCAACGGACCTTTGTCGGGCTGGAGAATTTCAAGCAGCTCGTTCACGACGACCAGGCGCTCGGTGCCATGCGCAACACGCTGCTGCTGACCGTCGCGATCGTGGTGGTTCAGAACGGGCTCGGTCTGCTGCTGGCGCTCGGCGTACACACCGGGATCAAGAGCCGGATGGCGCTGCGGGTGATCTTCTTCGCTCCGGTCGTGGTCAGCCCGGTGATGGTGTCGTTCCTGTGGAAGTACGTCTACAACCCGGCGCCGGACGCGGGGCTCAACGCCGCGCTGAACGCGATCGGGCTCGGCGGGCTGCGGCAGGACTGGCTGGGTGATCCGTCGCTGGCGATCTGGTCGGTCGCGTTCACGGTGATCTGGCAGTGCGCCGGGTACTCGATGGTGATCTTCCTGGCCGGGCTGGAAGGCGTACCGCAGGAGTTGCAGGAGTCCGCGATGGTGGACGGGGCCGGCCTGTTCGCGCGGTTCCGGCACATCACCTGGCCGTTGCTCGCGCCGGCCACGACGATCAACGTGATGCTGTCGACGGTGGGCGGCCTGACGCTGTTCACCCAGATCATCGCGATGACGAACGGCGGCCCGGGGTACGCGACCGACACCCTGTCGACGGTGCTCTACAAGCAGGCGTTCGTATTCGGGAAGTTCGGCTACAGCACCGCGGTCGCGCTGGTGCTGGCGATCTTCGTCGCGGCCGTGTCCTTCATCCAGATCGGCTACCTGCGTTCGAGGGAGACGACAGCATGAGGACCGGGTACCGCCCGCGCACGCTGGTGCGCGAGCTCGTGATGATCGTGGTCGCGATCGCGTTCCTGTTCCCGGTGTACGCCTTGGTGACGCTCGCCTTCAAGGATCCGGAACAGATCGCGAACAAGCCGCTGTCCCTGCCCAGTCCGCCCTCGGTCGGCAGCTTCGGCGAGGCCTGGCAGTCGGCCTCGCTCGGATCCGCCTTGCTGAACAGCACGCTGATCACGGTCACCAGTGTCGTGGTGCTGATCGTGCTCGGGTCGCTGGCGGCGTACTTCCTGGCCCGGACCGCGTCGCGGTTGAGCTACAGCCTCTACATCCTGTTCCTGGTCGGCATCATCCTGCCGTTCCAGCTCGGCATGATCCCGCTGTACCAGCTGGTCAACGACCTGGGCCTGCTCGGCACGTACCAAGGAATGATCCTGTTCTACACCGGCATCCAGCTGCCGTTCACGGTGTTCCTCTACACCGGGTTCATCCGGTCGCTGCCGGCCGACTACACCAACGCCGCGCTGATCGACGGAGCCTCGCATCTGCAGGCGTTCGGGTACGTGATCTTCCCGCTGCTGCGGCCGATCACCGGCACCGTGCTGATCCTCAACGCGGTGCACATCTGGAACGACTTCTTCACCCCGCTGCTCTACCTCGGCGGCTCCGGCCGGGAGACCGTCCCGGTCCGGGTGTTTGCCTTCGTCAACGAGTACACCTCGGACTACGGCCTGGTCGCAGCCGGTCTGGTGCTGGCCGCACTGCCCATCCTGGTGGTCTTCCTGCTCCTCCAGCGGTACGTCATTCGCGGGTTCTCCAGCGGCCTGAAGGGATAACCGTGGCACTTCCCCCTCGCCTGGCGTCGGTCCTGACCGATCCGCCCAGGGCCTACTCACCTGCGCCCATCTGGTGGTGGAGTGGCGAACCGCTCGACCCCGCCCGGCTGCGTTGGCAGCTCGAGCGGTTCGTCGAGGGTGGCGTGTACCAGCTCGTCGTACTGAATCTCGCGCCGGCCGGGTCGGACCACGGGTGCGACGCGGACGATCCGCCGTTCTTCTCGGAGCCGTGGTGGGACATCTTCCTCGGGGTCTGCGACGACGCGGCCGAGCTGGGCGTCTCGCTGTGGTTCTACGACCAGCTCGGCTTCTCGGGGGCGGACATCCAGGCGCGGCTGGTGGCTCGGCAGCCCGCGTACGCCGGCCGGCGGTTGGAGCGTCTGACGGTCAGTGGGACCGGCCGGTTGGAGCTGCAGTGTCCAGCGGGTGGTCGCGTGATCTCGGCGGACGTCGAGCCGCCGGCGCCGCTGGCCCTCGACGCTTCTGGTGTCGCGTGCGAGGCGGTAGTCGAGTCGCGGCTGTCGTTGTTCTACGAGACGGACCACGGGTTCGACTACCTGAGCCCATCGGCGTGTACGGCGTTGCTGGACCAAGTGCATGGTGAATTCGAACGACGGCTCGGGGACCGGCTGGGCCGAGTCGTGGTCGGGTCGTTCCAGGACGAACTGCCCTCGGTGCCCACGTGGTCCGCCGACTTCGCCGAGCGATTCCTGACCCGCTACGGGTACGACCTCCGCGACCGGCTCGGTGCGTTGTGGGATTCCGCCGTACCGGATGGGGCTCAGGTACGACGGGACTACCACGCGCTGCGCGCCTCGTTGGCCGAGGAAGCGTTCTTCAAGCCGCTGCACGAGTGGCACGAGAAGCATGGGCTGATCGTGGGCTGCGACCAGCAGGACCCGGCGCGGGCCGGTCTGCCGGTCGAGGGTGTCCAGTTGTACGCCGACTATGCGCGGACGCACCGGTGGTTCAGTGCGCCGGGGTCAGATCATCACGGGGACGCGCGGATCCACTCGTCGCTGGCGCATCTGTACGAGCGGCCGCGGACGTGGATCGAGGCGTTTCACTCCACTGGCTGGGGCGGGACGCTGGAGGAGACGTTCGACTGGTTGCTGCCGTGGTTGCGGACCGGGGCGACGCTCTACAACCCGCACGCGGTCTACTACACGACCCGCGCCGGATGGTGGGAGTGGGCGCCGCCTTCGACCGATTGGCGGCAGCCGTACTGGCGGCATCACAAGTCCTTCGCGGACGCGGTGACGCGGTTGTGCGCGGCTTTGTCGCTGGGCCGGCATGTGTGCGAGGTCGCCGTACTGTTCCCGAATGCGACGGCTCAGTCGGATCTGACGATGGACGGTCCCGGTCCTGCCGCGCGGCGTGCTCAGGAGGTGTACCGGGAGCTGATCGGGGACGCGACCTGGTTCGCGCCGGCGCTGGGTGTACTGGATCGGGCGCGGATCGACGCGGACGTCATCGATGACGAGTCGTTGGCCGGCGCGGAGATCCTCGCTGGGCCACGGCTGACCGTTGCGTCCGAGTCCTACAGTGCTGTGGTGTTGCCTGCGGCAACTGTGCTCGAGGATGCGGTGGTGGAGCGGCTGAACGAGTTCATCGCCGCAGGTGGCCTTGTGATTGCCGTGGGCGCCGTTCCCGATGAGCTGTCGGGGAACGTCGTGGTGGTTGCCGACGCCTCCGAGGTGCCGTCCGCGCTGGCATCCTTGCCGCGGCGGGTCGAGGCGGACGTCCCGGTGCTGGCTCGGGAGGTCGATGACGCGCTGGTCGTGTTCGTCACGCCGACCGAGTGGAGTGCGACCAAGATCGACGGCCAACCCGTCGGGCGGGGGATCAGTCACGAATGGGCAAGCGTTGGGTACAGCTTCGATCCGGCTCGATATCTGGGTGAGGTTCGGTTGCGGGTCCGCGACATGCCGGGACCGCCACTGCTGGTGTCGCCGTTCGACGGCTCCTCGAAACCCCTGGTCTACAAGGACGGAGAGGTCGTCGTTCCCTTCGACCACGGTCCTGCCGCCTTGGTGGTGTTTGCCGAGGGCAACCCTTCTGTGGTGGCTGAGGAGCGGGTGGCCGACGACGAGGTGACGCTCGGCGGTGACTGGGACGTCGAGCTGATTCCGACCCTCGACAACGCCTGGGGCGATTTCGCCTGGCCTGCTTCGGCGCCGTCGGACGAGGTCGTGGTCGAACGCTGGGCGGTGGAGCATCGCGTCGAGGGGACGGACGACTGGCGGCCGGCACAGGCCACCTTCGGCCCGCACGGTCTCAGCGACGGCGAGCCGGTGGAGTACTCCGAGTCGCTAGGCATCCGCAAGGATCACATTCACCACCACGCCCTCGGCCCGAAGGGGCACGTCCCGGAAGACTTCCTGGACTTCGGCACCGTCGCGGCCGGGCAGACGGTGACGTTCGCAGCGTCCTTCGAGCTGGCGGATGCCTTGGACTCCACGGTGGTGGTCAGCGCTCCAGCGGCCAAGGAAGTGCTGATCGACGGCCAGTGGCTCCCGATCTCGGATCAGGGCGGTCAGTTCGGCTCGGTCCCGGTGGCCGTGGCGCCGGGACATCACGAGCTGGAGTTGCGGCTGACGCCCGACGAGGAGCTGCACCTTCGCGCGAACGTGGCGTTCGTCCGCGACCTGGCGTCGTACCGCCGGCCCGAGTGGATCGCCGCCGCCTCGTCCGGGTCCGTGATCCGCTACAGCACGACCGTCGTACCGGAGGATCGCACCGAGCTCACGTTGACCGCGTGGGGATCGGCACGGCTGTTCGTCAACGACGTCGAGGTGGGCCGTCAGGGCGGCTTCATGCCCTACGAGCGGCCGACTCCTCGGGTACGGCGCTACGACGCGGCCGCTGCGCTGCGACCGGGTGCCGAGAACACGATCGTGGTGGAGGTGACCCGGCCGACCCCGATCCTGGTCGACGGCCTGGTGATCTCCGACCACGACTGGCAGGCGACCGTCGACGGGGTGACCGCACCGACGGTGCGACGGCGTCCGTGGCATCGGGCGCTGGCGGACCTGTACTTGACTCGCCGGCCGCATCCGCTTCCGGCCGCCGCTTGGCTCGACGGCACGGATACGAGTGTGGTGGAGCCGATCACCTTCGCGGTGCCTCGCCAGGGAGCAGACCGCATCGAGCACCTGCGCTTCGACCTCCCACCAGGGACGAACCGCTTGGAGGTCAACGTGGTCGGCGAAGCCGTCCTCACCGTCGACGGAGAGCAGCTCGCCACCGGCTCAGGCCAACTGGTGGCCGACGTACCCGCCGGGGCGAAGACCGGCTGGATCACGGTGCTGACCACCCCCGGCCACGAGGCCGGCGCCGCTCTCACCGCCCCGATCCGCGCGACCGTCGGCCGCGGCCGGATTCCCCTGGGCAACTGGGAAAGCCGCGGCCTCTCCGAGTACTCCGGCGGCGTCCGCTACACCCGCCGGCTACAGATCCCAGAAGCCGACCACCTCAAGCTGGACCTCGGCCAGGTCCGCGGCACCGCCGAAGTCTTCGTCGACGGCGTCTCCAGAGGCTCCCGCTTCTGCTCGCCGTACACCTTCGACCTGACCGGCATCCCCGCAGGAGAACACAAACTCGACATCGAGGTCTTCAACACCGCGGCGCCCTACCTCGACGCGGTCAGTCCCACCCACTTCATCTTCCCCGGCCAGAACACCTCCGGCCTCTTCGGCCCGGTGCTCCTCAGGTCTTGGTAGACCTCGATGCGGTCCAGGCTGATGATCGTGCTGCCGGAGGCGGGGTTCTTGATGGCCGGAACCGCCGTACCGCAGCCGGCGTCGAATCGCGCATGAAGCTGAAGGTTCGGGTCGTGCACTACCGCTGTCAGGGGCGGGACTGCTGGTACGCCGACATCGACGACGCCGAGGATCGCCAGCCGGACGACCCGTACTGGTACGCCGACGGCTGCCGTTCACAGGCGGAGGCGATCACCCTCGCCTGCACCCAGTTGGCCGCGTTGGAACAGTCAGACCGCCCACTGACACGGATCAGCGAGTCTCGGGTCGCCGCCTGAGCTTCCCGACCGGCATCATGGGGCGATGCTCGGGGAATCGGACGGCACCAAAGGCGACGCCACGATCGAGCAGATCGGCCGGCGTCGGACGTTCACCAGGACACTCCAACTCGCTGTCGTACTCGCCGTGGTCCAGTGGCCGATGCGCGACGCTGTGCAGGACGCGGCCGACTCGGCGTTCCTCTGTGAGGTGCCCGGCCGGCTGTCGCTGTTGCTCGACGCGACGTTCATCATGGCCTACGTCTATGCGGCGTACCGGGCGTACAAGTACGTCAAGTTCCTGAATCGCCAGTCGTGGCGGCGAGTCGCGGCGATCGGGTCGTGGATCGTCTTCGTCGCCGCGGTGCTCGATGTCGTCGAGGACGTCCGGCTGTGGAGCGAGTTCGGTGCGTCGACCGGTGCCTGCGCAGACTTGTCCACCGGCTGGTTCACCTGGCTGATGCGCGGCACCGGATTCGCCGGCGCCCTCATCATTGCCGTCGCCTACTTCGCCTCCAGCCGCCTCGGGCAGCGGATGTTGTACGGCGTCCGCCTCGATCCGCCGGCCACATTCAAGCGGATCAAGGACGACGGCACGGACGCCGGCCGGCTGGTGATCACCTGTTCCGGCGGTGGCATCCGGTCGGCGTCGTTCTGTCTCGGCGCGCTGCAACTCCTGCGGGAGAAGGGCTTGTACGACAAGGCCTCGACGGTGATCGGGGTCAGCGGCGGTGGCTACATGGCCGCCGCGTTCCATGTGCTCCGGCGGACCTGCGCCGATCCGTTCTCGCCCGGATCACCCGAGCTGGCGCGGTTGCGACGGCAGACCCGCTACCTGTTGCAGGGCGGCCGGGCGATGTTCCGGGCCGCGTTGTCGGTGCTGTTCGGACTGGTCGTCAACCTGTTGCTGATCGGGATCACGCTGCGCGCGATCGCCTGGGTGCTCGGCTGGTTCCTCGCCGACCAGCAGGTGATCCTGCAGGAGTCCGCCGAGCTCCGGGTCGACTGGCTGCCGAACGGCTCCTGGTTCTTCCTCGGGCTGTCGCTGCTCCCGCTCGCGCTCAGCGCGGCGATGTTCGTGCTGGAGAAGGTGTGGGACCGGTGGGCGCGGATGCCGGACGTGGTCCGGATCGCGCTGACGACGATCGGGAACGTCTCGCTCCGGTACGGCGTACCCGTCGCCGTCTTGTTGCTCGGCGTACCAGGCGGCCTTTATCTGCTGGGACAACTGCCCGGTGAGTCCACCGACCAGCCGAGCCTGCCGTCGGCCTTGCAGGCGTTGGTCGACCCGGCGAAACAGGGTGTCGCGTCGTTCACCGCGCTGGTCGTCGTACTGATCGGGCTCGGTAAGACGGTGTGGAACGGGCTCGCGGTCGAGGGCAAGGAGGCGGCCGGGATGCGGGCCAGGTTGCTCGCGTTCGCGCGGACCAAGCTCGCGCCGTGGGCGGGCACCACGATCATCGTGCTCGCGGCGGTCATCGTGCTGCTGCGCTGGACCGGTGGTTATGCGACCGACCGTGCGTACCAGGAGGACTGGAACGTCGCGCTGGTCCTGGCTGCGATCGCGGTCGCGATCAAGGTGCTCACGGACGCGAATCGGACGTCACTGCACTCGTTCTACCGCGAGCGGTTGTCCCGCGCGTTCCTGGTCACCCGGAAGGACAACGGCGCCGCGGTCGCGCTCGACTACCACCTGCGGCTGCGGTACTCCGAGTGGGCGAAGCCGATCGACGGCGGGCCGCAGCTCGTCATCGCCGGGGTCGCCAACGTGTCCGACGCGGACTTCGTGCCGATCCAGCGCGATTGCGTGCCGTTCGTGTTCGACGCCCAGCAGATCGGGATCGTCGGCGACCGGTCGCTGCCCGACGGCGGCCGCCGTACGACCGACGACTACGAGCGCGAGGCCGACGCGCTGAAGCGTGAGGTGACCGTGCCGGCCGCGATGGCGATCAGCGGTGCCGCGTTCAGCCCACTCACCGGCCGGGTGAACGCGCGGACCAGGCCGGTCCGGCTGCTGCTCGCCGTACTGAACGCCCGGCTCGGGGTGTGGCTGCCGAACCCGTACTGGAACAACCGGTCCGAGCCCGCGTTCCCGGAGGTGCGCGGCACGTTCGCGAAGATACGGCGGTACGTCGGCAGCGTGATCGACAAGCCCGGACCGTACCGGCTGCTGATGGAGGGGATCGGGCAGCCGTCGATGTACGACCGGCGGATCTACGTCACCGACGGCGGTCACTACGACAACCTCGGCCTGGTCGAGGCGCTGCGCCGGGAGCCGGCCCAGGTGATCGTCATCGACGCCTCGAACGACGCCGAGGACCGGTTCACCGCCCTGGCCGAGGCGATCGCGACCGCCCGGATGGACCACGGCATCCAGATCGACATCGACCCGTCGCCGATGATCCGCGGATCCAAACCGCGCGCCGACCGGCCATGGGCGTACGGCATCGCCACCCACCCGCTGAAGGAGGGCGACGACAAGCCGTACAAGACCGAGATCTTCTTCCTCAAGGCAGTCCTGGCCGGCCACCTCGGCTGGGACATCGAGCAGTACGCCGTCGGCCACCCCGACTTCCCGCGGCGCACCACCGGCGACCAGTTCTACGACGAGTGGGACTTCGAGGCCTACCGCTCCCTCGGCTACTCCCTGGCCCAGGCCCTCACCGAACACCACCGCGTCCGAGCCCGACTGGAGGATTTGTAACACCACGTCACGGTGACTGGATGTAACCCCGTGAGGGGGACCTACATGTACACATTCAACTCACCACCCGGCTGGCCCGAACCACCGACACCGAACTGGCAACCACCGCCCGGCTGGCGACCGGATCCAGCTTGGCCGCCAGCGCCATCGGGCTGGAGCTTCTGGCTGAACTCCCGCGGACTCCGCGCCCGCGGGCCGAGCGGACGGTACGGCGCCGAGCCGCCCGGGAAGCTGATCGCGGGTTGGGTGGCAGGCGGCGTCGCCTTCATCACGATCCTCGCCGCGATCGGTGGCAGCAACAGTGCGTCGTCGTCGCCGGTGCCCGGCGCAACCGCGACGGCGACGGCGACGGTTACCGTGCCGGGACCGACGGAGACGACCATGGTCACCGTGCCCGGACCGACGGAAACCATCAAGCAGCCGCCGCTGCCGGCACGAACAATCACGGTCAAGGCGCCTCAAGCGACCACGACGGTGACCGAGCGGGCGCCGCTGGCTCAGTCGACGACGAGCCCCAGACCGAGAAGGACGACAGCCGCGCCGGAGGTGTACTACGCGAACTGCTCGGCGGTCCGGGCGGCCGGGAAGGCGCCCTTGTACGTCGGGCAGCCCGGCTATGCATCGCATCTGGACGGTGACAACGACGGAGTCGCCTGTGAGTAAGCCGGCCCACCTGCGGGCGGGGTACCAAATGCTGGTGCGGATGCACGTGCAGTCCGCCTGGTGAGCGGATGGTTGCCGAGGTCTGGGGTCGGTGGTGTGATTGGTGGCCGTGTGCCGGAGAAACTTTACGAAAACTTAGCTGTGACCTTCGGTGCGCCAGGTCGTTGATCCGTCAGACAGTTCGTGGTCAGCGGATCGCTCGGGATTTGCTGGGGAATCTGGGAAGGACCGTCCGTGCATCGATTCAACCCGCCACCTGACTGGCCCGAGCCGCCGAGTGATACCTGGCGTCCGCCGCCAGGCTGGGAGCCCGACCCCGACTGGCCGGACGCACCGGCGGGCTGGGGATTCTGGGTCAATCGCAACGGCCGCCCGGCCAGTGGGCCCATCGGCGCCTACGGTGCCGTCGACGCCGGTCGCATCGAGTTCTCCAAAGTCGACCCGGCCCTGGTTCTGATGCACTCCTGACCAGCCAACACGTGACCGTCCCGCCGGCGCTGCCGGCCGGACCATCCGGCTCCCGCAGGCTTCCCAGCTGCGGGAGCCGAGTCGTGTCCGGGTTCGGACGGAGACTGGCGTGTTCTTACCGTCTTCTGCTGTTATGTTATCAGCGCAGATAACACTTGATCGGGAGGCGTCACGTGGGCTGGATCGGCGTAGACCTCGGCACGCAGAGTGTGCGCGCCGTCCTCGCCGATGCCGACGGCACAGTCCTGGCCCGCGCGGCCCGGCCGCTGGTCAGCCACCGCGACGGTCCACGCCACGAGCAGGACCCGCAGAGCTGGCTGGACGCCGTCGACACCGTCCTCGCCGAAGTGTCCGGCCCCGACGTTGCGGGCATCGCGATCTGCTCCACCTCCGGCACCTTCCTGCTTACCGACGAGCACGGCCGCCCGGTCACCCCTGCTCTCATGTACGACGACGCCCGTGCAGCCGACCAGCGTGACCGCATCGTGGACGCCGACCCCAATCGCTGGGCGACGGCGATGCAGCCGACCTGGGCCCTGCCGAAACTCCTCTCGCTGAAGCCATCGGGCAACCACCGGATCGTCCACAGCGCTGACTTCGTCGCTGCCCACCTGGTCGGTCACCCGGTCGCCACCGACACCAGCCACGCCCTCAAGACCGGCTACGACCTTGTCGCGGACTCCTGGCCGCAGGCCGCCTTCGACAAGCTCGATCTGCCGTCGAGCATCTTCCCGGGCGTCGTCCTCCCCGGCACCGAGCTCGGGCGCACTCCGTCCGGCGTCCCCGTCTTCGCCGGCATGACCGACGGCTGCGCGGCCCAGATCGCCGCCGGTGCCCTCAGTCCCGGCGCCTGGAACTCGGTCCTCGGTACGACGCTCGTCCTCAAAGGCGTGAGCAAGGACCTTCTCGACGACCCCACCGGCGCGGTCTACAGTCACCGCCACCCCGACGGCGGCTGGCTCCCCGGTGGCGCGTCCAGCACAGGCGCCGGCGTACTCACCGAGCTGCTTCCCGCCGCGGACCTGGACGCGCTGGACAAAGCGGCCGGCCCGATCGACGCCGTCATCTACCCGCTCACCAAGGCAGGTGAACGCTTTCCCTTCGTCGCTCCACAAGCCGAGCGCTTCACCTTGGGCAGCCCGACTGACGACCTGCAGACGTACGTCGCCGTCCTGCAGGGCGTGGCCTTCATCGAGCGACTCGCCTTCGAGCATCTGGTCAGCCTCGGCGCCGACCCGGTCCGGTCGGTCTCCTTGACCGGGGGCGCCGTCCGCAGCGGCTACTGGAACCAGCTCCGCGCCGACGTTCTCGCCGTACCCGTCGAGCTCCCGGCCGCTCCGGATCCGGCGTACGGCATGGCCGTGCTCGCCGCGTCGTCCGGCGGCTCGCTCACCGAGACGGCGCGCAGAATGGTCAGGACGGACCGCATCCTCGAGCCACGCCCACACCAGCTCGAGGACTTGTACGGCGAGTTCGTCGCCGAACTGGATCGCCGGGGGTACCGCGGATGAGGACCACGATCGTCTTGGCCCGGCACGGCCGGACCGCGTGGCATCACGGCAACCGCTACACCGGATCGACCGACCTCCCGATCGACGAGGTCGGCGTACAGCAGGCGTTGCAGCTCCGGGAGTGGGCGGTCGACTACGCGCCGGATGCGCTGTGGGCGTCGCCGATGCTGCGGGCCCGCCAGACCATCACTCCCACCGCGGAGGCCTTGGGTCTGACACCGACCCTGGACACCCGGTTGCGCGAGGTGGACTTCGGCTCGGCCGAGGGCAAGATGCTCAGCGAGCTTCCGCCGTCGGTGGCCAAGGCCTTCCAGTTGGACCCGGTCCGCGACCACTTCCCGGGTGGTGAGGATCCGGTCCAGGCGGCCGACCGGGTGCGCGAGGTCTTCGACGAGATCGGCCGCCGGCACGAGGGTCAAAAGGTCCTCGTCGTCGCTCACAACACGCTCATCCGGCTGCTGGTCTGCCGGGTGCTCGGACTGCGGCTGAACGAGTACCGCAGACTGCTTCCTGCGCTCGGTCCCGCGGCGTTGGTGCGTTTCCGCTGGCAGGACGGCACAGTGGGTCTCGAGGCGTACAACGTTCCCGCAGTACGAATGGAGACCCTGGCATGACATCCGATGTCGACGGTGACACCACCGAGCTGAGTCGTCCCGCCCGCCGGCAGGCCGAGATCGCGGCCTACGTCGTCGAGCACGGCTCGGTCTCGGCCAACGATCTGGTCGAGGCGTTCGGGGTGAGCGTGATGACGGTGCACCGCGACCTGGACGAGCTCGAGCGCCAGGGCGTGGTGCGCAAGTACCGCGGCGGCGTCAGCGCGCAGCCGACCAGCGTGTTCGAGAGCAACGTCGCGTACCGGCTGAACACGGCCCAGACCGAGAAGGCCGCGATCGCCCGGCACGCCCGCGCGATGATCGAGCCGGGGATGTCGGTGATGCTCGACGACTCGACCAGCGCGCTGGCCCTGATCGACCTGTTCGAGGACATCACCCCGTTGACCGTGGCAACGAACTTCCTGCCCGCGATCACCAAGCTGGCGGCCCTGCGCGACATCACCCTGCTCGCCCTCGGCGGGATCTACTCCGCGACGCACGACTCGTTCGGCGGGATGCCGTGCGCGGAGGCGGTCGAGGCACTGCACACCGACCTGCTGTTCTGCTCGGTCTCCGCGGTGTCGCCGACGCACGCCTTCCACCAGGAGGAGGAGATCGTGCTGGTGAAGCGGGCGATGCTGCGGGCCGCGAAGACCAAGGTGCTGCTGGTCGACCACGCCAAGCTCCAGCGCACCGCCCTCCACCGGCTCGCCCCACTGACCGACTTCGACGTCGTGGTGGTCGACGAGAAGACGCCGAAAGACCTGATCCAGCCGCTCCGCGACCACGGCGCGACCGTGGAGGTCGCAAAACTATGAACGCTCCAACTCAGTCGCCCGGACCGAAGGTGAGCTGAGCTGGAGCAGTAGAGGAGGGGAGTATGGACGTCGGAGTCGACGTCGGCACCACCGTCACCAAGGCCGTCGCGTTCGACGACGACGGCCGGCCGGTGGCCGAGGCGTCCCGGCCGACCAGGCTGGTCCGGCCCGGGCTGGGCACATCGAGGCTGGGGCGGTTCGAGCACGAGACCGCCGAGATCGTTGCCTCGGTCAACGAGGTGGTCGGCGAGCTGGCCGGCACGGTGGGGGACCGGCCCGGCGTCCTGGCGATCACCGCACAGGGCGACGGTCTCTGGCTGGTCGACCCGGACGGTACGGCGGTCCGCCCGGCCATCTCCTGGCTGGACGCGCGCAGCAGCGCGATCCTGGACCGCTGGACCGCCGACGGTGTCGCCGAACGCGTCTTCCGGCGTTCCGGCAACCGGATGTTCCCGGGTGCGTCCGGTCCGCTGCTGGCCGCCGTACTCGCGGAAGAGCCTGACGTGATCGCTCGGGCGGGCACAGCGGCGTACTGCAAGGACGTCGTGATGCAGCAGCTCACCGGCGTCCGTGCGACCGATGTGTCGGACGCGTCCGCCCCCTTCCTCGACCCGCGGACGAACGAGTACGACGACGAGGCGCTGAAGGCGACCGGGCTCTCGGAGCTGCGGCACCTGCTGGCGCCGGTGGAGCCCGCCGGCCCGGTCGGTGAGCTGCGCGACGACTCGACCGGATTGGCCCGCGGCACCCGGGTTTCCGCCGGGCCGTACGACCTGCCTGCCGCAGCCGCCGGGACCGGAGTGCAGGAGCCCGGCGATGCCTTACTTACCGTCGGTACGACGCTCGCCTGCCAAGTCGTGACGCGTGAGCTGCCTGTTGACGGCGAGCCGGCCGGGTTGTTCCTCGGCACATGGACACCGGGCATCTGGCTCCGGGCCATGCCCGCGATGGTCGGTACGGCGGCGCTCGACCGCGTGCTCGCCTTGGTCGGTGTCGGCACGGATCAGTTGCCGGAGTTGCTCGCCGAGAGCCCGGTCGGCGCGCAGGGCGTGACTGTCCTTCCGTATCTGTCCGAAGCCGGCGAGCGTGCGCCCTTCGTCGACACCCGTGCTCGCGGCACGATCGACGGGATCTCGCTGTCCACCACCACCGCCGACCTGGTCCGCGCCACCTGTGAAGGCATCGCGTACGCCGCTCGCCACTGCCTGGAGGCGGCCGGATGGTCCGGACGTGTCACGGTCTGCGGTGGTGGCGCCCGCAGCAAGGAATGGACGCAGATCCTGGCCGACGTCCTGAACGCGCCCCTGCACACCGCCGCGGCGGAGCAGGTCGCCGCGCGTGGTGCCGTGATCTGTGCCCGGCGCGCCGTCGATCCGGACAGCGCCGGACCGGAGTGGATCGCCGAGACCCGCCGGATCGATCCCGATGCTGCCCGCGCCGCCTTCTACGCGGAGGGCTACGCCCACTACCTGCGCCGGATCGAAGCGGCCCGCCCGCGCTGGTCCGACCCCGCCCCAACGTTCAGCTCAGGAGTTCGATGAGAACCATCAAGACTTTGCTCGCCGGTGATCACTTCGTTCGTAACGATCTGCTCGCCAAGGCACTGTCCTCCCTCGACGATGTCAGCTTCGACTTCCGGGAAGTCACGTTGCCGTGGCCGTTGACGCCGTTCGGGCCGGTGGCGGAGGTCGACGAGGCGAGTGACGCCGAGGATCAGTTGATCGAGGCGCTGGCCGGGGTCGAGATCGCGGTGACCCAGATGGGTCCGTTCACCGAGCGCGTGCTGGCGGCCGCGACCGACCTGCGGTTCCTGGTTGTCTGCCGCGGCGGACCGGTCAACGTCAACGTGCCCGCGGCGACCAAACGCGGGATCGTCGTCGCCTCCACGCCGGGACGCAACGCGGTCGCCGCGGCCGAGCACGCGGTCGCCCTGATGATGGGGGCCTTGCGCAACCTTCCGCGCCTGCAACGCACCCTGGAGCAGGGCGAGTGGCGCAGTGACCTCTACGCGTACGACGAATGCGGCGTGGAGCTGGACGGGTCAACGGTCGGCCTGGTCGGGTACGGCGCGATCGGGCAGCGTGTCGCGCGGGTGATGCTCGCCTTCGGCGCCCACGTGCTGGTCACGGATCCCTACATCACCCAGGCTCCCGAAGGTATCGAACTGGTCGGGCTCGACGACCTGTTGCGACGGTCGGACGTGGTCAGCCTGCACGCCCGGCTGACCGACCAGACCCGCGGCATGATCGGCGCCGACCAGCTCGCGTTGATGCCGCGGGGCGCCGTACTGGTGAACACGGCTCGCGGGGGTCTGCTCGACTACGACGCGACCGTCGATGCCTTGGAGTCCGGCCAGCTCGGTGCGGCCGCCTTCGACGTCTTCCCGTCCGAGCCGGTCCCGGCCGGCGCACGGTTGCTGACGGCACCTAACGTGGTGATGACACCGCACCTGGCCGGCGCCACCCGCCAGACCGCGCACCGGGCCGGCACGCTCGCGGCCGAGGCCGTCGCCGCGTACCTGGCCGGAAAGGACCCGCTGGGCCTGGTCTCCGCCTGATCATCAAGGTGCTCGCGCTGGACGGTGTCACCGGCGTCCGGCTCCGCAACGATGACGACGACTGACCTTGGGCGTGTGAACTCAGTCAGAAAATCACATAGATTCTCTATACGTCACCATAGATCAGTGATAATTTCACGCCGTGCTTAACACTCCGCCCCCTGTCGAGCTGCGCGACCTGGCCCTCCGGCTGGCCGTCGCGGCCGGCCAGGAGTTGCTGGCACGCCAACCAGGTCTATCCATCGACGCCGCCGGTGTCCAGACCAAGACCTCGTCCAGCGATCCGGTCAGCGACGCCGACCGCGCCTCCGAGAAGCTGATCACGGACGGCCTCACCACGGCCCGCCCCGGCGACGGCCTGCTCGGTGAGGAAGGGACGTCCCGGGCCTCGGCCACCGGTCTCACCTGGGTGATCGACCCGCTGGACGGGACGGTGAACTACCTCTACGGCAGGCTCGACTGGTGTGTCTCCATCGCGGCCGAGGACGAGGCTGGTGCACTGGTCGGCGTGGTTCACCAGCCGCGCACCGGCAGCACCTGGTCCGCGATCCGCGGCGAGGGCGCAGCCCGCGACAATGTTGCCCTCGGCCCGCTTCGTGGCGTCGCGCTCCAGGCCGCCTTGGTGAGCACAGGGTTCTCCTACCTGCCGGAGCGTCGCGCCGAGCAGGCCGAACACCTGCGCCGCGTGCTCCCCGCCGTACGTGACGTACGCCGCGGCGGCTCGGCCGCACTCGACCTGTGCTCGGTCGCCGACGGTACGGCGGATGCCTACTACGAGCACGTGATCCAGCCGTGGGACATCGCCGCCGGATCGCTGATCGCTCGCGAGGCGGGTGCGCAGGTCATCGGCGGAACCGCTTTACCCCACGGGGTTCTGGCGGCCGCGCCTTCGCTGGCGGCCGCGCTTGTCGAACTGCTCGTGCCATCAACCCCGAGGAGGTCGGTGTGACAGCACTGGACCTGCCGGTCCGGACCCATCCGGACGAACGCCGTCAGGCCGAGGGCGGCGGTCAGCAGCAACGCCGCAGGCGACGGCGTGAGTACGGGCTGTTCGCCTTGCTGGTGGCGCCCAACCTGCTGGTGATCGCCGTGTTCGCGTACTGGCCGATCCTCTACAACGCGTTCCTCAGCCTGACCGACTGGAACATGATCGCGGCCCGGCCGACCTTCGTCGGGCTGGCGAACTACGGCCGCACCCTGACCGATCCGGCATTCCACAAGACGCTGTGGATCACCGTGGTGTTCACCGGCTTCGTCGTGGCCGGCAGCCTGGTCATCGGGCTGGCGCTCGCCTTCCTGTTCAACCTGCCGCTGAAGGGCCGCGGTGCGGTCCGGACGATCGCGTTCGCCCCGCACATCCTGTCCGGTGCCGCGGTCGCCACCATCTGGCTGTTCATCTTCGACCCCGGCTACGGCCTGTTGCGGGCGCTGATCGAGCCGTTCGGCGCCGAGCCGCCGGACTGGATGAACAACTCCGACTGGGCGCTGCCGGGTCTCGTCATCGTCTACCTGTGGAAGAACATCGGCTTCGCCGCGCTGATCTACCTGGCCGGCCTGCAAGGGCTGCCGAAGGAGCTCGACGAGGCAGCCGCCATCGACGGTGCGAGTACCTGGACCAGGTTCCGCGCGATCAAGCTCCCGTTGCTTGCCCCGATCACCTTCTTCCTGCTGATCACCACCGTGATCGGGACCTTCCAGGCGTTCGACGTGATCGCGGTGATGACCGGTGGTGGCCCTGGTGACGCCACCACCACGCTGAGCTGGTCGATCTACAACGAGGGCTTCCAGGCCTTCAACGCGGGCCGGGCGGCGACGTTGTCGATCATCATGTTCGTCATCCTGCTGGTCGTCACAGCGGTACAGGCCCGGGTGATGGAGAGGCGGGTGCACTACCGATGAAGGTGCGTGCGATCCAGTACGTCGTACTGATCGGGGTGGCGGCCGTCTTCCTCGGGCCGTTGTACTGGCTGCTGTCGACGGCGTTCAAGCAGCCCACTCAGATCTACCAGTGGCCGCCGGCGTGGTGGCCGGACCTGACCTGGCAGAACTTCAGCCTGGCCTGGAAGGCGGCGCCGTTCGACCGGTTCTTCCTGAACTCCACTGTCATCACGGTCGCCGGAACGCTGCTGAAGGTGGCCAACGCGGTGCTGACGGCGTACGCGTTCGCCTATCTGCGCTTCCCGTTCAAGAAGGTGCTGTTCTTCGCGGTGCTCGGCGCCATGATGGTGCCCGGTCACGTCACCCTGCTGCCGAACTACCTGACCGTGGCATCGCTCGGCTGGATCAACACCTACGCCGGCCTGATCATCCCGGGGATCGGCTCGGCGTTCGCGACCTTCCTGATGCGGCAGCACTTCCTCACCCTGCCGTCGGAGGTGACGGACGCGGCGGCGGTCGACGGCGCCGGGCACCTGCGGACGCTGTGGCGGGTGGTGCTGCCGATGTCGCGGCCGATGCTGATCACGGTGGTGGTGATCACCGCGGTGGAGGAGTGGAACAACTTCGTCTGGCCGCTGATCGTGACCAACACCGCGTCGATGCGGACGCTGCCGGTCGGCCTGCTGATCCTCAAGGACGAGGAGGGTCTGGCGAACTGGGGCACGATCATGGCCGGCACGCTGCTCGTCCTCGCGCCGATGCTGGTGATCTTCCTGATCGCCCAGCGCTACATCGTCGGCGGTATCACCCAGGGGGCGTTGAAGGGATGAGCATGCTGAACCGCAGAGTGTTCCTCGGGCTCGCGGCCGGCGCCACCCTGGCGGGCTGCGGCTACCGCTCGGTCGACGCGGAGTACTCCCAACCCGCCGGCGCCGTGCCGAAGCAGTACGCCAATCGCGTCCGGGTGGTGTTCTGGTCGCCGTACGGCGGGGTGAACGGCAAGGCGGTCGACAAGCTCGTTGCCAAGTTCAACGATTCCCAGCAGGACGTGTACGTCGAGGTGCAGTTCCAGGGCAGCTACGACGACGTCGCCCAGAAGGTCGCGGCCGCGCTGGTCGCCAAGCAGGCGCCGGATCTCGCCGTCCTGTCCGACGTGACCTGGGAGCGGTTCTTCCTGAACGACGCGCTGGAACCGTTGAACGGCTACTTCACCGACGGATTCGGGCCGGCCGTCTTCCAGAAGAAGCTCTTCGGCGAGTACGTCGTGAAGGGGCAGAGCTGGTGTGTCCCGTTCGCCCGCAGCACGCCGATCCTCTACTACAACCGGGACGCGTTCGCGAAGGCCGGACTGCCGGATCGGGCCCCGCGCACCTGGAGTGAGCTGCGGTCCTGGGGGCCGGAGCTCGCCAAGGTGCAGTCAGGCGGCCGGTCGCTGCGGACCATCGCGTTCGCGAAGATCGACGGCGACTGGCAGTTCCAGGGCAACGTCTGGCAGTTCGGCGGTGCGTACTCGCACGGGCTCGACGTCACCATCGACCAGGACGGCGCGGTCGCCGCGGGTGAGTGGCAGCGCCAGCTGATCCATGAGCAGGGACAGGCCTACATGTCCAGCAGCCCGAGCACCGACTTCGCCAACGGCCTGGTGGGTGTCATCCAGGAGTCGACCGGCGGCCTGAAGACCATCACCAGCAAGGCGAAGTTCGAGGTCGGCGCCGGGTACATCCCGTCCGAGGTCGCCGCCGGGATCGCCACCGGTGGCGGCGGGATCGGGATGCTGCGCAACATCTCCACCGAACGGAAGCAGGCCGCGGCCGCGTTCCTCACCTTCCTCGCCCGGCCGGAGAACTCGGCCTGGTGGACGACCGAGACCGGCTACCTCCCGGTGGTCGACGCGGCGCGCGAGGATCCGGCGCTGAAGAAGCTGATCGCGGACCAGCCGAACTACGGTGTCGCGATCGCCCAGCTGGCGAACGCGCGGCAGCAGGACGCGATCCGGCTGTACGGACGGAACGCGAACGTCGTCATCTACACCGGCCTGCAGCAGATCTACGCCGACAACGCGGCACCGAAGAAGGTGTTCGAGTCGGTCGCCCGCCGGCTCGAGGCGATCGGGGACGAAGTCCGCCGACTCTACGAGGAGAGGGTTCTGTGATCATCACCGGCCACCGCGGCGCGCTCGGGACCGAGCCGGAGAACACGCTGCGGTCCTTCCACCGCGCGGTCTCCGACGGCTGCGACGAGATCGAGCTGGATCTCCGCGTCACGGCCGACGACGAGCTCGTCGTACTGCATGATGCGACGGTGGACCGGACCACGTCCGGCTCGGGCGAGGTGGCGTCGCTGGCGTTCGACCAGCTGCGGTCGCTGGATGCCGGGCTCGGCGAGGTGGTGCCGACCTGGGCCGAGACGGTCGCCGCGATCGACGTCCGGTTCCAGGCCGAGGTGAAGGCGGCACGCGCCGTACCGCTGCTGGTCGAATCCCTCCAGGCCGATCCGTCGCTGGCCGCCCGCACGATGGTCACGTCGTCCCACGTCGACATCCTGCTCGCCGTACGCCGTGCCATGCCGTCCGCGAACACCGGCCTGATCTTCGGCCGCACGCCCGCGATCGCCGACGTACTCTCGCTCACCCGAGCCGCCGAGGCAGGTACGGCGCTCTGCGGCATCGCCGGCCTGTCACCTGAGGGGGTGGCCGAGCTGCACGCGGCCGGCCTGGACGTCACGGCGTGGCCGGTCCCGGAGCCGGAGACCCTGGCCCGAGCGTTCGACCTCGGCGTCGACGGCATCACCACGGACAATCCGCACCTCCTCCAGCCGGTGCGGTAGCGGACCGCCAGGCCATCACAAGTGCCCTCCCTGCCGACCGCCCCGCGGGCTGGCGGCCGCCCGCGCCAGTTGTGATGGCCTGCCGGTCCGCTCACATTCCAACGTCTAAATTTGTTCTTTCGCGGAACAATAATGTGTGATTGCCTAGTGGCATGAGCATCAGCATCGGTGTGGTCGGAGCCGGCCAGTTCGCCCCCTCGTTCCTGCGGTTGTGGTCCGCGCACCCGGATGTGTCCGACGTGCGGCTGACCGACGTGGTCCCGGAACGCACCGCCGAGATGGCGGCCAAGCAGGGGATCACCCTCACCTATCAGTCGTTCGAGGAGATGCTCGCGTCCGACGTGGACGCGGTGGCGATCTTCACCCAGCGCTGGCTGCACGGTGAGATGGCGATCCGCGCGCTGGAGGCCGGCAAGCACGTGTACTCGACCGTCCCGATGGCGATCGAGGCGGACCAGATCGCCCGCATCATCGAGCTGGTCAAGGAGACCGGCCTGACCTACATGATGGGCGAGACCAGCTACTACTACCCGTCCTCGGTGTACTGCCGGCAGAAGCTGGCCGCGGGTGAGTTCGGCCGGGTGTTCTACTGCGAGGGCGACTACGTCCACGACATGGATCTCGGGTTCTACGCGGCGTACCAGTACAGCGGCGGCGACGACTGGAAGAAGACCGCCTCGTTCCCGCCCATGCTGTACCCGACGCATGCGGTGGGCAACGTTCTCTCGGTGACCGGGCAGCATGCCACCCACGTGTCCTGCATCGGCGTCCAGGACGATCGCGGCGACGGCGTCTTCGACAAGGAGATCAGCCAGTTCGACAACGACTTCAGCAACGCCACCGCGCTGTTCAAGCTGGCCGACGGCGGCGTGATGCGGACCAACGAGATGCGCCGGGTCGGCTACCCGTCGCACATCCGTGAGTCCCGGCTGCGTGTCTTCGGCACCGAGGGGAGCTTCGAGCAGCTGGCGACGACCACGGTCTGGCAGACCAAGGGAGGCGTGGAGGACATCAGCCACCTGATGGAGACCAAGCCGAGCGGTTCGCTGGAGGACGAGGACCTGGCGAACGTGGACCCGGCGCTGCGGGACGCGTTCCTGTCCGGGCTGTCTCCGGTGCACGACCGCAGCCGGCTGCCCGCCGAGTTCGCCGGCCTGCACAACGGTCACGAGGGCTCGCACCACTTCCTCGCCGACGACTTCGTCCGCGCGGTCGCCGACAAGACGCTCCCACCCGTCAACGCCTGGGTCGCCGCCCGCTACACCCTCCCCGGCATCTACGCCCACCAGTCCGCTCTCCAGGGCGGCGTACAACTGGAGATCCCCGACCACGGCGACGCGCCCGCCTGAAGCAGAAGAAAGGCCGACCGGCAATCCGGTCGGCCTTTCTCGTTGTGGGTCAGGCGGCGGCTGGTTCGCGGGCCTTCAGCTGGAGGCGCTGGATGCGGCTCTCCATCGGAGGGTGGGTGGAGAAGAGCGCCGCGATGCCGTGCCTGCTCAGCGGGTTGGCGATCATCAGGTGACTCTGGGTCGCCACACCCGCCTCGGCGGGCAGCGGCAGGGCCGCCGTACCGCGGCTGATCTTGGCCAGTGCACTCGCCAAGGCGAGCGGATCACCGGACAGCTCGGCGCCGTCGTCGTCGGCGGCGTACTCCCGGCGACGGCTGACCGCCAGCTGGATCAGGCCGGCCGCAAACGGGGCGAGCAGCACGGTGAGCAAGGTGACCAGCGGGTTCGGAGCGTCCTCGTCGTCCGAGGAGCCGAACGGCAGGAAGATCGCCAGGTTGGCGAGCATCGTGACAATGCCGGCCAGCCCTGCGGCGACGCTCGAGGTCAGGATGTCGCGGTTGTAGACGTGCGCAAGCTCGTGCCCGAGTACGGCGCGCAGTTCACGCCGGTTGAGGATCCGCAGGATCCCGTCCGTCACCGCGACGGCCGCGTGCTCCGGGTTCCGCCCGGTGGCGAACGCGTTCGGCTGGGCCACCGGGCTGACGTAGATCCGCGGCATCGGCTGACCCGCGCGCTGGGCGAGCTCGGCCACCACGGCGTACAGTTCCGGCGCCTGCTGCGGGCTGACCGGACGGGCCGCCATCGACCGCAGCGCCAGCTTGTCGGAGTTGAAGTACAGATAGGCGTTCAGGCCCAGCGACACCACAGTCGCGAGCAGCACACCCGTCGTACCGGCGAGGTATCCGCCGACGACGATGATGAGTGCGGTCAGCAAGCCCAGCAGGGCAGCGGTCCTGACCGCGTTACCCGCACGGCGAAGACCGGACATCGTTCATCACTCTCCATCAGGAAATGACTTTGGCCGCAACAACGTCACCGGTTGGGCCGGTATTCCTGGGTGGGTTCGTAGGATGCGGTATGGCTCTCGACCTGTTTGCGGAGATGTCCGTGAAGGACTACACGGTGGCGCTCGAGTGGTACGAGCGGCTGCTCGGCGCCCCGCCGATCATGTACCCGAATGACATCGAGGCGGTCTTCGAACTCGCCGAGCATCAGTACCTCGTCGTCGAGCACCGGCCCGATCACGCCGGCCACGGACAGGTGACGATCTTCTCCGCGGACTTCGACGAGCGGATCGAGGCGATCACCGCCCGAGGAGTCGATCCGGCCGAGCGGGAGACGTACGAGAACGGTGTCCGCAAGGTCATCTACCACGACCCGGACGGCAACGAGATCGGCTTCGGCGGCGGCCCGGCCGAGTAAGGGCAGGCACCCGTACTACGGCTCGTGGTCGGAGCGGTAGCGGAAGAGGTCGGGGAGGAAGTTCTCCAGGTTGCCGATCTCCTCGATGTGGTGGCGGATCCAGGCGGCGAGCTTGGCCGGCGGGAACGCCCGCCGGTGGGCCATCCGGTTGAGGACCAGGCCGCCCAGGGGAGTGTTGTCGCCGATGGTGAGGCGGGTGACATAGCGGGTGCCGCCGTTGTACGCCGTGAACTCGTTCTCCAGCCGGATGATCGACGTACCGAAGAGACGTTTGGAGATGATCGCCGCCTGGGTGTCGATCGTCTCGACCGTCACCTGGACGTCGATCAGCTTGCTCGTGTCGCGGCCCGGCGCCTCGGTGATGTGCAGGCTGGTGCCCGGATGGACCACAGGGCTCGAGGCCTGGTACGAGATGTGGTCGAGCGGATGCCAGACCAGATAGCGGGGCCAGGTCTCACCGGCGTACCTCATCGTCCCGGGGACATGGTGGTACCACCAGGCGAGCATCTCCGGCGTCACCTGGGCCAGTGGTGCGTGGCGGATGGTGACCACGGTCCGGCCGTCCTTCGCGGCGGTCCAGACGGCTGCGGACCCGAGCGGGCGGAGCGGCCACAGAACGGGGAGCGGTTCAGGAAGCTGCGGTGCCGTCATCCTCTGCGCGTGCCCGACTCCAGCACTCCGAAACAAGCCGAGGCGTACTGCGCGACACTCGGCGAAGGCGCTGAACCGTCAGACACCGCCTAGTCGTAGATCCGGCGCAGGCGCACCGACATGGAGTTGTCGATGTGCTGGTTCATCGCGGCTTCGGCGGCGTCCGGGTCGCCAGAGCTGATCGCGTCGACCAGGGTGCGGTGCTCGGTGAGGACTTCGGGGCCGATGTCGCGCTCGTAGTGCAGCCGGAAGATGTGCAGGTGGCAGTGGGTCCGCTCGAACGCGAGCCGGACCTGCTCACTGCCGGACAGCGAGGCGATCAGGGAGTGGAACCGGTTGTCGTGCGCGGTGAGCGACTTGTAGCCGGCATAGTCCACCGACGTCGGCTCGACCGCGTTCGCCAGCTCGGCCTTCAGCCGGGCGCGGCCCTCGTCGTCGATCAACTCGGCGGCCCGCCGCGCGGCCCACGGCTCGAGCAACCGGCGGAACCGGTACAGATCGTCGAACTCCTCCAGCGACAGCAACGGTGTCGCGCGGTATCCCTTGAGCGGCTCCTTGTCCGCGAGTCCCTCGGACTCCAGCCGCGCCAGCGCCTCCCGGACCGGGGTCGAGGACACCTGGAACTCGCGCGCCAGCCCGTCGATCGAGATCCGTGCGCCGGGCCGGATGACGTGGTCCATCAGCATCGTCTTGATCGCCTCGTACACGTCGTCGGCGAGCATCTGCCGGCGCGTCAGCCGCCGATTCTGCGGCTCCACGATCTCCGTCATCGATTCTCCGGATCCTGGTCGCGGCCTTGACCCGTCCGGTCGGGTTAGGCAGGGTTGCACTGGTAATCATGCATCATGCACGATTCATGGTCCCGGAGCTACCGGAAGGCAGAATTGATGGTGAGGTTCGAAGAGATCGGCGTCCTGCCCGAGCCGGGTGACAACGTCGCGATCGCCTCTCGCCGCCTAGACGCCGGCACCCGGGTCGAACTCGGCGACAGTGTCCTGACGTTGTCGCACACCGTGCTCGAAGGTCACCGCTTCGTCACGTCACCGGTCCGCACCGGCGAGGCACTGCTGTCCTGGGGGACGCCGTTCGCCCGAGCCTCCCGTGATCTCGTCCCCGGCGACTACGTGTGTACGCCGACCAGCCTCGCCGCGGTCAGCGCCCGCGGAGTCGAAGGTCTCCCGGCCGAGCCGTCGGCCACCAACGAACCGCTCGACCCGTACCGGCTCGACGAGTCCACGCTGAACTTCGGCGCCCAGGTGACCAGCGTCGAGCAGCCCGGCACGTTCCTCGGCTATCCCCGCGAGCAAGGCTCGGCCGGAACCCGCAACCACGTGGTGATCATGGCGACCAGCTCGCGCAGCAGCGGGTTCGTCACCGAGCTCGCCCGTCGCTTCGACGGCGCGTCCGCCGGAGACGGCGTCGTACCTGTGCCCCACACGGAGGGTGGCGAGGACGAGGCGCCGAACAACCTGGACCTGCTGCTCCGGACGCTGGCCGGCTTCACGCTGAACCCGAACGTCGGCGCGGTCCTCATCGTCGACACCGAGGACGACGTCGTGTCCGGCCAGGCGATCAAGGACTACATGACGGAGCACGGCTATCCGTCGATCAAGGTGCCGCACGCGTACTTCACCCGCCGGGCCGGCTTCGAGCAGGACCTGACCGCGGCCGGCGCGCTGGTCGAGCCGTGGCTTCCGGTCGTGGACGCCCAGCAGCGGGTCGAGGTCCCGCTCGCCGACCTGAAGATCGCCTTGCAGTGCGGGGGATCGGACGCGTTCTCCGGGATCACCGCCAATCCGCTGGCCGGCCAGGTCGGCGCCGAGGTGATCAAGCACGGCGGCGCCGCCGTACTCGCGGAGACCGACGAGCTGATCGGCGCCGAGGGGTACGTGCTGAAGAACGTCCGCGACCTGGCCACCGCCCGCCGCTTCCTCGCCACTGTCCGGTCGTTCAAGGAACGCGTCGGCTGGCACGGGCACACCGCGGAGGGCAACCCGTCCGGCGGCAACGTGTACCGCGGGCTCTACAACATCGTGCTGAAGTCGATCGGCGCCGCGCGGAAACTGCCGCGCGAGGTGCGGCTCGACCACGTGATCGAGTACGGCGAACTGCTGCCTGGGTGGGATGGGGTGGGGCCGAAGGCAGGGCGCTGCAACGGCTACATCTTCATGGACAGCCCCGGCAACGACCTCGAGTCCGTCGCCGGTGAGGTCGCCAGCGGCTGCAACCTGATCTTCTTCACCACCGGCAACGGCTCGATCACCAACTTCCCGTTCGTCCCGACCGTGAAGTTCGTCACGACCTCGGCCAGGTACGAGCGCCTGCACGCCGAAATGGATGTGGACGCGGGCCGCTACCTCACCGGTACGCCGATGGCGCAGCTGACCGCGGAGACGTTCGACCTCACCGTCCGGGTCGCGTCGGGTGAGCCGACCGCCGGAGAGCGGGCCGGCCACAGCCAGGTGTCGATCTGGCGGAACTGGCGGCAGAGCGGACCGCGGGAAGGCATCTCGATCAGCACCGACGGCCGGATGAGTCGCAAGCTGACCGAGCTCCCGGCCGAGGACCGCGACGCACCACTCGACGGCCTCCCGTTGACCGGCCTCGGAACCAACGCGCGGACCGCCGTACAGCTGCTCGAGGTCGACGACCGCCTCGTGCCGGAGTCGGTCGGCCTGATCCTGCCGACCAGCCTGTGCTCGGGGCAGATCGCGCTGCGGCTCGCGGGCCAGGCGGAGCTGGAGAAATGGGCCGGCGACGCGGTCACGCGGATGGTTGCGCTCCCGCACACCGAGGGATGCGGCAGCAGTGGCGGCGCGTCCGAGGAGACGTTCGCGCGCACGATGCTCGGCTACCTGCTGCACCCGAACACTCGATTGGCGCTGCTCCTCGAGCACGGCTGCGAGAAGACGCACAACGACTACTTCCGGTCCCGCCTGGTCGAGTCCGGTGCGGATCCGTCCCGCTTCGGCTGGGCCAGCATCCAAGCCGACGGCGGCCTCTCGGCTGTCGCGGACAAGGTCAGGGAGTGGTTCAGCGGCTTCGACCTGCAGGCACCGGTCGAGTACGACGGGACACTCGGCGACCTGACCATCGGCCTGGAAGCCCGCGGGCCTTTGTCCGACGTGACCGCCGAGGCGCTGGCGTTGATCGGCCGCGAGATCGTCGGCTCGGGCGGCTCCGTCGTACTGTCGTCGCGTGGTGCCTTGCTGGCTCATGACGGCTTCCGCACCGCTGCCTTCGGCTCTGCGGCTTCCCAGCCATCGACGATCGCGCACGGGCAGCGGTTCGCCGAGCCGGGCTGGCACGTGATGCGGATGCCCGGCACCGACTGGATGGAGACCGCGACCGGCTTCGGGGCCGGTGGGGTCCAGCAGATCCTCGCGCACGTAGCCGGCGGCACCTTGTCAGCGCAACGGTTCGTGCCGGTCGTTGAGCTAAGCAACGACCCGGACACAGTCGTCAAGTACGGCGATGACCTCGACGCGGTGGCGACCGGCGACGCGGCGGAGCAGGCCCGGGCCGGACTCGACACGATCGCTGCTGTGGCGAGCCGCCGGATGGTTCCCAAGGCGGTTGCCTCTGGCAACGTCGGTTTCCAGATCACCCGTGGTTTGCTCGGTACCTCGATGTGAAAGGCAGTCATATGCACTTGGTCCGTTACCAGTCCCAGGACGGGCGGCCGGTCGTCGGTGTGCGCACCGGTGAGACGGTGGCTCCGATCGAAGGCGCCGGCAGCTTCGCCGAGCTCCTTCGACTGACCGTCGACGAGCTGCAGACCGCGGTCGCCAAGGTCGGTGAGTCCGTGCCGGCCGACGGCGTTCGGTTCCTGCCGCCGCTCGACGGGCGCGGCGAGGTCTGGTGCGCGGGCGTCACCTACGAGCGGTCGCGTGGCGCCCGGATGGAGGAGAGCACCGAGCAGTCCGTGTACGACAAGGTCTACACCGCAGACCGGCCCGAGCTGTTCCAGAAGGCGCCGGCCTGGCGGGTCGTCGCGGACGGCGAGCCGGTGGGCATCCGGGTGGACTCCGGTCACGACGTACCGGAGCCGGAGCTCGCCGTGGTCGCCAACAGCCACGGCGAGATCGTCGGCTTCACCGTCTGCAACGACATGAGCTCGCGCTCGATCGAAGGCGTGAACCCGCTCTACGTGCCGCAGGCCAAGCTGTTCGCCGGCGGTTGCGCGCTGGCCGCCGGGATCCGGCCGGTCTGGGAGGTGGAGAACCCGAAGGACCTCAGCATCGACCTGGTCATCGAGCGCGCGGGTGACGAGGTGTTCGCGGGTACGACGTCCACCGCGAAGCTGGTCCGCGAGCTGCAGGACCTGATCGACGCCCTGTTCCTGCCCAACGACTTCCCGGACGGCGTGATCCTGGCCACCGGGACCGGGATCGTGCCCGAGCTGGATTTCGCGCTGGCCGAGGGTGACGTCATCACGATCACCATCGCCGAGGTCGGAGCGCTGACGAATACGGTGGCAGTAGGCCGGGAACCCTTCGCGTTCCTGGCAACCGACAACCTGGAGGGCAAGCGATGATTCCGGACACCACCCCCGCCGAGCTCGAGCAGGCCCTGGCCGACGCGGCGGCCGCCGCACCGGCGTTCGGCGCCTCCGAGCCCGCCGTTCGGGCCGGGTGGATCCGCGCCGTGGCGGACGCGCTGGACGCGGCCGCGGACGAGCTCGTGCCGATCGCGATGCGGGAGTCGTCGCTGCCCGAGCCGCGGCTGCGCGGCGAGGTCGCGCGCAGCACCGGTCAGCTGCGGCTGTTCGCGGACGTGCTGGAAGAGGGCTCGCTGCTGGAAGTCGTCATCGACACGGCCGACGCCGAGGCGAAGCCGGTTCCGCGTCCCGACCTGCGTCGCGTGCTGGTCCCGCTCGGGCCGGTGCTGGTGTTCGCGGCCAGCAACTTCCCGTTTGCCTTCAGCGTCTGCGGCGGTGACACCGCATCCGCACTGGCCGCTGGTTGCCCGGTGATCGTCAAAGCACACCCCGGCCACCCTGAGCTGTCGGTGAAGACGGCTGAGGTCATGATGGAGGCGCTGCGGGTCGCCGGTGCGCCGGCCGGCACGTTCGGCCTCATCCAGGGCTTCGACGTCGGCGTCACCGCGCTGAAGGACCCGCGCATCACCGCGGCCGGCTTCACCGGTTCGGTCCCGGCCGGCAAGGCGCTGCACGAGATCGCGGTCACCCGGCCCGAGCCGATCCCGTTCTACGGCGAGCTCGGCAGCCTGAACCCGGTCTTCGTCACCCAGGCCGCGATCGATGCCCGAGGCAAGGACATCGCGAGCGGGTACGTCGGCTCGTTCACGCTCGGCGTCGGCCAGTTCTGCACCAAGCCCGGCCTGCTCTTCCTGCCCTCCGGGCACGGCCTGCAGGACCAGCTGACGGAGGCGGCCGGCGGTGTCGCCGAGGCGCCGATGCTGAACGACCGGATCAAGGAGGGCTTCACCTCCGGACTGGACCGGCTGCAGAAGGTCGACGGCCTTCGGGTCTGGGCCTCCGGCGGCGCGACGTTGCTGCAGACAACGGTCACCGAACTGCTCGCCCGGCGCGACGAGATCCTCGAGGAGTGCTTCGGCCCGGTCTCGATCGTCGTCGAGTACGACGGTCTCGACGAGCTGCGGTCCGCGGTGGAAGCCTTCGAGGGCAACCTCACCGCGACGCTGCATGCGGAGGACTCGGACGTGGAGCTGGCGTCCGAGCTGTTGCCGTTGCTGACGGCAAGGGCAGGGCGGGTGCTCTGGAACGGCTGGCCGACCGGTGTCGCCGTCTCCTGGGCCCAGCACCACGGTGGCCCGTTCCCCTCGACCGTCGGGTCGATCCACACCAGCGTCGGTGTGACCGCGGCCCGCCGGTTCCAGCGTCCGGTGGCTTACCAGGACGCACCCGACGCGGTGCTGCCCGCCGTACTGAAGGACTCGAACCCGGCCGGGATCAGCCGCCGGGTCAACGGCACAGTGACCACAGGTGAGGTGTCTCGATGAGCGATCTCCCCCCGACCAACGACCCGGTCGACGCCGAGCTGCCGGGCGACGTCCCCGGTGCGCCGACCCCTGAGAAGACTGGGGGCTTCGGCGGAGATCGGCCGGAGGCGCCGATCGGGCGGCGCAGCTTCGACCACTGGTTCGGCGAGAAGGACCGCAACGGGTTCATCCACCGGTCCTGGATGCGCGCGCAGGGGTTCTCCGACGAGGTGTTCGACGGCCGACCGGTGATCGGCATCTGCAACACCTGGTCCGAGCTCACCCCGTGCAACGCGCACCTGCGCCGGGTCGCCGACTCGGTCAAGCGCGGTGTCTGGCAGGCCGGCGGGTTCCCGCTGGAGTTCCCGGTCATGTCGCTCGGCGAGACGATGCTCCGGCCGACCGCGATGCTGTTCCGCAACCTGCTCAGCATGGACGTCGAGGAGTCGTTGCGCGGCAACCCGATCGACGGCGCCGTCCTGCTGACCGGCTGCGACAAGACCACGCCGGGCTCGATCATGGGTGCCGCCAGCGTCGACCTGCCCACCATGGTGGTGACCGGCGGCCCGATGCTGAACGGCAAGTTCCGCGGCTGCGACATCGGCTCCGGTACGGCGGTCTGGCGGTTCACCCAGGACCGCAACGCCGGCCGGATGTCCGAGGAGGACTACGCGGCGGCCGAGTCCGGCATGTCCCGCAGCAACGGGCACTGCATGACCATGGGTACGGCGTCCACGATGGCCTGTATGGCCGAGGCGCTCGGTCTGCAGCTGACCGGTGGCGCGGCCATTCCCGCGGTCGACTCGCGCCGCTACTCGATCGCCCAGCAGACCGGGCAGCGGATCGTCCAGCTGGTGCACGAGGACCTCAAGCCGAGTGACATCCTGACCCGGGACGCGTTCGCGAACGCGGTCCGGGCGAACGCGGCGATCGGCGGCTCGACCAACTTCGTCATCCACCTGCTCGCGATCGCCGGCCGGGTCGGCGTCAACGTGACGCTGGACGACATCGACGAGTGGGCCCGCGGCGTGCCGTGGCTGGTCGACCTGCAGCCGTCGGGCAAGTACCTGATGGAGGACTTCTACTACGCCGGCGGCCTGCCCGCGGTGATGAAGGAGATCCT
The DNA here is from genome assembly GCF_040639075.1 of Kribbella sp. NPDC023972. Taxonomy (NCBI): domain Bacteria; kingdom Bacillati; phylum Actinomycetota; class Actinomycetes; order Propionibacteriales; family Kribbellaceae; genus Kribbella; species Kribbella sp. NPDC023972. The sequence goes on along the minus strand of NZ_JBEZZH010000007.1, from coordinate 150,853 downwards.
CCCGCTGCTCAAGACCGACGCGATCACCGTGACCGGCAAGACCATCGGCGAGAACGTCGCGAACGCCGAGCGGACGGTCGACACCGATGTGATCCGGAGCGTCGGCAACCCGCTGGGCAGTGGCGCCGGGACCGCCGTGCTGAAGGGCAACCTGGCGCCGGACGGTGCCGTCATCAAGCAGTCGGCGGCGTCGGAGCGGTTGCTGCGGCACCGGGGCAAGGCGCTGGTGTTCACCGCCATCGAGGACTATGACAAGGCCGTGGACGATCCGGATCTGGACGTCGACGAGGACACCGTGCTGGTGCTCCAGAACGCCGGTCCGCGCGGCTATCCGGGCATGCCCGAGGTCGGCAACCTGACGATCCCGCGCAAGCTCGCCGAGCAAGGCGTCGAGGACATGGTGCGGATCTCGGACGCGCGGATGAGCGGTACGGCGTACGGCACCGTCGTACTGCATGTCACGCCGGAAGCGGCCGTTGGTGGTCCGTTGGCACTGGTGCGGACGGGTGACTGGATCGAGCTCGACGTACCGGCTCGGCGGTTGCACCTCGACGTACCCGAGGAGGAGCTGGAGAAGCGGCGGGCCGACTGGCAGCCGCCGGCGCCGCCGTCGGATCGCGGCTGGGCGCGGCTGTACGTCGACCATGTCACCCAGGCGAACCAGGGCTGCGACCTCGACTTCCTGGTCGGCCGCACCGGCTCGGCCGTGGCCCGGCAGAGTCACTGATGACCTCCTCACAACCGCCGAGCGAAGCGAGGCGTGCTTGGGGGCCTTTTGACGCGATCCGGGGGCTGAGGCCGACCGGTGTGATCCCACCGGTCACGCCGATCCGCCGGCTGCTTCCGGGTCTGCCCAGCTCAGCTGATCCGTATGCGGAGGCTCAGATGGCCCTCGAGCCGCTGCGCGAGCGGATCCTTCCCGGTGCGCGGATCGCGGTGACGGCGGGCAGCCGCGGGATCCACGATCTCGTGCCGGTCGTCCGCGCCGCGGTGGACTGGCTGAAGTCCGTGGGCGCCGCGCCGTTCGTCGTACCCGCGATGGGATCGCACGGCGGCGCCACCGCGCCCGGTCAGGTGGAGATGCTGGCCGGGCTGGGGATCACCGAGGCCTCGGTCGGCTGCCCGATCGAGGCGACGATGGAGACCGTTGTCGTCGGCACCTTGTCCGACGGTACGCCGGTGCACCACGACGCGCTCGCCGCCAAGGCGGACGGCGTACTGCTGGTGAACCGGATCAAACCGCACACCGACTTCCACGGCCCGATCGAGAGCGGGCTGGCGAAGATCCTGGCGATCGGCCTGGGCAACCACTCCGGCGCGGCTTCCCTGCACGCCGGTGGGATTCCCTCGCTCGGCGGTGCGATCGAGGCCGCCGCCCGGATGGTCATTGCTCAAGGCAAGGTTCTGGGCGGTCTCGGCATTCTCGAGAACGCGTTGGAGCGGACCGCCGCGGTGGAGTTCGTCGACGCCGACGGGATCGCCGGGCCGGCCGAGAACGCGTTGCTGCAGCGGGCGGGCAGTCTGCTCGGGCGGTTGCCGTTCGCCGAGCTGGACGTGCTGGTCGTGGACGAGATGGGCAAGGACAAGTCCGGGGCCGGCATGGACACGAACGTGATCGGCCGGTGCTGGGTGCACGGGATCCCCGAGTTCGAGTCGCCGTCGATCGCGGCGATCAGCGTGCACTCGCTGTCCGAGGCCTCCCACGGAAACGCGTCCGGCCTCGGCCTGGCCGACGTGATCCCGGCCCGGATCCTGGAGCAGATCGACCTGCGGGCGAGTTACGTGAACGCGCTGACCTCCGGCGCCGGCGGAGCCCGCCGGTCCCGGCTGCCGATGGTGATGGAGGACGACGAGGCCGCCGTTCTCGCCGCCGCGACGATGTGCGGCCGGCGCGACTGGTCCGAGCTCCGGCTGGCCCGGATCAAGGACACCCTTTCCCCGAACGAGTTGATGGTGACGCCCGCACTGCTGACCGAGGCGGGTGACCGACTCGACCTGGAGATCACCGGTACGGCCCGGAACCTGACGTCGGCCGGCCGGCTCGGACCCTGGAGTGACGCATGAACCTTCGCGACGCACACGCGCTACTGGCCGATCGTGGTTTCCGCCCGGGGGAGACGTCCACGGCCACGTTCCCGGACGGATCGCCGTACAAGGTGGAGATCCCCTCCTGTGAAGGGCCGGGGGTGATGGCCGCCGTACTGGAGGAGGCCAAGACCCGCGGGGTGACCATCGACCGGGTGTCGCAGGGCAGCGGGGTGATGATGCTGACCGACGGCGAGATCGAGGAGATGCTCTCGCTGGGTGCGTCCGCCGGTGTCGAGGTCTGCCTGTTCCTGGGGCCGCGCGGTTCCTGGGACATCGGCGGCCAGGCGAAGGTGTCGGCCGCGGTCGGTGGTGTTGCCCGGGGCAACGAGAACGTTGCCGCGTCGCTGTGTGACGCCTTCCGCGCGGTCGAGCTCGGGGTGCGCAGCCTGCTCGTCGGGGATCTCGGCGTACTGGAGATCCTGGGCGAGCTGAAGGTCGACGGGTCGTTGCCGTCGGACCTGGTGCTGAAGACGTCGGTGCTGATGCCGTTGGCCAATGCTCCGACGGCGCGGTTGTACGAGCGGCTGGGCGCGACCAGCCTGAACGTCTCGACCGACCTGCCGGTGCCGGTGCTGGCCGAGATCCGGTCGGTGACGACGGTGCCGATCGACATGTACATCGAGGTGCCCGACGACCAGGGCGGCCACGTGCGGTTCTACGACGTACCGGAGATCGTCCGCGTCGCCGCGCCAGTGTACCTGAAGATGGGCCTGCGGAACGCGCCGAACATCTACCCGGTCGGCGCCCACCTCGCCGGTACGGCGGAAGCCCTCGGCCGGGAGCGCGTCCGCCGCGCGGAGTTGATCCTGCGCCTGCTGGCCGAACAGGACGAAGGATGAGGTCATCCGATCATCTGGTCGACCGGCTTCGTTCGGTGCTGGGCGACAAGGCCGTGCTGGACGATCCCGACGTACTGGACGCTCATCGCAACGATCACGCGACCTTCTGCACGGCCGGCGTACCGCGGGTGCTGGTTCGGCCCTCGTCGACCGCTGAGGTGTCCGAGGTGTTGCGGGCGGCCAGTGCGTTCGGGGTGCCGGTGGTGACGCAGGGAGCGCGGACCGGGTTGTCGGGGGCGGCGAACGCGCTCGACGGGTGCATCCTGCTGTCGACGTCGCGGCTCGACCAGATTCTCGAGGTCTCGGTCGAGGACCAGGTCGCGGTCGTGCAGCCGGGAGTGGTCAACGCCGAGCTGTCCCGGGCTGTGCTCGACAAGGGTTTGTTCTACCCGCCGGATCCGTCGTCGTGGGAGATGTCCACGATGGGTGGGAACATCGCCACCAACGCCGGTGGCTTGTGCTGCGTGAAGTACGGCGTGACGTCGGACTTCGTACGCGGCCTCGAGGTGGTGCTGGCGTCAGGTGAGGTGGTCAGGACCGGCCGCCGCTCGGCGAAGGGCGTCGCCGGGTACGACCTGACCCGGTTGATCGTCGGATCCGAGGGGACGCTCGGCGTCGTCACGGAGGCGACGCTGGCGCTGCGTCCCGCACCTGAGGCGGCGTTGACCGCGGCGGCGACGTTCCTGTCCATCGAGGACGGGATTGCTGCCGCTGCCGCGGTGATGGCGTCCGGACTCCGGCCGTCGCTGCTGGAGTTCCTGGACGGGCCGACGGCGCGGGCGATCCAGGACTACCGGGACATGGGGCTGCCGGCCGACGTCGGCTCGCTGCTGATCGCCCAGTCGGATCGTGGTCCGCGAGCGGCCGAGGACGTCGCGCGGATCGCCGCGATCTGTTCCGAGCACGGAGCCGTCGAGGTGGCCGAGGCGGCGGACGCCGAGGAGTCGCGGATGCTGCTCGAGGCCCGCCGGCTGGTGAATCCGGCGTTGGAGCCCCTGGGTGTCACGCTGGTCGACGATGTCGCCGTACCGCGCTCGAAACTGGTCCCGTTGCTGCGCGGCATCGCCGAGATCGGCACGAAGTACGACGTACTGATCTGTTGCCCAGGGCACGTAGGCGACGGCAACATGCACCCGACCGTGATCTTCGAGCGACACGACCCAGCCGCCGAGGCGCGGGCGCTGGAGGCGTTCGGCGCGGTGATGGAGCTCGGCTTGGGGCTGGGCGGCACGATCACCGGCGAACACGGCATCGGCAAGCTCAAACGCCACTGGCTGGCCCAGGAACTCGGCCCGGTCGGCCTGCGCCTGCAACGCGAGATCAAGGCCGTCTTCGACCCCGACAACCTCCTCAACCCGGACAAGCTGTTCCTCTGAGGTTCCCCTGCTTGGAGCCTGAGGTCCCCCTGCCTGGAGTCGAACCAGGGATCCGGCCTTCGGAGGGCCGGGCGTGCATCCGTCACCAGAGGGTTGCTGGTACGCCGCCCTGCGAGCGGGCGGCGTACCTGGGTGGCTTACTCCTCGACCGAGACGACCCGCACCCAGTCGGAACAGTCGGCTTCGCACCACACGTGATCGCCGCGGTGGGCGATCCGGTCGCGCTGGACGTGCCCGCAGGCGAGCCGTACCCGGCGCATCGCGTGACCCTGTTTGACCGGAGCACCGGTCCTGCCACCCGGAACACGCTTCCTGAGGTCGGCCATGGCCGGTCCTCCTCTCTCGTCACATCGTTGATTGTTGCCCGAGGCGCCTTTGCCTCGCTGCGTACAGGAGACAGGATTCGAACCTGCTCAGCCTCACGGCAACGGGTTTACAGCCCGCCCCACCTCTCCCACGGTGGCGCTCCTGCTCATCGCTTGGGGAAGTAGCGCCCGACCCTCGCGGCGTAGTGCTTGTACTCGTCCCCAAACCGCGTGGTGAGCCGTCGTTCCTCGCCGACCACGTCGCGGTGGATCGCTGCGCCGACGAATGGCAGAGTGGCGATGATCCACCCGGACCCGGCGATCATTCCGATCCCCAGGTGCAGCAGACTCCAGCCGACGTACATGGGATTGCGGCTGACGGCGTACGGCCCGCTGGTGACGAGCCTCTCGGGCTCGGCGAGCTCGGTGATCCCTGCCGCCGTCAGCGAGCTCGCGATGAGGGCGCCTCCCGCGATCACAGTTGTCCAGCCGATCGATCGCCGGCGCTTCAACGTCCACGGGCGTACTTGTTCGAGCGCGAGCCCGAGTCCGATCCCGGCCAGGTTGGCTTCGGGGATCGGTACGTTCGTCAGCTTCGCGCTCGTGCGACCTCCTCGACGAAGGCATCGGGGCGTTCGATGTGCGGGACGTGCCCGGCATCGTCGATCACCCGCAACGGCCAGCCTTGCCGCTTGCTTGCCGCGGTGGCGAGGTCCAGTGGTACGAATCGGTCTTTCGCACCCCACACCAGCGTCGTCGGCACGTCGATCGGTTCGCGAACTTGCTTGGTGCATGTGCCTACGAGGTAGCGCATCGTCCGCTTGACGTGCGGCACCACTGCCCGGCTCCGCGTGTAGGTGGTGAAGGCGTTCATCCAGTCCGGGTCCAGTCGCCGTACCCGGTCAAGATCAGCGAACGCCCATCGCTCGAACCGCACCATGTTCGCCTCGGACGGCCGCAATGCGAACCTGACCGCGATGACGCGCAGCCCGGCCGGCATCCGATACGGCCCGATTCCTGGCGCGCCGTACAGCACCAACCGCTGCAGCAGCTCACCATCACGAACCGCGAACCGTGCGGCCAACGTTCCGATCAACGAGTGCGCGATCACCATCGGCGGTTGATCGCAGGTCAACCGCAGCAGCGCCCTCAGCCAACCGTCGAACGCAGGCGAGTCCAAGCGTGTGACCGGGTCGGACTCTCCGAGCCCCGGCATGTCAGGAATGACGAGCCGGTGATTCCGCGCGAGACTCGACACGACCGGAGCCCAGTAAGGCCCGCCGCACTCGATCCCACCGTGCAGCAACACGAGCGGCGGCCCGTCCCCACCCTCGAGAACGATGGTGGAGACGCCGTTCACGTCGATCCGCCGTTCCTCGACAGGCAGACCGCGCAGCAGCCGCGCGCGTTCGATCGTCACGTCCTTCAGGCTAGGTCCGAGTGAGACCCGCCCGCGTCCGAAGAATCACGCAACCCCGCCGCCGCGCGACTGCGCAGAACTATGTACCCCGTACCGGATTCGAACCGGTGATCTTCCGGTTGAGAACCGGACGTCCTGACCAGCTAGACCAACGGGGCCTGTCTTTCCGCGGTGAGAGCGAGATTCGAACTCGCGGGCCGGGCGGACCCCGGCCGACGGTTTAGCAAACCGCTGCCTCTGCCTACAGGCGGACCTCACCCCGGGCGGCCGCCGTCTCCCCTGACGACGGCGGCCGCCGTACCGCTAGCCCTTGACGCAGATGACCTGCTTGAGGTGGGCGACGACCTCGACCAGGTCGGACTGAGCGGCGATGACCGACTCGATGTCCTTGTAGGCGGCCGGGATCTCGTCGACCACACCGGCGTCCTTGCGGGACTCGACCCCGGCGGTCTGGGCGATCAGGTCGTCGACCGTGTACCGGCGCTTCGCCTCGTTGCGGCTCATCCGCCGGCCTGCCCCGTGCGAGGCCGAGTAGAACGACCGCTCCGAGCCGAGCCCGCGAACGACGTACGAACCGGTGCCCATCGACCCGGGGATGAGCCCGAGATCCCCGCGCCCGGCGCGGATCGCGCCCTTGCGGGTGACCAGGAGCTCGAGCCCGTCGATGTGCTCCTCGGCCACGTAGTTGTGGTGGCACGAGATCGGCTGCTCGAACCGCACTTCCTGCACGAACGACTCCCGCACGGCCTGCATCACCAGCGCCAGCATGACCGCACGGTTGCGCGACGCGTACTCCTGCGCCCAGGTGAGGTCACGGCGGTACGCGTCCATCTCCGGCGTACCGGACAGGAAGACCGCGAGGTCGCGGTCCGGCAGGTCCGCGTTGTGCGGCAGGGCCCGCGCGATCCGCATGTGCCGCTCGGCGAGTTCCTTGCCGATGTTGCGGCTGCCCGAGTGCAGCATCAGCCAGACGCGGTCCTCGTCGTCGAGGCAGACCTCGATGAAATGGTTGCCGCCACCCAGCGAACCCATCTGCTGCTGGGCCTTCTTCTCCCGGTCCTGCACCCCGTCGTGCAGACTCGAGAACGACCCCCAGAACCGGTCCCAGCCACGATCGAGCCCGAGCTTGCGCACGCTGACCGGGTCCTCGTGCGCCCGGAACCCGACCGGTACGGCGGCCTCGATCCGCGACCGGATCGGCGACAGGTCGTCCGGCAGGTCCGCGGCCGTCAGCGAGGTGAGGACGCCTTCCATCCCACAGCCGATGTCGACCCCGACCGCGGCCGGCGACACCGCCTGCTTCATCGCGATGACCGACCCCACTGTCGCACCCTTGCCGAGGTGGACGTCCGGCATCACCCGGACACCGTGCACCCACGGCAGTGCCGCGATGTTCCGCAGCTGCTGCAGCGCCTGCGCGCCCACCTCGTGCTCGTGCGCCCACATGAGCGTAGAGCTCTTGGCCCCACTGAGCTCGACCGGGAACTCCACGTTCATCTCCTCACTCTCCTCTATCGTCCGCATGCGGTGAGACTGGGATTCGAACCCAGACGTCCGTTGAAGGACCGGCCGTTTTCGAGACGGCTGCCGCTAGGCCTGACACTCGGCTTATCTCACCAGGTCGCGTCCGCCGTGCGGTACGGCGTACAGCTGCCAGGGCAGGGCTCGAACCTGCGGGACCTCGGGTCAGAACCGAGGGTGGGACGCCGTCGCCCACCTGGCATCGCGCTGACGCGGCACCGGGTGGGTACCGCGTCAGATCGCCAGCTCAGCACGTGAGGGGATCCACGGCTGCCACAGCAGTGGCATACCGGCCTCCTCGGGCGTGCGTGAGCCCTTCTTCTCGTTGCAGGACGCGTGCGCGGCGACGGCGTTCAGCCACTCGCCGCGTCCACCCCGGGAGCGCGGCACCACGTGGTCCATGGTCGTCGCGCCGGGCCTACCGCAGTACGCGCACGTGTGCTTGTCGCGCTTCAGTACGCCGGCCCGCGTGTACTGGAGCCGGCCGGAGGCGTACCGCCATTTCGTCACGACGTACCGCACCAGCCGCAGCACCCGGGGGAGAGGGAACGGTCCGATGCTCGCGCCGTCATGCGCTTCCTCGACGACGGCGACCTCCCGAACGAGCATCCGGATGGCGTGCGGGATCGACACGACATGCAGTTGCTCGTACGAGGCGTTGAGCACGATCACACCGCTCATGTGGTTCCTCCTCCCTTCCAGTGTGCCCGACAGCGCGCCGCCAGGTCGGGTGATCTCGGTGTGGTCATGGGTCGGGCGTTGGGTGCGGCCCCGGGGATTCGAACCCCGAACCTTCTGGTCCTAAGCCAGCTGCCTCTACCAATTGGGCGAGGGCCGCGGGTACTGGTGGTGCTCTGGTACGACGCTGTGTCGCACGGGTCCTGCTGGTACGACGGTGGGTCGTGTGCGGCCGTCGTACGGCGTGGTTGTGGTTGTTGGTCGTACTGGGGTGTCCGGCGGGGCTCGAACCCGCTTCCTCCGGGGCCACGTCCCGGCGCATCGCCCACTTCCGCTTCGGACACAGCACGCCCGGCAGGACTCGAACCTGCACTCCCCGGCTTCGTAGACCGGTGCTCTCTCCTGTTGAGCCACGGGCGTGGAGTGCCCCGCGCCGGATGTGGTGCGGATTTCCGTCGCAGGGCACGTTCGTGGCGCCCGCTCGGCCGGTAGCTGAGCATCCTGCGGGCGCCTGGTCCAGCTGGAGGGACTCGAACCCCCGTCGTCCTCATCCCAAATGAGGCGGCCTAGCCACTGGCCCACAGCTGGTCACGTCCCCGGACCGGGCGGTCCAGGAACGATTGCCCCAGGACCGCGCGGGTCCCAGGAACGACTGCCCCAGGGACCGCGGGGCCCCAGGAACGTTTGTCCCAGGACCGCGCGGTCCCGAGGTGGTTGCCCGGGCGGACCCGGGCGTCTTCCCCGGCGCACGGGCGGCGCCGCAGGGAAGGTCCACCGAGCCTCGGCGGCCCGGCGGAAAATGCGATGAATGTCCAGTTGTCAATTGTTCGAGTCGGCATTCGTAAATGCCAGACAAAAGCATCGGTGGAAGGAATCGAACCCTCATGACACGGGTTTGGAATCCGGTCAGCAACCATTGCTCACCGACACGCTCCGAGGTACGAGCAAAAGAAAAGAGCCGCCTGGCGCCGGATACCCGGCTCAGACGGCTCCCTGGGACGATCTCCCACTGGAGATCACACAGGTGGACCGCCCGAACTCGGGCTCAGCTCGGTGCCGAGCTGGTAGTAAAAGGCTTCGTGGTCGACGGATCGCTCATCGCACACCGGTCGCGAGCACGCCGGCAAGGCAATGGCTGCTTGCCAAGCCCGCATAGCGTTCCACTTCCCGTGCACGGTGATCTCCTCAGTCTGTAGTTCCTGCGGGCATTATTCTCACCCAACCCCCACAAGAAAGTCAACGCATTTCCCCAGCCATTCCTTCCAACCGCCAATTCCCATCCCTCTGACGCCACCCGCCCCCGCCAGGTTCCTCCGATCACAAAGTGAGCTCGGACCACCACAGCGGACTGCTGGAGTTGTGCCGCATCGCCTACCGATCGAGTTGGCGGTACAGCGCTGGAAGCAAGTACGACGACGCACGTGCGCGAGCAACTACGGCTGGTACTGACTGAGCTGGCCACATGCCCCGCAAGCCCGTATCGCGCATACAGCCAAGCAACTACGCGAGGAGGTGCGCCGGCTACTCACCGAGATCGCGGAACAAGTTGGAGCAGGTTCGGCCTACGCCGGGAGCGCGGAGGCACGACGGAGGCCGCGGGTGGGCTGATCGGGACCGTGACGGACGATTCAGCAGGACAGAGCACCATACGAGCCGGTCATGACGCCCTCGGCACGTGATCGCACCGGTGACCTTGCCGGTCTGCTGAGCACAGCCGCGGCGGCCGAAGACCCCGACGAGCCGCCACCAATGCCCCCTGTTCGACTATCCGATTCGGAATCTCCCCCACCCTCCCGCTACACTCTTGCCTCGGCCCCCGTGCCACCCGCCGCCTTAGCTCAGTCGGCAGAGCGTCTCACTCGTAATGAGAAGGTCGTCGGTTCGATTCCGACAGGCGGCTCCACCCAAACCCCCAGGTCAGAGGCCACTCTCCGACGCTGGGGGTTCTGTGATTTCGGCCTCGGTTCCCTTCGAGGCCCCCGAGAGGCCCCGGTGTGCTCGGCGACCTTCCTGGCGGCATCCAAGAGGTTCTGGTCGATCAGGTGTCCGTAGAGGTCCATCGTCATCGACGCGGTTGCGTGGCCAAGGATGCGTTGCACCACCTTCGGGTCAGCGCCCGAGCCCAGCCAGACGGACGCGGCAGTGGGCCGGGGGTCATGCACCCTGAACCCAGGCACGCCCACTGCTCGTGTCGCTCTAGTCCAGCGCACCGAGCGCTTCCAATTCGACTCGCTCAGGGGACCGCCACGTGGAGCACCGAAGATCCACGCGTCATGGGCTTTGTCGGCCGCCCACCGGTCGATGATCGGAACAATGCCGGCGACGAGCGGCACGGTCCGCGCGCGCTTGTTCTTGAGAGTGTCGACGAACAGCTCACCAGGGAAGCGTGAGCGCCTGTTCCTCACTGTTCGGCAACTGGAGGAGCTGGCGACGCTTGCCACGGCCCATACGCCGAGCTGATCCTTGTCCTGGGCTTGGGTGGTCTGCGCTGGGGTGAGCTGGCTGGCCTGCAAGTCGGTGACCGGGTATACGTGCCCGGCCGTGGGCTTCGGCTCCAACGGGCCGTCCTGTCGAGCCGCAGATCACCGACGAGCTGCGCGCCCTGGCGCTCGGCCAGGTCGACGAGCTGCCGCCGGCTATGTCCGCGATCACCAGCCCGCACGAGTTTCTGAGTGCAGCCGCCGAGGTCTCTCCCGAGCTGGCCCGACAGATCAAGGCCGCACTCCAGACCGCCGAGACCAAGGCCGTCGAGAGTGCTACCCCTACACCCGGTGTAGACGACTTCCTGACGGCATGCCAGGAAGCCGGTCGCCAGCTCGCGATCGTCAGCAACAACACCGGCGCGTCGGTGCGCGCTTACGTCGACCGAGTCGGCCTGGCCGATCTCGTCCAGCACATCGAGGCGCGCGACCCGTCCGACCCGGCGTTGATGACGCCGAGCCCGCACCTGATCGAACGAGCCGCCCAGGCGTTGGAGGTGGAACCCGGCGCCTGCACCCTGATCGGCGACCAGACCACCGACGTACAGGCCGCCCGAGCAATCGGAGCTGCAAGCATCGGCTACGCCAACAAGCCCGGCAAGGCCGACGACCTGACCGCCGCTGGAGCCGACGCCGTGATCGCCCGCTTCCACGAACTCACCGAGGCGATCCGCGCCAACTAGGGCGGCCGACAACAGCTCCGCAGGCTGTGATCCGCCAACAGATGCGCGACACTCGTCCGCCAATTGATGTGCGACAGGCTAGAAGCCTGGCGACCACCTGGGCGTCGGCTCGGGCACGGCGCACCCGGGGGGCATGGCTCCTGTGAGCTATTGCAACGTAAGGACAACAGGGCCGTTAATGAATCTGTGTGGCGCGGGGTTCCTCAGCTCCGATTTCCGGGTTGACCTCGCGCGTGTTGCGAGGAGGGGACATTTCATGAGGAGAGCACTTACGGCCAGCGTTTTGGCCGTCGCTGCGACGGTGGCCTTCGCGCCCAGTGCATCGGCGACGATCCATCCGATCGTCGAATCCGCAGACTGTGCCAACGCGACTGCCGACGCAGCGCACCCGCTCGGTGACGTGGCAGATCCCCCGGGACAGACCCCCGGCTACGGAAGCCACTCGGAGACGAGCACGCTGCGCGCGGTCGCGGAGGCAATCGACACGCCCGCCGCCTTCGGTCACAAGCTCGACGAACAGTGTGGACACGTTGGTAACTAGCTTGTGGTGTGCCGAGTGAACGACCCCCGGCCCGGCGTCGGGGGTCGTTCTCAGGGGACAAACTTCCGCATCCAGCGATGCAGCGTCGACCGATGCACCCCAATCCGCGCGGCCACCTCCACGACATCCGCGCCCTCCAGCACCGCACGAACCGCGTCCAGACGTTGCTCGACCACCGACAAGACAACCAGCGCCAATCCCGGCCTCCCGAGTCCCAGACGCCCCACGGAGACGTCGAACCCAGACTGGCCGAACCAGCCACTGTCGCAGATCACTTGGCGGACGGGTGTCGCACATCAGTTGACGGAGGACACCAGCTCCGCGAACTCTCTGCCGAGTTTGGCTCTTATGGATCAAGGGGCGCGCTTCGGCGCGCAGGCCCGGACTGCGGGCGGCGCTGGCGCGCCGTCCTCGCCGGGCCTATCGAGCAGGACGCTTCCACGTCCACGCGATCCCAACTCCCAATGACCGACGTGCGCGGCGTCTGACCCCCGGTTGCCCGTCCCCCGGCCGCTCGATCGTACGGCCACCACGACCCAGGTCAAGAGCGCCTACGGCGTCGCTGCGGGAGGCGACTCTTGACCTGCGCCGCGCTGGCCTGGGTTTGGCAGCTATCGGGGGGACGGGGCAGGTGTGAACTGGTCCCCGAGAGTTGGACTGGTTAAGTAAGAGGTTATGGGGTGCCTAGGCCGCGAGGGCTTGGGCCCGGTATTGCACCGGGCTCAGGCCCTCGAGTCGTGTTGAGATGCGGTGGTTGTTGTACCAGCTGATGTAGTTGTGGAGTGCGATGGTGAACTCCTCGGTGGTGGTGAACGTGGTGTGGTTGAAGAGTTCTTCTTTGAGGTGTCCGAACCAGTTCTCGATGACGGCGTTGTCGTAGCAGTTGGCTTTGCGAGACATCGACTGGGCCGCGCCGGCCGCGGCGAGCAGGTGCTGCCAGGGGGGTGCTGGTACTGGAACCCTTGGTCGGAGTGAACCAGGGGCGCCTGACCGGGCTCGAGGGCGGCCAGAGCGTCTCGCAGTGAGTTGTTGGTCAGGTCCAGGTTCGGTGAGTCGCCGATCGTGTAGGCGATGATTTGGCGGTCGAACAGGTCCATGACCGGCGACAGGTAGACCTTGCGGTCTCCGACGCTGAACTCGGTGACGTCGGTAACCCATTTCTGGGCCGGGGCGGCCGCGGTGAAGTCGCGGGCCAGCAGGTTCGGGGCGGTCCTGCCGGCCTCGCCCCGGTAGGAGTTGTAACGCTTCTTCCGCCGTACCGGGCATTCGAGGCCGAGTCGGCGCATCAGTTTCAGGACGGTCTTCTTCGCCACCCGCCAGCCCTGCTCGGCCCGTACCACAGCCAGCTTCAACTCGTACGAGTACGACCGCTTCGTCGGCCTGCCCACCAGCGCTCCTCTGCCCCAGATCCGCCAGCGACGATACAACTGCTTGACCGGCCACCGTGCCACACCCAGCAGCCTCGCCACCGAGAGTTCATAGCCCAAGGCCGGTGGTGACGGTGTCGGTCATCCTGCAGCCGCTCCCCAGTGCCGGCCGGGACGAAGCAGCTCAGACGCTCGTGCCCTGCTCGACCACTGGCCGCGAGCAGCAGGTGAGTGACCCGCCGCGACGGATTGCTGAACAACGCCATCGGGCGCGGTGCCAAGGTCGTAGGCTCTGTGGCATGCCGCACGAGAAGCTGTCATTGGAGCAGATCGTGCGGGCTGCGGTGCAGATTTTGGATACCGAGGGCGTCGGAGGGCTGAATCTGCGGCGTCTCGGTGCCGAGCTCGGCGTTGCTCCGTCGGCGCTGTACTGGCATGTCCGCAACAAGGACGACCTGATTGTTCTGGCTGGCGACCATGTCTGGAACGAAGTCGACCTGCCGCAGGCCGATCAGCTCGGATGGCAAACGGCCATCGTTGCGCTTGCGAGCAGCGTTCGTCGGATGCTGACGAACCACTTCTGGCTGGTCACCACCATGAGCACCCATGTGATCTACGGCCCGGGCAAGGCGCGCGTCGACGATCACAGTCTCGGCATCTATGAGTCGGCCGGATTCACCGCGGCGCAGGCCGACCAAGTCGCCGCGACGGTCTTGATGTTCGTCATCGGCGCTGCGCAAGGCGATGCTTCCGAGCGAACGTGGCAGGCCCGGGTGCGGCGGTCCGGCGCTGATGAACACGCAGCGCTCCAGGCGGCGATCGACGAGATCAACGCCGTTGCGCAGCAGTTTCCGCGTCTGCGTGACCGCCAGTTGCCCAGCACGCCTCCGGCGGGAGATCAAGACCCATTCCGGTTTGGCCTGCAAGTCATCCTTGACGGCCTGCAGGCCTCGCTGATCAACGGAAGTGCGCACCCGCTGACGGAGTAGCCAGCGCGACGATCACCACCAACAGCCCGATCGTGGTGAGCAAGAACCGCGCAATCTGCAAAGGTCGCAGCCACGCCGGAAACTCGCGTGCCGCCGCAGCGACGACCGACTCAGCATCGAGTCGACGCACCACAGGATCGCTGGACCGGCGAAACGCTGTCCTGGTCCAGCGAACGGCCATCAGTTGCCCCGACGTGACGAATCCACCGACAACCAAGAGCAGGCCGGCCACGATCCAGGTCAGCACTCGAGCGGCCCCGATGCCCGCCAAGTCAAGCGCTGCGACCGCGAAGAGCACCACCGCGATCCCGAATGGCAGCAGCATCTCTGCGGCCGATTCCTTGAACTGAATCCGATGCTCAGCCAACACTCGCGCCGAGGCACCCTGCGCCTCCACCGCAGCCTCCGCCGCACGCTCAGCCGCATCACCGAAACGATAAGCAACGACAGGGATCACGCAGAACGTCATCCCAAGCAGCACCAGCACCGCTACTGCGATCCCAACCATCAACGCGCCACCTTCTTCCAGACTCATACTGAACTAAGTTCAGTATGAGTCTGGTGAGGGTCATGATCCGAACGTCGAGCAGAGGTCATTGGATCTGGCGACTCGAGCATCCGAACTGGCGCCAGGGCCACGACTGGCAGGAAGTGGTGACGAGCGTCTGCGTGGACGCAGGCGCCGAGAGGCTCGACCCTCTGCTCCCGCCGGAGGACGCGACACAGGTGTGGGATCGTTCGCCGATAGGCCGCCCACGGCGGTCGCGGTCCTGATTGGCGATCACCCGCGCGAAACCTGGGACGATCGGACGCCACAGATGATCAGTCCGGGCGACCCTTCCGCCGGCGGCTGACCGCACGCTCGGCCTCCCGGCTCGCCTCGCGCTCGGCGAGCGCGTGCCGCTTGTCCCAGGTCTTCTTGCCGCGGGCCAGGGCGATCTCGACCTTCGCGCGACCGTCCTTGAAGTAGAGGGTCACCGGGACGATCGTGAGCCCGCTCTCGTTGACCTTGCGCTCGATCTTGTCGATCTGGGCACGATGCAGCAGCAGCTTCCGCTTGCGGCGTGAGCCGTCGTTGAACCAGCGGGCCTGGGAGTACTGCGGGATGTGCACGGCATGCAGCCAGATCTCCCGGTCCTCGACAGCGGCGAAGCCGCCGACCAGGGACGCCCGCCCGGCACGGAGCGCCTTCACCTCTGCACCCTGCAGCACGATCCCCGCCTCCCAGGACTCGCCCAGATGGTAGTCGTGGGCAGCCTTGCGGTTGCGCGCGACCACGGGGTCGGCCTCGGGTTTCTTCACAGGGTGATTCTGCCCCGACAGCCCGACAGCCCGACAGCCCGACCTGCGAGCCGACTGAGGCCGAGCAGGCTGCCCTGACCGAGCAGCGAGACCCTGTATGGCAGGGCCAAGTGGTCCGCCGGCTCATGTGTGAGGACCCCTTCGACGTGGTAGCTGACCTGGGAGCCTGCGTCGTGGCCGGTGTCGTGACCGACCGTCGGAGTGCCTTTCAGCCAGCGGCAAGGTTCTCTGGGAGAGACCGCATGGTGATCGGCGGTGGTGTCGCCAGGATCGAATACTCGACCCGCTGGCCGCCGACTTCGACGCTGTGTTCAGCTCCGAACACACTCTGGGGGCGCATCAGTCGCATCCTTGTGGGGCGCTCACGCACCTGTGCCGTTGACCTTGACAATTCGCATCGCTGGTGGTGCCGTCGAAGCAGGATCGCTGTGCTCATGAGCGGTCGGGGGACAGGTCGGCCGTCGGTTGTGCCCTCCCTCGATCGGAGAGGGGAGCCGAGATGATCAACAAGCGAGGAGTCATGTTCGGGGCGGGCCTGATCGCTCTCCTCCTGGCCACCGCAAGCCTCCTGCAGCCGTCGGCGGCGCAGGAGCCGCCCGCGGAGCCCGGCTGCTAGACGTACGCAAGCCCGGTGGCTCACAAACGATCCCCCTTGGACTAGCCGATCAGGGACCAGACTGCGCCACAGACCTAACGTGTAAACACATTCAGCCCGCAGCGGAGCGCGGGCGGGGGAGGGCATCATGAAGCGAACCATTGGCCGGATCGTCGTGGCTCTGGCTTTCACCACGGCGTTGTCGTCGGCGGCGGGCATCGCGAGCGCGGATCCCATCCGGTCGCCGAGATCGTTCGTCGAGCAGCTCGCCTGCGACAACGGCGAGACGTACGAAATCGTCGTGACCGGGGCCGGGACGTTTACTCCCGCGCACGACCTGGCGACCAACTCCATCCTCGTCCCTGTGGAGTTCGGTGAGTTCCACGGCGTGCTGACCGATGCCCAGGGCAATGTGTTGGAGGAGTTCACCGATCCGCCGTTGTTGAAGGGGAACGCGCCCCAGGATCGCGCTACGTCGGTCACCTGCACCTTCGATTTCGAGGACACGTTTACCGACCCCGAGTTGGGGCTGGTGACTTTCCAGGGTGAGGGCAGCGTCATCGCTTTCGTGACGCCGGTGCGGTGACGACCATCGAGGGCTGTGGCGGCAGTCTTCGTGATCGTCCACTCATCGGTGCTGTCGCGGGCGTGGTCGTCGCGATGTGCCGCTAGTGCGAAGTCGGCTCGTCTCTTCGCCAACCGGCGCGGCGGGCGGCGGTTGGCGGCCTACGATGCGGCGGTGAGTTCTTCGTTGACTGTTCGCCCGGCTCGGGTCGAGGACGTCGCGCAGATGGCGCGCGTGAATGTGCGGTGCTGGCAGGAGACGTATCGGGGACTCATGTCGGACGCGGTGCTCGACGACCCGGGATTCCTGGCTGCTCGGGAGCGCTTTTGGACTGCCGCGTTGACCGACGAGCGGTATCGCGAGAACCGCGTGGCTGTCGCCGAGCGGGACGGCGAGCTGGTCGGGATCGCCATGTCAGGCCCGCCCTTGGACGCCGAGTCGGCGTGGGCGTGGCAGCTGTATGTGCTCTACGTGTATGCGGCCGACCACGGCACGGGCGTTGGGTCGGCGCTGCTGGAGGCGGTCGTCGATCCGGAGGAGTCGGTGGCGCTGTGGGTGGCCGACCCGAACCCTCGTGCACAGGCGTTCTACCGCAAGCAGGGCTTCGTTGCCGACGGAACGGCCCAGGTCGACGGCGGGGTGCGGGAGATCCGCATGATCCGGGGTCTGCAGAACAGTCGCTGATCCAGTTCGCGGGCGGACTCCGCGCTGACGTCCTCGCCTCGTTGGGCCGCAGCGGCCCGGCAACGCGGTTGGCGACGTAGTCGCTCCAGCCGCGGGCGGCAGGCTGCGGCTTTGCCGGTACGGACGCCAAGGAGGGCCTCTCAGCTCTCCTCGTACCTGCTGCAGTCTCGGTCTACAGGAAGGTCTCGATCCAGCTCAGGATGTGTGCCTGATCGATCCGGTAGGAGAAGCCCGCCCCGGCGCAGTTCTGGTTGATCACAAACGAGTTCACCGCCACGATGGTGCTTCCGTACAGCACCGGGCCGCCCGAGTCACCAAAGCAAAGCCCACCTTGGTGCGGCTGTCCCGGGTTGCTGGACAGGTGCAGGTTGAAGCCCGCCGAATAGCCGCTCTGCAGGCTGACCAGCTTGACTGTGGCCTGCAGCCGCCGCACGTCGGCCACCTGGACCGGCTGGGTGTCCTGGACACCGTAGCCGACGATGGTGAACAGCTCGTGTTTGTACAGGGTCTCGGCCAGCCCCACGGTGGGCAGCGAGCCGTAGGTGGACAACCGCACCGGCTTGTCCAGGACGACGATGCCGACGTCGCTGGTGTTGGGGAAGGTGGCGAAGTCGTCGTAGTCGGGGTGGGTGTAGGTCTCGCCGGTGACGCCGCGGGTGTAGTCGCCGGAGAGGACCTCGGCGGTGGAGGGCGCGGTTTCGGTGAACCAGGCCTCCGCGGATGCGGTTCCGAAGGTGCAGTGGCCAGCGGTCAGCACGACCGTCGGCGAGATGAGGGTGCCGGTGCAGCGCCAAAGGTAGTTGCCGTCTTCGTCGAAGAAGCGGATGACCCCCACGTAGGGATGCTGGTTGTTGTCGGGCTGCCCGTAGAGCACGGCTTGGGCCGGGCCTGCGGTGACCACGAGAGAAGCGATCGCGGCGAGCAGTACGAGGAGTTTGCGCATGATCCCACCTCCGCACTCGACTGTGCGATCCGCATTTTAGTAACTGAGTCACCCCGAGGTCCATGGATCGGCATGCTCGGAGAAATGATCCATTCGGCTGCTGGCGGCCACTCGAGTCGGAGGTGTCGCGGACCTGCCCCGGTTCCTCGTCGAGAAGGGCAAACCGGCTCCTGACGTGTGCCGCGCCGGTGATGGACCGCCATCACAATGTGATCATGGGTAAAGACGACCTCTGGCCGGTGACGATCACCCGCTACGGGGGAATCTACGAGCCAGGGGACTGGGTTGCTTTTGCCGAGCTTCCACACAGGTTGCCCGACGACTGGGATGCCGGCGACCTTCTCTGCGCTCGGTTTTGGGCTGACCACGCCCACGAGGTCGGCGGAGGGTCCTCGCCGGAAGAGGCCTATGCGGACCTGAAGCGGAAGATGGACGCCAGGAAGGTTTCCGGAGACGCATAGCCCATCGAGCTGTGCGCAGCACCCGAACGCGCTTACGTTCTGAGCCCAGCAAATGACCCTGTTCGACTCCATTTCGCACCAGGATTGATCCCACGACGACGTCGTCTCACAACGTTCGCCGCGGCGGAACACCCCGCAGCGAAGCCCAGCGCACCGTCACCTCAGGAGTACGTCACCCAGGCCAACGACTCCGCGTGGGAGAAGGGGAGCGGGCGCCATGCCGGGGTTGAAGGGGCGGGGCGCCGCGGGTCGCGCCGGCGCCGAACGGCCTGTTCGGAGGACGTCGCCAGGGGATTGCGCGCATACGATCCTCAGGTGACCGGGTCCTGGCTCCAGGCTGCCGTCCACGGGCGTGGCCCGGGGCGGGCTGTCGTGCGCCGGTTGGAGCGGCTGGCCGATCTCGGCGCTCGGCCGGAGGACACCCACGACGAGCGGCTCCGACAGGGCACGCTCATCTTCTCGTCGCTGTTGATCACGGCCATCTCCACGATCTGGGTGTCCACGTACCTCGCCTACGGCGACCCGGTCTCGGCGATGATCCCGGGCTTTTACCAGGTCATCACTGTCATCGGGTTGGCCGTCCTGGCCCGGAGGCGGCGGTTCGCCACGTTTCGCACCACGCAGCTGCTGGCGTTCCTGGTGCTGCCAGCCTTGCTGCAGGTCTCGCTCGGCGGGTTCGTGGCCTCGAGCGCGATGAGCCTCTGGGCGGTGTTCACACCACTAGCGGCGCTCGCGTTGCTCGGTATCCGGCGCTCCGTGCCGTGGCTGGTGGGGTTCTTCGTCGAGTTGGCCGCGCTCGCCCTCGTCGATTCCCGACTCGCACAATCCCCGTCGGCGCTGCCACCCGCCTTCGTGGTCACGTTCCTGGTGCTGAACATCGCGGGCGTGATGGTGAGCGCGTACGTGATGCTCAGCTACTTCGTGGAGCAGCGGGAGCGAGCCCACCGGGACCTCCGGGCCGAGCGGGAGCGTTCGGAGCGGCTCCTGCTCAACGTGCTGCCGGAGCCGATCGCCGAGCGCCTCAAGACAGAGCCAGGGGTGATCGCGGAACACCACGACGCGGTGAGCGTGCTCTTCGCCGACATCGTCGGCTTCACGGCACGATCGGCGGTGATGGCCGCTGCGGACGTCGTGAAGCTGCTGGACCAGGTGTTCTCCGCGTTCGACCGGATCGCCGACGCGGAGGGGGTCGAGAAGATCAAGACGATCGGCGACGCGTACATGCTGGTCGGCGGCCTGCCGGAGCCGCGGCCGGACCACCTCGCAGCGGTCGCCCGTACCGCGCTCGCGCTGCGCGACGAGGTCGCCCGGATCGCAGCCCTGCCCGGGCAGGACTGGCTCGCGGTGCGGATAGGAATCGACTCGGGACCGGTGGTGGCCGGCGTGATCGGGCGGCGCAAGTTCATCTACGACCTCTGGGGCGACACCGTGAACACCGCGAGCCGGATGGAGTCCCACGGCCCACCCGGCGAGATCCAGGTCACGGGTCGGGTGGCCGCCGCCCTCGGCCCGGAGTTCACGGTACGTCCACGCGGCACCATCGAGGTCAAGGGAAAGGGCCCGATGCGGACCTTCCTCCTTGACCGGCCTAGCGCCCTCTGACGCTACTCGGCCAGCTTTGTCTGCTGAAGTCGTAGCCCACGGCCCGGAACCCGGACCCGGTCGCCGGCCTGTAGATCAGCCAGCTCACCCCAGCGGAGACCGGCCAGCCCCAGGACCAGTACGAGTTCGGCGTATCGACCGTGGCAGGCATCAGCGAGTTCGTAGAGCTGGGGCACGCTGAGGAGAACGCCGTCTCGCCGAGCCTGACCGCCCTAGCTGTGGTTGAGCTGTGCCGGCAGGACCCGAAATTCGACTGTCCATCCTGGGTTTCGATGCCCCACGGTTGAGCCGTCGTGATCGTCACTACCTGGGTTCCGCTTGCGTTCGCCGTAGTGACGACGACTCCAGTCCGCGTCGTCGAAGATGGCCACCTTTTTCGACGAGTTATCGGGAGCCTGATCGCAGGGTCGAGGCCACGCTCCGCGTCCGTGCCCCCTACGTGCCCCGAGCAGTGGTCGTCATTCACTGCATTAGTCAAGCCCGCTGTCAGTTCAGTATCTGGTGGTGGGCCAGACGTTGGTGCTGGTCGGCGCCTGCGCGGCCGCCGGGGCTGATGTGGACGGTGGCGTCGACTAGCCGGGGGACGCCGTGCAGGAGGGCGTGGTGTGCGTCGACGGCGATGTCGTGTGCGGCGACCAGGTCGAGTGCCGGGTCGACCACGACGCCGGTTTCGGCGCGGAGGCGGTGGCCGGTCCAGCGCAGCCGCAGGGACTCGATGTCCAGTACGCCGGGGACGCTGCGTAGTGATTGTTCGGCGGCGTCGACCAGTTCGGGCTCGACAGCGTCCATGAGCCGCCGGTAGATGTCGGTGGCCGCGCCTTTGAGCACAACGAGAATCGCTGCGGTGATGAACAGGCCGATGATCGGGTCAGCCAGCGGGAAGCCCAGCATCACCCCGATGGCCGCGACGACCACGGCCAGGGATGTGAACCCGTCGGTGCGGGCGTGCAGTCCGTCGGCGACCAGGGCAGCGGAGCCGATCTTGCGGCCGACCCGGATCCGGTAGACAGCGACGAGTTCGTTGCCGGCGAATCCGATCAAGCCCGCGACCAGGACGACACCGACGTTGCTGATCGGTTGTGGGTCGAGCAGGCGGCGGATCGACTCGTAGCCGGCGATCACCGCGGACAGGGCGATCATCAAGACGATGAACACGCCCGCGAGGTCTTCGGCGCGGCCGTAGCCGTAGGTGTAGCGGCGGCTCGCGGCGCGCCGTCCGAGCACGAACGCGACCCACAATGGCACCGCGGTCAGGGCATCGGAGAAGTTGTGGATGGTGTCGGCCAGCAGCGCCGTCGACCCGGTCAGCAACACCACGACCAGCTGCGCGATCGCGGTCATGCCGAGACCGATCAGGCTGATCTTCACCGCCCGGATGCCCTCGCCGCTGGCCGCCAGCGCCGAGTCGATCGAGTCGGCGGCATCGTGGCTGTGCGGCCGGAACAATGACCCGACCCAGCCCAACGCCCCACCGCGATGCCCGTGGCCGTGCCCGTGCCCGGTTTCGCCGGGGGAGGTGTGAGGATCGGAGCTGCCGGGGGTGTGTTCGCCCGGATGGGAGTGATCGTCGGAAGGGTGGTGCTGCGTCATGGGGAGCCTCGGGGAAGGTCGCTGCCGCGGTTCGGAGGAGCTCTTCACGCTAGCACGACGTATGCTTGCATGCGCATGGATGCACACGTGAAGTCGTATGAGGCGCTCGACCCGACCGCGGACCAGGTCCAGGTTGCTGTCGATACGTTTCGCCTGCTCGCCGACCCGACGAGGGTCCGGTTGCTGTGTGCCCTGGCTGACGGCGCAGAACTGGATGTGACGACACTCGCCGAGATTGCCGGGGTCGCGCAGCCGGCCACGTCTCAGCACCTGGCCCGGCTGCGACTCGCCGGGGCGGTCGAGGTCCGCAAGGTCGGTCGCCGGTCGCTGTACTCGATCCGTGGCGTGCACCTTCGCCGCGTGATCGCCGAGGGCCTGTTCCATGCCGATCACACTCTGACCGGGGCTCCGCCCCACGACTGACCAGGACGCTCATCTGCTGCCGATGGCCGAGTCGACCCCGTCCGTCGCGAATGTCTTGCTATCGACGACCTCATCCACAGTGGGTCCGTAGCTGCGTAATGCGCCAAGTGCTTGCCTGTGTGGAAGGCTTCTCGTAGAACGCCCGCCGGGCTCCGCGCTCAAGAGTTGCAGCTGCGGATCTCTGAACTCAGCAGCTGCGGCGAGGTGCTCGATCCGTCGCGGATGAGTGACGTTGAGCCGGATGTCGAGCTGCCAGTCCGCCGTCGAACTTTCCAGCGATATAGCGTGCAGCGGGTTCGCATGGCGCGGGAACGAGTTCGACGACAAGGACATCGCGCTGAAGCGAGGCACCTTCGGCAATGTCCCGTGCGGCTCTCGGTCGGCTCCAGCAACCCTCCTTGCCGTTGATGCGGACGCCGACGTGGCTGACGTTGTCCGGGGAAAGTCGACGAGGAAGCTGTGCAGTCGCGAGTCCTCATTCCAGGAAGTGAATCCGGCGAAGTACGTCGCAAGTCGCATCGAGTTGAACCGCGCACTCATCCGACTGGGCCGACAAAGAAATGCCAGGTGCTGACCTCGTCTCGAAGCTCCTGCTACTCAGTCCACAGATTCGGGAGCTGATTTCTCAGACATGCCCATTAGTGGGGCAGTCCTGGTAAATCTCAGCAGATCTCTCCCCGAGTTGGCCGGTTATTAGCAGAGCAGCCAGTCAGGCGGGTTGGTTGTGCAGTGGACCAGGCTCGCAGGTTCGGCACCTCACACGCCCTGCACAGCGACGATTCCGGGCACCGAGCACATTCACTTCAGGCTTGGCGGGCATCGGCAGAAGGCTCAGGACAACGGACACGGCTGGCGAACTGGCCGGCGAGGCTCCTAAGCAGCCACACGTGCAGATCACTCCGCCGCCGTCAGGTGTGGCGCGGCATCAGCCCTCCAGCAGTACGATGGCGACCGCGACCGCGAGCAGTACCGCAGCAATCGCCTCAACCGTCACGGCCCCCTTGAGGTAGTTCGCCTTGACCCCGTTCTGCTCGCGAGCTGTGGCAATGATGTCAACCAGCACGTTCGCAATCGACGACTCGCCCTGCTCTGCCGGAGCCGCCATGGCCTCCGCGGCCGAGGCCTGACGCAGCGAGTCAATCGTGACTTCCTGGTACGTCCCCGGTCGAGCCGCCATGATCGCCAAGACGGCGGCGACCATGAAGGCGACGAGCGTGGCAATGAGCGTCAGTCGGGATAGGTCGGGAAGCTCGTAGGCCGTCGGTTTGGTCACTAACGCAGCTACCGCGAAGAGCAACGTCGCCAAAGCGCCCGATGACGTGATTACCCCGATGGCACGCGCCTCCAACGACGACTTGGTGCTGCGCTCCTCCGTTAGTTGGTCCTGCACTAGCTTCATCACCGCGGCGGCTGAGGTTGAAGATGCCGCAGCGGTGGCCGTAGTGGCGCCGGTGGTAGCTCCTGATGCTGCTTGGGAGGTCATGCTTCCCTACCGCCTTCCGGCGGGCTCATGACCTCGAGCGTCACCGCCGATTCGTCCACCAGGGACACCCTTGTGCCCACTTCGTCAGCACTGCCGGTTGCCTCGTCGGCCTCGTCGGCCAGCAGTAATGTGAAGTCGAGTTCCTTGGCCCCGCTCTTCTGGATCACCACGAACTGACCGACGTCGACGCCGCCCAGGTCGTCGCGGTGGATCTTGAGGATGTCACCCGCCTTGAGATCAGGGAATGCCTTGACGATGTCGCCGGCGCGTAGCACCGGGAAGTCTTTTCTGTCCATTATCCCGAGCCCTTTCCCCAGCCATTGGCGCTTATGTGGCCATTAATGGCAGTGTCCACCCGCGACCTAGGGTCCACAAGCGCCAATCCGGAATCTTGTGAGCCGGGCCCAGGCCTCGACTTGCCGTCGCGACGGTGGGGTACGTGTTGACAAACGGATTGCTGTCGGCTCTGCCGTCGGCGTTTGGGGCGGTTTGTGTGGGTGCCGTGGCTTTTCGGCACGTCAGGAATCCGCCCGCGCCGAGACTGTGGACGAAGCAGCGTGTCTTCTTCACCGCTGTTGTTCTTGGTTTCGCCACTGCGGCGGTCATCGGAGCCTTGGTGATGGTGTTGGCGATTAGGCCTGAGTGGCAGCTGAAGGCTGTGGCCGGGGGGCGGCATGCTTGTCGTGCTGGCGGCTCCGTTGTGGATGCTGCGGCTGGCGCGGGCCGAGCATCATGAGGCTCTGAGGCTCGCGCAGGAATCCGAGGGCTGATCAAATCGCTGGCTTGGGCCGCGGTCGTGGTGTCAGGTTGGTGGGATGTTGCTGATGCTGACTGGGTCGAGTTGTTCGGGCAAGACCACCTTGGCTTGTGAGGTCGGTGCGCGGGTGCGGGGTGTGGTCGTCCACGATCACGACGAGATCGGCGTACCGGAGGATGCCGACACGCAATGGCGCAACCGGACAATGGAGCTGTGGATCCGCCGGGCACTGGAGTATCAGGATCAAGGCTTGGATCTTCTGCTGACCGGGCAATCGCCGCTGGGCGAGGTCCTGGCGTGCCCGTCCGCGCCGCTGCTCGACGGGATAGCCGTTTGTTTGGTCGATGTGGCCGACGACGAGCGGCGGCGCCGGCTTGCCAGGCGCGACGGCGATCGGTGGTCGGCGGCGGCCGTTGAAGCGTTCGTCGGTTGGAGCGCCTGGCACCGTGGGCATGCGCGCGACCCTCAGTACCGACCGGAGGTGATCATCGAAGGCAGTTGGCCGGAGATGGCCTGGCATCGCTGGTCGACCTGGACCAAGGACGATCCTCGCTGGTCCACGCACCTGCTCGACACCACGGACCAACCCCTCGAGCACTCCGTCGCCATCCTCGAGCGTTGGATCAGCACCTGCCAAGCAGACCAGGCGAAGGAGTACGACGCCTGAGTCGACAGTTACGTTGTCCGGGAGCGGTGGGCGATGCCCCAGGGAGACAACGCCGGTGCTGATGGGGCGATGGTTGCCGGGTGCAACGTTTTCGGCGGCGGGTGGGCGCCCCCGGAGCTGGACGTATGACTGGATGAGTACGCCGATCTTATGTGCGATCACCGAATTGGCTGAGCGGTGGAATGACCCGGGGGAGGGCCTGCTCTTCAAGCTGCTCTCGGAGGTCGAACGAGGTGAAGGTAACTACCTCATCGTCGAGCGGACGAGCGATCCGAGCGGAACACGTACGCTCAGGCGTTGCGGTGTCACGACGGTTCGTACGTCGTCGAGCAGCGCGAAGGCGGCGGATTCCCCGTCCACGCCCTGCCCGGACCAGGCGCGGGACGAGCTCTATGTCGTCTTCACGCTGACCGACAACACCTTCACGCTCGACCTCGAATACAGCACCGACCTGTTCACCTCCACGACCATCACCAGCTGGGCGACCGACCTGATCACCACTTTGCGCGACCGCGCCAACCGGTAAGACCGGCCGCTCTAACTGAGCGGAGTGCCAGGTCCAGTCCCCTGAGCCGGACAGCGTGAAGTGCCAGGCGCGTGGGCTGCGGTTTGCAGGTAGGCGAGGGCCGGGACCGTGATGGGTGGGTAGGGCATCTGACGCAGGCGGGTGAGGCGGGGAGGTGCGGGAGGATGTCGGCGTGGGGCCAGGTGTTGGTGATGACTCTGGCGAGTGTGGGGTCTTCCGACTCGGTAAGGTATGGCGTTTCGTCCGAGTGGCGGACTGTGGCCGTGGCCGGAGCGCCGAGCAGGCCCAGGGCTCGATGGTGTTCGCGAGTCGTCCCTCGATGCGGAGAGCGTCGTACTCCGGTGACCACCAGGCGGCGAAGACCTCATGGAGTTGCGACGGGTGGATGCCGAGCCAGGCGCCGTACGTGACGGTGTAACCGCCGTCCAGTTGGACCGGCTGCAGGACGCGAACGAACGCCGAAGCCGTCGACCTGCATCATGACGGACCGTGGCTCAGCCAGGCGCCCGGGGTCTGCCTAAACGAGCTGGAAGCCGCGGGATTGGTAGTTGGGCAGGGCGTGGGGGTGTTCGTGGGGGTTGGTGTGGAGGTAGACGCGGGTGGTGGGGGTGTTGAGGTGCCAGGCGGTTTGCGTGGTGAGGGTCAACAAGGCGGCGCCGAAGCCTCTGCACTGGAACTCGGGGACCAGGCCGAAGACGACGATGCCTACGTCGCCGGCTGGTTCAGCGGAGAGTTCGGCGAAGCCGGCCACCTCGTCGGCGATCAGGGCCAGCCAGCTGTGGACTCCCGGTAGCGAGAGCTCGGTGGTCCAATCGGCGTCGGTCCACGTGCTGCGGCCGCTGGAGCCGAGGGGGTCCCAGATGCGGTTGTAGAGGGCGCGGATCAGCGGTGCGGAGTCCGCGCGTACCTCACGCAGAGACAGGGGTGCGGGTGGTGGATTGCCGGGGACGAGTTGGGAGGGTGACGTCATCTCCAGGCGGAGCATCATGCTTGTCGACAATAGTTCCGGAAGGGGAGCGTCCGGAACCGGGTTTACGGTGGCGGTATGACTGAAACCCCGTGGGAACCTCCGATCGCCGGTAGCGAGGTCGAGCACTTGGTCGGGGCGCTCGAGCGGTTGCGTACGACGTTCCGCTGGAAGGCCGACGAGTTGGACGCGGCCGGTCTGCGGACGCGGATCGGTGCGTCGTCGCTGACGCTCGGCGGACTACTCAAGCATCTGGCGGCGAACGAGGACTACCTGTTCAACGTCAAGTTCCGCGGTGAGCCGATGGGTGAGCCGTGGGACAAGAACGGCTGGAACGGCAACAACGACTGGGAGTTCGAGTCCGCGGCCGACGACAAACCCGAGGAGCTCTACGCACTCTGGGACGGCGCGGTCGAGCGCTCCCGTGCGCGCCTGGCCGCAGCTCTCGCCGACGGTGGACTCGACCAGCCCGCGCACATCACCTGGCCGGACGGCCGTCACGCCAGCCTGCGCCGCCTCATCTGCGACCTGATCGAGGAGTACGGTCGCCACACCGGCCACGCCGACCTCGTCCGCGAAGCCGTAGACGGCCGAGTAGGCGAAGACCCACCCCCCGGTTGGCACCCAGTAGGAGCCCGCACCTAGCCGCTCAAACGCCGAACGCCTAGCTGGTCAAACGGTGAGCGCCTCGCGCCTAGCTGGTCAACGGTGAGCGCCCGCGGCTAGCTGGTCAAACGGTGAGCACCTGCGGCTAACTGCCCAGACGGGCAAGGATCAACGACGGCCTGAGTCCTCCCACGGACGGATCTCGAAGCGGGCCTGACGGTGGCGCACAAGGCGACTCTATTTCAGCCGCTGCAGGGTGCCGTCCGGCGCGATCGCGATCGCGGTCTTGACATTGTCGACAATCAGATTGATCACCGTGCGATCGCCTTGCCGGCTTGTCGTGTACGTGACCGCGGCGTTGACCCGGGTCGGGGCGATCACGGACAGGATCGACGCCGAGCGCCCCGACCGGGTGAACTTGACGACCGGGGAGGGCTTGCGGGTGTCGATGGTGTCGTAGTGCCAGCCCTGGATCGGGTCGGTCTTGCCGGTGGCGACCTGGATCGGAGTCGTCGCCTGCTCGAACGGGATCTGCAACAACGTGGTCTTCACCCGGTCCCCAGGCGCCTGAGCAACGGCCGAGTTGCCGCTGACTTGCACCTTCTGGTCCGACGGGAGATGCCATAAGGTCTGGTACTCCTCGTCCGAAACCGACGTGCCGCGGTCCAGCACGACCATCAGGTCCGGGTCCTTCAGCACCAGCACACCACGCGTCCGGTCGATCCCGCCGCCCAGCTTGTCGCTCAGCTCGTAGAACTCCGAAGTCGCCCCGATCGCCGACCGGTTCAGTTTGGTCACCGGGTGGTCCGTTGCCGTGGACAACACCGTCATCTGGTTGTGGGAGAACTGGCTCTTCGCCCAGCTCCGCCAGTCGTCCCACTTGTAGCCGGAGTGGCCGCCGTCGATCAGGATGTCGCGACCACGCGAGGTGTACGTGACCGACGTGTGGTCCTCGTGCCCATGCAGCTTCCGCGAGGGCCCGAACCGGATGCTGTACGTCGATTCCTGGGTGAACGGACGCGTCTCACCCCACCCGGTCCGGCCGAAGATGTACCCGGCGTCGAAGATCCCGATCCGCTGGGTCGGCCGGATCCCCTTCGTGCCGAGCGTCCCGGCGTACTCGAGCACGGTGCCGGGAACGGGAAACGTGCGAACCACCTCGGAGTCGCCGATCTGGTGCAGGTTGCCGAGCGAGTTGGTAGCCAGCGCGAGCCATTTGGCGAGTTCACGCCGGCGCGCCTTGATCGTCGTACCCGGGTCGACACCGCACTTCTGCAGTACGTCGATCGCCCGTCCCCAGAGCGAGTAGTTGAACTGTGCGTACGCGGTCGACTGCTCGTTGGTGGAACCCTGCGTGTCGATCGACGTCTTGATCGCATTGGTCAGCCGGTCCGCGGCGATTTGCTTCAGGTCGTTCCGGCCAAGTGTGCAACCGATGCCGAACAGGGCGAGGCTCTCGTCGGTGCCGTGGTTCCAGTCACCGCTGTAGTTCTTCTGCAGGAACCACGCGTGCTCCTGCAGCGCCTTGTCCAGCCACGTGTACGACAGCGGCAGCCGAGTCACCTTCAGGCCTGTCAAGGTTGCCTGGCGCAAGCAGATGAGCACGTTCGTGCGGTGCATGGTCGACTCGTAGGCGCCGACGTTCGACTTCCAGGAGTACGGGTTGTCCTTGACCCAGTCGCGGGTGATCGCGCTGACCTGGGCCAGGGCGCGCTGGTCGCCCTTGCCGGCCGCGGCGATTCCTTGCCCAAGCCAACGAAGCGAGTGGAACCACATGTACCAGCTCGGGTTGTCGTACGGGTTCAGGCTCCAGTCGACGTCGCCCTTTCCGTTGCCGACCTGGTACGGCGCCGTCGTTCCCCAGGCGAAGGTGTCGCGGTAGAGGCTCGGAGGCGGGTTCGCCCGGTCGATCCCGCTGTACGCCGGGCACGTGTAGACGTTCTGCCTCGGGGCCTGGGTGATCGTCGGAGTGGGCGGCTCCGGGGTCCGGGCCACCGTCGGGTCCGGTGCGGCCTCGGGCATCGAGCCACCCCAGGGGATCACCAGGGATGTGACCACGACGACCGCACTCAGCAGCAGGGCCAGGCTGAGTCGCACGGTCGTTCCGGCCTTGCGAAGGCGGTGCGCGGGCATGGTTGGTTCCTCACTGCAGCCCCAAGGGCATGCGTATTCTGGCCTAGACCTGAATTCGGGCCGGACGGGTCCCTGGGACCGGTCAAGTGGTTTCGTAGCGATGCCCGAGGGGGCGGAGCTCGGGGGCGCGAGGTGTTGCTCTAATAACGCCCGGCGGCCGCTCTGACGTTGCATCCGGCATCGAAATCGATGCCGCGGCCCTGGCGTTGTACCGCTGTCACTCCGGCTTCATGTTCGCCGTCATCGGTTCCCCCCGAGTCGAAGTCTTCCCTCTGCCCGCTTTGATGCCCGTACCCACGGCAAAGTTGCCCGGACCCCCTACTTCGGTTACCTCGCTGCCCGTCAGGGCAAGGTCAATGGTCCAGAATCCCTTGCAGAATCAGGGCGTTCCGCGCGTCCTGTCCGGCGGGCACCGTGGTGTGCCGCCCGTCCCGCAGATCCGTCCGCAGTCGGCCGGGCCGCGCCGCCAGGTACTCGGCCCAGTGCACGATCCGCAAGTTCGGATGACGTACGGCGGCCTGCTCCAGCTGCAGGTTGATCCACTCGCTGTTGCGCTGATCGGCGAGCTGGATCGCGACGGGCTCATCCGTCCGCCGTACCTGCACGTTGACCCAGTACACCGTCCGCGAGGGCCCGGCGATCCGCAGCGCCCGGTCGACCTGCGCGGTGAAGGCCGGCGGATCGAAGATGTCGTTCGATCCGACCGCCATCACGATCCGGTGCGGCAAGCCGAACTGCTGCGCCCAGATCGCCATCGCGTCGACCGCGGCCGACGTCGGCTCACCGGACCAGCTGTGCTCCGCGAACGTCGTACCAGCCCGTCGTGCAAGGAGCCGCCCGAGAGCATCCCCATCCTGTACGGCGATGCTGTCGCCGAACAGCACCACCCCGTCGGTCGCCACCACGTGCCGAATTTGCGCGGCGCTCGAGATCACCTTCGTGTGCGCCTGCCACGGACCGAGCGTGCCCGACCCGTAACGTCCCGTACTTGTCGGTGCAGGTGCGCTGTTCTTCGCGTGCGCAGTCGTCGTTTCCAGATGGATCAGAGTCAACAAGGTGGCGACCAGGACCACGAGGATGACCGCGGATGTCACGGAGCGCGCAGAATTTCGAGCCACAACCTGAGAACGCGGAAAGCGGCGAGGAGGTTGCCTCGTCAGCCTCCGAGGGCAGCGACGATCAGCTCGTTGCGGGCCGTCCGCCCGAGTGGGGAGGTGTGAATACCGTCGCGCAGATAGTTCGCGCCGCCGCCCGGTTGTGACGCGACGTGCTCGGCCCATCGCACGATCTGCAGGTTCGGGTGGCGTACGGCGGCCTGCTCCAGCTGCTGGTTGATCCAGGCGCTGTTGGCCCGATCGGCCTCCCGCACCTCGGCCGGCTGACGGACCCGGCTGACGTACACGTTCACCCAGTACACCATCCGCGACGGTCCGGCGATGCGCATGGCCCGCTCGACCTGCGCGGCGAAGGCAGGTGGGTCGAAGATGTCGTTCGAGCCCACCGCCATCACGATCCGGCTGGGCAGGCCGAACCGCCGTTCCCAGTCCTCCAGCGCGTCGACGGCCGCCGACGTGGGCTGACCCGACCAGTCGTGGACGGCGATGGAGTCGCCGGTCCGGTTCGCGAGGAGCTGCTCAAGGGCCGGTCCGTCCTGGACGGCGATGCTGTCGCCGAACATGAACACTCCGTTGAACGTCAGCGCGTCCCGGATCTCGTCGTCGGGCGAGATGTGCTTCCCCAGGCGCTCCCACGGACCCAGCGTTCCGGAGCCGAACGGCCCTGGGTTCACCGACGCGGCCCCGGTCCCGGTGGCGCTGCTGACCGGCACCGCGCTCGGCTTGGCGGGCTCGAGCAAGACCAGAACACCACCGGTGAGCGCCAGCAGGACCAGCGTCACCATCATGGCGACCATCGGGCCGCCGAGGTGATCACGGACCCTGCGTCGCTGTCTCAACGACCCCACATCCCCCCATTCGCGTCCTACCCCTCTACTTGTCTCGACGCGTCGAACGGTTCCTTTCGTTGCATGGCGCAGAGCCCGCCGGGTAGTGCCGAGTCAAGCAAGGCCCACGAGTGATCCGCCAGCAGTGATTCCGATCGAGGTGCGTACGCCGGCGGTGGACCCCTACACCACGCAGGATGATCATCAGGTGACAAAAGTTGTGCCTTACTTGCCCCAGGCACCAATAGTCTCACACCGTGCACACCGCGTGGCTCTCCGTATATAATCGCCGGCCCCGGTTGTGGCCCGGTTTCGACCAGCATGCGGACCAAACCGCCCACGCACCGAAACCCCGGCAACACGCCCCGCAGGTGCTCCGTCACGGTGGATGGGCCGGGGTGGCGCCTGTGTTGCGGGGCGATGGGAGTGGCGGCTGGCGGGTTATGTCTACGCTGGCGGGTTGCAGCACGTCAGCGGTGAAATAACCCGCCAGTGGGACGCGCTGCTTGGCGGTTTGCCCGGCATGTGACCGGTTTTGTCCGCATCCCGGGATCCGAGAGTTGGTCGCCGGGCTTGAACACCTTCTGGGGACCGGGGACATGCCATTGCCTGTCTTAGGACCCCAGAGGGTGTTCAAGGTCCCGGGTTCTGCCTAATTGTGACCGGCATGCGGGCAAAATCGCCCACCCATCGAACACCGGCCCCTCCCCTATCCAAGGCCAGGGAATCCGACGCATCCGGCCGACAAAATCTGGCGACTCCACGCCCGCTCATCGCATCCACTGCAGGCAGGTGACCACGCGGGTGAGCTGCTCCGGAATAGCTGCGTCCTTCCCAGCACACTCCCGCAGCCCGGAGCCGCTCCCGAGGGTTGTCCCCTGAGCACGCCTCACCACAGTCCACCTCATTGGATAGCTCGACGGTTACGCCCGCGACCGACCCCTCCGCCTGCTGGGCATCCCCAAAGCCCAACTCCTCCCCCACCCCACGAGCGGTAGGTTGCTGGGCATGCTGGATGCCGATGGGCTGAGGGAGATCGAGCGGGCGCGGTTGACATGTCTGGTGGAACGCAGGGTTGCCGAGGCGGACGCCGTGCATGCGGACGACTTCGTCATCGTCACGCCGAGTGGGCACACTTGGTCCAAGGCCGAGTACCTGGGCGGGATCGAGTCCGGTGAGATCGACTACCGGCGATTCGAGCCCGTCTCGGTGATCGACGTGATGCTCGACGGCGACGTCGCCGTACTGCGCTACAAATCCTCGATCTCGATCTCGGTCGGCGGCCGCGAGCCCGGCGAACTGGAGGCCTGGCATCTCGACTGCTACCGCCGTACGCCCTCCGGCTGGCAGATCGGCTGGTCCCAGGCAACCGCCATCACCTGATGCCTTCGCTGGTTGAGGTTGTGGGGCGGGTGGAGGGGTTTCTGCTCGACTTTGATGGGCCGGTGTGTGATCTGTTTCCGCCGGGGAGTGGGTCGACGATTGGGGATGCGGCTCGGGAGCCGTTGCGGGCGGCGGGGGTGGTGCTGCCGGAGGCGATCGCGCGTACGGTCGAACACCTGGTCGTGCTTCGGTTCGCGGCCGAGCGGGCTCCCGCCGTACTCGAAGATGTGGAGAGGGCGGCGATCAAGGGGGAGGTGGCGGCCGCGCGTACGGCGCCGAGCGATATCGAGTTCGGTCGGCGGGCGGGGCTTGCTGCTATCGCCTATGCCAAGTCGCCGCGGCACGAGGCGGAGCTTCGGGCGGCTCAGCCTGACGCCGTCATCCGGCTGATGACGGCGCTTGCGGACCGTCTGTGAAGGGTCAGGCGGAGCGTTCGGACTCGCTGCGTTCGATGCAGAACTCGTTGTGTTCGGGGTCCTGCATGGTGACCCAGCCGCGACCGTCGGGCTTGCGGTGGTCCTCGTAGATGGTGGCGCCGAGGGACACCAGGCGCTCGACCTCCTCGTCGCGGGTGCGCTGGTCCGGGACCCAGTCGATGTGGACGCGGTTCTTGGCCGACTTGGCCTCGGGTACGGCGATGAACAGCAGGCCGGGGACGGGATCCGGCGCGACCACGAGCACCTCGTCGTCGCCGGGTGCGTCGCCGGTCGCGATCGGCCAGCCGGTCACGGTGCTCCAGAACTGGGCGAGCTCGTACGGGTTGCCGGCGTCGATGGTGATGTGTCGCAGGATCATGCCGAGACCCTAACCGCGAGCACGGGCAATCGGTGGCTGATTTTCCCCGCGCCTGTGCACAACCGGCGTACGGCGGAAGCCGGGCGGCGCACGGTGGACGGCGGATCGGGGCACGGTCGGCGTCCGGGTGGTGACGGCTCGGGATCGCGACCGACAGGGTCTCGCGGACTGTCGGTGGCCGGGTCTACTGTGCGGCCAAGAGTGTTTCCACCAAGGGGGAAGGGGAGTCCGATGGCGTCTCGGCTCAATCCGTACATCCAGTTCGACGGCACCGCGCGGGAGGCGATGGAGTTCTACCAGGGCATCTTCGGCGGCGACGTGGCGACCAACACGTTCGCCGAGTTCGGTGCGAGCAGCGGGCCCGACGACGAGAACAAGCTGATGCACGCCCAGCTCGAGACGCCGGCCGGGTTCACGCTGATGGCTTCGGACACGCCGCCCGGTATGTCGTACAACCCTGGCGAGAACATCTCGATCAGCCTCAGCGGTGACGACGAGGACCTGCGCGGGTACTACGAGAAGCTGGCCGAGGGCGGCAAGGTGACGGTGCCGCTGGAGAAGCAGGTCTGGGGTGACGAGTTCGGCCAGGTCGTCGACAAGTTCGGCATCAACTGGATGGTGAACATCGCGCAGAGCTGATCAACTGACCGGGTTGGCGCGCCTGCCGGACGGACGGCTGGCGCTTTACCGGCATGGGGTGTTGCGGCTGTCGCATATCCGGAAATCGGGTACGGCGGCAGGTCGGCGGAGGTCTACCGTGAAGCATGGGACTCAACGACCTGCTGTACGACCCGATCCGGCACAACAACTGGGCGACGAAGAGCTTGATCAAGTTCTGTCGCGACCAGCAGCTCACCGCCGAGCAGCTGGAGGTCACCGGCGTCGGCACGTACGGCGGGATCCTCGAGACCCTCGATCACATCGTCCGGTGCGACGCCAGCTACCTGCGCCGGATCGCGGACAGTCCGCTCGACTACGTGGACGGTGAGCCGGCCGCCGACTTCGACACGCTCGAGCGCTGGAACGACGAGGCGGGCGCGCTCTGGGAGGAGTTCCTCATCAAGCCGATCGACGTCGAACGGGTGATGGTCGTCGACAACAACACCCGCGGTACCCGGGTCGGCATCTTCATCGCCCAGGCTCTCAACCACGCCAACCACCACCGCGAGCAGGTCTGCGCGATCCTCACCGGCCTCGGCATCCAGCCGCCCGACATCCAGGCCTGGGAATACGCCTGGACCCACAACCGCATCTGGGACCTCCCCGAATCCGAACGCCCCACCGCCTGATGCCGGTCAGGTGTCGTGGGGCTTGAGGAGGTCGGCTGACTCGGGGACCGGGGTGAGGGGGGTGCCGTAGTTGAACCAGTTCAGGAGGTTTTCGACGACCAGGTTGCCCATCGCGTTGCGGGTGGGCACGGTGGCGGAGCCGACGTGGGGGAGCAGGACGGCGTTGGCAAGGTCGAGGAGGCCGGGGTGGACGGTCGGCTCGGCTTCGAAGACGTCCAGGCCGGCGCTGAGGATGGTGCCGTCGCGGAGGGCGTCGACCAGGGCCGACTCGTCGACGACGGTGCCGCGGGCGACGTTGATCAGGATGCCGTCGGGGCCGAGCGCCTCCAGGACCT
The DNA here is from genome assembly GCF_040639075.1 of Kribbella sp. NPDC023972. Taxonomy (NCBI): domain Bacteria; kingdom Bacillati; phylum Actinomycetota; class Actinomycetes; order Propionibacteriales; family Kribbellaceae; genus Kribbella; species Kribbella sp. NPDC023972. The sequence goes on along the minus strand of NZ_JBEZZH010000007.1, from coordinate 115,518 downwards.
CGGCGTTGACCAGGTGCCGGGTGTCGTCGCCGCCCGGGATCACGATCATCAGGATGTCCACGTCGCGGGCCATCTCGAGCAGGGACGGGTAGTAGTGGTACTCGACGTCCTTGCGGTGCCGGTTGTGGTAGCCGACGGAGACGCCGAAGGGAGCGACCCGGTCCGCGATCGCCTGGCCGATCCGGCCCAGGCCGAGGATGCCCATCCGGCGGCCGTGCAAGGTTGCCTTGGTCAACGGATACGGGCCGTCCTGCCACTTGCCGGCGCGCAGGTACCGCTCGGCCTGGGGAAGCTCGCGGACCGTCATCAGCAGCAGGCCGAGGGCGGTGTCGGCGACCTCGTCGTCGAGTACGCCGGGGGTGTTCGTCACCACCACGCCCCGCTCGGCCGCCGCCGTCGCGTCGATCTGGTCATAGCCGACACCGAAGCTCGCCACGATCCGCAGCGCGGGCAACCGGTCCAGGAACGCACCGTCGATCCGTGTCCCACCGGTGGCGACGGCAACGATCTCGTCGCGCCGCTCGGCCAGCACGGCGTCCGGATCAGCCTCGTCCCACAGCCGGATCACCTCGGCCTTCCCGTCCAGACCCTCCGCGACCACCGGATTCATCGGTCCCGGCATCAGCACCACAGGCAATCCCATGCTCAACATCCTCACCGAACCGCACCAGCCGCACCAAGTGACGCGGTCGGGAGATCTCTCGAAGTAGCGGCCAGAAACTGACCGCTACCTTCTAGATCCTGGAGACATGACCGACAACAGCAACAACACCTCAGCCACGTTCCACGCGTACTTCGGCTACCGCGACGCGGTCGGCGCCCTGCGCTGGCTGGAGAAGGCGTTCGGGTTCGAGACGACGATGGAGGTGCCCGACGACAAGGGCGGGATCATGCACGCGGAGATGCGGCACGGCGGGGTGTCCTTCACCCTGTTCACCGACGAGGAGGGCTACGACAAGCCGATCCGCAAGGGCGAGACGGTCGGCCACGGCAGCTACCTCGCCTTCGACTCCCCAGCGGAGGTCGACGCCATCCACGAGAGGGCGGTCGCCGCGGGTGCCGAGTCGATCTGGGAGCCGGCCGACACCGCGTGGGGCAACTACCGCTGCCGCGTCGCCGACCCCGAGGGCTACGAATGGACCTTCGGCACCCACCGCCCGGGCCTCCCCGCCTCCTGGTAATTCGGCGGAAACACCCGGCCGCTACCGTCCGGGCCGGTGAAGCCAACGCTGGTCGTCATCCGGGGAAACTCAGGTTCGGGCAAGAGCTCGATCGTCGAAGCCATCCGAGCGACGTACGGCCGCGGTATCGCCTGGATTGAGCAGGACTACGTCCGGCGGATCATCTTCGAGGAGCTGGACCAGCCCGGCGGCGCCAACATCCAGGCGATCCGGCAGCTCGCCAAGCATGCCCTCGACCGCGGCTACCACGCCGTGGTCGAGGGCATCATGCCGACGGTGCGGTACGGCGACATGCTCGAGCAACTGCATGACGACCACGCGGGCCCGGCGTACTTCTACTACCTGGACATCCCGTTGGCGGAGACGGTCCGGCGGCACGGGATGCGTGCGAAGGCAACCGCTTTCAGTGCCGAGGACATGGCCGAGTGGTATCGACCGAGGGATCTGCTGGAGCGGCCGCGCGAGACCGTGATCGATCAGGCGAGCTCGCTCGAGGCGACCGTCCAGCGGATCCTCGGTGAGACCGGGTTACGACCAGCCGCCGAGGTTCAGGTCGGCGATCACGACGGGCCGGCCTGACATCAGGGACTCGTTGGCGGCGATGCCGACCGCGACCGCCCGTACGCCGTCGTGGACGTCGGCTGCGCGGCTCAGCGGGTCGTTGCCGGGGCCTTGGAACAGGTCGGCGTAGATCAGCCGGTCGCCACCGCCGTGGCCGCCGACCCCGCGCGGGATCTCGACCTCGACCGCCGGGGCCCAGTGCTTCTGCAACACCAGCCGCTCGCCGTCGGACCGCACGTCACCCGGGACCACGCGCTCGGCCGGGTAGCTCGGGTCGATCTGGTCGTCGATCACCGCCGCGCGCTCCACGACCTCCAGCTCGGCGCGACCCTCGGTGCCGTTGACGCTGACCCGGTACCCCTCCCAGGGCGAGTGCGCGTTCAGCGAGTAGCTCAGCCGAGCACCGTTCGCGTACTCCGCGATCACGGCCAGGTTGTCCTCGATCGTGATCCCCGGACCGAACACGTCCTGGTCGCGGATGTACCCGTCGTACTGCTCGCTCTCCAGGTACAGCTGCCGGTTGGTGTCGTCGGTGCGCAGGTCGAGCAACCACGGGTCGTCGGCCGAACGGTCGATCGTCCCGCGGGCAGGTCGTTGCCCAAGGCCACGAGCTGCCGCGTTGTCGGCACCGTAGAAGGACAGTCCACCGGAGGCGAACACGCGCACCGGGGTGGAGGCGATCCACCAGTTCACCAGGTCGAAGTGGTGGGACGCCTTGTGCACCAGCAGGCCGCCGGAGAACCGCTTCTCCCGGTGCCAGCGGCGGAAGTAGTCCGCACCGTGCCGCGTGTCGAGCACCCACTGGAACTCGACGCTGGTGACGGTGCCGATCTCGCCGTCGGCGATCAGTTGCCGGAGCGCGCTGTTCCGCGGCGAGTAGCGGTAGTTGAACGTGACGACGACCGACTTACCGGACTGGTTCATCGCGTCGACGATCTGCCGGGTTCCGTTGGCGTCGATGGTCAGCGGCTTCTCGACGATCACGTCCGCGCCGGCCCGCAGTACCCGGGAGACGACCTCGGCGTGGGTGTAGTCGGGGCTCGTCACGATCACCCGGTCGACCGACTGTTCCTTGATCATCTGTTCCAGGTCGTCGGCGCCGTACTGCGGCAGCTCCGGCCCGCCGAGCTCCTTCACCCACCGGTCGTGGACCGCGAGGCGGCCCGGGTTCGGGTCGAGCAACGCGACCAGCTCGGCGTCCTCGGGGTGCTCCTCGAAGATCGCGCGGACGTACGCCCGCGCCCGCGAACCGGTACCTGCGACTGCATAACGTCTGGGCACGGCGGACCCTTTCTACTCGTGTAGAACCAGCACGCTAGCAATCGCTTTCCAGGTCGGTCAAGGTCGTACTATCGGCACATGCCCAAGGCCACCCCAGTCACCCGGAACGATGTGGCGGAGTACGCCGGGGTGAGTACGGCGGTGGTCAGCTACGTGGTGAACGAAGGCCCGCGGCCGGTTTCGCCGGAGACCCGGGAGCGGGTGCTGGAAGCGATCCGCGTCCTCGGGTACCGCCCGAACGCGACCGCCCGGGCGCTGCGGCTGGGTACGACGCGCACCTTCGGGCTGATCACCCCGGACGGCGGCAACCCGCTCTTCGCCGAGCTCGCCAAGGCGATCGACAAGGCGGCATCGGCCCGCGGGCACGTCGTTCTGCAGACCAGCGCCGACGGTGATCCGGAGACCGAGCAGGCGAAGATCGCGGAGCTGCTGGTCCGGCGGGTCAGCGGACTGCTGCTCGTCGCGCCGACCGACGACCTGGATCTCGGTGAGGTCGACGTCCCGGTGGTCGCGATCAATCGGGTCCTCCCGGCGGCGTCGTCGGTCAGACCGCAGTACCGCGAGGGCGCGCGGCTTGGGGTCGAGCACCTGATCGGTCACGGTCACCACACCGTCGGCCTGGTGATCGGTCGCAGTCGCGACGGGCGACCGGCCGAACGGGAGCTGGGCTGGCGGGACGCGCTGCGGCGGGCCGGGCTGGAGGACGGGCCGATCGCGCGCACGACCTTCAGCCGGCCCGGTGGACACGAGGCGGGCTTGGAGTTGCTTGCGGCAACAAACCGGCCGTCGGCGATCTTCGCCAGCTCGGATCTGCAGGCGGTCGGGGTCCTGCGGGCGATCCACGAGGCGGGTCTGACGGTCCCCGACGACATCGCGGTGCTGGCGTTCGACGGTACGGCGGAGACGGAGTACAGCTGGCCGCCGTTGAGCGTCGTACGGCAACCGCTGGAGCAGATGGCACGCGAGGCGGTCAGTCGGCTGATCGACGGACAGGACGCGATCGAGGCGCTGACCTACCCGACCGAGCTGATTCTCAGGAGATCCTGCGGCTGCTAGAGCGTCCTTAGGCCGTGTCTGGTAATTCCCCGCCTACTGCGCGGCACTCGGCACGGCGCTGAATTACCAGACACGACCTAGATCCTCGAAGATCAACGCGGTCCGGGTCGCCAGCACCTCGGGGATGGCCTGCAGCTTCTCCAGGACCACCCGGCGCAGGCCCTCGTTGTCGGCCGCGCGGACCAGCAGGATGGCGTCGAAGTCACCGCCGACCAGGGCCATGTGCTTGACCTCGGGGATCGCCTGCAGTTGCTCGCGCAGCGTCCGCCAGGAGCTCTGCCGGAGACTGAGCGTGACGTACGCCGACGTCGCCAGCCCGAGCTTGAGCGGGTCGACGGTGGCGGTGAAACCGGTGATGACGCCGGTTGTGGTGAGCCGCTCGACACGGGCGTAGGCGTTGGCCCGGGAGATATGCACCTGGTCGGCGAGCGCCCGGATCGAGAGACGTCCGTCCCGGCCGAGCGCCTCGACGATCTGCCGGTCGATCTCGTCCAGTGCAGGTGCGACGACCATCTGTCCAGGCAGACCGGGGCTCACCGTCGTGTCGTCGGACATTGTGCTCCTCGTGCGCGGGCTGGTTGACCAAACGTCTCGCGATTTTCTCAGGTCTGGATCCGATTGGCCAGAAGTATGACGATGAGGCCACCGTCCGTCTCCTGCGTTGGAGGGTCCATGACTACCGTCGAGGAGCTGTTGCTCCCCTCCGCTGAGCCAGTCCGGTTGATCGACCAGGACGGCGTACCGCACGACCATCCGTCGTACCGGCTGCCCACTAAGAAAGCCCTGGTCGATGGTTACGTTCAGTTGATCAAGGGGCGCCGGATCAACGACCAGGCCAGTGCGCTGGTCCGGCAGGGGCGGCTCGCCGTCTACCCGTCGTCGCACGGCCAGGAGGCCTGTCAGATCGCGGCCACGATGGTGCTGCGCGAGGGCGACTGGCTGTTCCCGACGTACCGCGACACCGTGTCGATCGTCAGCCGCGGCGTCGACCCGATCGAGACGCTCACCCTGCTCCGCGGTGACTGGCACTCCGGCTACGACCCGTACGCGCACAAGGTCGCGCCTCAGTCCACGCCATTGGCGACCCAGCTCACGCATGCGGTCGGTGTCGCGCACGCCGCCCGGCTTCGCCACGAGGACACCGTGGTGATGGCGCTATGTGGTGACGGTGGCACCAGCGAGGGTGACTTCCACGAGGCGCTGAACTTCGCCGCCGTCTTCCACGCACCCGTCGTCTTCTTCATCCAGAACAACGAGTACGCGATCTCCGTGCCGCTCGCCCGGCAGAGCGTCGCGCCGTCTCTCGCGCACAAGGGCATCGGGTACGGCGTTCCCGGAGAACGGGCCGATGGCAACGACCTGGCCGGCCTGCTCGCCGTCCTCGGACAGGCCGTGGACAAGGCCCGGGCGGGTGAGGGACCGCAGCTCGTCGAGGCGCACACCTATCGCGTGCAGGCACACACGAACGCCGACGACGCGAGCCGGTACCGCGACGACGACGAGGTCACGCCGTGGCTCGATCGCGACCCGATCAAGCGGCTGGAGACCTACCTCACGCAGGAAGGGTTGCTCGACGACTCGGTCAGGCAGCGGGCAGAGGCCGTGGCTCAGGAGGTCGCCGCACAGCTCAGAGACGGGCTGATGCCCGAGCCCGAGGTGGATCCGGCGGACCTCTTCGCGCACCTCTACGCGTCGCAGACACAGCAGTTGCGGGACCAGGCCGCGTTCCTCCGGGACGAGCTCGCGCGAGAGGAGGCCTGAGCGATGACGCACGTGAAGATCACCATGGCGCAGGCGCTGAACCAGGCCCTGCGGGACGCGATGAAGGCCGACGACACGGTGCTGATGTTCGGTGAGGACGTCGGCGCGCTCGGCGGAGTCTTCCGGATCACCGACGGGCTGACCGCCGAGTTCGGTGCGGATCGTTGCTTCGACACCCCGTTGGCCGAGTCCGGCATCGTCGGAATGGCGGTCGGGCTGGCCATGAACGGGATGCGGCCGGTGGTCGAGATGCAGTTCGACGCGTTCGGGTACCCGGCGTTCGAGCAGATCGTCTCGCACGTCGCCAAGATGCGGAACCGCACCCGCGGCCGGGTCACGCTGCCGATGGTGATCCGGATGCCGTACGCCGGTGGGATCGGCGGCGTGGAGCATCACTGCGACTCCTCCGAGAGCTACTACGCCCACACGCCCGGGCTGACCGTGGTCACGCCGGCCACCGTGGCGGACGCCTACACCTTGTTGCGTAAGGCAATCGAGTTCCCCGACCCGGTGGTGTTCATGGAGCCGAAGAAGCTCTACTGGGCCAAGGAGGAAGTCGATCTCACCGAGGACCAGCCCGGGATCGGGACGGCCGTCGTACGCCGGGAAGGCGCGGACGCGACGTTGATCGCGTACGGGCCGACGGTGCCCGTCGCGCTGGAGGCGGCCGAGGTCGCGGCGGCCGAGGGCCGGCAGCTGACCGTGGTCGACCTGCGGTCGATCGTGCCGTTCGACGACCAGACCGTGGCCGCGGCCGTACGTCGTACCGGCCGGGCCGTCGTGGTCGCGGAGGCGAGCGGATTCGCGAGTGTGTCGTCGGAGATCGTTGCCCGGATCACCGAACAGTGCTTCCACTCGCTGGCCGCGCCGATCCGGCGGGTGACCGGGTTCGACATCCCGTACCCGCCGCCCAAGCTGGAGAAGTACCAGCTGCCCGGCGTGGACCGGATCCTCGACGCGGTCGACGACCTGCAGTGGGAGGACTCGTGAACGAGCGGAGCGAGTTCACCAGAAAGTACAGTACGACTTGTGCCTCATCGGCGCCCGGAGCGAAGCGAGGACGCGGATGAGTATCTTCCTGCTGCCGGACCTGGGCGAAGGCCTGACGGAGGCGGAGATCGTCCGCTGGCTGGTGAAGGTCGGCGACGTGGTCACCGTCGACGCCCCGGTCGCCGAGGTCGAGACCGCCAAGTCGGTGGTCGAACTGCCGTCGCCGTACGCCGGTGTCGTCGAAGAACTCCACGGCGAACCGGGCACGGTCATCCCCGTCGGCAAACCACTCATCAGCATCGCGGAAGCCGACGCGGGGACGACGTATCGCGAGGAGGAGAAGGCGGGATCGGGCAATGTCCTGATCGGCTACGGCACGGGCGCCGGGAACACGTCCGGTCGCCGCCGTAAACCCCGGCCGCAGGCCACGGTTTCCGGAGGATCACTGCCACCCAGTGCAACTCTTGTTCCGGAAAGCGCTGCGCCTCGGGTGCCGTTGGTGATTTCGCCGCTGGTACGGCGGATGGCGCGGGACGCCGAGGTGGATCTCAAGAGCCTGACCGGGTCGGGTCCGGACGGATTGATCGTGCGGCGGGACGTGGAGCAGGCGATCGCGCAAAGGCTCGAGCGGACGGCGGAGGTGCCGGCCGGGGAGGACACGCGGACCGGACTGCCGGAGCTGCGGCGGATCCCGATGAGTGGGTTCCGGAAGGCGGTGGCGGCGACGCTGAGCCGGAGCCGGGCGGAGATTCCGGAGGCGACGACCTGGGTCGACGTGGACGCCACGGCGCTGGTGGAGTTGCGCGAGTCGTTGCGGTCGGCAAAGGATTCCGGGCCGGGGCTGCTGGCGCTGATGGCGCGGTTCGTCGCGGCCGGGTTGCAGAAGTACCCGGAACTGAACGGTTTCGTCGACACCGAGCGCGAGGAACTGGTCCAGTACGACGGGATCAATCTCGGCCTGGCGGCGCAGACCGACCGCGGTCTCGTCGTACCGGCGGTGCAGAACGCGCACCGGCTGACCACGCGGGCGCTCGATGCCGAGATCAGGCGGTTGACCGAGTCCGCCCGGGCCGGACGGCTGACGCCGTACGAGCTGTCCTGTGGGACGTTCACGCTGAACAACTACGGCAGCTTCGGTGTGGACGGCAGCGCCGCGATCATCAACCATCCGCAGGTCGCGATCCTCGGCGTCGGCCGGATCATCGACCGCCCGTGGGTGGTCGGCGGTGAACTCGCGATCCGCAAGCTCACTCAGCTGTCCCTCGTCTTCGACCACCGCGTCTGCGACGGCGGAACCGCGGCCGCCTTCCTCCGCTTCGTCGCGGACGCTTTCGAGAACCCGGCGTCCGTTTTCGCAGACCTCTGACCGCCGACCTCCGCACCCCGACTTTGTGCACCGGATTTCCATTCTGATCGCGTGGGAATGCTCGAGCCGTGCACACAGTGGGCTCAGGAGAGCTGGCGTGGGCGGAGGCCGATCAGGATGGCGCGGAGGCCGGTGGTGAAGCGGGCCTCCGGGCCGGCCAGGTCTTCGCGGCTCAGGTAGGCCGCGAGAGTCGTGGCGCCGACGCCGAGCTGGTCGCCCGCGGCGGTGGCCCACTCGTGCTGCCCGAGGCCGCTGCGCCGTACCGTCGCCGTCCACGCGGCGTCGGTGACCGCGGCGCCGATGAGGTAGTGGAAGACCGCGGAGACCGCCGCATCCAGATGCGCACCTTTGAAGCCGGCTGAGCTGAGGATCGTCAACATCCGCTCCGCCAACGCCTGGTAATTCGGCCCGAGCCCGGCGTGCGACGCCAGCAATTGCGGCGCCCACGGGTGCGCCCACAGGGCCTCGTACGCCGCTCGTGCCAGTACCGTCACCTGGTCGCGCCAGTCACCCTCGTCGGCCGGCACCAGCGCCTCGCCCATGACCTCGTCGACGGCGAGCTCGAGCAGGTCGTTCTTGTTCGCGACTCGCCAGTACAACGCCGAGGTCGCGGCGGTTCCGAGCTCGGCCGCCATCCGCCGCATCGAGAACGTCTCGAGCCCGTCCCGGTCGAGCACTTTGACCGCCGTACGGACGATGTCGTCCCGGCTCAGCGGTGCCCGCGTCTGCGCCGGATCGGCCCGCAACCACACCGATCCGAGCACCGTCTTCCGATCCGCTTCGCGCGCCACGGGGAGCAGCGTAGCGAAAACGCCGTATCAGAGCATAAAACGCTGTATTAGTGGCGAGGAGCAACTAACTTTCTCAGCGCCGTGCGACCGGGCCACTCGTCAAAGGATCGGCGTCTCCGAGCACCGGCACCACGACCTTCAGGCACCGGCCGGCCGGTCCGGTTCTCTCGGTGTTGCCTCAGCCGTCGACGGACACCTGCGCACCTACTGCATCCGCGGACCGCTGGTCTCCAGTCGGGAGCAGTGGCGAGAGACAACTACTCTCCGCCGGAGGCCGAAAACGTTGGGTGGCAAAACGTAAAGAACGTGATGAGTCTGGCACCGACCAGTTGCGCGTCACGACTCCACGGCACCAAAATCCCGAGGGCCGAGGCTCCCGGGGGTGGGCCGGAGTACGCGACAAGGCGTGCCTGGTCTGGGATTCGGCGCACCGGTTCTTGCCGGTTCGACGGATGGGCAATTGCCGTCTGGTCCGGCTGGGGGATCCGCCTCAGCGGGCCACCGACGACCGTGCCGGTCGGACGACCGGCCTCAGACATGGGGTATGACTTGTGAACGACACATCGGTGGACTCGCGCGGGCGCTCGAAGCGGTCCCGTGCGGTCGCGCTGCTCAGCGGTGCCGGCGCACTGGCACTCGCGCTGGGCGGCGTCACGCTCGCGATGGCTCCGTCCGCCTCGGCCGACGGCAACATCATCGACGGCAACCCGAACTGCGAGAACGTCGTCCCGGGCTCGACCGAGATCAAGTTCGACACGGCGACGCCCGGTGAGCAGACCGCGGACGGCGTGACGGTCAGCTGGACCAAGCACACCTTGACGGTGGACGACCCGGATCACGACGGTGACCAGACCGGCGGCGAGCAGGTCGACTTCACCGCGAGCGGCGGCGTCGTGCTCGCCGCGCTGATGAAGGGTGGGTCGGCGGCCAACTACTACAACTACCAGCCGAACGGCACCGCCGCTGGGTACAACCTGCACCCCCCGGTGAACGCGAAGAACGGGAAGTACTACGGCATCAGCCACGTGACCTTCTGCGTCAAGAAGATCACCAGCACGCCGATGCCGTCGAAGACTCCGTCGGAGACTCCTTCGGAGACGCCGTCGGTGACGCCGAGCGAAACCCCGTCGGTGATGCCGAGCGAAAGCCCGTCGGTGATGCCGAGCGAAAGCCCGTCGGTGATGCCGAGCGAAAGCCCGTCGGTGACGCCGAGCGAGACGCCGTCGGTGACGCCGAGCGAGACGCCGTCGGTGATGCCTTCCGAAGCTCCGTCCGAGACCCCGAGCGAGACGCCCAGCCAGACCCCGGCGGTCACGCCGTCTGACGGCCCGGCCAGCTCGACCAGCACGCCGCCCGTCGCGGTCCCGACCGAGGTCGACGCGGGTCAGTCCGGCGGTCTGCAGAACATGTCCGCGATCGCCGGCAAGCAGAGCACCTGGGGTGTCGCCCTGCTCATGCTCGGTGGTGTGCTCGTGTTCGCCGGCATCCTGAAGTCCCGGCAGACGCGCGGTCAGCACTCTGCCTGACATGTCCGCGAAGCGTCGCCGTCCGGGCCGCGCTCGTTCATCGTGGTGGACGATCGGGGCCCTGGCGGCCGGCGCCGCACTTCTCTTCACCGGCGGCTACATCCAGCTCAAAAGTGACGACGACCGGCCGCCCACCGCGGCCGGTTCGTCGTCTCTGCCGTCAGCAACGAGTACGGCGCCCGCCGTGCCGGGCGAGCCGTCATCCGGAGAGCCGTCGTCGACCCAGCCGTCGTCGACCCAGCCATCGTCGAAGGCGACCAGTCCGAGCGGGACCACGCTTCCGCCGGAGATCAGGAGCACAGCTCCGCCCCGGCCGGGGAACCCGATCAAGGTGACGGTGCCGAGCCTGGGGATCTCCGCCCGGGTGCTGGGCATCCGCGCTCGCGGCGGCACGCTCATCCCGCCGGCCAACCCACGCCTCGTCGGCTGGTGGTCCGACGGCGCCCAGCCCGGCGCGGCCACGGGCTCGGCCATCATCACCGGTCACACCGTCCATGACGGTGGCGGTGCGTTCGACGATCTTGACGAGCTGACCGCCGGCGACGCGGTCGCGGTGACGACCGGACGCGGCACGCTCAACTACGTGGTCACGTCGGTGCTCACCTATCGCAAGAAGGCGCTGGCCAAGCAGGCCGCGCAGCTCTTCAACCAGAGCGTGCCGGGCCGCCTGGTCCTGGTCACCTGCGAGGACTGGGACGGTACGGCGTACCTCAGCAACGCCGTCGTGATCGCCGTACCCAAGAAGAGGTAGTGGCCGGCCCGGCGGGCCGGCCACTTGTCAGTGGTCAGCTGTTGATCTGGGCCGTCAGAGCCGAGTAGTACGCCGCGACCTCGGCGTACACACCCGGGTTGCCGGCGTCGGCGCACCCGATACCCCAGGACACGACCCCGAACAGCCGGCCGTTCAGCACCAGCGGTCCACCGGAGTCGCCCTGGCAGGAGTCCTTGCCGCCCTGCTTGTAGCCGGCGCAGATCTCGCCGTTCGACACGTAGTCGTAGGCGGAGTACACATCACTGCAGTACGCATCGCCGAGCACCGGGACGAGCACCTTCTGGAACCGGTCGGCCGGCCCGGTGCCCTCGGTGTTGCCCCAGCCGTAGACCGTCGACTGCGCTCCGACCGCGTCCGCGGACCGGCTCGACTCCAGCGGCAGCGTGGCGACACCGGTGAACGGTGTGGTCAGCGTCAGTACGGCGACGTCGTGGCCCGGCGCCTGCCCGTACTGCGGGTCCTTCCAGATCTTGGAGATCTTCGAGGTCCGGCCGGTCGTGGTGTTCAGGTTGTCCCGGCCCTGGATCGCCGTGTAGGTGCTGATCGGCTGGGTGACGCAGTGCGCCGCGGTGACGATCTTGTTGGCCTTGACCAGCGTGGCACCGCAGTACTGACCGCTCGGTGACGGCGAACGGCTGTTGTTCAGCGCGATCGCCCACGGCGCCTGCGCGGTGCTCGCCAGCGTGCCGCCGACGATGTTCGTCGTCGGTGGCGGGGTCTTCGCCTCGGCGGTGCCGACCGCGCCGGCTGCGGCCGCGACCAGGACAGCGGCGGCGCAGGCGGCACGGGCGAGCTTGAGCTTTCCGGACATGCCTCACACTCCAGAGTTCGTGGGCCGCTTGGGCGGTGCGGCCTCATGACCAAGAAGAGTTGCCTGGCCACAAGGAGTAGTGCAAGCGATTGTTTGGGCACATCGGTGACGGGTCATCCCTGTGTCACGCGACCTAAGTCGCGGCCCCTTCTATCTGACCCACCAGACCGCGTTGAAGCCTTCAGACCGTAGTGAGCGCGGACCGCTCGACGACTGGGGTACGGCGGCGGTCCAGCAGGCCGGAGATCACTGCGACGGTCAGGCCGGAGGCAGCCAGTGCGGCGCCGACCCAGTTGGGCGCGGTGTAGCCGAGGCCGTGCTCGATGGTCAGCCCACCGAGGTACGCACCGACCGCGTTGCCCAGGTTGAACGCGGCGATGTTGGCCGCCGAGGCGAGTGCCGGCGCGCCCATCGCCTTGTCCATCACCCGCTTCTGCAGCGGCGCCACGGTGGCGAACCCAGCCGCCCCGAACACCGCGATCGTCACCGCGGAGGACACCCGCCCATGCGCGGTGAACACAAACGCGGCCAGCACGACGGCAAGCAGCGCGAGGATCACGTACAGGCTCGGCATCAGGCACCGGTCAGCCGCCCTACCGCCGAGCAGGTTGCCGATGACCAGACCGCCGCCGAACAGCACCAGCAGCCAGGTCACCGCACCGGCCGAGAAGCCCGCGACCTCGGTCATCATCGGCGCGATGTATGTGAACGACGCGAACACCCCGGCGAACCCGAGCGCGGTCATCGCCAGTGCGAGCCACACCTGCAGGCTCTTGAACACGGCCAGTTCACTGCGCAGACCGGGTCCTTCGGAGCTGTTCTGTCGCGGCACGAGGAAGATGATCCCGAGCAACCCGAAAACTCCGAGCGCGGTGACGGCCCAGAAGGTCGACCGCCAGCCGAGCTGCTGGCCGAGCGCCGTACCGCCCGGGACGCCGAACACGTTCGCGACAGTCAAGCCGGTGAACATCAACGCGATCGCACTCGCCTCTTTGGCCTTCGGTACGAGCGACGCGGCGACCACCGAGCCGACGCCGAAGAACGCTCCGTGGGACAGTGCGGCCACGATCCGGCCGGTCATCAGGACGTCGTACGTCGGGGCGATCGCGGACAGCAGGTTGCCCGCGATGAACACGCCCATCAGTGCGACCAGCACGGTCTTGCGGGAGACCTTGGACCCGATCGCGGTGAGCAGCGGGGCGCCGACGACGACGCCGAGGGCGTAGCCGGAGATGAGCAGACCGGCGGACGGGATGCTGACGCCGAAGTCGGTGGCGACCTCGGGCAGCAGTCCCATGATGACGAATTCGGTAGTGCCGATCCCGAACGCACCGATCGCCAAGGCGAGCAAGGCGACCGGTCGCTTCGTTCCGGGATTGGGGTGTGTGGTGGTTCCGCTCCCGGACGCACCTCTTGCGGCTGCCGGCAGGGCTGCAGGCATGACTGGGTAACACCTCGATTGTAGTCTGGTGGCTGTTACCGGCGTGCGCGATAGTTGCACACGCGGGCTATTGCATAAGCGTTATGATTGCGCATGCAATCGTGAAGTTCAAGTGGAGGCGCGATGGGACTGCCGGACGACGCTGCGGAGGCGCGGGCGCAGGGGTGGCGAACCCTGGCGGCTCTGCACGCCCGGATCGAGGACGAGCTGGAGCGTGCCCTGCAGCGGCAGCACGGGCTGTCGGTGAGTGAGTACAGCGTGCTCGACGTGCTCGCCCGGCAGGACGACTACCACCTGCGGATGAACCAGCTGTCGAACGCGGTCGTGCTGAGCCAGTCGGCCACGACGCGGCTGGTGAACCGCTTGGAGGACCGCAAGCTGCTGCAGCGGTACCTGTGTCCGACGGACCGGCGCGGCATCTACACCGAGGTCACCGAGGCCGGCCGCGACCTGCTCGACCAGGCTCAGCCCACGCACGACGCCGTACTGACGGCTGCCCTGCAGAAGGCCGCCGACCTGCCCGAGCTGGCTCCGCTGGTCGATGCCCTGGGCAAGCTTTCACTGAAGGTCTGAGATGGCCCCGCGGTCCGGCAACCGCAAGCTCTACTTCTGGCTGATGGGGAGCTGCCTGGTCCTGATCGGGCTGGCCTGGTTCGTCGTCCGGCTGTTCTCCGTCCCGGTGGCGATCGGGATGAGCGCGGTCGCGGCGGTCCTGCCGCCGATCGCCGTGATCGTGGCCAACAGGGGTCAGGACTGAAGGACCGTGATGAAGGCGGCGGCGAGAGGATCGGGTTCGCCGCGGGTGTACGCCGTCAGCGTCCGGCAGACCGGGGGATCGGGGCGTAGGACGTGCCCCTCGAAGCCCTCGGGCAGGATGTTGCCGGGAACCAGCGCCGGTCCGAGTCCGGCGCTCGCGAGGGCCGGCGCAGCAGCGGTTTGCTCGGTGCGTACGGCGACCCGAGGCTCGAAACCAGCTTGTGCGCAAGCGAGATCGAGTACATCGGCCAGACCATGACCCGGCGTGTAGTGCACCCAGGCCCGGTCGGCCAGGTCCTTCAAAGAGATCGTGTCGCCGACGGCTGCAGGGTCGTCGGCGGCGACCACGACGACGAGTTCCTCGGTGCCTAACGTGAAGGCCCTGCCGGTCCAGCCGGTGGGTTCCGGGCCGACGGCCAGATCTGCCTGACCGGCGTTCATCGCCTCCACCAATTCATCGGTGTGGCGGTGCTCGAACAGCCGGATGCCGACGTCCGGATGGCTCTGCCGCCACCTGCGCAGAGCGGCGGGCAGCACGCCCAGGGTGATCGAGTAGAGGGTGGCGATCTCCAGTTCGCCGGCTTCCAGGCCGGCGGCCTGGCGGGCAGCGCAGCGGGCACGTTCGGCGTCGGCGAGCGTGGCTCGGGCGTGTGGAATCATCGCGCGGCCAGTCGGGGTCAGCCGGACCGCGCGCGGCAGCCGCTCCAGCAGGGCCCCGCCGGCGGATCGCTCCAGCGCGCGGATCTGATGGGACAACGCCGGCTGGGTCACGTGTAGCAACTCGGCGGCCTTCGTGAACGACCCCTGGTCGACCACCGTCACCAGGTACTCGAGTTGCCGCAGCGTCATCATGATCTCAGTTTATGGCTTCGGTAAAAACTATGTCTTGGACTAATGAGCGCAGGTCAGCAAGGCTGTCCAGCATGGACAAGGTTGCTTTGGTAGTCGGTGCGCGCGGGGTGATCGGGACGAATCTGGTCGAGCACCTGGCGTCTCTTGGTGATTGGCGAGTAATCGGGCTGTCCCGTCGCGGCGGTACCGACGTGCCGGGCAGGGTTCGGCACGTGGCCGTCGATCTGCTGGATCCGGACGACACGCGGGCGAAGCTGGCCGGCCTCAGCGAGGTGACACATGTGTTCTACGTCGCCTACCAGGACCGCCCCACCTGGGCCGAGTTGGTCCCGCCGAACCTCGCCATGCTGGTCAACGTGGTCGACGCGATCGAGCCGGTCGCGCGTGGGTTGCGGCACGCCAGCCTGATGCAGGGCTACAAGGTGTACGGCGCCCACCTCGGACCGTTCAAGACGCCCGCCCGCGAGGACGACCCGCCGCACCTGCCGCCGGAGTTCAACGTGGACCAGCAGCAGTTCCTGGAGCAGCGGCAGCAGGGCAAGACGTGGACCTGGTCGGCGCTGCGCCCGTCCGTCGTCGGTGGCGTCGCCCTGGGCAACCCGATGAACCTGGCCGTGGCGATCGCCGTCTACGCGTCGATCTCGAAGGAACTCGGCGTCCCGCTGCGCTTCCCGGGCAAGCCCGGCGCGTACGGCGCTCTGCTCGAACTGACCGATGCCGGTTTGTTGGCCAAGGCAACGGTGTGGGCGGCGACCGCGCCCGCCGCGGCGAACCAGGCGTTCAACATCACGAACGGCGACCTGTTCCGGTGGAACGAGTTGTGGCCGAAGCTGGCCGGCTGGTTCGGCCTCGACGTCGCGCCGCCGTTGCGGATGTCGTTGCAGGACGTGATGGCCGACAAGGAGCCACTCTGGAAGGAGATGCAGGCGACGCACGGCCTGGCGGAGACGTCGTACGCCGAAGTCTCCTCGTGGCCGTTCGCCGACTTCGTCTTCGGCTGGGACTACGACTTCTTCGCCGACTCGTCCAAGTCGCGCCGGGCCGGCTTCCACGAGTACGTCGCCACCGACCAGATGTTCTTCGGCATCTTCGCCGAGCTGCGGCGGCGCCGCGTCATCCCGTGAGCAGGCCCACGCCGGTGCCGGGAGCCAAGGCCCCGTGACCACGCCGTGCCGGAGGCGCGGCCATGTGTATGGCATGCTCCGGCTGTGGCGGCGATGGGTGCGGGACGGTTGCTCGGGGCGAATCTGCGGGCGCGACGGGACGAGCAGGGGATCTCGTTGTCGGAACTGGCGCGGCGGTCCGGGATCGCGAAGGGCACGCTGTCCCAGCTGGAGTCCGGGGCGGGTAATCCGACGATCGAGACGGTGTTCAGTCTGTCGAACGCTCTCGGTGTACCGGTATCGGCCCTGCTGAGCGAGGCGCCGAGCGCGGACCTGGTGCTGGTGCGGTCCGCGGACATCGACGTCCTGTCCGGCGAGGCGATCGATCTGCGGATGCTGCGCCGGCTCGAGCACCCGGGTGGGCTGTTCGAGATCTACAACCAGCAGGTCCGGGCGGGTGCGGTTCAGCATTCGGACGGGCATCCCGGGACCGAGCATCACATTGTGCTGAGCGGGCGACTCCGGGTGACGTCACGCGGACGGACCGAGGAACTGGGCGAGGGTGACTACCTCGCGTTCCGGGCCGGCGGACCGCACGAGTACGAGGCGCTGGACGGCCCGGTGCGGTCGGTCCTGCTGCTCGAGTACCCGCCGGACGCGCAGCCGGTGACCCCCGGCAGCCCGCATCTGCCGACGTGACGTTGACCTGGGCCGGGCTCGCGCCGTACGCTCGATATCGTTCATTTTAGTGAACGGCGAGGAGACGGTGCGATGCCTGGAGCTGCGACGGCCGACGTGGTTGTCGTCGGCGCCGGCATCGTCGGCGCGGCCTGCGCGGAGGCGCTGACCGCCGCAGGGGTCAAGGTCGTCGTTGTCGACCGTGATGCGGTTGCCGCGGAGACGACGGCCTCCGGTGAGGGCAACGTGCTCGTCTCGGACAAGGAGCCCGGGCCCGAGCTGGAGCTGGCGATCGCGTCGCGCGCCGAGTGGGGCGCCGTACTGGCTCGGCTGCCGGAGCGGGTCGCGGATGTCGAGTGGGAGTCCAAGGGTGGGGTCGTCGTGGCGACGACCGATCCCGGGCCGCTCAAGGCGTTTGCGGCCAAGCAGCAGGCGGCCGGTGTCGATGCGCGGGTGATCACGCCGGCTGAGGTGTTCGAGCTCGAGCCGCTGCTCACGCGTAACGTCACGATCGGGGTCCACTACCCCGATGACGCGCAGCTTCAGCCGGTGCTCGCGGCAACGGCCCTGCTCACCGCCGTACGGGATCGCGGGGGTTCGGTGCGGTCGGGGGTGTCCGCGCTGTCGGTGCGTACCTTCGCGGGGCGGGTGGTGGGTGTTGAGACATCTGCTGGAGAGATCGCTTGTGGTGCGGTGCTGAACGCGTGTGGGCCGTGGGCCGGGGCGTTCGGTAGTGCCGCGGGTGCGCCGATCCAGGTGCTGCCGCGGCGCGGGATGATCCTCGTGACGGCGCCGCTGCCGGAATGCGTCCGGCACAAGGTGTACGACGCGGACTACGTCGGCGCGGTCGGGAGCGGGGACGCCGAGCTGCAGACGTCGACGGTGGTGGAATCGACGCGGGCCGGGACGGTGCTGATCGGGTCCAGCCGTGAGCGGATCGGGTTCGATGACTCGGTTCGGGTGAAGGTGCTGCGGGAGCTCGCGCGGAAGGCGGTCGGGTTGTTCCCGTTCCTGGGTGACGTGCCGGTGATGCGCGCGTACGGCGGATTCCGGCCGTACGCGCCCGACCACCTGCCGGTCATCGGGCCGGACCCGCGACTTGCGGGACTGTGGCACGCCACCGGCCACGAAGGCGCCGGCATCGGCCTGGCCGCCTCCACCGGCCGCCTCATCACCGAACTCTTCCTGGGCCTGACACCCCACGTCACCCCGGATCCGTTCCGCGTTGACCGCCCGGCGGTGCTCGCCTCATGAAGATCACCGTGAACGGCAAACCGGTCGACGCGACACCCGGCCAGACAGTCGCAGCCGTCCTCCTGGCGAACGGCCAACCCTCGTGGCGCACCACCCGCTTCGCCGGACGTCCCCGAGGCGTCTTCTGTGGCATCGGGGCCTGCTACGACTGCCTGGTGGTCGTCAACGGCATCCCCGACATCCGAGCCTGCCAACGCACAATCCACGACGGCGACGCCATCACCACCCAACAAGGCGCGGTCCTGCCGGAGCCGACCGGGCAACCGAACACCCAGGCAGGAACTGCCCGGACAGTGGATGTTGCGGTCGTGGGGGCTGGGCCGGCCGGGATTGCGGCGGCTTTGGCCGCGGCGGATGGTGGGGCTGAGGTGCTGTTGATCGACAGCGCGCGGGCTGTGGGTGGGCAGTTCAATCGGCAGGTGGCGGCGGAGTTCGGGGTGCGCCGGCCTGGGCGGTTCCAGCATGGGTGGAAAGCCTTTGTGGCGAAGCGGGATCGGTTGGCGGCGCATCCCCGGATCACGCGCTTGGCGGAGACGTCTGTTTGGGCGTTCGAGCAGGGGAAGCGGTTGTGGGCGCAGCGGGGGGCGGCTGATGGGGTGGGGCGGGAGGTCTTTGCGATTGACGCCAAGGCAGTCGTCCTTGCGACTGGGGCTTATGATCGCGTACTTCCCTTTCCTGGTTGGGATCTGCCGGGCGTCTACAGCGCGGGGGCGGCGCAGGCGTTGGCCAAGGGGCAGCGGGTCGCGGTGGGGAAGCGAGTGATTGTTGCCGGGACCGGTCCGTTCCTGCTTCCGGTGGCGGAATCCCTCGTCGGCGTTGGCGCCGAAGTCGTCGAGTTGCTCGAGGCGAACACGATCACGACCGTATGCAAGGGCTGGGCAACCGATCCTTTGGTTGCTTCTGGCAAGATTCGTGAGGCGATCGGGTACGGCGCTTTGCTGGCCAGGCAGCGGATTCCGCTCCGGCACGGGTGGACGGTGACCGCGGCCCACGGAGACGGGCGCGTGGAGGCGGTAACGGTCGCGCGGGTGGATGAGGATTGGAGGCCGGTCGCGGGGACCGAGCGCCGAATAGCCGTCGATGCGGTCTGTCTGGGGTTCGGGTTCACGGCTCAGTTGGAGTTGGCGGTGTCGGCTCGGTGTGAGCTGACCACCGGACCCGACGGTGGGCAGGCTGTTGTCGTCGATGCCGACCAGCAGACCAGCACCCCAGCTGTGTTCGCGGCCGGCGAGCTCACCGGAATCGGTGGGGCCGATCTGGCCGCGGCTGAAGGACGAGTCGCTGGTGCTGCCGCTGCTGGGCATACGGCAGCACCGGCGGATTACAAGAAGGTCGTGAAGGGCCGGCGGTTCGCGGCTGCTCTGGCCGCGGCGTACCCGGTGCGGGACGGGTGGCGGAGTTGGAGTAGGCGGGACACTGTGGTGTGCCGGTGTGAGGAAGTGACGCGGGGCGATATCGAAGACGCTGTCGCCGAGCGGGGAGTGTCCGACGGCCGGGCGCTGAAACTCACCAGCCGTGCCGGTCTCGGGCTCTGCCAGGGCCGGGTCTGCGCCCGGACCGTGGCCGAGTTGGCCGGACAGAACGACGTACCCAAACCATCAATGAAACGACCGATCGCCGTGCCAGTCAGGCTGCGGGATCTGGCTGAGGCTGAGGCCACGACCAAGGAGGAGCTGTGACCGAGAAGCTGGACGGCGTCATCGTCGCCACCGCACTGCCGTACGCCGAGGACGCGAAGGCGCCGGCCGGCTTGCGGCCGGACCTGGACAAGTTCGCCGAGCACTGCCGCTGGCTGGTCGACAACGGCTGCCGCGGGGTCGGCCCGAACGGCTCGCTGGGGGAGTACTCGTCGCTGACCGACGACGAGCGCCGGGCCGTGGCCCGGACCGCCATCGAGGCCGTCGGTGACGACGGTGTGGTGGTGGTGGGCGTCCACGGCGCCGGTGCGCACCAGGCGCGCGCCTGGGCCGAGAAGGCGGCCGAGGACGGTGCCGACGGCGTGCTCTGCCTGCCGCCGACCATGTACCGGGCGAACCGCGGCGAGGTGGTGCACCACTTCAGCGAGGTCGCCAAGGCCGGCCTGCCCGTGATGGTCTACAACAACCCGATCGACACCAAGGTCGACCTGACCCCCGACCTGCTCGCCGAGATCGCGCAGATCGAGAACGTCGTCGCGGTGAAGGAGTTCTCCGGGGACGTCCGCCGGATCCTGGAGATCCGCGAACTCGCGCCGGACCTGGCCGTCATCGCCGGCGCCGACGACCTCACCCTGGAAGCGCTGCTGATGGGGGCGACCGGCTGGTTCGCCGGGTTCCCGAACGTGTTCCCGAAGGAGTCGGTCCGTTTGTACGACCTCGCCGTACAAGGCAAGCTGGAGGAGGCGCGGGCGCTGTACGAGCCGCTCGTCGCCGCGTTCCGGTGGGACTCGCGGACCGAGTTCGTCCAGGCGATCAAGTACGGCATGGACTACGTCGGCCGGTACGGCGGCCCCTGTCGTCCGCCGCGGGGACCGCTGGTGCCCGAGCACGTCGCCCAGCTGGAGCAGGACATGAAGAAGGCAGTGGAGAGTTTGCGATGAGGTCCGTCCGGACGATCACCGCGATCGACTCGCACACCGAGGGGATGCCGACCCGCGTCGTCACCGGCGGCGTCGGCGTCATCCCCGGTGCGACGATGGCCGAGCGGCGCGAGTACTTCGTCAAGCACCTGGACGACCTGCGGCTGTTCCTGATGAACGAGCCGCGCGGCCACTCGGCGATGAGCGGCGCGATCCTGCAGCCGCCGACCCGGTCCGACGCCGACTGGGGCGTGCTGTACGTCGAGGTGTCCGGCTGCCTGCCGATGTGCGGTCACGGCACCATCGGTGTCGCCACCGTGCTGGTCGAGTCGGGCATGGTCGAGGTGACCGAGCCGACCACGGTGGTCCGGCTGGACACTCCGGCCGGCCTGGTCGTGGTGGACGTTGCCGTGAGCAACGGTCGGGCCGAGCACGTGACGCTGCAGAACGTCCCGGCGTACAGTCATGCCCTCGACGCGACCGTTGACGTACCCGGCCTCGGTACGGTCACGTACGACCTGGCGTACGGCGGCAACTTCTACGCGATCCTGCCGCTGGAGCAGCTCGGCATCCCGTTCGACCGGGCCGAGAAGGACCGGATCCTGGCGGCCGGCCTGGACATCATGGCCGCGATCAATGCCACCGACCGGCCGGTGCACCCGCTGGACCCGGGCATCCACAGCTGCAAGCACGTCCAGTTCACGGCTTCCGGGCAGAACGGCAGCCACTCCCGCAACGCGATGGCGATCCACCCGGGCTGGTTCGACCGGTCGCCGTGTGGCACCGGGACGTGCGCCCGGATGGCTCAGTTGCACGCCCGCGGTGAGCTCGCGCTGAACACCGACTTCGTCAACGAGTCCTTCATCGGTACGACGTTCACCGGCCGGCTCCTCGAGGAGACCATGGTCGGCGACCGGCCTGGCGTCGTACCGACGGTGCGTGGACGGGCGTGGATCACCGGGATGGGGCAGTACCTGCTCGACCCCGACGACCCGTTCCCGGCCGGCTTCGTGCTGTGATCAGCGGTTGAGCTTGGACTTCCAGTCCGCGGGGACGTTGCCGCCCGGCACCGGCTGGTCCTCGGGGCGGGAGTCCGGTGGGGCGAGGGCCGGGCCGTCGTAGTACTGCGACTCGCCGTAGTGCCAGAACCAGTCCTCGCCCGGCTCGAAGCTCTGCACGATCTGGTGGCCACTCTCCCGGGCGTGCGCGGAGGCGTGCTGCGCCGGCGACGAGTCGCAGCACCCGACGTGCCCGCACTGCGCACACCGCCGAAGGTGGAACCACCACCCGCCGACCTCCAGACAATCCCCACACCCGGTCCCACTCGGCGGAACCGTACTGTCAATCCCCGGTGTCGTCATGCCCGCCATCCTCGCCTGCTCCCCGCCCCCCGACAAGCAACCCGGCAGTCGACCCACGCGCCGCCAGGCCGCCCCGTCGCGTGGGCTGGCCGCGGGCGGTGACTCTCAGTGGCAGTGGTGCTTGCCGCCGGCGGGCTCGGTGGCTCCCAGGTCGTCGTCACGGCCGGCGTGGAGGCGTGACCACTGCGAGGTGGGTCGGCCGTCGAGCCGGAACTGGTCGCCGTCGGTCCGGAAGCCCTGCGGCCAGCCTTCCGGCGAGTCCTCCCAGTTCTCCTGCCGGCCATAGACGGTCATGTCGAGCAGGCCGTACGACGGCGCCATCGCCTCACAGCCCCGCCCGGTAGTCCAGTAGGTCTCGAACACCCGGTCGCCCTGGCGCAAGTAGCACGCCTTCATCCCAAATGCGCGCCCGGCGACGAGGGAGTTGAGCGACTCAGCGGGCACTGAGTACCAGGGGGCCTGCCAGCCCATGAAGTCGCGGTAGCGCGACGACTCCTCGAACGGCCCCTGGCAGAAGACCGCGAACGTGACGTCCCGCGAGTGCAGGTAGGACAGTTCGAGCACCTGGCCGGTGAAGAACGTGCAGCCCTCGCACTGATCGGCGGCCGGCCTGCCGGTGTGCCACATGTGGTACGACGCGAACAGCTGGGACCTCCCCTCGAAGGCGTCGAGCAGGGGCACCGGGCCGTCGGCACCGACCAGCTGGGTGGTCGGGTCGACCTCGACCATCGGCAGCCGTCGGCGGGCCGCGGCGATCGCGTCGCCCTCACGCGTGTGCGCCTTCTCGCGAAGCCGGAGTTCGTCGAGTTGCTGCTGCCAGGTCTCGCGGTCGGTGAGCTGGGGTGCCGCTGGCGTGGACAAGGGGTTCCTCCTCAAGTTGAATGCTATGAGGCTAATAGTGACTGCTATGATCTAGCAAGTACGAGAGGGAGGTGTTCCATGCCGGTCCAGCGTGGTTATCGGCAGGCCTGCGGCATCGCGCGCGGCCTCGACATCGTGGGGGAGCGGTGGTCGCTGCTCGTGGTGCGCGAGCTGCTGCTCGGGCCGAAACGGTTCACCGAACTCCAGCAGGCGCTCCCGACCGCCAGCCCGAACGCGCTGTCCGACCGGCTGCGCGAGCTGGCCGACGCGGGCGTCGTACGCCGTCGGCAGCTGCCTTCGCCAGGCAATGTGCGGGTCTATGAGCTGACCACGTGGGGTCGAGGCCTCGAGCCGATCGTGGTCGCGCTCGGCACCTGGGCGCTGGCCGCGCCGCCGACCGCGGAGCAGCGCTTCGTGAGTGTGGACAGCGCCATGCTGACCATCCGCACTTTCTTCGAGCCGACTCCGGAGCAGCCCGAGGCGACGCTCCGGGTCGAACTACGCGACCACGGTCCTGCCGGCGTGTTCGGCGTACGCCTCACGTCGTCCGAAGCCGAGGTTGCCCACGAGCCGCCCGAAGAACCGGACGCGGCCCTGGTCACCACGACGGATGCCCTGCTCGCCGCCTTTGGTGGTGACGACCTGACCGGGCTGGTAGCGGGTGACGCCGTGATCGCCGGCGATTCCGAGGTCGTACGCCGTCTCGTCGCGAACGTGCGCATCCGGCCCTCCGCAGATCGGCACTAGCCGCACCACAGGCTTGACCAGCACCCCGCGAGGGCCGCCCGCCTTCCCGACATCGGCCTACGTGACCCGCCACGCCCCCGTGTCGCGCGGTCCTCTCCGGACTCGGTGACACGGGGGGCGGTGGCGCGGTGGCGTGGGTTGAGGTGTCGTCAGGCGTCGAGGGCTTTGGTGATTTTGCGGACCATCTCGGTCACGGGTGGGCTGGGCTCGCCGCGGTGGGTGCCGGCGGCGGCTTCGACGGCGATGAGGACGGTGTTGCGAAGTTGTCGGCCTCGGCCGGATCCTGCTTCCTGAGCAGGACCACGGATTCCGTCAGGGCCGGCAGCACCTGGTCGGCGAGGGCGGCTCCGGACTTGCTGTTCAGCTTCACGTCCTTCGTCTTCTCGGCGAGCACGTGCCCGACCGGGCCGGTCGCGGAGGCCAGGGCGAGCGTGCCCTCGGTGGCGACCTTGTGGGGCGAGCCGGCGACACCGGCGTACGACATCAGCGTGACGGCGCCGAACGCGGCGGTGCGGAGGGTGCTCTTGTCCTGGTCGGAAAGGGTGATGGACATGGTGGTGTACTCCTTGAATCTGTTGTGGGATCGAGGTGTGGGGATTCAGGCGTGAGTCGCCCGGTCGACGACGTCGCGGATCGCCTGGACCACGGCGTCGGCGCGATCAGCGATCAGCCGGGTGTGGTCGGTGTCGGAGAGGACGCGCTGTTCCCCGTGCGAGACCGAGCTCACCAGGGCCGCGTCCAACTTCGTCTTGCCGTCATGCACCTTCTGCAACGTCTCCTCCGACATCAGCGCCTGCTGGCCGGGGTCGACGCCCAGCGGGGTGAGCGCGATCACCGGGACGTCAGGGAGGTTCGGCCCGGCCCGCAGTTCGTCGGCAAGCGGGACCAGGGTGCCGCGTTCGGCCATACCGACGTGGATCCAGGTGTCACTCACGTGGTAGTCGACCAGCGCGTCCCGCACGTGCTCCGGGCAGTCCGCGAACATCTCGGCCACCATGTCGCGCATGAACGGCACGGCCTGCTGGAGCTGCTCCCGCGTCGGTACCATCTGCTCGCCCGCGGCCAGACTCGCCTCGGGAGGCATGAAGTCGTCCCAGTTGCCGTGGAAGGCGTCCAGCCAGACCAGCCCGGCCACCTCCTGCGGGTACAGCTGCGCGAACCGATGCGCGTAGGCCCCGCCGAGGGAGTGCGCCACCAGAACGTACGGGCCGGCGATGTTCTGGGCGTGGAGTAGCTCGTGCAGCTCCGTGGCGACTGCCTCAGCGGTGCGCGGCAGCGGGAGCGGATCGCTGTAGCCGGTGCCGCCGCGGTCGTACACCACAGCGGTGGTGAACTGCGAAACCTGTTGCTGGAGACCGTAGTAGTCCAGGCCGACGGCGCTGGCGCCCGGCAGGAACACGACGGCCGGCCCGCCGCTGCCCGACCGGTGCACGAAGATCCGGCGCCCGTCGATCTCCTGGAACCCTCCGAGCGGAGGAGTGAGTCGAGTTGAGGAAGTCTTGTTTTCTGTCATGCCCCGACTATCAACGTCCGGCCTGACACCGCCCCGCCGCCGCCCTGACACGCCCACTGACACCGCGTGGACCGGCTGGCGTCAGGGGGTGAGGCGGAGGGGTTGGCCAGGGCGGAGTTGGGCGCAGGTGTTGATGTCGTCGGTGGTGAGGTAGGCGATGACCGGGTAGCCGCCGGTGACCGGGTGGTCGGCGAGGAAGATGACGGGCAGGCCGGAGGGTGGGATCTGGATGGCACCCAGGGCCATGCCTTCACTGGCCAGTTCGCCTTCGCGGGCGCGTTCGAGCGGTTCGCCGTCGAGACGTACGCCGACCCGGTTGCTGTTGCTGCTGACGACGTACGACTGGGTGATGAGGGACTGCCAGCCGGCATCGGTGAACCAGTCCCGCCGGGGCCCCGGAGTCACGCGTACGACGACCTCGCCGCCGGGCGGGTTCGCGACGGGGGCGAGATCGACGCCGGGCATCGGGCCGTACTCGCAGCCGACGGGGAGGGTCTGGCCGGAGCTCAACGGGGCAGGACCGAGACCGGACAACAAGTCCGTCGAGCGCGATCCGAGCACGGCGGGCACAGCCAGGCCGCCGCGGACGGCCACGTACGTGCGCAGGCCGGTCCGCGGCGGGCCGAACTCGAGCACCTGGCCGGACTTGACCACGGTCGGCGCGTTGAGCGGTACGCCGGAGCAGGGCGCGCCGGTGATGGCGAGGACGAGGTCGGTGTCGGCGTGCAGGACGAGTCCGCCGAAGGTGACCTCGATCGTCGCCGCTCCCGGCAGGTTGCCGACCAGGCGGTTGGCCAGCGCGTACGACGTACGGTCGCAGGCGCCGGACGCGGGGATCCCGAGGGACGCCTGGCCGATCCGGCCGCCGTCCTGGATTGTTGCCAAAGGCCCCGATTCGAGGACGGTGAGGCTGCTCATCCACGACCCGCGTCGACGAACCGCACCGGGCGCCCCGGATGGAACAAGGCAGCCGGCTCCCGCTCCTGATCGAAGATCTTCAGCTCCGTCCGCCCGATCAACTGCCACCCGCCCGGAGACTCCCGCGGATAGACCCCACTGAACTCACCCGCCAGCGCCACGGCGCCGGCCGGAACCTTGGTCCTGGGCGACTTCCGCCGTGGAATGTCCCAGCTCCCGGCGCCGGTGAGATAACCGAACCCGGGCGCGAAGCCGCAGAAGGCCACCGTCCATTCATCGAGCGTGTGTCGCTGGATCAGCTCGGGGACGGTGCAGCCCAGCAGATCGGCGACGTCCTGGAGGTCTTCGCCGTCATAGGTCACCGGGATCTCGAGCAGGTCGCCGGCGGTGCGCGTGCCGGCGCGCGGCTCGACCGCCTGCAGGGCTCGTGACAAGTCGCCCAGGCTGCCCGTGGTCGTGATCATGACGGTGCGGGCAGCCGGGACGATGTCCACGACATTCTCAGGAGGGTCGGCGGACAGGGCGGTGTAGTAGCCGAGGACCTGGTCAAGGTCGTCGAGCTCGACCAGGAGGGCGTGGTCGCCGGAGGGCAGGATCCGCATCACCGGCTGAACGGGCTCAGCGTGACGCCCGCCCCTTCCAGCGCGGACCGGACCCGGCGCGCGATCTCGACCGCCCCCGGCGTGTCGCCGTGCACGCAGATCGACGCGGGCTCGACCTTCAACGTCCCACCCGCACTGTCCCGAATCGGCGCGCCGGTCGCCATCGCCGTACACCTCGCCGCGATCTCGTCCGCGTCGTGCAGCACCGACCCGGCCTCCCGGCGGGACACCAGCGTCCCCAACGGTGTGTACGCACGGTCGGCAAAAGCCTCGTGTACGACGGTCAGCCCGGCGTCAGCCGCGAGCCGCAGCCAAGCGGACCCGGGCAACCCGAGCACCGGCAGTGAACGGTCGTAGTCGAGGACCGCACCGACCACGGCCGCGGCCTGCTCCTCGTGATGCCCGATCGTGTTGTAGAGCGCGCCGTGCGGCTTCACGTACCGGACGCGGTCGCCGGCAAGCCGGGCGAACGCGTCCAGGGCGCCGATTTGATAGACGACCTCGTCGCGCAGGGCGGCCGGCTCGATGTCGACGAACCGGCGGCCGAACCCGGCCTTGTCGGCGTACCCGACGTGCGCCCCGATCGCCACCCCGCGTTCGACCGCCTGGCCGGTCACCCGGCGCATGATGGACGGGTCGCCGGCGTGGAAACCGCAGGCCACGTTGGCGCTGGTGACGACGTCCAGCAGCGCGCTGTCGTCACCCATCGGCCAGGATCCGAAGCCCTCGCCCAGATCCGCGTTGAGGTCCATGAACACTCCTACAACCTAGAGCAATGAGAACACGGGTTTGACCGACCGGACGGCCAGATACACGGTCAGCAGCCATGCCGCGCCGCCCAGCACGAGCAGTGGCCGCGGATAGCGGTAGCCGCGCAGCAGGTCGGCCCGCTGCCACGCCACCCACAGCAGTACCCCGATCCCCAGCGGTA
This sequence comes from Kribbella sp. NPDC023972, assembly GCF_040639075.1. Classification (NCBI taxonomy): domain Bacteria; kingdom Bacillati; phylum Actinomycetota; class Actinomycetes; order Propionibacteriales; family Kribbellaceae; genus Kribbella; species Kribbella sp. NPDC023972. The sequence continues at coordinate 87,848 of NZ_JBEZZH010000007.1, read as the reverse complement.
GCAGCAGTCCGTTGACTGCTCCCGCGAACACGAGCAGCTTCGCAGGCGCCGTACCGATGGACAGTTGGATCACCGTGCTGACCGCGATGAACAGCACGACCAGCGTCGTCCTGGTCCCGTCCGGGGTCTTCGTCCGCGAGGTGACGAAGGTGACGGTCGTGTACGCCGCCCCGATCACACCGGCGATCGCGGCCGCCCACAACAGCAGCCCGAAGGCCCGCAGGCCGAACTCACCGGCCGTGTGCCGGAAGGCCGACGCGGCCGGGTTCGAGTGGTCGAGCGTCGCGCCGCCGGCGATGACGCCGAGGATCGCGAGAAACAGTACGGCGCGCAGCAGCCCGGTGATCAGGATCGCGGCGACCGAGGCCCGGCTGATCTCCCGGACGTACCGCGGCCCACTCACTCCCGAATCGAGCAGCCGGTGCACACCGGCGTACATGACGTAGCCGCCGAGTGTGCCGCCGATCAGGGTGGTGATGACGAGGAAGTCGGCCTGCTCGGGCAGTACGACGTTCCGCAGCGCCCGGCCAACCGGTGGGCCGGAGACGACAGTCAGCCAGCCCACGATGATCAGCATCACCCCACCGAGCACCACGACCACCCGGTCGAGTGCGAAGCCGGTCTGCCTCGCCAAGAAGATGCCGATGGCAACCACTGCGGAGAGCGCGCCGCCGAGCCGTGGGTCCAGGCCGAACATCGCGTTCGTGCCCAGCCCGGCACCGGCCAGGTTGCCGACAGTGAACACCAGCCCGCCGGCGAACAGCAGAGCGGCCATCGCCGTACCGAGTCTTGGGGCGACCAGGTTGCCCAGCTCCTGCGCCCTGCGGCCGGAGACGCCGATCACTCGCCACACGTTCAGCTGGACCGCGAGGTCGACCAGGACCGAGGCGACGACGGCGAAGGCGAACGCCGCACCGAGTGACACCGTGAACAGCGCGGTCTGGGTGATGACCGCGGGGCCGATCGCGGAGGTCGCCATCAGGAACACGGCGCCGATCAGCGTCGACCGGGTCCCGGCCTTCATCGCGCTGTCCGGCGTCTTCCGCCCGGCCGCGGGGGTGAGCCGGCGGGCATAGGGATTGGTACGGCGGGCGACCGGCTTGCTGGTGGGTCGCCGGGTCGGGGGCTTACCTGGCTTGGCGGTGCGGACGGACATGGCGGTGGCTCCTGATCGGGTGGATTGCTGTCGGGATGGTCTCCATGGCTGTGAGTGATGACTGATGACCACGAGAGTAGAGATTGTTCAACAATCCTGCAAGAGTCTTGTTCTACTAAACTTCCCCTGAACACCTCGAGTGGGCGATGATGCGGTCATGAGCACGAGTGAGGTGGACGAAGGTCGGCAGGCGTGGTTGCGGACGGTCGCCGCCGACGTTGCGCGGCTGGACCGCAGCAGCTCCGCCGAGCGGGCCGCCGACATCCTGCGCCGCAGCATCACCGAGGGTGCGCTGCCGCCGGGTGCTCAGCTCTCCGAGATCGAGCTGACCGAGGTGCTGGAAGTCAGCCGGAACACGTTGCGTGAGGCGTTCCGGCTGCTCACCCACGAAGGGCTGCTCGTCTACAAGCTGCACCGCGGTGTGTTCGTGCCGGAGCTGGACGAGCGAGACGTGGTCGACCTGTACCGGCTCCGCCGGGTGCTCGAGGTGGACGTCGTACGCGGTCTGGCCGATCGTGACCCGGAGTTGCCGGCCGGCCGGCTCGAGCCGCTGCAGGACGATGTCGAGGCGGCCGAGGCGGCCGCGCTCGCCGACCGCTGGGCCGCGGTCGGTACGGCGAACATGCGCTTCCACCAGCACCTGATCGGTCTGGCCGACAGCGCCCGGATGGACGCGATGACCGGCCGGCTGCTGGCGGAGTTGCGGCTTCTCTTCCACGTGATCGCGACGCCGCAGGAGCTGCACGAGCCGTACATCGCCCGCAACCGGGGGTTGTTCGAGTTGCTCGAGGCCCGCAAGTACGAACAGGCAGCGGCCGACCTCCACCAGTACCTTCTCGACTCCGAGCAAGGCCTGCTGGAGGCGTTTCGCGCCAGGTGATCCACGACTTTCGATAAGGGGTTGCGCGGCCCTGCTCTCACCTGAGTTGATGGCTGTGACCGTCAGCTGCAAAGGGGAGCTCAGCACATGACCGAAGACGACCGGACCGACGATACGCCGAAGTCCTACCGCCCGATCGACGCCAAGGGTTTCCGGGAGTTCATCTCGCGCGGCTGGGGACCGGTGGACCGGTCGGTGACAGTGCCCGAGGGGCTGGCGGAGGCGGCGGCCGAGCACCGGCAGAAGCTGTCCGCGGCGCTGCCGGGCCGGCGGATCGCGGTCGCGGCCGGCCGGGCGCCGGTTCGGTCGAACGACACCGACTATCTGTTCCGCGCCGACAGCGACTTCGTCTGGCTCACCGGCTGTCAGGCCGAGGGCGCCGTGCTGGTGCTGTCGGCTGACGGCGACGCGACGCTGTACCTGCGCGAGACGGCCGGGCCGGACGAGGCCGACTTCTTCGCCAACGCGCGCGACGGCGAGTTGTGGGTCGGCCCGGTGCCGGGGCTGAAGGACTGGTCGGAGGCGTTGCAGATCGCCTGCCGCCCGATCGAGGAGCTGCCGACGGCCGTGCGGGGCGCCGTACCGTTCATGCTGTCGACGCCGGGTGTCGAGCCGATGCTGGACGCACTGGTCCGGACGTCGCCGACGGACGGGAACTCGCTGCGGCAGACGCTGGCCGAGCTGCGCCGGATCAAGGACGACTGGGAGCTGGACCAGCTCCGCGAGGCGGTCGCGGCCAGCGTGCTCGCCTTCGGCGATGTGGCCCGCGAGTTGCCCGAGGCCATTCGCGGCGGCGGTGAGCGGTGGCTGCAGGGCACCTTCGACCGGCGCGCGCGGACCGCGGGCAACGGTGTCGGGTATGCCTCGATCGTTGCTGCTGGCAAGCATGCGCCGGTGCTGCACTGGGTCCGCAACGACGGCCCGGTGAACGAGGGAGACGTCATCCTGCTCGACGCCGGTGTCGAGACCCGGACGCTCTACACCGCCGACGTCACCCGAACCTTCCCGGCCACGGGCGAGTTCACCGACGCTCAGCGGCAGGTGTACGACCTGGTGCACAAGGCGCAGCTGGCGTCACTCGACGCAGTCAAGGTCGGAGCGCCGTACCGCGCCTTCCAGTACGCCGCGCTGCGCACGCTGGCCGAGGGGCTGCGGGACTGGGGCCTGCTCGACGTGTCGCTCGACGAGCTGCTCGGCCCGGACGGGCAGCAGCACCGCCGGTACATCGTCTGCGGCACGGGGCATTACATCGGCCTGGATGTGCACGACTGCGACGCGTCCCGGCCTGAGGCGTACTTCGCCGGAGAGATCGAGGCGGGGATGGCGCTCGCGGTCGAGCCGGGGCTGTACTTCCATCCGAACGACGAGACCGTGCCGCCGGAGCTGCGCGGTATCGGGATCCGGATCGAGGACAACGTCGTGGTGCACTCCGACCGGCTCGAGATCCTCACCGAGGACCTGCCGATCACCGCGTCGGGGCTGGAACAGTGGACCCAGTCGCACCTCAACGCACGGTAGCTCGCCGAGTACACAAAATTATCGGTCACAAGCAGTAACACTGACGCCGTCGGCAACGATGTAGCCAGCGGGGAGAGTCGGACTCGGCCCGGCTCGTGGCAGTGGGGGGCCGCGACCACGTGCCAGGCCGAGGCGGCATTCAACTGGGGTCCAGGGGGGACCCCGGGGATCCCCAGTCACGGGGGAGTAGTAGCCATGAATCTGCGGGTGCGAGTGATGCATTCTGGCCAGCACTGGTACGCCGACATCGATGACGCCGATGATCCGCAACCCGACGACCCGTTCTGGTACGTCGATCGCTGCCGATCCCAGCGACAGGCACTCGAAACCGCCTGCGCCGAGCTTCGCCTGCTGTCCCGCCGCGCGGTCCGCGGCGACCAGCTCAATCGCGTCCTCGAGGTCTCCGGCGTACCGGTCTGAGTCCACGACGCCCAGGCAGGCGCCTGGGCCCTGGCTGCCGATCCCGGCCTACTCCGCGGGATCAGCAGTTAGGGCCAGGTTGGGAGGCGCCTGCCTGGGGCAGTTCTCACACCGGTGGTACGGCGGGACAGGCCGTGCCGCGGTTCGGGACGTCGAGCGAGATCAGGTAGGCGTCGATCGTGGTCTCCATGCACGGGCCGCCGTCGTAGCTGCCGTGACCCCAGCCCTCATAAGTCAGCAGGACGCCGTGCCGGCCGAGTTGGCGGGCCACGCTTTGCGCCGAGTTGTAGCCGGTGGCCGGGTCGTGGATCGCATTGGCGAGCAGGATCGGCTTGTCCAGACCGCCGACCTTCAACCGGTGCTGCGGGTTGTTCGCCGGTGGCAGGCCGAGACACATCGACACGGCCATCAGTTGGCCGGGATAGCGCATGTCCGGGTTGTTCCGGGCCAGTCGGTCGAGCAAGCCGGCGTACTCCTTGTAGTCGCGGACCGGAAGGTTCCAGTCCTGGCAGAACACCGCGAGCGGGTTCGAGGCGAGACCGGTCGGGATCGGCGGTTGCCCGGTCGGCGGCGCGCTGGATTCGAGCGTCTTCAGCGTCTCCGCCAACTGCGGCCACCTCGGTCCGTAGAGCATGCGGAAAACGCTGAAGCTCAGCCAGTACGGCGTGACCGGCAGGTTCGGTTGCCGCGGATCGGGCACCTCGCCCCGGTCGGCCCGGACGAGCAGATCCGCCCAGAGTGCGTGGATGTCGCGACCGTGCAGTGCACAGGTCGTTGCCGCGTCGCACCATTTCACGAACTCGTCGAACGAGTCCTCGACCGCGGCCGCCTGAGCGTCGAGGAAGGACCGGGCCCCCGCGGCGCTGTGGTCGACCACGCTCTCCAGGACCATCGCACGGATCCGGTTCGGGTATGTCTCGGCGTACTGGCCGCCGAGCAGCGTCCCGTATGAGCTGCCGTGGAACGAGATCCTCGGCTCGCCGAGTGCGGCGCGGATCGCGTCCACGTCCCGCACGGTCTGCCAGGTGTCGAGGTGGTCGAACACCGGGCCGGTGTTCTCCCGGCAGTCCGCGGCCAGCTCACGGTTGTAGTGGATCGTCGCGGTGAACTCGGCCTGCTTCTTGATGATCGGTGACGGCTGCCTGGCCAGCAGCGCGGCCGAGCACTTCACCGGGTTGCTGCGGGCGATGCCACGTGGGTCGAAGCTGACGACGTCGAACCGGTCCTGCAGCGTCTGGCTGAAGCGGCTCATCCCGGTCTTGACCCGGTCGACGCCGGAGTCACCGGGACCGCCCGGCCCCCACACCAGGACGCCGACGCGGTCGCCCTTCGTCGTACGACGAGCGATGGCGAGGCCGAAGGTGGGACCGTTCGGGTTCCGCCAGTCGACCGGGACCTGCAGGGTCGCGCACTGCGAGCCTGCGACCACCTCGGGCTTGTCATTGCCCTCCGGCTTGCAGTCGGCCCACTGGATCGTCGGGGTGGTCTGTGCCGCCGACACCGGGAGCGTCGTGAGCCCGGCGGTCGCGACACCCAGCGCCAGACCGCAAGCGAGGGCGCGTTGTCTGAACTTCATACGGGAGATCTCCTGTCTGGAAAGCTCCTCCGATCCTCGGCAATCGCTTGCTCGGCCACATCGGGGACGACCCCTCGCCCGACCCCGGCCGGGTCTTGGGGGACTTGTTAGGGTCTGTCGCTGATGACAGAGATGACGAGTGGCAAGCACGCGGTGTGGTTCCGGTGGGTGGCGATCGCGGAGGCGGTCTCGTGGACCGGACTGCTGATCGGCATGTTGTTCAAGTACGTGCTGTCCGACAACGAGCTCGGTGTGAAGGTCTTCGGCCCGATCCACGGCGGCATCTTCATCGTCTACGTGCTCACCGTGCTGGTGGTGCGCGGGCCGCTGCGCTGGTCCTGGCCGGTCACGCTGGCCGCGCTGGCGGCAAGCGTTCCCCCGTTGTTCACCTGGTTCTTCGAGATCTGGGCGGTGCGGACCGGCCGGATTGACGCCGGCCGGCGGGTCGCCGTACCGTCACGCACGTCAGTCAACTCAACAGCCGCATGAACCCGTGCGGGAGAGTCCCGGGCACGACCCGGGCGCCGTAGGAGCAACTCTCCCCAAGAATCTCTCAGGCACCTTCACCGTACGGGCGAGGCACCTCTGGAAGACTTAGGCCCTATCCGGTCTGACAGAGCGGGGAGGACACCAAACGGTCAACGGCGACCGGAAGGAACCTCCACACGATGGCGATCAGCGTCTTCGACCTGTTCAGTATCGGGATCGGCCCGTCGAGCTCGCACACCGTGGGCCCGATGCGCGCGGCCCGCACGTTCGCACTCGGCCTGGCCACCGACGGCCTGCTCGCCCGGACGGCGACGGTCCAGGCGCAACTGTTCGGCTCACTCGGTGCGACCGGTCACGGGCACGGCAGCAACAAGGCCGTCCTGCTCGGGCTCGAGGGTGCGGACCCCGAGACCGTGGTCACCCATTCCGTCGACGCGCGGGTCGAGACGATCCGCGAGCGTGGCCGGCTGTCGCTCGCCGGGGTGCGAGAGATCCGCTTCGACGAGAACACCGACCTGGTGATGCACCGGCGCAAGGCGTTGCCCTACCACCCCAACGGGATGACGTTCGCGGCCCGTACGGCGGATGGCGACGTACTGCGGGAACGCACGTACTACTCGGTCGGCGGCGGATTCGTGGTCGACGAGGACGCGGCCGCCGGGGACCGGATCGTGCCGGACACGACGCCGTTGAAGTACCCGTTCACAACCGGTGCCGAGTTGCTGGACCGGTGTCGCGAGTCGCAGCTGTCGATCAGCGAGGTAATGCTGGCGAACGAGCTGGCCTGGCGGACCGAGGACGAGATCCGCGACGGGCTGCTGCGGATCTGGCAGGTGATGCAGGACTGTGTGCGCGAGGGCTGCGAGACCGAGGGGATCTTGCCGGGCGGTCTGAAGGTGCCACGGCGGGCGCACGCGCTGCACACCCGGTTGAGCGCGGACCCGTGGTCGGTCGATCCGCTCAAGGTGATGGACTGGGTCAACCTGTTCGCGCTTGCGGTGAACGAGCAGAACGCGTCCGGCGGCCGGATCGTCACCGCGCCGACGAACGGTGCCGCGGGCATCATTCCCGCCGTGCTCCATTACTACCGTCGGTTCGTGCCGGGGGCAACGGATGACGGTGCCGTCCGGTTCCTGCTGACCGCCGGCGCGATCGGCGTGCTCTACAAGGAGAACGCCTCGATCTCCGGTGCCGAGGTCGGCTGCCAGGGGGAGGTCGGCTCGGCCTGCTCGATGGCGGCGGCCGGCCTGTGCGAGGTCCTCGGCGGTACGCCGGAACAGGTCGAGAACGCGGCCGAGATCGCGATGGAGCACAATCTCGGCCTGACCTGCGACCCGGTCGGCGGACTGGTGCAGATCCCGTGTATCGAACGCAACGCGATGGCGTCGGTGAAGGCGATCAACGCGGCCCGGATGGCGATGCACGGCGACGGTGTGCACGTCGTCACCCTGGACAAGGTGATCAAGACGATGCGCGAGACCGGCGCCGACATGAAGATCAAGTACAAGGAGACGTCACGCGGCGGCCTGGCCGTCAACGTCATCGAGTGCTGAGCAGTCCTGGGTCCTCTACGTGGGCGTTGTGTCCGAGACCCGGGTAGGTCACGACCTGATCGTGCAGGGTACGGAGCTCGTCGTCGGTGTTCATCGGGTCGCGCTCGCCGCGGGCGAGGACGACCTCGGCCTTGCTCTCCGCGATCAGGTCGGGCATGTCGGGGGCGCCGACGCCGAAGGTGCCGGGGTCCATGGCGAGTCGCCAGCGCCCGTCGGCCTCGGCCAAGCCATGCTCGACCACCGGATCGCACGGGTCGGCGAGTCCTTGCAGGCCGGAGACCTTGAGGAAGCGCGCGGCCGCGTCCTCTCGAGTGTCGAACCACGCGATCGGCTTCCGCGCCAAGGCTGCGGCTCTGCCCAGGTCGTCCTGGGACCAGGTGACCTTCACACTGAGGGCGACCACGCGATTCACCTCGATGCCGTAGCGGCCGCTGGCAAGTTCGAGCGCGATCACCCCGCCGAGTGAATGGCCCACGATCACGACGTCACGCCGTACCGGAAGAGTCTCGGCGATCGCGGCGGCCATCGAGGCGAAGGTGTACGCCGGTAGCGCGGCGGCCGAGCCGTGTCCGGGCAGGTCGGGGGCGAACCGCGGTTGCGGCCAGGCATCCCAGACCCGGCCGTTGGCCCCCAGTCCGTGCAGCAGCACCAGAGAAGACATGAGAGCAGGCTGACACAGGAATCCCTGCGACGACGGGCCGATTGGCGCGCCGTCAGCTAACTCACCGCGATTCTACGCATGCGTATCGGAATGGGATTCCCGAATAGTTGCGATCTAGTGTGGAATTTCTTCCAAAGGCTGTTTCAAGCGCTGGTGGAGCCGATACTCTGCGGGACTTGTGAAACCGATCTCTGCCGCACTGGCTCCGCCTGGGCAGAACCGCCGACGGCTTCGCCAGGCCGCCCTCGTGGCCGGTGCGCTGCTGCTCCTGTACACCGTCCTCGTCGTCATCGCCCTGCTCGGTGGTGCCCGGATCGGCGCCGCGTTCCTACCGCTCCCCGATGGCGGGCCCGAGCCTGCCGACCCGGTCGCCGGCCTCGAGCCCAGCCGGCTCCCGACCGGGGGTCCGACCGTCCCGCGCGGCACCGAGTCCCCGGCGCCGACCATCCCGCCGACCCCCGGCCACACCACACCGTTGCCCTCAGCAACAACAACCAGCAACGGTCAGCAGCCCACCACCCCCTGCCCCACCACCAAACCCGCCCCCCAATTGGTGGACCAGGAAGACCCGAGCCTCCCGTCAGCCACCAAGCTCCCACCAAAGCCCCCCGCCACCACCGAGAACCCCACCACCCAGCCAACCAAGCCCCCAGCCACCACCAACCCGCCTCCACCCACCCCGACCAACCCACCACCCACCCCCGACAACCCCGAAGACCCCAACCCACCCACCCTCGGCACCGTCCTCAGCTCCCTCCTGAACAAGCTCGGCCTCTAGTAGGCCTCGACTTCGGTGGTGGGGGCGTTGCCGGTGATGGTGGGTTTGAGGTCTACCTGCCAGGCCTCGTTGCGGGCGAAGGACTGGGCGAACTTCTGGAAGGTGCAGTCGGCGCTGAACTGGCGGCGCTCCGGGTTCCAGTCGGTGCCGGTCTTGAAGTAGATGGAGTAGGGTCCGCCGATCCGGCTGATGGTGGCGGTCTTGCGCGCCTGGACGTACATCATCACGTGTGGCTTGCTGGGCGGCTGCCCGGTGCTGACGATCGAAATCGCGACGTCCTTCGTCGTTCCGTTCGTGATCCGGAGCCGGCCGCTGCCGGTGGGCCCGCGGCGTACCAGGACGTCGCCGTTCGACGGGCGGACGGTCTCCGGCTCGGGGCCGGGGTCGGGCAGCGTGCTGCCGAAGCGGAGTTTGAGCTTGCGCAGCGAGACGATCGCGCTGTTCAGATCCGCACGTAGCTGACGCTGGACCTTCTGCGAGGCGTAGGGGACACCACCGCAGCGGGCGTTCAGCTCGGTCCGGTCCGACGTGGACAAGGAGTCGGCCGCGGTCTCCAGCCCGCCGTACAGCACCTTGTGGGCACCGGCCAGCCGAGTCGTGACCGAGAGCTCGGCCAAGTCCTCCGCCGCGGTGCTCAACGACGAGGCGAGGCTGTCCATCGTCTGGGTCAGCGCCTCGGCGGTTCGTACCCGGGTCAGGGCCCGCAGGTCACCGGCCAGGCTCTGCTCGATCTTCGTCAGTTCGGCCTGGTACGCCGCCGAGCCGAGCGGCCCGCGTGGTGTCGACACGACCGGTGCCTGCACGGGCGTCGTGTTGGCAGTGGGAATTGCCCGTGACTCAGCCGCGGGTGGCTCACCACAAGCGGTCAGCAGGACCAAGCCCGCGCACAGCACGGCAAAGCGTTTCATGTACTTCCCCCACAGGTTGCCCCACACCCCCTGTGCCGCAAAGGGTATGCGGACCTAGGGGGTTGGGGCGAGGGGCCAGCCGAAGTTGCCTCGAAGCCTGGCCCGATAGCGGCTTGTGAAACCGCTGGCGGGTGGCAACGCGCCAGCGATGAAAAACCCGCTACCGGCCGCTACCGACGGCGATGACCTTCTGCCGGGCGGACGAAGGGGAAGGCCAGGGTGGCGCGGATGTTCTGGCCGGTGAGCATCATCATGACGCGGTCTACGCCGATGCCCAGGCCGCCGGTGGGGGGCATGGCGTACTCGAGGGCGGTGAGGAAGTCCTCGTCGAGGGACATGGCTTCGGGGTCGCCGGCGGCCGCTTTCAAGGACTGTTCGGTCAGGCGGCGGCGTTGTTCGACCGGGTCGACCAGTTCCGAGTAGGCGGTGCCTATTTCGGCGCCGAAGGCAACCAGGTCCCAGCGTTCGGCCAGGCGGGGGTCGGTGCGGTGGGTGCGGGTGAGGGGCGAGGTTTCCAGCGGGAAGTCGGTGTAGAAGGTCGGCTGGGTCGTGGTGGGCTCGACCAGCTCGTCGTACAGCTCGAGGACCAGTTCGCCGGCGGTGAGTTCGACGGTTGTGTGTACGCCGTGGGCGGCGCACAGGTCGCGCAAGGTGTCGACGGGGGTGCCGGCGTCGATCGTCGTACCGGTGGCGCGGCTGACCGCTTCGTGGACGGGGATGACCGGCCAGTCGCCGGAGATGTCGATCTCGCCGTCGGGGCGCTGGAGGACGGGCTTGCCGAAGACCGCGGTGGCGGTCTCGATCAGGAGTTCCCGGGTGAGCTCACGCATCACGTGGTAGTCGGCGTACGGCTGGTAGGCCTCCACCGAGGTGAACTCCGGATTGTGCGTCGCGTCCGCGCCCTCGTTGCGGAAGTTCCGGTTCAGCTCGAAGACCTTGCCCAGCCCGCCGACGCTGAGCCGCTTCAGGAACAGCTCCGGCGCGATCCGGAGAAACAACTCGGTGTCGTAGGCGTTGATATGGGTCGCGAACGGCCGCGCGTTCGCCCCGCCGTGCACCGCCTGCAGCATCGGCGTCTCCACCTCGATGAACCCACGCGTCTCGAAGCCGTTGCGCAAGGCCCGTACGGCGGTACTGCGGTGCCGCATCATCCGCAGCGAGTCCGGGTTCATCACCAGGTCGAGATGCCGCTGCCGGACCCGCGCCTCCGGATCGGTGAACCCCTTGCGCTTGTCCGGCAACGGATGCAGGCACTTCGCCGCCATCAGCCAACTCGTCACCGCGATCGACAGCTCGCCCCGGCGGCTGGTGACCACCTCGCCGGTGACACTGACGTGATCGCCGATGTCGACGAGCCGCCGCCAGTGGTCGAGCGCATCGGCACCACAACTGTCGGCCGCCAGCATCACCTGCAACTGCGCCGGCCCGTCCTGCAAAGACGCGAACGCCAGTCGGCCGTGGTTCCGCATCCGCATCACCCGCCCGGTGACGGACACGGTGAAGCCGGTACGTCGGTCAGCCGGCAGGTTCGGGTACAGCGCGCGGACCCGTTCCAGCGTCTCCGTTCGCGGCACACTCACCGGATACGGATCGATGCCAGCAGCAACAAGCTCGATGAGTTTCGTCCGCCGGATCCGCTCCTGCTCGGTCAGCTTCCGATCGGGCAACGCCGGCCGCAGCAACTCCTCCTCCTGCGCCCGTACGGCGGTCGCGAACGCACCACCGTCCGCCGCCATGATCGCGTGCCGCTCGGCCGTCTCCACAGTGTCGACCCGGGTCCACGGCCGCGGCGCCGGCAGGAACCCCTCCGCGGTTCCGGCCGCGAGCAGCACCTGGGCCAGCGAAGCGCCACGCGAGTAGCAGATCAACCGCGGTGACCACCGCGGCAGGTACTTCTCGTTCGACTGGTAGAGACTCTCCAGCTGCCAGAACCGGGAAGCCGCCGTCAGCAAGGCGTTCGTCAACCGCAGGAACGGGCCCGCCCCGACCCGCTCCGCGTCGCTGAAGATCTCCCGGAACATCGCGAAGTTCAGCGAGATCCGGTGCAGTCCGAGATCCCCGCACGCGTCCACCAGCGACGTGACCATGAACTCCATCAAGCCGTTCGCGGACTCGGGATCCCGCCGCATCAGGTCGAGCGACACGCCCCGCACACCCCACGGCACGAACGACAGCAACCCGCGCACGGACCCCTCGGCATCTCGCGCGATCACCATCACGCACCGCGCGTCGGCCGGATCACCGAGCCGCCCGAGCGCCATCGAGAATCCACGCTCGCTCTGCCCGCCACGCCATTTCTCGGCCAGGTGGACATACTCCGACAACGTCTCCGGCGACAGCTCGCCGTGCCGGACCACTTCCGCGTGGTATCCCGCCCGCTGAACCCGTGTCACCGCCTGCCGGACCGGCCGCATCGTCCGGCCCTCGAGGGTGAAGTCGGCGACGTCGATGATCGCCTCGTCGCCCATCGACAACGCGCGCAGGCCGGCATCGACGTACGCGTGGGCCGCTTCCTCACTGGCGGACAGGACCGCGGGGGACCAGCCGTACGTGCGTGCTTCGGCGAGCCAGACCTTGATCGCGCCGGGCCAGGCGGCCGGATCGCCCAATGGATCCCCGCTGGCCAGGCTGACGCCGTTGACCACGCGATACGCGATCGCGGCGTCCTTGGCGGGGGAGAAGATGACCGCCTTGTCCCGGCGGGTGGCGAAGTACCCGAGCGAGTCCCGTTCACCGTGCAGCAGGAGCAGGCGCCGTACGTCGAGCTCCTCGGGCTGGGTGAGGTAGCGGACCCGGCGCACCGAGCGCAGGAAGATGGCAAACGCGATCACCACCGAAGCGGCCGAGATCGCACCGACCGACAAGCCGATCCAGCCGTGTCCTTCGTGACCGCCCATCCCTCTGCGGGACTGGCCAAGTGCGGCGATGATCGCCCAGCCGATCTTCTCCCGCTGACCGGTCAGTGTCTTCGGGAAGATCTGGGTCAGCGTGATGCTGACCGCGGCCGAGATCAGCAGGCCGCCCAGCAGCGCGCTGACCGCGAGCCGCCGGGTGCCGGGCGCCAGCCGGGCCGGGAACGCGCCGCGGATCTTCCACAGCAGCACGATGATCGCGGCCACCACGATCACCTGAACGATGCCCCACTCCAGGTCCTGGACCGTGGCCGGGCCGAAGTCGCGGAGCAGTTCGGTGTCGTTCGGGTTGGCCAGCCGGACGCTGGTGAAGGCGACGGCCGTGGTCTGCGCGATCAGCCAGAGGGCCTCGAAGACCCACAGCACCCAGAGCAGCGCCGCCCGCTTGCCGCGCAGCAGCGCGCTGCCGACAACGGCCAGGTAGACGGCCGAGAAGAACGTGTGCCCGGCCGGGATACCGAAGAAGTCGAAGGCCTGATCGACCCTTTTCACGTACGTCGGCGCGAACAGGTGCAGCGGGATCGCGATGAACGACCAGACCGAGGCGGCCACCACGATGCGGCCCACCCAGACCGCGGCACGCTGCTGCCACTGCGGGACCGCCGCCTCTGCCTGTTCCGACCGCACCCAGCGATCATCCCACTAAGCCGAAGGTACTTTCGGTAGTGCTGGTGCTACCGAGCTGGTGGACTGAGGTGACAGTCAATACCTTGGTCGGTGTGCGACGCTGGCGGGCATGGTGACCGTCCGGTATCGCTTGCTGCGCAACGTGATGATCGCCGCCGGCGTGCTCTTCGACTCGCTCTCCCCGATGGACTGCGCGCCGTCGCTGAGCGAAGCCTGCCGAGCCGCCGAGCAGACCGGCCAGGCCGGTACGGCGCTGATCCTGCACGAGATCACTTCGACCATGGCGGGCGTCGGAAGCGTTGCCATGAGCATCTTCGCCGTCCTGGTCCTGCGCCGCTCCGGCTGGGGTGGTCCGTGGGGCGGCGTGGTCGCCGTACTGGCCGGCGGGGTCGCGGTGACCCAGGCCTGGCTCGGCATCGAGGCCGGCCTCGAGGTGCTCACCGGCGGCGACCTGCATCCGCCGGGCATCCTGCAACGGGCCTCGATCCTCCTGGTTTGTCTATTTCTGGCGACATTGTTACCAGGCCTGAGGCAAGCTTTGTTTCGATGACAACAATCTGGATCGTCTTGCCCGGTCTGGCCGAGACTCCGGAGGAGTTCGACCGGGTCGTCGAGTTGCTACCGGGCCTGGACCTCCGGGTGATCGATCCCTGGTGTACGCCGATCACGTCGAGTGTCGACGAATTGCGGATGGCGGCCGGCGTACCGGCCGAGGCGAAGATCGGCCTGATCGGGCACTCGATCGGCGGACTGGCCCTGCTGCGCTGGGCCCTGACCCGGCCGCTCGAAGTGACCAGGCTCGTGCTCGTCGACACCAGCCTCACCTCGGAGACCGGCTGGCGCTGGCTCTACCCGGGGACACCTGGTGATCGGGCGGTCCGCGCGGTCCTGCGGTTGCTCGGGCGGATCGGCGTACCGCAGCTGCTGGGTCCCGCGGTGCGACGGCTGATCGTCTGGATGGGCAGCACGAGCAACCGGGACCTGTTGTCCAAAGCAACCGCACGGAAGCGGTACGGCGACGCCCTGTCGTGGCTGCTGTTCTGGGACGAGCTGGCGAGCAGCTGGGTGCTGGCAGCCGAGGTCGACAAGCTGGTCGCCGGGCCGGTCGGTGAGGTCGCGCCGGTGACTCTCCTGGTCGGCACCGGTGGGAGCTCGCGGTTCACCGCGAACCAATGGCTGGCGGGCCAGCAGCGGCTGGCCGACGTGCTGGGCGGCACGATCGAGGTGCTGCCCGACGCCGCCCATCTCGTGCATCTCGATCGCCCCGACGCCATCGCCGCCGCCGTCCGCCGGTAGCCGCCGCGTCGATGGCGGCGGTCGGGTCGTCTACGAGCTCAGCTACACGTGCTGGTGCGGTGCGGCCGGGGCGAGGTGCGTGAGAGGGCCGATGACGGCTTAGGCCGTGCTGGTGAGGGCCGGGGTCGGAAGCTTGCGCTGCCAGACCTCGTCCAGGGCCATCCGCATCGCGCCGGTGACGACCGCGTCCTCGGCCAGAGCGGACAACTCCAGCTTCGGGTGGTTCAGCGTGAGCAGTCGTAGCTGGTCGGAGATGGCGTCGAGCAGTACGGCGCCTGCCCGGGCGACACCGCCACCGATCACCACGGCAGTCGGGTCCAGCACCAGTACGGCGGGGGCCAACGCGCGCGCGAAGTCGCGGGCGACCTGCTGTACGACGGACTGCGCGACCGGGTCACGCTCCGCCGCGGCGGCGAACACGTCGGCCGTGTCCAGCTGCCCACCGCCCAGCTCGGCCAGCCGGGAGTTGGGGTGATCGAGGGCAGCCTGGCGGCCGAGTGCGGCAATGGCCTCCGAGCCGACCGCGCGCTCCAGCGGTCCCCGACTGTCCTCGGGGTTGATGACGTCGTCCGGCGCGGTGGCGATGAAGCCGATCTCACCGGCCGCGCCGGTGCCCCGGTGCAGTCGGCCGTCGATCACGATGCCGGCACCGAGCCGCTCACCCCACTGCACGGCCAGCAGCGTGCCGGTGCCACCACGGGCGGCGGCGATGGCCAGTGCGGCCAGGTTGGCGTCGTTGTCGAGCATCACCGGGCAGTCGAGCAGGCTGCGGACGTGCTTGGTCAGGTCGATCGCGGACCAGCCCGGCACACTCGGGACCAGCTGGACCCGGCCGGTGTGCTCGTCCACGATGCCGGGGCTGGCGGCAACCGCGGCGGCGATGTCCTCGGCCGGTACTTCGGCCTCCGCCAGGGCTTCGGTGATCACCTCGCTGATGACTCCGAGCAGCTCCTGCGCGGTCCAGCCGGGGCCGGATCGCCGGACCAGGGAGAGCTTGCGGCCGGCCAGGTCGGAGACACCCACGGTGACCCGGTGCGGCCCGACGTCCAGGCCGAGCACCGGCGCGGCACGGCCGCGCAGCGAGACGCGGATGGCCGGGCGGCCGAGTGAGCGATCCGCGGAATCCGGGCCGTGCTGCTGCAACCAGCCGGCGTCCAGCAGTTCGTCGACGGCCTGGGCCACGGTCGGTCTGGCCAGACCGGTCCGCTCGACCAGCTCGGCGACGCGCAGTGGCGCGGGCGCGGAGCGGCGTACCGCGTCCAGTACCGCGGCCACGTTGATCCGCCGCAGCATCGTCGTACCGCCGCCGCCGACCGTTCCCTTGCTCATGTCCGACCCCTTGCCTGCCACTCGCCCATCCTATATAGAAAGCGAGCGTTCATAAATTACCGTGTCGTGCCGTATCGCGCCGACGGGCGGTCGCCGAAAGCGTGAGTCGACAAGTATCACCCTCCGACCGTCCCGTCTCCCAGCACACGCACCAGTGCCGGAATCGGACCGGGCACTCAGTCCTGCAGAACGGTCCGAGCGAAACTGCTCAGTGCCTCCCGATCCGGTTGCTGGGTCTTGGTCATCAGGCTGGCCACATGTTTCTCCACGGTCCGTGGCGAGATGTGCAGCCGGGACGCAATCGACTTGTTCCCGATCCGGTCTACCAGCAACCTGCAGACCTCGTACTCGCGGCTGGTGATCCCGAGCTGACGCAGATGCGCCGGCACCTGTTCGATCCCGCTCCGGCGTTGTGACACCGTCACGCCGAGCTGACGCAGCAGACTGCGGCACGCACTCGCCACCGCCTGGATCTCCGCGTTGTGGAAGTAGTCCTCGGCCTGCCGCAGCCATGCCACCGGCTCACCCCAGCCGTCGGCGTGGGCCGGCTCGGCGATCAGCCGCAGACCCAGGTGGCGCGCCAGCGGGTAGAGCGACGCGGTCTCCAGCGCCTCCACGACCTTGTTGTTCGCCGCGTCGACCTGACCATCCCGGCCGAGCAGTACGGCGTGCGCCAACTGGACGAACTGCTTGTTCCACCGCATCCCACTGGCCGCCGCGGCGGTGATCGCCTCGAAGTGCGCCCAGCTGTTGCGGCCGGACAGTACGCCGAGCAACAGCCCCAGCCCGTACTTGCCCGACGTGTGCAGTGTGGTCGGGTTCTGGGCGTCGTACGCGAGGGCCTGGGCCATCTCGGAGTCGGCCAGCTCGCGGTTCTCCTCCAGCAGCGCGCAGAACGTCCGCGCCAGCCCGTAGGAGTAGGGCAGTTCGTACGACGCGCGCTCGCCACCCCAGTTGGCGGCCTCGGCCAGCGTCTCCTCCATCGCCGTACGGCGTCCTCGGTGTGCCTCCAGGATCGCCTTGGTGGACAGGAAGTACGTCGCCGAGCGGCCGAGCCGGAGCCGCCGCGTCACCTCCAGGCACTCGTCGATGATGACCGCGGCCTTGTCGTACTCGGCTCGCAGGATCGCTTGCTGGCCGAGGATCCCGTCCACCTCGTAGGCCAGCGGGATGGCGCCGATCCGCAGCGCCTGCTGGCGGGCTCGTTCGAGCTCGACGATGCTGCCGCCGGCCAGGCAGATCGTGCCGGCCTGGAAGATGTGCGAGCAGACCCGCTGGAAGGTCATGTTGTGCTCTTCGGCCACCAGCCGGGCGCGATGGAAGTAGTCGATCGACCGATCGAGGTCGTGCTCGCGGGACAGGATGCCGAGCAGTTGCAACGCGTCGCAGGCGACCGCGGGCAGCTTGGCGCGTTCGGCCGCCTCGGCGGCACGGGTGGCCAGCTCGGTCGCCGCCTTGAGCCGGCCGGGACTGGGCCGCGCCAGCTCGAGGTGGGCGGCGATCGCGTCGACCGGCGCGAGGTCGGCGTCGCAGGCGTCGACACCGAGCAACGAGCGGGCCGTCGCCACCTGGGTCAGCGCGGCCGACCAGCGGCCGGCCATGTGTTCCAGGTTCGCCAGCTGGACGTGCAAGGCGGCGACCTTGCGGCTGTCCAGGTTGCGGTCGGCCATCTCCTCGATCGTCGCCGCGTGGACCGTGCTGTTCTCGAACTGGCCGGTCTCACTCAGTGCGATCAGCAACGATCCGAGTACTTCGGCCCGGTAGGCGGTGTCGGGATCGCCGGCCAGCAAGGCGGTCGCGCGCTCCAGCAACTTCACCGCCGAGGCCATCGATCCCTCGTCGAACGAACGCCGCCCAGCGGTCGCGAACAGTCGGCCGGCCCGTGCCATGTCGCCGCCGGTCTCTGCGAGCTCGGCCACCATCTGGCACCACTCACCGGGCAGTCCTGGGTGCAGCTCCTCGATCGCGTCGGCACAACGCCTGGCGAGTGTGGACCGCTCAGTCGGGGTGAGACCGGCCAGCAGCGCGTCAGCGGTGAGTGGATGCCGGAACGCGTACCAGTCCGGCACCGGCTCGTCCGGCCCGACCAACTGCGCGGCAAGACCTGCCCGCAAGGTAGCCAGCAGCAACCGTTCATCAGTCCCTGTGGCCTTACGTACGACGCTCAGCGGAAATCGGTGACCGATGACCGCAGCCAGCACCAGCAGGTCACGTGACTGTGGCCCGAGCTGGTCGGTCCGGCTACTGATGCTCCGGACAACGGCTGCCGGGACATTGGTCTGGAGCCCGTCGACGACCTGCACACTGCCGTCGGCCTTGGACAGCAACTGCCCGGACCTGCTCGCCTCCTGCAGCAGTTCCTCAACGATAAAAGGGATTCCGGCGCTGTCTCGCCACAACCTGTCGACCAAGGAGTCGGGTACACCGTCCGGTGACACCTCGAGACACCCCGCAGCCAATTCACCTACCTGCTCCCGGTCCAACGGCTGCAGCTCGATCAAGTGGGCGGCACCGCGTTGTGCCGACAGCCGGGCGAGCTCGAAGGCCGCACAGGTCTCCGAGCGCAGTGTGGCGACCAGAGCGATGGGCTGGTCCTCGAGATTGTCGAGCAGATACTCGATCACTGCCAGCGTCTCGGGATCAGACCCGTGGAGGTCTTCCAGCACGAGCAGACAGCCACGGTCCTTGCCGACCAGTGCGAGCAACCGCAGGACGGCTTCGCCCAGTACGACGGCCGACGTTGCCGTGTTGTGCGCCGTACCGTCGTCCCAGTCGGGGACGAGCCGGCCGAGCACCTGACGGTAGGGACCGAGCCCATCCGCGGCGGGCATCTCACCCCGGCGGATGAGTGACAGCAGGGCCTCGGTGAACGGGCGGAACGCAACCATCGTGCCGATGGCGCCGACCCGGCCGCGGAGCGTCGCCATGCCGTCGTCGAGCGCCCGCGTCGTACCGACCCCGGCCAGCCGGCTCTTGCCGATACCGGGCTCGCCGACCAGAAAGACCGCACCCCCCTGACCACCTCTGGTCGCGGCCAGCAGACCGTGGAGATGGTCGATCTCCCGGTCTCTGCCGACCACTTTGGGCGCACGGGTCTGCATGCTTGCCAACTCTAACGACGTATTGCTGCCACCGCAGCGGATCAGCAGAGGTCGACCGGCCACCCTCCAGTGGACCGGTCGACCCCGGTGATCAAACGCTTGGCCTAGCTCTCGATCGTCGGCCAGGTGCTGGCGAGGCCGTCCGCGGCGACGGCGGCCGCGAACGCGCTCAGGCCGACGGTGCCGACCAGGGCCATCGCCCGGGCGCCGATCTTGGATCGCTTCGGCAACGTGATCGGACCGATCGGGTCGGTACCGGCCGGCTGCGGCTGGACGTCCGGCTGCTCGTCGTGGTGCGAGTTGTGGTGCTGGGCGGTCATGTTGTCTCCCCTGTCGAAGGATTGGGTGCCGGCGCTATGGGTGGGCGCGTCGACCCGGCGGTTGGTTCGAGCAGCAGGACGGACGGAACGCGTTCGGAGAACGCCAGCCGGAGCAGGCCGTAGCCGATTCCCGCCAGGCCGGTCAGCAAGCCTGGTGACGGAACCCCCCGCGGTGTCCCGCACTGTGGTCCGTACTGCTGTACTGCGGCGAGCACCAGCCCGGCCCGGCGTCGCCGGACCAGCTCAACAGCTGGGTGATCGCGTTCGGCGAGCCACACCAGTGGCTCCACCGCGCCGAGCTCGCCGTGACACAGACTCAGGTCGGCGAGCACCGGACGTTCTGCTGCGGTCCTCAGGTAGGCGTCGAGGTCCGCGGGTACGCCGGCACTCAGCCGACTCAGTGCGGTCCCGGCGTCACCTGCGCACCAGCCATGACCACCAGGGCGCTCTCGACGGTCCAGATCGGCCGCCGCACGCGCGGCGTCCATGTACCTGTCACCAGGTACGCCGTACCGGCCGAGAGCCCAGGCAATGCCCTGATAGCCCCGGGCGAAACCGTGGTCCGCTGCTACTCGGCCACGACGGAGCCCGAGCTCCACGGTGTTGACGAGTTCGTCGGCGTACCGCTTGGCCAGGTGCGTGGCCGCCGGGAACCCTTGGATCGCCTGCATGGCGGCGAGTCCACCGGCCGCGCCCTCGGCGTACGAGGGGAACTCGTCGGGCTGGAGCCCTGCGCTGAGTTCGAGCGAGGCGGCCAGCCAGGTGGCGATGTCGGAGTCGTCGAGGAGGGCGTGCAGGCGGTCGAGGCCGTAGCTGATGCCGCCCAGTCCGTGCAGGCCCGGGCCGATGAGCTGTGCGGACTCCGGGTCCGCCGCGAGGCTCTCCAGCAGGGCAGGGATCGGGCGGATCGCGTCCCGCGCCAGTTCGCAGTACTTCTGCGCTCCGGTCAGCACACCGACCTGTGCGAGGAAGAGCGCCGTACCGGTGTAGCCGTGCGAAAGCCCTGCGCCCATTGGCCTGACGGCCCAGTGGTGGTCGTCGATGAGCTCCAGGCCCAACCAGTTCGCCGCACCGTCGCGCTCGCTGTGGACCTGCGCCATGATCTCGTCGGCGATGTCCGTGGCGGCGGCGAGCAGGCGAACCGGGTCCGCCTCGGTGGCGCCCAGACCCGGCCGGCCGGCAATGCTGGAGTGCACGATCGGCTCCGGCCTGGTGGCGAGGGTCGCCGAGATCAGCCACTTCTGGCGGTCCTCGTCGATGTCGCTGAGGGCGGCGATCTTCGCCTCGACCGCAGCGAGCCCTTCGATGGCCAGCACGTTGGAGATGCGGGTGCCGTCGGACGCCCACACGTCACGGCTGTCCGGACGGGCGGTGAACAGCGGTACGTCGCCCGCCCACAGGTCGGCCAGCTCGTACGGCACCACGACGTGCAGCGCCTCGTCGGCGTCCCACAACAGGTCGAGCAGCCGGCTCCGGCCGGCCGCGTCCCGGAGAGCGTCCGGATGCGTCGCCTCGTCCAGAAGGCCGGTGTAGAGGCTGGTGCTCCGCGGTACGAAACGGATCTGGTCCGTCGCGCAACGGGCCAGCATGCCGTCCGCTCCGATCAGCTCTTCGCGGTACCAGGCGATCGCCTCGTACGCGGCCCGGAACCCAGTCAGCAAAGCGATCTCGTGATCCCGCGGCTCGATGTCCGCACCATCGAGCCGTGGCCGGTTCCGCGCGCCAGGCGTCTTCCCAGGGCGCCGGACAAGGTGCATCGAGTCCAGACCGGCGTCTGCCCAGTCGACCACGCTGGTCGGTGTGACCGCGTCGGCGTCGCCGCCCAGGCCGGACATGTCCGCCACACCGTGCTCGCCGCTGACCAGCAACGGCAACAGCGCGGTGCGGTAGACCGAGTTCAGCAGTGCGCGGTACGCCGGGTCACGGTTGAGCGCACCGTCTGCGGCGTGGCTGGGGTGGAAGAGTGTCTCGACATCGACGAGAACCGGCTGCTCACCGACGGCGATCAGGTTCTCGTAGTGCATGTCGGTGCCGTCCAGCACGTACAGCAGGGCCAGCAGAGCGCCTTGCCGGTGGTAGAACCGGCGCACCTCCGCCAGGTCGGCGCACGGCTGATGAACGACGTACTCCGACCAGCCGTACCCGTCGCGGGGGAGCAGGCCGACGGTGCGGATGTCCAGCCCGGTCTTGTCGTTCAGCCATTCGACCAGCTCGTTGAAGTGGCCGTGCAGGTCGAGTGACCGCGGCTTGTAAACCAGCCGTCGCCCGTCCGCGAAGGTGAGGGTCGCCGTTGACCGTCCGCCCCGGTGGGGATCGCCCGCGGGGTCGATGGCGGTCAGTGCACCGGGATCACGGCCGTCCAGCAGCCCGGTGACGAGCGACTCACGGTCCTCGGCGAGCCGTGCCAGCAGTTCGAGGTGACCCTCGACGCCCTGCCGGCACGACTCGCCCAGGACCCGGGCCAACACCGGGTATGCGGCCAGGAACTCCGCCAGCTCGCTCCCTCCAACGAGCCGGTGGGTGAAGTCCAGAAAACGTTCGGCCGGGGTGTCGCCGGCCAGCTCACCACGGTCCCGCGCCCGGGCCAGCTCCAAGACCAGCGTCCGCGACGCCAGCTTCACCAGCCGAAGCCCGAGCCGGTGCAGGAACTGCTCCGCCAGTACGCCGGTGTGCCCGGCGGCGGCCAGATCGCGGCGCGCCGAGGAGAGCAGTGGTTCGAGGCAGCGCATAAGCGCCTGCCGCCAGTCGCTGTGCCCACCCGAAGCTCCGTCAGCCCCACCTGATGTGTGGCCACCGGCGGCATCGGTCCCTGCGGGGCTGCGACCGGCGGCAGACGCGGTCTGGCTGGTGCTGCGTTCGACGTACTCGGCCCAGGCGGGCGCGGACTGGGCCAGCTCGTGCGGGCGCATCCCGGCGGACCACCAGGCGTTGCGGTGGTCGGTCCGGGCCGGCCGGGCGGTCGCTGAGTTGAGCACGCGGACAGGCTGCCATCGGCACCCTGCCCTAGACATGGGTAACGAGCCCCCATATTTCCTGGAAGTGCGTAAGCGACCCCCATCTTCGGGATTCGGCGCTGCCGCCAGGAGGTGGGTGTTCGCCGGCCTGAACATGGGTGCCGAACACCCATGCGCGATGCGCTGTCACGCTGCCACGGTTGGCGGGTGCTCTCCCCCGTGAATCCCGGACTGCCCGTCTCAGCGCATTCGGTGCTCGACGTCGTACCGCAGCTGCCCGGTCAGTCTGCTGCGGCCGCGCTCCGGGAGACCGCGGAGGTCGCACAGGCTGCCGACGACCTCGGATACCGCCGGTTCTGGCTGGGGGAACAGCACGGCGTCCGAGGCGTCGGCAGCGCGACACCGGCCGTACTCGCGGCCGTCCTGGCCGCGCGGACGGACCGGATCCGCCTGGGCGCGGGTGGCGTGTTGGTCACGACGCACCAGCCACTTGTCATCGCGGAGCAGTTCGCCGCGCTGGCAGCGGCGTATCCGAGCCGGATCGACCTCGGCGTAGGGCAGCAGCCTGGTCTGGTCCCCAGTACGGCGGCCGCACTCGGCGGTGCCGCCCGTGACACCTTCCCGCAGCGGCTGGACGAGTTGTGTGGGTTCCTGCGTGACGGCCTGCCCGGGCGAGCCCCAGTCGGCGACGTACGGCTGTCGCTGGCTGGGCTGCCACCACCTGTCTTCGTTCTGGCCGATCACCCTGGTGCTGCCGCGACTGCCGCCGTACGAGGGCTGCCGGTCTTCCTGGCGCATCACTGCGCTGCTGCGACGACGGCCGCGGCTGTGGCGGCGTACCAGGATCAGTTCGAGTCGAGCGGGCCGACGGTGAAGCCGTATCTCGCGGTGACGGTCGGAGTGGTGGCGGCGGACTCCGAGGAAGAGGCGATCATCCGGTTCGCGGAGTACGTCCGCGTGAAGACGCGCCTCGCTGCCGCGTCGCCTCGGGCCACACCGGCGGAGCTGATGGAACTACTCGATCCACCGCTGACCGGCCGGGAGCGCGGCAGGGCTGAGCGATTGCTGGACGATCCCGGCCATATCGTCGGCTCGCGGGCCACAGTGGTGTCCGGACTGGGCTCACTGGTCGCCAGCACCGGTGCCGACGAGGTCATGCTGGTCCCGCTCGCCTTCGACGGCCTGGTGAGGTCAGCCATCCTGCGTACCATCGCCGCCGGTCTCACCCGCACGGTCCGGACCATCCCCCGGCACGCCCCACCGCTCATCGCCACAGCCTGAATCTCCCGTCACCGCGACCTAATGTGGGTACTGCCGGACTAGAGAAAGGCGGGCTCATGTCACGGGAGCGGGAGCAGGAAGTCGTCAAGGCGTGTCCGACCGAGTTGTTCATCGGCGGCAAGTGGCAGACGGCCGCAGGCGGGAAGACCCTGCCTGTCGAGGACCCGGCCACCGGTACGACGCTGTGCGAAGTGGCTGATGCGAGTCCGGCGGACGGCGTGGCCGCCCTGGACGCGGCCGTCGCGGCGCAGGCGGACTGGGCTGCGACACCGCCACGGGACCGTGGCGAGATCCTCCGCCGTACCTATGAGCTGATGACCGAGCGGGCCGACGACCTGGCGTTGCTGATGACGCTGGAGATGGGCAAACCGGTCGCCGAGTCGAAGGGCGAGATCGCCTACGCGGCCGAGTTCTTCCGCTGGTTCGCCGAGGAGGCGGTCCGGATCGACGGCGGCTACCAGGTCGCACCGAACGGCAAGGGGCGCTTCCTGGTGATGCGGCAGCCGGTCGGCCCGTGCCTGCTGATCACGCCGTGGAACTTCCCGGCCGCGATGGGCGCCCGCAAGATCGGCCCGGCCGTCGCCGCCGGCTGCACGATGGTGATGAAGCCGGCCGCGCAGACACCTCTGTCGATGCTCAAGCTGGCCGAGCTGATGACCGAGGCCGGGCTGCCTGCCGGTGTGCTCAACGTGATCACCACCAGCGACTCCGGCGGCGTGATGGAGCCGCTGATCCGCGACGGGCGCGCCCGCAAGCTGTCCTTCACCGGCTCCACCCAGGTCGGCCGGAAGCTGATCGAACAGTCCGCTGAGCAGGTGCTGCGCACGAGCATGGAGCTCGGGGGGAACGCGCCGCTGCTGGTGTTCGCCGATGCCGACCTGGACAAGGCGGTCGACGGCGCGATGCTGGCCAAGATGCGCAACGGCGGCGAGGCCTGTACGGCGGCCAACCGGATCTACGTCCAGTCGTCGGTGATGGAGGACTTCGCGACCCGGCTGTCCGAGCGGATGCGTGCGCTGAAGGTCGGCCGCGGGACCGAGGACGGGGTCGACGTCGGCCCGCTGATCGACGCCAAGCAGCGGGACAAGGTGAAGGACCTGGTCGACGACGCGGTCGGCCAGGGCGCCCGGGTGCTCACCGGCGCAGCGGTTGCCTCGGGCAACGGATATTTCTACCAGCCGACCGTGCTGGCCGATGTACCGAGGACCGCCCGGTTGCAGAAGGAGGAGATCTTCGGCCCGGTCGCCCCGCTGACCGCCTTCGAGACCGAGGAGGAAGCGGTCCGGATGGCGAACGACACCGAGTACGGCCTGGTCTCCTACCTGTTCACCAACGACCTGAGCCGGGCGCTGCGCGTCTCCGAGCAGTTGGAGACCGGCATGATCGGCCTGAACCAGGGCATCGTCTCCAACCCGGCCGCACCCTTCGGCGGCGTCAAACAGTCCGGCCTCGGCCGCGAAGGCGGCACCGCCGGCATCGACGAGTTCCTGGAGATCAAGTACGTCGCCATCAACGTGGACTGACGGCCACCGGCATACCGGTCAGCACGCACTCGACCCAGGTCGTGCCCGGCGTGAGGAGTAGCCGCTTGCCGTCCGGGCCGGTGAAGGTGAAGGGATCGTTGACCCCGGCCTTGGCCCAGCGGCCGGTGACCACCTTGCCGCCGGTGAACAGCTGCAGCGGGCCGAAGGCATCGGTGAGGTCGAGGATCGTCATCGAGCCCTTGGCCTGCGGGAATCCACGGTCGGGTGCGGCGCGGAGAACAAGCACGTTGTCGGCCGCGACCAGGGCACCGCCTTCGAGCCGGTGCGGAGACCACTGCTCGGCGCGGCTCCAGCGTTTGGTGCTCGCCTGGTAGATCCAGGTCGCCGTCGCGGGACCGCCGTACCCGATCCGCACCGAAGCTGCCGGCGTACCGAGGCGCCCTGCGGTCGACTGGGCAATGCCGGGGGCATAGGTGAAGTACGGCGTAGGTGCGGTCCGTTTGGTCAGGGCCAGGAGTTTGCTGGGCTGGGCGAACACGTGGTTCGGCGCGGGCCGGCGCGGATCCAGGTGGTAGGTGCCGCGCGCAACGGTCAGGGTCCCGAAGTCGTCGACGTCCGTCATCTTGTCGAAGTACGCGAGTACCCAGCGGTCGGCCATCGTGTTGGCGACGACACCTCGGGTGGGGCCGATCAGTGCCGCGTCCATCGGTCGCAGCGACCGCACCGGACCGACCTGGGCCGGCAACCGCGAGTGGAACACGGCCGCGAGCCGCGTGGTCGACC
Organism: Kribbella sp. NPDC023972; assembly: GCF_040639075.1. NCBI lineage: Bacteria > Bacillati > Actinomycetota > Actinomycetes > Propionibacteriales > Kribbellaceae > Kribbella > Kribbella sp. NPDC023972. The sequence continues at coordinate 61,822 of NZ_JBEZZH010000007.1, read as the reverse complement.
CGGTGATCGGTTCGACGAACACCAGATCCGCCTGGCCGAGCCCGCGCTGGGGATGAGCGTCCGACGTGTTGGAGACCTTGACTGTCACCGCCGGCCGACTCAGTGGCCCGCGGACGGGTACGCCGGTGAGCGGGGCGCGACCGTTCATCGAGATCGCCCCGTCGTCGGGTTGTGCCGTCGACGTGGTGGGCGCGGTCGGGACCGGGGACCCAGCCGGGGCGTCGTTGCAGGCGCCGGTCGCGACCACAGCGGCCAGGGCCACCAGGCCCACCCGTGTCGATCTCATCCTTCAACGATCGCCCACGACGACCTTTCGCGCTATTCGGCCAGCCAGCCCTGGATCGTCTCCTGGTCCGGGCGTGGGCTGGTGCCGATGGCGTGCGGGACGAAACGGGCGTAGTAGTCGGTGATGGGTCCGTCGGACTCGCGGACCATCATGCCGGCCGCGACACCGTCGATGATCCAGCTGCCGATGACGGCGCGATTCCCGTCGTACGACGGCAGTGGATGCCACTCCTGGTAGACCATCGTCGAGGTGTCGTACGGCCCGTCGTGGATGTGGTCCTCGGTGCCGGCCACGGTGTGGATCCGGATGTTGCTGCCCTCCCGGCCGTGCAGCGGTTTCGCCACCCACTCGAGCAGGTCGCCGGGATCACCGAAGTACGCCGGCAGCAGGTTCGGGTGGTCCGGGTACAGCTCCCACAGCACCGGCAGGATCGCCTTGGTGGACAGCATCGTCTTCCAGATCGGCTCGATCCACCGCACCGGCTCGGGTTCCAGCCCGGCCAGGATGTAGCGGCCGAACTCGTCGTCGAGCATGTCCTCCCACGGGTACAGCTTGAACGCGGTCCGGATCGGCCTCCCGCCCCAGTCGACGAAGGACCGCCGGGCCGAGTCCCAGCCGACGTCCTCGATCTCGTGCCCGTACGTCGCCAGTCCGGCCATCGCGGCGGTGTCGCGCAGGTACGCCACTGTCATCGCCTCCTCGCCGGAGGTCTCGGCGCCGGAGTTGAAGAAGTGCGCCTCGTTACCCGGGAAGTGGCCGGCCGCGAGGTGCTCGGCCCACCACTTGACCAGCCGGTCGTGCACCGAGTTCCACTGGTCGGCGTCCGGGAACACGTCCTCCAGCCAGTTCCACTGGATCACCGCGGACTCGACCAGCCCGGTCGGAGTGTCGCCGTTGATCTCCAGCATCTTCGGCTCGGCCCCGCTCCAGCCCAGGTCGAACCGCGCGTACACGGACAGGTCGTCCCGCTTCAGCGACTCCCGGACCAGCGGCAGAGTGCCGGGGGCGAGGCCGAGCTGTGTGTCGGAGAACCGGTCACCGGAGGCCATCACCGACGCCGCGTGCCTGCACATCTCGTACAGCTCCTCGGTGACGCGCTCGAGGTGCAGGACCTCCTCCATCGTCACCTCGTACCAGGCGCTCTCGTTCCAGTACGGCGTCTCGGTGCCGTCCGGCAGGTCGGTCATCGGGAACACCAGCCCCTGCTCGACGACGGTGTCCTTCCAGCGCGGCCGGGCCTTGATCGCGTGCCGCCACATCAGCCGCCAGAGCTCCCGTGACCGGACTTGCCGAAGCCGCCGCGGGTGATGGTCCCGATATCGCCGCCACCCCTGTCCAGGCCACCGCGCCTGATCGTCGGCGACCCGGTCCGGGGGATCGTGTAGGTGCCGTTGGCAGCGTTGTAGCGACCGCCGACCGGCGGCACGATCGCGCTGCCCCGGGTGGCCATGTAGAACCAGAAGAACCCGGCACCGGACCCGTGGTACTCGGTCTCGTCCTTGCAGTTGTCGTCGTCGGTGCGGGTCTCTGTCTGGGGGTCCACGCAGATCGCGGCGTAGTCCGGCTGCTCTTCCTCACTGGAACAACCCGTCAGCGAGGCGGCCACCAGCGCGGTGAGCCCTAGCGTCACCGCCCCGCTGCGCATCCGCCTACGCTTCCCGGCTTGTGTCACGGCCTGCCTTCCCCCTCGGCCGGCGGCTTCATCGAGAACATGATCGCCGCTCCGACCACCATCGTTACACCGACCACAAGCAGCGGCCCAGCCCCCACATCCGCCACCGCGAGCACCAGCACGACCACGAACGACAGGCTCGCCAGCAACGGCACCACCAGGCGCTGCACCAGTCGCTCACGCAGAGCACCCTTGAAGTACACCGGTACGGCGGCCGCCGTCGCCAGGTAGTACAGCGACACCAGCACCGACACAGCGGCGACAGAGTCGGCCAGTACGGCGTCCGATGTCAGCACCAGCACGACGTACACCAGCACACTCACCCCGGCGAACACCCAGGTTGACACGGTCGGCGTCTGGTAGCGGACCGAGACCCGCGCGAACTGCCCGGGGAACGCGTCCCGCCGGGCCATCGACAACATCGTCCGGGCCGTCGGCAGAATCGTGGTCTGCGTCGACGCCAGTGCCGACACCAGCACCGCCCCGACCAGGACCTTCCCACCCGCCGTGCCGAGCAGATCGTTCGACAGTACGGCGAAGAAGTCGTCGTCGGCGATGTCCGCGAGCGGATCCACCCCGGCGTACGCGACCGCGGCCCACGCGACCACGACGTACAGGACGATCAGGAAGCCGCTCGCGATCAGGGCAGCGACGGCCGGTGTACGCCGCGGGTTGCGCGACTCCTCGTTGACGCTGAAGGACGAGTCCCAGCCCCAGTACAGGAACACCGCGACCAGTACGCCGGCCGCCCACGCACCCTCGCCGGTCGCCCCATCGCGGATATTGAGTGATCCCGCTTCACGCAGCGCGTTGATCGCGAACCACAGCAGCGCGACCACTTCGACCGTCAGCAGCACGAACTGCGTGGCCGCCGCGACCCGGATGCCGCGATAGGCCAGCAAGGCCATCACCATGATGAAGGCGGTGCCGAGCCCGGCCTGGGCGAGCCGTGAGTCGGCGGCGCTGTCCAGGCCGAGCAGCAGGTAGGTGTAGACCGCGGCGACCTGAGCGAGGTTGCTCATCACCAGCACACACGCCATCACCGTGGTCCAACCGACCATCCGCCCGGTGCCCAGGCCGAACGCCCTCTCGGTCCACGGGAACGTCGTACCGCAGTCAGGCTCGGTCCTGTTCAGCTCACGGAAGCACAGCGCAACCAGGATCACCGGCACCGCACTCGCCGCCAGCACCAGTGGAGCCGCCGCGCCGGTGTACCCGGCGAGTAGTCCCACCGACACAGCCAGCGAGTACGCCGGTGCCGTCGAAGCAATGCCGATCGCGGTCGAAGAGCCGACGCCCAGCGCGTCCCGCCGCAGACTCCGCCCCCGCGACTCCCGTTGAAGGGCCATGGTGGGCCAGTATGCCTGCCTTCTCAGCTCACCAGGTCGTTGGCCGAGCGCAGAACGGGTACACCGACGCTGGTCGGCGCCTCGGATGCGGTGACGTGGAAGGTGTGGGACTCGCCCGCGGAGAGGGTGATCAGACCGGAGTCGACGCGGGCCGCCGGGTCCAGGCGGTCGGGGAAGAGCGCCAGATCCTTGGCCAACGCGGTCGCGGTCACGGTCACGTCGTACCCCTCGTCCGTCGGCACGACCGACGCGGTGTAAGCGTCGCCGGCCAGGCGCAGCGCGGTGTCCTCGACGAAGTACCAGTACGTCGTGGTGCCGTCGGCACCCCGGACCTCGAGGTACTCACGAGTCGGGTCGGTCGGGTTGACGATCGACCCGGGCAGCGAACTGAGCGTTGCCGACCGCGGCTCGACCTCCAGGGCGAAGGTCTCCCGGGCGAGCAGGTCGGAGCCGGTGGACCGGCGGGTGACGGTCAGCTCGGTCGACCACGTCGCATCGGTGTCGTTGTGCGCGGCAACTACCAGCTCGCCTTCGCGGGGCTGGACGGTCAGCAGCCGCTCGGCGTACACGCGCTTCAAGGCGAACCACAGCGGCTTGCGGATGCCGTGACCGTCGACGGCGGCCCAGGAGACGACCGGCCAGTTGTCGTTCAGCTGCCAGACGACGGCACCGGTGTTCAACGGGTACAGGCTGCGGAAGTGTTCGATGCCGAAGGCAATCGCCCGGGCCTGGTTCAGCTGGGTCGTCCAGTGCCAGTCGTTGATGTCCTTCCACTTCGGCAGGTGATCACCCAGACCGCGTTCCAGCTTGAGGTTGCCCTCGAACGCCTTCTGGTGCACGAGCATCTGCTCGCCGTACGGATCCAGCGGCTCGTCGTGCACCACCGACGTCAGCGTCGACCAGGCCGGCGGTCCCTGGAACCCGAACTCCGACACGAACCGTGGCTTGTACTTCCGGTACGTCGTGTAGTCCACCTGGTTCCAGACGTCCCAGATGTGCATGGTGCCGTGCCGCTCGTCGTTCGGGTGGATGAACTGGTCGAACGAGTACGGGCTGCCCTGGGAGTACGGCGTGCGCGGGTCGAGCTCGGCGACGATGCGGGGGAGCAGGTCGAAGTAGTAGCCCGCACCCCAGGGTCGCCCGGCCAGCGGCACCCGCCAGCCCCACTCGACGTACCCCCAGATGTTCTCGTTGTTGCCGTTCCAGACCGCGAGGCTCGCGTGCTTGCTGAGCCGCGTGACCGCCTCCCGCGCTTCGGCCTCGACCTCGGCGGCCAGTGTCTCGTCCTCCGAGTACGCCGCACAGGCGAACAGGAAGTCCTGCCAGACCAGGATCCCCTGCTCGTCGCAGATGTCGTAGAAGTCCTCGCTCTCGTAGATCCCGCCGCCCCACACGCGCAGCAGGTTCATCCCCGCGTCGACCGCGTCCTGGATGCTGGTCTCGTACGTCGCCCGGTTCAGCCGCGTCACGAACGCGTCGTCGGGGATCCAGTTCGCCCCGCGCACGTAGATCGGCTTGTCGTTGACCGACAGCACGAACTGCGTGCCGTCCTTGTCGGGGTCGACGTTCAGCGAGACGGTCCGGAATCCGACCCGGCCGTGCCAGCGATCACCGTGTGCCGAGACGGTGACGTCGTACAACGGCTGCTCGCCGTGTCCCCGCGGCCACCAGCGGTCGACCGTATCGACGGTCGACGTGACCGAGGCGGTCTTGGTGCCGGCGGCAACAGTCAGCTCCGTGGTGGTCCCGCCGACCTCGACGGTGACGGTCACGTCCTCGGTGAAGCCGTCCGCCCAGGCCAGCGTGAACTCGGTGTTCAGTACGCCGCGATCCCCGTCGAGGCCGGCCAGCGGGCGAACCGAGTCGATCCGGACGCCCGACCACGACTCGATCCGGATCGGCCGCCAGATGCCGACCGTGGCGACGTCCGGTCCCCAGTCCCAGCCGAAGTTGCTGGCCATCTTCCGCAACGCGTTGTACGGATGGAGGTTCGTGTGCGGCCAGGTCCCGTACCCGGCCGCGATCTCCTCGGCCGCCGTCACCGGCCCGGCGAAGTCGATCACCAGCTCGTTGCCTTCGGCTACCAGTAGGCCGGTCACGTCGAACCGGTAGGTGCGGTGCTGGTTCGCCGTACGCCCGATCTGTTGGCCGTTCAGGGTGATGGTCGCGACCGTGTCGAGGCCCTCGGCCACCAGTTCCTGGACGTCGTTGCCGTCCGCAACCCACTCGAACGACGTCCGGTAGCTCCAGCCGGTCCGCCCGATCCACCCCAGCGCGGACTCGTTGTCACCGTCGAACGGATCCGGGATCTCACCGGCCGCCAGCAGATCGGTGTGCACCTCACCCGGAACCGTCGCGGCGATCGTCTTGCCGAACTGCCCGTCGAGCGCACGCACGGTCCAGGCGGCGCCGCCCGCGGTGGTCAGCGGGACTGCATTCACGGATGTCACAGGAGCTCTCCAGATGAACCGGTTTAGTTGGCGCACACCGCTCCCTGGGGCCGGGGGCGGTCTGTCAGGGACGGAATCCCCGGCGAACACGACGGTTCACCGGGGATCCAGCAGGAGTGCGGTCACAGGGTGGCGGCGTGCACGTCCCAGTCGCCCGGCAGGATCGGCGCGACCTCGACCGTGCTGGTCACGTCCACGAACGCGCCGGTGTCGATCGACTGGGTGATGGAGGCCATCACGTCGACGATGTGGAACGCGAGTGCGCCGGTGGCCCGGTGCGGCCGGTCCTCCCGGATCGCCCGCGCCATGTCCAGCACTCCGGTACCGCGCTCGGCCGACGCCTCGGTGTTCGCGATCGTCTCCCAGTCCTCCGCGCCGCGGCGGCGGATCTTGATCTCCCCGTCGAACCGGTTCGGGTCCGGTACGGCGAGGGTCGCCTCGGACCCGGTGATCTCGACCAACCCGGCCCGCGGCAGCGGCGAGTCGAAGCTGAAGATGCTCTGCGACGACTGTCCCGACTCGAACTTCGCGATCGCGCTGACATGCGTCGGCACGGTCACGTCGAAGTCGGTGCCCGCGAGCGGGCCCGAGCCGATCGTCCGCTTCTCCCGCGACTTCGAGCCGAGCCCGGCCACCGCCGCGACCGGCCCGAACAGCTGGACCAGCGTGGTCAGGTAGTACGGGCCGATGTCCCACAGCGGGCCGGCGCCCTCCTGGAACAGGAACGCCGGGTTCGGGTGCCAGGACTCCGGGCCCGGGGACTGCATCAGGGTCAGCGCGGTCAGCGGCGTACCGATCTCACCGCGCTCGATGATCCGGCGCGACTCCTGCAGGCCCGGGCCCAGGATGGTGTCCGGCGCGCAACCCAGCCGCAGGCCGGCGTCCTTGGCCGTCGCCAGCAGCTTGAGGCCGCTGTCCTGGTCCAGGGAGAACGGCTTCTCGCTCCACACATGCTTGCCTGCGGCAACGGCTGCGAGGGCGACCTCGACGTGGGCGATCGGGATGGTCAGGTTGACCACGATCTCCACGTCCGGGTGGCTCAGCACCGCCTCGGGACCCCCGTGGGTCTCGATACCGTACTGCTCCGCCTTCTCCTTCGCGGCTTCCGGCCGGAGGTCGCCGATGGCGTGCACCTTCAGGTCCGGAAAGCTCTGCATGCTCTTGATGTAGGCGTCGGAGATCACCCCGGCGCCGATCACGCCAACTCCCACAGCGCTCATCGACGTCCTCGCTTCGCTCCGGGCGCCGATGAGGCACACGGCGGGCTGTGTCTGACAATGAACTCGCTTCGCTCGGTCATGCCGGTGCGCCCTCTCCGGTCAGGAACTTGTAGCTGCCCTCGACCGCGTCGAAGATCTCGCCGCTGAAGTCATCCAGCTCGACCACGCGCAGGGCGTTCGGGACCGCGGCCAGGATGTCCGCGACCGCGATGGTGCCGGCGCCGACCGCCACCTGGGCCTTGTTGTCCAGCGTCCCGTCGCCGTCCTTGACGTGGATCGCCTTCACCCGGTCGCCGAGCTTGGCCAGCAGCGCCGGTACGTCGGCACCGCCGACGGCGGCCCAGTAGGTGTCCACCTCGAGGACCACGTCGTCGGACAGGTTGTCGACCAGGATCTCGAGCGCGTGCACGCCGTCCACCTTCGACTCGAGCTCGAAGTGGTGGTTGTGGTACCCGACCGTGATGCCGTGGTCGGCGGCCTCGACGGCGGCCTTGTTCAGCGCCTCCGCGGTGGCCTTGATGTCATCGGCCGCCTGCCAGCGCGCCGGGTCGACGTACGGGTCCACGACGGTGCTAATACCGAGCCGCTTCGCCGCGGCGTAGATCGGGCCGCTGTCCTCGCGGAGCAGGCCGGCGTGCGTGGTGGGTGCCGACAGTCCGTACTTGGGCAGCGCCTCGGCCAGGCGGTCCGCGAAGGCGGTGACACCGAAGGGCTCGACCTTCGTGTAGCCGATCTCCGCGATCCGGGCCAGGGTGGCGTCGAAGTCCTCCTCGAGCTTGCCCCGGACCGTGTACAACTGGAGGGACAGGTTGTCCACTGCGACCATGGTTTCTCCTCGTCGCCGATGCCTCGCCCGCTGCCCTGGACTCCGCACCGACCTGCTTGCCGAACCGGTTAAGTAACGACGGCAACCGTATCCCACCGGCCCCACCCCACACCACCCTCAGCCCAACCACTGGGCGGTCACTTCCACCCCTCGCGCACGACCCCAACCCCCCACCCTGGTGCGCCAACCCCCGACCCCAGGGGATATCCCCCGAGATCGGGGGTTGCCCACTCGAATTACGGATGGGCAACCCTCCAGCCCAGGGGTTATCCCCTCGCGTCGGGGGTTCTCCACTCGTGTGCGAGGGGGATCCCGCAAGGCGTGGGGGTATCCCGAAGGTGGGGTTTGGGATTTGATCAACGGTTACTCTCCGGGGCGGGATGATGACAGGGTGTAGAGATCGGGTGCACACTGGAAGGATTCCGGACCGCCCCGTCAGCGGCCCGGCGCCCGTTCGAAGGAGGCCGTCGTGGCCCGAGTCACCATCAAGGAGATCGCCCGTCGGGCAGGCGTCTCGAAAGGCGCCGTGTCGTACGCGCTGAACAACCAGCCGGGCGTCTCCGAGGCCACCCGGGCGCGGGTCCGGAAGGTCGCCGAGGAGCTGGAGTGGGCGCCCAACTGGGCCGCCCGGCAGCTGTCCGCGGCACGCAGCGAGACGTTCGGGCTCGTCCTCGCCAGGACCGCGAAGACCTTGAGTGAGGAACCGTTTTACATGGGCTTCGTCGGTGGTGTGCAGTCCGTGCTGGCCGGCAAGTCGTACGCGCTCGCACTCCAAGTCGTGGCGGACCTGCCCGAGGAGATGGCGACGTACCGGAAGTGGGCCGCGGAGCGCCGGGTCGACGGCGTGATCGTGGTGGACCTGCGGGTCGACGACCCGCGGATCTCGTTGCTGCGCAAGCTCGGCGTACCGGCCGTACTGGTCGGCGATCCGTCCCTGGCCGACGGGATGGCGTGTGTGTGGACCGACGGTACGTCGGCGATGACCGCCGCGGTCGAGCATGTCGCGTCCCTGGGGCACCGCTCGGTCGCCCGCGTCGCCGGTACGCCGGAACACGGGCACGTGTGGATCCGGGACCAGGCGTTCGCGGCCGCGAGCCGTCGGCTGCACCTGGACGTCCAGGTGCGGCACACCGACTTCTCCGCCGAGGGGGGTGCGGCGGCGACGCGGGAGCTGCTGTCGACCGTCAAGCCGACCGCGATCATCTACGACAACGACCTGATGGCGGTCGCCGGTCTCGGCGTCGTCCACCGGCACGGCCTGAGGTCACCGCACGACGTCACGCTGGTCGCCTGGGACGACTCGACCCTGTGCAGGCACACGCATCCGACCCTGACCGCGATGAGCCACAACATCGTCGCGTACGGCGCCGAGGTCGCCAGCCGCCTGCTCGACCTGCTGAAAGGCGCGAGACCGCAAGCACACCTGTACTCGACCCCTTTGCTGATCGTCCGCGACAGCTCCGGCCCACCGCCCGGCTAGCAAGCAGTCACCGTGACCGGTACTCCGTTGACCGCGGCGGTGCCGGCCACGGTGTCGGTGAGCTCGGAGTCGGTCACGTCATTGGCGCTCGGCCCGGCGACCTGGTTCGCGACGGTCAGCCGGGCGCCGGGCCGGCCGTGTCCGAAACCGTGCGGCAGACTGACGACGCCGGGCATCATGTCGTTGCTGGCAGCAACCTCTACCGCGACGGTGCCCGCCGCGGAGCTGACGTTGACCAGCTGGCCGTCGGTCAGGTCGCGCTTGGCCAGGTCCTCGGGGTTCATCAGCAGCTGGTGTCGCGGCTTGCCCTTCACCAGCCGGGCCGAGTTGTGCATCCACGAGTTGTTGTTGCGCAGGTGCCGCCGACCGATCAGCAGCAGCTCGCCATCGTTGCCGGTAGCAAGTGATTCCAGTCGCGGCAGATCGGCCAGGATCATCCGCTGGGCCAGATCGATCCGCTTGTTCCTGTGGTGGAGCGCCTCCGGCAGCGCCGGCTGCAGCGGTCCGAGGTCGATCCCACCCGGCGACTTCCGCAGCTTGCCGACCGACAGCTTGTACGGGCCGATCCGCAGTCCGAGGTCGACGATCCGCCGCGGCGACAACCGCAGCCGTGCCGTCGCCATCACCTTGCGGCCGCTCATCGGCGTACGCCGAAGCAGTGCCAGCCCGAGATCGCGGAAGATCTCCCAGTCGTGCCGGGCCTGTGGTGGTTTCGGGAGTACGGCGTCGTTCCACCGGGCCGTGTTGCGGACGGCGAGCTGGTGGAAGATCACGTCGTAGTGATCGCGTTCGAGCGGTGGCGCGGGCGGCAGGATCACGTTGGCGTGCCGGGTGGTCTCGTTGATGTACGGGTCGACGGCGACCATGAAGTCCAGCGTGCTCAGCGCTTCGTCGAGCTTGCGGCCGCTGGGCGTGGACAGCACCGGGTTCCCGGCGATCGTCACCATCGCCCGGATCCGGCCGTCGCCGGGGGTCAGGATCTCCTCGGCCATCGTCGACACCGGCAGCTCGCCGCCGAACTCGGGCAGCCCGCGGACCCGGCTCTTCCACACCCCGAGATGTCCGCGGCCGAGACCGAGCAGCGCGTTCACCGCCGGCCGCGGGAACATCGTCCCGCCCGGCCGGTCGAGGTTGCCGGTGATGATGTTGAGCACCTGGATCGCCCACTGACACACCGCCCCGAACTGCTGCGTCGACACCCCGACGCGTCCGTAGCAGGCGGCCCGGCCGGCCGTCGCGAACTCGTGCGCGATCCGCCGGATGACGTCCGCGCCGATCCCGGTGATCCCGGCCGCGCGTTCCGGAGTCCACGGCTCGACCGCCTGCTCGACCGCGTCGAGTCCGTCGACGTACGCCGCCGTACGGGCGTGGCCCTCGGCGATCACCTGGTGGATGAGCGCGAGCAGGAACGCCGCGTCGGTGCCGGGCCGGACGAAGTGGTGCTCGTCGGCGACGGCGGCGGTCTCGGTCCGGCGGGGATCGATGACGACCACCTTGCCGCCGCGCTTGTGCAGGTCCTTGAGGCGCCGGCCGAAACCGGGAGCGGTCATCATGCTGCCGTTCGAGGCGAGCGGGTTGGCGCCCAGCATCAACAGGTACGACGTCCGGTCGATGTCCGGGACCGCGATCATCAGCTGATGCCCGTAGAGCAGGTACGACGCGAGCATGTGCGGGAGCTGGTCGATCGAGGTCGCGCTGAACCGGTTCCTGGTCCGCAGCTGTCTCACCATCGTCGGCAGGTGCGTCAGCGCGCCGAGGCTGTGCACGTTCGGGTTGCCGAGGTAGACACCGACCGCGTTCCGGCCGTGCTCGCGCTGGATCTCGGTCAGCCTGCTGGTCACCAACTCGTACGCCGCGTCCCAGCCGATCTCCTGCCAGCCGTCGGCGGTACGTCGTACCGGCGTGGTCAACCGGTCGGGGTCGTCCTGGAGGTCGCGAAGTGCCACCGCCTTCGGGCAGATGTGACCCCGGGAGAGTGGGTCGGACTCGTCACCGCGGATGTCGGTCACCCTGCCGTCCTCGACGGTCACGAGCACACCGCAGATCGCTTCACACAGGTTGCAGGAGGTCCGCCGTACTGTGGTCGCCATCCAGCCAAACTACCCCTGGGTAGCCTCTTTGGTCACCCGAAGCGCGCCTCGTCGAGCCGGCCCAGGATGGCGTCCACCGTTTCAGTGGCGGACAGGTCGGAGTTGTCGAGCCAGAGACCGCGCCGCGGGCTGAACGCGTGCAACTCGTAGTCGAGCTCGTCGACCAGCTGACGCGAACCGCCGAGCCGGCTCGAGATGACCTCGGGCCGTGGCGTGAGGACGACGAGATACCGCGGCCTGGTCCGGATCCCGTCGAGGAACTCCCGCAGCAGCTCACCGATCACGACGTCCTGCAGGACCACGGTGAAGCCGGCGTCGGCGTACCCGTCGGCGGCCTGGCAGGCGAGCCGGTAGCGCAACTGGAGTTGGCGCTGGGCCTCGGCGCTGTCGTCGGCCATCGAGGCCTGTCCGCTGACGATCATCCGGCGGAACACGTCACCGCGGAGATGGACGCCGTACTGGAATCTTTCGGCCAGTAATTGTGAGACCGTCGACTTCCCGGCCGCCATGATTCCACTGACGACGATCACCCCCTCGGACTCCATGCTGGTGATGGTGCCACGCGCAGCGGGGTTTTGGTCGGGTCACGGCGATTCTTGTCCGAAAACCCTCATTTGTAAGGGCTTTTCAGGCCAGTAGGGTCTCGATGTGGTGGCGCAGAAGCTGCCGGAGCCGGGTCGCCGTGGTGCGCTCCGGCTGGATCACCGCGTGCAGGGCGAGACCGTCGATCAGGGCATGCAGGCGTTCGACTTCCCGGCGAAGTTCGAGGTCGTCTCGAAGGGCGCCGGAATCGGACAGTGCCTGCAGCAGGGACTCGCACAGGAAACGCAGTCCGTCGTGCACCTTGTCGACGTGTTCGTGCAGGCTGCCGCCGTCCGACTCGGCCTGCGCCTGGGCCATGAAGGCCATCCAGACGTCGAACTCGGCGCGGCGCTCGGCGTCGAGCGGCAGCGCCTCCTCCAGGTAGCGCAGGGCGACCGCGGTCGCGCTGCCCTTGGGGCTCAACGCGCTGATCCGCTCGGTCACCCGGCGGGAGACGAGGTCCATCGCGAAGCTGAGCAGGCCGGCCTGGTCCGGGAAGTAGTAGCGGACGGCGCCGGCGGACCAGCCGGCTTCCGCGGCGATGGTGCGGACCGAGGCGGCGCGGATCCCGTCCCGGCGGACCACCCGCCACAGCGCCTCGGCGATCTCCTCGCGGCGGACCTCGTGGTCGACGATCTTCGGCATGTGTCCTTTTTAGCACAGGCGTGTTAGAGTCGGTTTTGTAACACGGTCGTGTGAAATAGCCTCGAGAGGGTGAACCACTGTGCTGCTCGCTGTCATCGCCGCGTGTGAAGTCGGCTTCTGGGTCCTGCTCGCCGCCGGCCTGGCGACGCGCTATCTGCTCCGGCTGCCGAAGGCGGGGATGGTGCTGCTGGCCGGCGTACCGCTGGTCGACGTGGTGATGCTGGTCGCCAGCGTGGTCGACGTCCGGCGCGGGGGTGAGCCGTCGTTCAAGCACTCGCTGGCCGCGATCTTCATCGGCGTCAGCGTCGGCTTCGGCCACCAGACGCTGAAGTGGGCGGACAAGTGGGCCGCGCATTACCTGGCCGGCGCGCCGCGACCGGTGAAGCCGCCGAAGGGTGGTCCGGAGCGCGCCCGGCGCGAGCGAGCCGGCTGGTTCCGTCACCTGCTCGCGTACGCCGTCGCGGTCGGCATCATGATCGCTCTCGGGCTGCTGTCCGGGCAGGGCTACGACGCCATCCTCGGCCCGGCGTGGACCTGGACGATCGTCCTCGTGATCGACGCGATCGTCTCGTTCAGCTACACCGCCGAAGGCGACAAGGCTCGGGAGAAGGAGTCCGTCTGAGGTCCCGGGGTGCGGTGCTCCGTCGTCGTACATTGCGTTCATGACGACGACGGGGCGTAGCTGGGCGGCGCTGACCGCGCTGATCGTGGCGGCGGGGATCGTGGTGCAGTTGATCGTGACGGCGAACGGCAACGACGGGTTCTTCCCGGACAACCCGGATCGGGTGTTCAACGTGTTCGCGTACTTCACGATCCAGTCGAACCTGTTGCTCGGCGGGACCACGGTGATGCTCGCGTTGCAGCCGGATCGGCCGCAGAGCACGCTGTTCCGGACGTTGCGGCTGAACAGCGTCCTGTGCATCGCGGTCACCGGGATCGTGTACCACCTGGCGCTCGCGCCGCTGGACGACTTGTCCGGGTGGGCCGCGGTGGCGAACTTCCTGCTTCACTCCGCGGCTCCGCTGGCCGGCGTACTGGGGTGGTTGCTGTTCGGGCCGCGTGGACGGACCGGTTCGCGGGTGGTCGCGTGGTCGGTCGTGTTCCCGCTGCTGTGGCTGGCGTTCACCCTGATCCGCGGCGAGTTCGTCGGGTTCTACCCGTATCCGTTCGTCGATGTCACCGAGCACGGGTACGCACGGGTGCTGCTCAACTGTCTGCTGGTCGCGGTACTGTTCCTGGCTCTGGCGGCCGGGACTACCGCGCTCGACCGCCGGTTGCACCAGAAGACAACCGTCGAAAGGTAAGACCGTGCTGGTGACCTCTCGCTCGTACGCCGAGTACGCAGCGATGTTCGACCTGACCGAACTCCCGGATTCCATTCTCGACTGCTGTGCGGGCGGAGCGAGCTTCACCGCCGAGGCCGCCGCCCGTGGTGTCGACGCGATCGCCGTCGACCCGGTCTACGAGCTGGCTCCGGCCGAGCTCATCGACACGGTCCGCCGCAGCCTGCCGGCCGGCACCGGGATCGTGGACGAACACGCGGGGAGTTTCGTCTGGCACTGGTACGGCTCACCGGAGCGCCGGGACGAGCTGCGGATCGAGGCCGCCGACCGGTTCCTGCAGGATGTCGCGACGGCGCCGGAGCGCTACATCGCGGCCGGGTTGCCGGAATTGCCCTTCGGAGACAGGCGATTCGAGCTGGTGCTGTGCTCACATCTGTTGTTCACCTGGGCCGACAAGTTCGACCGCGACTGGCACTTGGCCGCGCTGAAGGAGCTCATCCGGGTGAGCAACTCCGAGGTGCGCATCTTCCCGCTCGTACTGCAGGGCACGGGTGACCCAGTGCCCTTCCTCCCTGAGCTGCTGGACGCGCTGGACGGCGTCACCTGGGACATCCGCAAGGTCCCCTACGAGTTCCAGTCCAGCGCCAACGAAATGCTGGTCCTGACCCGCAGCTGACGTCTGGTGCCTCCCACCCATCGCGATCACGGATGAGTAGGGCACTAACCCGCCACGAGGGGTGGGAGGCGCCAAACGCCAGCTGGTTGTTGTGGTGTCGAGGGGCCCGGTTGGGCGGGCGGGAGGACAGTCAACCGCCCGCCCCTACCGGTGGTGTCAGCGCAGGTAGCGGCCGCAGACCGGCCACGGCTGGGCGCCGCGCTGGGCGTACAGCTTCTTCGCCCGCATCAGCTGCTCCGCCGCCGACGCCTTCGCCGGGTTGCCGGAGCCGCCGACGCTGCGCCAGGTCTGCAGGTCGAACTGGAACAGCCCGTAGTAGCCGGCCGGATTCACCGCCCGCGGGTTGCCACCGGACTCACACTGCGCGACCTTCCGCCACGCGGCACTCATGCTCACGCTCGTCGAGGGGCGGTCGTCGGAGCGGCTGGTGCGCGCCTTGCGCTCGGTCTTGCGGACCTTCTTGGTCTCGGTCTTCTTGGCCGTCACCTGGCGCGGAGCGGTGGCCTTCTTCACGCCGTCCAGCGTCAGGGTCTGCCCGATCAGGATCAGGTCCGGGTCGTTCAGGTTGTTGATCCTGGCCAGCTCGTGCCAGTCGGCGCCGTTGGCCTGGGCGATTTCGGAGAGGGTGTCGCCGGGCTTGACCGTGTAGTCGGTCGCGAACGCTGCGCCCGCGCCGGCGGCGGTGATACCGGCTCCGAGACCGGCAATGGAGAGGGTTCGGGCCACCCGGCGAGTAGTTCGCCGGGGGCGCGCATGTCGGGCCTTGGACATCAGTAGTGCGCTCCTCGTGAGCTTGGGCATGGTGGAACTCACCAGGCCCCCCGTGCAGGGGAGGGGCATTCGGACAGATCACAGGACAGCATCCGAATGGTCACGCCATGGTAACGACGTGACCTGAGCCATCCTGGGCGACCTTGGCCCGGAGCGCAAGACCATTCAGCGAATCTGCCCCACTTTTTTATTGCCCCTGACGTGGCGAAACCCCAACAACAGAACGGTTTCCCGGTCCTGAGCGCGCCCGGTTCGAGCCTTGTGCGCAGAGGGTAGTCAAACGCTCGAAACAGCCATCACACCCGCAACTTCTCGCCTGGTACCTGGTGCGGTGGGAGCGCGCGTGGGTTGTCAGCTGGGGTAGGTGTGGATTTCGGTGGCTTTGAGGGTGGCGTGGAGGGGTTGGCCGGGGGTCAGGTGGAGGTCGGCTACCGCGGCGGGGGTTATGTCGGCCAGGAGGGTGCCGGGGCCGGTGGGCGTGGCGGTCAGGCGGATTCGCACTGTGTGGGCGTGTTGTTCTATGCCGGTGACGGTTGCGGGCCAGGTGTTGCGGGGGCTGCCGGACGGGGCGTCGACGTAGAGGCTTATGGCGGTGGGTGGGAAGGCTACGTGGACCGGGCCGTCGGCGGGTTCGGCCAGGGTGATGGTGCCGCCGTCGGTCAGGGTGACTGTGGTGCCGGAGGCCATGCCTCGGTAGAGGTTGAGGCCGACCAGTTGGGCCACGTAGTCGGTGTGGGGGCGACGCGCTATGTCGGTGGGGCGGCCCTGCTGGACGATGCGGCCGTTCTCGACGATGACCAGGCGGTCTGCGAGGACCATGGCGTCGAGTGGGTCGTGCGTGACGAGCAGGGTGCGACCAGGGAAGCGTCGAAGGTGCTGGTCCAGCTCGGCGCGGACATGGAGCGTCGTACTGGCGTCCAACGCGGCCAATGGCTCGTCCAGCAACAACAACTCTGGGTCTGTGGCCAGGGCGCGGGCCAGGGCTATGCGTTGAGCTTGGCCTCCGGACAACGAGCGGGGACGAGTACGGGCGTACGACGCCAGGCCCACTGTTTCCAGCCAGCGCAGGGCTTCAGTGCGGGCTGTCTGCTTGTCTACGCCGCGTGCTCGCAGGCCAAAGGCGACGTTCTCCAAGCAGCTGAGGTGGTCGAAGAGCAGGTAGTCCTGGAAGACCACGCCAATCGGCCGGCGGTCCGGCGTACGGAAGACGCGGGGTGGTTCGTCCCACACGTCCCCGTCGAGGGTGATGCGTCCAGTACCTACGGGCAGCAGTCCGGCGATTGCGCGCAGGGCAGTGGTCTTGCCGGCGCCGTTCGGGCCCAGCAGGGCCACGACCTCGCCCGGCTCGACCTGCAGCTCCAACGCCAGGTCGAAGGCGCCACGGCGTACCTGGATGTCGGCGTACAGAGTCATCGCAGGCCACTGATCCAGCGCTCGCGCAGAGACGCCAGTACGACGACCGACACGAGCAGCAGCACGAGACTCAGTACGACGGCCACGTCGGGGTCGGTCTCCAACGCGAGGTACACGGCCAGCGGCATGGTCGTCGTACGCCCAGGCAGGTTGCCCGCGAAGGTGATGGTGGCGCCGAACTCGCCGAGTGCACGAGCCCAGCACAGTACGGCGCCTGCCACCACCCCGGGAGCGATGGAAGGAAGCGTCACGCGGCGGAACGTCAGCCACCGTCCAGCGCCCAACGTGGCAGCCGCCTCCTCATAGCGAGGGTCTGCGGCACGTAGTGCGCCCTCTACTGAGATCACCAGGAAGGGCATGGCGACAAAGGCCTCTGCAACGATCACTCCAGCCGTTGTGAAGGGCAAGGAGTAGCCAAACCAGAGATCAAGCCGCTCACCGATCAGTCCGCGTCGTCCCAGTACCAGCAACAGCGCTACACCGCCCACGACAGGCGGCAGGACCAGCGGGACAGTCACCAGGGCTCGGATGATGCCACGGCCAGGGAGAGAACCTCTGGCCAACAGCCACGCCAGTGGGATGCCCAACAGCAGGCACAACACGGTGGCAACCGTCGCACACACCAGGGACAGTCGCAGAGCGGTCCAGACGTCCGCACTGAACAGACGGCTCGGCAGCGTCGACCACGGTGCTCTGACCAGGAGACCGATCAGTGGGACCAGCAGGAACGCCAAACCGAGTAGCGCAGGCAGCAGGAGCACAAGGGGCAGCCGCCCAGCCGTACTCCTGCTCCTTCGGCTCATGGCGCGTCGAAACCAGCAGCGGTGAGAACTGCCTTGCCCTGGCCGGAGAGGACGTAGTCGACGAAGGCCTGGGCGCCGTCAGGGTTCGGGGCCTTGGCCAGCGTGGCGATCGGGTACTCGTTGGCCGCCTTGTCGGCCTCGGGGAACTCGATGCCCTCCACCTTGTCCTTGGCCGAGAGTACGTCGGTCTTGTAGACGAGCGCGGCGTCGACCTCACCGAGGCTCACCTTCGTCAGCGCAGCCTTCACGTCCTGCTCCAGGCTGTCCGGCTGCGGCGTGATCCCGGCCGCCTTGAAGACCTTGTCCGCGGCGGCCCCGCACGGCACCTGTTCGGCGCACAGCGCGATCTTCCTGTCCTTGTCCGCGAAGTCCTTCAGCCCGGTGATCTTGCCCGGGTTCCCGGCCGGTACGGCGATCTCCAGCGTGTTCCGCACGAATGTCGTCGGAGTGTTCTTGTCGGTCACCTGATCCATGTTCTTCGGCGCGGCCGAGGCGAAGACGTCCGCGGGCGCGCCCTGGTTGATCTGCTGCGCCAGCGCCGAGCTGCCGGCGAAGTTGAAGGTCACCTTCACGCCCGGGTGGGCCTTCTCGAAGTCCTTGCCGAGCTGGGTGAACGACCCGGTCAGCGATGCGGCCGCGAACACGCTCACCGTTCCGGACAGTTTCGTCGTACCAGAGTCACCTGACGACGCGGCCGAGGTGTCGTCACCGCAGCCGGCGACGGTGAGCGCGGCAACGGTGGCGAGTGCGGCGAGCGCCGTACGGCGGAGCATCAGGCCTCCGGGATTTCGACGACGACATGGGTGGACTTGATCGAGGCGACGGCTACCACTCCGGGCTCCAGGCCGAGCTCGTCGGCGGCCTCGCGACTCATCAGCGACACCACGCGGAACGGCCCGGCCTGCAGCTCGACCTGGGCCATCACACCGTCCTTGACCACGCGGGTGACGATCCCGCGCATCCGGTTGCGTGCCGAGGCGGCGGTGGTGGCCCCCGGCTCGGGTGACTCCGCCAGCTGCTGGGCGAAGGCGGCGAGCTCACGCCCGTCGATCGCCATCCGCCCGCCGCCCTGAACCGACGGCAGCCGGCCCTGCTCGACCCAGCGCCGCACGGTGTCATCACTGACCCCGAGCAGCGCGGCCGCCTCACTGATCCGCAAATTCGGCACGATCGATATTCTAGGGCCGCAGATGCGGATTCCGATGCCGGTTTTCCACAGTCGCAGAGCGGTGACGGAAAGTGGTCGCGGAGACGCATAAGTTAGGGACATGAGGACATCGGGGTTGCGGGACTACCTGGACGGGCCGCACAAGGCGGCGCGGGACGTCGTGCGCGCAGGCCTGGCCGCCGACGCGGAGCTGTTCGAGCTGGCCGTCAGCCTGCCGCGCGACGAGTATCGCGACAAGGTGCTCGAGCTGCTGCAGCGGATCACCGCGGAAGGCCACCCGGCGCGCGGCTTCCCGAAGGAGTACGGCGGCGAGGGCGATCTCGGCGGGTTCATCGCCGGGTTCGAGACGCTCGCCTTCGGGGACCTCTCGCTGATGGTGAAGGCCGGGGTGCAGTTCGGCCTGTTCGCCGGCGCGATCCTGCACCTGGGCACCGAGCGGCATCACGAGCGATACCTCGCCGACGCGATCGGCGGCCGGCTGCTGGGCTGCTTCGCGATGACCGAGACCGGCCACGGCTCGAACGTCCAGGCGCTCGGTACGACGGCGACGTACGACGCCTCGACCGGGGAGTTCGTCGTGCACACGCCGACTCCGGCCGCGCGGAAGGACTACATCGGCAACGCGGCGCGGCACGGGCGGATGGCGGCGGTGTTCGCGCAGCTCGTGGTCGGCGGCGAGACCCACGGGGTGCACTGCCTGCTGGTCCCGATCCGGTCGGAGGACGGTACGCCGCTACCCGGCGTGACGCTGTCCGACTGCGGACCGAAACTCGGGCTGAACGGTGTGGACAACGGGCGGATCGTGTTCGACCAGGTCCGGGTGCCACGGGAGGCGCTGCTCGACCGGTATGCGCAAGTCGATGCTGAGGGCAACTACACCAGCGAGATCGAGAACCCGGACCGCAGGTTCTTCACCATGCTCGGCACGTTGGTGCAGGGCCGGGTCTCGGTCGGTGGCGCCGCGATCAACGCGAGCAAGGTCGCGCTCGCGATCGCGATTCGGTACGGCGCTCAGCGGCGGCAGTTCGGCGCTCCCGGGAGTGCGGAGGAGGCACTGTTGCTGGACTACCGGATGCATCAACGGCGACTGCTGCCGTTGCTCGCCCGGACCTACGCGCTGCACTTCGCCCAGGCGGAGTTGGTGGACGAGTTCGTCCGGATCTTCGACGACAGCAGCAACGAGCACGACCGGCGGGCGCTCGAGGCGCAGGCGGCCGGGACCAAGGCACTCGGGACGTGGCACGCGACCGAGACGATCCAGGTGTGTCGCGAGGCCTGCGGCGGAGCCGGCTACCTGGCGGAGAACCGGCTGGCCACGCTGAAGGCGGACACCGATGTGTTCACCACCTTCGAAGGGGACAACACCGTCCTCCTGCAGTTGGTCGCGAAGGGTCTGCTGACCGACTACCGGGAGTCGTTCGGGAAGCTCGACCCGCTCGGGACGGCCCGGTTCATCGCGGCACAGGCGGTGGAGATCGCGGTCGAGAAGGCGGCCCTGCGGCCGTTGATCGAGCGGCTGCGCGACGTCGTACCGAATCGGAGTGACGCGGCCGACCCGGATGCCGGGCTGCGGGACGACGCGTACCACTCCGGCCTGCTGCGGTTCCGCGAGGAGCACATGCTGTCCGGGGTGGCGCGGCGGTTGAAGGCAGGGATCGACGCGGGTGACGAACCGTTCGAGGTGTTCAACCGGTGCCAGGATCACGTCATCGCGGCCGGGCGGGCGCATGTGGACCGGATCGTGCTGGAAACTTTCCAGGCCGCCGTACAGAATGCGCCGGAGGAGCTTCGCGAACGACTGAAGGACGTGTACGACCTGCACGCGCTGGCGACGATCGAGGCGGAGCGGGCCTGGTACCTCGAGCACGGCCGGCTTTCCCCCGGCCGGTCGAAGGCGATCACGGCGCTGGTGAACGAGCTGTGTGCCGCGGTCCGGCCGGTCGCGGTGGAGCTCGTGGACGCGTTCGGCGTACCGGGCGCGGCGGTCGATGTGCCCATGGTTGTACCGTCGCAGCATGAGTGAGCCGATCGAACCCGCGTCGGCCGCCGACGCCGCCCGTGAACTCGCCCGGGTGCTGCTGGAGCAGGCCGACGCTCTGGACCTGCACGACCTGCGGGCCACCGGCGCGATCGAGAACGTCCGGGTCCAGGCCCGGGCGCTCGCGGACGCCGTCCACGAACGAGGCTGGGGTGACATCTTCCTCGGGATCGACTCCTACGACCCCGACGAGCTGGACGACCTGCCGCTCGGGCCGGACGACTTCGACGATCCCGAGGACTACCGGGAGATGGTCGAAGGCGGCGGCCTGGACGACCTCGACGAGCTGGGGGAGCCGCTGCTGCCGGAAGACGGTGTCCGGCTCAGCTACCAGGCGCGGTACGACTTCGTGGTCACGGACCCGGAGGCGTTCGTGCGGTACGTCCGGAGCCGGGCGGACGAGGCGCAGAACGACGAGGTGATCGACGACATCGAGGACGCACAGTCGGCGTTCGAGCTGCTCTGCTACCTCGACGGCCTCGGCTCCAAGGACTACGACAACGCCGGCCTCACCCCGGCCGGCGGCGAAGAGTCGCACAAGATCGTCGAGTTCTCCCTCTGGGACCTCGACCCCACCCGCCGCGACGACACCTACCCGTACTGACCGAACCTCAGCGGCCCGTCCCGAGAAGCACTCCGGGACAGGCCGCTGCTGCATTTCGCCGGGGATGCCCCGGCTGTCTACAGGCCGGCAGGACCTCAGAGGTATAGGCCGGATTGGCCGCGACGTGGTGTCCGCAGCGGCTTTCGCGCGGCAGCCGGTCGCCCCGCTTGGTTGTTGCGGAAGGCAACGGATGTACGGAAAGTGAAGATCTGCCTACAGAGTGTTGCCTTGTTCAAAGGCAATGCAAATGTTTGATCCTGGGGATGGTCCGGGGCTGTGGGGGCGTGACAACGTTCTGTTGTCGGCGACGGACGGGTCGCTGACACAGGCTCCAGGTGGAACCCGGAAGTCCTCCCGTCCGAGACCGGACTGTACCTCCCCTGCCGGTCACGGAATGAGACGCCGGGCCCGCCCTCCTTCGGGCCGACTGCCCTCTCGGGGCAACAGCAGGACGCCGGCCGTGCCGATACCGGTGCCGGTCGCCAGTGAGGTGGCGACCGACATCAGGCGCGGTCGGCGTTTGCCGTTCTCTGGTTGGTGTCTGGTGCAGCTGGGGACCAGACACCAACCGGGAACCTCCCAACCTCAAGCGAGCTCGAGTGATGGCCGGGACGGGACATCGCCGTATGTCGTGGTGCGCTGGCGGGCCGGGCGGCCGGCCGCGGTGGCCATCGCGGTGAGCTCGGCGATGGACTTGCGCGAGCCGTGCTTGGAGCCCGCCATCCGGCTGATCGTCTCCTCCATCAGCGTGCCGCCGATGTCGTTGACGCCACCGTTCAGCACCGCGACGCACCCGTCGACGCCGAGTTTCACCCACGAGCACTGGATGTTGTCGATCCGGCTGTGCAGCATGATCCGCGCCATCGCGTGCACCGCGCGGTTCTCGTCGTACGTCGGCCCCGGCCGCGCGACGCCGGCCAGGTAGATCGGCGAGTTCTGGTGGATGAACGGCAGCAGCACGAACTCGGTGAAACCACCGGTCTGGTCCTGTACGGCGGCGATCGTGCGCAGGTGCTGGACCCAGTGGTGCGGCGCGTCGACGTGGCCGTACATCATCGTCGAGCTGGACGGCAGCCCGACCTTGTGCGCGGTACTGATCACTTCGATCCAGGTTGCCGTCGGCAACTTCCCCTTGGTCAGGATCCAGCGGACGTCGTCATCGAGGATCTCGGCCGCGGTGCCGGGGATGCTGTCCAGCCCGGCCTCCTTCACCGAGATCAGGAACTCCTCGATCGACAGCCCGGTGCGGACCGAGCCGTTGACGATCTCCATCGGCGAGTACGCGTGCACGTGCATCTCCGGGACCCGGTCCTTCACCGCGCGGACCAGGTCGGCGTACGCCGTACCGGGAAGGTCGGGGTGGATGCCGCCCTGCATGCACACCTCGGTGGCGCCGATCACCCAGGCCTCCTCGGCGCGCTGCCCGACCTCGTCCATCGACAGCGAGTACGCATCCGCGTCGGTCCGCCGCTGGGCGAACGCGCAGAACCGGCAGCCGGTGTAACAGACGTTCGTGAAGTTGATGTTGCGGTTCACGACGTAGGTCACGTCGTCGCCGACCGTTGCCTTACGCAAGTCGTCGGCGATGCGTGCCAGTTCGTCCAGCGCCGGACCCGTTGCCGTCATCAACGTGAGGGCCTGGGCGTCCGACAGACCGGCGGGATCGCGCTCGGCCGCGGCCAGGGCGGCCTTGGTCTCGGCCTCGATCCGGGTCGGTGCGCCAGAACGATCCCGCGCGGCCGCTTCCTGACGGGCCGCGACGTCCTCGCGCAGTACGTCCCAGTCGCCGTACGCCGCATCGAAGTCCGAGCGGGTCTCGGTGCGACGCCCCTCAGTGTCGATCGCGGTGTGCAGATCGGTGCGCCCGGCACTGTTCCACCCACCGTCCGGCTCCTGCCAGGGCAGCCCGACCGGCATCGCGCTCTCGTTCGCCAATCCGGTCGCCGGGTCGATCAGCGCCTCGACGTGCGAGATCAGCCGCGGGTCGAGCCATGGCTCACGCAGGTACTCCGGATGCGCGGTCAGCCTTTCCCGCAAGGTGAATCCGGCATCCGCGGTCACCTTGGCCAGGTCGTCGATCTGCGGCCAGGGACGCTCGGGGTTCACGTGGTCCGGCGTCAGCGGCGAGACCCCGCCGAAGTCGTCGACACCGGCGTCGAGCAGGGCACGGCACTCGGCCAGGTCGACCAGGTTCGGCGGCGCCTGGACGCGCATCCGCGGCCCGAGCACGATCCGGGAGACCGCGATCGCGGCCAGCCATTCCTCCAGCGGTACGTCGTCGTCGTTGCGCATCGCGGTGTCGGGTTTCACCCGGAACCCCTGGATGATGACTTCCTGGATCCCGTTGTACTGCCGCGCGATCCTGCGCAGCGCGAAGATCGAGTCGGCCCGCTCGGCCATCGTCTCGCCGATGCCGATCAGCAGGCCGGTGGTGAACGGGACGTTCGACCGGCCGGCGTCCTCCAGCACCCGCAGCCGGATCGCCGGGTCCTTGTCGGGTGAGCCGAAGTGCGGCTGCCCCTTCTCCTCGAACAGCCGGCGCGAGGTGGTCTCCAGCATCATGCCCATGCTCGGCGCGACCGGCTTCAGCCGCTGCAGGTCCTGCCACTTCATCACACCGGGGTTCAGGTGCGGCAGCAGTCCGGTCTCCTCGAGCACCCGGATCGCCATCGCCCGCACGTAGTCGAGCGTGCTGTCGTACCCGGCCTCCTCGAGCCACGTGCGCGCCGCGTCCCAGCGGTCCTCGGGTGCGTCGCCGAGGGTGAAGAGCGCCTCCTTGCAGCCGAGTGCCGCACCTTGGCGGGCGATCTCCAGTACTTCGTCCGGCGAGAGGTACGGCGAGTGCACCCGGCCCGGCGTGGTCGCGAACGTGCAGTAGTGGCACCGGTCCCGGCACAACCGGGTCAGCGGGATGAACACCTTCTTCGAGTAGGTGACGATCCCGGCCCGGCCGGCGTCCACCAGTCCCTGGTCGCGGACCCGGGCCGCGGTCGCCATCAAGGCGGTCAGCGCGTCACCGGTGGCGGTGAGGAGGACCTCCGCCTCGGCCGGGTCGAGGGTCTTTCCGTCGTCCGCACGTTTGAGTGCGCGGCGCATCGCCGTACTGATCTCGTTGGTTGCCACGGGATCCGAGCCTAGGTGCCGGAAACCGGGTCTTCCCGCGATTCTCGGGACGAAAAACAATCCGTACAAACGTCCTGATAATCCGACGTTCCGCAAGATCTTTGCGTAACCAGTTCGTCACTCGAAATATGTTGCCGCAAACGGTCTGCATCCGGATACTCAGCGTGACACGCCGACATCGGAGGATCTTGTATGACTATCAGTCTCCCCGCTTTCCCCGCCGCCGACGAGAGTCCGCTCGACACCTGTCGGCGCCTGCGGCAGAAGGCGCCCGTGGTCGAGGTGGAGTTTCCCGGTGGCGTGCCCGCCTACCTGGCCTTGAGCCACGCGGCCGTGCGGGAGATCCTCGCCGGCGACAACAAGACCTTTCTCCGCGACCCGAAGCACTGGCCCGCGCTGTACGACGGCTCGATCCCGGAGGACTGGCCGTTGCGTGCCGTCGTCCAGGGCGACCACCTGTCCACCAAGGACGGTGCGGATCATCGTCGGCTGCGCGGCCTTGTCGGCAAGGCGTTCACCCCGAGCCGGGCGCAAGCGCTGGAACCACGGATCCAGGAGCTTATCGATCAACTGGTGGACGACGTGATCGCCGCCGGCGACGGCGTGGACCTCGTGCCCACGTTCACCGAGGCGCTGCCGATGGCCGTGATCTGCGAACTCTTCGGAGTGCCTGCGGAGGAACGACTCCGGCTGCGACGATGGACCGCGACCCTCCTGGCGCACACCACCGGCCCCGAAGAGGCGTTCGCGACGCATAACGCGCTCGTCGGATACCTGCACGAGCTGGTACAGCGTAAGCAGGCGGAGCCCGGCGACGACCTCACCTCAGGCCTCGTGCAGGCTCGGGACGAGGGCGACCAGCTCACGACCGACGAGTTGGTCGGGGTGCTCTGGCTGATGCTGATCGCCGGCCACGAGACCACGGTCCACCTGCTCGGCTACGCGATCGTCGCGTTGTCCCGGCACCCCGAGCAGCTCGCGCTGGCCAAGGCCGAGAACCGGTGGGCCGACGTAGTCGAGGAGACAGCGCGGCACCGGCACCCGGTGACGATGACCAGCTGGCGGTTCACCGCCGCGGACGTCACCATCGCGGGTGTGCCGATCCCGAAGGGCAGTGCGGTCGGGGTGGCGTTCCAGTCCACCGGGCTCGACGAGAGCGAGTACGGGCCGACTGCCGAGGACTTCGACATCACCCGGCAGCAGACCGGACATTTCGGGTTCGGGCATGGGCCGCGGTACTGCATCGGCGCCCCGCTGGCCCGGCTGGAGAGCCGGCTCGCGCTCGAGACGCTCTACCGCCGGATTCCGGAGCTGAGTCTCGCGACCGACCCGGATGCCATCCCGCACTCGCCGTCGTTCTTCACTGTCGGACCGCTGTCGATACCGGTCAACCTCGGTACCGTGAAGCAGTGACGCCAGTGCTCCCGGCGAGTTGTCTCGCCGGGAGCACTTCGGCGAACAATCCGTACAGTTGTCCTGATAGTTTTTCTGTCCGTGCAGGTCAGCAGGGGTGCGGACGGCCGTCGCAGGCGCGGTGCGCAGCGCAGAATCGAGTTGCTCCAGGCCACCGTCGGCGTGATCGAACGCGATGGAGTCGCAGGTGTGAGCCATCGCGCGGTGGCCGCGGCGGCGGATGTGTCGGTCGCGTCGATCACCTATCACTTCCCGACGCTGGACGATCTGCTGGTCGCGGCGCTGACCTGGGCGGCGGAGGATCTGGCCGCCGAGCTCCACGAGCGGGGGAGTGAGCTGGGGGCCCGGCCTGCGGACGAGCTGGCACGGCTGATCGAGCACAGCCTCGTCCGACGACGCGGGCGCACGCTCGCCCTCTACGAGCTCTACCTGTACGCCGCCCGCCGCCCGGCCCTCCGCGAGGTCGCCGGAGCCTGGCTCGAGCCCCTCACCGAGATCGCCCGGGCCTTCACCGCCGACCCGCACAAGGCCGGCCTGCTGGTCGCCGCCCTCGACGGCCTGCTCATGCAAGCTTTGATCGGCGCCCGCGAGGTGGACCGCACCGACATCGCCGCCCTCCTCGAGGTCCTGAGGTAGCGCGGGCGATACCTCGGATCGGGTGTTGGGGCCCGGGTCGGCCGGCCGGCCGGGCGGTTGGGTGGGGGAGTGATCAGATTGTCGCTGGGCGCTGTGCGGGACAGGTGGCAGTTGTTCGCCGGGGCGGTTGTCGCCGTGGCGCTCGGGGTAGGCCTGGTGCAGTCCGGCCTGCAGGTGCTCGCCGCGACTGATCGGCCGGCGTTGCCCGCAGGCCTCTCCGGCTACGAGCGCGCACAGGTCCGCGAGGGGTACGTCGGAGCCGCGACCCTGGTGGGGATGTCCGTGATGCTCGCGGTGTTCCTGACCGTGTTCATCGTCAGTACGACGTTCGGCTTCACCGTGGTGCAGCGGCGGCGCGAGCTCGGTCTGCTCAGACTGGTCGGGGCACAGCGGGCCTACGTCTGCTGGATGTTGGTGTGTGAGGCCGGGCTGCTCGGGCTGCTGGGAACGGCGATCGGTGTACCGGTCGGGTTGCTCGGCACCTGGGCACAGTCCGCGTTGCTCATCAAGCTCGGCATGCTGCCGGAGTGGTTCGACGCACCCTGGGATCACGGTGCGATGTGGACCGCGATGATCGTCGGTGTCAGTACGGCGCTGGCCGGCGTACTCGCAGCCGCCTGGCGAGCATCGCGGGTCAGGGCGCTCGAGGCGCTCACCGAGTCTCCCAAGGCGATGCGGGTGATGACCGCGTGGCGATGGTTCTGGGGTCTCTCGGCTGCGTCGTGCACCGTCGTGCTGGTGATCGCCGCGCAGGCTGCCCGCGATCTCGTCGCCGGGCTGATGATCGGCCTGGTCGTGATGATCAGCGGTTCGATCGCCCTCAGCCAGCTCAGCCCGATCGTCGTACCGCTGGCCGGACGCCTCCCCGCCGCGGTGCTGCGCGGCAACCTGATCGCCGACCTGGCCCGGTCCGGCGTTCTTCATGCGGTACGGCGAAGCGCGGCGACGGCGGCGCCGCTGATCGTGCTGGTGGGACTCGTGGTCGGGTTGTGGGGAACGTTCGGCTCGCTCGCCAAGGCGGTAGGCGTGGAACAGGAACGGCTGATCACAGCCGACCGGGTCGTCGACCACCTGGTGACCGCCGGCCCCGGGATCACGGTCGCGTCACCTCAGACCGCCGTTCCTGTCGCGGTCACCCGCGGAAAGCGAACCGTCTACTCGGAGGCGATAGGGATCGACCCGGTGGCGTATCAGCAGACGCACCGGCTCCGGCCGCGGAAGGGTTCGCTGGATCGCTTGTCCGGCCGCACGATTGCCGTCGGTCCAGGAATGGCTGCCGAAGGCTACAAACTCGGCTCCACCCTGACCATTGCGCTCGGCAACAGGAAGATCCCGGTCCGGGTCGTCGCGATCATGCCGGAGACGCTGGACGTGAGCGAGAACTTCTTCATCCCCCGAACGCTGCTACCGGCCGGCGGCCGCACCGAGACCCTCATCAAAGTTGCGCCAGGCAACAAAATGGCCGGTACGACGGTACCGGAATGGGCGGAAGCCAGAGGTGAAGCCCAGCAACGCAGCAACTCCGGCCTTTTCGCGGCCTTGATGGGACTCGCCGGGATCTATGCGGCCGTTGCCGTGGTCAACGCCGTGGTGATGTCGACCGCGGATCGTCGGCGCGAGTTCGCCCTGGCCAGGATGGCGGGACTGACCCGCGGCCAGGTCGTCGCGGTCGCGTTGATCGAATCCGCCACCGTTGTCAGTGTCGGCGTACTGCTCGGATCACTCGTCGCCGGTGCGGCCCTTGCCGGGATCGCCGCCGGCCCGTACGGCCTTGCGGCCTTGGCGATTCCGTGGCGACTGCTTGGCCTGATCTTCGGCGCGGCCCTGATCGTCGTCTGTTCCGCGGCCGGGCTCAGCGCACACCGAGCGACGCGACAGCGCCCGATCTCGTTGCTAGCGGCGCGCGAATGACCGCGCACCGGCCAGGCCCATGCTCTTCACCACCAGGTGATGGAACGGCCGGATCAGGTTGTAGTAGAACCGTCCGGCCGGGCGCAGGTACCGCACCAGCGTGACGACCTTGAACTCACTCGAAGGTTGCGCGCTGTCGGTGATGAGCGCCAGCCAGGCGATCAGATGGTTGTCGGTCACCTCCAGCAGCAGGTAGTGGTCCTCCTCGCCGCGAACGACGGTGAAGAACGACGCCGAGTCGCCCGGCGTGAAACTGACCGTCTCCGGACGCAGCCGGCGGGAGGCCGGGATGCCGGTCGTGTCGAGGCGAAGCACCTGGGCCACCACCATCCGAACCGCGAACAACCCTTTGATCCACAGTGGTGCATAGCCAAGGGCGCCGGCGGTGAACTCACGCAGCGACACCGGACCGCGGACGGTCTTCACGTCGACGACGTCGACGGTGGGCAGCAGGTCGTCCAGCTCGGGCAGGTCGGTCCGCGTCGGCATGACAGCACTCCTTCAGTCGAGCAGCTTCTCTCCGGTCGCGAGCCGGAGCGTCATCGCGTAGATGTCACGCAGTTCGCCGCGCGGCATCGTGGGCAGCACCTGCTCGGCGCCGATCAGGATCAGGTAGAGCAACTCCGCAAGGCGATCCGGGTCCACGTCCGTCGACAATCCGCGGCACAGTTCCTTCAGGTACGCCGTACGCGCGCAATCGACCCGCTCTTGCGCGGCCCGTACTTCGGCATCCTGCAACGCCCAGGCCCGGATGGCGATCTCCAGCTTCGCGCTGTCCGGATCGACGAGCACCAGTTTGAGCAGGTGGTTCAGCTTGGTCCACGCCTCGGCACCGGGCTCCCGCTCGACGGTGTCGATCAGGCGGGTGGTGAACTGCGCCTCGAAGTACTCCAAGAGCGCTGTCCGGAAACCGGCGGCGCCCTTGAAGTGGTGGTAGTACGAGCCTTTGGTGACACCGAGCTTCCCGGTCAGCCGCTCGATCGTGACGGCCGGCGCGCCCTCGTCGGCGAGCAGCTCCAGCCCTGCCTCGAGCCACTCGGTCCGCGTCACCATGGCCGGACCATACCATACCGTTTGGTATGGCCCGGTCTCACGCGTCCGCGGCGGTGAGGGCCTCGGCCTCGGCCTCGACCTTGGCGTGGGTGGCGGGCGCGCGGAGGTGTGACAGCGGCTTCCAGCCGGTGGCCAGCGCGCCGACCGCGAGGACCACGGCGAAGGCGCCGACGTAGAACGGCAACTGGATGTTGATCTCCTCACCGAGCTTCCCGGCCAGCCACGGCGCGACCGCGCCGCCGGAGAAACCTGGCCGATCCGGACACGGCGGTCAGCGGATTCAGAGTTGCCGGGCGATGAGTGTGGCGGCCTCGGCTGGGCCGTCGGCGGCGGCGTACAGCTTCTGGATCCGCTCGGCGGCTTCCAGGTGGGTGGGGTCGCCGAGCATTCGGTTGGCGAGGTCGGCCAGGGTGCCGGGGCGCACGCGACGGGCGGCGCCGAGGCGTTCGACCAGGGCGACGTTGAGGTCCTGCTCGATGTGCAGTGGGATACCGAGCAGCGGCGTACCGCAGGCCATGGCCGTTTGCACGCTGCCCTGGCCGCCGGTGGTGACCGCGAGGTCGACCTGCGGCATCACCAGGTGACTGGGGAGCACGCCCTGGATCATGATCCGGTCGGTGGCCAGGTCGCCGAGGTCGTGGAGCGTGCCGGCGACCAGGATTCGTACGTCGAGGCGGCTGAGCTCGGCGATCGCCGTACGGACCTGAGCGGGGGGCGTCGAGGTCATCGCGAGATAGATCGTCGGGCCTGGACGGTCCAAGAACCTCTGCACCTCATCCGGCAGCGGCAGGTCCAGGTGGGCGAACAAAGGGCCGACGCCTCCGAGCCGCGAGCCGGCGCGATAGCCCTTGCCTGGCCTCCAGGCGGCGAGCTCGGCGGAGGAGATTCCGAGTACTTCGGGAACCTCCGGAACCAGCGAGAGGTCGCCGAGCAGCAGGGCGGCCAGGCTGGGGACCCCTTCTATACCGAGCGATGCGGCCACGCGGTTGAAACCACCGCAGTACGCCGTGGTGCGGTTGCACGTCCTGTTGACGAGGAACCGGGCCAGCCAGTCCGGGGCGTGCTTCAAGTGTGGATCCACCGGCCGCGTCGGAGCCGGCAGCAGGCGACGTTCGAAGACCGGAGGCACGAAGCTGCTCGCGTGCTCGGTGATCACGCGTACGCCGGCCAGCCGCGAGGACAGCAACGTGGTGAGGGTGAATCCGGTGACGGCGACAGTGATCCCGTGGGCGCGGAAGTACTCCGCCTCCGCCGCGACATACGCCCGGATCTCGGCGTCGTCGTACATGCTCTGCCGGGGATCGCCGAGCCCGATCGCGTCACCGACGACGCGGGCCGCTCTGGCCGGTGTCATGCCTGGGCCGATGACGTCGTACCTGATGCCGGCCTGAGCGAGCAGGCGCTGGTGCGGACCGCCGTGGGTGGCGACGCGGACCTCGAGCCCGAGCTCCGTCAACGCGCGGTGCAGCTCGAGCATCCGGGAGGTCTCGGACAGGTAGGCGCAGTGCGGCAGCAGGCAGATCATGTTGCCCCCTTCGACGATGATAGGTAATATATTGCCTATGTCACCGCGGAGCAAGAGCGAGGAACTGTTCGGGATCGGCGCGGGTTCGGAGCTGGCGGCGTCGGTGCGGGCGTTCCGCACGACGCTGATGCTTGCCCAGAAGCTTCGCAATGCGATGGACGAGCGGCTGCGAACCGATGGGCTCACCACCCAGCAGGCGGCCTTGATCACGGTGGTGACGGCGATGGGCAGGCCGTCGCTGGCCGAGGCGGCCGCGGCCTTGGGGAGCACACATCAGAACGTCGCGCAGATCGTCGCGGCCCTGGTCCGCAAGGACCTGTTGCAGGTCGAGCCCGATCCGGCGGACCGCCGCCGCAAGTTGCTATCGGCAACGAATCGGAGTGCGGCGTACTGGCGGGAGCGGGACACCGGTGACTTCGCCGCGGTGGCCGACTGGTTCGCGGGGTTGAGCCCGGCCGAGCTGGAGACCTTCTGCGAGCTGTCCGACCGCGTGATCGCAAGGCTCGACGATGCTTAAGGCCGTCCTGGGCAGCACGGCCTTCTTCTTCGCCGCACCGTGTGTGGTGGGTGGCGTCGTGCCCTGGTGGATCAGCGGTTGGGCGGAGCCTCGGTTCTGGCCTGGGCTCGTCCTGGTCGCCGCCGGGGCGTACGTCGTACTGCGTGCCTTCGTCCGCTTCGTCCGGGAAGGACGCGGTACGCCGGCGCCCGTCGCGCCGACCGCGGAGCTCGTGGTGGGTGGCGACTACCGCTTCGTCCGCAACCCCATGTACGTCGGCGTCGTCGCGGCGATCCTCGGCCAGGCCCTCACCTTCCTCGACCCTTGGATCCTCGGGTACGGCGTACTCGCGTGGGCCGTGATGGCGTCGTTCGTCCGGTGGTACGAGGAGCCCGCGCTGCTCCGACGGTACGGCGCACAGTACGAGGAGTACCGCCGCGCAGTGCCGGCGTGGCTGCCGCGACGCAGGAGTTGACGGGGTCCGGGGGATCGTGCACGGATGCAAAGTTTCAGGATTAATAGTTTGCAGTGAGTGCAAGTTTGTTTTTAGCCTGGTCGGGTGACGCAGGCAGAGGGTGGGTTGCGGGCGCGGAAGAAGCGCGAGACGCGGGCGGCGCTGGCCGAGGCCGCGTTGCGGCTGGCGTTGGAGAAGGGCCCGGACAACGTCACCGTCGAGGAGATCGCCGAGGCGGCCGACGTCTCGGTGCGGACGTTCTTCAACTACTTCCCGCACAAGGAGCACGCCATCCTCGGGCGGAATCCCGAGCACATCGAGCGTGCGCTGGACCGGATGCGCGAGGCGCCGGCCGAGGAGTCGCCGCTGACCACGATGCGGTTCATCGTTCACGACGTACTGCGTGATCTCGAGGGCGAAGGTGAACTGTCCCGTCGCGGCGAGCTGATCATGGCGTCGCCGCACCTGCTCTACCAGCTGATGCTGTCGAGTTTCGAGGACGAGCGCCAGCTCACTGAGGCGCTGGCGGAGCGGATGGGCGAGCCGGCGACCTCGGTTCGCCCGGCGCTGATCGTCAGCGCGTCCGGAGCCGCCTGCCGGGTCGCGATGGAGCGGCACAAAGCCGACCCGGACCGTCCGATCCGCGAGCTCGTCGACGAAGGCTTCCAACTACTTGCCGAGGGCATCGACCCCGGCTTCCGAGTCGTTCCAACGAAAGGTCACCCATGACAACGACCTCGTCACCCTCGCCGGCGGAGAACGTCTCCGACGGCGCCGCGGGTGAGGTCACCGAGAACATCGCCACCCTGACGCCGCGGCAGACCACCCAGGCCATCTCCGGCCTGATGATGGGCATGCTGGTCGCCGTACTGGCCGGCACGGTGGTGTCCACCGCGCTGCCGCGGATCATCTCCGAGCTGGAGGCCAGCCAGTCCGTCTACACCTGGGTGGTCACCGTCGAGCTGCTCGCGATGACGGCCACCGTGCCGTTGTGGGGCAAGCTCGCCGACCTCTACAACAACAAGCTTCTGGTCCAGCTGTCGCTCGCGTTCTTCGTGGCCGGCTCACTTGTGGCCGGGCTCACCCCGAACGTCGAACTGCTGCTGGCCAGCCGGGTCGTGCAGGGGATCGGCGCCGGCGGCCTGACCGCGCTGGTGCAGATCGTGATGGCGGCGATCATCCCGCCGCGAGAGCTCGGCCGGTACTCCGGCATGTTCGGCGCGATCTTCGCCTCGGCGACCGTCGGCGGACCGCTGCTCGGCGGTTTCCTGGTCGACTCGCCGCTCGGGTGGCGCGCCTGCTTCCTGGTCGGCGTCCCGTTCAGCCTGGCCGCGATCATCCTGCTGCAGCGGACGTTGCACCTGCCGACGGTACGGCGCGACGTCAAGATCGACTGGTGGGGCGCACTGTTCATCACCAGCGGCGTGAGCATCGTCCTGGTCTGGTCGACATTCGCCGGGAACAAGTTCGACTGGGTGTCCGGCTGGACCTTCGTGGTGGTCGGCATCGCCGTGGTCGCGCTGGCGATCGCGGTGGTGGTCGAGGCCCGGCACCCGGAGCCGATCATCCCGCTGGATCTGTTCCGCAACCGCACCGTCACCTTGTCCGTGGTGGCCAGCATGCTGGTCGGGCTGGCCATGTTCGGCGGCTCGGTGTTCCTGTCGCAGTACTTCCAGATCGCCCAGGGTCACTCGCCGACGTCGGCCGGCCTGATGAGCCTGCCGATGATCTTCGGCATGCTCGTCTCGTCCACGATCGCCGGTGGCCTGATCACGAAGTACGGCAAGTGGAAGATCTACCTGGTCGCGGGTGGCGTGCTGCTTCCGGTCGGGCTGGCGCTGCTCGGCACGATCGACGCGCACACCGGCACCTTCCGGATGTCGGTGTTCATGGCCGTCCTCGGCGTCGGCGTCGGTCTGGTGATGCAGAACCTGGTGCTCGCCGCGCAGAACGACGTACCGGCGCGGGAGCTCGGTGCGGCGACGTCGGTGGTGAGCTTCTTCCGCAGCATGGGCGGCACGATCGGCGTCAGTGCGCTGGGCGCCGTCCTCGCGAACAAGGTCGCCGCGTCGCTGGGGATGGACGGTTCCCAGGGTGGTGGCGCCGTACCGGACATCAACACGCTGCCGGAGGAGGTCAAGGTCGCGGTGCAGGAGGCGTACGGGAACGCGACCGCCGATCTGTTCCTGATCTCGGTGCCGATCGCCGTCCTCGCCCTGGTCGCGATCCTCTTCATCAAGGAGAAGGCGCTGCTGACCACCTCGGCGGCCGAGCGCCGGGCCGCCGAGGAGCCTGACATCCTGGACACATGATCGTTGCATTCAGCATCAGTCCTTCCGGCGGTGACGAGACCGGAGGCGTGAGCCAGGCAGTGGCCGAGGCCATTCGCGTGGTGCGCGCCTCCGGGCTGCCGAACGAGACGAACGCGATGTTCACCAACCTCGAGGGGGAGTGGGACGAGGTGATGGCCGTGGTCAAGCAGGCCGTCGACACGGTCGCCGCCGTCTCACCCCGGGTCAGCCTGGTGCTCAAGGCGGACATCCGCCCCGGCTACACCGGCCAGCTCACCGCCAAGGTCGAACGCATCGAGGAGGCGCTCGCCGACTAGGACGGTGAGTTGAGCGCCTGGATCGTCTGGTCGTACCGGTTCTCCCGCTCCGCGTCGCGCAGGAAACGGACCCGGTCGACCAGGATCTCGTCCGCGTCCGGATGCTTCTGGAGCAGCTCGACCGTCTCGGTCAGGTAGTCGTCCAGCGGCATCGCCCGCTCGTCGTTCTCCTGGTTCAGCAGCGCGGTCCGGACGGCGGGTGGGACCACCTCGATCACCTGGAGCGGCGTGTCCGCGAGCTGCCGGCGCAAACTCTGCGTGTAGCTGTGGATCGCCGCCTTGGTGGCGTTGTACGTCGGCGTGATCACCAGTGGGACGAAAGCCAGCCCGGAGCTGACGGTGAGGATCGCGGGGTCCGGCTGCTTCAGCAGGTACGGCGTGAACGCGGAGATGGTCCGGATCGTGCCGAGCAGGTTGATCGCGATGATCTCCTCGCTCGCCGCCAGGTGAGCCGGGTCGTGCAGGTCCTCGACGCGCATGATGCCGGCCATCGTGACGACCACGTTGACCTGCGGGTAGTTCGTGGTGACGGTCTCGACAGCGGCCGTGATCGAGTCCGGGTCGGCCACGTCGAGGGTGATCCCCTCGATGCCGTCCTCGGCGGCGATCCGGTCCAGCAGGTCTTTGCGGCGGCCGCTGATGATCACGGTGTTGCCGAGGTCGCGGAACCTGCGGGCCAGGCCGAGGCCGATCCCGGAGGTGCCGCCGGTCATGAAGATCGTGTTGCCAGTCGTTTTCATGGCTCCAGCCTTCGCGAGCTCGACAGCGGTAACCAGGCTCGGCTCAGCCTCGGATCAGCAAGCCCTGGATAACGCCGCGCGGTCCGGGAGACTGGAGCCATGGAGTACGGCGACCTGTCCGATTTTCTGCGCAAACGACGTGAGTCCCTGCAACCGGAGGACGTCGGGCTGCCCCGCGGCCGTCGACGTCGTACGCCCGGCCTGCGTCGCGAGGAGGTCGCCGTCCTGGCCTCGATGTCGACCGACTACTACAGCCGGCTGGAGGGTGGGCGCGGGCCGCAGCCGTCGGTGGACATGCTGACGTCGATCGCGCGGGCGCTGCGGCTCACGCTCGAGGAACGTGACCACCTCTTCGTCCTGGCCGGCCACGGTACGCCGCCGCGGACGACGCGGAACTGTCATGTCGACCCGGGGATGCTGCGGATCCTCGACCGGCTGCAGGACACGCCGGCGATGCTGATCAACCGGTGTGGCGAGACGCTGGCGCAGACCGCCGCGCATGTCGCGTTCGCCGGGGAGGAGACCAACTACGACGGCTTCGAACGGAGCGGGATCTACCGCTGGTTCGCCCATCCGGCCGATCGGCTGCTCTACTGCGAGCCGGAGCTGTCGACACACAGCCGGATGCTCGTGTCGTGGTTGCGGTCGGTGGTCACGGCGGACGGACCGAAGTCCTACGCCGCAACGCTCATGCGCACCCTGCAGAAGCTGAGCCCCGAGTTCGCCGCGCTCTGGGACGAGCACGAGGTCGGCATCTGGCACAGCAAGACCAAGCGATTCAACCATCCGGTCGTCGGCAAGCTCGAGCTGTACTGCGAGCTGATCGACAACCGTGATCAGCAGCAGACGCTCGTGGTCTTCACCGCGACACCCGGCAGCGAGAGCGCGGAGAAACTGCGACTCCTGGCCGTGCTGGGCAGTCAGACCCTCGATCCGGCGCGCTGAACCGTCGTACGGCGGCTGAGATAGTAGGCGAAGGCGGCGGTCGGGCAGAACGCAACAGCATGCCGAGGGGACCGGGGTCAGCACGATCGCGAACACCCGCAGCATTTTCGCCCGGCTGCAGGCACCTTCACCGGCGATTCGCTCAGCCTTTCCGGCTGACTTCGGCGTGATTCGTGGGCTAGGTTGCCCGGCATGAGAATCCTGCGTGTGGCCGCGATTGCGGCAGGAGGTCTGCTGTTGATGTCTCAGCTCGTCCCCGCCCAGGCGAGCGGCCGGCCGTCGTACCAGTGGGAGCTGACGCCGACCGGGAGTACGGCGCAGTTCCGCGGGCTGGCCGCGGTCAGCAAGGACGTCGCGTGGGTCGGTGGGTCGGGTGGGCAGGTGCTGCGGACGGTCGACGGTGGGAAGAGCTGGCAGAACGTCAGCCCGGCTGGTGCCGAAACCGTTCAGTTCCGCGATGTCGAGGCGTTCGACGCGAAGCGTGCGGTGGTGTTGTCAATCGGGAACGGCGGGGACTCACGCGTCTACCGGACGGTGGATGGCGGTCAGTCCTGGACCGAGACGTTCCGCAACCCCGACGCGAACGCCTTCTACGACTGCTTCGACTTCTTCGACGACAAGCGCGGGCTGGCGTTGAGTGACCCGGTGGACGGGAAGTTCCGGATCCTGGCGACCTCGGACGGCGGCAAGTCGTGGCAGGTCCAGCCGACCGCGGGTATGCCGGCCGCGCTCCCGGGTGAGTTCGCGTTCGCGGCCAGCGGCACCTGCCTGGTCGCCGGGCCTGGTCGTACGGCGTGGTTCGCGACCGGCGGTGGCGAGCGGCCGCGGGTGTTCCGGACTGTTGACGGAGGCAAGCAGTGGACCGTGGCCGACTCACCGATGGCCAGTGGTGAGGCCGCCGGGATCTTCAGCCTGGCGTTCCGTGGACCGCTGTTCGGGGTCGCGGTCGGCGGCGACTTCCTCAAGCCGGCCGAGGCGGTGAAGGCGGCGTCCGTTACGTACGACGGTGGCCGCACGTGGAAGCTGGTTCCGGCCGACAAGGCGCCGAAGGGCTACCGGAGTGGTTCCGCGTTCGTGCCGAACACGCCCGCTACCGTGATCGCGGTGGGCCCGTCGGGGAGCGACGTCAGCTACGATGGCGGGCGCAGCTGGACGCAGTTCTACGACGGCAGCTTCGACAGCGTCGAGTGCGCCGGGCACGGGGTGAAGGCGGGTTGCTGGGCCTCCGGAGCCAAGGGCGCGGTCGCTCGGCTGACGCGCTGATGTTCAGGTGGGCGACACTCGTTCTTCGTGCGGGCGTCGCCCACCTCCCGAGAGGATGAGGGCATGCGCAAATTGGTGCTGGGGACTATTGCGGGATTGTTGATGCTCCTACCTACTGCGGCGGCTGCCGATGCTGCCGACACCACGGGCCGAGCGGGTCGGCCGCTGACCGTGGTGACCTACAACATCCACCACGGCGCGGGGATCGACGGCGTACTCGATCTGGAGCGGATCGCCGTACTGCTGGAGAAGTCCGGGGCGGACGTGATCGGGCTGCAGGAGGTGGACCGGCACTGGAGCGAGCGGAGCAAGTGGGTCGACCAGCCCGCGTGGTTCGCCAAACGGCTGAAGATGCACTACGGGTACGCCGCCAACCTCGACCTCCCGCCGTTGAACCCGGGCGAGCCGCGCCGGCAGTACGGTACGGCGATCCTGTCGCGCTACCCGATCAAGGACTTCACCAACACCCTGCTGCCGCGGTACCCGACCGGTGAGCAGCGCGGGCTGGCGGTCGCAACGGTCAAGGTGCGCGGGGCCGAACTGCGGTTCGCGAACACGCACCTGACTCACAACAACGCCGAGGAGCGGCTCGAGCAGGCGCAGAAGGTGGCCTCGCTGCTGGGCGGTTCGAGGAAGCCCACGCTCTTGGTCGGTGATCTGAACGCCCGGCCGGACACGCCGGAGATCAAGACGCTGACCTCGCTGCTGAGCGACACCTGGCCGGCGGTCGGGACCGGGCCCGGGTACACGTCGCCGGCGGAGAAGCCGACCGCCCGGATCGACTACCTGCTGCACAGCTCCCGACTGCGTCCGGTGAAGGCGTCCGTCCCGGTCTCCCCGGCCTCCGACCACCTCCCGGTGGTTGCCTCCTACATCCTCCGCTGACCCACATCGGCGGCCGGCCGCCGAGGCTTTGAACACCCTCTGGGGGTCTGACACAGGTTGTGACCTGTGGCAGGCCCCCAGTTCTTGTTCATGGCCACTCTTCGTGGCTCTCGGCACCTGAGTGATGACCGTCCGCGTGGAATTACAAGTCTGTAGTTTGTCAAGTCGACACGCAGGTGAAACAAAGTTACTTGTGTGAAAAGTGTTCCCAATGGGGCTCTAGGCAACTAGTGTCGCGTATGAGGTCCAGGAGGACCAAGAGTTCACGAACCCTGGGGAAGGGGTTCGCGACCGGCGGAAGGAACGACCCGATGCGGACGCCCACCAGGGCCACGTCCGGCGGGCGGTTCGTGGGCACTGGGAAGACCGGCAGGGCGTTGCTCTCCGGGGTGCTCGCGGTCTGTCTGGCCGGCTCGATGGCCGTGATCCCGGTCCCGGCGCAGGCCAAGCCGAAGCCGCCGGTCATTCCGTCCAAAGCCGCGGTCGAGCGGGCCAAGCAGGCCGCCACCGCGCAGGCCGCCCAGGTGCAGGCGATCGAGAACCAGCTGGCCGCCGCGAACGCGCGCCTCGAGCAGCTCGGCATCGCGTCCGGGATCGCCGACGAGGCCTACAACGGGGCCGTGTACCGGCTGCAGCAGGCGAAGGCCGACGCGGCCCAGGCGGCGGCCCGGGCGGCGAAGGCACAGCGGACGCTGGCGACCCAGCGGCAGCAGATCGGCCGCTTCGCCGCGGCCTCGTACCAGGGCGGTGGCGACATGGCGAAGCTCGCGCCGCTGTTCACCGCGGAGGGTCCGCAGCAGCTGCTCGACTCGGCCGGCGCGGCCCGCTCGGTGTCAGCCGCGATGCAGGGCGCGTACCTGCGCTACACCGCGACCGAGGTGATGACGAACCTGTTCAAGGTGCAGGCCGACCAGGCCGTCACCAAGGTGAAGCAGGCGGCCGACGAGGCGGCCAAGGCCAAGGCGGCGGCCGAAGCCGCGGAGAGCGCGCAGGCGTCGGCGGTCGCCGCGATGGCCGTCCAGCGCAAGCGGGCGATCACGCAGCTCGCCGTACTGCAGAACACGTCGACCAAGGTGGCCGCCCAGCGGCAGCGGGGACTCGAGGAGCTTGCGCGCCAGCGAGCCGCCGCCCTCGCCGCGAAGAAGGCGGCCGAGCTGCAACGCCGGATCGCCGCCCGGGAAGCCGCCGAGCGGGCCCGGGAAACGGCTGAGCGAGCCCGGGAAGCGGCCGAGCGGGAGCGCGAGCAGCGGGAGCAGCAGAAGCAGCAGAAGCCTGGCAAGAAGCCGCCGAAGAAGCAGCCCGACCGGCCCCGGGACGACGACCGCCCGTCCCGGAGGGGTGCGGGGGCCGCGATCGACTTCGCGCTGGCCCAGATCGGTGACATGTACCTGTGGGGCGGCACCGGGCCGTCGCGCTGGGACTGTTCCGGCCTGACCCAGGGCGCCTGGGCGAAGGCCGGTGTGTACCTGCCGCACTACAGCGTCGCGCAGTACGAGCAGATCCGGCACATCGACGAGGACGAGCTGCGGCCGGGTGACCTGATCTTCTGGTCGACCGACCCCGACGACCCGGGCACGATCCACCACGTCGGGATGTACATAGGCGACGGCCGGATGGTCCACGCTCCGCGCACCGGCAAGCCGGTGCAGACCGACAGCGTGTACTACTGGGAGCCACCAGACTTCTTCGGCCGTCCGTGAAGGCGACAACGGTGAAACGGCTGCACAGCACGGCGATGTCGTGGTTCCGGCCGGCCGGCCCGACGTCGTACTCGCTGGTCGGCCGGTAGGGGCCGGACCGCCGGGTCAGTGGTGGTTGGTCGTGAGCCGGTCGAAGGAGGCGCTGATCTCGATCTCCGCGTCGGCGCGGCCGACCCAGGTGGCGCCTTCGACCGACTTGCCCGGCTCGAGGTCCTTGTAGACCTCGAAGAAGTGCTGGATCTCCAGCCGGTCGAACTCGGGCACGTGGTGGATGTCGCGCAGGTGCTCCTGGCGCGGGTCACCGGCGGGGACACACAGGACCTTGTCGTCCGGGCCCTTCTCGTCGGTCATCCGGAACATGCCGATCGCGCGGGCCCGGATCAAGCAGCCGGGGAAGGTCGGCTCGGGCAGCAGGACCAGCGCGTCCAGCGGGTCGCCGTCCTGGCCGAGGGTCTCCTCGATGAACCCGTAGTCGGCCGGGTACTGGGTGGCCGTGAACAGGGTCCGGTCCAGCCGGAGCCGACCGGTCTTGTGGTCCAGCTCGTACTTGTTGCGGGTGCCCTTGGGGATCTCGATGAAGACGTCGAACTCCATACGGCAGATACTGTCACGGTTCCGACCGACCAATTGACAGGAGCAGCCCGGTGGCCCGTCCTCCTCGTGCGGTGTTCGTCACGCTGCTCGCCTCAGCGCTGTGCGTTGGCCTGGCGAGCGGAGCGAACGCCGTACCCGGATCTCGTCAGACCGCACAGGTGCAGGCACCGGCGGTGCTGGCCCCGGCGAAGGTGGAGGGCGTCGCGCCGACGGCGGCCGGCGTACAGAAGGCGCTGGCGGCGATCCTCAAGGATCCGGCCCTCGGCAAGCACCGCGGCGTCTATGTGTACGACGCCTCGCGCGACAAGCCGGTCTTCTCGGTCGGGGCCGCGACACCCTACGTTCCTGCCTCCACGCTGAAGCTGCTGACGACGGTGTCGGCACTGGAGACCCTCGGGGCGGAGCACACGTTCATTACCAAGGTGGTCAGCGCCGCGAAGGGCTCGATCATTCTGGTCGGCGGTGGCGACCCTCTGCTCACGATCAAGAGCCAGACCGATCCCACCGACTACCCGACGCGGGCGTCCCTCCAAGCGCTGGCCGCCAGTACTGCGAAGGCTCTCAAGGCTCAGGGCATCGCGAGCATCGCCCTCGGGTACGACGCGTCGCTGTTCACCGGACCGGCGGCGAACGCGAACTGGGAGCCGAATTACGTCGCCGAAGGCATCGCGGCGCCCACGTCCGCGCTCTGGGTGAACGAAGGCCGGCTGGCTCCAAGTATGGCCAAGCGGGCCCCATCCCCGGCTCAGGCGGCGGCCAGCGCGTTCGCGACGCAACTCAAGGCCGTCGGGATCAAGGTGACTGGCACGGTCAAGCCTGCTGTGGCACCCGCTGCGGGCAAGGCGCTTGCCCAGGTGGCGTCGCCCAGTGTCGGCGAGATCGTCGAGTACGTGAACCTGCACAGTGACAACGACGGTGCTGAGGTCCTGCTACGGCACGTCGGGCTGGCCACCAAGAACGGCGGCTCCTACGTCGGTGGGGTGAAGGGAGTGAAGGCGACGCTCAGCAAGCTCGGTCTCGACGTCAGCAAGGCCACGATCGAGGACGGCAGCGGGCTGTCCCGGACGAACCGCGTCCCGCTGGATCTACTGGCCGGTGCGGTCCGGGTGGCCGCGGCCGACGACCACGCAGAGCTTCGGCACTTGCTGACGGGGCTGCCGGTCGCCGGCTTCTCCGGCAGCCTCGAGGATCGTTTTGCCGGGCCGGGAGCCGGATCTGGCACCGGACTGGTCCGTGCGAAGACCGGTACGCTCACCGGAGTCCACAGCTTGGCCGGGCTGGTTCGGGACCGCACTGGCACGCTCCTGGTGTTCGCCGTCGCGTCCGACAGTGTGCCGGTGCCCAAGACGCTGGCCGCCCGGGCAGCCCTCGACAGAGCCTCCGCAGCACTGGCCAATTGCGGCTGCGCGGTCTGAACGACAAGCGCATGTTGGGACATGCGACTAGGGTCGACATATGAACGAGCGGAGCGAGTTCATCAGAAGGCACAGCGCGCCTTGTGTCTCATCCGCCGGAGCGAAGCGAGGACGTGGATGAGCACGGCGGAAGGCCCGACAGCGGCGGAGATGGTCGACTGGCAGCTGGCTACGGGAGTGGCGCGCAAGCTGCTCCGGCCCGGTCCGGCGGTCAGCCGCGCTGAGGCGGATCAGGTGGTCTCCGAGCTGCGCCAGTTCGCGGCCGACTCCGAGCACCACGTGCGGGAGTTCACCGGGCTGCAGGCCACGTCGGCCACCGCGCCCGTGGTGATCGTGGACCGGCCCGGCTGGGTGCAGGCGAACGCGGACGGGTTCCGCACCGTCCTGCAGCCGCTGGCGGACAGGCTGCGCGAGAAGGCGGAGCGCGCCGGTCCGCTGTCGTCCGCGGTCGGCTCGCGGGTGACCGCGATCGAGGCGGGTGCGCTGCTCGCGTTCCTGTCCTCCCGGGTGCTGGGTCAGTTCGACCCGTTCTACCCGTCCGTGCCGGATCCGGACCGGCCCGGGCTCACCGGCCGGTTGCTGCTGGTCGCGCCCAATGTGATGCACGTGGAGTCCGAGCTGGGCGTCGTACCGCGGGACTTCAGGCTGTGGGTGTGCCTGCACGAGGAGACGCACCGGGTGCAGTTCACCGCGGTGCCGTGGTTGCGGGACCACCTGCGGTCGGAGATCGCGCTGTTCCTCGACCAGGCCGAGCTGGACCCGTCGGCGTACGCGGCGATGTTCCGGGAGGCGGTGCAGCGGCTGGGGCGGTCGGTGCGGGGTGAGGCCGAGCTGAGTCTGGTCGACCTGATGCAGTCGCCCGAGCAGCGGGCCGTGCTGGACCGGCTGACCGCGGTCATGTCGCTGCTGGAGGGGCACGCCGACTTCGTGATGGACGGGGTCGGGCCGTCGGTGATCCCGACCGTGGACACGATCCGGGCCAAGTTCACCTCGCGCCGGCAGGGTGGCAACCCGCTGGACCAGCTGCTGAAGCGGCTGCTCGGCCTGGACGCCAAGCTCCGGCAGTACAAGGACGGTGCCGCGTTCGTCCGCCGGGTGGTCGAGCAGGTCGGCATGGACGGCTTCAACCGAGTGTGGACGGGGCCGAACACCCTGCCCACCAAGCACGAGATCGCGAACCCCGATGCCTGGGTCACCCGACTCCATGGCTGATTCGCCGAGCAGGTCGGCGGCCGAGGAGCTGGTCGAGCACAGGCGGGGGAAGCTGCATCCCGCCGTCGCCCGTACGCGCGAGGCGGTGCGGGTCATGCTGTCCGAGCTGCCCAGCGGCACGACCGTTCTGGTGGCTT
Organism: Kribbella sp. NPDC023972; assembly: GCF_040639075.1. Lineage (NCBI taxonomy): Bacteria > Bacillati > Actinomycetota > Actinomycetes > Propionibacteriales > Kribbellaceae > Kribbella > Kribbella sp. NPDC023972. The sequence continues at coordinate 18,356 of NZ_JBEZZH010000007.1, read as the reverse complement.
GTTCCGGCGGCACGGACTCGCTGGCCCTGGCGGCCGCGACCGCGTTCGAGGCGCCGAAGCTCAAGCTGCGCGCCGGCGCCGTCATCGTCGATCACGGACTGCAGGCCGACTCCGCCCACATTGCGGGAATCGCTGCCGAGCAGTGCCGTTCGCTGGGCTTGGATCCGGTCCAAGTACGAGCGGTGGAGGTCGGCAGAGCGGGTGGGCCCGAGGGAGCTGCCCGCACGGCCCGGTACGACGCTCTGCGCGACGCGGCCGACGAGTTCGGGGCGGACGTCGTACTGCTGGCTCACACTCGTGACGACCAGGCCGAGACTGTATTGCTCGGGCTTGCCCGGGGCTCAGGTGCCCGCTCGCTCGCTGGGATGGCGTCCATCGCCGGACTGCTGCGTAGGCCGTTCCTCGAGCTCCCGCGGGCCACAACGGCCGCTGCCTGTGTTGCGTCGGGGCTGCGGCCGTGGCACGACCCGCACAACGACGATCCTCAGTTCGCTCGGGTCCGGGTGCGTCACGAGGTGCTCCCAGTGCTGGAGGAGGCGCTCGGCCCCGGTGTGGTCGAGGCGCTGGCCCGTACGGCGGGACTGCTCCGGGCTGACGCGGATGCGCTCGACATGCTGGCGGCGGACGTCGCGGAGACCGCACTACGTCGTACTGACAGTGAGGTGCACTGCGACATCACCACCCTCGCGAGCGAGCCGGACGCCGTACGGACCAGGGTGTTGCGGCAGGCAGCGCTGGAGGCCGGGTGCCGGTCCACGGACCTCACCGCCGGGCACATCGCGGCGGTCGACGCACTGGTCACCGGCTGGCGCGGGCAGCGATGGATCGACCTTCCCCAGGGGGTCCGGGCGGCCCGGCGGGGTGGATTCATCGTCCTCGGTGCGGATGTGACAGGCTGATCCGCGTGGATGCGTCGGACATCGAGAAGGACCTGAGCAAGATCCATTACACCGAGGACCAGATCCTGGCGAAGCTGCGGGAGCTGGCGGGGCGGATCGAGCAGGACTACGAAGGCAAGGACCTCCTCATCGTCGGCGTCCTGCGCGGCGCGGTGATGGTGATGGCGGACCTGGCCCGGTCGTTCAGCCGGCACGTGGAGATGGACTGGATGGCCATCTCGTCGTACGGATCGGGGACCAAGTCGTCCGGTGTGGTCCGGATCCAGAAGGACCTGGACACCGACATCACCAACCGGCACGTGCTGATCGTCGAGGACATCATCGACACCGGGCTGACGCTGAGCTGGCTGGTCAGCAACCTGGAGTCGCGCAAACCCGCCTCGCTGGAGCTGTGCACCGCGTTCGTGAAGCCGGACGCGGCCAAGATGGCGGTGCCGGTGAAGTACGTCGGCCTGGAACTGCCGGACGAGTTCGTCGTCGGGTACGGGCTCGACTACGCGGAGAAGTACCGCAACCTGCGCTGCGTCGCCACCCTCGCACCGCACGTGTACTCCTGAAGCTCCAGCTGCCCGGATCCGGGCAGTCCGGCGCCGCCCGGCGGGCCAGTTGCGGCCGGAGGGGTGCCTGCGACGCCGTGCCCAGGGCAGACTTGGTGACAGCCTGTACAACTGGCTCTACCGTCCTTCGGGTGACCCTCGTGGTGGGCAGGCTTGCCCGGCACGAGACACTTGGACTGGTGTTACCGTCTCAAGCCCGCATACCCGGGCCTGCCGAGCTAGGAGGGACGGGGCGTTTGCCTCGATCATGGACGTGAAGCGCATCTTCCGCGGACCCCTGTTCTGGATCGTCGTCGCCTTCCTGGGCGTCCTGGTGATCGGGCAGCTCCTGACCGGCTCGACCGGGTACAAGACCGAGCCCACCGGCCAGGTCGTGCAGCTGATCCAGCAGGCCACCACCTCGTCGGACAAGACGATCAAGTCGGTGACGCTGATCGACCCCGACCAGGAGATCCGGGTCGAGAAGACCGACGGCACCAAGGTCCGCGCGCACTGGGTCGACGGCCAGGCCAACGCGCTGGGCCAGTCGGTGCAGAAGCTCTACGACGACAAGAAGATCGACCGGTACGACGTGGAGAACCCGAAGCCGAGCTTCATCGGCCAGGTGTTCTCGACGCTGATCCCGTTCCTGCTCATCGCGGTGGTCTTCATCTTCTTGATGAACTCGATGCAGGGCGGCGGCTCGCGGGTGATGAGCTTCGCCAAGTCGAAGGCCAAGCTGATCACCAAGGACACCCCGAAGACGACCTTCGCGGACGTGGCCGGCTGTGACGAGGCGATCGAGGAGCTCGGCGAGATCAAGGAGTTCCTGCAGGAGCCGGGCAAGTTCCAGGCGGTCGGGGCGAAGATCCCGAAGGGTGTGCTGCTCTACGGCCAGCCCGGTACCGGTAAGACTCTGCTGGCCCGCGCGGTCGCCGGTGAGGCCGGCGTGCCGTTCTACTCGATCTCCGGCTCGGACTTCGTCGAGATGTTCGTCGGTGTCGGCGCCTCCCGGGTCCGCGACCTGTTCGAGCAGGCCAAGACCAACGCCCCGGCGATCGTGTTCATCGACGAGATCGACGCCGTCGGCCGGCACCGTGGCGCCGGCCTCGGCGGCGGCCACGACGAGCGCGAGCAGACGCTGAACCAGCTGCTGGTCGAGATGGACGGCTTCGACGTCCGCGGCGGTGTGATCCTGATCGCGGCCACCAACCGGCCCGACGTCCTCGACCCGGCGCTGCTGCGGCCCGGCCGGTTCGACCGGCAGATCGCCGTCGACGCGCCGGACCTGCCCGGGCGCGAGCAGATCCTGAAGGTGCACGCGCGCGGCAAGCCGATGGCCCCGGACGTCGACCTGACCGCGGTCGCCCGCCGTACCCCCGGCTTCACCGGTGCGGACCTGGCCAACGTGCTGAACGAGGCCGCCCTGCTCACCGCCCGGAACAACCAGCAGGTGATCGACAACCGGGGCCTGGACGAGGCGATCGACCGGGTCATCGCCGGTCCGCAGCGCCGTAGCCGGTTGATGTCGGACAAGGAGAAGGTGCTGACGGCGTACCACGAGGGCGGTCACGCCCTGGTCGCCGCCGCGCTGCCGCACTCCGACCCGGTCCAGAAGGTGACGATCCTGCCGCGTGGCCGGGCCCTCGGCTACACGATGGTGATGCCGGACGAGGACAAGTACTCGACCACCCGGTCCGAGATGCTGGACAAGCTCGCTTACATGCTCGGCGGCCGGGCGGCCGAGGAGATGGTCTTCCACGACCCGACCACCGGCGCCAGCAACGACATCGAGAAGGCGACCGCGCTCGCCCGCGCGATGGTCACGCAGTACGGCATGACCGAGCGGCTCGGCGCGATCAAGTTCGGCCAGGACAGCGGCGAGCCGTTCCTGGGCCGCGACCTGGGCAGCCAGCGCAACTACTCCGAGGAGATCGCGGCCGCGGTCGACGAGGAGGTCGGCAAGCTGATCCTGAACGCGCACCAGGAGGCGTTCGACATCCTGGTCGAGAACCGGGCGGTGCTGGACCACCTGGTCGAGGAACTGCTGGAGAAGGAGACGCTGGACAAGCACGAGATCGCCCGGGTCTTCGCGCCGGTGCAGAAGCGCGATCGGCGGCCGGCCTGGACCGGTTCGGCCACCCGGGTGCCGTCGGACCAGCCGCCGGTGATGCCGGTGCCGTCGCGTGGCGAGCAGAACGGCTCGCTCTCCGACGTACTGCCGGGCGGAGCGGTCGGCCCGGACGAGGCGGTCAAGCCGCCGAGCTACGGCAGCGGCCCGACCCCGCCGTCAGCGAAGGAATGAACTCGACGAACGCCGTCGCCCCACCAGGGCGGCGGCGTTCGCCTTTGTGGGCGGGCCAGCTCTGGGCGGCGTTCACGGGACGTAGGCCGTGTCTGGCAATTCCCCGCCTACTGCGCGTCACTCGGCACGGCGCTGAATTGCCAGACACGACCTAGAGTGGCCGGATGACATCGCCGAAGTTCGATCACGCACGGGCGGAGCGGGCGGTCCGGGAGCTGCTGATCGCGATCGGGGAGGATCCCGACCGCGAAGGGCTCAAGGACACTCCGGCCCGGGTGGCACGCTCGTACGCCGAGATGACCGGCGGACTGGGCCAGCGGGCCGAGGACGTGCTCACCACCACGTTCGACATCGGCCACGACGAGATGATCCTGGTGAAGGACATCGAGGTGTGGAGCCTGTGTGAGCATCACCTGGTGCCGTTCACCGGGGTCGCGCACGTCGGGTACGTCCCGAGCCGGGAGGGCCGCATCACCGGCCTCTCCAAGCTCGCCCGGCTGGTGGACGTGTACTCCAAACGCCCGCAGGTGCAGGAACGCCTGACCACCCAGATCGCCGACTCGCTGCTCGAGCTGCTCGAGCCGCGCGGCGTGATCGTGGTGATCGAGTGCGAGCACCTCTGCATGACCATGCGCGGCGTCCGCAAACCCGGCGCCAAGACCATCACCTCCGCCGTCCGCGGCCAGCTCCGCGATCCGGTCACCCGCGCCGAGGCGATGAGCCTGATCGTCGGCTGAGTGGTACCATTTTCTGTACCACTAGATGATGAGGGGGTGCCCGATGGCCATCACGGCTTCGGCGGCGCGCAAGGACCTCTTCCCGTTGATCGAGCAAGTCAACGAGGATCACACGCCGGTTGAGATCACGTCGAAGGCTGGCGGGGCCGTGCTGCTTTCGCTCGACGACTACCGTGCTCTCGAAGAGACCGCGCACCTGCTGCGCGTGCCCGCGAATGCACGGCGCCTACTCGAGAGCCTGCTGCAAGCCCAACGGGGTGAACGTGAGGAGCATGAGCTGACGTGAGGCTCGTCTTCACGCCGAACGGCTGGGAGGACTACACCTACTGGCAGCAAGTGGACCGACAGCAAGTGAAGCGGATCAACCGATTGATCGAGGACGCACTTCGCGACCCACAGTCGGGTATCGGTAAGCCCGAGCCGCTCAAACATATGCTGCAAGGCGCTTGGTCGCGCCGGATCGACGCGGAGCATCGCCTGGTATACCTGGTCGACGGCGATGATCTGGTGATCCTGCAGGCGCGGTACCACTACGGCAAATAGCCGGGCAGAGCCAGCTTGGCCCGGCTCCTTCTGTCTCACTCATCCATAGCCCCGGCGGCCGTTGATTCGTTGGGGTTTGAGAGCTGGTGTGTGTGGACATTCTGTCGCTGAGCATTTACTTTCCGTAGCGATGCTCTGTCGACGGGGACCGTGCATCGGCGTGAGGAGGACAGGATGTCAGCGCGTTACCGGGTCGGCGCCGCACTTGCCGGAGCCGTCGTACTGACGGCCGCCGGATTGGTTGCGGCGAGCTGGGCCAGCGCGGATTCCCGCGGCGATCGGCAGACCGCCGAGGCGGGCCCGGTCGACCAGGTGACAGCCAACTCGCCGCTGGCGGCGGACACGCTGGAGTCGCAGCTCGGGCCGAAGGCCGTCGGGAGCTACTACGACGACGCCGGTGAGCTGGTGGTCGCGGTGTCCGACCTGGCCACCGCCCAGCTGGTCCGCGACGCCGGCGCGATCCCGAAGCTCGTCCGCTTCACCGCCGACCAGCTGAACGCCGTACACGCCGAGCTGGACCGGCTGGCCACCGGCTCGAGTGCGGGTAAGGTCCGGTCCTGGTACGTCGACCCCATCTCGGGCACCGTGGTCGTCACCGTGCCGAAGGGGGCGCGCGACCTGATCACCGAGCGGTTCCTTCAGCGGGCCGAGGCGAACGGCGACCGGGTGACGATCCGGACCGTGTCCGGCCGGGTGACGACCACCGCGGACGACTTCGGCCTGCGCGGCGGGGTCCAGGTGGACAAGAACACCGGGTACGTCTGCTCGCTCGGGTTTAACGCCCGGACCACCAAGGGCACCCGGATCTTCCTGACCGCCGGGCACTGCACGGCCGGCAAGCCGTCGTTCTCCCGGAACGGGTACGTCCTCGGCAACACCCGGACGTCGAGCTTCCCGGGCAACGACTTCGGCACGGTCGGCGTGATCGAGGGCTGGGACCAGCAGGGGTACGTCGAGGGCTGGGGCGCCGGGAACGTCGCGGTGAAGGGGATCGCGAACGCCACCGTCGGATCCACGGTGTGCAAGTCGGGGAAGAGCACCGGCTGGACCTGCGGGAAGATCGTCGCGCGCAACGTGACCGTGAACTACGGGAACAACAAGGTCGTCCGGGGGTTGTTCCAGCACACCGCGTGTGCCGAGGGCGGCGATTCCGGTGGGGCGAACATGACCGGCAACTACGCCCAGGGCATCACCAGCGGGGCGGCCCTGATCAACGGCCAATGCCTGGAGAAGTACGGCCAGACCAACGAGTCCTACGCCCAGCCCATCGCCGAAGTCCTCAAATCCACCAGGTCCAGGTTGGTCCTCAGCAACTGACCCGGCCACATTTGGCTGGCTCACCACCGAGGTTGGGGGTTTGGCACCCGGGATCACGGTGGTAAACCCCTGAGATCGATGGCCAGCCAGCCAAATGGGGGTGAGGGCTACTACGGTGTGTGGGTGGGAACTGAGGCTTGGGGTTTCGTTGACGGGTTGCCGGTGCTGGACCGGTGCCTGGTGATGGGTGTGGTCAACGTGACACCGGATTCGTTCTCGGACGGCGGTGAGTGGTTCGAGCCGGCGGCGGCGATCAAGCACGGGCGGGAGCTGCTGGCCGAAGGCGCCGACCTGCTGGATGTCGGCGGGGAGTCGACCCGGCCCGGGGCCGAGCGGCCGGCGCCGGAGGAGGAGCTCCGCCGGGTGCTTCCGGTGATCGAGGCGCTGGCGGCCGACGGTGCGCTGATCTCGGTCGACACCATGCGGGCGGGCGTCGCGGAGCTCGCTCTCGAGGCCGGGGCGGTGATGATCAACGACGTGTCCGGCGGCCAGGCCGATCCCGACATGCTCGCGCTGGTGGCCGAGCGCCGTACGCCGTATGTCTGCACGCACTGGCGTGGCCACTCGATCGACATGCAGAACAAGGCGGAGTACGACGACGTGGTCGCCGAAGTGATCGCGGAGCTCGGCCAGCGACTCGAGGCGATGCGAGCGGCCGGCGTCGAGCTGGACCGGGTCGCCCTCGATCCCGGACTCGGTTTCGCCAAGAACGCCGACCACAACTGGGAGATCCTGCGCCGGCTGCGGGAATTCGCCGTACTGGGCCGGCCGTTGCTGATCGGTGCGTCCCGGAAGGCGTTCCTCGGTAGGCTGCTCGCCGACGAGCGGACCGGCGAACCCAGACCGGCCGTACGACGAGACGACGCGAGCGCGGCTGTTTCCGCCCTGGCCGCCGCAGCGGGAGCCTGGTGTGTCCGGGCCCACGCGGTGGCGCCCAGCGCGGACGCGGTCCGGGTGGCGAAGAGATGGGGAACGGTATGACGGACGGATCCGGCGGCGGTCCGCGGCAGGGCACCAACGGTGAGGGTGCGCGCGGTGCCTCGGCGGAGAACGTCGTACTGACCGCCAACACCGCGTTCTACAACGCGTTCGAGGCCGGCGACCTGGACCTGATGGCGGCCGTGTGGCTGCCGGAGCCGGACCCGGTCTGCATCCATCCCGGGAACGCGGCGATCTACGGCTACGCGGAGATGATGCGCGCGTGGGCGATGATCTTCGCGAACACGCCGTACATCCAGTTCTTCCTGACCGACGTCCAGGTACGCGTGGATGAAGACGTGGCCTACGTCACGTGTACGGAGAATGTCCTGTCGTCGGGGGAGGGTGCTCCCGAGGAGGGATTCGCCGGTGGCAAGGCGCTGGCCACGAACGTCTTCCGGAAAACTTCGACCGGCTGGCGGTTGTGGATCCACCATGCCTCCCCGGTACTGTCGTCTGGGGGCCAACAGGAGGAGGCGCCGTGAGCGAGCGGAGCGAGGTCACCATCCAGCACGGCGTTTCGTCTCCGGATGTGATCGAGATCCGTGGCATCCGGGCGTTCGGCCGGCACGGAGTCTTCGAGCACGAGCGGGCCGACGGACAGGAGTTCGTCGTGGACGTCCGGCTGGAGCTGGACACCCGGCCCGCGGCGGCCTCCGACAACCTGGCCGACACCGTGAACTACGGGGTGGTGGCCGAGCAGGTGCACCAGGCGATCGAGAACGACCCGGTGGACCTGATCGAGACCCTCGCCCAGCGCATCGCCGACCTGTGCCTCGCCGACCGGCGGGTGACAGGGACCGCGGTGACCATCCACAAACCCTCGGCGCCGATCAAGGTGCCGTTCGACGACGTTGTCCTGACCGTGCAGCGCAGAGCCGGAGAATCCTCGTGACTGAGACCCCTAGTCCCCACGTCATCGACGCGGACACCCTGAGCGGTGGCCTCAAGCCGATCCGCCAGGTGATCCTGTCACTCGGCAGCAATCTCGGCGATCGTGAGGCGAACCTGCAGGGCGCGGTCGACGCGCTGCGGGACACCCCGGACGTCGTCGTGGTCGAGGTCTCGCCGGTCTACGAGACCCAGCCGGTGGGCGGGCCGGAGGAGTCCGGTCCGTACCTGAACATCGTGCTGCTCGCCGACACCACGCTGCCGGTGGACATGCTGCTGGACCGGGCGCACGCGATCGAGCAGGCGTTCGGCCGGGAGCGCAGCGTGCCGGGCGCGCCGCGGACGCTGGACGTAGACCTGATCACCTACGGCCAGAAGACGATCGAGTCCGACGAGCTGACCGTCCCGCACCCGCGGGCGCACGAGCGTGCGTTCGTGCTGGCGCCCTGGCTCGACATCGAGCCGGACGCGGTGCTGCCCGGGCGGGGCCCGGTGGCCGAGCTGCTGGCCAAGGTCGGCTCGGGCGGCGTGACCAAGCTCGACATCGAGCTGCAGTAGTGGTGTCAGGAGGTCCCGAGCCCGGCCGGGCACCAGGTAAGGAGCCGCCGCGCCCAGGCTCGGTCCGGCCGACCTCACGCTGGCTGCTCGTCGCGATCGCCGTCCTCGGGGCGGCGATCGGCCTGACCATGGTCACGGCGATCGAGTCCGGCGGCGGGGTCGCGCCGGCGGTGTCCTGGCTGACGCTGGTCGCCTGGGCGTTCCTGGCCGCGCTGCTGTTCGCCGCGGCCCGCAACACCCACCAGCGGATCCAGGTACGGCGGGAACGGGTCGAGCCGTCGCGTGCGGTGTTCCTGCTGCTGATCGGGAAGGCCAGCGCGTTCGTCGGCGCGTTGTGCACCGGTGTTTACGCAGGGTTCGCGTTATCCTTCCTGGAAGCGGTGAGCTCCTCGGGGCCCCGCAACCGTGTGATCATGGCCGGTGCCGCGGCGGTGGTCTCTGTGCTGGTCGTCACGGCCGGATTGTTGCTCGAACGTGCGTGTCGTATTCCCGAGGACCCGGACGAAACCCCCTAACATGTCGGTCCATGGGCTCAAGGGGTAACCGCCGTCGAACCAGGGCCACAGTTCTCGCCGTCGCCAATTCTCTGCTGGTCGTCGTCTGCCTGGGTGTCTCCGTTGCCCTGTTCTCGCAGAACGAGTGGATCCTGCGCGCGGCGGCCGTCGTCGCCGTCCTGGTCGCCGTCGGTGCCTCGCTCCTGGTTCGCCACCAGCTGCTGGTCGAACGCCTCGCCCATTCCGAGGAACGGGCCCAGGTGGCCCAGGAGTACTCCCGGATCACCAGTGCCCGCGTGGTCGAGAACGCCGAGTTCGTCGACCTGATGCAGCGCCGGCTGGACAAGATCGACGAGCGGCTGGACAAGATCGACCAGGAGGTCGCCACGGTCGTTGCCGCCGGCGACAAACACTCCCAGGCCGACGCCCCGACCGTCGTCGACCTCAAGCTCCGCGGCCTCGCCGCTTCCTGACCAGGCCCCTCGGCAGGTTGCTGCCACCACGTCCCGGAAGGCGCACGCGTCAGGACTCGTACCTGGCCCGATGCCCGCGGTGTGCGAGTTCCGTCGTACCGCCGATGACTTGAGCGGGCACCGTTGTGCAAGGGCGGCGCGACCGCTCAAGGTAGGTTCGAGGGCGTGAGTGCTCTCGATACTGCCGAATTGCTGAAGGTCGCCGAGGCCGCTGTCGACCAGGGCCGGAAGGTGACCGACACCCGGGCGCCGGGGAAGCTGACGTCCAAGGGCGACCGGGACATGGCTTCCGAGGTGGACTTCGCGGTGGAGCGTGCGGTCCGGGCGTTCCTGGAGCGGGAGACACCGCAGATCGGCGTACTCGGCGAGGAGGAGGGCGGCGCGACCGGCGGGACCAGGTGGGTGCTCGACCCGATCGACGGGACGGTCAACTTCGTCCACGGAGCGCCGTTGTGGGGCATCTCGCTCGGCCTGATCCACGAGGGCCGGACGGTCGCGGGCGTCATCGACCACCCGATGCTCGGGACCAGGTACGCCGCCGCCGAAGGACTCGGCGCGACCTGCAACGGGCTGCCGATCCAGGGCAGCGAGTGCACCCGGCTGAGCGACGCATTGGTTGCCGTGGGTGACTATGCCGTCGGCCCGGACGCGGCCGTACAGAACGCCGAGCGACTGGCACTGACCCAGCTGCTCTTTCCGCGGGTGCAGCGGATCCGCATGATCGGTACGGCGGCCACCGCGCTGACCTGGGTCGCGGCCGGCCATTTCGACGCGATGGTGATGTTCTCCAACAAGCCGTGGGACACCATGGCCGGGGTGGCGATCGCCCGCGAGGCCGGCGTACTCGTCCTCGACCTGGACGGCTCGGACCACACCCCCGACTCCCGCGGCACCTTCGCCGTCTCCCCCGCCATCCGCGAACCAATGCTCGACCTGATCGCCCAGGCGACCAGCTGAGCTGCTTTCCGGAAGATCACTGCCACCAGGTGCAAATTATGTTCCGGAAAGCGGGCGAGCTGCCTCGGCTGCTGAGGTTATCCACAGGGGAGTCCGCGAGGCTGGGCGAAATCCGTCACGCTGGTTCGGATGGACTGGTGGTGGCGGCGTCAGCTCGCGGACAAGGGGATCGAGGCGCTGATTCATGACCAGAACCGGATCGTTTCGCGTGCGCAGCTGCAAGCGGCCGGCTGGACCGAATCGCACATCAGGCGGTCACTGAGGAACAGGCGTTGGCAGACCGTTCACCCCGGCGTCTACGCGACCCACACCGGACCGATCGGGTACGACGACAACCTGTTGGCGGCGCTCCTGCACGCCGGACCCGAGGCCGCCTGGAGTCACTACACCGCCGCGGAACAACTGGGGCTGCTCAAGCCTGACGGTAATCGGCCCGTGTACGTGACGATTCCGGAGCGCCGCCGGATCAAGCCTCGGCCGAACGTCATCATCCACCGCGACGAGTACTGGGCGGACCGCCTTGCGCCAGTGGTGCCGCCACGTCGGTCCGCCGCCGACGCAGTACTGGACATCGTCGGCATCACGCGGCCAGTGGATCAGGCGGCAGCTGTGATCGCCGAGGCTTGCCAGAGTGGCCGGGTCAGTCCCGCGGACATACTGACGGCGCTGGCCCGTCGTCCGCGACTGCGTCATCGCCGGTCGTTGCGCCCGATCCTGGCCGACGTCGCCGCGGGGTCGCATTCCCTCCTCGAGCTCCGCTACCTGCGCGACGTCGAGCGCCGGCACGGGTTGCCGACCGGTCTGCGGCAACGTGCTGTGGACAACGAGTTCACCGACGTCTTCTACCGGGGATTCGAGTTGGTGGTCGAACTCGACGGGCGTCTCCACCTCGCTCCGCGGCAGCGATGGCGTGATCTCGACCGGGACAACCGCGCCACGCTCCGCGCCGAGGCGACGCTGCGCTACGGCTGGGTCGACGTGACTGGCCGGCCATGTCAGGCCGCCGTACAGGTTCTTCAGGTACTGCGCCGTACGCAACCGGCCCTGGCCGCCGAGCCCTGCAGTCCGTCCTGTCCGGTGCGTTGAGATTTCCGGAAGATCACTGCCACCCAGTGCAAGTTATGTTCCGAAAAGCGGGCTACTTGTCGATGTCGCCGACGACGAAGAACATGCTGCCGAGGATGGCGATCATGTCGGGGATGACGGTGCCGGGGAGCAGGGCGGGCAGGGCGGAGATGTTGTTGAAGCTCGCCGAGCGCAGTTTGAGCCGCCAGGGTGTCTTGTCGCCGCGGGAGACCAGGTAGTAGCCGTTGATCCCGAGTGGGTTCTCGGTCCAGGCGTAGGTGTGGCCCTCCGGGACCTTGAGGATCTTCGGCAGCCGCACGTTCACCGGTCCGGCGGGCAGCGACGACAGCTTGTCGATGCAGGCGTCGATCAGGTCGAGCGACACCTTCACCTGCTCGAGCAGCACCCAGAACCGGGCGAAGCAGTCGCCGTCGGAGCGGGTGACGACCCGGAGTACGCCGTCGCGCAGCAACTCGTCGTACCCGAGGTAGGGCTCGTCGCGGCGGAGGTCGGCGTCCACCCCGGAGGCGCGCGCGATCGGGCCGGAGACGCCGTACTGCGCGACGAGTTCGGGGGACAGCCTGCCGACGCCGACGGTGCGGGCCCGGAAGATCTCGTTGCCCAGGACAATGTCTTCGATATCCGGCAGCCGCTTGCGGACCGCGGCCGAAGCGGCCGAGGCGCGGCCGAGCCAGCCGTACGGCAGGTCCTCCTTGAGGCCGCCGACCCGGTTGAACATGTAGTGCATCCGGCCGCCGGACAGCTCCTCCATCACCGCCTGCAGGGTCTCGCGCTCACGGAACGCGTAGAACACCGGCGTGATCGCGCCGAGCTCGAGCGGGTAGGAGCCGAGGAACATCAGGTGGTTCAGCACCCGGTTCAGCTCGGCCAGCAGGGTACGCAGCCAGATCGCGCGGACCGGGACCTCCAGGCCCATCATCCGCTCGACCGCGAGGACCACGCCGAGCTCGTTGCTGAACGCGGACAGCCAGTCGTGCCGGTTCGCCAGCACGATGATCTGGCGGTAGTCGCGGACCTCGAACAGCTTCTCCGCACCGCGGTGCATGTAGCCGACGATCGGCTCACAGCCGACGATCCGCTCGCCGTCCAGGGTCAGCCGGAGCCGAAGCACACCGTGGGTGGCCGGGTGCTGCGGGCCGATGTTGAGCACCATGTCCGTGGTCGCCAGCTCCGAGCCGCTCCCGGTCCCGCCCCGCTCATACGCAGGGTCGAATCCGGCGGCTCCCGCGCCGATACCCACCACTCGTTCCGTACTCATGACCCTAGTGTGCCGTGAGGGGTGCAGCCTGGCGCCGCACCCCTCACGGCACACTTTCGTGACAGGCTTAGGGCGTGGACGACCTCTTCGCACCCTCGGATGTCAGTTGGACGCCGGTTTCGCCGAAGCTGGCCTCGGTCCGCCGGCTGAACGTGGGCATCACGTTCGGTGTGCTCGGCCTGGTGGCGTTGTTCGCCTTCGGCATGACGCTGGGCTGGGCGTACGGCGTAGTGGCGCTGATCGTGGTCGCGGCCGGATTCGGGTGGTCGTGGGTGCTGATCGGGCGGAACCAGCGGTCCTGGAAGTACGCCGAGCGCGAGGACGAGCTGCTGGTCAGCCACGGGATCATGTTCCGCGAGCTGGTGGTGGTGCCGTACGGGCGGATGCAGTTCGTCGACGTGACGGCCGGGCCGGTGGAGCGGGCGTTCGGGATCGCGACGGTCGAGCTGCACACCGCGACCCCGGCGACCGACGCGAAGATCCCCGGCCTGCACCCGGACGAGGCGAGCCGCCTGCGTGACCGCCTCTCCGCCCTCGGCCAGGCCCAGGCGTGGGGCCTGTGACGGAGCCGACGCCCGGGCCGTACGACGCCGGGCAGCAAACCCAGCCGCCGCCACCCGCCCAGCCACCACTCCAGCAACCACTTCAGCAACCTTTCCAGCCACCGATCCAGCGGCCGGAAGAGCCGCCGGCAGAGCAGACCGGGGCGCGGCTGCACCCGCTGACGCCGTTCGTGAAGGGCTGGGGGTACTTCGTCGTCGCGGCGATCGCGATGGTGAACAACGAGAGCCTGCGCAGCAACCTGGAGCTGGCCGGGATCGGCCTGCTCGCCGTGCTGGTCGGCGGCATCGCGCTCGGCGCGCTGTCCTGGTGGTTCACCAAGTGGCAGCTGACCGAGGACGCGATCCGGGTGGACAGCGGGTTCCTGTTCCGCCGGACCCGGATCATCCGGTTCGACCGGATCCAGGCGATCGACGTGGCCCAGCCGTTCGTCGCCCGCCTGTTCGGGATGGCCGAGCTGCGGATGGACGTGGCCGGCGGCGGCAAGAGCGACGGCAAGCTGAGCTACTTCCGGTACGACGAAGCCGTCCAGCTGCGCACCATCCTGCTGGTGCGGGCCAAGGGTGAGCAGGCCGTCGAGAACACCGCGCAGCAGCCCGCGCCGGAGCCGATCCTGGTGGTCCCGACGAACCGCCTGCTCGGTGCGACCCTGCTGTCCTCGACAGTCCTCGGTAGCGCCGGCGGTCTGATCTGGCTGATCGTGGCCACGACCGTGCTGGATTTCCACATCGGTCTGTTCGCCGGCCTGCCGCTGCTGCTCGGTGTCGTGCAGCCGATCTGGAAGCAGGTCGTCGGCAACCATGGCTTCACCCTGTCGGAGACCGATCATGGGCTGCGCACCAAGCGCGGTCTCTTCGACGTCCAGCGGCAGACGGTGCCGCCGGGTCGGGTCCAGGGTCTGCTCATCACCGAGCCGATCATCTGGCGTCTGCTCGGGTGGGCTCGCGTGGAGCTGGACATCGCCGGTGTGGCGGGCAATCCGGCCGAGGGTGAGGACGACCGCGAGGGCGCGCAGCTCCTACCGGTGGGTGACCGCGGTGAGGTGGCCGGCGTCCTCGCACGCATCCTGCCGGGGCTGGACCTGTACCGCATCGAGATGCACCGGGCACCAGAGCGCGCCAAGCGGCTGCGGCCGATCGGCTGGCGCTACCTCGCGTACGGCTTCGACGACCAGGTGCTGGTGACCACGCGCGGTTGGGTGAGCCGCCGTACGTCGATCGTCCTGCACCACAAGACCCAGTCAGTACGGCTGGAGCAAGGACCGTTGCAGCGGCGTCTCGGCCTGGCCAACGTGCACGTGGACACCCCGCTCGGCCCGACCGACGCCATCGCCCTGCACCGGGATCAGTACGAGGCTGCGCAGCTCCTGGAGGCTCAGGCCGTCAGAGCTCGCGATGCGCGTCGTGCGGTGCCCTCATCGGCAGCTGTCCACACCCAGCCGAACCCGCCAAGCCCAGACGGGTCCAGCAGCTCCGCAGCCTCACCAGCCGACGACAGCTCGGCCACGTAGCGCAGTGGTTCCGTCTGAGCCAGCTCGAGGCTCGGACGGGCCGCACTCACCCCCAGAGCTCGCAGTGCGTCTCTCTGCAGCACGAGGGACCCAGCTAGCGAATCCAGCGCCACATGCGCGGTGACATCGCAAGATCCGTCCAGCACGGGGTCACACTCCCGACCGGCCCGGAAGCCGGTCACAGTCCCGTACAGTGGCCGACCGGCACGCACATGTCCGTAGTCGATCGCGACCGCCATCGCACCATCGCCCAGCCGCTCGACCACCGAGGCCCACGCCTGATCACGAGCCAGGCCGATCTCGGCCCGGTCACCGGGCTCATGCAACGGCCACCACGTGTCGAGCCACTCACGGTCGTTGCCCGAGACAACATCACCGAGTGACAGATCCGCGAGCAGATACCGTGGTACGCCGTACTCGTCGAGCTCGGCGAGCTCACACGGCACGTTGTCCAGCCACTCGTTGGCGACCACCAGCCCACGCAGGACTGCCGGCAACTCGTCGTCCAGCTCCACCTCGACGATCGTCAAGCCTTCAGCTCGCAACACACGGCCCAGCTCACCCGAGCCAGCTCCGATGTCGACGACCTCCGAAGCGCCCACTGCACGAGCCAGCCGCGCCAGGGCCTGTCCGAATAACGCGGATGCGTGCACAGACGTCCGGAAGTGACCGCCCGGCCGCTCCCGCCGGTAGAAGCCGTCAGGCCCGTAGAGCGTGCTCTCCCAGGCCTGACGAAAGCTGATCACAACGGGACCGCGTCGAACTGCCGCCAAACGCCGTCCTCACCTTCACGCCACAAGCCCAGCTCGGTGAGCCGCGACGTCGGCGGAGGCGTGGCGACCAAGGCCTCCGACGCCTCAGCCAGGACAGCCGGACCGCCCTGTGTGGCTGACGAGATGGTCAGATGCGGATGCGGCTCGGGAAACTCGCCTCCATACGGCGGACATTCCGGGAAAGCGGTGTAGACCGCACTCAGCAGTGATTGCACGGCGCCGAACGGCTCGGGCCGCAGCCACACCGTCCCGTTCGGGAACTGGCCCGCTGTCGGGAAGCTGAGCTCGATCGGCTCGTACGACGCCACCGCCTCGCTCAGCCGCTGTACATCATCCGACGTCGGCTCCATGACCCACGGCACCAGCACGGTGACGTGCGGTGGGATCAGTTCGGTCAGCGGGACGTGCGGTCGTGCGGTGGAGCGGGAGACCGATCGCCAGCGATGGGTGTAGTCCGCCACCTCGGGCACTGTGATCAGAATCGCGGTCAAACCGGTCCGTGCGGCCCATGCGTTACTCACCACCGCATGCTCTCATCACCTACGCTGAACTTGGATCGTCTGGTACCCCACAGCGGGACTGGAACGAAAAGAGTGAGTATGGAACGGATCGGCTTGATCGGAGCCGGCCGGGCCGGAACCGCCCTGGGAGCAGCCTTGGCGGCAGCCGGGCATCCCCTGGTCGGTCTCACCGCCCGGTCGCGCGCGTCACGTGAACGCGCCGCCCGGCTCCTTCCCCATGTGCCGGTGCTGACCGCCGCCGAGGTCACCACCCGCGCCGACGTGGTGCTGGTCGCCGTACCCGACGATCTGATCGTCCAGGTGGCCGAAGCGCTGCCACTCAACAGCAGTCAGTACGTCGTCCATCTGTCGGGCGCCCACGGGCTCAAACCTCTGCAAAGCACACAGGCCATCCCAGTGGCACTGCACCCGGCCATGACGTTTCCTGGGGGTGCGGTGCGCCTGGACGGGGTCATGTTCACCGCGACCGCGCCGGACGAGGCCCGGGAGCTGGTCGAGCGGCTGGTGAAGGCGGTCGGCGCACAGGTGCAGTGGGTTGCCGAGGAGCAACGCGCGCAGTACCACGCGGGCCTCGTGCACGGCGCGAATCACCTGACGACGTTGGTTACGCAGGCGCTCGCCGTACTGCGGGAAGCGGGCGTGGCGGATCCGGCCGCGACACTCCGGCCGCTGGTGACCGCAACCCTCGACAACACGCTGCTATCCGGTCATCATGCGCTCACCGGGCCGATCGCCCGGGGCGATGTCGACACGGTGGCAGCACATCTGGCCGGGCTGGGTCGGATCCCGCCCACCCGGACGGCGAGCACGTACGCCGAGCTGGCCCGAGCGACGGTTGAGTTGGCCGCGGCGGACGGACGGCTGGACCGGGAGACGGCGGCGCGGTTCGAAAAGGTGCTGAACGGGGAACCAGGCGAGCGGGATCGGACAGGGGAGGCACCGCGATGAGACTCACCCAGACCAAGGCCGAACTGCGGGCGGCGGCGGCGATCCGGCCCCGGGCGGTCGTGATGACGATGGGCGCCCTGCACGAAGGGCATGCGGCCCTGCTCGCCGAGGCCCGGGAGCGGGTGGGTCCGGACGGCAGCGTCGTCCTGACGATCTTCGTGAATCCCTTGCAGTTCGGGCCGGCCGAGGACTTCGACCGCTATCCGCGCACGCTGGCCAGTGACCTGGCCATCGCCAAGAACGAGGGCGTCGACCTGGTCTTCAACCCGTCCCGCGACGAGCTCTACCCGAACGAGCCGTCCATCACCGTGCACCCCGGCCCGCTGGCCGACGAGCTGGAGGGCATGGTCCGGCCCGGGCATTTCGCCGGCGTGCTGACCGTGGTCGCGAAGATGCTGCACCTCACCGCGCCCGACCTGGCGTTGTTCGGTGAGAAGGACTACCAGCAGCTCACGCTGATCCGCGAGATGGTGTGCGACCTGGACTGGGACGTCGACATCGTGCCGGTGCCAACCGTGCGCGAAGCCGACGGTCTCGCCTTGTCCTCACGCAACCGGTATCTGGACGAGACCGAGCGTGACGAAGCGCTGGTGCTCTACCGGGCCCTCACCGCCGGTGCCAAGGCGGGCATGAACGGCCCGGACGCCGTCATGGCCTCCGCGCAGGCGGAACTGGAAGCGGTCCCATCGGTGAAGATCGACTATCTCGCCCTGCGCGCACCGGATCTGGGCCCGGTGATCGGCCCCGGCGAGGCCCGAATGCTGATCGCCGCCCGCGTCGGCACCACCCGTCTCATCGACAACATTTCCATCACGCTGAGATGACATCGGTTGATACCGTCGCGGAATGACTGTGCTCATTGCCGCGCTGCCGCGCGGCGGGTCATGGGGCTTTGACTCCCGCCCTTCCCTCGTCGCTGTGCCTTTGGCCGGGCCTTCGGCGCCGGCGGGTCATGGGGCCCTTGGCTCCCGCCCTTCCCTCGTCACTCCGGTCGCTTCGCTCCCTCCGCTC
>NZ_JBEZZH010000006.1:67073-575417 GCF_040639075.1 Kribbella sp. NPDC023972 | reverse complement strand
CACCCCCTTGCGCCTTCGCTTCGCTCGGCGGCTACGGTTCCCGCCGCGGCCGGCTGACCGGCTTGGGGTGCCCGCCGCGGTCGGCTGACCGGCTTCGGTTCCCGCCGCGGTCGGCTTTCCGGCTGGGGTTGCCCGCCGCCGTCAGCTTTCGGGCGGTGGTTGCCAGCCGCGGTCGGCTGAGCGGCTGGGGTTGCCCGCCGCCCTCAGCTTTCGGGCGGTGGTTGCGTGCGTTGGCCGACCGGCGTGGGTTACTCGCCGCCGCCCACCGGCTGGGAATCCGGCTGCGGTTGTCACTGCAGGTTGCTTGCCGGCCTGGGTTGCCAGCGCGGTCGGCTCACCGGCGGGAGTTGATCGCCGCGGCCGGCTGACTGGCTGCGGTGCTCACGGCACCCGGCGGGACGCTTCCCAGTCGGCTGGCCGGCGGGAGCTGATCGCCGCGGTCTACTAATCGGCGCGGGTGGTCGCCGCGGTTCGCGGGCTGGCCTGGGATTGCGCGTCTCGGTCGGTTGTCCGGCTTGGGTGTGCACCCGGCCGGCCTCCGGCGTGGGCTGGCCACGGCGGTCGGTTCAATCGGCGCGAGTTGATCGCCGCGGTCGGAGGTTGTGTGGGTCGGGGCGGGCTGGGGCCGGCACGGGTGTGTCGGAGGAAGTCGATGAGTTGTCGTCTTCGGCTCAGGGTTGCGAGCTTTCCGATCGAGATCGACGGCTGGGCTCCGACTTGCTCTGTTCCGCTGAGGTGGGGGCTGTGTTGTACGATCAGTGTCGAAGTTTCATGAAGGTCGAAGTAAGGGGTGGATTGTGCGGGTGCTGGTGCAGGAGAGTTTGGCGGGGCCGGCGGAGATGCGGGTGGTGGAGGGGGTGGGGATGCCTGAGGCTGGGCCAGGGGAGGTGTTGGTGAAAGTGGGGGCTGCGGGGGTGAACTTTGCGGATGTCATGCAGACGCGGGGGCTGTACGACGGGGGCTTGGAAGTGCCTTATGTGGCTGGGTTTGAAGCGGCGGGGGAGGTTGTCGATGTAGGCGCCGAGGTTCACGGGATCTCGGTCGGGGAGCGGGTGGTCGGGACTGGGTACGGCGCGTTTGCGGAGTACATGGTGATGGGGGCCGGGAACGTGGCTCGGGTGCCGGAGGGGTGGCGGGATGAGCAGGCGCTGGGGTTGGTGTTGAACTGGGCTACCGCGTTGGCGGCGCTGAAGCCGTTGGGGCAGGTCAGCGCCGGTCAGACGGTGCTGGTTCATGCGGCTGCGGGGGCGGTGGGGCAGGCGGCTGTGCGTTTGGCCAAGCATTACGGGGCGACGGTGATCGGTACGGCGTCGGCGGACAAGCATGACGTGGTACGGAGGCTGGGGGCTGATCAGGTGGTCGACTCCCGGGAGTCGGACGTTGCGAGCGAGGTGCTGCGGCTGACGGACGGCGTGGGCGTCGACGTCGTACTGGAGTCGGTGGGTGGGGAGACGTTCGCGAAGAGTCTCGAGGTAGCCAAACGGGTGACCGGGAAGGTTGTCGTCTACGGCGTTGCCGGTGGTGAGGCGTCGGTCAGCAATTGGGAGTTGAACTTCAAGCACCAGATACACGTGATCGGGCTGCACATCGGTGTGCTGGGACAGCATGCGCCGGAGATGTTCGCTGAGTTGATGGCGGAGTTGGACAAGCTGATCGAGATCGGGGTGTATCCGCCGGGAGAGCCGACGGTGTACGACCTGGCCGACGGTCCGAAGGCGCTGGCCGAACTCGAGACGCGTGCCACCGTGGGCAAGATCGCACTGAAGCCCTAGCCAAGAAGACAGGGAGCATCAAACAGATTGAGCGACCCGCAAGCCTAGGTCTTCGATGGTGAAGGTGGGGTGGGAGCGGCGGCGGACGGTGGAGCCTATTGAGCGGGGTGGGTCGGCGAAGCCGCCGCCGCGGAAGATGCGGTAGGGGCCGTAGGTTGCGGGGTCATAGAGGTCCCAGCACCACTCCCAGACGTTGCCCAGCATGTCGTACAGGCCCCACGCGTTGGGTGATTTCAGGCCGACGGGATGTGGCTGGCCGGACGAGTTGGCCTCGTACCAGGCGATGTCGTCGAGCGGGCCGTAGCGGTAGGCCGGAGTACCTGCGGTGCAGGCGTATTGCCACTCGGCCTCGGTGGGCAGGCGGTATCCGTCGGAATCCCTGTCCCAGCTGACTTCCGAGCCGTCGATCCGGTACGCCGGGGCGAGGCCGAAGTCGGCGGACAACTCGTTGCATAAGGCAATGGCGTCAAACCAGCTGACGCCGGTGAGCGGTACGTCGTTCTCGCCGACGACCGGGTAGCGGGCAAGCCGGAAGGTGGGCAGTTCGACCTGCCAGCGGGTGCCGAGGCGATCGTCTCGGAGGGCGATGGTTCCCGCCGGGAGGTCGACCATGGAAAGCATCCGGCCACCCTACGGAATCAGTAGTAGCGCCGGAGCTTCGGCCACAGAGTGGACCAGGGCTCCGCGGGGGAGTCGCACAGCACGAGCGCGGCGCCGTCCTCGTCGTTGGAGACGATGTTGTCGATGGTCCCGACCTGTTCGCAGCCCTGGAAGTGCGCCTCGTACGTCGGTGTCCGTTCGAGCTCCACGAGCAGCACTGGGCCGGTCTGACCGTCGGGCGGACGTTCCCAGTCGGCGAAGCTCATGTGACCCGAGTACGCCGGTGGGAGTCCGAGCGAAGGCCCGTACCGCCGGAGGGCTCCGGCCTCGCCGTAGTTGCCGGTGAAGATCGTGGCCGACGAGCGTTGCTCGGCGGGGATCCGGTCCCACTGCGCGGCGACAGCATCCGCCAACGACGACCAGCCGATCTGCTCGCCCTGCTCCTTGTTGATCGGGATCACGAAGTCGACCGCCGACGCCGGCAGCACCGGCAACGTGAAAACAGCGGAGGTCACGGCCGCCAGGCCGACCCCGACGGCGACGACCCGGCGCGACCAAGACGCCACCCGCTCAGCCCCTGCCGCGACCACGACCAGCAACAGTGGCAGGGCGTAGTACGACTTCCCGCCGACGGCCAGTACGACGAGGCACAGCAGGGGATAGGCCAACGCGACGGATCGTGCCCACGGAATCCGCCACAGCCGGAGTAACCCGACGACCCACACCGGCACCAGGAACGGCGACAACTGCAACAGTTGCAGTGGAACGAACATGATCCGGTTCTCGACGCCGTCGTCCTCGCTGATCCCGCCGGCGACAATGAGCTGCGGCCAGTCGTGCTGGATCTGCCACAGCACATTGGGCAGCGCCACCAGTCCCGCGAGAGCCACGCCGGCCAGCAGCCACCACGAGCGGAGCACTTCCCGCGGACCAACGATCAGCAGGGCCACCAGCAGCGCACCGACAGGCAGGACGACGAGGTACTTGTTCTCCAACGCGACACCCACGGTCAGGCCGAGTGCGAGCCACCAGCGCCCGTCACCGGTCCGAAGCAGCTTCACGGCGAACAGGCAGATCAGCATCCAGGCCAGCAGGTCGTACGTCGCCGTCGACACCAGATGCCCGACACCGAGCACGAACCCGGACACCGCCGCGCAGATCGCAGCGAGCACCTGTCCGCGGCGCGAGCTGCCGAACTCCCGCGCGATCAACGCGACCACGACGACCGTGATCGCGCACGCCAGGGTCGATACCACTCGGAGACCCATTGGCGTGTTCCCGAACATGGCCGTCGAGACACGCGCCAACAACGGTGTCAGCGGTGGCTGGTCGACGTACCCCCAAGCCAGCTTTTGGCCGGCCACCAGGAAGTACAGCTCGTCTCGGTGGTATCCGTATCGCCCGGAGACAGCCGTGAGCACGACCCCGACAACGGCCGCGACGGACACCACGGGAACGGCTGCGAAGGGTGGCACCGAAGGCCGAGTGGCTGTCATGCGGGAATGCTGTCAGCCCATCCCGGTCCGGACCAGGAATTAACCAGGCACCGAAGAGGACTTCTCCGCGCACCGCGGCCAAAGATCGGTTCAGTTCAGGAAGAAGGGGCGTTCTTCGCGACCCAGGAGGAGGACGCGCCCGGTCAGGGTGTCGTCGTCGATGAAGCGGACGACGGCGTCGGTCAGGACGTCGAGCGGGACGAGCTCGGGGCCGCGTTCGTCTTCGGGAAGCAAGGAGCGCTCCCGGATGCCGCGGTCGGTCGCGACCCAGTCGGGCACGACGCAGTTGACTCGGACGCCGTGGCTGTCGGCCAGCGGAGCGAGGGTCGCGGTGAGACGGATGAGCGCGGCCTTGGCGGCGCTGTACTCCGGGGAGACATGTGGCCCGAACCCCAAGCCCGCGGTCGATCCCACGTTGACGATCGCTCCACCGCCGGCCGCTCGCATCGCCGGGAGGGCGAGCTGGGTGGTCAGCATCGGCGCACGCAGGTTGAGATCGAGTGACGCCGACCAGCGCTCGACCGACGCCTCCGGAAAGCAGGGCTGCAACGAGGGACCGCCGCCGGCATTGTTGACCAGGATCTGCGGTTGACATGCCATCAGATCCACGACCGCGTCGTCATCGCGCAGGTCGACGCGGACGAACCGTGCTCCGGAGCCGATCGAGTGGCAGGTTTCCCTCCCGCCGTCGGAGTCGACATCGGCGACAACGACCTCTGCGCCCTCGGCCGCCAGCCGTTGCGCGATCGCCCGGCCGATCCCGACCGCGGCGCCGGTGACGACCGCGAGCTTCCCGTCGATCCGCATGTGTCCATTCACCTCCAGGCCCCACGCTCCCACCAACCACCGACAATGCGACATCATGTTGGTATGTCAAGCGGACAACCAGCGGGCCTGCTCTATCAACGGCTGAGCACCCATGTGCTTGAGCAGATCCGCCGCGGTGCGCTGCGGCCCGGCGACAGGGTGCCGTCGGAGATGGAGCTCGCGGCCCAGTTCGAGGTCAGTCGGATCACGTCGAAGCGGGCTCTCGAGGTGCTGCGGGAGGCCGGTCTGGTCGAGCGCATCCGTGGCCGGGGCACGTTCGTGGTGCGCAACCTGCCAGACCTCACAGGTGTCACCGTCCCGCTCAAGGGCCGGGTGCCCCGCGCGAAGCACGAGGCTCGCTCGGTCGCGTTCGTCGTACCGGACATGTCCGAGGCCTACGGTCTGGACCTGCTCAACGCCATCGAGGAGCGGTGCGCGGAGTACGGCGCTCATCTCGTCGTACGGCGGACGCACGGCCGGCAGTCCGATGAGGAGAAGGCGGTGGACTCGCTGGTGGCGACCGGCGAGGTGGACGGGCTGATCGTGTTCCCGGTGCACGGCGACTTCTACAACGCGAGCCTGCTGCGGCAGGTGCTGGACGGGTTCCCGGTGGTGCTGGTCGACCGTCACCTGTCCGGCATCCCGGTCGCGGCGGTCCACACCGACAACGTGGCCGCATCGCGGGCGTTGACGTCTCAGCTGCTGGATCGCGGGCATCGGCACATCGCGATCGTCTCGCCGCCGCCGGTGAACACGTCGTCGATCGAGGACCGGCTGGAGGGTTTCCGGGCCGCCTTCCAGGGCCGCGGTCAGGCCCACGAGCTGACCGAGCTGCGCAGCACGCTGCCCGGATCGACGACGACCGAGTCCATCAGGGCGGATGTCGGCGTCATCCGCGCGTTCCGCGATCGCGTGCCGGACGTGACGGCGTACGTCGCCTGTGAGTACAACCTGGCGCGGATGGTCGACCGGGCGCTCGACGGCGAGCAGGTCGTGGTCGCGTGCTTCGACTCACCGGGCGACTCGATCGGCGGGCCGCCGTACCTGCATGTCCGGCAGAACCAGCGGGAGATGGGCCGCCGCGCGGTGGACCTGCTGCTGGCCCAGCTGCGCGGTGAGACGGTGCCGAACCTGTCCATCGTGCCGTTCGAGCTCGTCGATGCCGAAGGCAACTGAAGACCTGACTTTCGGCAGTACGCCGCTGTCGGGCCGACTGTGTACCGTCGGGCGCATGAAGTGGCGGCGCGTGGGAGACGTCGGCCTGTGGGCCGCGCCGAGCCTCCTCGTGGTCGCGGAGAGCGGTGCCAGGGGCGACCCGTACTGGTTGCAGGCCGTGTGCATCGCCGTACTGTTCGCCGGGGTGTTCGTCCGCCGGTCACGGCCACTGCTGGCGTTCACGGTGGTCGCCTGGGCGGAGATCGTGATCCTCGCCTTCGCCCTCGGTACGACGAACGGCGTGCAGATCGCGCTGGTTCCGGCGATCACGCTGCTGAGCTATCTGGCCGGCAGGCGGGAGACACAGCTCAAGCACTTCGTGATGGTGTCCAGCTGGTCACTGCTCGGGATGCTGCTGCTCACCCTGATCGTGCGCCGCGAGGAGCAGGCCACCGAAGCGGTGCTCACCTGGCTGGTCATGCTGTTGCTCGCCTTGCTGCTGGTCGTGCTGCCCTGGCTGGTCGGCCGGTACCGGGCGCAGCAGGCACTGCTCGTCTCGGCCGGTTGGGAGCGGGCCGAGCGGATCGAGCGCGAGCAGCGGATGGCGATCGACCAGGAGCGGCTCAGGGAGCGTTCGCGGATCGCGCAGGACATGCATGACTCGGTCGGTCACGAGCTGAGCCTGATCGCGCTGCGGGCGGCCGCGCTGGAGCTGGACCCGTCGCTGCCCGAGGAGCACCGCCGGGCGGCTTCCGAGTTGCGGGAGATGGCGGGTACGGCGACGGACCGGCTCGGCGACATCATCGGTGTACTACGGGACGCGGATGCTCCGCTGGTCCCACGCGACGAGAACGTGCCTGCGTTGGTCGACCGAGCCGCCGCGTCAGGGCTGTCGGTGACGCTGGTCCAGGAGGGCGATGCCGAGCTGTCCCCGTTGGTCGACCGGGCTGTGCACCGCGTCGTACAGGAGTCTCTGACGAACGCGAGCAAGCACGCGCCCGGGGCGTCCGTCACAGTCACCATGACGTCGGCCGCGGACGACGTACGTGTGCGGATCGTCGACACAGGTGCGGTCCGGCCCGTGCCGGAGTCCGTCCCCTCGTCGGGTCGCGGGCTGGACGGGCTTCGTGAGCGGGTCCGGCTCGTGGGTGGAACGCTGACGGCCGGGCCACATCAGGGTGGTTTCGAGGTCGTGGCGACGATGCCGCGGGCGGGTGGCCGGCCGGAGCCAGAGGAGCAGCCGCCCGTGTCCGCGGCGGCTGCCGAACAGGCCACGGTACGGCGCAGCGTGCGGCGCGGACTGATCACGGCCGTCGTGGCGCCACTGGTCCTCGGGGCGGCGATCGGAGTGGTTGCCCTGGGCTATTACCTGATCGCCGGCTACAGCTCGATCCTGCGGCCGAGCGAGTACGACGGTCTGACCGTTGGGCAGCCGCAGCGCGAAGTGGAGAAGGCGCTCCCCGCGATGCAGATGATCGACCCACCGGGCGAGGGCTTCACACCCCCGGCCGGCTGGACTTGCCGCTACTACCGCCCGGACGCGCCGTTCTCCATCAACTACGCCTACCGCCTCTGCTTCGCCGACGGTGCCCTGGTTGCCAAGGCCATCGTCCAGACCGGTTCCGTTCCCCCGACTGCCGAGACGACAGGATGACTGCGTGATCAGGGTTTTGCTGGCCGATGACGAGGCGATGGTGCGGGCCGGCGTACGCGCGATTCTCGGCACGGACGAGGAGATCGACGTCGTGGCCGAGGCGGCGGACGGGGTGGAGGCGGTCGAGGCGGTACGGCGGCATCGGCCGGACGTGGCCGTGCTGGACATCCGGATGCCGCGGATGGACGGGCTGGCCGCCGGTGCCGAGATCCGGCGCACGATGCCCGGCACCGCGGTCGTCATCCTCACCACCTTCTCCGAGGACGCGTACATCGCCCGGGCGCTCGGGGACGGGGCGAGCGGTTTTCTGCTCAAGTCAGGCGATCCTCGCGAACTGATCGCCGGCCTGAAAGCTGTCGCGGAAGGCGCCGCCTACCTGTCACCCCGGGTGGCACAGCGCGTCATCGCCGAGCTGAGCGCGGGAGCGGGTGGCGGTTCGATGGCGCGGGCGGCGGCCGCCAAGGAGCAGGTCGCCGTACTGAGCCCGCGGGAGCTGGAGGTCCTCGGCCTGGTCGGGGCGGGCTTGTCCAACGCGGAGATCGCCCAGCGGCTGTTCCTGGTCGAAGGCACGGTCAAGGCCTACGTCAGCGCCATCCTGCTGCGCCTCGCGGTGAAGAACCGGGTCCAGGCCGCCATCGTCGCCTACGAGGCAGGTCTGGTGACCGGCTGAGCTGGTCGGAAGCCGACAGTGCGGCGGCCGTCCGACGCTCCGGGTGGTGACTCCGTGTGGACACCCTGTCATGGGATAGTGGACCTCTCCCGGAGACCTCACCTCCGGAATCGATCCAGCAACCTGCAGGGGCCACCGGCCTCTCTCACAGAATCGGGGATCCAGGTCGTGACCGACTCGCACAACTCCGGACAGCACAAGGACCGGGAAGCGGCGGCGGCTGAGGTCCGGAGAATGTGGCAACCGACCCCCTCCTGGACCCAGCCGGACCCGAACCCGGTGCCCGCGCGCGACCCCGAACCCGCGGACAACGCCGACGAGCAGCCGGACGCACTGTCCGCGGACTTCCCGGGCGACTCGTGGTCTCGGGCCAACGGCCAGCCGGCGCCCTGGAGCCAGCCGCAGACGCCGGCTCCGGCCCCGCCACCGGCCGCCCCGTCCTGGACCCAGCCGGCCGCCGACGCGAGCACTTCGTGGACCCAGCCCACGACCGAGCCGGACGAGTACGACGACGCCGACAAGCCGGCCGCCGCCGAAGCCGAGACCGGTGACGACCCGGCGGCGGGTCAGCACGCCGCGGGCGCCGCCGGTGGTCTGCCGGCGGGTGGTTCGACCGGCGCCCCGGTCTTCGGCGGCTCGTCCTTCCACGGCTCCGGCTCGAGCCCCAGCGTCGGCAACCCGGCAGCCGGTGGACAGGCCGCTGCCGGACAGGCGGGTCAGGCAGGCGGACAGGCAGC
This sequence comes from Kribbella sp. NPDC023972, assembly GCF_040639075.1. Lineage (NCBI taxonomy): Bacteria > Bacillati > Actinomycetota > Actinomycetes > Propionibacteriales > Kribbellaceae > Kribbella > Kribbella sp. NPDC023972. Next base: position 566,526 of record NZ_JBEZZH010000006.1, on the reverse strand, counting down.
GGCTGGCGCTCCGGCACAGGGCGGCCAGCAACTGTCTCCCGCCGCACAGCACTTCTTCCCGCAGGGCATTCCCGGTCAGCACGCCCCGCAGCAGCGCGAGGTGTCGTACCGGACCGACGAGCTGATCCAGGCCCTGCCGCTGCCGCGGGAGGCTCCGGCGGAGCGCGGCATCCGCAGTGCGCTGCGTCTGCGGCCCGGTAGCGCCGAGCGGCTGGAGCGGATCGCGCGGGCGACCGCGGCGACCGCGTTCCGCCGTCCGGTCACGATCGTCGTGGCCAACCCCAAGGGTGGCTCGGGCAAGACGCCGACCACGCTGCTGCTGGCCGGTGCGCTCGGTCAGGCCCGCGGCGGCGGAGTCGTCGCGTGGGACAACAACGAGCTGCGCGGCAACATGCACCTGCGGACCCATGACACGAACAGCCGGTCCACCGTCACGGACATGCTGCAGGCGATGCCGATGCTGACCCAGCCGGACGCACGGCTCGGCGACGTCGCGGCGTACCTGCGCCATCAGGTGGCCGGGCAGTACGACGTACTGACGTCTGCGACCACGACGTACGCGCAGATCGAGGCGAAGGACTTCGACCAGATCCACCGGTTGCTGAGCCGGTTCTACAAGGTCCTGGTGATCGACACCGGGAACAACGAGGGCTCCAGCAACTGGCGTGAGGCGATGAAGGCGGCCGACGCCCTCGTCATCCCGATCAAGTGGAAGAGCCTGTCCTGCGCGGCCGCCGTGCAGATGCTGGAGGAGCTGGACAACCAGGGCCCGGAGGCACAGCGGCTGATCCGCCGCGCGGTGATCGCGGTGTCGAACGGTCCCGGCGACGTGAACAAGGAGGTCGAGAAGCAGCTCCGCCCGTACTTCGAGTCACGCGCGGCCGCGGTCATCGACATCCCGACCGACATGCACATCGCCGCCGAGGGTCCGCTCGACCATTCCGCCCTGCAGCCCAGCACTCGGCGCGCCGCGCTCGAGCTGGCCGCGAAGGTCTCCGAGCAGATCACCATCGCGCTGAACGTTCCGCGGTAGTAGTAAGGCGAAAGTCGCCCAGGCCTCCCGCAGGCCTGGGCGACTTCTGCTTTCAGGCGTCTCGGCGGGTCAGGACCCTGGTGCCCGTGACCAGAGCGGCCGCGGTCCAGGCGAGCAGGACGACGACGCTCAGCGTGGGGGAGATGGGGTCCGTGGAGCGGCTCAGGAAGTTCTGGCCGGCGCCGCCCGGGAGGAACGCGGCGATCCAGACCAGGGTGCGCAGGCCGCTCTGGCCGAGCATCATCGGCAGGACCATCAGCAGCAGGAACGCCGCCGTCAAGGTGCCCGCGGTACTGCGGAGGATCCAGGCGATACCGAGCGAGAACAGGCCGGCCGCGGTCAGGTAGAAGGCGACCGACAGCAGGTCCGTCACGAGCGGCCGCAGGTCCCAGTCGGCCCAGGAACCTGCCATCAGTCCTCCCGCGACCGCGGCGACCGTCGCGAGCAACAGGCCGTAGACGAACAGCACCGGCGCCAGTACGACCGCCTTGGCCTGTACGACGTTGCGCCGTACCGGCGTCCACTGGAGAGTCGAGCGGATGCTTCCGGTCGCGTATTCCGAGGTGACCGGCAGCAGCGCGAACGCGGCCACGATCACCTGCAGGATCAGTACGGCCGAGAGACCGAATCCGCCGACCGGCTGTGGCGCCACGAGCTGACCCGGCTCGGGATGGTCGTTGTTGTACGCCGTACCGATACCGAACTGGAGGCCTAGCAGAGCGGCCAGCACCAGGGCGGACGCGACGTTCAGCCAGCTCGACCGGACAGTCCACAGCTTGGTCCATTCGGACCGGACCGCGTCGCCGAGCCGGGCCCTCGACCGGGAGCTCGACTCGAGGGTGAGAGTTGCCGTAGGCACAGTCATCGTTTGCCTGCTTCCACGAGTTCGGGCTCGACGTCAGGTCGAGGCTGACGCTTCCGGTGTTGGTGCCGCACGACCTCGACGATCAACGTGACGGCGAGGGCCAGGCCGATGCCGAGGATGACGCCCTTGAGCGGGTTGTCCTCGAACGCCTTGCCGCCGATGTAGCCGACCAGAGCGCAGTAGATGCCCCAGCTGATCGCCGCGAGCCCGGCGAAGAACGAGAACTTGCGCAGCGGGTATCGGACCGAGCCCATCGTCAGCGTGACGGCTGTCCGCCCGCCGGGGATGTACCGGGCCACCACCAGCACCAGTCCGCCGCGTTCGGCGAGTGCTCGCCGGGCCCACAGGCTCATGGCATGTCGCTTGGTCCCTGGCTGCAGCCGGTCAAGGAGCCTGCCGCCGGCACCACGGCCCAGTGCGTAGGACACGTGGTCACCGACGAAGGCACCAGCCGCGGCGACCACGATGACCGCCCATAGCTTCGGCTCACCCGTGGCGGCGAACACTCCGGCCGTGACCACCAGAGTCTCGCTCGGCACCGCCGGGAAGAACCCGTCCAGCGCGGCGAACCCCCACAGCGCCAGGTAGATCCACCACGACGACATGAGCTCATGCGTGAAGTGCAGAATCGCGTCGCTCATCTACGTCCTCGCTTCGCTCCGGGCGCGGATGAGGCACGAGTCACGCTGTGTTGGAGGCTGACGTCGCTTCGCTCGGTCATGAGGCCACGCCGTACTGGACGCTGTCGGCGGTCAGCTCCATGTAGGCCTCTTCCAGCGAGGCGTGCTCGGTGTGCAGCTCGTGCAGGCGCACACCGAGCTCGTGGGCGAGGTCACCGACTCGCTCCACCGCCACGCCGGTCAGGATCAACCGGTCGTCCGCGGACTCCACCCGCTCCGCCTCGGCTGTGAGCCGATCACGCAGTACGCCGAGGTCCGCGCGATCCGGCACCCGGACGACGACCGTCGTCCGGGACGAGCCGGCGATCACCTCGGCCACCGGCGCGTCCGCGATCAAGCGACCCTTGCCGATCACGACCAGTTGGTCGGCGGTCAGCTGCATCTCGCTCATCAGATGGCTGGAGACGAACACGGTCCGGCCCTCGGCCGCGAGTGAGCGCATCAGCCGCCGTACCCAGCGGACGCCGTCCGGGTCGAGGCCGTTCACCGGCTCGTCGAACATCAGCACCTCGGGATCGCCGAGCAGTGCGCCGGCGATCCCGAGCCGCTGGCCCATGCCGAGCGAGAACTGACCGGCCCGCTTCCGGGTGACCGAGTCGAGGCCGACGATCGACAGCACCTCGTCCACCCGGCTGACCGGGATGCCGTTGCTCTGCGCCATCGCGACCAGGTGGTTGCGTGCGCTCCGGCGCGGGTGCAGGGCCTTGGCGTCGAGCAGGGCACCGACCTTGGCCAGCGGTTGGGGCCAGGCCGCGTACGGGCGGCCGTCGATCAGCGCGGTGCCCTCGGTCGGGATATCGAGACCGAGGATCATCCGCATGGTGGTCGACTTGCCGGCGCCGTTCGGCCCGAGGAAGCCGGTCACCTGGCCGGGTGCGACGGTGAGGTCGAGCGAGTCGACCGCGGTCGTGTCGCCGTACCTCTTGCTGAGTCCTTCGAGCGTGATCACGCCGGGGCCCCTCCTGATTCAAGTAGTTGACTCGAACCTAGGAATTCGGGCACCCCCGCCACATCCGGCCAACGGCTGGTCCGACCCCCTACTTTCGTCAGGTGAGCCCGGGCCTGTGGATACGGCGTCCGGGTCTGGTGCCGGAGTCGATACCATCTGTGCGTGAACGGCCCGCGGTTCCGCGGGACGCCTGAGAATGCAACGCTGTCCCGAGGAGTGAACGTGCCGGAAGTCAAGGTCCATCTGATCGGCGTCGAGGGCGAGGCTGAGCGGAGTGTGACCGAGACGACGACGATCGGGGAGCTGTTCGCCGAGATCTTCGGCCAGGACCGCTCCGCCATCGCCGCCCGTGTCAACGGTGAGCTGCGCGACCTGTCCCGCCTCGTCGCGGACGGTGACGAGATCGAGCCGGTCAAGGCCGGGTCGGAGGACGGCCGGGCGATCATCCGGCACTCGACCGCGCACGTGCTCGCGCAGGCGGTGCAGGAGCTGTTCCCGGAGGCGAAGCTGGGCATCGGCCCGCCGGTCGAGAACGGGTTCTACTACGACTTCGACGTACCCACGCCGTTCACGCCGGACGCTCTGGGCAAGCTCGAGAAGAAGATGCAGCAGATCATCAAGGAGCGGCAGCGGTTCAGCCGCCGGGTGGTCTCCGACGACGACGCGCGCACCGAGCTGGCCGCCGAGCCGTACAAGCTCGAGCTGATCGGGATCAAGGGCTCCGCGGCCGACGCCGCCGAAGGGGCCAGTGTCGAGGTCGGCGGTGGCGAGCTGACGATCTACGACAACCTCCGGCGCGACGACTCGGTGGCATGGAAGGACCTGTGCCGCGGTCCGCACGTCCCCGCCACCGGGTACTTGGGCAACTTCAAGCTGATGCGGACGGCCGCGGCGTACTGGCGGGGGAGTGAGAAGAACCCGCAGCTGCAGCGGATCTACGGCACGGCGTGGGAGTCCCGCGACGAGCTCAAGGCCTACCTGACCCGGCTGGAGGAGGCCGCCAAGCGCGACCACCGCAAACTCGGCACGGAGCTGGACCTGTTCAGCTTCCCCGACGAGATCGGCTCCGGCCTGGCGGTGTTCCACCCGAAGGGCGGCGTGCTGCGCAAGGTGATGGAGGACTACTCCCGCCAGCGCCACGTCGAGGACGACTACGAGTTCGTGTACTCGCCGCACATCACCAAGGGCCAGCTGTTCGAGACCTCGGGCCACCTCGACTGGTACGCCGACGGCATGTACCCGCCCATGCACCTGGACGAGGAGCGCGGCGCGGACGGGCAGCTCCGCAAGCAGGGCCAGGACTACTACCTGAAGCCGATGAACTGCCCGATGCACAACCTGATCTTCGGCGCCCGCGGCCGGTCCTACCGTGAGCTGCCGCTGCGGCTGTTCGAGTTCGGCACCGTCTACCGGCTGGAGAAGTCCGGTGTCGTGCACGGCATGACCCGGGCCCGCGGCTTCACCCAGGACGACGCGCACATCTACTGCACCCGTGAGCAGATGCGCGACGAGCTGCGCAACCTGCTCACCTTCGTGCTCGGCCTGCTCGCCGACTACGGCCTGGACGACTTCTACCTGGAGCTGTCCACCAAGAACCCGGACAAGTTCGTCGGCTCCGACGAGGTCTGGGAGGAGGCCACCGAGACGCTCCGGGAAGTTGCCGAGGGCTCCGGTCTCGAACTGGTCCCGGACCCGGGTGGCGCGGCGTTCTACGGCCCGAAGATCTCGGTCCAGGCCAAGGACGCGATCGGCCGGACCTGGCAGATGTCGACGATCCAGCTGGACTTCAACCTGCCGGAGCGGTTCGAGCTGGAGTACACCGCGCCGGACGGATCGCGGCAGCGTCCGGTGATGATCCACCGCGCGCTGTTCGGCTCGATCGAGCGGTTCGTCGCCGTGCTGACCGAGCACTACGCCGGCGCCTTCCCGCCCTGGCTGGCCCCGGTCCAGGTGACCGGCATCCCGGTGACCGACGGCCACGTCGACTACCTGTACGACGTCGCCGCGCAACTGAAGGCGCAAGGGATCCGGATCGAGGTGGACGCCTCCGACGACCGGATGCAGAAGAAGATCCGCAACGCGCAGAAGTCCAAGGTGCCGTACATGCTGATCGCCGGTGACGACGATATGGCCGGCGGCTCGGTGTCGTTCCGGTACCGGGACGGCTCGCAGAAGAACGGCGTACCGATCGCCGACGCGATCACCGAGATCGTCGAGGCAGTCGCGAAGCGCGTACAGGTATGACCGATTCCCCCGACCAGCCGTCCGGCGTACCGGATTCCCCGTACGCACCGGATGAGGTGGTGACGCAGGACGGCGTCGGGGTGGCGGATCCGTTCATGCGGTTGTGGACCCCGCACCGGATGGCCTACATCGAGGGGGAGAACAAGCCGACCACCGCCGAGGCGGGCTCGGGTTGCCCGTTCTGCCGGCTGCCCGGGCTGGCGGACGCCGACGCGTTGATCGTGCACCGGGGTGCGGCGGCGTACGTGGTGCTGAACCTGTATCCGTACAACCCCGGTCACCTGATGGTGGTGCCGTACCGCCATGTCGCGGACTACACCGAGCTGACCGAGGTGGAGGTCGCCGACGTCGCCACCCTCACGAGGCAGGCGATGCAGGCGATCCGGACGGTGTCCGGCGCGCACGGTTTCAACATCGGCATGAACCAGGGCGAGATCGCCGGTGCCGGGATCGCGGCCCATCTCCACCAGCACGTCGTACCGCGCTGGTCGGGTGACACGAACTTCATGCCCGCCATCGCGCACACGAAAGTCCTGCCACAACTCCTGCCGGACACCCGAGCCCTGCTGGCCAAGTCCTGGCCGAGCGAGCCGTGAACAGGAGATCGCCCCGTCTCCCCCGAGAGACGGGGCGATCCGATCAGTGCTCGATCACTCGCCGGCCAGGTGCGGGTCGGCGTAGTTGGCCCACCGGAAGTACACCGGGTCGGCGAACGAGCCGGGGACCTTGCCGAGTCCCTTGATCGCCGTCGCCGTCCCGTTCGCGTGCCCCATCGAGTACAGGTAGCCCGCGCCGGTGTCCTTGTCGATGCCGAGCAGCAGCGTGCCGGTGCCGCACGGCGCCGCCACCAGCGACTCGAATCCCTGCCAGGTCGAGCCGCGGACCTGCTTCACGACCCCCGGGATGATGTGCCCACCGGCAAGCGGCAGCCGCGCGGTGTAGAGCTTGCCGCTGGTCAGCGTCATGAGGAACGTGTCATACGTCGACGTCTGGCTGATCAGCGTGAGCGCCTTGACACCCCGGTAACCGGACTGCCATCCGGTGACCTGCCGGTACGGCGTACCGTCGGTGTAGCCGACGTTCCGGCGGTACATCGTGCCGTCGGTGTGCAACGAGTACTCCGTGTCCCGCTGCCTGGTCGCGGTTACGAACGTCGAGCGGTCGAGGGTGCGGTAGACCCCCCACCCGGGTCCGACCCGGGTGACCTTCTTCTGCGACACCGGCCCACCGCCGTAGGGCGTCAGGTAGTCGGTGTCGTACATCGTCGACCCCATGATGACCGGGCCGCTGGGGGACTCGGCGCCGACCTCGCTCTTCCCGTACCGGATCGTCGCACTCAGCCGGACCTGCCCGTCAGGGTAGATGTCCTTGGCAACGATCTTGTCGGCGACCTTCGCCCCCGTGGCGGTGAAGGTCTGCAGCCGGTGGTCGCCGCCTGCCGTCACCGAACCGACCGACAGTTGGCACGTCGCCGAGGCCCGGTTCGGCGCGGTCGCGGTGCTCGGTTGTGCCGACGCCAGGCCGGTCGTCAGCAGCCCCGTCGTGAGTACTCCGGCAGCCAGGAAGCCGCCGTACTTGGTCCAGTTGGTCACTGTGAACCCCCCAGTTTCTGATTGTCGGTTGTTGGATGCCGGACTGGACCGGAAAGTTCGATCACTCGCCGAACAGCGGTGGGTCGGCGTATGACCCAGCGGAAGTACACCGGGTGCCCCCGTGTGTGCCGTTGGTGGTTGGGTGCCGACTGGACCGGAAAGTTCAGCGCAGGAAGAGTGGGAGCAACGGGCCGACGATGCCGAGCAGGGTCTCGAGCGGGATCTCGCGGGCCGGGCTGGTCAGGCCGGCGACGCGGACGACGCGGCGGCCATGCCGGAAGACGAGCTCACCCTCTCCAGGCAGGTAGTAGCCGGGCCGGCCGATCGGGGCGAGGTGTGGTGGCGGTACCCGCCGCGCCTCCGGGATGGTCTGCTGGCCGAAGGCCTCGACGATCGAGACAGTGGCGTCGTACGTCCCCCAGATGCACGTCAGCGCTCCGTTCATCCGATAATCGCGCCGCAGCTGTGCACGCGCTCCGACGAACCGCTCCGCCGCCGGAGTCGACACCTGACACGCGGCGTCGGACTGCCGTGCGTTCCGGACAGCCTTCGGTACGGCGTCCCGCGCGGCCACCGCGATCGCCACGGCTCCGGCGCGGTCGAGCGCACTGGTTCGAGTGATCCGGACCGCGCGATCACCGACGGAGAAGACGATCCGCGATTCCGCGATCCACGCGTCCGGGCCGACCTCGGACAGGCGCTCGCGCGAGCTGGTGCCGGTGAGCAGCCGGTCGAGGGAGTCGGACTGGCGGGGGAGTGCGGTGACGCCGATCGTCACCGGCCAGCCCTCGACCAGGAGCGTGCAGAGGTCCATCGACGGCAGGCCGCCGTCGTTCCAGGTGTTCGGCTTCGCGGTGACGGCGAGGTGGAGTGATGCGGTCAGCGTGCCGGTGATCGTCGTACACACCTGTGGTCCGGGTGCGCCCGCCGTACCGTCCAGACCCTGGGCCTGAGGAGGGGCTATCACGGTCGGTACGACGGCCGGAGCCCCCGGCGGGCTGGGGATCGACGGGGTGCCGTCGGCGCGACGGGCCACCGAGCAGCCCGAGCTGACCAGGGCCAGGACACAGGTGAGGGCGCAGAGCCGTCCCGTCCGCCGCATGCGAGCACCTCCCAAACCCTCGCCGTGCTGCCTCCAGCATCGCGCGAAACCGGTGCGCGCGCAGGTTCATCGCCCACGTTTGGTCGTAGGTTGGGTGGTGCGTGACCGGATGGTGATCCGGCTCGACTACGATCGCGTCGCCATGCTTAACAGATTCCGGCAGTTCTGGACCAAGGTGATCACCCCGATCGCCAACCTCCTGCTCAAGCTCGGCGTCAGCGCCGACACAGTCACGCTGGTGGGCACCATCGGGGTGTCCGCCGGTGCGCTGATCTTCTTCCCGCGCGGCCAGATCTGGATCGGCGTGGTGGTCATCACCTGCTTCGTCTTCTCCGACCTGATCGACGGCTACATGGCCCGTACGTCGGGCACATCGTCGAAGTGGGGTTCGTACCTCGACTCCACCCTGGACCGGCTCGGCGACGGCGCGGTCTTCGGCGGCCTGGTGATGTACTACGCCAACTCCGAGGCCGGCGACTCCACGCTGATGGCCGCGGTCACGCTGTGGGCGCTCGTGATGGGCGCGACCACGTCGTACGCGCGGGCGAAGGCGGAGAGCCTCGGCCTGAAGGCGAGCGGTGGGCTGGCCGAGCGCTCGGACCGCCTGGTCTCGGTGCTCGTGATCGCGTTCTTCTCCGACGTGCTGAACCTGCCGATCCTGCTCAAGATCGTCCTGTGGGCCCTGGCGATCGCCAGCACGATCACTGTGATCCAGCGGTCGCTGTCGGTTCGCAAGCAGGTCCTCGCGGACCCTGCGAACGCCGGCCTGGACGCCCCGCAGCCGCAGTCGACGCCCGAGCCTCCGGCCGAACCGGACGCGAAGAACTGACGTGATGGACGGCCTCCGCCAGCGGGCTGTCGACCTGGCGTTCGCCCTGGCCTGGACCCTGGTACGGCGCCTGCCGGAGAAGACGGTCACCTGGCTGTTCCACCAGGCCGCGGATCAGGTCGTACGGCGGAACGGTCGCGGCGTACGGCGGTTGCGCGGCAACCTGGCCGTGGTCTGCCCGGACGCCGACCTGGACTCGTTGACGCGGGCCGGGATGCGTTCGTACCTGCGCTACTGGCAGGAGGCGTTCCGCCTGCCCGAGTGGTCCGATGACGAGATCGTCGGCCGCGTCCGCACGGTCAACGAGAAACTGCTGCGCGACGCCTACGCGGCCGGTCGCGGTGTCATCTGCGCGCTGCCGCATCTGGCGAACTACGACCACGCCGGTGCCTGGGCCGGCCGGACCGGTATGCCGGTGTGGACGGTGGCGGAGCGGCTGCGGCCGGAGTCGTTGTTCGACCGCTTCATTGCCTACCGCAAGACGCTGGGCATGGAAGTGCTCCCGCTCACCGGCAGTGACGAAGGTGTCTTCGGTGTGCTGGCCGAGCGGCTGCGGGCCGGCGGCTTCGTCTGCCTGGTCGCGGACCGGGACCTGTCGGAGCGTGGTGTCCCGGTGACGTTCTTCGGCCGCCCGTCACGGATGCCGGCCGGCCCGGCGGCGCTGAGCCTGCGGACCGGCGCGCCGCTGATCCCCGCGACGTTGCACTACGACGGTCCGGACCTGGTGATCACCTTCCACGACGCGGTCGACTCCGATGGCGGTGCCGCCGCGATGACGCAGCGCTGCGCGGACGCGTTCGCGAAGGGCATCGCCGCCCACCCCGCGGACTGGCACATGCTGCAGCGGATTTTCCTCGACGAGTAACGAGTAACAATCGTCTCGTGAGAATCGGTGTGGTGTGTCCGTACTCGCTGGGCACGCCCGGCGGGGTGCAGAACCACGTCCGCGACCTGGCCGAGGCCCTGCTTGCCCTCGGCCACGAGGTCTCCGTGCTCGCACCCGTCGACGACACCGACGCGATCCCGCCGTACGTCGTCTCGTCGGGCCGGGCCGTCGGGGTCCCGTACAACGGCTCCGTCGCCCGGGTCACGTTCGGTCCGCGGACCGCCGCCCGGGTGAAGAACTGGCTGGCCGAGGGCCATTTCGACGTCGTCCACGTGCACGAGCCGACCACTCCGAGCGCGTCGATCATCGCGTTGTGGTCCGCCGACGGGCCGTTCGTCGCCACCTTCCACACCTGGCAGGTCCGGTCCCGCGCGATGAGCGCCGCGGCCGGGCTGCTCCGCCCGGCGCTGGAGAAGATCGACGCCCGGATCGCCGTCTCGGAGAACGCCCGCTCGATGATGGTCCAGCACGTCGGCGGTGAGGCGGTCGTCATCCCCAACGGTCTCTACATCGACCGGTTCAAGGGCACCCCACGTCCGCAGTGGCGAGGCGACGACGGCACGATCAGCTTCCTCGGCCGGATGGACGAACCCCGGAAGGGACTCGGCGTCCTGCTGAAAGCCGTGCCTGCCTTGGTGGCCGAGCACCCCGGCCTGAAGATCCTGGTAGCCGGCACCGGTCAGGCGGACGAAGCTCGCCGCTCGTTGCCGGCGAGTTGTCGCGACAATGTTGTTTTCCTCGGCGCGGTCGACGACCGGGCCCGGGCGGACATGCTCGCCGGCTCGGATCTCTACATCGCACCGCACCTCGGCGGGGAGAGCTTCGGCATCGTGCTGCTCGAGGCGATGGCCGCGGGCGCGCCCGTGCTGGCCAGCGATCTGGCCGCCTTCCGGCAGGTGCTCGACGGTGGCCGGCTGGGTGAGTTGTTCGAACCAGGGGACGCCGATGAGCTCACGTCACGCGCTCTTCGACTCCTCAGCACGCCCGACGAACGCCACAAGCTCCGCCGCGCCGGCCTGACCGCCGTACAGCGGTATGACTGGTCGGCGCTGCTCCCCGAGCTACTGTCCGTCTACGAACTGGTCGCCCGGCGGTAGTTCCGCGACCGCACGGACGGTGGTCAGGGTCGCGTAGCCGGCGGTGAGGAGCGCGAGGTCCGTGCCTTGATCGGCGCGGGCCCGGTTCTCCTCCACCGACGTACGCACGAAGTCCTGGCCGGACTCGGCCACCGCCATCTGCACCTGACCGAACGTGGCCAGCGTCGCCGGCTCCAGCCCCTTCACTCCGTCCGCCGGCCGGTCCGGCACGTTCAGATTGAGCACGAACCCGTCTTGCAGCTCCTTGAGCCTTGGCAGAAGCTCGCGGACATAGTCGGCGGCGGTCGACCAGTTATGCGCCTCGTCGCTCGCCTCGTCCAGCACCTGCAGCGCGTTGCCGCCACGCGCGGCGCTCAGTGGAGAGAGCACGTCGAGCGACGCGGCCAACGCGGGCATCCCGTACGCCGCTGCCGTGAACGCGGCCCCGACGGTCCCGGAGTGCAGGATCGCCCGGCCGGCGTTGGCGCCGCGGTTGATCCCCGAGAGCACCAGGTCGGGTGCCGGCCCGAAAGTGTCGAGCGTCGAGAGCACCACGATGTACGCCGGCGAGGCGGCGACGCCGTACGCCGGAATGTCCCCGAAGTCGTTGCGGGTGATCGCGACCCGCCCGTCGTCGGTGTAGGCGCTCAACGCCGCGCTGACACCGCTGGCCTCCTCCGATGGCGCTGCGACCACGACGTCGAAGCCCTCCTCCTGGGCGGCTCGGGCGAGCGCGCGCAGGCCGGGCGAGTGGATGCCATCGTCGTTGGTGATCAGGATGCGTTGGGTCACGACTACTCCAGAGGTTCGAGTTCGACGAGCTTGACCAGCTCCGCGATCGCGTCGGACCGGCCGGAGCCGAGCCCGTGCCGAGTGACGTTGAGTGTGCCGGCCGCGGCGCCGGTCCGGATCGCGTCCTTCAGGTCGCCGCCGTGAGCCAGTACGGCGACCACGCCGGCGGTCATCGAGTCCCCGGCGCCACGGTGGTCCCGGACCGTGAGCTCGGGGACGCGGACCCGGTACACGTCGTCGTCCACCAGCGCGATCGCGGGCTTCTCCGCCCGGCTGACCACGACGGCTCCGGCGCCGCGGTCCCGCAGCACATGCGCTGCCTTCACGATCGAGACCTCGTCCTCCTTGTCGGCCAGTTCGTCGTCATGCAGTTCCTCGTCACTGACCTTGATGAAGGTGGGCTTCGCCTCGAGTACGGCGTTCAGGTGCTCGCCGGTGAGGTCGGCGGCGATCGCCGTACCGTTGCGTTGCAGGTCGCAGCCGAGCCGGGCGTAGAAGTCCGGCGGGACGAGCGACGGGTCGGCGGCACCGCTCAGCACGCAGATACTTGCCTTGAGCCCCTCGGCCAGCGCCAGTGCGTACAGCTCGTCGCCGTCGTGCCGGCCGAGCGGGGTGCCCGGGTTCTCGGCGACGACGTGCCGGTCGTCGCCGCGGCGCTCGTGGATGTACCAGCCGCTGTCCGCCTGGCGTCGTACTGTCTTGATGCTGAGCCCTTCGGCTTCGAGCAGCGAGACCAGAACGCGCCCGACCTCGCCCTTGCCGAGCAGGGCGCAGAACGTCACCGGGACGTCCAGAGCCGTGATCATCCGGGCCTGCCAGAGTCCTTGGCCGCCGGCGTGCAGATGTAGTTCGGGTTCGTCGCTCAGCTGTTCGACCGTCACGGTCAGTTGCGGTAGCGGTGCGAACACCATGACACCCATGCCCATCGGGGCTCCTTCCACTCCGGGACCTCCCGGTACCCAGAGTGAGCGGAGTCAGGCGCGGCGGGAGCGGAAAGCGTCGAGCAGCGCGGTCCGCGCGTCGGTCGAGATGCTGTCGGCGGGAAGGTCGGCCAGCGATGCGGCGGTGCGGCGCATCTGCTCCAGATAGCGCTCGCAGCCGTCGCACAGCGCGAGGTGGTCGATGAAGTCCTGCTCCGCGACCGTGCTCAGGTCACTCTCCAGGTAGGACGTCACCTGCTCGACGAACTCCCGGCAATCCAGCTCGTTCACGACCCCTCACCTTCCCGCATGTAGTACTCCTCCAGTTTGCCCCGGAGGAACGCCCGGGCCCTATGCAGCAGCACCCGCTGGTTCGCCGCCGTGATCCCCAGCAGCTCGCACACTTCGTCGTACGGGCGTCCCTCGACATCACGCAGTACGACGACCAGCCGCTGGCGCTCGGGTAACTCGGTCAGCGCCGCGGTGAGGCGCTCCCGGACCTCGCCGTCGAGCAGCCCTTGCTCGGGCGACGGCCAGGCCGGCGGGAAATCCCACCAGTGGCCGGGGAACGGGTCGCCGGCCGGACGGAAGCGGCTCGGATCGACGGTCGGGCCGGAGTCGTCGACGCTGCTCATCGGCACGACCTTGTGTTCGCGCGTGCCGCGCCGCTTGGCCGTGTTGGTGAGGATCCGGTACACCCAGGTCTTCAGCGACGACCGGCCCTCGAACCGCTCGATGCCCTCGATCACCGCGAGCCAGGTCTCCTGCACGACCTCCGCGGCCGACTCCTCGGTCGACACGAACGACCGCGCCACCCGCAGCATCCCGCCCGACCACCCGTCCAGCAGCAGCGCGAACGCATCCTCGTCCCCGCTCCGCAACCGCTCGGCCAGTACATCGTCGGCCGGCACCACAGCCATCGGCTCAGCGTAGTGGAGCATGGTTCCGGGCCCAGACCAGCGCGGCGCCCGCCAGCGCGACCGCACCAGTGAGCATCCACCCCGACACGTAGACGCCGAACTGCTTGCTCACGGCACCAAAGACGAGAGCGAACGGCGTGAACACCAGCCAGGACACCGCACCGATCCCGGACACGACACCGGTCCGGATCGTCGACGGTACGGCGTCGTGCAGCAGCCGGCTGACGTGGATGCCGATCACCACCAGGAGGAAGGTGAGCGCGACCATCGCGACGGTCAGCGCGACCAGATCGCGGCTGCTCGTCATGGTCAGGCAGGCGGCCAGCATGACGAGCACCACGATCGCCACCGGGGCCGGCCGGTCGAGACGGAGCCGGCCGGCGAGCAGCCCGCCGACACCGAGAGTCGCGACCATGACGGCCCAGAACGGCCCGTAGTACACGGCCGACGCCTCGAGTTCGATCAGCCACAACGGACCGAACTCGAACATCGCCTGCAGGATCATCGCCGCCATGATCGACGCCGCCGCGATCGGGACGAGCCGCCCGCGGTGCATGATCGCGCGGTAGGTGACGGTGAGGTGCTCCCGGAGCGTGGTCCGTTCACCGGCCTGATGCAGCCGGGGCTCGCAGAACCGGGTGAGCGCGACCAGGTAGAACAGCACGAACGGCAGTGTCAGGAAGTACGTCGCCCGAGTCGGCAACACCGAGGCGAGCCAGCCGCCGGCCAGTGCACTCGCCACCAAGGCCACACTCTCGACGAACCGGACCCGCCCGATCTCCCGCTCGTACGCCGTACCGTCGCCGGTCTCCTCGAGCACGACGTCGTACACGACGGCCTCCATCGTCCCGGAGTACATCGCGAAATACACCCCGAACAGGAGCGCGGCGACGATGTAGGTCGGGACGTTCCAGCTCACCGCACCGACGAAGACGCTCAGCAGCAGAGCCACACCCGCCAGCATCAGCACACCCCGCCGCGACCAGCGGTCCGCCAGGATGCCCGAGATCACCTCGGCGAGCGGTATGAGCGCGGCGTACGCGGCGACCATCAGGCCGATCGTCGCCGCGTCGAAGCCGATCTCGCTCATGAACAGCTTCTCGACCGGCACCCACAGCGCAAACCCCTGCAGAAAGGTCCCCACCCACAACGGCCCCAACCGCGCACGCAGCCCCGACCGCCTACCAAGCCCCGACTGCCGGCCGAGCGGCGAGCGCCGGCCGAGTGCCGAGCGCCGGCCGAGCGCTGCTGGAGGCACCGGGGCCACCCCCGCGCGCAGCGCGGTGCACTCGTGAGGTTCGACTGCGGTGGTGGTGTTCGACATGACTACCTCTGCAGGGCTCGGGTGATCCGTTCAGCCCTGCAGTGTCATGACGAGCGGAAGTGTTACACGAGCTTGGCCGCTACCGCCTTGATCTCCTCCAGGTCGCCAGAGGTCGGGTGCCAGGGCAGCCGCAGTGGGTCGTCCTTGTAGCGGGGCACCACATGGAGGTGAGTGTGGAAGACGCTCTGCCACGCCGGCGCGCCGATGCAGCTGAGGAGGTTGGCGCCATCCGCGTCCAGCCGCTCGATCACGCGACTGACCAGGGACTGGGCCAGCAGCGTCGCCGCCGTCAGATCTTCGGCCTCCGCCTCGCGCAGATCGGTGGAGTGCGCTCGCGGCACCACCAGCAGGTGCCCGGGTGTCGCCGGGTTGATGTCCATGAACGCGATCGCCCGCTCGTTCGCCGCGACCTGCGTCGACGGAATGTTCCCGGCCACGATCCCGCAGAAAAGACAGTTCTCGGTCATCGGCTCAGGCTAGTACCCGGCCGGGCGTTAAACTGCGCGGGCCGGACCTGCCCGCCCGAGGCGGCCCACCCGAGGAGCCCCATGCCGGATGAACTGTTGCGCCCGACCATCGGCGCCGGTGTGGACGTGTCGGTGCGCCCGTGGCGGCTGATGTCGCAGACGTACGTCGCCTTCTTCGGCGGCGTGATCGCGGCGACGACGATCGCGTTCCTGAACGCCCGCCGCCTGGGCGTGGACGCGGCCAAGGTCCGCCTGATCCTGCTCACCGGAGCAGCCGGCCTGGTCGCGTCGGTGGTGGCGTTCAGCCTCCTCGATGGTCGCCTGGCCTCCGATGACCCGTACGCCGCCGCGGCGAACATCGCGGCCACGGCCATCGCCCTGACCTGCTCTTTCATCCAGCAGCGGTTACAGCGCCTGATGGACCGTGCCTTCCAGTTGCGGGGCACGGACTACCGCTCGCTGTGGAAAGCCGGAATCGCCGCCGCGATCGGTGGCGCGGTGATCTATGCGGTGCTCGTCTACCTCGTGGACGTGGCACTGTGAGCGAACCGACCGAGGCCCGCCTGCAGATGGCCGGCCACTGGCTGCAGATCGGCCACCCCGAACGCACTCTCGACGAGCTCCAGGGCCTGTGGGGTGACGCCGCGGTCGACTACCGCGCGTACCTGTTCCGCGGTGCTGCCCTGCATGCGCTCGACCGTAACGCCGAGGCCATCGACGTACTGAAAGACGGTCTGGCACAGCACGGACCGTTCCTCCCGATGCTGCATGTGCTTGGTTCGGCCCTGCGCTCCGAGGGCCGCCTGCCGGAAGCGGAGGCCGCCTTCCTCCAGGGCCTCAGCCTGGACCCCAACGACCCCGACCTGCTGATCGGGTACGCGCACGTCTGCCTCACCGCCGGCCAGGCCGAGAAGGCGAGCGCCCTGGTCGAGCGTGCCGCCTCGCACGCGCCCGAGAGCGCCGCGGTCTCGGCCGCCCGCGCCCAGGTCGCGTTCGCGCTCGGCAAGGATCGCGACATGCACCGCCACAGCACCGAGGCCCTCTCGCACGACCCCGAGGACCCAGGTGCCCGGGCACTCCACGGTACGGCGTCGATGCTGACCGGCGACGCACGATCGGGCTACAACTCGCTCGCCTCCGCGGCCGCCTCGCAACCCGGCGACGCGGATCTTCGCGCGGCGGCCCGCGAGGCGAAGCTGATCAACCACCCGTTGCTGCGCCCGCTCCGTCCGTTCCAGCGGTTCAACCCACTGGTCGTCTGGATCGGTGCGGTAGCGGTCATCTACGGGCTCCGGCTGGCCGGCCTGGCACCGCTCGCGTTCATTGCCGCGATCGGCTGGTTCGGCTTCTGCGTTTACTCCTGGGTCGCACCCCCGCTCGTCCGCCGCTGGCTGAACAGAAGGTGGGGCCCATGAGGAATGACCGGATCGACGCCTTGCGGAAGGCGGTTGAGGCCAACCCGGAGGACGTGTTGCTCCGGCTGGTGCTGGCTGAGTCGCTGGTGGCCGCCGATGACATCGTGTCGGCACTGGATCAGTACGTCGTACTGCTCGATCAGCAGGGGTTGCCGGACGACCAGTTCGTGCCGGTCGGTGAGCTGGCGGCGGCGAACGGGCGGCTGGCGTTGCTGCGGAATCTGCTCGAGGCGGCCCGGCAGCAGGGTGTGGTCGAAGGGACCGGGCGGCTGCAGCAGCTCGTCGACGAGATGATCGCCGAGCGGAGTGGCGTCAAGATCAAGGTCGGGCCCGAGGCGGAGACGCCGTACGAGGTGGACACCCCGAAGGAGACCACGACCTTCGATCAGGTCGGCGGGATGGAGGACATCAAGCGGGTCATCCACCGGATGGTGATCCTGCCGCTGAGTCGCCCGGAGCTGTACGAGAAGTACGGCCGGAAGTCGGGCGGCGGCGTGATGCTCTACGGCCCGCCGGGATGCGGCAAGACGCTGCTGGCGCGGGCGACCGCGGGGGAGTGCGGGCTGCCGTTCGTCAACGTCCGGATCGAGGACGTGATGGACCCGTACCTGGGCGTCTCCGAGCGCAACCTGCACGCCGCCTTCGAGCGCGCCCGGGCGAACGCGCCGTGCGTGCTGTTCCTGGACGAGCTCGACGCACTCGCCTTCGCGCGGCACAAGCACGGCGGATCCGAGGCGCGGCGGCTGGTCGACGTACTGTTGCAGGAGCTGGACGCGATCGGCTCCGAGAACGACGGCCTGCTCGTGCTCGCGGCGACGAACGCGCCGTGGGACGTCGACGAGGCGATGCTGCGGCCGGGCCGGTTCGACCGGGTCATCTTCGTCCCGCCGCCGGACGAGGCCGCGCGGTCGGACATCCTGAACGTGCTGGTGAAGGATGTCCCGGCGGACGGGCTGGACCTGAAGGCGCTCGCCGGGCAGACGCCGATGTTCAGCGGCGCGGACCTTCGCGCGCTGATCGAGCGCGGGGTCGACCGGGTGATCGACGAGGCGTTGAGCAGCGGAGGTGAACCGCCGCTGTCCATGCGTCACCTCACCGAGGTGCTGCCCACGGTCAAGCCGTCCACGCTCGACTGGCTGCACCGCGTCCGGTCGTACATCGAGTTCGCCAACCAGAGCGAGCGGTACGACGACGTCGCGGCGTACCTGCGTACCCGCGACGTTCGTCGCCGCCTCAGCTAACTCGATTTCACCTTGGCCGCCGCCGACTCCGGCATCGGCTCGTACCGGGAGAAGGACCGCGTGAACGACGCGGCACCGTGGGACAGCGACCGCAGGTCGATGGCGTAACGAGTCATCTCCACCTGCGGCACCTCGGCCTTGACCATCGTGCGGTCGTCACCCACCTTGTCCGTGCCCAGCAGCCGCCCGCGCCGGCCCGACAGGTCACTCATCACCGCGCCGACCAACTCGTCCGGCACCATCACCGACACCAGGTCGACCGGCTCCAGCAGGCTCACCTTCGTCGCGGCCGCCGCCTCGCGCAGCGCGAGCCCGCCGGCCATCTGGAACGCCATGTCCGAGGAGTCGACGCTGTGCGCCTTCCCGTCGAGCAGCGTGACCCGGATGCCGACCATGGGATAACCGGCTGCGACGCCCTTCTCCATCTGCGCCCGGACACCCTTCTCCACGCTCGGGATGAATTGCCGCGGCACCGCCCCGCCGACCACCTTGTCGACGAACTCGAAGTCGGACCCCTGCGGCAGTGGCTCCACCTCGATGTCGCAGACGGCGTACTGACCGTGCCCGCCGGACTGCTTCACATGCCGCCCGTGCCCCTTGGCCTTCCCGGCGAACGTCTCCCGCAGCGGCACCCGCAACTCCACCGTGTCGACGGTCACGCCGTATCGGTTGGACAAGGCATCGAGTACGACGTCCGCGTGTGCCTCGCCCATGCACCACAGCACGATCTGGTGCGTCTCCGGGTTCTGCTCGATCCGCAGCGTCGAGTCCTCGGCCGCCAGCCGCTGCAACCCCACGCCGAGCTTGTCCTCGTCGGTCTTGGCATGCGCCTGTACGGCGACCGGCAGCAACGGCTCGGGCATCGTCCAGGGCTTGAGCAGCAGCGGATCCGCCTTGTCGGACAACGTGTCGCCGGTCTCGGCCCGGGTCAGCCGGCCGATCGCGCACAGGTCGCCCGCGACCACCGCGGGCGCCGGCCGCTGCACTTTGCCGAGCGGGAACGACAGTGTGCCGATCCGCTCGTCCTCGTCGTGGTCGGCGTGGGTGCTCTCACCGAAGAACGACGTGAAATGGCCCGACACGTGAACCGTCGTGTCGGGCCTGATGGTGCCGGAGAACACCCGGACCAGGCTGACCCTGCCGACGTACGGGTCCGACGTCGTCTTCACCACCTCGGCGAGCAGTGGCCCACTCGGATCGCAGCTGAGACCCTTGCGCGGTACGCCGTGCGGCGTGAACACCTCGGGCAGAGGGTGCTCGGGTGGCGACGGGAAGCCACTGGTCGCGACCTCGAGCAGCTCCTGGGTGCCGACGCCCGTACCGCTGCAGACCGGGATGACCGGGAAGAACGAGCCGCGCGCGACCGCCCGCTCGAGGTCCTCGATCAGCACCTTCTGGTCGATCTCCTCGCCGCCGAGGTAGCGGTCCATCAGCGACTCGTCCTCGGACTCCTCGATGATGCCCTCGATCAGCGAGCCGCGGAGCTCCTCGATCTGGTCCGCGTACGATGCGTCCGGCGCCTTCGTGGCGCGTTTGCCGTCGGTGTACTCGTAGTACGACTCCGAGAGCAGCCCGATCAGCCCGTCACCGGCGGGCAGGTAGAGCGGCAGCACCTTGTCGCCGAACGCGGCCTGTGCGGCGGCGAGCGCGTTCTGGTAGTTGGCCCGGGCGTGGTCGAGTTTGGTGATCACGACGGCCCGCGGCATGCCGACCTGGTCGCACTCGTGCCACAGCGTCTTGGTCGGCTCGTCGACGCCCTCGCTTGCCGAGATCACGAACAGCGCGCAGTCGGCGGCCCGGAGTCCGGCCCGCAGCTCACCGACGAAGTCGGCGTACCCGGGGGTGTCGATCAGGTTCACCTTGAGACCGTCGTGCGGCAATGAGGCCAGTGCGAGCCCGACCGACCGTTGCTGGCGGATCTCGGCGTCGTCGAAGTCGCAGACCGTGGTTCCGTCCAGGACGGTGCCGGGTCTGGACAGGACGCCGGAGGCCACCAGCAGGGCCTCGACGAGAGTGGTCTTGCCGGCTCCGGACGGGCCGACGAGCACCACGTTGCGGATGGCGGCCGGGCTGTCCACAACGGGGGCGGCTCCGGTGCCCTGGGAAGTGTTCGTCTTGTCTGCCATGACGTTCCTCCTGGTCCACCCACGATTCCCCCAACGGCCACTCAGCACAAGAGTCTTCCGGTGGCGTTTTCACCTGACCTGTCAGCGTGATCGCACGACGGACCCCGCCGGTCGGTACTGTCACCGCATGCGAAGGGCCCTCGTCACCGCGATCACGCTACTCATCACCGCACTGGCGCTGGCCGGATTCGCGACACCCGCGTCGGCCGCGGTCGGCGACGAGGTGAAGAGCTTCCGGATCGACTACACCGTCACGCCGGACGGCGTGCTGCAGGTGACCGAGACGATCGCGTACGGCTTCGGCAGCACCGGTCGGCACGGCATCTACCGCGATCTCGTCACCCGGGAGCCGTACCGCGACAACGATTCGAAGGACCAGCGGTACGACGTCTCGGACATCTCGGTCTCGTCGCCGACCGGGGCGTCCGCCGAGTTCAGCACCGACACGAGCACGTCGAACGGCGGCCGCTACCAGGTGCTGCGGATCAAGATCGGCTCCGAGAACGAGACGATCCGCGGGTACGACGCGACGTACGTGATCAAGTACGAGGTCCGCGGGGCGCTCCGGCACTTCGACGACCACAGCGAGCTGTACTGGGACGCGACCGGCTCCAGCTGGGACGCCGTACTCAACCGGGTCACGGTCAACGTCACCGTGCCCGATGGGGTCACGGAGGTCGAGTGCTTCACCGGTACGGCGGGGTCGCAGCGGGAGTGCCCGGAGAAGACGGTGAGCGGTGGCAACGGTGTCTTCGGCGCGTCCGACCTGCCGCGGGGCGAGCAGTTGACGATCGTCGCCGGGATCAAGGCCGGGGTGGTCAGCAACGACACCCCGATCGTGGTCGACCCGCCGAGTTGGATGGAGCGGGAAGGTCTCACCGTCCCCGCGTTGATCGGGTCGGGTGCGGTGTCGCTGGCCGCGATCGTGGCCGCGGTGCTCTACTCGAAGCTCGGGAGCCGGGATCAGCGGTTCGCCGGCCTGCCGCCGGGGACCTTCCCGCCGGAGGGTATGGCCGCGTCGCCGGTCAAGGACGACCTGTCCGAGGACCAGATCCCGGTCGCGTTCGCGCCGCCTCGCATACCGGTGGCCGAGGGCGGTCTGCTGATCGACGCGAAGGCGACCACCACCGAGACGGCCGCGACCCTGATCGAACTGGCAGTGTGCGGCGGCCTACGGATCGAGAACAGCGGGAACTCGCAGAGCGCCGTACTGGTGAACCCGGCGGCCGCGACGGCGCCGCACGAGCAGATGCTGCTGGCGGGGCTGTTCCCGTCGCTGCAACCGGGTTCGTCGGTGCCGCTGCGGCGGGCGCCGGTCGGCGACCACACGCTGCGACGGGCGCACGACGGGATGATCTCGGCGCTGCGCGAGCAGGTGAAACAGCGCGGGTGGTATCTGCGGATGCCGCGACAGGGCGGTGGCGCGATCCTCCAGTCCGGCACCGGGTGCGCGTGTCTGTCGATGGTCGCGATCGGGGTGGTCGGCGTCGGCCTGATGGGCACAATCGCCAGCGCGGCGACCGGCGGACTGGGCCGGGCGGTGGTGATCGCGGTGCCGGTGCTCTCGGTGATCGTTGCCATCGGCATCTGGATCGCGAAACGGGCACGCGGGCAGCGGAACCCGGCCGGCCGGGCGGTGGCCGACCAGTTGATCGGGTTCCGGAAGTACCTGGCGACCGCGGAGGCGGACCAGCTGCGGTTCGAGGAGGGCGAAGACATCTTCAGCAAGTACCTGCCCTGGGCGATCACCTTCGGCCTGGCCGACCGCTGGCAGAAGATCTGTGCCCAACTGGTGGCAGCCGGCCGGATCACCCCGGACCCGTACTGGTACTCGGGCCCGTCGTACTACAGCTCCGGCTGGACCGCGGGAGCCCTCAGCTCAACCGTCGCCCACACCTTCGACCCCCCACCCGCCCCCGCCAACTCCGGCAGCGGCGGCGGCTCCTCCTCCGGCTTCAGCGGCGGCTCCTCCGGCGGCGGCGGAGGCGGCGGAGGCGGCGGCTCCTGGTAATCGCGCCCACGAACCGTGCCGCGCGCACGCCAGCTCCCGGGGAGATCGGCTCGGCGAAACGACTTCCGGTCGCCGCGGGCAGCAACCCGCGGCGACCGGGTCGGCCGCATGGGCACATACAGGAGCTGAGACTCAGACCTTGCCGCCCGCGATGGCCGGAGCGGTCGGGTCTGACGCATCGCCGTCCCCGGCACCTTCACGCGCCAGGAAGTCCTCGAGGTGGAACAGGTTGTCACCAGCGCGCTTCGCCACGTTGACGAGGGTTTTCATCGCGGCGACCTCCTCGACCTGCTCCTTGAGGAACCACTGCATGAACTGCTCGCCGATGTAGTCGCTCTCGTCCCGCGCCGTCCGGGCCAGCGTCTCGACCTGCTTGGTGACGGTGATCTCCTGCTGCAGCGCCAGCTCCAGCGGCTCCAGCGCGGACTTGAATTCGGACTTGACCTCGCCGACGCCCGGGATGTGCGGCCGGATGTCGTTGTCCAGCAGGTACTGGACCATCATCATCGCGTGGTTGCGCTCTTCGAGGGCCTGCGTGTAGAAGTGTGACGCCAGCTGCGGAAGATCCTGGTCGTCGAACCAGACAGCCACTGCCACATACTGCTGTGACGCCGTGAATTCGTTGCGGATCTGTTCTTGCAGAAGCTTCTCGTACGTGCTCATGCCGCCAATCTAGTGGCGGCCTCCGGATTTCTCACCGTTGGAGAGCCTGGCCTAACCCGCTCGATTCGATCCCAGTTCGACCACCTCGTCACCACCGCCGGGCAGGCTGATCCGGACCGTCGTCCCGTCCACCGCGACATCGATGCCTTCGGCAAGCGCTTCGGGCCGGAGCGCGTCTCTGGTCAGCAGTACGGCGCTCACCAGCACGAGCGGATCGCCGTTGTGCGGAGCAGTGAGGTACGGCGTCGCCGAGTGCGCACCGAAGGCGTTCGCACCCAGTCCGCGATGCACTCCGGCTTCGTCGTACCCATGCAGTCCGACCACCGCCGACAGCAGCCCGTCGTCGTTGCGCGCGGACGCCGACCGATGGCCGGCGGTTGCCACAGGCAAGGACTCGCCGGCGACCGCGAACCCGCCGCTGCGCACCATCGCACCGGCCGGGCCCTCGACCAGCGCACACCGGATCTCCCAGCCGGCGTGCACGACCGACGCCGTCTCGATCCGCCACGGCCCGTCCGATCCCAGCCACGCCTTGTGCCAGGACGACGCCGTACGCGTGCCGACCGAGATCCGCCGGATCCGCCCGCGCGAGCTCGACCGTCCGTCCGCGTCGACCAGCGAGATCAGGTTGTCGATCCGCGGCGCGTGGTCGGACAGCTCCGGACCCGCGTGGTTCGCGTACGCCAACCGGTTGTAGTGCGGATCGCCCTCCGGCTCCACTCCCTCCGGCTCGGCCAACGGCGCGTGGTCGGCGCCATGGTTGACCAACTGCACCACCTGGTCGTGGCGGCTCGCATGCACGATCCACCCCGGCGCGGGCATCGCCCGTATCTGATCCGCCTCGTCCAGCGGCACCGAGTCCTCCGGGTCGCTCCACACCGGGTGATCCGGCGGCAACACGAGCCCGATGAACCCCTTCGACGCCCAGTACGGCGAGCCAGGCCCGGAGTACAGCTGTGTCGTCGGCAGGAACGTGTCGTACCACCCCAGCGTCAGCAGGCCACGCTCATCCGGCACACCGTGCTGCACGAAGTGCCGCGCGATCCCGGAGCACAGCCGGCGCGTCTGCCCGGGCGACAGGGGAGTGGCGTCCAGCAACGCGCCCATCCAGTACGGCGTGGCCGCAGCCATCCGGTAGGTCAGTGAGCGGCCCTGGTACACCGGTGCGCCGTCGTTCCCGACCAGATGCACCGCGTCCTCCAGGAACAGCCGGAGCCGCTCGCGGTAGACCTTCAGCCGGTCCTCGTACGCCGCCCCCGGCGTGGCAGTCGCCATCCGCGTCCACAACCCCGGGTAGAGGTGCATGGCCCAGCCGATGTAGTTGTCGAAGTTCTGCCCGTCCCCGTCGGAGTACCAGCCGTCACCGACGTACCAGTCCTCGATCCGATCAAGCCCGCCGTCGATGTCTTCCTGCGAGTACGGCGCTCCGACCGAGGCGAGGAACTGCTCACTCACGACCTGGAACAGCCGCCAGTTGTTGTCGTGCGTGGTCGACCCGATGAACCCGCCGAGCCATTCCGCCACGTGCTCCTGCGCCCGCGTGTCGAGCCGGTCCCAGATCCACTCGCGCGTCTCGTGCAGTGCGACCGCGATCGCGGCGGCCTCGACCATCTGCTGCGAGCGCGGGGTCAACCGCAGCCACGCCTCGGGGTGGTCCGGATTCGCTCCGTTCGCCACGCCACGCGCGTACCGCTCGATCAACTGCTCACAGCCCTTGCCCTGCACACCGGCGATCCGGAACCCCGCCAGCATGAACGACCGCGCGAACCCTTCCAACTGATCGGACGCCGTACCGGACCGACTCGGCCGACCAGGCAATGCGACCAGTGACGCACCAGGCGAGAAATACGGCACCAGCGACTCCAGCAGGTGGTCAGCCAGCGCCTCCCAGTGCGCCCGACTCCACCCAGTCTGGCGGGACAACACACGATCGGTATCAGGAAGGACGAGGCGGGTCATGCGATTCTCCCCAGGTCGGTAGGGCTGATGGCGTGCTGCAGCGGCTGGCCGGCGGTGAGGCGCTCCAGTTCACTGACCGCGAGTTCGCCGAGCCGGGCGATCTCGTTGCCGACGGCACCGGCTACGTGCGGGGTGATGAAGACGTTCGGGAGGTCGAGCAGTGGGGAGTCCGGCGGCAACGGCTCCGGATCGGTCACGTCGAGTACGGCGTCGATCCGACCCGACACGCATTCCCGCTCGAGCGCGGCCGCGTCGATGATCTTGCCGCGGGCGGTGTTGATCAGAACCGAACCGTCCCGCAACAGCCCCAGCAGGCGCGCGTCCACGAGACCAGTGGTCTCCGGAAGCAGGGGCGCGTGCACGCTGAGGATGTCGCTGCGGCTGAACAGTTCGTCGTTGCTGACCAGGTCGGCGCCGAGTGCAGCCGCCTCGGCCTCAGTCAGGTACGGATCGCTGATCAGCACGTGCAGGTCGAAGTCCCGCAGGCGCTCGGCGACCATCCGGCCGATCCGCGAGGCCCCGAGCAGACCGACCGTCGTGCCGTAACTGCCCGGCATGCCGTGTGGATCCGCCTTCTTCCGCTCGGTCCGGTAGTGCGCCGCGAGCCGGAACGCTCGCTTGCCGGCCAGTACGACGGCCGCGACGGTGAACTCGGCCACCGGCAACGCGTTGGCATGTGCCGCCGACGACACCTGGATGCCGCGGTCGAACGCCTCCGGGGCGACGATCGCCTTCACCGAACCGGCCGCGTGCAGGATCGCCCGCAGCTTCGGCGCCGCTTCCAGCACCTCCGGGCTGATCCGCGGGCACCCCCACCCGGTGAGGAGTACCTCGACACCCGGCAGCGCGGCCAGAATCTCCGGGTCGTCGAGGAAGGTCCTGCCCGGACCAACCGGGAGCACGTTCGCGGTCGCCTCCAGCCGGGCCCGGACCCGGGGAACGAGGACGCGAGCCCGACTGGCGTCGTTCATGGCCAGCATCACGGTCAGGGCGGAGTCTGGTTCGCTGCTCACACCAGCCAACCTAGCAAGCGCTTTCCAAAGCTGTCTTCCGTTAGCGCGAAATTTGAAAAGAACCTGAAAGATCCCGGTGGCCGGAATGTGGGCCCGGGGTCGGGCGTTCTCACCGGAGAAGGGCAGGATGGAAGGGCCTACCGCCCTGTTGGCCACACTGAAGGAGACGACGATGCTGCGACCGGACGACCTCTACGAGATCGTCGACGAGTCGGTGGCCACCGGCCCGGCGGCGACGCCGAAGGTGCTGGTGCATTCGCTGGACGGATTCATGGACGCGGGACAGGCGGGCCGGGTGACGGCCGACCACCTGCTCGAGGTGCTGGAAAGCCGGGTGCTCGCGCGGTTCGACGTCGACCTGTTGCACGACTATCGGGCCCGGCGGCCCGAGGTGACATTCGCCGAGGACCGGTTCATCGACTACACCCCGCCGCACCTGACCCTGCACCTGCTGAAGGACGACGCGGGTGTCGAGTTCCTGCTGCTCGAAGGCGTCGAGCCGGACAACCACTGGAACCGGTTCGCCGGTGCGGTCCGGCAGCTGATCGACCGGTACAACGTGACCCTCACGATCGGCGTCCACGGCATCCCGATGGGTGTCCCGCACACCCGCCCGCTCGGCCTCACCGCCCACGCGACGCGGCCCGAGCTGGTCACCCGGTCGAACATCTGGGACGGCGAGATGCGGCTGCCCGCGAGCGCCGGGACGATGCTGCAGGTCCGGCTGGGTGAGGCCGGCAAGGATGCGATGGGCTTCGCGGTTCACGTGCCGCACTACCTGGCCGAGAACCGTTTCCCGGGCGCCGCCCTGGCGCTGGTGCACGCGATCTCGGCGGCGACCGGCCTGCTGCTCCCTAGCAAGGCCCTGCTCGACGAGGCCGCCGTCACCGGCCGGCTGGTCGACGAGCAGGTCGAGGCGTCGGAGGACGCGACCGCGGTGGTGAACGCGCTAGAGACGCAGTACGACGCGGCCGCCGGTTCGGTCAGCCGCGGCAGCCTGCTGGCGGGCTCCACCCCGTCAGCCGAGGAGCTGGGCGCCGAGGTCGAGCAGTTCCTCGCCGAACTCAACCGCGAGGACGACAACTAGACCCACGTCGGGCCCTTGAACACCAACTGGGGGCCTTGGACAAGCAATACCTTGTCCAAGGCCCCCAGTTCCTGCGTCAGGCCGCGACTTTGGCCCGGCCGGAGGAGGAGCGGCTGAAGATGTTGTCCAGGCTGACCCGGCCGGCGCCGACGACCGCGAGGGTCAGCGACAGCAGACCGAGTACGCCGACCAGTTCCCAGCCGCCGTTCGCGACGAAGATGCCGTTCGACAGGTGGACGAATGCCAGCGCGCCGACCATGTCGAGTGCCAGCAGTACGCCGACCACCGGAGTCAGCACGCCGAGGATCAGGGCGACACCACCGAGCAGTTCGATAGCTGTCGCGTAGTACGCGGACAGCGTCGGCGCCGGCACACCCATCTGCTCGAAGCCGGCGGCGGTGCGGTCGAGGCCGTTGGTCTGGAACTTCTGCCAGCCGTGCGCGATGAAGACGACTCCCAGCCCGATCCTCGAGAGCAGCAGGACGAGATCGCGGGCGGCGGCAGTGCGGGTCTGGCTCACAGAGGTTCTCCTCAAACAGACGATTAATGATTGAGTGTTCAACCATAGCCTACCGAACGCCACCGAAAGCTCACCGAAAGAGCACAAGTGACCGGAACCACAGCCGCTACGTCGTCCGCCGGGACCGATCGCGCGGCGTCGTACCCGCTGGACCTGTCAGGATGAGGCATGCCTGAGTCGCTGGAGGATCTGGTCGAGCTGCTCGACCTCGAGATGATCGACGTCGACCTGTTCCGCGGACGGCAGCCGCAGACCTCGATGCAACGGGTGTTCGGCGGGCAGGTGCTCGGGCAGGCACTGGCCGCCGCGAGCCGGACCGTCGAGCCGGAGCGCATCGTGCACTCGCTGCACGGGTACTTCCTGCGCGGCGGCGACACGTCCGTGCCGATCATCTACCGGCCGGAGCCGACCCGGGACGGCGGTTCGTTCAGCAGCCGGCGCGTGGTCGCATCGCAGAACGGCAAGCCGATCTTCTACATGTCGGCGTCCTTCCAGCGGCCGGAGTCCGGCCTGGACCACCAGGACCCGATGCCGGACGACCTGGTCGCACCCGACGATGCACCGACTCTCGCGAGCGTCCTGGAGGCGCGGTCCGGTCGCAAGGCCGCCGACTGGGCCAAGGAGTGGGCGGCACTCGACGTACGCCTGGCCGGTGTCAGTGGACGCCAGTTCTGGATAAGGGCCGCAGGCAAGCTATCGGACGATCCCGCCTTACACGCGTGCGTTCTGGCCTACGCCAGCGACCTGACGTTGCTCGGGGCAAGCTTGTTGCCGCACGGCATCGTCATCGGCGACCGCCGGATCCAGCCCGCCTCCCTGGACCACGCCCTCTGGTTCCACCGCCCGTTCCGCGCCGACGAGTGGCTGCTCTACGACCAGGCGTCCCCGTCCGCCTCCGCTGCCCGAGGCTTCTCAACCGGCCGCCTCTTCACCGAAGACGGCCACCTGATCGCCTCCGTGGCCCAGGAGGGCCTGATCCGCCCCGTCGGCCTCGATCTCGACTGAGCGCTCGGCCGGCTGCTTGGCAAATCACCACTTCGGGGACTGCGGCTCTGATACCGTGGAGACATGTTGCAGCGCGCGGTAGTGACGACGACGCCGGAGTACGTCCCGGCGCGCTGACACCTGACTGTCGACAAAGCCCCGGGGCGAGTGCCCCGGGGCTTTGTCGTGCTCGGTGGTTTCTCGCCCCATCCACTGGAGGAGCCACACCATGTACGACCATCGCAAGATCGGGCGGGAGCTCGGTTTGTTCGACTCGGATCCGCTGATCGGAGCGGGCCTGCCCTACTGGTTGCCCGCGGGGGCCGCGGTTCGCCACGCCTTGGAGAGCTACATCGCCGGGGTGGAGCGAAGAGCCGGGTACCAGCAGGTCTATTCGCCGGTTCTCGGCAAGCGCGAGCTGTACGAGATCTCCGGCCACTGGGCGAAGTACAGCGACGACATGTATCCGCCGATGGACATGGGCGGCGAGCAGCTCGTCCTGCGGCCGAGCATCTGCCCGCACCACGCCCTGATGTACCGCTCCCGCTCACACAGCTACCGCGAGCTTCCGCTGCGATTCTCTGAGCTCGGTGGGCAGTACCGGGCCGAGCTGTCCGGTGCGATCGGTGGCCTGAGCCGGGTCCGCGCGATGCAGCTCAACGACGCCCACATCTTCTGCCGCCTCGACCAGGTCGCGGAGGAAGCCGCCAACGCGCTCGGCCTGATCAACCAGGCCTACCAGGACCTGGGCATCAGTGCGTCACGCTACGTCCTGGCGCTGCCCTCCGAGGACGCATCGTTCGGCGATCCTTCGAGCAAGTACGTCGGTGACGCCGCCAGCTGGGCGCACGCCGCCGGACTCCTGCGTGAGGTGCTGGACAACGCAGGCATGGAGTACGAGGAATCGCCGGGCGACGCCGCGTTCTACGGGCCGAAGATCGACATCCAGGTGGCCGACTCGGCCGGCCGTGAGTTCAGCCTGTCGACCGTGCAGATCGACTTCCACCAGCCGGAGCGGTTCGGTCTCGAGTACATCGGTGCCGACGGCAACAAGCATCGCCCGGTGATGGTGCATCGCGCGATCGTCGGCAGTATCGAGCGAGCCATGGCCCAGCTGATCGAGGTGCACGGCGGCGCGTTCCCGGCCTGGCTCGCCCCGGTGCAACTCGTCGTACTGCCGATCTCCGACGACGAGGAGAAGCTCGCCGTCGAGGTCGCCCGCCGAGCGTCGGACCGTGGTCTGCGGGTCGAGGTCGCGCATGCGGACGAGGGGAGTCTCGGTGCCCGCATCCGCGAGAACCGGCTGGCGCCGTACCAGGCGGTCATCGGTGCGCGGGAGGCTGCCGCCGGCGAGTTGGCGATCCGCGAGCGCAACGGCCGTCAGCGCGAGGCCGAGGCGGTTGGGGCTGCGCTGGACCGGATTCGGGCCGAGGTGGACGTGTTGGCGAACCGCCAGGCCATCGCACCTGGAGTCGCGGCGGCGAGCTGAGCGTGCCGGCCGCCTGAGGCGGGGAATTGTGATGGCCTGGAGGTTCAGTGTGCCTGCAGCTGTCCGATCAGGTGGGTCAGCTCGCGGCGCTCGTCGTACACGGCGAAGTCGGTCGTCTTGCTCGAGGTCTGGTAGCCGAACTGGACCCGGGACGGAAGCGGCACCGGCTTTCGGAAGTCGACGCGGACCGTGAAGGCGTCCGGCAGCTTCGCGGCGCGCTGGATCGAGGCGAGCGACGCGGCCTTGGTCCACATGCCGTGCGCGATCTGACGCGGGAACCCGAACGCCTGTGCGGTCAGCTTGAACAGGTGGATCGGGTTCCGGTCGCCGGACGCGGCGGCGTACCGGCGACCGAGGTTGGCGCGCAGGTCCCACCACGCTGTCGGCTCCACCGATGGCTCCGGCAGCAGGTCGACAGGCGCGTGCTCGGTCCCGGGGGAGCGGCTCAGCAGCGTGGTCAGGTCGGTCCACACCACCTCGCCGTCGAGGCTGACCTCGCTGATCACGTCGAAGATCGTGCCCTTCGGGTGCGGGCGTTCCGCCGTACTGTGCACCCGGATGGCCGGCTCGGCGTGGATCGGGATCGGCCGCAGCTGGGTGATCGTGTTCGACAGGTGCACGATCCCCATCGGCTTGTAGGGGAACGAAGGGTCGGACATCAGGTCAAGATGCAGGGGGAACGCGAGGACATGCGGGTACGTCACCGGCAGCGCCGGCCCGGCGGTGAAGCCGGTGACGTCCCGGTACGCCGTCAGGTGGTCCTGATCGATCGCGGACCTGGGCAGCTCCAGCGTGAGCCCGTCGGCATCGGGCTCGTAGTCCGCGCGCCGCAGCGTGGCCTTCACCGTCCGGGCGTAGAGTGCGCCGAACCCGGGTGAGTCGTCGTACCGTCGCGTCGGCATGTCACGCGCCCAACATGCTCTGGCCGCAGACGCGGACCACGTTGCCGGTCACACCGGCCGAAGCCGGGTCGGCGAACCAGGCGATCGTCTCGGCCACGTCGATCGGCTGCCCGCCCTGCTGCAGCGAGTTGATCCGGCGGCCGACCTCGCGGATCGTGAACGGGACCTTCGCGGTCATCTCGGTCTCGATGAAACCCGGCGCGACCGCGTTGATCCGGATCTGCCGCTCGGCCAGCTTCGGCGCGAGCGCCTGGACCAGCCCGATCACCCCGGCCTTGGAGGTGGCGTAGTTCGTCTGGCCGTTGTTGCCCGCGATGCCGGCGATACTCGCGACACCGATGATCGAGCCGCCGTCGCGCAGCGCGCCGGACTCGAGCAGATGGTTGGTGATCCGCTCGGGGGCACGCAGGTTCACATCGAGTACGGCGTCCCACGTGTCGGTGCGCATGTTCGCCAGCCGCTTGTCCCGGGTGATGCCGGCGTTGTGGACGACGACGTCGAGACCGCCGTACTGCTCCTGGGAATGCGCGGCGATCCGTTGCGGTGCGTCGACCGCGGTCACGTCGAGCAGCAGCTCGCTGCCGCCGATCCGGGAGATCACCTTGCGCAGAGCATCCGCGTTCTGCGGTACGTCGACGCCGATCACGGTCGCGCCGTCGCGGGCCAGGGTGTCGGCGATCGCGGCACCGATCCCGCGAGCCGCTCCCGTCACCAGCGCGACCTTCCCGGCCAGCGGGCGATCCGGGTCGTTGCTGACCAGCGGTCCGGTCCCGATCCTCGCGACCTGGCCGTCGACGTACGCCGACTTGGGGGAGAGGAAGAAGCGGAGTGTCGAGTCGAGCTGCTCGTGCGCGTCCGGGGCGACGTAGACCAGGTTGACCGTCGCGCCCCGCTTCACCTCCTTGCCGAGCGAGCGGGTGAAGCCCTCCAGCGCGCGCTGGGTGATCTGCTGCTCCGGCGAGTGGGCGAGCTCCGGCGTACGGCCGACCACGATCACCCGGCCGGCCGGCGCGAGCTGCCGGATGACGGGGGAGAAGAAGCGCTGCAGGCTGGTCAGCTCCGCGGTCGAGGCCGCACCGGTCGCGTCGAAGACCAGCGCCTTCGGCCGGATCTCGCTCGAGGCGATGCCCTCGTTCGCCGTACTGAAGGACGCGCCGATGTCCCGCAGCAGGGCCTGGATCGCCTTGCCGGTGTCGGTCTCGGAGATCGCGCCGAACACCACCGGCCCGTCGATCACCGGCGAGCCGTCGGTCCAGCGCGGCAGCGGAGTCGGGTCGGGCAGACCGAGGTTCTTCACCAGGGTCTGGCCGAGCGGCGTCCGGGTGAAGGTCTGGTAGCGGTCCGTCATCTCTCAGCTCTCCTACTTCTCGAGGATGGCGACGACACCCTGGCCGCCCGCGGCGCAGATCGAGATCAGGCCCCGGCCGCCGCCGTTCTCGTCCAGTTGCTTGGCCAGCGCGGCGACGATCCGCCCGCCGGTCGCCGCGAACGGGTGGCCCGCGGCCAGCGAGCTGCCGTTCACGTTCAGCTTGTCCCGGTCGATCTCGCCCAGTGGCGCGTCCAGGCCGAGCCGTTCCTTGCAGAAGATCGGGTCCTCCCACGCCTTCAACGTGGACAGCACCTGGGACGCGAACGCCTCGTGGATCTCGTAGTAGTCGAAGTCCTGCAGCGTCAGGCCCGCCCGCTGGAGCATCCTCGACACGGCGTACGCGGGAGCCATCAGGAGACCCTCAGCGCCCTTCACGTAATCGACCGCGGCCGTCTGTGAGTGGGTCAGGTAGGCGAGCGGCTTCAGGCTGTGTTCCGCGGCCCATTCGTCAGTGGCCAGCAGTACGGCGGACGCGCCATCGGTCAGCGGGGTCGAGTTGCCGGCCGTCATCGTCGCGGTCTCGCCCTTGCCGTAGACGGTCTTGAGCTTGGCCAGCTTCTCCAGCGTGGTGTCGGGCCGGAGGTTCTGGTCCTTCTCCAGGCCGAGGTACGGCGTGATCAGGTCGTTCTGGAAGCCGCGGTCGTAGGACTTCGCCAGGTTGATGTGGGAGCGGTACGCGAGCTCGTCCTGCGCCTCGCGGGTAATGCCCCACTCCAGCGCGGTCAGGGCCGCGTGGTCGCCCATCGACTTGCGGGTCCGCGGCTCGGCGTTCCGCGGGATCTCCGGTACGACGTCCTTCGGCCGGACCCGCGCGAGTACCTTGAGACGATCCTGGAAGGTCTTGGCCCGGTTGAGGTCGAGCAGGATGTTGCGGAGCCGGTCGTTGACGGCGATCGGCGCGTCGCTCGCGGTGTCCACGCCGCCCGCGATACCGGCGTCGATCTGGCCGAGCGCGATCTTGTTCGCGACCAGGATCGCGGCTTCCAGCCCGGTACCGCAGGCCTGCTGGATGTCGTACGCCGGAGTGGTCGGCGCGAGCTTGGAGCCGAGGACGACCTCGCGGACCAGGTTCCAGTCGCGGGCGTGCTTGAGTACGGCGCCGGCGACCACCTCGCCGAGCTCCTGCCCGCCCAGTCCGGTCCGGTCGACCAGGCCGTTCAGGGCGGCGGTGAGCATGTCGGAGTTGGAGGCGTGCCGGTACGTCTTGTCCTGCCGGGCGAACGGGATCCTGTTGCCGGCGACAACGGCCACCTTGCGGGTCTCGGTCACGATGTCTCTCCTGCTCTGGTCGAGCGTGTGGTGGGCCTGCGCTGGGTCTTGTTCTGCTGGGGCTTGTTGTTCACGGCTTTGGTGTTCAGAGCCTTGCGGCCTACCGCGGTCGCGAGGGTGGCGGTGATCGCGGTCGCCCGGACAGTGGCGACATCCGCATGATGCACGACCGGATGCCCCGGCTGCCCGCTCGACACGATCAAGCCGACTCTTGCCATGTGCAACGACCCGAGGGTCTGGGTGTAGAGATGGTTGGCCAGGTAGTCGGTGTCGACCTCGTCGAACACTCCGGACCGCTGGCCGGCCTCGAGGATGGTCGCGATCCGCTCCAGCGCCGAGGCCATCGCCGTACCCAGCTTCGTCATCACCGGCTCGGTGATCTCGCCGAACAGTTCCTCGCCGGTTCGGCGCAGCAGGCTCATCGCGCAGTCGGCGAAGGCCGGGTACTCCAGGCAGAAGTCGACGAACAC
Organism: Kribbella sp. NPDC023972; assembly: GCF_040639075.1. NCBI lineage: Bacteria > Bacillati > Actinomycetota > Actinomycetes > Propionibacteriales > Kribbellaceae > Kribbella > Kribbella sp. NPDC023972. The sequence goes on along the minus strand of NZ_JBEZZH010000006.1, from coordinate 532,329 downwards.
CTCGCTCAACGACTGGAGCCGGTTGAGAGGCGCCCGACGCGGGTTGTCGGTGGCCGACAGCCGCTCGTCGAGCTCGCCGAGGTAGTCGACCAGGGTGAGCGCGAACAGCTCCTCCTTGCCGGCGAAGTGACGGTAGATCAGTGCCTTGTTGATCCCGACCCGTTTGGCGATATCGTCGATCTGGGCGTCGATGGTGCCGCGCTCGTCGAACAGCTCGCGAGTGGCCCGGATGATGTCCCGCTCCCGGTCGCGGCGACGCTCCGCCGTGGTGCGGCGGCGTCCGATCGCGAGCAGCGCGGAGCTCATGGATCGATCTTAGCCACACTGGTACCCCCTGGTGCAAACGGCGGTTACACTCGTGGGTAACATCGTGGTCCCCTGTTGTGTTCGCCGGAGGATGTTGATGACCGACCCTGTCGTATCCGCGGATGTGATGTCGCTTGCCGGAGAGCTCGGCGCCGAGCGGTCCAAGCCGGGCTGGAGCACCTTCTCGCTCGCCCTGAACACCGAGCAGCAGGAGATCCGGGACTGGGCCCACACCTTCGCCGCCGACGTGATCCGCCCGGCCGCCTCCGAGTGGGACGAACGCGAGGAGACGCCCTGGCCGGTGATCCAGGAGGCCGCCAAGATCGGCCTCTACGGCCTGGACGCCAACGTCAACCTGTTCATCGACCCGTCCGGTCTGCTGATGCCGCTGGTCCATGAGGAACTGTTCTGGGGTGACGCCGGCATCGCGATGTCCCTCAAGGGCACCGGCCTGGCATCGTCCGCGATCTTCTCCAACGGCACCCCCGAGCAGTGGAGCCAGTGGATGCCCCGGTGCTACGGCACGCCTGACGACGTCAAGGTCGCCGCGTTCTGCTCGTCCGAGCCTGGCGCTGGTTCTGACGTGTCCGCGATCCGTACGCGAGCGACGTACGACGAGAAGACCCGCGAATGGGTGATCAACGGGCAGAAGGCCTGGGCGACGAACGGCGGGATCGCGGACATCCACGTCGTGATCGCGACCGTCGACCCGTCGCTGGGGACGAAAGGGCAGGCGGCGTTCGTCGTACCGAAGTCCGAGGTCCGCGGACTGCAGCCAGGAACCAAGCTGCGCAAGCACGGCCTCCGCGCGTCGCACACCGCCGACGTCTTCTTCGACAACGTCCGGATCCCGGCTGAGAACGTCCTCGGCGGCAAGGAGAAACTCGACGCGCGGCTGGCCAACGCCCGCTCGGGGGAGAGCCGGAACCGGAACGCCTCGATGGCCACCTTCGAAATGACCCGCCACATCGTCGGCGCCCAGGCGATCGGCATCGCCCGCGCCGCCTACGAAGTCGCACTCGACTACGCCAAGACCCGCGAACAGTTCGGCCGCCCGATCATCGACAACCAGGGCATCGCCTTCAAACTCGCCGACATGGCCATGGAGATCGACGCCGCCCGGCTCCTCGTATGGCGCGCGGCCAACATGTCCGCGGCCCTGATGCGCGGCGAAACCCCCGACTACCGCCACGGCGAAGGCTCCATGGCCAAACTCAAAGCCGGCGAGGTAGCCGTCCGCGTCACCGAAGAAGCCATCCAAATCCTCGGCGGCAACGGCTACACCCGCGAATACCCAGTAGAACGCATGCACCGAGACGCCAAGATCTACACCATCTTCGAAGGCACCTCCGAGATTCAAAGGTTGGTGATCGCCCGCGCGATCTCGGGAATGCGCATCAGGTAGCTATTTCTGCAGGTCGCAGGTTGATTTCAGGGCCGGTTGGGCACGGCCGCCGTCCAGCTCCCGGAGGCAGCAGGGCAGTGTACGGTGGGAGGTCGCGCCGGACTCAGTCGTGTGTGGACTTGAGCGCGAGCGCCCAGGGGTAGCGCTCCAGCGCGGCATCACCGGTGCGCGGCGCGTGCGGCTCGAATTCGCCGGGCCCGAAAAGAACCCGAACACCTGCCTCACGCAGCGCCGCGACGCTCCGGATGAAGGAAAGGTTGCGGGCCAGTGCCTGGTTGACGAACGGGAGTACGACGACCCGCACGCCCAGCCCTGTGAGCTCGGCCAGTTGTGTCAGTACGTAGTTGTCCGCAATCCCCGCGGCCCATTTGTTGATCGTGTTGTAGGTCGCGGGGGCGACGATCACAGCATCAGCCTGTGGTGTAGACGCAGTTCCCGCGCTGCGGTACGTCGTCCGCACAGGATGACCCGTGAGCCTCGCAAGGGATTCGACGTCAATGAAGTGTTCGACCGCGCTCCCAGTTGCAGCGCAGTAGACGTCCCATCCGTCGTCGTGGGCAAGGCCGATCAGGTCGTGAACTCGCTTGGCGGGCCCCGCGCCGCAGACGAACAAGTGGAGTACGCGTCCGTTCGTCATGCTGAAAGTCCTGCCCGTGTTGCCATGCTCTGGACTGTCTGGCTGAGCGATCCAGTGGTGCTGTTCAGACGCGCTCGGAGGAGGCCATGGGCCAGGGGCCGGCATCGGACCTCTTGTGGGGCCAGCCGCTCGGCCTCCGTCAAAGACCGCACGGCCTCTCGATATCGGCCCGTGTAGGTGTACGAAGCGGTTAGATCGAGCAGATAGTTCGCTCTGCGCTCGGGGGGCAGTGTAGCCATGACCGAGGGATCAACATTCGCGACGTATTCCACGCCGCCGGCCAGGGGTGATCCCGGCAACTCGGCGCACACCCTCGCTGTGGGAAACTGTAATCTGTACGTAGTCATATCTTTGCGGATGGTAGCGCCCTTGGGGGTAGACGTGGGTTGGGTGCATTGCGATGTGTGCTGCTTACGGGTGACGGTGAACAAGGACAACACCCTGCCAAAGCACTACACCGAGACACCTCAAGGCCTGATCCGCCATGGGGCTCAGCGGGAGTGCAAGGCATCGGGAACCGCGCGGTACACCCTGCAGAGCGAGTTCCGATGGACGTGCAGACGGCCGCGCAGTGGGAGGACCTGTCCATGCTGCGGTCGGACGCGAATGACATTGAACAAGAATGGCAAGTTCCCCAAGCACCGGGCACCGGGCACCGGGTGGCGGAAGGTGCGCGATGTCTGAAGCAAATTAGCCGCCGAGGCTGGTGCCTGTCGCGAGCTGAGGCTTTGCTGTGGCGCGGCTCGGCTCTGACTCGAGGACCTTGATGCTGTCGTCGGCTGCGGCCATCGTCCATTAACATGCGCGACCGCTCCGACGTTGTGGACCTGATGCACCATTTTGAGTCCGTCCGCACAACTGCGCCGAAGGTACTGACCGCATGACCAACCTGACCGCCGAGCTCGACAAACGGTTGAAGCACGCTCTGAAGGGCATCTGCCAAGAGGCCGGGCTCCTCTCGGATGAAGCAGAACTCATCAAGTACACAAACAATGCCGTGTACCGCCTACCAAGTCAGGGCGTCGTAGTGAGGTTCGGCGCCGGCGACCTGGCCAGTCAACGGGCCGACCACGTCGCGCGGGTAGCCACCTGGCTGCAAGACAACGACGTACCCGCGGTCAGGCTCGCCCCCGGCCTGACGCAACCCGTCCTCTTCGAGAACTACTCGGCAACAGTCTGGGAGCTACTCGAGGGCGGCGATCCAGCCTGGACCGGCGCCGAGCTCGCGTCCCCACTTCTCGGCTGGCACAAACTCACCCCCATGCGCGGCCTCAAACAGTGGGACCCGTTCAGCAGCGCCCGCAGCAGACTAGCGATGGCCGACGGGCTATCCGCCGACGACCACGCCTGGCTCACGCACCAATGGTCCGAGACCGAATCCGCTTACCGCGCACTGGTCCCCGACCTCCAGATGGGCCTACTTCACGGAGACGCCTACATCGGCAACCTTCTCCGAGAACCCACCGGCCGCTTCGTCCTCTGCGACCTCGACGGCACCAGCGTCGGCCCCCTCGCCTACGACCTTGTCGTCGCCGCGGTCAGCGCCCTCCGCTTCGGCGCAATCCAAGACCACGAAGCCCTAGCCACTGCCTACCGCCTAGACGTCACCACCCTCCCCTCCTGGCCGACCCTCCGCCGAATCCGAGAACTAGTCCTAGTCACCAGCGTCATCACCGACCTCCGCAACCGCCCGGAAATCGCCAAAGTCCACGCCCACCGCCTAGCGACCCTAAAATCCGGCGCCAGCCAACTCTGGCACCGATACAAGTAGGGCACGGACCTCAGTGATTGATCTTGGGTGTATCAGGCGCGTGTGCGCCCGCGACAGTCGGCCGAATCGTGCCGTAGGCGCGAGGGTCCAAGTATCTGGCTGGAGTGCGCGTGGGGAGTGCAACTCAAGCTCAACTACTTCGCCATGAGCTGTCAGAGCCTTTGCGCAAGAAGACGGGGCCGGGCACGTCCATCGCTGTTGAGCTGGGGCCGCAACGTTTCCCCTGTCGTCTAACGGCATTTTTAGGGCGCGGGCCTCGGTTGATAGCGTCGTCGGTCGTGGATAGTGCTGAGGACTTGCGGCTTGCGTTCGACATGTCGGATCTGGCGGCGGGTCTCGCGCTCGACTACTTCGAGGCTGGGGTTTCGGCGACGCTGAAGGTCGACGGGACACCAGTTACGGAGGCCGACCGGGCTGTCGAGCGATTGTTTCGCGAGACGTTGGGTGCGGCGAGGCCAGGGGATGCGCTCCTGGGCGAGGAACTTGGGCGACTCGGTGAGTCCGATCGGGTCTGGATCATCGACCCGGTTGACGGTACGTCGTTCTTCAGTCGGCGTGACCCGAACTGGCGCGTTCACCTTGCGCTGCAGGTTGCCGGGAGCACTGAGCTCGCGGTCGTCACCGCTCCTGCGCTGCGACGCTGCTGGTGGGCGACCCGAGGCGGCGGTGCTTTCGAGTCGTCCTGGCCACGCGAGGAGTCCGAATCGAAGCGCCTTGAAGTCAGCACCACTTCGATGTTGGCCGATGCTCGGCTCCATGCTCTGGACGACGCGTCCAGAGCCCGTCTGCCGCCGAGTGCGGCCCGCCCACCGGCAAGCCCGCTCCCGCTCGTCGAGCTTGTTCGTGGCGAAATCGAGGCCTTCTTGGTCGAGCGCTACCACATCTGGGATCACGCGCCATGGATTCTTCTCGTCGAGGAAGCGGGCGGCCGTTTCACCGATCGAACCGGAGGACGCGCGGGTGATCAAGGCGGTGGCCTGTACTCGAACGCCAACCTGCACAGTCAGTTGCTCACCGCGCTTCAATATCCCGCGCGCCCCTGAACGCCGGGATCAAGCGTACGCCGACGATCGACCGCGCGAAGCTCACCTGGTACCGCAACGGCCCTGGCAAAGCGACCGGCCAGATCATGTTCGCGAAGATGATCGGAATCGGCATGATCACCGCGATCGTCGTGGATGCGACCTTGGTGAGGATGCTCTTGGTGCCCGCGACCATGCGGCTGCTCGGGCGGTGGAGCTGGTGGGCACCTGGACCACTGGCTGCGGTTTACCGCAGGCATGGCATTCGGGAGTCTGCCGGACAGGTCCCACCGCGCGGCAAGCCAACTCTCGTCTCGTAGTCGCGCTCGGATCTGCTACCTCATTGACAAACGGGAGATGGATCCAGGTTGACTCGGCCGTGGCGCAAGCTGCTGCTCTTCGTGCACGTCCTGGCGGCAGTCGGTTTGTTCGGCACGGACCTGGTGCTGCTCGTTCTCGGGATCTCCGGAGCGAGCGGCTCCGATCCGCAGGCGGTGTATCCGGCTGCACTCGCGCTGTACAAGCCGACGCGACGCCTGCCGTCGCGCGAACGTCGGCTCCCAGCCGCCCGCTGAACCGCGGCGGTCTCCATGGTCTGCGCTGTGGAAGGCCTGCAGGTGGTCCTCCGGGACGCCGTGCGGGCGCCCCGGAGAACCGACGCAGGTCAGTCAGCGGTTGGGTCTGCTACCGCGATTCCCCAGATGTCGGTGTTGCCGAAGGTGGGTGGGCAGTCGGTGCCCGGTGCCGGCACCGGGATCGGTGTACCGACGACGAGAGACTGCCGGTAGGCATTGATCGCCGGGCAGACCGCCGCCTCGCGGGTGTCATTCCAGACCGCCACACCGGCCGCATCGGTCGCGACCGCGTAGTTGTAGTCGCCCAGGAATTCACTGGTCAGTCCGTTCGCGCTGGACGCACGGGCATCACCGATCGCACCGCGATGCAGCGTTGTGAACGGGCCGGTCGAGGAGTTCGCGTGTCGTACGACGCCGAGCATCGGCCGCGGCGCCGCGGTAGTCGTCTGCCATGGCGCAAGGAACGCGTTGTACGTCAGGTACACGTCCGCACCGTCGGGCGAGATCGCGATCGCCGGCTGGTTGGCCCGGTCGGCGCCCTCGCTGGCCACCGTGCGGCCGGTGTAGCTGGCGCCGCCGTTGGTCGAGTGGATGACGTACGCCCGCTCGTTGTTCGTGCCTGCCGAGTCATCGGACCAGGTGACGACGATCTCGTCCGTCGCGGTCGCTCCGGTCGGCGCGCCGTTGGCGATGTCGATGCTGGGGAACGTGTTGGTCCGCGCACCGGCGACCCCGTCGATGGTGAATCGGCCCTGGACCGGGTCGAGCTGCCCGATGTTCGTCACGATCGTGATCGGTCGCGGCCGTTCGAAGGTCCGGCCGCCGTTCTCGGAGCGGGCCTGGAAGAACACGCCCTGTCGGGTGCGGATGTCGGTGCCGACCCAGACGACGTACACGGTGCCGTCACTGTCGGTGCGGATCGCGCAGCCTTGCCGGCCGCCGGTCTGGGCGTTGTTGGTCGCCGGGGACAATTGCCTGGTGCGCCAGGTCTGGCCGGCGTCGCTCGAGGCCGCGAAGAGCACCGGCTCCGGCGCGCCGGCGCCGACGCCGCGGAAGCCAACGTTACACACGTACACGTTGCCGAAGAATCTGCTGGAGGCCGCGTTGTCGGCCCACACTTGTTCCTTGTCGGAGAACAGCGCGGAGTTCTGCTTCGAGACGATGACCGGGTTCGACCACGCCGAGTTCACCCCGGCGAGGGCGTCCGCGAGCCGGTTACCCGGACCGGTGGCATCCATGAAGGAGATTGCGATCGCCCCGGCGCCGCGGAAACCAGGGTTGCCCGGGAACGGGGTGGCGATGTTGGTGTAGTACAGCCTCGAACCGTTGGCCCACGAGAACGTGCCGTTCGCACCGCGACGCGGCCCGAACGCCAGCTCGGGATCACCGTTGGAGACCATCCCGTTCTCGAAGTAGTTCGGCAGCGTGCCGATCGGTCCTACCCTCGGCACGCAGGCCGCCGGTCCGAGGCAGTGCCGCGCGGTCCAGCCCGTGTACGTCGGCTGGACCCAGCTCTGACCGCCGTTCGTCGAGAACGTGATGCCCGAGACACCGACCCCGGGAGTGAAGGGACAGGTCGTCGGGTCCCCAGCCGCGCAGGCCTCCAGGTCGATGTTGTCGTTCGCGCCGGAGGCGAGCAGCGAGGGCTGGTGAGCGTCGACCGCAAGACCTGGCTCGTTCTGCTTGTTCTGGGAGAAGGGCGTCGACGGACTGCCGACGGTGACCTCCGTGTCTGCGCCCGGCTGCGCGGATGCGAGCCCTGTCCCCGTCAGGGCCAGACACGCGACCGCAGCCAGGACCATGGCGCGTGAACGCCGCATGGCCCCTCCTGAGATCCGAGCCCCCGAGCAGTTGGTCACCTCCGAGCGAACGCCTCGGCGGCGCCGATGACAAGGTCTGAGCGCAATGAATGTGGCCGACGACCTGGCGTAAGCGCCGACAGGCAAGGGTTCAGATCGCTGGTTGCTCGGCCGGCGCCCGCGGACTCGCGTTCGGTTAGCCCGGTGCGGGGGTAGGCGATGAGGGGTGGAAAGTGCGAGCTCCGGAGTGTTGCAGTAGGCAATCACCTGCCTCGGCACAGCTGCGACGTACCTGTGACCGGGGATCACTCACCCCGCGAGGCGGAGGGCTTCGCGGTGGAGTTTGCGTAGGTGGTGGAGGGTCTCGCCGGTGAAGATCGCCAAGGCGGTCCAGATGAGCACGAACCCGGCGAGGCGCCCGGGCGGCATCGACTCGCCGAACACGAACACGCCGAGGACGAACTGCACCGACGGCGTGAGGTACTGCAACAACCCGAGGTAGGTCAGCGGGATCCGCCTGACCGCCCCGGCGAAGAACAGGAGCGGAACCGCTGTGGCCGGGCCGGCGGCGATCAGGAGCAACGTCGTCGACCAGCCGGCGTGCCCGAACGTAGCCCGACCCACGAACTCCAGCCAGACCAAATAGCCCAGCGTGACAGGCAAGATGATCGTCGCCTCGACGGCGAGGCTTTCGAGCGCCCCCGTCGCAGCCCTCTTCTTCAGTACGCCGTACACCGCGAAGCAGACATGTGGGTTTCTCCTTGCGCGGAGAGGCTCCAACGGCGCCCTGAAATCAGCATGGATGGAGAGATAGATGACGTCTAATGCCAATTGTTCGAAGATCACATTGATATCTTTGATCTATGTTCAACCTGCTCCATCTCAAGGTTCTGGCCGCGGTGGCGCGACATGAGTCCGTGACTGAAGCCGCGAGGGAGCTGCACTACTCACAACCGTCGGTGAGTCATCACCTGTCGCGCCTGGAAGCGGCCACTGGCGTCAAGCTGGTTCAGCGGATCGGTCGTGGGATCCGGTTGACACCGGAGGGGCGGCTGCTCGCCAACCGGGCCGCCGAGATCATCGGCCGGGTCGACGCGGCGTCCAACGAGCTGGCAGCCCAGGTGGGGCTACAGATTGGGCGGGTTCGGCTGGCCGCCAACTCGTCGGTGCTGAGCACCATCGTGCCGAAGGCGGCGCCCAGGTTGGCCCAAGCGCACCCAGGGCTTGAGCTGAGCCTGATCGAGCGTCACCCGGTCGAAGCGTTACAGATGCTGCGGCATGGCGAGATCGACGTCGCACTGATCTTCCGGTACGCCCACGCCCCGGTCGAGGAAGAGGGATTTCGCCTCGAGTACATCTGCGACGACTCGATCTACCTCGTCACCCAGCGACCTGACGACAGCGTTGCGAACCATCGCCACTCCGCCTGGATCGGCGGTTGTGAGCGGTGCCGGGAAGAGGTGATCACCGTCTGCCGGCACGATGGTTTCACCCCACGCTTCGCCTCACTGAGCGACGACATCGTCGTCGTGCAAGCGCTGGTCGCCGCCGGCGTAGGCGTCACGACCATCCCCGGCTTTGCACTCCAAGCCCACCGCCACCCCGATGTCCACACGACCGAACTCACCAGCTTCCGCCGCCAGATCTACGCTGCCACGTATGGCGAGCCCCCGGACCCGCCCGCCACGACCGCACTGATCCAAGCCATCCGGCATTCGGTCCGATAGCGCCGCTGACTTCCACTCGGTTGCGAACAGGCGTGCACCTTCGTCAGTCGAGGCGGTCGAGCGCCGCCGGGCATCACCGCACTCCTGCTCAGGACAGCACGCGGTAGGTCACGTGCGTGACCAGCTTTGCTCCCCGCGACTTCACCTGCTCGAGTTCGAGCGGCGGGACACCCTCGAACAGCCGTGTGCCGGCGCCGAGCGTGAGCGGCACGATGTGCAGCCGCAGCTCGTCGAGCAGGCCAGCTGCAAGGTACTGATTGACGGTGGTCGCGCCGCCTATGATCGCGACATCCCCGTCCCCGGCCGCTTCGCGCGCCTGGGCCAGCGCCGACTCGATCCCGTCGGTGACGAAGTGGTACGTCGTACCGCCGGCCATCGGCTGCGGATCGCGCGGGTGGTGGGTGAGTACGAAAACCGGCGCGTGGTACGGCGGATCGTCGCCCCACCAGCCGTTCCAGTCCCGATCCCAGTCGCCACGCACCGGACCGAACATGTTGCGCCCCATGATGAATGCCTTGGCGGCGGTCATCTCGTCGATCTCGGCCTGGTTCTCGTCGGGAGTATCGGAGTACCAGGCGTGCAGCTTGTCGCCCCAACCGTCACCGCCGTCGTCGCCGAACGGGCGTTCCTCGCTCTGGTTGAGCCCGGCCGAGTACCCGTCGGCCGAGATCGTGATGCCGCAGATCACCTTGCCCGTATGTGCCGTCATTGCTCCACTCCTCGTATGACGTCTTCACGGTGAGCCCTTCCTGTCACGCATCAGCTTGAAGCCAGCCGCAGTATGACGTCTAATGCCAATCCTTCGAGCATCACATCAACAACTTTGATCTATCCCGGGTCCGGGCAACCCCGGCGAGGTGGCGAGGCTGGAGCTCGCCGTGCGGCTGGCAGCGGTCGGAGGGTGGTGGCGCTGATGTGGGTGAATGTTTCCTACGGTGGAATTCTGCTGGAATTCTGTTCCACGCCGAATGTGTTGCAGTACGGCGGCCCGGAAAGGCGCTCCGAGTAGCGGCTGCTCCACTGGGAGTGGCGATTCTCGGTTTTGCAACAAACACTTATCTGAAATTGAGGGGTGATGCGAAATTCAATGGAAAATCCTGGGTGTTTCGGCGTTGCCTGGATTCTGGGTGGGGCAGACACTCGACGGGTGGGTGGGCCCGCGGACGGGCGTGGCGGTCGCGCTGCTGCGCCACCTGCAGAACGGAGGACGCCATGACCACACCTCCAGAGCCGGAGGTCTGCCCGATACTCCACCTGGAACTCGGTCCGCTGGATCTGAACATCCTGGGTCTGCGTATCCAGTTGAACCAGGTGGTTCTCGACATCACGGCGATCCCTGGACCCGGCAACCTGTTGGGCAACCTTCTGTGTGCGATCGCCGGTCTGCTCGACGATGTTGATCTGGGCAACGTTCTCGGCGGCCTGCTCCGCAACCTGATCGACGCGCTCATCCGTCTGCTCGAGGGCCTCGGCGGTGGGGCGGCCGGCGGTAGGCCGGCACCCGTGCAGCCGTGACGATGGACGACGACAAGACCGCGGACGCGGCGTTCGCGGCCAGGATCGAGGTAACGCTGTCGAGCTTGGAGAACTTGAGATCGCAGCTCGGCGCGGCGAGCCGGTCGGAGATCTCTCCTGAAGAACTCGTGCGCTCTCTAGGAGACGTCTGGCGAGCTGAGAGGCCGCTGCTGACCCAGGTCGCGGCGGCTGTCCTCGAGTCGCTCAGGGTGCAAGCCCTGCAACAAGCGTATGGATGGCGCGAGCAAATAACCCGCGCCATCGACGCTCAAGCCAAACCGAAGCAGCGGTGACGAGTGCCTGAAGGAAGAAAATCACCGCTCGCACTCATCCGCCGATAGCACCACCGAATGGGCTGCGGTGGTGGCGTGGCTGCTGCTGACTTGGTACTGCCGTCTACTCTCGCGGCAGTTGCTCGTTGGGGTCTTCGTCGGGATTCCACTCGGGTTCTTTGTCCGGTGAAATGGTGGGATCGTCACCACCCGTCGGCAGCCTTGGGTCGACCGGGCTGTCGGGATCGTCGGGCGGGGGTATCGGCGGGACTGGCGGCATTGGATTGGAACTGCTCATCGCAGGCCTCCTCTGGTCGCCTCCCCGGTACCCCTGCGGCGATCGGCGTACGCCGCTGTCGGGTCGGTAGCGCCGTGCTGGGTATTCGGGGGTCGTAGACTGAGTGGGCCGGCGGCTTTTCGATATCGCTTGCCAAGGCATGTCGTCGTCGGTGTTTGACGATCCCGGTCTGCGTGCTTGCTGCGGCCGTGGAGGGTGGTGGCCCGTATGGGTGCCGACCACAATATGGATCGGGTGACGGCGTGGGCAGTCGAGGATGCGGCCGCGTCCTCGATCGCACAAGCGCAGGGCGTGCTCGCCGAGCGCTATGGTCTGAGCTTCGAAACGGCACTGACCGTGCTCGATCGGAGAGCGCAGCGAGCGGGGATCCCACTGGTCGAGGCCGCCCGGTGGCTGCTGACCGCCGGGGTTCTGCCCTGATTGCGTCTGGGCACTGGACCGACAAAAGCCACGACTGACCCATGGGTGACACGCACGGTGTGCCCGCGGGTGAGTGATTGCGCCTCGGCAGGCCTGGGTCTCGGACTGGGTCAGAGTAGCGTTGCCGGGCGCTGTTTCCGGGCTCGCCTAGGCCGATGGAGAGGTGTTGGTGGTGACCGATCGATCGGCGATCCTTGCGAAGTTGGCCCGTTTGGCCGCAGTCAACGCGGACCGGCACCTGGCAGATCGGCTGTGTGAGGCCGGTCGGCTGATCCTCGGTGCGGACGGCGTGTGGATCACCGTCCGTCATGCCAGCGCACTGCATCTGCCGCTGAGCGCGACCGACGACACAGCGTCCGCGCTGGAGGACTTGCAGGACGTCCTCGGGGAAGGGCCCTGCCGGACCGCGCTCCGTGACGGTAGCCAGGTGACCGCGGTCGTCGAGGACGGGACTGACGCTCGGTGGCCCGAATTCGGCCGGGCCGCGTGGCACCGCGTCGGCCCGCTCACCATCCATGCGTTCCCGATGCGACCGAGTGCCGAGGCTTTCGGCGTGTTCGCCCTCTATCTGCGGCCCAGCACGGTCTTCGTGGAGGCCGGCGAAACGGCACAGCTCCTCGCCGACACGATTGGTGCGGCGCTGCTCCGGGAACCGGTCCCGAAGCTCGAGGCCGGTCCGGTGCGCGGGATGTGGTCCGCGCGCGCCGAAGTTCACCAGGCCACCGGCATGGTCATCGCCCAGTTGCGCATTCCGCCCGAGGACGCGCTGGCTCTGCTGCGGGCGCACGCCTACGCCCACGACACGACGCTGGGTGAGATCGCGCACCAGGTCGTCACGCGACAGCTCGATTTCCGAGGAGACTCGTGACAAGCCACGACACCGTCCACCCGGCGCTGCCCGAGCGCGCGGTGCGTGAGCTAGCCGCCGCGACCGCGGCCCTGGTCAGCGACCACGACATCATCGGCACGATCACCCACGTGCTCGCCGGATGTACCGGATGCGTTCAAGCCGCCGCGGCCGGAATTGTGATCGCCCAGCCCGGGCGCGACGGGCTGGAGTTCCTGGCTGCTTCGGACCATCGAGCTCAGCACCTGGAGCTGTACCACGTCCAAGTCGACGAAGGGCCTGGCGTCGACTGTGTCGCCACCGGGCAGCCCGTCACCGAGACGAGCCTCGACGACACCGCGGATCGCTGGCCCATCCTGCGTGCACCGTTCCAGACGGCCGGCTTCAACGGCATTCATGCCGCCCCGATGAGCTGGCAAGGCGACACGCTCGGCGCACTCAACCTGTTCTTCACCGAGGGCGACCGCGCCGCCGACGCGGAACCGATCGCGCAGGCGTTCGCCGACATTGCCGCGCTGGTGATCGTGCACACCACTCCGCTGTCACCGGCCGACCTCGCCGCCCGCACCAAGGCCGCGCTGGAGGAGCGGACAGTGATCGAACGCGCCAAAGGCGTCATCGCCCACACCCAAGATCTGGCGATGGACGCTGCCTTCGACCACCTGGTCGCGTTGGCCAGTCAGCAAGGGCGCCCGCTGACGGTCGTTGCCGCGGCGGTTGTCGACCAGGCCGCCGCGGGCGATCGCCGTACGTCGTGAACTGAGTCCCCACGCCGGCAGTTCAGCGCTCACGTAGCCAGCTCGGCCGGGCTATCTGGTCTTGGCAACGGTGTCGGCGATGATGCCGGCGGCCACATCACGCAGCTTGACGTTGCCAGTCTGCGAGGCCCGCACCAGGAAGGAGAACGCTCGGTCAGCGTCCAGCCGATAGCGCTCCATGACGATGCCGACGGCTTGACCTATCTGCTGACGAGCCACCAACGCCTCGCCCAGGCTTTCATCGTGCCGTCCCCAGCCCAGAGCGATCGCGACCAGCCGAGCGAACATGGCCCCCAGTTCGCGGGTATCGGCGTCGATCTGGTGAGGGAGAGTCGAGTAGAGGTTCAAGGCGCCCCGGGCGTGCGGGTCAGCGCAGAACTGGAAGGCCAGTTGAGAACCCAGCCCGAAGGTTGACGCCGCCTTCGGGCCGTACTCGGGCCATCGAAGGTCAGTGGCCAGGTCATCGACCTGAACCACCGGTACGCCGGTCACCGCCTCGTAGCACGGTCCCTGACCTAGCTGGTACTGCAACTCGTCCGCTTGGTTCGCCACGGGATCTGTCGGCGCGAGAGTCTCGATCCGGCCGCCCTTGGTGGCGACCGAGATGCTGACGTAGTCGATCCCCGGGATCGCCTCGGCGGCGCTGCGGCTGATCCGGTCCAGCGTCGCCTCGAGGTCCATCGGCACCTGCAGCGAGGTCGCCACCTCGTTGACCACAGCGATGAGCTCCTGCGTCTCCACGAAGCCCTCCCCTCAGCGGCCGACTCCTCGCCAGCCCGGTACCACCACCAGGGTGTACCCAATCCGGCAGACCGCCGCCCCACTGGTCACCGCGCCACGCCAACGCTCGCCCGGCAGGTCGCCAAAACCGGTGGTACGCGACGTGCAAAGGGTCGAGCCTGGAGAACATGCACCTCACATTCCTCCATGACCCACGCGGTGAGTGCCTGACCATGATCCGAAGAGCGGACGGCGCGGAGTTCACTCTCTCCTCGTACTCACGCAAGCATCGCGTGCCCCACGACCTCGCCCACGCGGTCACCGAACGCGAACTGGGGATGCCCGACGGCATCTTCGGCTGTATCGCGGCAGGTGCAATCTTCGACAGCATGCAACAGACAGCGGGGAAGAAGCGGTACGACGCCAAGCGTCGAAGCGCCCGCGTGCTGAAAGGGCCTAACAGCATCGGCCTGAGCGAGGCGATCACCAGTGTCATTCACGAGGCGGTCGAGCACGACGAGGCGACGCCGTACGCCCGAGTCCGCGAAATGTGGGGCGTCACCCAGCCGGATCCCTGTCCCTACCTCGACACGGATCTCGACCGCGCCACCGCGACCCTGCGCGAACTGAGCCGCCGGTGGCAGACGAACTCCGATCCGCTTGTCTTTCCCTGGCCGAAGAAACTCCAAGCCGCCGGAACCGGGCGCTAGATCCGGGGGCGTGAGCCGCCTACCTGTAGGCGGTGGCTTCGGCGTCGCGGATGAGTTCGGCGGCGACGTCGCGGAGTTTGCGGTTGGTTTGGCGGCTGAAGCGGACCAGTGTGCCGAAGGCGCGGTCGGCGGTGATCGAGTAGCGCTCCATCAGCAGGCCGACCGCCTGGCCGATCAGGTCGCGGGTCTCGATGGCCGCGAGCAGGTTCTCGGCCCGCTGCGCACCCGAGTAGGCGACGGCGGCGTGGGCGGCCAGCAACCTGCCGACGTGCTCGGACTCGTCGGTGAACGCGTGCGCCTGTTCGGCGTACAGGTTCAGCGCGCAGAGGCTGTCGTCCTTCACGAACATCGGAAAGGCCAGCATGCTGAGGGCTCCCAGCTCCGCCGCCCGCGGGGCGAACCGCGGCCAGCGGACCTCCCGGCGCATGTCGCCGACCCGCACGATCAGCCGCTCCCGCAGGGCGTCGAGGCACGGCCCCTCGTCGAACTCCGACATCACCGCGTCGACACGGGCCGGCAGCAGGCCGGACTCCGCCTTGTGTACGACGTGTCTGCTGCCGACGACCGCGGTCACGGAGCCGGCCTCGGCCCCGGGCACCAGTTCCATCGCGGCCTGCACGGCTTCCCGCAGTACGTCGTCCGGCTCGTCGGCGTGATGCAGATCCCGGGCCAGCTCGCTCAGCTCATGGGCCAACGGGTCCGACCTGGACGGATTGTCCAGCGATGCCGGCCCGACACTTCGCAGCTTGGGACGATCGTTCATGAGCTTGTCCTGACCATTCCTGGGTAGCACCACTGGGCCGCACAGTCCATGAGTGGACGCGTTGTTTCGTGGAATGGGGGTTGCTCGAAGCACTTTCAGTCGGTCATAGTGGTTCCGCCTCAGACAGTTGGGCATCGAGATTTCGACCTGCCGAGGCTTCTATGCGCGATCACGACCCTCGCACCGTTCGCGAACTGATCGTCGTCCTGCACACCGTCGAGGACGAGTTGCGCGCTGCCCGCTGCACTGGTGACGTGGATCGACTGACTGCCTTGATCCGGCGCAAACAATCGACTTTGCGTGAGCTGCGCCGTCGCCGCCTGCACCGATTGAGCGTGGCCTGATCGGGTCACCCACCGTCTGATTGCGGGCCCGCCGCTCTTCGGAGGGGACAGGGGGAGCGGGCCCGCAATCACCTTTGCGCAGGGTCACAGCAGAAGTGATCCGTGAACCGCCGCGCCGCAGGCGCACGCATGAGCTGTGAATGTCGGGGCACCGGCCGGAACCCAAGACGGATGAGGTGTTCGGACATGACGACCGCACGCGAACTGATGACGGCCGGAGCCGAGTGCGTCGGTGAGAACGAGACGCTGGTCGATGCGGCTCGGAAAATGAGGGATCTCGACGTCGGAGCGTTGCCGATCTGCGGTGAAGACAACCGGCTCAAGGGGATGCTGACGGACCGCGACATCGTGGTGAAGTGCGTTGCCGAAGGTCGTGACCCGGCCTTGGCCACGGCGGGCCAGTTCGGTCAGGGCAAGCCGGTCACGATCGGTGCGGACGACAGTGCGGAAGAGGCCCTCAAGACGATGAGCGCCCACCAGGTACGCCGGCTGCCGGTCATCGACGGCCACGACCTGGTCGGCATGCTGGCCATGGCCGACGTGGCGCGCAATCTCGGCAAGTCCGACACCGGTGACGTCGTCCAGGACATCTCTCAACCGTGACTCACCGATACTGAGGACTGTTGCCTCGGGTACCTACCCGGAATGGACGGCTTGGCACAAACTGGCTGCGGCCGGGGTACTGGCGGGGCATGAACGAACGCGCCGATGGCCGGTCCATCCGGCTGTTCGCGAGTGACGCGGATCTGTCCGAGCCGCCGCCGCTGGACGACCTGGACCAGCTGGTCCGCTTCGTCCAGGACCACGACGGCGTCCTGTTGCGCTACTCCAAGGGGCCGCGAGTGGACGCGGACAGCGGGCCGAGCCGTGACTATGAGGCCGCCGTCGACCTGCCCGGGCTGTCCGCGACCACAGTCGAGCCCGAGCCGTGGTGGCCGCGCCCGGCCGAGGACTGGGTCGCCCGGCGAGTCTGCAAGTACGCCGAACTCGGGGAGCAGGAAGGTCGTTACGCCTGGCTGCTCACCGGGGACCTGGTCGGCCACGGGCCTGACCACGAGCCGCTGGTGGTGAATGTCCGGCCGCTGGCGCGCATCACCACCAAGGCCCTGGACCAGGCCAAAGCTCTCTACCGGCAACGCTTCGACGTCGGCCGCGACTCGACCTGACGCACGTGCGGGGGTACGGCGAACTCAAATGTGTTCGCCCCATGCGGAGGGGTACCGGGTTGGCACGAGCGGGGGAAGCACGGCCCATCCGAGTGACGACCTTTCGGCGACCAACCGATCGAGGAGACGTGATGGCACAGGATCCCGAGCGCACGGTGAAGGACAAGAACTACAACCTGGTGACAGTACTGCAGGCCTCGTTGCAGTGGACTTGGCAGATGGAGACCTACATCGCTGACGCGGAAGCGGCCGGTGACGACGAACTGGCCGAATGGTTCCGCAAGATCCAGGAAAGTAACCGCAAGGCAGGGGAGCAGGGCAAGGAAATGCTCGCCCAGCGCCTGTCCGCGGAGGAGACGACGGCCTCCGGTAGCTGACGACCGAGCTGGGCGGGCTCAGCAAGGTTGGGAGGTAGGCATGAACTCTGCCGAGCCGCTCGAGGTGTTCGTCCGAGCGGCGACGAGCCTGAATGAGTTGGCCAGGCTGGAGCAGGTCCGAACTGACTTCACGGCGGAGGAGTGCGAGGAGTTACTGACGGGGCTGGGCTCAGTCACGTCCGCCTCCAGCCACCTCGCGGACATCATCGCCCAGAATCTCGACTCCGCGACGTCACGCGCGGGCTGGCGCGAAGGCGCGACCGAACTCCGGGACGCCCCGGACCAGATGCTGTCCGTGACCGCGGGGTCGGTCCGGCTGGTGAGCGCGCAGTTGACCGAGGTCGCCGCCACCATCTCGTCCGCGCGCCGCCAGCTCGGTCATTTGCATCTGGCAGGACTCCGGCAACGAAAGACAGGCACACCTCCTGCCGCCGGGGCCGGGCAGCTCTGAGCATCGCGATGCGCTCTGGGTACCGGGACTGTATGAGTGAGACTGCGGTCGAGTCCACGAATCAGTGATGCGGTGCGGTATGCGCTTCATGACGTGGAACCTGTGGGGACGCTTCGGTGACAACTGGCAGCGCCGGCAGCGCGCGATCGCGGCGACGATTCGCACGCAACGGCCGGAGTTCGTGGCTCTCCAGGAGACGTGGGCGGTCGGTGACCGACGACAGGCAGACTTGCTGGGCGCCGAGCTGGGCCTGTCGTCGGCTTTCGCCTTGTCGCGAATGCCGGGGGATCCCGATCCCGGCGTGCGGCTGGGTCTTGCGGTTCTGAGCCGGTATCCACTGCTGGGTGTGGAACGTTGCCCGCTGTCGGACGAGACGGTGGCTTTGCGGGCAGAGATACGGCTGGGTCATCGCAGCCTGCACTTCCTGACCACCTGTCTGGACTGGGAGGAGGACCATGAAGACCAGCGGCTGCAGCAGGTCGACGGCCTGCTGGAACTGGTGTCGAAACTCTCGGTGTCCGGTGACATGGTCGTGGTGGCGGGGGACCTGAACGCTCCCGCCGATCGGCCCGAGATCAAGCGGCTTCTCGGCGTACTGCACGACTGCGGACAGCAGTTGGGTCCTACCTACAGTTCGGGCAATCCGTATCTGGGACGGGGGGAGTGGCTCGAGGATCACCGGATCGACTACATCCTGACGGCACTCGCCACGCCGGAAGAACCTCGTCGGTGCCGATCGTGGCTGGCGGGACTCGACGAAGACCACGGCAAACCGCCGTCGGACCACTACGCGGTGGTCAGCGACATCCCGCTCGCGAGCTGACGCCGGCGCTGCGCACTTCGCGTGACAGTTGCCGTGAGCACCCATCGCCTGGGTGCAGCGGCCTGGGTGGGGAGTCGCCGCCTGCGCTGGTCCTGGCTCGCATCGGGGCCGTAGGCAATGAGTTTCCTGACTGGGTACCAGGGTGTCGGGTTCTGACCGTTGTGGGCGTGAGGAGGTCGTGGATGACGAACACGGTGAGCGGAACGACTGGTACGGCGCACATGCCGTCGGACGTCTCGCCCAAGCTGGGGATGTTCGACCGGTTCGCCGGGGCGGCATCGTCGTTCGCGTCGCGGGCCTGGTTCTTCGCGCTCTGTGTGTTGCTCGTGCTGGTGTGGGCGCCGTCGTACTTCCTGATCGGATCGGTGGACACCTGGCAGCTGATCATCAACACCGCCACCACGATCGTGACGTTCCTGATGGTTGCCCTGCTGCAGAACTCGCAGACCCGCGCGGACGAGGCGGTCCAGGACAAGCTGAACGCGGTCGCGGCGGCGCTCGCACAGTTGATGGACGAGTCCGGAGAGTCGGACAAGCTACGCGGCGCGACCAAGGAGTTGCGCCAGGCGGTCGGTCTCGAGGACAGGGAAAGCTCATGACCGCCGAGGGACCGCTGCCGACGTACCCGCGCCCACGACCCGACTCAGAGGCAGCCGGGGAGCCCGTCGAAGACTCCGGTGCGTAGGGACTTGGTGCGTTCGAAGGCGCCGCCGCGGTCGAGTCGGTGGCCGTCGTCGGAGAAGCTGCTTGCGACGATCGTGGTGAGTGCTTCGTCGAAGTCGCCGGGCGAGAGTTGGGAGCTGGGCAGGTCGCCCTGGGCCAGGTAGGCGACGTCGCCGCCCTGTCGGCCACCCGGTCGATACTGTGAGACCACGGCGATGAGGGCGACCAGAGCGGCCACGACCACCGGGAGAACGAGGCCGCCCGCGCCTTGCTCGCGCGGCGTCGTCCGGGGACTCACCACGGCACGGGGAGCACGCGTCGGCATCGCGGGTGTCCTGTCAGCCGTTGCCCGGCGGAAGCGGCCTCGGATTCAAAGCCGGACCGGGACCCACTCCACGTACCCACAGGCGAAGCGCTCCGAACCGCTGCCGGTGTCCCGTACCGAACCGGTGCTGTCAGCACTTCGGACCCTCGGGTACGACGACGTCGAGCACGCCCAGCGACGGAGGCGGAAAGCCGACGCTGCAGCAGGGTCGTCCGATGTTCTACCACTGAGTTTTTCAGGCCCCCGGAGTGGGAACCGCCCGATGATGCCGAACCGTTTGGTGTGGGCGCCGGACGCAGTGGCCGAACTGGACGCCGCCCTGCTCAGCGACGGGCCTGACGACGTCGACTGGCTGGTCCGGATGCTGGAGAACAGGCCGCCGCCGACCGGGTGGAGCAGGACGGATCAGGATGAGGTCCTGGTGCTCTATGGCCGGGAACTGCACGCTGTCTATCAACTCATCGGAGCGGGCACGACGATCGAGGTCCTCGAGGTACGCCGGTACGAATAGCCCCAGGGGGAAGCGGACCGCCCCGGGTCCGTCCCCGCTGCGACCGGGGACGCCATTCCCCTCGCCGTGCCGGTGATCCCGGTGCGGCACGGGGCTCGTTTTCCGATTGGTTTCGGGGGTACCCGGGCGGCATGGACATGACCAGACTTGGCCCGGTGTATCAGTCCGAAGGTCCCTGCGCGACTGTCCTGATGGACGTGAGTCGTGACAGCGAGTCCGGCGCCCACGAGCATGAGCTCAGAGTGCGAGGTGCGGGAGAGGACCTTGCCCGCACAGGCGCGCCGGACGGTGTCGTCGGCCTCATCACCGACCGGCTCGCCGAGCGGGTGGAGACGCCGGCTCCGGTGACCCGGACCGTGGTGGCGAACGACTCGGGTGTGCTGTTCGACGAAGTCAGCCATCAGCGGGTGGATCAGTCGGTGGTGACCTGGGCTCCGCTGCCCGACCTGGCCCACTGGGTACGGCTGGCTGAGCGCAACGTGCGCTTCGTGCTGGCGCTGGTGGATCACGAAGGTGGTCAGGTGGCGGTCTACAACTCGGATGTCCCAGAGCCTGAGACCGAGACGTCCGCTGGTGGAGACACCTATCACGTCCACAAGGTTCCGGTCGGCGGATGGTCGTACTTGCGGTACCAGCACGAGACCGAGAACGTGTGGAAGCGCAACGCGGAGGCGGTCGTGGAGGCCGTCGAGTCCGAGATCCACCACGGCGTGCGACTTGTCCTGGTCGCCGGTGATCCGCGGTCCACGGCGCAGGTGCTGGAAGGCTTGGAGAAGTCGAAGGCGACCGTGGTCCACCTGGAGTCAGGTGGTCGGGCCGAGGACGGTGGCGACGAGGCGCAGCAGCACGCGATCCGCGAGGCCCTGATGGAGCACGTCGTTGCTCGCCGGCTGGAACTCGTACACCGGTTGAAGGACCGGCTCGGACAAGGCTTTGCCGTGGCTACCGGCGTCCGGGATGTCGCGGACGCGTTCGTGAGCGGTCAGGTGGAGACTCTGCTGCTCGATCCCGACGCCTCGGCCGGCTTGCAGCTCGTGCTGCGGGATCACCCCGGCCTGGACCTGGGCGCAGTACCGGATGAGGAGCCTCTGAGAGCTGATCAGGCCCTGCTCGCGGCGGCCGTGCGTACGGACGCCGAAGTCAGCATGCTTCCCCGGGCCGCGCTCGGCGGCGCCCCGGTTGCGGCGTTGCTGCGCTGGGACAGCCAAGGCGGCACGCAGAGCACTGCCTGATGGCGATGAGGTTGCCGATCACGAGATCGGCGAGCATGCCGAGGTCGAGCGCATGCTCAAGGAGTCGAGGCCACCGATCCGAAGTTCGATGACCTGGTCGGGAGGGTGCTGGCCGAGGTCCGCCACCATCTGCACGAGGAGGAGCAGCAGGTGCTGCCCCGACTCCAGGACGCCTGCAGCGCCGAGGAGTTGCAAGAGCTCGGCCGGATGGTGGTCCGGGCAAAGGACTCAGCGCCGACGCGGCCGCATCCGTCGGCGCCCGACAAGCCGCCGGCGAACCTGATTCTCGGACCCGGGGTGGGCATGATCGACAAACTCCGGGACGCGTTCTCCGGCCGGAACCGCGACTAGCGCGAACTGCCGGAAGCCGGCCCTTAACTCTGTAGTCAGGTACGGGGTTCACCATGGGAGCATGCGCGCCCCACGGCCCGATCCGTCGCCGTCGTTCACCGTCGATCGCCGTACCCTGTCCTGCCTCTGCACGCACGCCCATGCCACGCCCTCCAAGTTCGTTCCTCTACTTCGCCAGCGTGCGCGCCGTACCCAGGTACAGGGTCAATACCTCGTGGGTCAGCGGTCCGGGGTGAGTTGGACGCTGCGGAGCAGTTGGGCGTTGAGGGCGACCACGATCGTGGAGGCCGACATCAGTACGGCGCCGATGGCAGGGCTGAGCGTGATCCCGGCCCAGGCCAGGACGCCGGCGGCGAGCGGGATCGCGATCACGTTGTAGCCGGCGGCCCAGGCGAGGTTCTGGATCATCTTGCGGTACGACGCCTTGGACAGCCGGATCACGCCCGTCACGCCACGTGGGTCGGACGAGGCGAGCACGACTCCGGCGGACTCGATCGCGACGTCGGTGCCGGCGCCGATCGCGATGCCCACATCGGCGCGGGCGAGGGCCGGTGCGTCGTTGACGCCGTCACCCACCATCGCCACGGTCAGGCCACGGGACTGCAGTTCGCTGACCGCCTTGTCCTTGTCGGCGGGCAGTACCTCGGCGAACACCTCGTCCACACCCTCGCGGAACCCGAGGTCCGCCGCGACCGCCCGCGCGACGGGTTCGGCGTCGCCGGTGATCATCACGATCTTGCCGACACCTACGGCACGCAGTTGCTCGATGGCTTGGCGGGCTTCGGGGCGTACTTCGTCTTCCAACGCGACAGCGCCGGTGGCCACTGACCTCGAGTCGTTGAGCCGCAGGAGGTACAGCACCGCGGCACCGCGGTTCGACCATTCCTCGGCCCGGTCCCGCAGGTGGCTCGGAACCGTGGCGTCGAGTTCACGCAGTAGTGCTGGTCCGCCGACGGCGTACTTCACGTCCTCGACGACCGCCTGTACGCCTCGTCCGGTGAGGGACTTGAACTCGCTGGCCTTCGCGCGTCCGCCGCGCTGGTCGGCGGCGTTGACGATCGCCCGGGCGAGTGGGTGTTCGCTGTCGGCCTCGACGGCTCCGGCGATCCGGAGTACCTGCTCCTCGTCGATGCCGTCGCCGGCAACTCCGGTCACGACGTGTTCGCCCTTGGTCAGGGTGCCGGTCTTGTCGAACAGCACGGCCTGCACGGTCCGCATCCGCTCCAGCGCCAGCCGGTCCTTGACCAGGATGCCCGCCTTCGCCGAGACCGCGGTCGACAGCGCGATGACCAGCGGGATCGCGAGGCCGAGGGCGTGCGGGCAGGCGATGACGAGGACGGTGACGGTCCGTACGACGGATTCGTCGAGGTTGCCGAGCGCCCACCAGACGAGGAACGTGATCAGCGCGGCGGCGGTCGCGATGTAGAACAGCATCGCCGCGAACCGGTCGGCCAGCACCTGGGCGCGTCCGCTCGATTGCTGTGCCTCGGCGACCAGTCGCTGGATGCCGGCCAGGGCGGTGTCCTCGCCGACAGCGTCGACCCGGACGCGGATCGCGGAGTCGGTCGCCACCGTGCCGGCCACGACGCGGTCGCCGACGGCACGCGAGACCGGGCGGGATTCGCCGGTGATCATCGACTCGTCCAGTTCGGCCGAGCCGTCGACGATCTCGCCGTCCGCAGGCACCCGCGCGCCGGATCGGACCAGTACGACGTCGCCGAGGCGAAGGTCGGCGATGGAGACGGTCTCGACCCCGTCGTCGGTGACCCGGTCGGCGTCGTCCGGCAGCAGTGCCGCGAGAGCCGCGAGCGCGCCCTGGGCCTGGCCGATCGCCTTCATCTCCTGCCAGTGGCCGAGCAGCATGATCGTGACCAGGGCGGCGAGCTCCCACCAGAAGTCGAGGTCGAAGGTGCCGAGGCTGGTCGCGAGCGAGGCGACGTACGCGACGGTGATCGCCATCGAGATCAGCAGCATCATGCCGGGTGCCCGGTCGCGGGCCTCGCGGACGCCGCCGACCAGGAACGGCCAGCCGCCGTAGAAGAGGACGAAGGTGCCGAGGAGGGGACCGACCCAGTCGATGCCGGGGAAGTCGAGCGTGTACCCGAACCAGTCCATCACCATGTGGCTGGTGGCGACGATCGGCAGCGTGAGCAGCAGGCTGAGCCAGAACTTCTGCCGGAACATCTCCGGATCGTGCCCGGCGTGCTTGTCATGACCACCGTGACCAGCGTGGTCACCGTGGGCAGCGTGACGACCGTGGGCGGTGTGAGCACCGTGGCGGGCGTGGTTTTCCGCGTGGGCGTGGTCGGCCGCCGCCGGGGCGTGATCGGCGTGTTGGGAGTGGACGGCCTGGTCTGTGTGGCCGCTTTGAGCCGGCGGGTGGGCGGCGCCAGGGTGCTGGTGATCCTGGCCGTCGTGGTTGGCCTTCACCATGATGTGTCCTCTCAGCGTGCAGTGGAGCGGTGACACCACTCCGGAACAATATACCCCATGGGGGTATTCCATACAGATGGAACTGGGGTGCGGGATCGCCGACTGGCGCCCGGGCGGGACGTCGGCCTGCCTCGGGCGCCTGTCAACCGGCTGGGATCGTCAGCTGGTGGGCAGCTGGCCGAGCAGGCGTTTCATGGTGGCGATCTCGCGGTTCTGGTCGGTCTCGATCTTCTTGGCCAGCGCGATCGCGGCAGGGTCCTTGCCGGCCGTCTGCTCGGTCTTGGCCATGGTGACCGCGCCCTGATGATGCTTGATCATCATCAGGACCCACATCCGGTCGAACATGCTGCCCTTCTGCTTGCCGAGCTCGGACAGCTCGTCCTCGGTCATCATGCCGGGCATCTCGTCGTGCCCTCCGTGGTCGCCGTGTTCCGGGCTGGGGACCGGCTTGCCCCACTGGGTCAGCCAGCCGGTCATCAGCTTGATCTCGGGGTCCTGTGCGGCCTTGATCGCCGCCCCGAGCTGTTTCACCTCGGGGGTGGTCGCCTGGTAGCCCGCCATACTCGCCATCTGCACCGCCTGTTGGTGATGCGGAATCATCTGGGTCGCGAAGGCGACGTCGGCGTCGTTGAATGCACCCGCCTGGGCGGTGGCGCTGCTCGGGGTCGCGGACGGGGTGGCGTGGTTCATGCCGGGCATGGCGCCCTCGTCGTCGCCGCAGCCCGCGAGGACGACGGTTGACAGCAGGATCAGGGCCGCCGGGGCAGCAGATTTCCAGGTGTGGTGTCGCATAGGTACGCGTCCTTGTCGCTTGAGATGTTCTACGCCGCACGCCCCGAAGGACGCGCTGAAGGTGGCCGTTCGCCCGGCTGTGGGCAGACTTCGGCCTAGGTCCGTAGAACGCAGAGTTTCGACAAGGTCGGCTGGGCCCAGGGTGGCCACTGGTCCGCGACGATGGGCTGCGGCTCGCGGCTCAGACGTACGACGGGGTGCGCTGCCCGGAGGCTTCGCCACGCGAGCGCCCCGAGGATCACCAAGGCGAGGGCGGTGAGCATCGCCAGACACGCCTCACCCATCCCATGACCATGCCCACCCGAAGCAGCCCCCACCGTGACACCGCCGGGCGCAGCCTCCGTCGGTTGTGCGGTGGGCATTTGATGAGCCGCGTGTGACGGAGGCTGCGCCGCCGGCCGGTCGTCGTACGACGGCATGGCCCCTGCGCGATGTGCATGGTGAGTCAAGACTGCCGCGGCGTCATGGTTCCCGGTGAGGCCGTGCATCGCAAAGACCCCAGCCAACAGCCACACGGTGACAACGGCCTTGATCAGGCCGGACCGTACGCTGGCGTCCTTGCTCATCATCGATCCCACCTTAATCAGTCCTCCGTCGGATGTTAGGCAACCCGGTCGGCAGCAGCGGTCTCCGAGTCCGGCTGAGGCGCGGCGGACCGGCTCCGTACCGTGACCGCGGCCAGGACCGCACCGACTGCTGCGATCACCGCGGCTCCGATGAAGGCTGCCGAGTATCCATCGGTGAGCGCGGCGGCGTCGCCGAGCAGGTCGGCGCCGTTCGCGGCGGCCACCGCTGTCATCGCGGCCAGGCCGAGCGCGGAGCCGATCTGGTAACTGGTGTTCACGATCCCGGATGCCAGACCGCCCTCCTCGGGCCGGGCCGACGACAGCGCGATGCCGAGGCTGGGGATGAAGGCCAGGGACATCCCGGCCGCCGCGATCAAGGAGGCGGGCAGTACGTCGATCCAGAAGGAGCCGTCGGACCGGATCAAGGACAACCCGGCCAGGCCCACGGTGAGGATCGCCATGCCGCCGACCAGGGTCTTCTTCGGGCCGGCCGCGGCGATCAGCTTCGGAGCGACCACGATCATGCCGAGCATGATGAAGGTTGTCATCGGCAACAGTGCCGAGCCGCTGGGGAACGCGCTCAGTCCCAGTACTTGCTGCAGATACAGGTTGAGGAAGAACCACATCGGCACCCACGCCGCGCCGAGGAGCAACTGGGCCACGTTCGCCGCGGCCAGATTCGGCGCTGTGAAGATCCCGAGCCGCATCAACGGCTCCCGCCGCTTCGCCTGCACCGCGACGAACACACTCAGCAGCACCACCGCGGCCGCACCGACCGAGAGCGTCGAACCCGCGGACCACCCGACCTCCGGCGCACGGACGATCGCGTAGACACCGGCACCGAGACCCACGGTCACGGTCAGCGCACCGAGCAGGTCGACCGAGCCCCGACGTACGGCGGACTGCGGCATCAGCACGGGTGTGGCGACCAGGGCGAGCAGCGCGATCGGCACGTTGAGGAAGAAGACCCACGGCCACGACAGGTACTCGGTGATCACGCCACCGAGGAACACTCCCGCCGTCCCGCCGGCTGGTGCGGCCGCGCCGTACAGAGCGATCGCCTTGGTCAGCTCCCGCGGATCCGCGCCGAACAACATCATCAGCAGTGTCAACGCGGCCGGCGCGATCAACGCCGCACCAACGCCCTGGACCGCGCGACCCGCCAGTTCCGCACCGACACCGGTCGCAAAGCCGGCGACCACCGACCCGACCAGCAGTACAGCCCAGCCGGCCGCAAAGACCCGGCGAGCGCCGAGCAGGTCCGACAGCCGGCCACCCAGCAGCAACAGGCCGCCGAACGCGACGACGTACGCATTGAACACCCACGACAGGTTGCCCGGACTGAACCCGAGCTCGGCCTGCATCTTCGGCAGCGCCACACCGATGATCGAGGTGTCCATGATCACCATGAACTGCGCCGCGGCGATCACGCCGAGCGCCCACCAGCGTCGCGAGGACGCCGGGGAATCCGTCTGTCTCATTTCGTACTCCTTACCCGTAGGGGGTATCGGTTGATGTCGAGACGATACCCTAGGGGGGTACCCTACGAATTTCAAGAGGGCCGGAGGATCTTGTTGCCGGAGGTAGGCTGCGGCGGAGTCAGGAAGGAAGTGGTGAGCGTGGCCGGACAGGCGCAGCACGGTTACATCGAGGACAAGGAGGCCTACCTGCGGAGGCTCCGTCGCATCGAGGGGCAGTCCCGCGGACTGCAGCGCATGGTCGAGGAGGAGAAGTACTGCATCGACATCCTCACCCAGATCTCGGCCATGACGAAGGCACTGGAATCCGTCGCCCTCGGCCTGCTCGACGACCACCTCGCACACTGCGTCGTCGACGCCGCGGCCGCCGGCGGCCCCGAAGCCGATCGCAAGCTCAAGGAAGCCTCGGAAGCGATCGCCCGCCTGGTCCGCTCCTGACCATCAGCCCGGGCGAGGACTAGCCGAGATCGCGGCGGTATCCGTGAACGACCCGGTACGCCGTCTGTAGTGTCTGGAGCTGTGATCACTTCCGTGGACCTGGGTACGGCGGCAGGGTGGAGTCCATGAGTCGCGCTCGCACGTTGCCCGTGTCTGCCGATGCGGTCGTCATCGGCGGCGGGATCATGGGTGTCAGCACCGCGTATCACCTCGCCACCGCGGGCAGGAGTGTCGTCCTGCTCGAGAAGGGGGCGCTCGGGCAGGGATCGACCTGCTACGCCGCCGGCGGTGTTCGCGGTTTCTTCTCCGACGAGGTCAACATCCAGCTCGGCCTGCGCAGCCTCGAGGTTTTCGAGCGCTTCGGCGATCTCTTCGACACCGAGATCGACCTGCACCAGACGGGCTATCTGTTCCTCGTCGACAACGAGCATGACCTGGCCGTGTTCGAACGCAACGTGGCGTTGCACACCGCCGCCGGCGGCGACAGCCGGATGGTCTCGGCGGCCGACGCGAAGCGCCTTTCCCCGCTGATCGACAGCACCGGCGTTCTCGGCGCTGCCTGGTCGCCGCGAGACGGGCACTGTACGCCGGAGGCAGTGGTCCAGGGGTATGCGAAGGCGGCTCGCGCGGCCGGCGCGATTCTGCTCACCAACTGCCCGGCCACCGGGATCGAGACCGGCGGCGGCCGGATCGTCGGGGTCTCGACTGAAGCCGGCTCGATCCGAACCGACCAGGTGGTCTGCACGGCCGGTGCGTGGTCGGCCCAGGTCGGAAGCTGGGTCGGCGTGGACCTTCCGGTGGTCCCGCTGCGCCGCCAGATCGCGATCACCGAGCCGATCCCGGGTCTCGACCCGAAGACGCCGTTCACGATCGACTTCTCCACCTCGCTGTACTTCCACCCGGAGGGCGAAGGCCTCCTGCTCGGCTGCCCGGAGGACATCGACTCCTGGAGTTTCGACACCACCCGGGACCCTGCCTGGCTGACCACCCTGGCCGAGGCCAGCGAGCGCCGGGTCCCTTCGCTGAGGGAGGTGGGGATCATCAGCGGCTGGGCCGGGCTGTACGAGATGACCCCGGACCACAACGCCGTCATCGGCCGGTCGCGAACCGTGCCGGGTTTCGTCTACGCGTGCGGGTTCTCCGGCCACGGCTTCCTGATGGGGCCCGCGATCGGGGAGGTGCTGCGCGATCTCTGCCTCGATCGCGAGCCGGTCGTCGACGTCAGCTCGCTCGACGCCGTGCGGTTCAGCGAAGCAGGTGCCCGTCCCGAGCTCAACGTCGTCTGACCACAAGGAGCTGATCCCGACCATGTCGCGTACCGACATTCCCACCGCCGAGATCCTCGGCGCCCAGGCGCTGGCCGCCGCCAGAGCTTGCGGCGTCGACGCCGCCACCATCGCCGGCGAGCGGGCGCACCGTTCACCGATCAACGGGGGCGACCTCGGTGGCGCGCGCTGGGACGAAGCGGACTCCGTCGATGACGTCGTCGCCCGCGCCAACGCCGCGTTCCGCGAGTGGCGAAAGGTCCCGGCTCCGGCGCGGGGCGCAGTGATCAAGCGGTTCGGTGAGCTGCTCACCGAGCACAAGACGGAGCTGGCCACTCTCGTCAGCGCCGAGGTCGGCAAGATCACCTCCGAGGCCCTCGGCGAGGTGCAGGAGATGATCGACATCTGCGACTTCGCGGTCGGACTCTCGCGTCAGCTCTACGGTCGCACCACCGTCTCCGAGCGCCCCGGCCACCGGTTGATGGAGACGTGGCACCCGCTCGGTGTGGTCGGCGTGATCAGCGCGTTCAACTTCCCGGTCGCGGTGTGGTCGTGGAACACGGCCATCGCCTTGGTGTGCGGCGACACGGTGGTCTGGAAGCCTTCGGAGCAGGCGCCGCTGTGCGCGTGGGCATCCGCGGCGTTGCTCGACCGCGCGCTGGCTGAGTGCCAGGCGCCGGCCGACGTGTCCCAGGTCGTCGTCGGCGGGCCGGAGATCGGCGAGGCCCTGGTGGATCACCCCGGTGTCGCCCTGGTCAGTGCGACCGGCTCCAGCCGGATGGGGAAAGCGGTCGGTCCCCGGGTCGCGAACCGGTTCGGGCGGTCGCTGCTCGAACTCGGTGGCAACAACGCGGCCATTGTCGCCCCGTCGGCCGACCTGGACCTTGCCTTGCGGGGGATCGTGTTCTCCGCTGCCGGGACTGCCGGACAGCGCTGTACGACGATGCGCCGCGTCATCGCGCACACCTCGGTGGCGCAGCAACTGACCGAGCGCCTGGTCGAGACGTACGCCCGGCTTCCGATCGGCAACCCGATGGCCGCCGGCACCCTGGTCGGGCCCCTCATCCACGGCAAGGCGTACGACGCGATGACCGCGGCGATCTCGCAAGCCGGCGCCGAGGGCGGTAAGACGGTCGCCGGTGGCGGCCGCGTCCTCGGCGACGCCGCGCCGGATGCCTTCTACGTCGAGCCTGCGATCGTCACCATGCCCGGCCAGACCGGCATCGTGCGCACCGAGACGTTCGCCCCGCTGCTCTACGTCATGACGTACGACGACCTCGCCGAAGCGATCGCACTCAACAACGACGTCCCGCAGGGCCTGTCCTCGTCGATCTTCACCCGCGATCAGGCCGAGGCCGAGCTCTTCGTCTCGGCCGAGGGATCCGACTGCGGCATCGTCAACGTGAACATCGGCACCTCGGGCGCCGAGATCGGCGGCGCTTTCGGCGGTGAGAAGGAGACCGGCGGCGGGCGCGAGTCCGGCTCGGACGCCTGGCGCGCGTACATGCGTCGTGCGACGAACACCATCAACTATTCCGGTGAGCTCCCGCTCGCCCAAGGGGTGGACTTCCCGGTGTGATGCCGATGAGCCAGGACGCGACGGAGCTCGCCGCCGAGCTGAGGTCACGGGGAATCAGCGGGGCCGACGACTCCGCGCTGGCGCGAGCGATGTACGCCGGTGACGCGAGCCTCTACCGCGTTGTCCCGTTGGTCGTGGTCCGGCCGCAGCGGATGGAGGAGCTGCTCGCCGTCCACGCGGCCGCCCGGGAGCTCCGCGTCCCGGTCACGATGCGCGGCGCCGGTACGTCGATCGCCGGCAACGCGGTCGGCCCCGGCATCGTCGTCGACACCCGGCGTCTTCAACGGATCGTTGCCATCGACCCCGAAGCGCGGACCGCGACCGTCGAGCCCGGCGTCGTGCACGCCGATTTGCAGCGGGCGGCGGCGCCGTACGGGCTCCGTTTCGGGCCC
The DNA here is from genome assembly GCF_040639075.1 of Kribbella sp. NPDC023972. Taxonomy (NCBI): domain Bacteria; kingdom Bacillati; phylum Actinomycetota; class Actinomycetes; order Propionibacteriales; family Kribbellaceae; genus Kribbella; species Kribbella sp. NPDC023972. Next base: position 501,598 of record NZ_JBEZZH010000006.1, on the reverse strand, counting down.
GACCCGTCCACCCACACCCGGTGCACGATCGGCGGGATGATCGGCAACAACGCCTGCGGTTCGCGGGCGCTCGGCTACGGGCGGACGGCCGACAACGTCGAGGCCCTGACGGTCTTGTTCGGCAACGGGGAGACCGCGTCGGCCGGAGCCGATGCGGGCTCGACGGCCGAGCGGCTGCGGGGACTGGCAACCGGCAACCTCGCCCACCTGAGGACCGAGTTCGGCCGCTTCGGGCGCCAGGTGAGCGGCTACAGCCTGGAGCACCTGCTGCCGGAGAACGGCGGCCGGGTCGATCGCTTCCTCGTGGGCAGTGAGGGCACGCTCGCGACCGTGCTCGAGGCGACCGTGCGACTGGTGCCGGACGAACCCGGGCGGCTCCTGCTGGTGCTCGGCTACCCCACGATGGCCGATGCCGCTGACGCCGTACCCACTCTGCTCACCGCCGCCCCCGGCCGCCTGATCGCCTGCGAGGGCATGGACGCGCGGATCGTCGATCTCGTCCGCAGCAAGGGAAATCCGGTCCCGGCCCTGCCCAAGGGAGCAGGCTGGATCTTCACCGAAGTCGCCGGCGCGGATGCGCCTGACCTGACCGACCGGATCGCGTCGGTCTCCGGCGCCCTCGGGACGCGCCTGGTCACCGATGCGGGCGAGGCGGCCGCGCTGTGGCGGATCCGTGAGGACGGCGCCGGGCTCGCGGGCGTGAGCCTGCCGACACCCGCCCACTCCGGCTGGGAGGACGCGGCGGTACCACCCGAGCACCTCGGCGCCTGGCTACGCGACTTCGAGGAGATCCTCGGCTCGTACGGCTTCCACGGTTTTCCGTACGGCCACTTCGGCGACGGCTGCGTGCACTGCCGGATCGACTTCCCGTTCGAGGCCGGCCGGCCGGTGAGTGCCTCGAGCTTCCGCGAGTTCATGATCGAGTGCGCCACCAGGCTGAAGAGGTACGGCGGATCGCTGTCCGGCGAGCACGGCGACGGCCGGGTCCGTTCCGAGCTGCTCCCGATGATGTACGACGAGATCTCGATCGGCCTGTTCGCACAGGTGAAGCGGATCTGTGACCCGGACAACCTGCTCAATCCGGGCATCATCGTCGAGCCGGCCTCGATCACGGACGAACTGCGACCCGTGCGACCGCGCGCAACGCTCGAACGTCCGGGGCTGCGGCTGATCCACGACGGCGGCGACCTCGGTGCCGCGGTCCACCGCTGCACAGGTGTGGGCCGTTGCGTCGCGCCGACGACGACGGGCGTGATGTGCCCGTCGTACCTGGCGACCCGCGAGGAGAAGGACTCGACCCGCGGCCGTGCCCGCGTGCTGCAGGAAGCCCTGGACGGGTCCCTTGTCGACGGCCTCGATCACGAGGCGGTCCACGAGGCGCTCGACTTGTGCCTTGCCTGTAAGGGGTGTTCCTCCGATTGCCCGGCAGGCGTCGACCTGGCGACGTACAAGTCCGAGGCGCTCTACCAGCGGTACGACGGCCCGGGGTCGACGGAGCGGCGTCCACGCTCGCATTACCTCCTGGGCCGGCTCCCGAAGTGGGCTCGTCTCGTAGCGCCGGTGGCTGGCATCGCCAACCTTTCCCTGCGGATCGGCCCGATCGCGAGGCTGGCCAAGAAGACCGCGGGGATCGACCAGCGGCGGTCGATTCCACCCTTCGCCAGACGGACGCTGAGGCGCTCGGCTCGGCGTATGGGCGACACGCCTGACGTGTGGGTGTGGGCCGACTCCTTCACTGACCATTTCTTCCCGGGTTCGGGGTCGGCGGCGATCCGCTACCTCGAGGCCAGTGGACTGACGGCGCGAGTCATGCCCGAACATGCCTGTTGCGGCCTGACCTGGATCACCACCGGCCAGCTCGATCAGGCGCGCCGGATCATGGACCGTACCGTGAAGACGCTGGCGCCCTACGTGGCTTCGGGTGTGCCGGTCATCGGGCTGGAGCCGTCCTGCCTCGCGACGTTGCGCAGCGACTCCCTCGAGCTCACCGACGCGCCGGAGGCGAAGACCGTTGCCGACGGGATGCTGACGTTTGCGGAGCTGGTGACCAGGTTCGACCTGCCGTTGCCCGATCTGAGCGGCGTCGAGGTGGTCGCCCAGCCACACTGCCACCAGACTGCCGTGCTCGGGTGGACCGCGGATCAAGCACTCCTCGCGAAAGCTGGTGCGACGGTGACCAAGGTGGCCGGCTGCTGCGGGCTTGCCGGCAACTTCGGTGTCGAGGCCGGCCACTACGAGGTGTCCGTCGCCATCGCCGAGACGCACCTGCTCCCCGCCGTACGAGCGCACCCCGACGCCGTCGTACTCGCGGACGGCATGTCGTGCCGAGTCCAGCTCGACGACCTCGCGCACGTCCCGACGATGCACCTGGCCGAGCTGCTTGTGGCGCACAAAGTCACGAAATAGCAGGGCTATGGACGGGAGAGAGGTGTACACGTACATTCAAGGTGCAGTCGTGTGGCTGCTGCGGGGGGAAGGTAAGGACCGGCGGGACAGGCGTGTGGGGCGTCGTGTCTACGCCTGGCGGGTGTGCCCCTCTCTGTGTCATGGGGGAATGGGGAACACAAGATGGCAAGGTTGCGAAGGGTCGCCGTACTGGCGGCTTTGCTTGTGCCGCTCGGGGGGATCGCGCCGGCAACGGCGTCGGCGGCCGAGCCTGGGCAGAGTGCCGAGCTGGAGAAGAGCGTTGTTGCCCTGCACATCAAAACGGTGGCCAACGTCCGGTATCCCACCGATGGTGGGGGCGAGGATCTCGTCAAGGAGCCGATGACGGTCGAGGGGGCGTGTTCAGGCTTCCTCGTGAGCGCCACCGGTGACATCGTCACCGCGGGCCATTGCGTTGATCCGCAGGAGATTCGTCGCGACATCCTCATCGAGGCGCTCATCTACATGGAGAAGACCAAGGCGATCAACAGCGCGAAGCAGTGGCTGGAGTACGCGCTCAAGAACTGGGACGTCGAAGGTACCAGCAAGGGCAGCAAGCCCGAGACGCGTGTCCGTGTCACCCAGCCGGAGTCGGTCGGTGGCCCGGTGAAGTTCAACCACAACGCCCAGATCCTCGACTACAAGTCCTTCAACGACGGCGATGTCGCGCTGTTGCGGGTGTCTGGCATCTCCGGTGCACTGCCGTTGCCGATCGCGGTGCAGGACCCGGCGGTCGGCACGAAGCTCGTGTCGATCGGGTTCCCGGCGGCGGTGGGCCGTGTGATCGACGAGAACCAGCGGGCCAGCTTCAAGACCGGCACCGCCAGTTCGCAGCAGACCTCGCCCAAGGGTGTGCCGCAGACCGAGGTCAACTCCGACCTCAGCGGCGGTATGTCTGGTGGTCCGACCGTCGACGACGACGGAAACGTGCTCGGTGTGAACAGTTTCCTGCTGCGCAATCAGCAGAACTTCAACTTCATCACCGACACCACCGACCTCGGCGCGTTCGTGCGACAGCACGGCGTCAGCCCCGTCGCGCCCAGATCGGCTCCCAAAGCCCCGGGTGAATCCACCGGTGACGGCGCGGTGCCGACGCCGGCGTCCGACTCCGGCGGCGGCTTCCCGTGGTGGATCCTCGCAGTCGTCGTCGCGGTGTTGCTCGTGGCGGCAGGTGGCGGATTCGTCTGGTACCGGCGCAACCAGCGAAGGCCCATCCCGGCCGAGCAGCCGGTGACCCCGGCCTTCGTCGGTACGGCGATGCCGCAGTACGGGCCACAGGTCCGGCCGCCGAACGACCCACCGGGCTGCGATCACCGCAACAACCCGCCGGGCGTCCGCTTCTGCAACACCTGCGGCGCACCACTGTCCTGAACCGGACGCTGGGTCCTCTTACAGAGAACGGTTGGCCTGCTGGGGGCAGGCCAACGGTTTGCTTGGTTGCGCCACGGATGGCATCGCGCCAACCGTTAGTGGCGGGAGCCTTGGCGAGAGTGATCAGCTGGCGGGGGTCAGCGCGTTGGTCAGAAGGGTGGCGAGGGCTTCCAGTTGGAAGTCGGCGGAGGACGAGATCTCCTCGTCGGAACCGTCCAGGGCTCGGGCGGCCAGGCCGGCTTTGCTGTCGATGAGGTCGGCGATGCGGGTGTCGATGGTCTGGGCGGCGATGATGCGCCAGGCGGTGACCGGGTCGGACTGGCCGATGCGGTGGACCCGGTCGATAGCTTGTTCCTGCTCGGCGTTGGTCCAGGAGAGCTCGGCGAGGACGACGTTCGACGCGACCTGGAGGTTGAGTCCCACGCCGGCGGTGAGCAGCGAGCACACCGCGATCGAGACGTCGGGGTCGTTGACGAAGGCATCGATGTTCTTCTGCCGCGTCGTCCGGGACTGGTCGCCGCGGATCGAGGCGTACTGGATCCCGCGCTCGGTGAACAGGTTCTCGGCCGCGTCCAGGACCTCGATGTGCCGGGCGAAGAAGACCACCTTGCCGACGTTGTGGGCCAGCTGGGCCGCGTAGTCGGCGGCCATCCCGGCCTTCGCGGCGCCGATCCGGCGGACCAGGTTGAAGATGTTGTCGGCGGACTTCGTCTTGGCCGATTCGGCCCGCTCCCACTCGGCGACCCGGCGGACCAGGTCGTGGTCGATGCCCTCGACGGTGTCTTCCGGGTCTCGCGCGGCGAGTACGGCGTGATAGCGAGCCACCAGGCGGTCGGCGAGCTCGCGTTCGGCGGCGCGGATCGAGCGGCCGGCGGCGTCGTCGAGCTCGACCGGCAGGTCGGCGACCCGGCGGGCAGGGATGTCGGCGGCCACGTCGACCTTGCGGCGCCGGACGATGCCCAGGTCGATCACACTCGCCCGGGCGGCGGCGTAGAACCCGGGGTCGGCCGGGGTCAGGCCGGACTCCTCCAGCGACTCGGTCAGCTCGGCGCCCGGGCTCTTGTCGTTGATCCAGCCGAGGAACTGCCAGATCGCCGCGAAGTCCTCGATGTCGTTGATCAGCGGCGTGCCGGTGAGGGCCATCAGCAGCGGGCGGGAGGTGCGGGACCGGATCCGCTCGGACAGGCGCAGCACGTTCTGCGAGCGCTGGGACTTCTTGTTCTTGATGAAGTGCGCCTCGTCCACCACCATGCCGCGGAAGCCGAGGTCGCCGAGCCAGCCGACATGCCGGTCGAGCACCTCGTAGTTGACGATGACGATGTCGGCGAACCCGTCGATCGTGTTCCCGTCGCCCTGGATCACGGTGGGTTTGCGCCGCGGTGTCCAGATCCCGGCCTCGCGGGCCCAGTTGGTCTTCACCACGTTCGGTACGACGACCAGCAATGGGTAGGCGTCCGCGGCCTGCGCGGCGAGCAGCGCCTGAGCGGTCTTGCCCAGGCCCGGCTCGTCGGCCAGCAGGAAGGTCCGATGGCCGGCCATGACGGCGGCGATCAGCCGCGCTTGGTGTGGCATCAGGTCGACGGCGGCCGCCGTACGCAGGGAGGCCGGGGCGGGCAGGGTCTTGCTGGCCGAGGCGGTGGCGTACTCGAACGATTTGAACAGGGGGCCGAGCAGTTCCCAGCCGGCCAACCGCTGCGGACGCACCTGCCGGGGGGCGGGGGCGGAGAAGTCGGGGGTGAGGAACGGGTTCGCGAGCTGCCGGGAGACGACCGACTGCGGCACGACCTGGCGAGCTGCCGGGGAGGTCGTGGGGGGCGGCTCAGGTCGTTTCGGCTCCTCGGCCGGCGCCTCCACGCCGGCGGCCAGCATCATCTCGCGCTTGAGCGAGGCGGCCGCGGGGGAGACGACGGCGTCCTCGGCGAGCAGGCCGAGCAGCGTGGTGTCGCGTGCGGCGGTCTTGGCGAGGATCGTCGCGATGCCGTCGAGGCGCCGAAGTTGCTTGGTGCGGTCGGCCTCGGTGGCGGTCTGGTCCGCGTTCACGCGGGCGCGCTCCTCGCGCACCAGCAGGGCGATGATCTGGAACTTCGTCCGGATCGACTGCTGGACGGTGCCGCGCTGGACGGCCGCCTCGACCTCCCGCACCGCGCGGGCGAGGACGGGCATGATCCCCTCGGCATCGCGGACACGACGCCGGTGGGGGGCAGAGTTGCGCGTAGCGCCGGACTGGCGCTGGCCTCGTCGGGCCAAGAAATCCTCCTCTGACTGCCGCGGCATCGTTTGCCGCGGCGGAACGCATCACCGCACGCCCGCAGGCCTCGACCCGATGCCGGGTGTCCGGGTCGGTGACCGGCACGCGATCCCGGTCCCAGCGCTTCGACCGACGCTGAGGTCCGACGCGACCGTGTGGATCGACGGCCGTGAGCGGCGTCGCAGGCGCACCCTCGCCGGGGCAATCGGCGTGGTGAAGGTTTGCCGACGTTCGGTGCTACCTCAATCGTAACCGCAGTCCGCGATCACGCCAGACCGTGGGCCTGCCGGATCGCTCTCAGAGGTGGGCCGGCGGAGAGGATTCAGGGCATCGGAGCGTCGAGGAAGGTCCGGACGACGTCGCGGACGAGGTCGGTGCGGGCCAGGCCGAAGAAGTGGGTGGTGCCGGGAAAAACCGCGAGCTGCGATGCCGGTACACCGACGAAGTCGCCGTTCACGTCCCCGCCGCGCAGCTGGAGGAACCGTACGGCGTGCTCCAGCTTCACGGCGTCACAGTCGCCCACGGTGATCAGGGTCGGCGCGGCGATCCCGCGGATGTCGTCGTCGGACCAGCCGGTCGCCCCACGGTCGTAACCACCGAGCTTGTCGAGCAGGATCTGCAGGTGCTCGTGGTCCGGGTGCGGCGACTTCGCGAGGTACTCCGCCTCCATCGGCGTACCGGCGATCATCTCGACCTTCATCTCGCCGACCGCGTCGGCGTTCTCGGAGCGGTCGCCGTCGGGATGGAACGACACCGACGAGATGATCGCCTTGCGGATCAGCTCCGGGTGCTTGATGGTCAGGTACAGCGCCACCGCGCCGCCGACGCTGAAGCCGAAGACATCGACCTGGGGTACGTCGAGGTGCTTCAGCAGGTCGACGACGTCCGAGGCCAGGTCGGCGGTGCCCAGCGGACGGTCGATGTCGTTGGTCCGGCCGTGCCCCTGGAAATCGGCGGAGATCACCTGGCGGTCGGCGGCCAGGCTCGGGAGCAGTTGCCCGAACTGCAGGTCGATGTTGAACAGACCGCCGTGCAGCAACAGCAGCGGCGTGCCACCTGACCCGTGGATCTCGTAGTACATCTGCAGCCCGTTGACGGGCGCATACCCGGTCTGCGGCGCGGTCGCTTGCTCTGACACAGAACCCTCCCTTGGTCGACCGCCCTCACCCTAACCGCTCACCGGACCGTCTCTCCTGGTCACAACCAGGCGGCCGTACCTGTCTTGGTATCAAGAGACCGAGGAGAACGGAGACTGCAGGTGGTCGATCGTGAGGACGGTGGCGATGCGGCCGAGACATTGGCGGAGGTGCTCGACCGGCATGCGCACGCCGTACGCCGGTTCGCGGCGGCGTGGGAGTCGGGGGATCCAGCGGCCCTGGAGGCAGTCCTGGCGGCTGATGCGGTCGTCGTGAGCGATGGGGGCGGCAAGGTGCGCGCGACGGTTCGCCCGATCCACGGCGCCCGCGAGGCGGCCCGTTTCGTCGCGGCTCTCCCGGTCGGCTTGCCCGGCGCGGAGTTCGCCGTCGAGCCGGTGAACGGTCGCGCCGGCGTGGTCCTGCGTCGGGGCGGCCGGGCCGTGGCCGTGGTCAGCCTCAGCGTGGCCGAAGCCGAGGTGACGGCCGTCTGGATCGTGCTGAACCCCGACAAACTCCGAACCTGGCACCGCACCCCGTCGCCCGGCCGCGAGAACGTCGAGTGATCCTTTTGAGCCCCGGGGTGGGGTGTGGAAACTCGGATGCTTTTGTCGGTGGGGGTGGTTACGGTCGGTTGAGTGCTGACTCTGCTCCGGTACGCGTTCCGAGTCTCACCTGGTAGCACCACTGTGACGATGGGCCTCGCCGTACTCGGTTCGGTGCTGGGTATGGCGGTCACGCTGTTGACCGGTCAGGTCGTCGGAGCTGTTCCAGGTGTGATCGACGCTGCCCCGGGAGCGATGTCGGTCGGCGGATTCGGCTGGCTGCTCGCGGCGCTGCTGGCGGTGTTCGTCCTGCAGAGCCTCACGCCGTCGATTCACCAGGTGGCGTCGGCGATCATGGACGCGGCGGTCGTTCGCACGATCGGAGCCGACATCACCGAGCCGTTGCTGCGCCCGCGCCGGGTGGCGCATCTCGAGGACACCGACGTACTCGACATGCACGAGCGGGCGAAGGGCAAAGGCGGTTTCCATCTGGCCGAGGGGTTGGGGAATCTGCCCTGGCTGCTCGCCAGCCGGGTGACGCTGCTCGGCTCGGCGGTCATCGTCGGGGTGATGTTCTCCTGGCCCGTCGCCGCGATGCTGGTCGCGGTGACCTTGCTGCTGGAGTGGTACGGCGGCCGCCTGATCGCGCGCGAGATCGACGTGTGGTGGGGCAACACCGAGGAGCAGCGGCGGGCCAACTACCTGTTCGACCTAGGGATGCGCGACGCGCCCAAGGAACTGCGCGTCTTCGGGCTGCACGGCTGGCTGGTGGATCGCTATGTCCGGGAGTGGACGTCGGGCTTCCGCCCGGTCTGGCAGCGCCGCCGCCGGAACGTGAAGTGGTCTGTCCTGACCGGCGGCCTGCACCTGGCCGCGAACGGGTTCGCGATCCTGCTGGCCGGCCGCGCCGCGCTGGCCGGCAACCTGCCGCTGACCGAGGTCGCGACCACAGTGCCGGCCATCCTGTCCATCGGCGTGTCGATGAACGGGTACGGCGTCGTCCAGGTGAAGCGCGGGTTGTCGGCGTACCGGGCGATGCAGGAGTTGCCCGGGACGATCGCCGAGCGGCACGCGGAGCCGGTCGCGACCACCCGGCATCGCGTCGAGACGATGCCCGCTCGTGAGGTGCGGTTCGAGAACGTGAGCTTCCGCTACCTGGGCTCCGACGTCGATGTGCTCCGCAACCTCGATCTCACCATCCGCGCGCACGAGGCGCTCGCGCTGGTCGGTGTGAACGGTGCCGGCAAGTCCACGCTGGTGAAGCTGCTCGGCGGCGCCTACCGACCGACCGAGGGCCGGATCACCGTCGACGGCGTGGACCTCGCGGAGCTCGACCTGGCCGCCTGGCAGCGGCGCATCGCCGCGATCGTGCAGGACTTCCTGCGCTTTCCGCTGTCGGTGACCGACAACGTCGTGTTCGGTGCGGTCGAGCGCGCCGGTGACGAGGTCGCGCTGGCCAAGGTCGCCCGGGAGTCGGGGATCGACGAGGTCGTCCGCGGCCTGCCGGCCGGGTGGGACACGGTGCTCGACAAGACCTTCGACGGCGGTGTCGACCTGTCCGGCGGTGAGTGGCAACGGATCGCGCTGGCGCGGGCGCTGTTCGCCGTCCACGCCGGGGCGGGTGTGCTCGTGCTCGACGAGCCCGCGGCCGCGCTGGACGTGCGCGCCGAGGCGGAGCTGGTCGAGCGCTACCTCGAGCTGACCTCGGGGGTCGCGTCGCTGATCATCTCCCACCGGTTCTCGGTGGTCCGCAACGCCGATCGCATCTGCGTGCTCGCCGATGGGCGGATCGTGGAGGACGGCACCCACGAGCAACTGCTCGACCGGGGCGGGATGTACGCAGGAATGTTCCGCCTGCAAGCCGAGCGGTACGTGGTGTCCGACGCGGGGGAGAGCGAGGCCCTCGATGCGTAGTCTGCGGATCGCCTGGCTGTGGCTGGCCACCTCGTTCCGGGCCGCGCCGTTGCTGATGGCGATCTCGACGGTGCTCGTCGCGGGGCGGGCGGTCGCGGCGCCGGCCCAGACGTACGGCGTCAGCCGGCTCGTCGAGGGGATCGCGGCGGACCGGTCGAGCACGATCGCGCTGGGCATCGGCATCATCATCGGCGGTCTGGCCATCGCGTTCGTCGCCGACGTGGTGGGCTGGCCGCTGCAGGACACCGCCCAGGAACGGATGGCTGGCCGCGTGCACGCCGACCTGCTGGACGTGACGACGGGGATCCCCGGATTGACGCATCACGAGCGGCCCGACATCGCCGACCGGCTGGAGCTGGTCCGCGAGCGCGCTTGGCGGATGGGCGTCGGTGCCGAGGTGCTGCTGTGGGGGTTCGGGACGGTTGCCAACACGGTGACCGTGCTCGGGTTGCTCGGGTCCGTGCATCCGCTGCTGCTGTTGCTGCCGCTCCTCGGTGCGGCTCGGATCTGGTCGGCGTACCTGAGCAGCTCGCGGTCGCACAAAGCCTATGAGGACTCGCTGCCGCAGGAGCGGCTCGTCGACAAGCTGTTCGAGGTGTCGAAGGACGCGCGAACCGGGCTCGAGGTGCGGGTGTTCGGGCTGGGGAAGGTGCTGCTGGACAGGATCTACGCGTTGCAGACCGAGCGGTACCGGCGTCGGGTCGCGGCGGCGCGGTGGGGTGGCAAGGTCGACGGTTCGGTGCGCCTGGCGTTCGGTCTCGCGTACGCCGCGGCCATCGTCTGGGTGATCGCGCGAGCGCGCAACGGGCAGCAGACCGCCGGAGACGTGGTGCTCGTGCTGTTGCTGGGGCCGCAGGTCGATCAGATGACCGGTGGGATCGCCCGCAACGTCTACTGGGTCGGCGAGGTGGTGCGCAGTTTCAGCCGGTACGACTGGTTGCGCGAGTACGCGAAGGACAACTCGTGGCGGGGGAGTGTCGCCTCGGCGCCGGCGCGGCTCACCGCCGGGATCGAGCTGCGAAACGTCGGATTCTCCTACCCTGGCACGGATTCCGCCGTACTCAGTGGGGTCGACCTGGTCTTGCCCGCGGGATCGGCCGTCGCGTTGGTCGGCGAGAACGGTGCCGGCAAGACGACTTTGGTCAAGCTGCTCGCGCGGATGTACGACCCGACCACCGGGCAGATCCTGGTCGACGGCGTGGACCTGGCGACGATCTCGCCGGACTCCTGGCGGTCGCAGCTGTCGGCGGGTTTCCAGGATTTCGTCAAGTTCGAGTGGACGGCTCGGGAGGTGGTGGCGGTCGGCGACGTACGACGGGAGTCCGACGAGGCGGCGGTGCTTGCCGCGATCTCGCGGGGTGACGCGGATTCCGTGGTCGCCGGACTGCCGCGCGGACTGGACACCCAGCTGGGCAAGAAGTTCACCGACGGCGTCGAGCTGTCCGGCGGGCAGTGGCAGCGCCTCGCGCTGGCCCGCGCGTTCATGCGCGAACGACCACTGCTGCTGCTTCTCGACGAGCCTACCGCGGCACTGGATCCGGAGGCAGAGCACCGGTTGTACGAGCAGTACGCCGTGGCCGCCCGGATCGCCGCGGCTGAGACCGGAGGTGTCACGGTGCTGGTCTCGCACCGCTTCTCGACCGTGCGGATGGCCGACCTGATCGTGGTGATGCATGACGGGCGGGTGGAGGAGGTCGGCAGTCACGAGGAGCTCCTCGCGGCGGGCGGTCGTTATGCCGAGCTCTTCGAGTTGCAGGCACGGGCTTACCGCTGATGTTTTAGGTTGGGGTCGTGGCGAAGCGATGGGTCTGGGTGGCGGTCGGAGCCGTGGCGGTGGGTGCGGTGGCTGCGCAGTGCAGCGACGACGAGCCGGGTACGACGAGTGCGCCGACGGTGAAGCCTTCCGCGACAACCACGCCTTCTGAGCGGCCCACGTCTCCGACCGCGAGTACGCCGAAGCCTTGGTACGAGGACTACGACCCGGCGCAGTTCGCCGTACAGGTGCGGAAGTACGCCGCCCAGGCCGGGATCCGGCCGCAGTTGCTGATGGCAATCTTGTACAACGAGTCGTACAAGCCGCACGACCCGGAGCTGGAGCGGTCGTGGGCGGAGATCGACTCCGATCCCGCGTTCGGCATCGCGAACATGCACCGGCCGGCGTTCGACGACACCAAGCAGGGCCGGCCGTTCGCCAACCGCAAGTGGGAGGAGCTGCCCGACGACCCGGCGCTGGCCATCCAGGCTGCCGCCTGGCACCTGCACGACCTGGCGCGACGTCTGCCCACCAAACGCTCCACCCAGCTGAGCAAGGACGAATTGCTTGCCTTGGGCTACAACGCGGGCGGGGGCAACATGCGCGCGTTCGCCCGCGGCGTCAAGCCCGGCCCACAAGCCCAGTCCTACCTCGACCGCCTCCGGGACAACTGGGACAAGTCCGCGGAGGCGGTCCGGACATGAACCACATGCACCTCGAGAACCCGCGTTTGTCCACATCGCCGAGACCGGCAGCCGCCTGCCGTTCCTGGCGTTCGTTCGAGCGGCTCGACCAGAGCGGAGCTGACAGTGAACCCTGAGCCATTGCGGATCGGTATTGCCGGGATCGCGATCGAGTCGAGTACGTTCTCGCCGCATCGCAGTACGATCGACGACTTCCGGGTGACGCGGGGCGCGGAGCTGCTGGCGCGATACGCCTTCCTGACGCCGGGGTCGGAGCTGACAGAGGGCGTGGAGTGGGTGCCACTGCTGCACGCGGTCGCAGTGCCCGGTGGGCCCGTCACGGAGGAGACGTACGAGCAACTGGCGGGGGAGATCTTCGAGCTGCTCCGTACGGCGGGATCGCTGGACGGGGTGTTCATCGACTTCCACGGGGCGATGAGTGTGCTCGGCCGGACCGACATCGAGGCCGAGTTCGTCGCGGGAATCCGCGAGCTCGTCGGGCCCACGACATTGCTGTCGGCATCGATGGATCTGCACGGCAACGTCTCGCGCGCACTGGCGGAGACGCTCGACCTGGTCACCTGCTACCGGAAGGCCCCGCACACCGACGCGTGGGACACCAGGGAACGCGCCGCGCGCAACCTGGTGGCCCGGTTGCGTTCCGGCGGCCGTCCGCGCAAGGCGTGGGTGCAGGTGCCGGTGCTCCTGCCCGGGGAAAAGACGAGCACGCGGATCGACCCGGCCAAGCGGATCTACGCGATGGTCGACGAGGTCGAGGCGATGGACGGCGTGCTGGATGCGGCGATCTGGGTCGGCTACGCGTGGGCGGACGAGCCGCGCTGCCAGGCCGCGGTCGTGGTCACCGGTGACGACGCCGGCGTCATCACGCAGCAGGCGAAGCGGCTGGCCGACGCCTATTGGGACGCGCACGACAAGTTCGAGTTCGTCGCGCCGACCGGGACGCTGGCGGAGTGCGTGGACCGGGCAGTTTCGAGCACCGCGCGGCCTTTCTTCATCAGTGACTCCGGTGACAACCCGACCGCGGGCGGCGCCGGCGACACGTCCTGGACCCTCGACGCTCTGCTGCGCATGCCGGCGATCACCGAGTCCGGACTGACCACGATCTACGCTGCCATCGTCGACCCCGAGGTGACCGCGACCGCGATTCGCGCCGGCGTGGGTGCCACGGTCAGCGTCAAACTCGGCGGCAAGATCGACGCGGGCCCCTGCGGCCCGGTCTCCTTGACCGCTCAGGTGGCCGCCATCGATTCGTCCGGCGCAGCCGTCGTACTAGCGACAGGTGGCCTCCAGGTCATCGTCACCACCCGCCGCAAGCCCTACCACTTGGAGTCCGACTTCACCGACCTCGGCCTCGCTCCTCGCGACGCCGACCTGGTTGTCGTCAAGATCGGCTACTTGGAACCCGAGCTCTACGCCATGGCCGCCGACTGGCTGCTGGCCCTCACTCCAGGCGGCGTCAACCAAGACCTCCTCAGCCTCGGCCACCGCCACATCGCCCGCCCTATGTACCCGTTCGATCCCGACATGCCCACCCCAATCCTCACTCCTGAAATCCTCTGACTTCTGACAGGTTCGACGGCGGCCTGTAGGCGTTACGCTGGCGGTTGCACGGTCTGCGGCGTGACCACTTCTGGGGAGAACACGGCATGACGGGGGAGCGATGAACCAGTCCGAGCAGGAGCCGAGCTGGCCGGACTACGTCGACGTGACGATCGTGGAGTTCGCGAGCCACACGGCGTACCTCGATCCGCGGACCGGGACCGGTTACCTGGTGACACCCGATCCGGAGCGCGACATCCCGGCACCGGACGACCCGTTCGTCGGCGGCCTGTCCCTGCACACGGCGGACTGGCGGCGCGCGCTGAGCCATCTGGAAGAGGATGGCTGGCAGCTCCTGTACGACGACGAGGGCAAGGTGGAGCGAGCCGGACGCACCACCGACGGTCGCACGGTGGTTTGCCTGTTCGCCCCGCCGGCCGCCGATCAACCGAGCCTGGAAACCCTCCGCCGCGCCCTGATCGCTCTCGACCTGGCCGCCGAAGTCGACCCCAGCACCCGGCACTCCGACTGAGTCACAGCGCCAGCGGCTCGGGCGCCTCCCGATGGTGCGGCCACACCGGCGAGCGCGGTCCGAACCATGCATCGAGTACGGCGTCGTCCCCGACCGCCCCGAAGGGCGCCGGCCCACGTTCCAGCATCCGGAGCAGCGCAAGCAGGCGCTGCGTCGTCTCGCACGTCATCGGGCCTCCGACAGGCCGGGTCCAACCATCTCGGCGCTGCTGCTCGGAACACCGATGTCTACTCACCACATCGGCCACCACGGGGCCACCGTTACAAGCGACCGACTGGACACGCCGAGTAACCGGGACGCGACCTGCTGGTCGTTCCTAGACTTTCGCTGCGGCTGGGAGGTGTCGATGAGCGCTGATCCGCGTCCTCCGGAGGATTCCTACGATCGGGCCGGGGCGGCACGGGTGCTGTTCGGCCTCGCGAGACCGCGGCTCTTCTCAGGAGCGCCTGCCGAGCTCGTCGCCCCGAAGCCGCAGCGGGTCGAGTATCGCAGCGAGGCCGTGGCCCGGGCCCTCGGCAGCCATCTCAGCGCGTCGCAGCTGGAGTACGTGAACCGCATGATGCAGCCGTGTCCGCCGTACCTCGTCAGCGCGGCGACCGGGCACATCACCTGGCGGGACAGCCGGGGAGTCGTCAACGTCGCGCACACCGGTCCGCTCGGCGCGGTCGTTCCGGTGGTCGCCCGGGAGGCGACGCTGGAGCTTTGGGACCGGCTGGCGACCGATACCGCGCTCGCACGGCGGGTGGGGGAGCTGGACGCCGAGTCGGTGCGGTTGCTGGCGGCAACGACGACGGACCGGACCCCGATCGAGATCTTCCGCAGCGGACTGGACGCGGCCGCCCGGGTGCTGGTGCAGCATGCGTTCCTCGCTGCCCAGACGCCGTACGGAACACCGGCGGAGTTCGCTCGCGGCCTGCGTGACAGCGGCATCTTCGAGGCGGTGGCGAACACCTGGCACCAGGGTCTGCAGGCGTCGACCTACCGCCGCGGCATCATCCCGGCCTCGTTCGTCACGTTCGCGGACCGGCTGAGATACTCGGTCGACACCGTGATCGCTCTGCGGGCCATGAAGGACGCCCAGTTGGCACAGGCACGAGAGCTGGCCGAACCCGCGCACTACGCGCGCCTCGCGCCGGGGGAGCGTCCTCGGTGCCTGGGGCAGAGTCCACACCTGTACGACGGCCAGCGGACGACCGTGCTCACTGAGGTCGTCGACACCTTCGTGCAGACCTTCCTGCGACTCCTGGATCACGTCGAGGTGGTCCCGGCGGCCTAGGCCGTCCACGGGCGGAGCTTTTCGGGGTTGCGGATGGCCCAGATGTGCTTGATGCGGTTGTCGGCGATGTCGAAGGCTATGACGGTGACAGTGACACCGTCCTGCTGGGCCACCAGACCGGGCTGGCCGTTGACGGTGCGTTCGAGCAGGGTGATGCCGGGCTGGCGTCCGGCCAGGCCGGCGAAGAACCGGGCAACCTGCTCGCCGCCGGCGATCGGGTGCAGCTGCGCGGTGACCAGGCCGCCACCGTCGCCGACCGCGACGGCGTCGGGGTCCAGCAGGCCGATCAGGGCCTCGATGTCCTGGGCCTGCCAGGCCTGCTTGAAGTCCCGGACCAGGCTGGCGCTCTGGGCGGTGGGCGTCGGCGGTGTCTGGGCCGCGGCGATCCGTCGCCGGGCCGAGGTGGCGAGCTGGCGGCAGGCCGCGGGGGAGCGGCCGACGATCTCGGCGACTTCGGGGAACGGGTACCGGAAGACGTCGTGCAGGATGAAGGCGACCCGCTCCGCCGGTGTCATCGACTCGAGCACGACGAGGAACGCCATGTTCACCGACTCGTCGAGGGTGACCCGGTCGGCCGGGTCCACGGCGATACCGGCCGAGCGCCACTCGGTGCCGTCGGGAAGCGGTTCGGGGATCCACTCGCCGACGTACCGCTCCCGCCGCGCCCGCGCGGAGCCGAGCAGATCGAGGCAGATCCGGCTGGCGACCGTGGTGAGCCAGCCGCCGGGCGACTCGATCGCCTCCTGCTGCCGCGGGGTCATCGCGTACCAGCGCGTGTACGTCTCCTGGACGACGTCCTCCGCGTCGGCCAGCGAGCCGAGCAGCCGGTAGGCGAGGTTGATCAGCTGACGCCGCTCGCTCATGATCGCGCTCAGGCCCGGATCGACCCGGTCGTCTCGTGATCCGGTCATGGTGTCCGTGATTCCCTTCGTCGGCTCCGCCGTTCACTCCTCCGACGAAGCGCCGTACCGAAGTGTGAGGTCGTCACAATCCACCGGGCTGTGTCGTCGTACTGACCATGGACACACGACAAGCAGTGGACGAAGCAGACATCCGGCAGCGGATCGACACGCTGGTCGACGCGGTGCGGAGCAAGGATCTTGACGGCATCAAGACGATGTTCGCACCGAATCTCGTCTCGTTCGACATCGAGCCGCCGCTGCGGCACCTCGGTGCGGAAACGAAATGGAACAACTGGATCAAGGTGTTCACGTTCTACCGGGAACTCGACTACGAGGTCCGGGATCTCACCGTCCTGGTGAGTGGTGACCTGGCGGTCGCGTACGCCGTGAACCACATCAGCGGCACCTTGCAGAGCGGAGACCACAACGACTACTGGGTCCGATGGACGGCCTGCTTCCGCAAGGTCGACGGCACCTGGTTGATCGTGCACGACCAGGTCTCCGTACCGACCCACTTCGCGACCGGCCAATCAGCCCTGGACCTCGCGCCCTGACCTGGAAGACACCTGGACCTGCGTGCCTGCAGTGCCGGAGATGACGGCTGTGGTGTCGTCGAGGGAGCCGATGGCGGCGCGGGCCTGGGTGGTCTCGACGAAGTGGCGGGCGGCGTTGATCTTCGGGGCCATCGAGCCGGCGGGGAACCTGAGTGACGCGAGGGTTTCGGGATCGACCTGGCCGAGGGGGCGCTGGGTCGGGGTGCCGTAGTCGAGGTAGACCGCGCGGACGTCGGTGAGCATGACGAGGAGGTCCGCGCGGAGCTCGATGGCGATGAGGGCGGCGGTGGCGTCCTTGTCGACGACCGCCTCGACGCCGGTGAGTCCGGTCGGACCCTCGATCACGGGTACGCCGCCTCCACCGGCCAGGATGACGGTGACGCCGTTCTGGAGCAGGAGTTCGGCGGCGTCGAGTTCCAGCACTCGTTGGGGTGCGGGGGATGGGACGACCCGTCGCCACTCGGCGCCGTCCTGCTGCACCGACCAGCCGGAGGACAAGGCGAGTTGCCGGGCCCGTTCCTCGGGGTAGCCCGTCCCGACGTACTTCGTCGGCACGATGAAGGCAGGGTCGTGCGCATCGACGACGGTCTGGGTCACCAGCGTCACGGCGCCGCGGCTGAGGCCTGCGTTGGCCAGTGCTTGCTGGACCCAGTACCCGATCACACCCTGGGTCTCGGCAACGAGGTCGCTGAGTGGGTAAGGCTTCGACAGGCTCGTGTCGGCGAAGCTCTCCAAGGCGAGCAGTCCCACCTGTGGGCCGTTGCCGTGCACAATGACGACCTCGTTGTCCTCGGCGGCCTTGGCCAGTGCCGGCGCGGCCGCCGCGAGGTGTGCGACCTGTACGGCGGCATCCGGGCGCTCACCACGCCGAAGCAACGCGTTCCCCCCGAGCGCGATCACGATCCGCATGCTTCAGAGTGCCACGAGATCCGTCAGTTGAGCGTGAACGGCTGGATCACCTCGGTGCGCCAGCGCTGGGCGTGATTCGGCGGGTCGTGGTAGACCTCCCAGGCGTCACCGGCCGGAGCACCGTGCTCGGCTTTCAGCCAATCGTCCAGGGCCCGGTACGCGTCCCCCAACTGCTCGTAGGTCCCGTCGTGCCACGCCACGACGACGTGCCCGCCGGGCAGGCTGGACGGCACGATCTGACGGTCACCGCTGATCCGTACGGCCAGCGGGAACCCAGCCTCGACCTCGAAAATCCCGTCGGGCCGGATGTGATATCGGACGAACGGGAAACCACAGGGCGCGATCCCATGCCGGCGCAGGTAGTCGGCCACCACGTCGAACGCCGTACGGAACCAGCCGGGCACCTCGTCACGGTGCAGCGTCGCCCGAAGGACGGCGGTCGGCTGCTCAGGGACGACCCGCGACTCGGGATGATCGGTACGCACGTTGTCCTCCAGGGGGTTCGTGTCCACAGCGTACGATCACGCTCGCCGAGGGCCTAGGGGAGTGGTCCCGGCGAGTTCGGGACTTTCGGCCCTGTCACCGCCAGGGGACCGGCGGCATTCTGGACGTACAGGGGGACCTTGCCGGCCCGTCGGGCGGATGGCAGGTGGCACCAGTGGGGGGACAGCCACCGATCACCATCTTCCCGGCGGGCCGCAGGACTGTCAGTCGGCCCGAGGCCTGACGTCAGTACAGGCGGATGCGCCGCCCACTGATGTGCTCCGGCTGGACCACGCCGAGCGCCGCTACCCCGGGGCCTGAGTCACCCCTTGGCTGAAGACGGCGAACTGCAGCAGCCGTCCGTGCAGGCGCCCGCCGCGCAGCCGCAATCGGCTGTGCCTGCCGATCCGTTGCCGGGGGCGCAGCAGCCTTCGCCACGCCAGGCCTGCACGCCTTCCCGGACAGCGACGGCGGCGATGACGAGGCCGGCGATCGGGTCGGCCCAGCCCCAGCCGAGGGTAGCGTTCAGGACCAGGCCGGCGAGCAGGACCGCGGACAGGTAGGTGCACAACAGGGTTTGAGTGCCATCGGCAACGACCGCGTTGGACCCGAGAGCTTTGCCGGTACGGCGCTGGGCCCAGGACAGCACCGGCATGACGACGAGCGAGGCGATTGCGAGCCCGATGCCGACCGGCGAGGTGTCCGGGTCGCTTCCGCCGATCAACGCCCGGGTCGACTCGAAACCGACGTACGCGGCGAGGCCGAAGAACGAGAACGCGAGCAACCGGAGCGCTTGGCGCTCGCGAGACTCGGGCAGGCGGTGCCGGAACTGCCACAGGATGATCAGGCCGCTGGACACCTCGACAACCGAGTCGAGCCCGAAGCCGACCAGCGCGACTGATCCGGCGACGAGCCCGGCCGTGATGGCGATGACAGCCTCGATCAGGTTGTACGTCACCGAAGCCCCGGCCAGGAGTTGCGCCCGTCGGCTGAGGCGGCGCCGCTCGTCGGGGTCGGTTGTCCAGCTGCTCGGTGCAGCGGTGAGCTGCACTGGCTGCCGATCGCTCATGAGTGAGCCTCCTGGGCGGCGGTCCCGTAGACAGGGCACAGTGCGACGGCGTCACCGGTCAGCCCGAGCAGCCGCTCGGCGGCAGACAGCAACGCCAGCGTCGCCTCCGGATGCGTGAGTCTGAACAACGACGCCCGTCCCTGCGGTCGCGACTCGACCAGCCCGCAATCCCGCAAGCAGGCCAAGTGCTTCGACACCGTCGACTGCGCCAGCCCCAAGTGCTCGGTCAGATCGACGACCCGGTGCTCACCCAGCGCAAGATGCCGCACAATCGCCAGCCGCGACGCATCACTGAACCCGTGAAACAGACAAGCCGCCACACTCAACGCAGCACTCTCGTCGACCCTAGGATCCTCAACCCGAGCTGTCATCGTCATATGGCGATGTTAACGCCTCCTGGCGAGGTTGTCAGGTCAGGTCGCGGCGAAGGGCACCCCGAAGTCGCGTCAGGCGAGGTGAGGCTGGGTGGGTTCACGGTGCGCCGCCGGATGGGTCTCGTACATCCGGAGCGCGACCACCAGGCCGGATGCGGCGGTGATCACCGCGACGACCCAGACGGCAGCTCGCAACCCCCAGGCATCGGCCACGACGCCGGCCAGGATCGCGCCGATCGCGAACCCGCCGTCGCGCCACAACCGGTACACCCCGACCGCGCGCGCCCGCCAGGCCGGATGCGCGACGTCGCCGATGCTCGCGAGCAACGTCGGGTAGACCATCGCCGTCCCCAGGCCGAGCAGCACGGCCGCGATCGACCAGCCGGTGAAACTGTTGACCGCAGCAACGATTCCCAAGGCTCCGGCCTGGACGAGCATGCCGACGGCGATCAGCCACTTGCGACCCCACCGGTCCGACAGCGGGCCGGTGACAAGTTGCCCCAGGCCCCAAACGGCGGGGTAGAGCGCGGCCAGGACGCCGATCCGCGACACCGGCAACCCGGCGGTCGCGAACAGGATCGGGAACAGGCCCCACGCGAGCCCGTCGTTGAGGTTGTTCACCATTCCGGCCTGGCTGGCCGACGACAGCGCGGGTTCACGCAGGCTGGTCCGGCTGAACACCTGCCGATCAGTCAGCTCACCCGACGCACGATGCCCGGCAGTCTCCAAGCCGGCATGATCACGCGTCTCGCGTACGGCGACCGCAGTCAGCCCGAGCCCGAGAGCGGCGTACGAGAGACCGAGCAGGAACGGTGCGGGACGGAGCCCGTACCGCGCGGCGAGGTATCCCGTGGCGAGCGCGGTCGCGGCGACGGCGACGTAGCCGGAGGCCTCGTTGAGGCCCATCGCCAGTCCGCGCCTCCGCGGGCCGGCCAGGTCGATCTTCATGATCACCGTGGTCGACCAGGTCAGCCCTTGGTTGAGGCCGAGCAGTACGTTCGCGGCCACGACCCAGCCCCAGGACGGCGCCCAGATCAGCAGCAGCGGCACCGGCACGGCGATGAGCCACCCGGCGAGAAGCACCGGCTTGCGGCCGAACCGATCGGACCAGGTGCCGGCGAAGTAGTTGGCGGCTGCCTTGGTGGCACCGAAGGCGAGCACATACGTGAGCAGAAAGGTGTATCCGGTGAGGTGGAACGTCTGCTCGGCCAGTAGGGGCAGGACCGTGCGCTCCTGCCCGAGCATGCCGCCGACCAGCGCGTTGACGGCGACCAGCAGGCTGAACTGGGCGAGATTCGCCCGGATCCCCAGCTGCATCAGCCGGTCTCCAGGTCGCGGCCGGTCGCGGCGGCCCAGTCCGGCGCGCCGCCTTTCAGTACGGCGAGTTCCCGGTGCCCGGCGCGCTCCAGCAGGCTCGCCGCGGTCATCGCACGCTCTCCGTGCCCGCACATCACCACCAACGGCTCACGTCGTACGTCGTCCAGTCGCTCGGTCAGTGACCCCAGCTCGATGTGCTCAGCTTCGGGTAGATGACCGGCCTCGAACTCGGAGTCCTGCCGGACGTCGAGCACCGCACCGGCGACCTCGCCCGGGCCGATCACCTGCAGCCTCGCCGTAGGTTGCCCGGCGGCGATCCATGCATCCAGTCCGCCGTGCACCTCGCCGGCGAGGTGATAGCCGATCTTCGCTGCCTGCCAGGCGATCTCCGCCGGGTCCTGGTCGTCCCGCCGTACGATGACCAACGGCCGATCGCCGGACGCCAGCCATCCCAGCCACGACACGAAGACGGCCCGCAACGGGATCGACAACGCCCCTGGGACATGCCCCGCGGCGAAGTCGGCCATCGGCCGCACGTCGATCACCTCAGCGTCCATCGACCGCATCGCATCGACCCGGAGCGGCCGCAAGAACGGGGCCTGGCCGAGCACAGCCGGTCCACGGCGATTGACCTCGGCCAGCCTGAGGAAGTACGACGGGAAGCTGCCGAGCGACCCGAGCAGCTCGGTCACGAACGCGTCCTCGTCATCGACCCGGAGCAGCGGGTTGGTCGCCTTCTCCCGACCGATCGTGCTGACCCGATCCGCACCGGGCGGCGCCGAGCAGAACGAGCCGGCGCCGTGTGTCGGCCAGACCGCAACGTCGTCGGGCAGCTCGATCAGCCGTTGGAGCGATGCGTACTGTGCCCGGGCCAGCGCCTCGGTCTGATCAGGAGAGACCAGATCGGTCCGTGCCGCGGCACCGACGATCAAGGAGCCGCCGGTGAAGACGCCGAGCGGACGATCGCCGTCCAGGAGCAGGAACGACAGATGCTCGTGGGTATGACCCGGCGTACCGAGTGCGCGCAACCGCAGCCCACCGAGGTCGACCTCGTCGCCGTCACGCAGACCGCGATGCCCGAACTCGCGCTGACCGTCCGCCGAGGCAAGCACCTGAGCGCCTTGGCTGGCCGAGAGCTGACGTGCACCGGAGAGGAAGTCGGCATGCAGGTGCGTGTCGGCCGCGAACGCCACTGTCAACCCTCGCCGTTCGGCAGCCGCGGAGGCGGCCCGCAGATCGAGGGACACATCCACCACGAGCGCCCGGCCGTCCTCCAGATCGACCAGGTACGACGAGTTCCCCAGCCCCTCGTCCACCAGTGGCACTACGGTCATGGTCCCCCCGAGTTATTCAAAGAACTTCTTGAATAAGACTCCGCCGACTGCCATATTGTCAAGGGATCGCTTGAACAGGGAGGTGGCATGGGGAATCCCCGGGCGAAGGCGGCGCTGTACGACGCCTTGGCAGAGTCGGCCAGGGCATTGGCGAACGGCCGCCGGGCCGAGTTGATCGACGTACTCGCGCAGGGGGAGCGGCCAGTCGAGGAACTGGCCGCCGAGATCGATCAGTCGGTAGCGAACACATCCCACCACCTCCAGCGCCTGCTGCACTCGGGCCTGGTCCGCAAACGCAGGGCGGGGACGCGCAGCTACTACGCCCTCGCCAGTCCCGCGGTGGCCAACCTGTGGCAGGCGATGCGATCCGCGGCCGAAGAGCACGTCGCCGGGTTGAAACGCCTGGCGGAGGACTATCTCGGCGATCGGTCAACGCTGGATACCATGACGCGCGACGAACTGCGGGACCGCCTCCGCGCGGGCGATGTCGTCGTACTGGATGTCCGGCCGCAACCGGAGTACCGGGCGGGCCACATTCCCGGCGCCATCTCGATACCGATCCACCACCTGCAGGAGCGATTGAACGAGGTCGACAACGGTGGCGAGGTGGTGGCCTACTGCCGCGGCCCGTACTGCGTGTACGCCGACGAGGCCGTGCGCATCCTCGCTGCCCACGGCCGACCGGCGTACCGCCTCGAGGACGGCTTCCCCGAGTGGGCCCTCACCGGCCACCCGATCGAACGCGAGACCTGATGTCGAATCGGGCGGTTTGCCGATCGTCTTCTGGATGGAAGCAGTTCTCATCCAGAGGGAGAGCGTCATGCAGGGCACTGTGAAAGCAATCGACATCGCCGTCAGCGATCTCGGAGCCGCGATCGAGTTCTATCGCCGGTTCGGACTCGAGTTCGTCCGGGACGCGTACATGCCGGACGATCACGCCGGGTGCGACCTGCCGAACGGGTTGCACCTGATGCTGGACACGGACGATCTGCGGTCCAAGGTGACCGCGAACTGGACCCCGCCCGCGGTCGGCCGGACGTTCCTCACGTTCGAGTACGCAAGTCCGGACGAGGTCGACAAGACGTACGCCGAGCTCGTCGGCGCTGGCGTACGCGGACTGCAAGAGCCGTACGACGCGCCGTGGGGAATGCGTTACGCGACGGTCGCGGATCCGTCCGGGAACGGTGTGGATCTGTACGCCTCCCTGCCCGCGAGCTGAGCCAGACTGGCGCTTGGAGGTGCGCGTGTGAAATACGTTCTGATGTTCGTCGAGACCGAGCAGTACGCGAAGGAGCTGGAAGCCCTGGCTCCGGCGGAGCGGGAGCAGGCCTACGACCGGGTGCGGCAGTGGTTTGCCGAGCATGCCGACAAGATCCGCGGCGGCAACAAGTTGCAGCACCCGGCGACGGCCACCACCGTGCGGTTCGACACCGGGCAACCGGTGACCACCGACGGGCCGTTCATGGAAGGCAAGGAGGTCATCTCGGGCTTCACCGAGATCGAGGTCGCAGATCTCGACGAGGCGTTGCGGATCGTGAAGACCTGGCCGGCCTGCCCGATCGTAGAGATCCGTCCACTCGAGTCGTGAGCACCAGCCCCGCTGCGGACGAGCTGGCCCGCGTGGTCCGTGATCACGCCGGCCGGCTCGCCGGGTCACTGATGTCCTTGCTCGGTGACTTCTCTGCCGCCGAGGACCTGGTGCAGGACGCGGTCGAGACAGCCTTGCGGCGATGGCCAACCGAAGGCATCCCCGACCGGCCCGATGCATGGCTGTTCACGGTCGCGCGCCGGCGCGGTCTCGACGTCCTGCGCCGACAGGAGAACTACCGTGCCAAGCTCGCCCAGCTGCAGTGGCCGGTGCTGCCTGCGCCCGAAGACCGCCTCCGGCTGATCTTCACCTGCTGCCACCCAGCGCTCGCCCGGGAGGCGCAGGTCGCGCTCACGTTGCGAGTGGTCTGCGGACTGACCACCGCGCAGATCGCGGCCGCGTTCCTCACCTCCGAGTCGACAGTCGCGCAGCGGATCACGCGGGCGAAGCGGAAGATCACGGCTGCGGGCATTCCCTACCGGATCCCCCGCGATGACGAGCTGCCCGAGCGGTTGAGCGAAGTTCTCACCGTGATCTACCTGCTGTTCAACGAGGGTTACCTGTCCAGCACGAGCGAGCAGGCGCACTCACGCGACCTGGTCGACGACGCCGAGTGGCTGACCGCCCTTCTGCAGGGCCTGCTGCCCAACGAACCTGAAGTGACCGGGCTGCTTGTCCTGATCCGGCTGCACCGCGCACGCACGGCCGCGCGCTTCACCGACGACGGCGGACTCGTGCTGCTCGAGGACCAGGACCGCGGCCGGTGGGATCGTACGGCGATCGACGAGGCGACGTCGTTGCTGACCAGGACCGCCCGGCGCCACCGCGCTCCAGGCCCGTATCAACTGCAGGCCGCGATCGCGGCCTGTCACAGTGAGGCTGCCACATGGGCCGATACGGACTGGGAGCAGATCCTTGTGCTGTACGACCTGCTGGTGACCTTGCAGCCGACGCCGGTCACCCGACTGCATCGTGCCGTCGCCCTGTCGTACGTCGAAGGTACGCCGACCGCTCTCGCCGAACTCGACCGACTCTCGTCCGCGCTGCGCGCGTATCCGCTGTTCCACGCGACCCGTGCCCAGTTCCTCCGCGACCTCGGTCGCAAACCCGATGCTCGTGCGGCTGACGAACTGGCCGTCTCGCTCACCGCCAACACGGCTCAACGGGATCTCCTCCAGGAACGGCTGTCCCACTGATCGATGCGCGGTGGCCTGGGGAGGGGTCATCCTTGCGTCATGGATAGAGGGGTGGGGCGGCTTTCGTATCTGGACTGGTTGCGGGTGCTGGCGGTGTTCGGGGTGTTCGTGTTTCACACGCTGCGGCCGTTCGACGATGGTGATTGGCACGTGAAGAACGCGGAGCGGAGTGAAGGGGTCTCGATCGGGATCGCGTTCCTCGGGCTGTGGGGCTTGGCGTTCTTCTTCCTGTTGTCCGGGGCGGGCGCGTGGCTGGCTTTGCGGTGGCGGACCGCGGGCGGGTTCGTCCGGGAGCGGCTGCTCCGGTTGCTGCTGCCGTTCGTAATCGCCTACGTCCTGCTGTCGCCGCCGCAGTACTTCCTCGAGGAACACCACAAGGGCCGGTCGGATGCGTCGTTCCTCGGCGATGTGAAGACGTTCTTCAGCGATCTCGGGGGTGACGCGCCGCTCTGGCTTCGGGACACTTACCACCTGTGGTTCCTCGTCTACCTGCTGCAGTTCGCGCTGCTCGGCCTGCCGGTCTTCCTCTGGTTGCGCGGTCCGCACGGCAGGCGGTTGGTCGACTGGATCGGCGAGCGCTGCACCCGGCGCGGGACGATCCTGTTGCTCGCGGTCCCGCTGGTGCCGGTCCACCTTCTGCTGCTGGCCGCGCCGGGCCCGGAGCACGGCTGGGGTGAGTTCGTTTTCTTCTTCGACTTCTTCGTCGTCGGGTTCCTCGTGTTGTCGGACGACCGACTGATCGCAGCGGTACGACGAGACGCCGTACCGGGGCTCATCCTCGGCATCGGCGCGTTCGTCACCGGCGTGGCGACCGGCATCATCGACTTCCTCGAAGGCTGGTGGGAGGACCCCGGCTATGCGTGGCCGTATGCCTGGTACTCGCCGCTGATCACCCTCGCCGTGTGGGGTTGGCTGGTCGCCGTCCTCGGCGGCGGCATGCGCCTGGCCGCATTCCAGCGACCACTCCCGACACCGCTGGCCCGCGCCGCGATGCCGTTTTTCCTCGTCCACCAACCGATCATCCTGCTCATCGCGTACTACGTCGTCGACTGGAACACCGGGCTGTGGACGAAGTACGTCGTACTGCTGCCGGCAGCCTTCCTGGTGTCAGCCGCCCTGGCCTGGCTCCTGTCGACGCTGCCGGGAGTCTCGACTCTCTTCGGCGTGAAGCGGCAGCGCATGCCAGTCGAGCAACGGGCGGACCGACCGAAGGAAGACCGACTGGGGGAGTAGGCGGGCAGCGGTGTTACGGAGGAGGGCGGTCAGGGGCCCGGAAGCCTGGGTGAAGCTGGCGACTCGGGCTGACTGACGGGCGATCGCTTGAGTACGACGGCGGCGGCGCTGGTCGTATCGCGCCAGACCGAGCGAGATCTCTGGGGTCGAGTCGAGCGCGTCGGCGAGTTCGACGGCGTCCTCGAGAGCTGTGCAACCGCCCTGGCCGAGGTCTGGAGTCATCGCGTGGGCATCGCGTCAACGGCCACCTCGGTGTCCAGCCTGATCCGGTCGGCAGGCACCGCTGAGCTCAGAATGTCGAGCAGGACCGACCGCCGGAGCATCAACGAGTCCCCATAGCGCGTCCGCAGCTCCGAACGGAACAGCCAGCGTCCCCGTGCGTCCCGGAACCCGCCGGCGCCTTCGACCGCGCCGTACTCGCGGACCCGATCACCGACGCCCAGCAGGTCCAGGGCCCGTATGGCGTTCGGCCACAGCGAAATGCCCGCACCGACCTCCCGGAGCGCCGGCGCCCGTTCCAGCACGGTGACGTGCCATCCGCGCCGACCCAACGCGATCGCGGCTGCCAGACCCCCGATCCCGGCTCCGACGATCACGGCCTTCCGTTCGCCCACGCTTCCTGACCTCCCGACTTAAGCTGTCGATTCGAGGGGTACGCCGTTCGTCATCATCACAGGGACCCATCGGACGAAGGAGTCAGAGATGACGTCGATCGTGACGCAGGTGGAGGTCGAACGGCCGGCGGACGAGGTGTTCGCGTACGTCACCGACCCGAGCCGGTTTCCCGAGTGGCAGGAGAACGTGGTCGGCGGCCACCTGGAGGACGGCCCGGTCCAGGTCGGATCGAAGTGTCACACCACCCGCCGCATCGGTGGCAGTGAGCGGGAGGTGACCTCGGAGCTGACGGTGCTCGATCCTCCGCGCGCCTGGGCGGTGCACGGCATCGACGGCCCGATCCGGGCACGGGTCGACGTCACCGTCGAACCGCTCGCCGGCCGCACGGCCAGCAAGGTCACCATCGATCTCGACTTCGAGGGACACGGGATCGGGAAGCTGCTGGTCCCGCTCGTGGTCAAGCCGCAGTCGCGCAAGGAGATGAAGCGCAATCTCGCCCGCCTGAAGACCAACCTGGAGGTCTGATCCTCAGACGCTGCGCAGCACCGACACCACGATGCCGAGGATGACCGCGTTGTCCCCGTCGATCACTTCGTACGCCGGGTTGCGTGGCTCGAGGTACACGTGCCCGTTGCGCCGGCGGTACACCTTGACCGTCGCCTCCTCGTCGATCATCGCGGCGACGATCTGACCGGAGTGCGCCTCGGACTGCTGCCGGACCACGACGATGTCGCCGTCGCAGATGGCCGCGTCGATCATCGACTCACCTCGGACCCGCAGGCCGAACACGTTGCCCCGCCCGGTCAGCTCACGCGGCAGCTGCATCACGTCGTCGACGTGCTCGATGGCGGCGATCGGCGTACCGGCCGCGATGTCGCCGACCACGGGCACCGGCACCGAGTTCTCGCCGGACTCGCGCGTCGCCGTCTCCTGCAGGAACATCCGTACGTCGATCGGCCGGGAGACCGACGGGCTGCGGCGCAGGAAGCCCTTGTCCTCGAGGCTGGCCAGATGCTTGGACACCGACGAGGACGACTTCAGCCCGACCGCGTCACCGAGCTGCCGGCTGCTGGGCGCGTAGCCGTACCTCACCACCCAGTCGCGGATCACCACCAGCATCCGCTGCTGCCGCTCCGGCAGCGCCGCCGTGTCCAGGTCCCCGAACAGCTCCACATCAGTCACCCGCGGAATGCTAGAACCCCGCACCGACAACCTCTCCACCGCCGCGCGGTACTCGTCCCTTTTCGCGTCTCCACCCCGGGTCTCAGCTGTCGCCGAAGGCAAAGATTCGGCAACAGCCTTGACTTCAGTGGGCAGGTAGGAAAAATTCTTCCCGAACAGGGCGGGAATGACGGATCTTTCCGCCATTGGGTGAAGGAACTCGAAGGGCGGATCGATGACCACTCCTGACAACCTGTCGCGGCGGCTGTTCCTGCAGCGCGCGGCGGTCGGCACGCTGCTGGCCACCGGCGGCGGCACGCTGCTGTCGGCCTGTGCCAGCGGCGGCAGCGACTCCGGCGCCGGCGGCGGTGGCGGCGCGGAGAAGACCTCCGACAATCCGTTCGGGGTGAAGGGATCCGACCCGCTGGACGTGGTGATCTTCAAGGGCGGGTACGGCGACGACTACGCCAAGGCGCACGAACAGCTCTACAAGAAGAAGTTCTCCGAGACGACCATCAAGCACGCGGGTATCACCGACATCACCCCGCAGCTGCAGCCGCGGTTCAACGGTGGCAACCCGCCGGACGTGATCGACAACTCCGGCGCCTCGCTGCTGCCGATGTCGACGCTGGCCACCAGCGGCCAACTGGCCGACCTGACCGAGCTGTTCGACGCGCCCGCGATCGACGACGCGAACAAGAATGTCCGCGACACGCTCGAGCCGATCGCGCTCGAGGCGGCGATGCTGAACGGCAAGCCGCTCGTCCTCGAGTACGTCCTGACCGTGTACGCCATCTGGTACAACAAGCCGTTGTTCACCAAGCACGGCTGGGAGCCGGCCAAGACGTGGACCGAGTTCCTCGCGCTGTGCGAGGAGATCAAGAAGGCCGGGATCGCGCCGCTCGCCCACCAGGGCAAGCACGGCAACTACATCGGCGGCGTCGTGATGGACATGGCCGTCAAGCACGGCGGTCACGACGTGATCAAGGCGATCGACGGCCTCGAGCCGAACGCGTGGAAGCACGAGTCGATCAAGATGGCGGCCGAGGCTCTGCTGGAGCTCAAGGGCAAGGGCTACATCATGCAGGGCACCGAGGGCCTGGACCACATCCAGTCCCAGACGGCCTGGAACCAGGGGAAGGCGGCGTTCATCCCGTCCGGTTCGTGGCTGGAGAACGAGCAGAAGACGGTGGCGCCGAAGGACTTCGAGACGACCGCGACGTACACGCCGCTGCTCGACGGTGCCAAGCTGCCGGTCGACTGCGCGCGGATCGCGGCCGGTGAGAACTTCATCGTCCCGGCGAAGGCGAAGAACAAGGCCGGTGGGCTGGAGTATCTGCGGATCATGCTGTCGAAGGAGGCGGCCGGCAAGTTCACCGAGCTGACCGGCTCGCCGACCATCGTGAAGGGTGCGACCGAGGGCGTGAAGCTGAGCCCGGGCGCCGCCTCGTCCGACGCGCTGCTGAAGTCCGGCGGTGAGAACAACTGGTCGACGTACTTCGCCGCCTGGTACTCGACGATGGACAAGCCGTCTCGCAGCATCTTCGCCGAGCTGGCCGCCGCCAGGATCAACGCCGACGAGTTCTGCAACCGCATGCAGAAGCTCGCCGACGACACCGCGAAGGACCCGGGCACGAAGAAGCAGACCCGCTCCTAGGCGCCAGCCAGGCCTACGATCGGGCGCGTGAGCTCTCCACCGAACCATGTGCTGACCGCCTTCGGCCTGTCGGGTGAGGCTGTGCTTCTGCCGGGCGGGCAGGGCGAGACCTGGCGGGTGGGGGAGGTGGTGTTGAAGCCGGCCAGGTTTGTGGTGGAGGCGATCTGGCGGGCCGAGGTGCTGGCGGCCTTGCCTGAGGGGTTGGGCTTCCGAGTGGCTCGGCCCGTGCCAGCCGCGGGTGGTGACTGGGTCGTCAACGGGTGGGAGGCGTCTGAGTTGCTGGTCGGGGCGACCGACGTGCGGCGGCCGGACGACGTACTGAAGGCTGGGCAGGTGTTTCACGAGGCGGTTGCGGAGCTGCCTCGGCCGGAGTTCCTTGACGTGCGGGACGACCCGTGGACGTACGGCGACCGCGTTGCCTGGGAGGAACTACCGGTCGGCGGCAGTCCGGCGTACCGGGAACTCGTGGGACGGCTGATCAAAGCGCGGCGGCCGGTGGACTTGGCGGCGCAGGTAGTGCACGGGGACCTGCTCGGGAACGTGATGTTCGCGAACGGACTGCCGCCCGCGATCATCGACTGGCCGGTGTACTGGCGTCCACCGCCGTGGGCGGCGGCCGTCGCGGTGGTCGACGCCCTCTGCTGGTACGACGGCAAACCCGACCTGGCCGCCCGCTGGGCCCATCTCCCGGAGTGGGGTCAGATGCTCGTCCGCGCCCTGATCTACCGCATGACCACCGAGGACGCTGCCCACACCTGGACGCAGGCTCACCACAACGCCTACCAACCCGTCGTCGAGCTGGCTCTCCGCTACACCCGCTGAGGCTCGCGGGCCTCGATCGTCCGCCGGCTCGCCATGAGGACGGTGCCCAGGGCAAGCACTCCGAGCACCGCGCCGATCCAGGCCACCGAGGGGTAGCCGGCGCCGGCGTCGATGGCCAGCCCGCCGAGCCACGGTCCGGCGGTGATCCCGACGTTGAAGGCCGAGATGTTGCCGGCCGCCGCCAGCGTCGGCGCCGATCCGGCCACCGCGAACACCCGTGAGTTCACCGCCGGATTGTTGGCGAACCCGAAGGCGCCGAAGGCAACGATGGCGGGTACGGCGATCCACGCCGTCCCGGCCCACACCGCGAGAACGGCGAAGGCGCCGATGAGACCGGTCAGGCCGATCCGCAGGGTCGCGAAGGGGCGCGCGTCAGCGGTCCGGCCGCCGACCGTGATCCCGGCCAGCGCGCCTACGCCGTACAGGGCGAGGACGACCGGGACCCACGCGGCGGACAAGCCGGTCGAGTCGGTCAGCAGGGGAGAGAGGTAGGCGAACACGACCAGAATCGCACCGGTCGACAGAGCAGTGGTGGCGTACGCGAGCCAGAGCTCCGGGTCCACCATGGCGCGCAGTTCCCGACGGAGTTCCGGCGTGCTGTCTGTGTCTGCGTGCACGCCGGGGATCGTCGCGATCACACCAAGCATGGCGATTGTCGACAATCCGGCGACGGCCCAGAACGCGGCCCGCCAGCCGAGGTGCTGACCGATGACGGTCCCGGCTGGGAGGCCGACGATGGTGGCAATCGTGAGGCCGCCGGCGACGATGCTCATCGCCTTGGCGCGCGCCTGCGGCCCGGCCAGTCCCACCGCGGTAACCGCGGCGACGGCCCAGAATCCGGCGTACACGAAGGCTCCGACGACCCGGGTTGCCACCAGCACGCCATACCCGGGCGTGAGCGCGCCCACGACATGTGTGACCGCGAAGACGGCGAGGAAGGCCAGCAGCGCCGTACGGCGGGACCAGCGCAGCGTGAGGACGGCGAGGATCGGAGCGCCGAGCAACATGCCGGCCGCGAACGCGGAGATGAGCAGGCCGGCGGCCGGGATCGACACCCCCAGGTCGCGGGCGAGCTCGGGCAGCAGGCCGGCCAGCATCAGTTCGGACGTGCCCTGGGCGAAGATGGCCAGGCCGAGGACATAGACAGCGAGCGGCATCGGGTTCCTCTCATATTGGATCAATCAGTGCAAAACGAGCGCGGGTGTCACTGAGGGATGGGGGTTGATCAGAACGTTCGGAGTGCGGAGGTGACAACCGCCGCTTGGCTCGCGCGCGTCGCTCCCGCGCGGGCTGACACCCGCAGTCCACTCAGGACGACGAAAACGTAGTCGGCGAGCGCGGCGGGGTCGTGGCCGGCGTCGACCTCGCCAGCGGCCTGCGCGGCACGGAACGCAGTGGTGAGCGCATGAGTCTTGACGGCATGGTCCCGCTCGAGTAGCTCGGCGACCTCCGGGTCGTGCGGTGCGAGCTCGACGAGCGTGTTGACCACCAGGCACCCGAGCGGGTCGGCCGGGTCGGGATCGACCGCGTCCCACAGGATCCGGCGGACGCGCTCCCGGATCGGCAGGTCGCTGCGCTGGATGAGCTCGAGTTGGGTCGCCGTCCTGGTCTCCATGTAGTGCCGCAGTGACCGGTCGAACAGGTCGCGCTTGCTGGCGAACGTGTTGTAGATGCTGCTCCGGCCCAGCCCGGTGGCCTCGCACAGGTCCTGAGTCGACGTGCCCTCGTAGCCGAACGTCCAGAACAACTTCATCGCGGCATCCAGCGCGCGATCCTCGTCGAACATCCTCGGCCTCGCCATGCGGACGACTCTAACACGTTATAGACCGATCGATCCAAAATGGCGGCCCGGGCCCGGCTGAGCGGCATCGATAGCATGTGCGGATCGAGGCGAGTGCCGGAAGCTCTTCGACAGAGCGGCCGGCACTCGCCTTGACTGGGGATCCGGGTTGGGACTGGGGAGCTCTGTGCGCTTTCGGGACCGGCCGTCCGCCGAAGTGAGGAGCTTTTGTGAGGCTGTATCGACCCGGGGTGGTGGTGCTCGCCCTCGCCCTGGTCGCCGGAGTGGCCGCAGTAGTGACCACCGGTCGCCCGGCCGCCGCCGATGAGACGAAGACCGTTTCCTACCGCGGCTACGAGGTGAAGGTGCCGGCCAGCTGGCCGGTCGTCGACCTCGCCGCCAATCCGACCGCTTGTGTCCGGTTCGACCGCCCGGCCGTGTACCTCGGTCGCAGTACCGCCCAGGCCGACTGCCCCGCCCACTTGGTCGGCCGCAGCCAGGGGATCGTGCTCGAGCCGCTGACCTCCGCCCGGGAGTCCACGCCGGGCCTGCTGCGCCGCGTTGTGCAAGGTGCCGGCGTACTGGCGACCGCCTACTACGCACCGGGTGACGAGCAGGCGGCGAACGACGTCCTGGCCAGCGGCCGGGTGGTGGCGAAGTCCAAGTCCGCACAGGCTGTTCAGCCGGCCGCGGTCGCGCCGTCTGTGGTTGCTACTGGCAACTTCAACGGCTACGCCTTCGACACCTGCGCGGCGCCGAGCCAGGCGACCATGGACGCCTGGTCGCCGACCTACAAGGCTGTCGGCATCTACATCAGCGGCGACCTGCGCGGGTGCGACCAGCCGAACCTGACCACGGACTGGGTCGCCACCAATGCGAGCAAGGGTTGGCAGTTTCTGCTGATCGACGTCGGCATGCAGGCGCCGTGCACGAACTTCCGCAGCAAGATGTCGACCGTCCCGGCCACCGCGCTCGCGCAGGGCAAGGCAGCCGCGGCCAACGCCGTGGCGGCCGCGCAGGCGCTTGGCTTCGCCCAGCGCAGCGCGATCTACAGCGACATCGAGGGCTACACGTCCACGGCCGACTGCAAGGCCTCGGTGCTTTCGTACCTGAGCGGCTGGACGCAGGAGCTCAACGCGCGCGGGTATGTCGGTGGTGCGTACGTCGCAGCCGGCTCCGGCGGAGTCGACCTGGCGAGCGTTTACAGCAGTACGGCGTACACGCGGCCGGACAACCTGTGGTTCGCACACTGGGGCTCGACGCCGGTCGGCACGAGCAGGTTCATCCCGTCGACGTACTGGACCAACCACCAGCGGGTGCACCAGTACCAGGGCAACGTCAGCGAGACCAACGGTGGTGTGACGGTCAACATCGACAAGAACTGGGTCGATCTCACCGCCCCGCCGCCACCGGTCAGCAGCTTCAGTGCCACCGGCTCGGCGGGTTCCGCGACGCTGCGCTGGACCGCGCCGGCGAACACCACGCTCGGCCAGATCGTCGTCCGCGGCGCCTCGGGTAACACCCCACCGCCGCTGCCGACCTCCGGTGCGGCGATCTACAACGGGACGGCGAGTCAGTACACCGTCACGGGGCTGCCGAACTCCGCCAGCTACGCCTACCGGGCGTTCGTGAAGGACGGCACCGGCAAGATCGGACCGGGCGTCGACACCCGGCTGATCGGCACGAAGTCCACGATCACGGCCAGTGCGACCACGATCATGTACACCCGGGCCACAACGCTGAGCACGACGGTGACCCGGATCAACGACGGGGCCAAGCTGGCCGGCGTACCGGTCGTCCTCTACTCGAAGGCGAAGACCGCTACGAAGTGGTCAGTAGCCGGTCAGTTCACGTCGGACGCCAACGGTGTGGTGACTTCGGCGCAGAAGCCGAGCGTGTCGACGTATTACATGTGGGGCTACGACGGGTCGACCAGTCTGCTGGGGACGCGGAGTGCTGCCCTGCTGGTCCAGGTGCAGCCTGCGATGTCGGCGTACCTGGTCCCGGGCGCGATCACGCTCGGGCAGTCGGCGGCGCTGTACGGCTACCTGAACCCGCCGCACGCGGGCATGACCGCCTACCTGCAGCGGCGCTCGGGGACGAGTTGGGTCGCGGTGACGACGGGCAAGCTGGCCACGAACGGCAAGTTCGCGTTCAGTATCAAGCCGACGGCGCGTGGCACGTACACCTACCGCGTGGTGTGGCTGGCCGACGCCGACCACCAGGGCACGCAGACAGCGTCGAAGGTGCTGACCGTCAGCTGACGCGCGACAGGCCGGCCGCCACACTCTGCCCGATCTCGATGGCATGTGCCTCGAGTGGCGAGTGCGTGCGGCCGGCCTGCCACAGCAGGAAAATCTCC
This sequence comes from Kribbella sp. NPDC023972, assembly GCF_040639075.1. Taxonomy (NCBI): domain Bacteria; kingdom Bacillati; phylum Actinomycetota; class Actinomycetes; order Propionibacteriales; family Kribbellaceae; genus Kribbella; species Kribbella sp. NPDC023972. The sequence continues at coordinate 466,803 of NZ_JBEZZH010000006.1, read as the reverse complement.
CGCGGCGGCAGAGACGGCTCGAGCTCGTGGTACCAGCTCCGTTGGTCTACGCGTTTGTCCTGATCGGAAGCAATCGCTTTTCGTGATGATCGATGCGTCCTAGCGTCTTGGGTATGGAGAAGCTCAATTCAGTCAACGGTGTGGAACTGTGCGCGGAAACCTTCGGTGACCCGGCCGACCCAGCGGTCCTGCTGATCCACGGCGCGTCGGCGTCCATGCTCTGGTGGCCGTCGGAGTTGTGCCTTCGGCTGGCCGACCGCGGGCGGTACGTGATCCGCTACGACCAGCGCGACACCGGGCGATCCACGTCGTACCCGCCCGGCCGGCCCGGGTACTCGATGCGGGATCTGGCCGCTGACGCGGTGGGGCTGATCGATGCCTTGGGCATCGAGCGGGTCCATGTGGTCGCTCAGTCGATGTCTGGCGGTGTCGGATTGGTGCTCGGTGTCGACAATCCTACGAGGGTTGCATCGGTGACATTCGTGTCGACGTCGACCGGGGCCGACGACCTTCCGCCGGCCGATGTGCCCCACTTCGAGCGTCCCGACTTCACGGACGCGGCCGCCGTGGAGGAGTACGTCGTACGGTCGACCGTTGCCGAGCTTGGCCCGCTCTGCGACGTCGAGGCGACGCGGGAGTTGGTACGACGAGACATGGCGCGCGCTCGTGATTTCGAGGCGTCGCTGACCAATCATTACGCGATGTCATTCGACGGGCCCGAACATGGTGGGTTCGGTGATCTGACCATGCCGGTCCTGGTGATTCACGGTGAGCTGGATCCGCTGCTTCCGCTGGCCCACGGGGAGGCGGTGCGTGACGCGGTGCCTGGTTCGTCCCTCGTCGTGTTGAAGGGGGCTGGGCATGGCGTGCCGGAGGCGTTGTGGGACGAGTTCGTCGACGCCGTCGTTCAGCGCACCGGGGAGCGATGATGCGGTACGCGGTGTGGGTTCCGCTGTTCGACGAGTTGGCCGATCCGCGGGTCGTCGCGCGGCTGGCGGCGTCGGCGGAGGAGGCGGGCTGGGACGGGATGTTCGTCTGGGACCAGCTCTGGTGGCGGCCGCCCATCTCCGCGGTGGCGGACCCCTGGATCACGTTGTCCGCGATCGCCGTCGCGACCGAGCGGCTGCGGATCGGGCCGATGGTCACCCCGGTGGCGCGTCGCCGCCCGGTCAAACTGTTGCGCGAGACAACGACATTGGACGTGCTGAGCGCCGGCCGGCTGATCCTCGGCGTCGGCCTGGGCGGCGACCGGTTCGCGGGGGAGTTCTCGCGGTCGGGTGACGAGGTCGACGACCGGGTGCGGGCCGAGCAACTGGACGAGTGCCTGCAGATCCTGACCGCCGGCTGGTCGGGGGAGACGGTCGTCCATCGCGGCAAGCACTACCTGGTCGACTCGGTCCGCTTCGAGCCACGCCCGGTGGCGGGCCGGATCCCGATCTGGGGCGCCGGCTTCCCCGGCAACCTCAAGCCGATCCGACGCGCAGCCCGGTACGACGGCTACTTCCCGGTGAACCTGACTTCGCCGGACCAGGTCGCAGCCGCCGTCGCGGCGGTGTCGGCCGAACGCGGATCACTCGACGACTTCGACATCGTCATCGCGCTGCCACCGTCGGCCGACGTCCGACCATATGCCGCGGCGGGTGCGACGTGGTGCCTGACCGACTTCGATCCTGAGTTGCGGTTGTCCGACGTACGAGTTGTGGTTGCGGACGGACCGCCGCGCTGAGGACGTGTGGCCGGTGGGGGATCGGGTACCCGGCGGGTGGATAGCGAGAGGAGTGAAATCGGCATGGCAGACAGCAAGAAGATCGCGTTCCTCGTCGCGAAGGAAGGGATCGAGCGCGTCGAACTGACCGAGCCGTGGCAGGCGGTCTCCGACGCCGGTCACCAGCCGGTGCTGCTCAGCCCTGAGAGCGGTGAGGTGCAGACGTTCGACCACCTGACGGCGGCAGAGAAGAAGCCCGTCGACCAGCCTGTGGGCGATGCCTCGGTGGACGACTTCGCGGCGCTGGTGCTGCCTGGTGGCGTGGCGAATCCGGACGCGCTGCGGCTGGACTCCGGGGCAGTCGGGTTCGTGAAATCGTTCGTGGAGTCCGGCAAGCCGGTGGCGGCGATCTGTCACGCTCCGTGGACGCTGATCGAGGCGGACGTGGTCCGCGGCCGAACGGTGACGTCCTGGCCCAGCCTGCAGACCGACCTGCGCAACGCCGGCGCGAACTGGGTCGACGAGACGGTCGTGACCGACGGCAACCTGGTCACCAGCCGCAAGCCGGATGACCTCGCCGCCTTCACCAAGACGCTGCTCGAAGCCGTCGGCTAGCCGCTGCGGAGTCGTACCGAACACGGAGCGTCACGACGGTGCCTCTGTTGTCGTGGCGCGGACGGGTGTCTAATCGAAGAAAGCGCGAGTACTCCGGGCGCGGAGTGGGGGCACGGGAGGGCGCATGGCGAGTGTCAGCGAACGGACCGGGATCACCGAACGCACGGGCCCGCCGCTAGCCGCCGGGACGGCGCGGCGGCCGCTCGGGCAGGTGATCGGCCGGCTGCTGTCCACGACCGACCACAAGGTGATCGGTCAGCTGTACCTCGTCACGTCGTTCGCGTTCTTCCTGGTCGCCGGTGTGATGGCGTTGATCATCCGCGCCGAGCTGGCCGAACCGCGGCTGCAGTTCGTGAACGAGGAGGTCTACAACCAGCTCTTCACCATGCACGGCACGATCATGCTGCTGCTGTTCGCGACTCCGCTGTTCGTCGGGTTCGCGAACGTGATCATGCCGGTCCAGCTCGGCGCGCCCGATGTCGCGTTCCCGCGGCTGAACATGTTCAGTTATTGGCTGTTCCTGTTCGGCGGGCTGATCACGATGGGGGCGTTCCTCACTCCGGAAGGCGCGGCCGACTTCGGCTGGACGGCGTACGCGCCGCTGTCCACCTCGGAGCGGTCACCCGGCGTCGGCGGCGACCTGTGGGTGATGGGTCTGTGGATGGCCGGCCTCGGCACGATCCTCGGTGGCGTCAACTTCGTCACGACGATCATCACCATGCGGGCACCGGGGATGACGATGTTCCGGATGCCGATCTTCTGCTGGAACGTGCTGGTCACGTCGATCCTGGTGCTGATCGCCTTCCCGATCCTCGCCGCCGCCTTGCTGATGCTCGAGGCGGACCGCGCCCTCGGCGCCCAGGTCTACACCGCGGCCAACGGTGGTGCGCTGCTGTGGCAGCACCTGTTCTGGTTCTTCGGGCACCCCGAGGTCTACATCATCGCGTTGCCGTTCTTCGGCATCATCACCGAGATCCTGCCGGTGTTCAGCCGCAAACCGATCTTCGGGTACTACGGACTTGTGGCCGCGACCTTGGGGATCGGCGTGCTGTCGATCGCGGTCTGGGCCCACCACATGTTCGCCACCGGGGGAGTGAACCTGCCGTTCTTCTCCTTCATGACGTTCCTCATCGCGGTCCCGACCGGGGTGAAGTTCTTCAACTGGATCGGCACCATCTGGGGCGGCTCGGTATCGATGGACACCCCGATGCTGTGGAGCGTCGGGTTCCTGGTGACGTTCCTGTTCGGCGGCCTGACCGGGATCATCCTGGCCTCGCCGGCGCTGGACTACCAGCTCAACGACTCGTACTTCGTGGTCGCGCACTTCCACTACGTCGTGTTCGGCACGGTGGTGTTCGCGATGTTCGCCGGCTTCTACTTCTGGTGGCCGAAGATGACCGGCCGGATGCTCGACGAGCGGCTCGGCAAGCTGCACTTCTGGCTGCTGTTCCTCGGGTTCCACACGACCTTCCTGGTGCAGCACTGGCTCGGTGTCGAGGGCATGCCGCGGCGCTATGCGACGTACGGCGCGAACGAAGGCTTCACGCTCTTGCATCAGGTCTCGACGGTCGGCGCGACCGTGCTCGGGATCTCGACACTGCCGTTCCTCTACAACGTCTACAAGTCGCGCAAGTCCCCGCTGGTCGGTGTCGACGACCCGTGGGGCTGGGGTCGGTCGCTGGAGTGGGCGACCAGTTCGCCGCCGCCGCGGCACAACTTCGAGCGGCTGCCGCGGATCCGGTCCGAGAGCCCCGCCTTCGACTTCCACCACCCCGACGTAGCCCTCGCCGAGTACCCCGACAACCGGGCACCCGCCGACAACCTGCTGGACGCCCCCGAAGACCAAGGCCGCACCGAGTACCTCAGATCCCAAGCGCAGTCCCAATCCCCGCCCGACAAAGACGCCTAACGCCGCCCACCGCACGCGCAGGGTTGGAGGGTCCAGCGCCAGCCTCTGGCCACCCCAGCTCACCAGCCGCACCTGTTGCCCGCGCTCACGCCGCGGCCGGGCAGCATCTGCCGCTGCGGCGGGGGGAGGCCGCTGGCGCACCAGCACGCTCGACTGCCGACCCCGCAGCCGCCCACCAGCCCGCAGCCGCGCCCCGACAGCGCCAGCGCCCGAGCCCCGGCCTTCAGCGCATGCCGGCGCAGGCACGTTCACCGCACGGACCAGCTGCCCGGTGATCGGCGTATGCCGGGGCAGGCATGCTCGCCGCACGGACCGGCTGTCTGGTGGTCGGTTATGCCGGCGCGGGCATGCTCACCGGACGGTCCGGCTTGGCCGGTGGTCGGCGTATGCCGGGGCAGGCATGCTCATCGCACGGACCGGCTGCCCCGTGGTCAGCGCATGCTGGCGCAGGCACGTTCACCGCACGGTCCAGCTGTCCGCTGGGCACGCATGCAGGCGCGAACCTCCCGGCGGTGCGGGCCGCACAACCACGCTCACGAGCAACCACGATCAGCCTGGCTACCCGCCCAATGGGCCCGCTTCCTGGAGTTCGTGGTCAGGGCAGGCGGTTGAGGAGGGTTGTCAGGTGGTGGTGGGTTTGTTGGGGCGGGGGGCCGGTGGAGGCGAGGAGGTTGAGGGTTTGGGTGTAGGTGTCGACGTCTTCGCGTTTGTCGAGGTAGAGGGCGCTGGTGAGGTGCTCCAGGTAGACGATGTCGGGGAGGTCGCGCTGGGGGAAGCGCAGGATGGTGAAGGCACCGCCGCCGGCTGGGTGGCCGGGGTTGTCGATCGGGATGATCTGGACGGTGATGTTCGGGCGTTCGACGGCCGAGCGGAGCGCGTCGAGCTGATCGCGGAGCACCTGGCGCCCGCCGATCGGGCGGAGCAGCACGGACTCCTCGATGACGGCCCAGAGCTTCAACGGCGGCTCGCGATCGAGGACGCGCTGGCGCCGGGTGCGGAGGGCGACGACGCGTTCGACCTCGTCCTCCGAGCGGGCGCCCTCCGGGGTGAGCCGCGCGACGGCCCGGGCGTAGTCAGCGGTCTGCAGCAGCCCGGGCACGAACTGGATCTCGTACGTCCGGATCAGCTCGGCCGCCGCCTCCAGCCCGAGGTAGGCGTCGAACCAGTCCGGCGTGACGTCGCCGTACCGATGCCACCAGCCGCGGTTGTTCGCCTCGCGGGCCAGCTCCAGTAGGCGCTCCCGCTCGCGCGTTTCGGTCACGCCGTACAGGCTGAGCAGATCCTCGACGTCGCGTTGCTTGAACCCGACCCGGCCGAGCTCGAGCCGGCTGATCTTCGACTCCGACGCCCGGATCGCCCATCCGGCGTCCGCCCGGCTCACCCCCGCTCGCTCACGCAGCCGTCGCAGATGACTGCCGAGCATCATCCGCAGCGCTGTCGGGCCAACCTCACCGTTCCCCGCCATGCAGCCACCCTACAGCACTATCGAACATATGTTCTAGTCTGTTCGAGACTCCGCAAGGTCCAGCCAGTGGTCGACATCGGCGGGCGTGAAGTGCCGGATCGCCCAGTCGACCATGCGCAGGCTCATATGCGCCCAGAGCGGTCGGAGTACGTCGACTGGAAAGGCATCGAGTACGGCGTCCAGCCGCGCGACGACCTCGTGGACATGATCGTCGGTGTGTACGCCGAAGCGCAGAGTGACCAGGTCGAACCGGCGATCGCCGCGACCTGCCCCGTCCCAGTCGATGACACCGGTGATCGTGCCGCCGATGGCCAGCAGGTTGCCCGGGTGGAAGTCCACGTGGACCGCATCGTCGCCCTGCAGCGGTCCGGGTTGCTCGGCGCCTATCTTCCTGATCCAGTCGTCGAGCCGTGCAGTACGGCGACTGTGCGCCCGGAGCGGACCATGGAGGCAGAACCCTGGACCGTCGTCGCGCAAGAACAACTCCAGCGAAGGGATGTCGGGTCGGTTCGCGAGCCGGCCAGCCTGCAGCTCGTTGAACGCCAGCGCCTGCTCGAGTCCCTGTGGGTCCAGCCGAGTGATCGGTGCCCCAGGCAACAGTTCCTGCACCGTGGCGATCGCGGACCCGAGCTGCACGGCCAACTGCGTCTCCGGCACCGGAGCACCCGTCGCGCGCACGGCCTCGGACACCGCGATCGGTCCGGCCTGCAGATCCTCGAGCCGCGTGCCTGGCCGCCATTTCAGCACCGAACGCCGGCCGTCAGGCCACCGCACGAAGGCAGCCCCGACCTCCCCACCGGAGCACGGCCCCTCCACGATCAGCCGTACGCCGGTCTCCTCAGCCAACTGAGCGGCCACCCGCTCAGCATCCAACCGCTCAACCCGACCCCATGGCGAACCCATTCAGCGCAGTCTGCTGGCCGCACCCGCCCGTGTCGAGCCGGTTTAGGCCGTGTCTGGCAATTCCCCGCCTACTGCGCGGCACTCGGCACCTGCTCGCGACGGCGCTGAATTACCAGACACGACCTAGTCGCGGAGGTACTCGGCTCGCCAGCGGTAAATGCTCGGATCCGCGGGGCTAGGGGACTTGGTGAGCTGGATGAGCTGGAGGTCGGCCGTGGCGAAGGAGTCGATGGCGGCTCGGGTGAGGGGCCAGGGCGGGCCTTCGATGGCGTCGTCGGGTACGTCGTCGGCGCGGGCTGCGGCGATGACGAGAAGCGTGCCGCCGGGGGCTACCGGTTCGCCGACCTGTTTGATCGCGGCCGGCTGCAGCTCGATCGGCAGCGCCTGCACGGTGTAGATCTCGACCACCAGGTCGAAGGCACGATGCCACTCGGCCGGCGGCGCGAGCAGGTCAGCGGTGACGTAGTGCACCTTGGAGTCAGGGTGGTTGCGCTGCGCCGCCTGGACCGCTGAGGGCGAGATGTCGAAGGCCGTTGTGTCGTACCCGAGGTCGGCGATCAGCTCCGCGTCCCATCCGGTCCCGGCACCGACGATCAGGGCGGTCTTACCGGTCCCGTCCGGCCCCGACTCCTCGACCCACTCGGTCAGCAGCGGATGCGCCGTACCCCGATCCCACGGCACCACCGCGGCGCCTTCCGACGCGGCCGAGTAGAGCCGCTCGAACCAGCCCGTGGGGTCGTCCTGGTCCAGGGACTCGCGCGCGATCCGCCGCGCCACGAGATCCGGATCCTCCGCCGGCTCACCCATCCGCACCACCTTCGTGAATCGCTCTGACGGTCTGCACGGTATCAACCTCATCGGGCGACTTGTCCTCGCGATAACGCAGTACTCGCGCGAAGCGCAACGCCATGCCGGCCGGGTACCGCGGGGAGGTCTGCACGCCGTCGAAGGCGATCTCCACCACCACTTCCGGCCGCAGGTACACCGTGTACTCGTCGCGGCGTACCTCCAGCTCCTGGAAGCGTTCGGTCTGCCAGCGCAGCAGCTCGTCCGTCAGCCCCTTGAAGGTCTTGCCGAGCATCACGAACTCACCGGTGTCCGAGTCGCGAGCGCCCAGGTGCAGGTTCGACAGCCAGCCGGTCCGGCGCCCGTGACCCCACTCGGCCGCCAGCACGAGCAGGTCCAGTGTGTGTGTCTGCTTCACCTTCACCCAGCCGGACCCGCGCCGGCCGGCTTCGTACGGCACCGTCAGGGACTTCACCATCACGCCCTCGTGCCCGCGCTTCACCGCGTCCAGGAAGAACTCGTGCGCGGCGTCGGCGTCGGCGGTCACGAGCCGGGGGATCCGCTGCTCCTCGGGGATGAGCTTGCTCAGCCACTCGTGCCGCGCGGCACCGTCGAGCCCGAGCAAGTCCTGCCCGTCCTGATGGATGATGTCGAAGAAGTACGGCGTCAACGGCACGGACTCCGGCCCGGTCGCCGCCCGCGTCGCCGTCCGTGAACCCGTCACCTGGAACGGCTCCGGCCGGCCACCGGCCCGGAGCGCGATCAGCTCACCGTCGAGCACGACCTGCTCCGCATCCAGCGCGAGGACGGCGTCCACCACCTCGGGCACCCGCACGGTGATGTCGTCGAGCGTCCGGGTGTAGACGACGACCTTCGAACCATCGCGGTGGGCCTGGATCCGGATCCCGTCCAGCTTCCACTCGAGGGCGGCCGGCGTACCGGTCTTGCCGAGCGCCTCGGCGACGCTGGTCGCGGACTGCGCGAGCATCGGCTGCACGCCACGCCCGACCTCCAGCCCGAACTGCGCCAGCCCGGCCTCTCCCTCGGTCAGTACGGCGACCGCCACCGGAGCGGCCGCACCACGCAACATGGTCGCCGCGCGGATCTTCTCCAGCGGGATCCCGGTCGCCCGCGCGACCGCGTCGGCCATCACCCCGTCCAGCGCGCCCTGCCGCAGCTCCCCGCCGACGAGTAACCGCAGAAACCGCTGCTCGGCCTCGGTCGCCCGGCCGAACAGCGCGTCGATCGCCTCCCGCCGCCGCGCCTGAGACCCGGCCCCGGCCATCTCGGCGAGCTCCGCGAACGCGCGATCGACCTCCTCGACCGTCAGCGACGGCGTCTCGGCCGGCTCCGGCGCGTTCATCAGCGTCCGCCAGCCCACCCCGGTCCGGCGCTGCCGCAGCTCGCCGGACAGGTACGTCACCGCGATCTCGGTCTCCAGCGGATCGGTCGCAGTGGTCAGCAGCCCGGCGATGAACTCGGCCTTCTTCAGGCGCGACCGGGTCCCGGCCAGCGCGGCCGACGTCTCGACCACATCGGTGAGCAACATGACTCCAGTCTCACCCATCGCGCCGACACTTTCGGGCTCCACAACTTTCCCGGCGGCTTACGCATCAAGGAGACAAACGGTCTGCTCTGGGAGGACGACCATGATGCTCGGACGAGCCGCACTGGCCACGTTGCTCGTGGGCCTCACGACCACACCGGCGTACGCCGTGCCGACGAGCACAGCCACACCAGCCGGTGTCGCAGCGACCTGTGAGATGTCCCTGGGATCGGTGAACACCGGAGGCGACCATCTGTCCCGCCGGATCACGGCCACCACACCGCCCACCGCCGGTTCAAAGGCCACAGTGGCCGTGGACCGGTTCGCGGACGGCGTCGCCCGGCTGCACAGCACCTGGGTGATCGAGCCGGAGGTACCAGCCACCTGGGCGCACTACGGCGAGGTAGTGCTCAACTCGACCATGTACGAGGTGATCTACCGCACCGGCGGCTCGGATCCGAAGGTGCACTTCACCCGGATCGGCGGCGGCTGGGACAAGTTCACCTACTTCGAGAAGTCGACGTACGACGAGGGCGCGAAACCGAACCCGGTAGGCCACACCCACTACTACGGACTGCGCAGCGACGGCATGTTGTTCCGCTGGCGGTCGGACAACGGGACCTGGCGCGCAGCCGGCTCGTACTCGGGGTTCGCCGCGGTCAAGGCGATGACCCTGATCAGCCAGACCCGCACTTATGACACCTTCCTGGCGACCACCCGCGGTGGAGCGCTCTACACGATCCGGATCCCGATCACCTCGCCGATGAAGCCGATCGTGAAGGTCGTCCGCACCGGCACCTGGCAGGGCTTCGAGTCTCTGGTCGCGGAGAAGTGCGGTCAGTACGGCTTGTTGCTGACCGGTATCGACAAGGACACCTCCAACGCCTACGTGTACGCCGTCGGCCACGCGAACGGTACGTCGACGGTGATCAAGGGTCTGGGAAAGGTCCCGGGCACGTTCGACGACCCGATCCACTTCCGCTGGACCGGCGTCCCTTGGGCCGGCCCGCCGATCTTCGGCGAATAGGTCACTACTGAGTTTGGGGGAACCATGGGATGCCCGCTCGCCTTGGCCGGCGGCTCAGGCTTCGACCGCGCGTACGCCCTCCGCGACGACGGCGTACTGTTCCGCTGGTTCATCCAGCCCGTCAACGGCCAGCCCGTCTGGAAGGCGGCCGGCTCGTTCGCCGGGTTCTCGGCGGTGAAGGCGGTCGCGCTGATCAGCCGCACGTCGACGTACGACACGCTGCTGGTGAACACCCGCGGCGGCGCGCTCTACACGGTCCGGGTCCCGCTCAGCTCGCCGATGAAGCCGATCGTGAAGATCGTGCGGTCGGCCACCTGGCAAGGGTTCGAGACCTTGAACGTCAACCGGTGCGGCCAGTACGGTTCGCTCCTCCTCGGCATCGACAAGCACACCAGGTCCGGTTACCTGTACGCCGTCGCGCACGCGAACGGGACCTCGACAGTGATCAAGGGGCTCGGCAAGGTGCCGGCGACGTTCGCGGACCAGGTGAACTACCGCTGGTCCAGCTACGACGACGATCCGCCGTTCGGGGAGTGAGTCTTCCCCCGGCTCCCTGCCCCTCAGGGTGGGTCAGGGAGCCGGCGGGAGGTCGTCGAGGAAGGCGGCCGACGGGGTGAAGAACAGGGTGCCGGTGACCGCGGTGGAGAAGTCGAGGATGCGGTCGTGGTTGCCCTCGGGCTCGCCGATGAACATCCGGCGCAGCATCAGCTCGGTGACCGACGGGGACTTCGCGTAGCCGATGAAGTAGGTGCCGAACTCCTGCGACCCGATCGTGCCGAACGGCATGTTGTCGCGCAGGATCTGCAGCTCGTTGCCGTCTTCGTCCTCGATCACGTTCAGCGCGATGTGTGCGTTGGACGGCTTCACGTCATCGGCCAGCTCGATGTCGTCCAGCTTGGTCCGGCCGACCACGTGCTCCTGCTGCTCGACCGTGAGCGCGTTCCATGCCTTCAGGTCGTGCAGGTACTTCTGCACGATGACGTAGCTGCCACCTGCGAAGTCCGGGTCCTCGGCTCCGATCAGTACGGCGTCCTCGGCCTCGGCGCCGGTCGGGTTCTCGGTGCCGTCGACGAAACCGAGCAGGTCGCGCATCTCGAAGTACTTGAACCCGTGCACCTCGTCGACCACGGTCGCGGCGCCGTCGAGCACGTTCATGATCTGGCCGGCGAGCTCGAAGCACTGGTCCAGGTGGGCGGCGCGGATGTGGAACAGCAGGTCGCCGGGTGTGGAAGGCGCATGATGCTTCGCGCCGTGAAGTTCCGCCAACGGGTGCAGTTCGGCCGGACGCGGGCCGCTGAACAGCCGGTCCCACGCGTCGGAACCGATACTCGTCACGCAGGACAGGTTGCCGGCCGGCACGCGGAAGCCGACCGAACGGGTGAGACCGCTGACCCGCTCGAGCAGGTCGCGGGTCTTCTCCTCACCGCCGGACTCGATCCGCACCACCAGGAAGATCGCCGAGCCGGTCAACGGCATCAGCACCGACTGCGGCAGTACTCGCGTTGACGCGGTCGGTCCTGGGGTCGGATCAGTCACCACTTGGCTCTCCTCCGCGTACGACTTGTCCGGATCTTCTAGAGTCCACTCATGGACCCGCAACAGCCCGGCCAATCCTCGCAGCCGGGTCAGCACCCACCCCCGGCACCCCACCCGCAGCAGGGGCCTTACCCGCCCGCGGGTCCGTACCAGCAGCCGCCGAATCAGCAGCCTCCCGGTCAGCAGCCTCCGTACCCCCAGCCGGGCGCCTATCCACAGCCCGGCCAATACCCACAGCCTGGCCAGTACCCGCCGCCCGGCCACTATCCGCCGCCGGGCCAGTACCCACCCCCGGGTCCGTACCATCAGCCCGGCCAGTACCCGCCTCCGAGCCACTATCCGCCGCCGGGTGGTCAGTATCCGCCGCCCGGGCAGCCGCCGTTCTGGTCGCCTGAGCAGCCGCCGCCGTGGGGTGCGCCGCCGCCGTACCCAGGCCAGTTCGCGGAGCGCGAACCCAGCGTCGTCGCGGCACCACCCAGCACCCCGTACCACCGCCTGGGCCGGAACGCGAAGCACCGGTGGTGGCGCCCGGTCGCCGGCACACTGTTCCTCGCTGCGGGAGCGGTCGTCCTCACCGCGGTCGTGCTCATCGGCTGGGAACTCGTCCACAGCATGATCACCGGCGAGTTCAGCGAGCCGCAGGGCAACGACCTCTTCCCGAGCGACACCGAGAATCTCGCCGTCACCCTGGTGATGCTCGGCATCCTGACGCCGGTCGTGTTGTTCACCGCCTGGCTCGTGCAACGCCGCCCGTGGTTCAGCGTCGCCTCCGTGCTCAACCGGATCCGCTGGCGCTGGCTGCTGCTGTGCTGCCTGCCCGGCCTCGGCTACCTGGTGCTCTCCTACGCGCTCGGCATCCTGGTCGAGCAGATCTTCCCGAGCCAGGACCCGGTCGGGACCGACGACGGCTCGTGGGTCGGTCTCGGCGCGTTCGTCGTACCGGCGCTGGTGATCATCTTCCTGGTCCCGTTCCAGTCGGCGGCGGAGGAGTTCGTGTTCCGCGGCTGGCTGATCCAGGCGGTCGGCTCCTACGGACCGGACCAGGTGGACGGTCGCGCGCGCTGGCTGAAAGCAGCGTTGCGTACGCCGTGGCCCGGCATCGTGATCAGCAGCGTGGTGTTCGTGTCGGCGCACGGGTACACCGGCTGGGCGATGGCGGACATCTTCGTGTTCGCGATGACGATCGGCTGGCTGACCGTCCGGACCGGGGGACTGGAGGCGGCCATCTCGGTGCACGCGCTGAACAACCTGTTCGCCTTTTTGTTGCCTGCGGCAATGGGTCAGCTGGACGGCTGGGACGAGCAGGGCGGAGCGCCGTGGACCCTGCTGCTCGTCGACGTGCCCTGCCTGGCGCTGTACGCCGTCGCGATCGTCTGGCTGGCCAAGCGCAACCGGGTCGCCCGGGTCAGCTGAGCCGGGCGAAAAACCGGGAGAGAACTGTCGGCCCGGTCTGGCAAGGTGTCCGCTGTGACGAACGTGAAGATCGAGGCCGTCCTGTTCGACTGGGGCGGCACGCTGGCGACCTGGCACGACATCGACCTGTACTCCGTCTGGCGGTCGGTGGCGGAGTTGATCGACGACGCCCGGGCGGACGAGCTCGCGGAGCGGCTGGTCAAGGCGGAGGGAACGGTCTGGCTGCGCTCCCGCGACGAGCACCGGAGCAGCACGCTCGAGGAGGTCTGCCTGCTGGCCGACGTGGTGATGACCCCGGCGGCACTGGCGGAGTACGAGCGTCAATGGCACCCGCACACCGAGCTCGAGCCGGACGCGGTCGAGACACTGCGGGAGCTCCAGGCCCGCGGGCTCAAGCTCGGAGTGCTGTCGAACACGATCTGGTCGCGCCGGCGGCACGAGGAGATCTTCGCGCGCGACGGCGTACTGGAGTTGCTGGACGGCGCGGTCTACACCAGTGAGATCCCGTACACCAAGCCGCACCCGGAGGCGTTCCTGGCCGCGATGCACGCGGTCGAGGTGACCGATCCGGGCCGGTGCCTGTTCGTCGGTGACCGGCTGTTCGACGACGTCTGGGGCGCGCAGAACGTCGGCATGCGGGCTGCTCACATCCCGCACAGCGCGATCCCGGTCGAGCAGATCGGCCACACCGAGGGGACGCCGGACGCGACGGTCCACCGGCTCTCAGCGCTGCCCGCGCTGATCGACAGCTGGAACGAAGCCGCCGCCTGAACCGTCTCGTCACGTACTCGACGCGCTACGGCTGGCAACTGGACACCGACCTTGGTTAACGTCCAACCTCCGAACTCCCCGCCCATGGAGGTTTCCAACCATGTTCAGTACCCGTCGTGGATTCGCCGCGCTCGTCGCGGCGGCTGTCGCCGGCCTGACCCTCACCGGTGGCGTCACCGCCCCCGGCCAGACCGCTGCGGCCGCGGATGGTCCGGCGCAGCCGCTGCACGTGATGTCGTACAACCTGCGGTACGCCAGTGACACCCCGCCCAACGAGTGGAGCGCCCGGCGGCCGGTCATGCGGGAGCAGTTGCGTCTCGCTCGGCCGCAGCTGATCGGTACGCAGGAGGGGCTCTACTCCCAGCTGCAGGACATCTCCGCCGACCTCGGGCCGTCGTACGACTCGATCGGGCTGGGGCGCGAGGGCGGCAGCAAGGGGGAGTTCATGATGATCTTCTTCGACAAGCGCCGGCTGCAGCCACTCGCGTACGACCACTACTGGCTGTCCGACACCCCTGAGGTGATCGGGTCGAAGACGTGGGGTGGCTGCTGCCCGCGGATGGTTACCTGGGTCCGGTTCAAGGACAAGGCGACGTCGAAGGAGTTCTACGCGATCAACACCCACCTGGAGGCGTTCGACGCGACGACGCGGTCGAAGTCGGCGGACTTGATCCTGCAACGGCTGGCCGCGCTCGACCCGGCGCTGCCGGTGATCATGACCGGTGACTTCAACGAGGCCGCAGCCGCCGGGGTGACCGTCTACGACAAGCTCGTCACCAGTGGCAAGCTCGCCGACAGCTGGGTCACCGCCGAGCGCCGCAGCGCCCTCTACGCCACCTTCCACGGCTACAAGCCGCTGACGCCGAACGGTGCCCGGATCGACTGGATCCTCACCACCCCGGGCCTGCGCGTCTCCAAGGCGTCGATCAACACCTTCAGCAAGGACGGCCAGTTCCCCAGTGACCACCTTCCGGTGGAGTCCTGGATCCACCTGTCCTGATCTGCGAGCGCCCATGAAAGGACCCCCGGCCGGGAGGGCGGCGCGGGGGTCCTTGCTGGGGGTTTCGGGGTCGGTCTTTACGCGGCCAGCGTCGGGTCGGCGAGCAGGCGCAGCCGGCCGAGGGCCTCGCGCTCGATCTGGCGGACGCGCTCGGCGGAGATGCCGTGCACGGCGCCGATGTCGGCGAGCTTCGCCTGGCGGCCGTCGTGCAGGCCGTACCGGCGCCGGATCACGTCCGCGGACCGCGGGTCGAGCTGGTCGACCAGGCTGAACAGGCCCGAGCGATCCGAGGCGTCGGCGACCAGCTGGTCCGGACCCGGCGCGGTCTCGGCCGCGATCAGGTCGCCCAGCGAGGTCTCACCCTCGTCGTCGATCGGGTTGTCCAGGCTGATGTGGTCCCGGCCGATCCGGATCAGCTCGGTGACCCGTTCCTCGTCCAGGTCCAGCTCCGCCGCGATCTCGTCGATCTCCGGCTCCCGGCCGAGCTTGCGCTCCAGCGTGCGCCGGGCCGACCCGATCTGGTTCAGCTGCTCCACCACGTGCACCGGCAGCCGGACCACCCGGGCCTGCTGCGCGATACCGCGGGTGATGGCCTGCCGCACCCACCAGGTCGCGTACGTCGAGAACTTGAAACCCTTGCGGTAGTCGAACTTCTCCACCGCTCGGATCAGGCCGGTGTTGCCCTCCTGGACCAGGTCCAGCAGCGGCATCTGCGACCGTCCGTAGCGGCGGGCGATCGACACCACCAGCCGGAGGTTCGCGGTCACGAACCGCTGCTGCGCGCGCTGGCCCTCTTCGGCCAGCCACTCCAGCTCTTCCTCCGTCGCATATTTGGGCGCTCCGCCCTTCTTCCGTCCAACCCGCCCCTCGGCCAGCAGTTGCTCCGCGAGCAGACCTGCCTCGACCATCTCAGCGAGCTCGACCTCTTCCTCAGCAGTCAGCAGGGGCGTGCGCGCGATCTCTTCGAGGTAGAGACCGACGCTGTCCTTGCCGTCGATACCGTCGTCCGCGGTGCGGACACGAGTCGTGCGAGCCACCGAAACTCCCTTCGTCGTTACATGGAGAGCAACGCTCGAGTGAGGTTCAAGATTCCACGACGAGTGTGTAAACAGCCTGAACGTTCCCTGAGAGTTCCCGGCACCGGTCAGGCGCGGAAACCGGGGGTTGCCGGTCCGTTCGCGGCCGCTTGCCGGACGTCGCGGCCCGAACGTGCGCGCATTTCGGCGTGATCACGCAACTTCCGCGGGGTTTCACCGGACTTCCGGTGCCTGAGTCCAGCGGCACACCGGCGGCCGAAGCTGAGAATCTCGATAGAATCCCGTGGCTTCCGGCCGCCGGATGTGTTGCATCACACACTATTGGTCCCTCCATCGAACAGCAACGCCGCAGGTACCCGGGCTGTTCCCGGGTGAAACGGTCACTCGGCGGGGTTGTCTGGTCTCCGGTGGTCGCTGTGCCGCCGCGGAGTCATGGTGCGGTCAGGCGAGGCCGAGCGTGTCCAGTTCCCAGGCGAGGGTGAAGGCCAGTTCCCGCCAGGCGTCGTACCGGCCGGAGCGCCCGCCGTGACCGGCTTCCATTTCGGTTTTGAGCAGGACGTCGACGTTTCCGGTGGCGGTGGCGCGGAGTTTGGCGACCCACTTGGCCGGCTCGACGAAGAACACCCGGGTGTCGTTCAGGCTGGTGATGGCCAGGATCCGCGGATATTGCTGCGCGGTGACGTTCTCATACGGCGAGTAGGACTTCATGTACTCGTACACCGCGGCGTCCTCGAGTGGATTGCCCCATTCCTCCCACTCGATCACGGTCAGCGGCAACGACGGGTCCAGGATCGTCGTCAGCGCGTCCACGAACGGCACCTCGGCGACGATCCCGCCGAAGGCTTCGGGCGCCAGGTTCGCCACCGCGCCCATCAGCAGGCCGCCCGCGCTGCCGCCCTGGGCGACGATCCGCTCGGGCCGCGTCCAGCCGGCCTTGACCAGATGCTCGGCGGCCGCGATGAAGTCGGTGAACGTGTTCCGCTTGGTCAGCATCTTCCCGTTGTCGTACCAGTGCCGCCCGAGCTCGCCTCCGCCGCGCACATGGGCGATGGCGAACACCACACCACGGTCCAGCAACGACAGCCGCGGGATCGAGAACCAGGGATCCATCGAGCTTTCGTACGAGCCGTACCCGTACAGCACGACCGGCGCGTTCCCGTCCTTCGCCACGTCCTTGCGCGCGACCAGCGAGATCGGCACCGACGTCCCGTCGGCCGCCGTTGCCCACTCCCGGTACTGCGTGTAGGCCCCGAGGTCCACCCCACCCAGGACAGGCTGCTGCTTGAGCAGGCGACGCTCGCCGGTCGCGACGTCCACGTCGAACGTCGAACCAGGGGTCACGAGCGACGTGTAGCCGAACCGGTAGCGCGTGTCGTGCCACTCGTCGTTTCGCCCAGGCGAGACGGTGTAGATCGGCTCGTCGAACTCGAGCGCCTCCGGTGCGCCGAAGCCGTCCGGCCTGCGGCGCATGATCGCCAGCTCGGTGAGCGCGTCGCGGCGGCGGTACAGGATGACGTGGTCGGCGAAGGCGTCGACGCCGAGCAGCCGGCTGGTCTCGTCGCCCTGGATCAGCGTCGTCCACGAGCCGGGGGAGTCGAGTGGGGCGGCCGCGAGGGAGAAGTTCGCCGCGTCCGCGTTGTGGGTGATCAGCAACTGGTCGCCCGCATGCTCGACGTCGTACTCCACGCCCTCGCGACGTGGCGCGACCACGACCGGCCGACTGGCGGGGTCGTTGGCGTCGAGCAGCCAGACCTCGCTGGTCAGCTTGCTGCCGAGCGCGATCATGATGGCCTGCTCGTTGCGGGTCAGGTCGACCCCGACCCAGAACCGCTCGTCCGGCTCCTCCATCACCAGGACGTCGTCGCCGGTCGTGCCAAGGGTGTGCCGCCAGACCTGGTACGGCCGCCAGGCGTCGTCGACCTTGGTGTAGAAGATCGTCGACCCGTCGGCGGACCAGGCCGAACCGTAGTGCACCTCGGGCAACTCGTCCGGCAGCAGCTCACCGGTCGCGAGATCCTTGATCCGCAAGGTGAACCGCTCGTCGCCCTTGAGGTCGACGGAGTAGGCCAGCAGCCGGCCGTCGGGGGAGACGTCGGCGGTGCCGAGCGCGAAGAACTCGGAGTCGCCGGCCTCGACGTTGCCGTCGAGCATCACCTCTTCGCCGGGGATCTCGCCGTCGGTCGCCGGCGGCTCGTCGCCGTCCACCTTGACCCGGCAGTGGATCCCGTACTGCTTGCCCTCGATCGTGCGCGAGTAGTACCAGTACCCGCCGCGCCGGGCCGGCACGCTCAGATCGGTCTGCAGGGTCCGGTCCGAGATCTCCTTGAAAATTGCCTCACGCAACGATTCCAGATGTGCCGTCCGGGCCTCGGTGTAGGCGTTCTCGGCGCGCAGGTACGCCAGCACCTCGTCGTCGGACTTGTCCCGCAGCCACTCGTACTCGTCGACGAACACGTCGCCGTGATGACGGCGCTCGACCGGCTTCCGGGCGGCGACCGGCGGCTTCACAGAGGTATCGATCTCGGACATGCCGCGAGACTACCTGGAACCGCCGACAACCGGTCGCCCTCTATCCACAGGCGAAAGTCAGAGCGAGTACGTCGCCACCACCGGAGCGTGGTCGCTCCAGCGCTCGGCGTACGTCGCGGCCCGGTGGATGGCGCAGCCGGTGGCCGCGGCGGCGAGCTCGGGTGACGCGATCTGGTAGTCGATGCGCCAGCCCGCGTCGTTGTCGAACGCCTTCCCGCGCCACGACCACCACGAGTACGGCCCCGGCCCTTCGCCGCCGAACCGACGCCCCAGATCAACCCAGCCGGACTCGAACAGGCGGTCCATCCAGGCCCGCTCCTCGGGAAGGAAACCACTCTTCTTGCGGTTCGCCTTCCAGGCCTTCAGGTCGACCTCGCGATGGGCGATGTTCAGGTCACCGCACATCAGCACGTGCCGCCCATCGGCCCGCAGCTCCGCCAGCCGCGCGGTGATCGCGTCCAGGAACGCGTACTTCTCCTCCTGCCGCGGTGGCGTCTCGAACTCACCGGTGAACACATACGTGCTCACCGCCGTCAGAGCCGAGGAGTCGTCGAGGACGACGTCCGCCTCGATCCACCGTCCGCACCCGGCGAAGCGGTCCGGCCCGATGTCGATCCGCTCGTCCTTGATCGGCCGCCGGCTCGCGATCGCGACCCCGGCCCGGCCCTTGTGACCGTCGATCGTCGGCTCGGCATGGGCGACGTTCCAGTCGCCGCCAAGGTGGTCCCGCAGTACGTCGTCGGTGGCGCGAACTTCCTGCATCAGCAGCAGATCGGGATCAGTGGACTCCAGCCACGGCGCCATACCCCGCCGGTACGCAGCCCTGATCCCGTTCACATTCACCGTGGCGACCGTCAGCACGCCCAAACCCTAACGTGCCTCCACCGACAGATTGCGCAGCGCAAGGTACCCGCCGACCGCCGGCACGAACGACAGCACCTTGGCCCGCGTGGAAGCACCCGCCGTGGACAGCGCCGTCACGATCGTCACCAGGTACGCCGTGCCGTGTGTCGGACCCAGTGCGGACGACACCGCCGGCCAGTGCACCGTGAACAGATTGAGAAAGAGCAGACACACACTGACCGCCTCGACAGCGGCGGCGACCTTCAGCACCTTGAGCATCGTCAGACCCCCGTCGTCGAGCCGGGACGAACGACCATCAGCACCACGACGACAGCCCACAACAACGCGAAGATCCCGGTCGTCATCGACAACTTCTTCGCCCGGGGGAGTACGCCGTCCCGCATCTCGCGCGACCCGTCCACTGCGGCCAGCACCCGCCCCTGAGCAGGCAGGACGGCGAACGCCAGTACGGCGGCCGCAGCAGCCGTCAGCACCATCGACACAATCAGCCAGTAGTCCGTGAGCACGCCGAGCCCGGCGCCGACGGCGATCCCGAAGACCGGCACCGTCAGTCCTCCGATCGCGTATCCCCGGCTGATCCGGTGCAGCATCTTCAGTACGCCGGTCTCCGGCTGGTCGGCCTGGAGCGCCCGCCGGGCCAGCGGCGGAAACATACTGGCCGCGACCGTCACCGGGCCGATGAAGATGATGGCGGCGAGCACATGCACGCTGAGCAGGAACTTGTTCATCCGGATCCGATCTCGCTGAGTGAATTCCCTCCCCGCCCCACCGCCGCGGTCGGGGAGCGAGTTTCAGTCAGACTGTAACCCAAGTATCAGCCGAGCTGAAACTCGCCCGGCTGCCATGATGTCCCGATGGAAGACCCCGGTCAGCCGCCGATCAGCCCCGCGCTCCTGCTGATGATGCTCGGCCGCCAGCTCCGCGACCAGGCAGATGCCGAGCTGCGCCGGCAGGGCCTGTCCATGCGCCACTTCTCGGCGCTCGGCCACCTGGCGCACCAGCCCGGCCTCTCCTACAGCGAGCTGGCCCGCCGCGACGGCATCACCACCCAGAGCATGCAGTCCACCCTGCTCCAACTGCAGGAGCTGGGCGCGGTCGAGCGCCTGACTGCCCCCGGCCGTGGTCGCACCGCCGACCTGCAGGTGACCGAGTCAGGTCACGAGCTCCTCAACCGCTGCCGCGCCGTACTGAACGACGTCGATGAACGCCTCCGCGATGCCATCGGCGCCGGCGAGGCAGACCGAATGGCCAAGGCGACCCTCCGCGCCCTGACTGCTTTCACTGAGTCGTACTGAGGCTGGTCGTGTGCTGAAGGCGTCAGCGGGTCGTGCTGAGGATGGCGTCGAGGGAGCGTTCGCAGAGGTCCTCGAGTCCGTCGGCGGAGATGGTCGGGTTGTCGATCCAGGTCAGCAGGGTTTGTTCGACGTACCCCTGCCAGCCGTGACACGCGAGCTCGACAGTCTCCGTGATCTCGATGCCGCGTTGGGCGACCGCGCCGATCACCCAGGTGCTGAAGACTTGCCGGATCTCCGAGTGCAGCGCGCGTACGTCGGGATCGCCGGCAGCTGACATCAGCAGGGTCGCCCGGTAGAGCTGGGGTGCTTCGAGGACGGCCCGGACGAAGGCACGGATGCCGGACCGGAGTTGCTCCTCGGGTGGCAGCGACGGGTCCGGCGCGGTCCGCAGCATGACTTCCGCGGCGGCTTGCTCGATGACGGCGCACTGGAACTTCTTCTTCGAGCCGAAGTAGTGGAACAGCAGGGCGGGGGAGACGCCGGCCTCGGCGGCGACCAGTTCGACCGTGAGCTCGCGGTGCGGATCGGCGAGCAGGACCCGGCGGGCGGCCTCGAGGATCTGCGCCCGCCGCTGGTCGGGCCGCAGCCGCGCAGACGAGGGCTGGGTCATACGGCCAGTCTATTGAGTGGACACTCAACAGTCACCTACTGTTGATCATCCACTCAACAAGCTGGAGGTCTTCAATGCGCCCGATGCCAGGCCAGGTCGTCCTCATCACCGGAGCGTCCCGTGGAATCGGGGCCGCGGTGGCTCGCAGGCTCGCGCAGCAGGGGGCGACGCTGGCGCTGATCGGGCTGGAGCCGGACGAGCTGAAGAAGGTCGCCGAGGACTGCGGTCCGGAGGCCGGCTGGTGGGAGGCCGACGTCACCGACACCGAGTCGTTGCGGGAGGCCGTCGAGGGAGTGGTCGAGCGGTATGGCCGGATCGACGTGGTGATGGCCAATGCGGGCATCGCGGCGCCCGGCTTCAGCCGGAGCATGGACCCGAAGGTCTGGGAGCGGGTGCTCGACGTCAACCTGTACGGCGTCTGGCGCACAGCGCACCTCACCCTGCCGCATCTGCTGGAGAGCAAGGGGTACCTGCTGCTTGTGTCCTCTCTGGCGGCGATCGTGCACATCCCCGGACTCGCGTCGTACAACACGGCCAAGGCCGGGGTGGAGGCGATGGGTGACACGCTGCGGGCCGAGCTCAAGCATCTCGGCGTACGGGTCGGCGTGGCGCACATGACGTTCGTGGACACCGACATGGTGCGGGGAGTGGACGAGCACCCGGTGTTCGGCAAGGTGCGGACGGGTATCCCGCTGGCGGGCAGGGTGTATCCGCTGGAATTCGCGGTGGAGAAGTTCACCCAGGGGATCCAGAAGCGGTCGCGGGTCGTGCACGTGCCCGGCTGGATCGGTGCGCTGAAGGTGTTCCGCTGGCTGATCCCGCACGTGGTCGAGGCCGGCTCGCGGTTCAGCGTGCCGAAGGCGGACCGGGCCGCGCTCGCCGACATCCAGGCCCGCGGCGCCGCTGAGTCCACCCGAGCCTCCGGGCTCGGCGGTCGGGCCGACGCCGCAAAGGCCGCCGCAGCGGAGAAGGCCGCCGCAGCGGAGAAAGCCGCCGGACGATGAGCCGCCAGTACGACGTCGTACTCCTCGGCGCGAGCGGCTTCACCGGAGCCCTGACCGCGGAGTACCTGGCGAAGAACGCCCCGGCAGACCTCACCTGGGCAGTTGCCGGCCGCAACAAAGCCAAACTGGAAGGCTTCGGAAAGGACGTGCTGTACGCCGACGTCACCGACCCGAAGTCGCTGAAGAACCTGGCCGAGTCGACCCGGATCGTCATCACCACAGTCGGTCCTTACATCCAGTACGGCGAGCAAGTGGTTGCAGCCTGCGCGGACGCGGGCACCGACTACCTGGACCTGACCGGCGAGTCCGAGTTCGTCGACCGGATGTACGTTCGCTACCACGAGCGCGCCGTCCAGACCGGTGCACGTCTCATCCACGCCTGCGGTTTCGACTCGATCCCGTACGACCTCGGCGTCCAGTTCACCGTCGAGCAGTTGCCCGAGCGCGTCCCGATCCAGGTCGACGGTTTGGTCCGTGCCGGCGGCCGCCCGTCCGGCGGAACCTTCCAGACCGTCATCACAGGGCTCTCACGTCCCAAGCAGCACCTCGAGGCGCACCGAGCCAGACGCCGTGCCGAGTTGCGTCCCGAGGGCCGATCGGCCAAGGCGGTCCGGGGTAGGCTCCATCGCCAGCAGGGCTTCTGGGCCGTGCCGCTGCCGACCATCGATCCGCAGATCGTCGGCTACTCCGCCCGCCTGCTCGACCGCTACGGCCCGGACTTCCGCTACTCGCACTACGCCGTGGTCCGGCGGCTGCCGATGGTTGCCGGCGGCATAGGTGGAATGGCTCTGCTGACGGTCGCCGCGCAGCTCCCACCGGCTCGCAAAGCGTTGCTCAACCGACTGAAGTCCGGCGAAGGCCCGAGTCCCGAACGTCGCGCGGAGTCCTGGTTCAATGTCCGCTTCGTCGGTCGCGGTGGTGGCAAGCAGGTGATCACCGAGGTCGCCGGCGGCGATCCCGGGTACGACGAGACCGCGAAGATGCTCGGCGAAAGCGCCCTCTGCCTCGCTCTCGACGACCTCCCCGAAACAGCCGGCCAAACCACCACAGCCGCCGCCATGGGCCCGGCCCTCCGCAACCGGCTGACGAACGCCGGCATGACGTTCGCGACCCTCAGCACCGATCAGTACTAGCCCGGATTCATCCCGGAGTTGTCGGTCCGGCAAGGCGTCAGGCCCCCGTGGAGTGGCAGGGTGGGGGGTATGAGGACGCTTCTCAACCTGATCTGGCTGGTGCTGGCCGGGTTCTGGCTGGCGGTCGGGTATGCGATCGCCGGCATCGTCTGCTGTGTGCTGATCGTGACGATCCCGTTCGGCATCGCAGCGTTCCGGATCGCCGGGTTCACGCTCTGGCCGTTCGGCCGGACGATGGTGGACAAGCCGTCGGCCGGTGCCGGCGCCGTACTCGGGAACATCATCTGGGTGATCTTCGCCGGCTGGTGGCTGGCGCTCGGCCATCTGGTCACCGGAATCGCGCTCTGCATCACGATCATCGGCATCCCGCTCGGGCTGGCGAACTTGAAGCTGATCCCGATCTCGCTGCTGCCACTGGGTAAGCACATCGTCCCGACCGACCAGCCGTTCGCGTTCCGGTGAGGTCGCTCACCGTCCTCGGCTCGTGCGGCGCCTGGCCCGAACCAGGCCGCGCCTGCGCCGGCTTCCTGCTCGAGTACGACGGCTTCCGGGTCGTCCTCGATCTCGGGTACGCCGCTCTGCCGCAGCTTTTGAGCCATCACCCGACCGGCGACGTCGATGCGGTCGTCGTCACGCATCAACACCCCGACCACTGTGTCGACGTCAGCGCACTCGCCCGGGTCCGGTACTACGAAGCACGCGAGGCCCCGCCGATACCGCTGTACTGTCCGCCGGGTGTTCTCGACGTACTGCGAGCCCTCGAGCCGAACCCGGATCCGGCCACGGTCTTCGACGTCCACGACCTCGCCACGACCACGCGGATCGGGCCGTTCACCGTGGAGACCGTGCTACTGCCGCACTACGTCACCAACCTCGGCGTCCGGCTGACCGCACCCGGCACAAGCGTCGCCTACACCGGCGACAGTGGACCATCGCCGGAGCTCGCAAAACTTGCCCAGGGCACCGATCTGTTCATCTCCGACGCGACCCTGCAGGGGCCGTCACCGCAGACAACCCCGCGCTCTGTGATGACCGCAACCGAAGCAGCTCGTGGAGCGCAAGGTGCGAGCCGGCTACTGTTGACCCACTTCTGGCCTGGCTCGGATCGGCAAGTGTCCGTCGCCGAGGCGCGACAGGAGTTCAACGGCGAGGTGCTCGCGGCCGAGGAGGGCCTCACGATTTCGTTGTGAGACGCGCGTGCCGGAAGGACGAGCGATGGAGGAGCACAGCCTGCACGACCATTCCGCCGACGCCGATCCAGAGCGCCGTACGGGTGCCGAACTGGTCGGCCAGAAGGCCGCCTCCGGGTGCACCGATGACGATAGCGGCGCGGTTGAAGGAACGCGTCGTGGCGTTCATGCGGCCGAGGAGACCTGACGGCGTGATCGACTGGCGGTAACCCATCTCGATCGGACTGTCGATGCCGAGTGAGAGGCCCAGGACGAACTGGCCGGCGCAGAGCAGGACGATGCCGACCGAGTTGTCACCGGCGAGTGGGACGGTCAGGTAGGCGACCGGGCTGAGCCAGCGGCAGGCGATGATCGCCGGACCCACGCCGAGGCGCCGGCCGACCCAACCGGACGCGGTCGCGCCGATCACCGCGCCGATACCGCTGAACGCGTACGTCACGCCGAGCCAGAAAGCGCTCAACCCCAGCGTGTTGAGCACGAACAGGACGAAGACCGTGGTGAGCAGACCCTGGAACACGAACCACACGTGCGAGGTCAAGGTGATCGGCCCGAGCGTGCTGCTGCGGTAGACCCAGCTCAGCCCTTCGCGGATCTCCCGGCGCAGGTTACGCGGCTGATCGGTGCCTTCGGCAACCTCCGGCGTGCGCGGCCGGACCGTCGCGAGCACGATGCCGGAGACCAGGTACGACGTGGCGTCGACGAGGATCGCCGCCGGTGCGCCGAGCAGCTTGATCAATGCACCGGCGAACACCGGCCCGCCGGTCTGCGCGACCGCACTTGCCTGCTCCAGGCGCGCGTACGCCGGGGTGAGCAGCTCGGCGGGTACCAGTGACGGGGGGAACGACTGGTGTGCGGCGTCGTACGCGAGGGACAGGGTGCCGAAGACGAGGACGATCGCGACCAGCAGCGGCAGGCTGAGAACGTCCAGCATGGCCGCGAGCGGGATGATGCCGAGCACGACCGCCCGGGCGAGGTCGGCTCCGACCAGCAACGGTTGCCGTCGGTACCGATCGACGATCACGCCGGCGACCAGGCCGAGCAGCAGATACGGAAGCCAGCGGGCCGCGTTGAGGATCCCGACCTCGGTGCCGGACGCCTGCAAGGTGACGACGGCAACGACCTGCAGGGCGAGCCCTGTGACGGACGAGCCGACCATGGAGACCGCGTCGGCGATCCAGAACCGGACGTATCCGCGATGCTCCCTCAGCCCAGTCACGCCCCGAACCCTATGCGGGGCCGGACTCAGTGCTGCTTGGCGGCCTCGACGATCTTGCGGACGTTGGCGATGTCACCGCAGCCGGAGTCGATCAGCCGGGCGCGTTCCTCGGCGAAGGCGTCACCCAGCTGGCGGCGGACCTCCTCGGACACGTCCGTCCGGGCCGGGTTGAGCACGTCGCGCTCTTCCTCGTCCAGGTGGTGCGAGAGCGCCTCGGAGAGTTCGTGCACCTTCTCGCTGAACTCTTCGCTGCCGGTGTCCTCGACCTCCATCAGCTCGAGCAGGGCCTCGTTCCCCTCGTCGTGCTCGTGCTCGGAGTGCTCGACCTCTTCGGCGTCGATCGCGTGCCGCTTCCGCAGTGACGGGTAGACCTTCGACTCCTCGGCCTCCGCGTGCGCGATCAGGACCGTGGCCAGATCAGCCAGTACGGCGGACCGGTCGCTGCGCACGTCCCGCAGCTCACGCAGCGCCTCCTCGAACCACCGGTGGTCCGCCAGGATGATCTCCACGACGTCCCCACCCGTCGCCGGCAGGATCTTCGGCATTCGTCACCCTCCATCGTCTCGAACGTCTTCGCCGCCTGTACCCAGGCCGGTACCGGTTAACCTGCACGCATGCCGACTGCTCTGGTACGACGTCCCAGCCCGCGCCTCGCCGACGGTCTCGTCACCCATATCGAACGCACCCGGGTCGATGCCGACCTCGCCGTACGTCAGTGGCAGCGGTACGTCGACGCCCTCGAGACCACCGGCTGGACGACGGTCGAGGTACCGCCGATCGACGAGTGCCCGGACGGCGTCTTCATCGAGGACACGATGGTCGTGTACGGCGACCTCGCGGTGATCGCCCGCTCGGGCGCGCAGGAGCGCCGACCCGAAGCTGAGGCGGCCGAGCGGTCCGTGGCCGCGCAGGGGTACCGCGTCATCCACCTCACCGAACCCGGGACGCTCGACGGCGGCGACATCCTCAAGATCGGCTCGACCGTGTACGCCGGGCTCGGCGGCCGGACCAACGAGGAAGGCATCCGCCAACTGGCCGAGGCGTTCGAGCCGCTCGGGGCGACCGTGCGGGCTGTGCCCGTGCGCAAGGTGCTGCATCTGAAGTCCGCTGTGACCGCACTCCCAGATGGCACAGTCATCGGGTACGAGCCGCTGGTCGACGACCCGCAGGCGTTCGACGCCTTCAAAGCCGTCCCCGAGGAGTCCGGGTCGCACGTCGTACTGCTGGGTGAGGACCGGCTGCTGATGGCGGCGTCCGCACCGAAGTCCGCCGAGTTGTTCGAGCAGCTCGGTTATGCGCCGGTGGTCGTCGACATCAGCGAGTTCGAGAAGCTCGAAGGCTGTGTCACCTGCTTGTCGGTGCGACTGCGTCGTTGAGCAGCCGGCGCGCGGTCTCCGCCGCCTGGACATCCCGCTTCTTCCCACGGGACTCGGCGACACCGCACGCCTCCACCAGCGCCGTGCGGTAGACAGTCGTGTCCGGGTGAGTGGCGCCGAGTGCGATCTCCGCATCGCCGACGGTCCGGGCCAACGTCTCGATGGCCGGCGCGATCTCACCGCCGTCCAGGAGCGCACGGCCGAGGGCCGCGCGATCCCGCAGCAGTTGCGGGTCGTGCCGATCGAGCTCCTGCTCGTCCACGGCGACGATGTTCGCGAGCAGCTTCGCCTCGGAGCGGACACCGCCGACCATCAACCTGGCGCCGGTGACCGCCTCGGTCGCCGCGCGGGTCAGCTCGTGATCCGGCCCGAACACCTCCACCAGTTGAGGTGTCACCAACTCGAACCACGCGATCGCCCGGCCGTAGTTCCCGGTCGCGAGCAGACCCTGCGCCACCCGCAGCCGGACGCGCAACGTGGCCGGGTCGTCGGCCGGTAGCGCCTTCTCCCGATCGGCCAGTGCCGCCTGGTAGCAGGGCAACGCCCGACCTGGCTCGTGATCGTTCCAGTACGCCTCGGCCATTTGGTACGCCGGATCGCCGTCGAGCTCAGCGTGGTCGGTCACCGGCGCACGACGTACGACGGTCTGCGCCGGCTGGTCGACCACCTTGCGGCCGATGTAGCTTCGCCCTCCGGTCGGGATGATCCGGAACCGGCCGATCTTCGACACCGGGATCCACAGGAAGGTGGCGTACAGCGTCCGGACCGACGAGCCACAGTTCTCACACACGTCGCGGTGGCCGTAGAGGCGGCTCCCGGTCCCGGCCGGGCCGGCCGCGTCGGGTGCGCGCCAGGCGATCGACGACGCGGTACAGGGCGCGCAGAACGGGTAGACCCCGCGCCGTTCCTCACTCATTCGGCCCATTGTGGTCATCGAGGGGTTCGTTGTCGTCTTCCGCTGCGCCGATGACCACTTTTGCCAGCGCGGGATCGTCGACGGCGAAGGTCCGCACCGGCCCGGGCGGCGTGTCCGCGGTCTCGAAGCGGACGGTCACCCGGCCGCGACCTGACCCCCACACCCAGCCGTGGCCGTAGTCCGGATGGCTGACGTCCTGGCCGGGGTAGAAGCCGGTGAGGTCGCGGGTACGCTCGGGCAACTCGATCACCTCGGGCGGCTTCTCGGCGTACTCGCTCTCGGTGAAGAGGTCGTCCTGGATCCAGTCGGCCAGTGACGAGACGCCTACACCGAGCAACCGGATACCGCCGGAGATATCACTCTCCTCGAGCAGCCGGCGCGCGACCCGGGCGACGACTCGTGGGTCGTCGGTCGGCCCCGCCAACGTGGACGACCGGGTATGAGTGGTGAAGTCGTGCATACGGGTCTTCACCGTCACGGTCCGGCCGGACAGCTGTGCCTTCTGCAGGCGCTCCGCGACCCGGTGAGCCATCCGGTCGGCGATCGCGGCGAGCAGCGAGCGGTCGACGATATCGGTCTCGAAGGTGTCCTCGACACTGACCGACTTGGTCTCGCGATCGCTCACCACCGGACGGTCGTCGGCCGCGATCGCCAGCCGGTGCAGGCTCGAGCCGTGCGCGGACCCGACCTGCCTGATCAGCTCAGCCTCGTCGAGCTGCTGCAGATCGGCGACCGTCCGTACGCCGGCCATGCTCAACCGCTGCGCGGTCGCCGGACCGACACCCGGGATCACCGTCACCTGCATCGGCGCGAGGAACTCCGCCTCCGTCCCCGGCGGCACGACGACCACGCCGTCCGGCTTGTCGAGGTCACTGGCGATCTTCGCGATCAGCTTCGACGTACCGGCGCCGACCGAGGCGGTGAGACCACCACTGGCCTTGCGGATCGCGTCCTTCAGGTCGAGCGCGATCGCGTGCACGTCCTCGACCGTGAGCCCGGTCAGCCCGGCCGCGGACAGGTCCACGAACGCCTCGTCCAGTGACAGCGGCTCGACCAGCGGAGACAGCGCCCGCATCTGGGCCATCACCGCCTGACTCGTCCGCCGGTACACCTCGAACCGGGTCCCGAGGTACGCCGCGTGCGGGCAGCGGGATCGTGCTTCCGCGGTCGACATGGCCGACCGCACGCCGTACTTGCGTGCCTCGTACGACGCTGTCGACACGACGCCGCGCACGCCGATGCCGCCCACCACGACCGGTTTCCCGCGCAGCGACGGTTTGTCCCGCTGCTCGACGGCCGCGAAAAACGCGTCCAGATCGACATGCAGCACCGACGGATCCCCTCGCACGCCACCAGTGTCGCCGGTTGCGCCGACAAAACCGGGTACCGGTCAGGCAGACTGAGGCGTACGTCGTACCCCGCACGCTCCGACTGGGAGGCGCAGATGGGTGAGGAAGTCGACCGGGTTGAGTTCACCCGGGCGGACCGGACCGCGTTCCGCAACCAGGTCCATCGCAACCTGGACGCGTTCGCACGGATGTTGCGCGAGGCCCGGTTCGCCCCCGAACGACCGATGACGGGGATCGAGATCGAGCTGAACCTGGTCGACGAGCACTGCGACCCGGCGTTCAAGAACTCCGAGGTGCTGAGCGCGATCGAGGACGACGCGTTCCAGACCGAGCTCGGGCAGTTCAACATCGAGATCAACGTGCCGCCCGGCCAGATCGACGGCATCGGCCTGGACACGATGGAGTCGAACATCCGCGACAGCCTGAACGCGGCCGAGGAGAAAGCGGCCCGGACCGGCTCGTCGATGGTGATCGTCGGGATCCTTCCGACGCTGATGACCGACCACATCCACCGCGAGGCGCTCAGCACGAACCCTCGCTACGCGTTGCTGAACGACCAGATCTTCGCCGCCCGCGGTGAGGACGTGCAGATCGCGATCGACGGTATCGAGCGGCTGGCGGTGACGGCGGACAGCATCGTCCCGGAAGCGGCGTGCACGTCGACGCAGTTCCACCTGCAGGTCACGCCGGAGGCCTTCCCGCGGTACTGGAACGCGGCCCAGGCGATCTCCGGTGTGCAACTCGCGGTCGGGGCGAACTCGCCGTTCCTGTTCGGCAAGGAGCTGATGCGGGAGACCCGGATCGCGTTGTTCGAGCAGGCCGCCGACACCCGCACGCACGAACTGAAGACGCAGGGCGTCCGGCCGCGGGTCTGGTTCGGCGAGCGATGGATCACCTCGATCTTCGACCTGTTCGAGGAGAACTCGCGCTACTACCCGGCCCTGCTGCCGGTCACCTCGGACGAGGATCCGATCGCCGTTCTCGATCGCGGCGACACACCGGCCCTTTCGGAGTTGCGGCTGCACAACGGGACGATCTATCGCTGGAACCGTCCCGTGTACGACGTTGTCCGGGAGAAGCCGCATCTTCGGGTGGAGAATCGCGTGCTGCCGGCCGGCCCGACGGTCGTCGACACGATCGCCAACGGCGCCTTCTACTTCGGCCTGGTCCGCGCCCTCGCCGACGACGAACGGCCGATCTGGTCGCAGATGTCGTTCAGCGCGGCCGAGGAGAACTTCCACGAAGCCGCCCGGCACGGCATCGACGCGGAGGTCTTCTGGCCGGGTGTCGGTACCGCCCGCGCGACCGAACTCGTGCTGAGACGCCTGCTGCCCTTGGCGTCTCGCGGCCTGGACGCCTGGGGTGTCGACACCGCGGTGCGTGATCGCCTGCTCGGCATCATCGAGCAACGGTGTCTGACCAACCGCAACGGCGCCGCGTGGCAGGCCGATGAGTTTCATCGACTGTATACAAAGGGATCCCACGGTCGACGCGACGCCTTGCGCGGCATGCTGCGCCGGTACTGCGGTCACATGCACGAGAACACGCCCGTACACGAGTGGCCGATCGACTGAACTGAACCGGTTAGTCAGCCCGACAACGAAGGACAGCCGAAGGTCACGCACCGTCGGTCTCCAGGCGGAACTCCGGTCAGCCGGACGGAACTGCTGCGCGCTTGCCCAAGGCAACTTGGATGACGAGTTCGATAACGACCCGGACTACAGGGGTGGCGCGTTGGGTGACAGCCCTGCAAAGGTGTGGCCACCGGAAGGTTAGAGAGTCCCGTCGCGGGTAGTACTCGGGCACTGGCGTGGCTGCCACCACGGTGGCCATGGCAGTGGTGGAGTACTACCCGTACGACGATCAGCCGTCCGTCACCGTCGCGACACAACAGGTCCAAATGCAGCGGATGCCGACCACGGTCGGGAGCAGTATCGTTCGGAACGGGTCGACACGACACCCGGAGGTGAGGCAGGGCGATGACGACCATCGTCGTGGGTTACGTGCCGAAGGCCGAGGGCCGTGCAGCCCTTCGGCGGGCGGCGGAGGAGGCGACGCTTCGTGACGCCAAGCTCGTGGTGGTGAACTCACACCGGGGCGGACGTGGCTTCGACAGCGACGAGGCCGCGGCGAGTGACGCCGCATTGACGGAGGTACGGGAGCAGCTCGACTCGACCGGCGTGCCCTACGAGGTGCGGCAGCTGGTGCGTGGACTCGATCCGGCGGAGGACCTGGTGGCCGTCGCCGAGCAGGTGCACGCGGAGTTCATCGTGATCGGCCTTCGGCGCCGGTCCCCGGTCGGCAAGCTCATCCTCGGCAGCAACGCCCAGCGGGTGCTGCTCGACGCTCCGTGTCCGGTGCTGGCCGTGAAGGCCGAGGAAGGGGAGGACTGAGGTGACTTCGACACGCAGCAAGAAGCTGTGCCTCGCACAGCAGCCCGACGCCGACGAGATGCTGAGCAGAGATCCGTTCGCCCTGCTGGTGGGTATGCTGCTCGATCAGCAGATTCCGATGGAGCGGGCGTTCGCCGGTCCGGTCTCGATCGCGAAGCGGATGAACGGCCCGTTCGATCCGTCCACGGTCGCGCACTACGACCCGGACGCGTTCGTCGAAGTCGTGGCCGGCCCACCGGCCGTGCACCGGTTCCCGACCGCGATGGCGGCCCGGATCCAGACCCTGGCCAAACACCTCGACGAGGAGTACGGCGGTAACGCTTCGGCGCTCTGGTCCGATGTCAAGTCAGGGGACGACCTGCTGGCCAGGTTGTCGGCCCTGCCGGGCTTCGGCGCGCAGAAGGCGAAGATCTTCGTCGCCCTGCTCGGCAAGCAGCTCAAGGTCCGCCCGCGCGGCTGGCGCGAGGCCTCCGAGCCGTACGGCGAGGACGGCGCGTACAAGTCGGTCGCGGACGTGATCGACGTGGCGTCGTTGGTGAAGGTGAGGCAGTTCAAGCAGGAGCAGCAAATGGTCCAGCAGCGGGTGGTCGCCCGGCCGCTGCGGCGGACCCGCAACGGCTGAGGACGCCGAACGCGTTTAGGTGAACGTTGAAGTGCTCAGGCCCCTACCGGTGCGGGAACGCCCGTCCGGCAGGGGCCTGAGCACGTGTTCGGGGGGTCGTGGCGCGCTTGGGCTTGGTCCGCGGATTACAATGTAGTGTTGCCGCCGCCTGACCAGCGAGCAGGCCGCGGACAGCCGTACCCAGAACCTGCATCACCAGCACCATCAACGTCGTACCGCCGTATTACAAACCCTGCGTCAGACGAGAGGTAATTCGTGTCGTCCAGCTCGTCCGAGAATCTTCCCGCCGAGTCAGCCCGGGCAGTGGCCGCCACCGCCCGCAGCACGGCTCCGAGGACCAGCGCCCGAGTGACCGACCCTGCTGCCAAGAAGGCGGCAGTGAAGAAGGCCGCGGCCAAGCCCGCCGGCACCAAGGAGGACGGTATCCCCGCGAAGAAGGCCGCCGCCGCGAAGAAGTCGTCGCCGGCGAAGAAGGCCGTCCCTGGAAAAGTCACTGAGGCCGGGCTGTCGATCGACCCCAAGACCGGCAAGCCGCGGTCGCTGGAGGAGGTCGACGAGGCCGACTTCAAGCCCGAGGCGGTCCAGACGCTGGAGAAGGAGCTCACCGAGGACGAGGGCTTCGTGGTCTCCGAGGCCGACGAGACCGACGAGCCCGAGCAGCAGGTGATGGTCGCCGGTGCCACCGCGGACCCGGTGAAGGACTACCTGAAGCAGATCGGCAAGGTCCCGCTGCTGAACGCCGAGCAGGAGGTCGAGCTCGCCAAGCGGATCGAGGCCGGCCTGTTCGCCGAGGAGCAGCTCAGCGACGAGAGCGCCAAGCTCAAGGACAAGGTCCGCGACGAGTACGACTGGATCTCCGAGGACGGGCGCCGGGCGAAGAACCACCTGCTGGAGGCCAACCTGCGCCTGGTGGTGTCGTTGGCCAAGCGCTACACCGGTCGCGGCATGCTGTTCCTGGATCTGATCCAGGAGGGCAACCTGGGTCTGATCCGCGCGGTGGAGAAGTTCGACTACACCAAGGGCTACAAGTTCTCGACGTACGCCACCTGGTGGATCCGGCAGGCGATCACCCGCGCGATGGCCGACCAGGCCCGGACCATCCGGATCCCGGTGCACATGGTCGAGGTGATCAACAAGCTGGCCCGGGTGCAGCGGCAGATGCTGCAGGACCTCGGTCGCGAACCCACTCCGGAAGAGCTCGCCAAGGAGCTCGACATGACCCCGGAGAAGGTCATCGAGGTGCAGAAGTACGGCCGCGAGCCGATCTCGCTGCACACCCCGCTCGGTGAGGACGGCGACTCCGAGTTCGGCGACCTGATCGAGGACTCCGAGGCGATCGTGCCGGCCGAGGCGGTCTCGTTCACGCTGCTGCAGGAGCAGCTGCACGCGGTGCTGGACACGCTGTCCGAGCGCGAGGCGGGTGTCGTCTCGATGCGCTTCGGCCTGACCGACGGCCAGCCGAAGACACTCGACGAGATCGGCAAGGTGTACGGCGTGACCCGGGAACGGATCCGCCAGATCGAGTCCAAGACGATGTCGAAACTCCGCCACCCGTCCCGCTCGCAGGTACTGCGGGACTACCTGGACTGATCGCATGGGACAGATGGTCGCCGGCCTCGTTGCGCTGGTGATCCCTGTCCTGGATACGGCTTCACTGGCCGCCGCCGTGTTCACGGCGGCGGCCTTGCTGTTCACGCTTGTCCTGGTCGCCCGTCAGTCCGCTCCGGCGTCCACCCCGCTGCTGGCCCGGGCGACCTCATCGGTCCGCCACCGGGCGGAGCGGGCCGCCTTCCTCCGCCTCCGCGACCCTGACGCCGCGGGACGTCCACGCCCCCGAGCACCCGGACGGTAGCGCGCTCTTCCGCTACCTGTCCCTGCTCACCTCGTGGAGTCTTGCTGTGCCTTCCTTCCTGGAGGCACCGGTCGCCGGTGCCTATCACCTGATCTCTTCCCTCGTCACCATCCTCGAACCGCTGACCGACGCGTACGCCGCCGTGGTCGCGATCGTCCTGTGCACCCTCGCCGTACGCCTGCTGTTGCTACCGCTGAGCATCCGGGCTCATCGCGGCCTGCGGGCACGCGCGACCCTCATGCCGCAGCTGAAGGCGATCACCGAGCGCCATCGGGGCAATCCGGAGCGTCTGCAGCGGGAGATTGCCAAGTTGCAGGCGGAATCGGGGACGACGCTGTTCGCCGGCTTCCTGCCGACGCTCGCGCAGTTGCCGTTCTTCTGGTTGATGTACTCGCTGTTCTCCCGCGCGGTCGTGGCGGGGGAGTCGAACCAGCTGATCAGCGGCAGCCTGCTCGGTGCGCCGCTCGGTCAGCACTGGCCGATCCTGACCGGGACGCCGGCGTTCCTCGCGCTCGCCGTACTGCTCACGGCGGTTGCCTGGTTCTCGGCGCGGCTGCAGCTTCGTCAGCTCGACGACACGGCGACGCCGCTGACCCGCCGGCTCGCCCGGATCCTTCCGTTCGGAACCTTGGCGACGGCGGCGTTCGTACCACTCGCGGCCGGGTTGTACCTGCTCACCACGACGACCTGGACGCTCGTCGAGCGCGCGATCCTGCAGCGCTGAGTTCGTTGCCTTCGGCTACGGTCAGCGGAGGCGTGCCTCCAGGCCGTCGAGGATCCGGGTGAGGCCGTAGGAGAAGGCGTCCTCGGATCCTGCTTCCAGGTCGACGTCACCGTAGGCGGCGTACAGGGCACGCATCTGGGGGTAGGGCTCCGCCGCGGCGAGGGCGGCGGGCCACACCGCCGCACGCCATTCCTGCATGTCCTTGCCGCTGCGTTTCAGCTGGGTCACTGTCGCCGCCTCGATGGAGGCGATGCCGATGACGTAGCCGAGCACGGTCTGGGAGGCTTGGTCGGCCTCGATCAGCTCGAAACCGGCGGTGGTGTAGACGCCGAGCATCGCGTCCGACACGCGCATCAGATTCGGCCCGAGGTAGTTCATGCCGACGTTGGCGAGGGTGCTGGCCATCCAGGGGTGGCGCACGATCATCGACCGCAGGCTGCGCGCCGAGGACTCCGCGGCCGCCCGCCACTGCCCTGGGTCGGTCACCTCGGGTACGTCGATCTCGCCGTACACCTCGTCGACGACGAGCTCGAGCAGCTCATCCTTGTTCGCGACGTGCCAGTAGACGGCGGTGGCCACCGCGCCGAGCGCCGCACCGAGCTTGCGCATGGTGAGGGCTTCCAGCCCTTCGGCGTCGAGCAGCTTGATCGCTTCGGCGACGATCTGCTCCTGGCTGAGCGCGGGCTGCTCCCGCCGGCGGCCACGCTTGGGCCGGGTCCAGACGGACGTGAACTCCTCGGTCGGCATCGACTACCTCCTTGTCGGCCCTCAGCCTAGCGCATTTCCTGAACACTGTGCAGGAGTTGACGAGCGTTCAATTCTCACTGCACACTGTTCAAGCAAGCTGCACACCGTTCAATTACAACTTCTGAGGAGGTGCGTGATGACTGCTCGTCATCCGCGTCGATGGCTGATTCTGATCGCGCTCTGCCTGAGCACCCTGGTCCTGGTGCTGGACAACGGTGTGCTGACGGTGGCCATCCCGGTGCTGACCGAGGACCTGGGCGCCACCGCCCAGGAGATCCAGTGGATCCTGGCCAGCTACATCCTGGTCTTCGCCGGCCTGCTGCTCACCGCGGGTAGCCTGTCCGACCGGTACGGCCGCAAGAAGGTGATGATCACCGGCCTGGCCATCTTCGGTGTTGCCTCACTCGTCGCGACGTACGCCGGCAGCCCGGAGCTGCTGATCGCCGGCCGGGTGCTGATGGGGATCGGCGGCGCGGTGGTGATGCCGAGCACGCTGTCGATCATGATCACCGTCTTCGATGACGAGGAGCGCCGCAAGGCGATGTCGATCTGGAGCTCGGTGCTGATGGTCGGGCTGATCGGCGGTCCGGTGCTGGGCGGTGCGCTGATCGCCAAGTTCTGGTGGGGTTCGGTCTTCCTGATCAATGTGCCGGTGGTCGTGATCGCGATCGCCGCGGCGGTCATCTGGATGCCGGAGTCGAAGAGTGCGTGGCGCAAGCCGGACCCGGTCGGTGCGGTGCTGTCGATGGTCGGCCTGGTCTCGCTGGTGTGGGTGATCATCGAGCTGCCCGAGCGCGGAATCTCCTGGCCGATGCTCGTGGTTGCCGTCGCCGGCCTGACCGCGTTCGTCGTCTGGGAGCTGCGGACGCCGGTGCCGATGGTTCCGCTGCAGCTGTTCCGTGACCGCAACTTCAGTGGCGGCAGCCTCTCACTCGTGCTGGTCCAGATCGGCAACGGCGGCCTGATCCTGGCGCTGACGCAGTACCTGCAGTTCGTCCTCGGCTACACGCCCACCAAGGCCGGCCTCGCGCTGATCCCGATGGCGGTCGCGGTGATCCTGGTCAACGGCATCGGCGTGGCCCTCGGTCAGAAGATCGGCAACCGGCCGATGACCGTGGCCGGTCTGGTCGTCCTGGCCGGTGGCTTCGCGCTGATGTCGACGCTGTCCGCCGACGACGGATTCGGCATGGTGGCCGTCGCGCTACTGGTCATCGGTGCGGGCGGCGGTCTGGCCCAGCCGGCCGCGACCGCCGCGCTGATGGGAGCCGTACCGCAGGAGCACGCAGGCGTCGGCTCCGCGCTGAACGACACCGTCCAGCAGGCGGGTGCGGCGCTCGGCATCGCGATCCTCGGCAGTGCACTGGCCGGCAACTTCACCGCCAAGATGCCCGACAGCACGCCTGAGGCGGCCCGCGGGTCCATCGGTGAGGCGCTTGCCGTCGCTGGCAGCACCGGCGACCACGGTCTCGCAGACATCGCCCGGACCACCTTCGCCCAGGCGATGTCGGGCACGTTCGTGGCCGGCACGATCGCCGTCCTCGGCTCCGCGGTCCTCGCCTTCGTCCTGCTCCGCGACAAGAAGAAGCCCACGGACGCCGGCACCGACTCCGACTCCGGCGACGCCCTCGTCACCACCTACTGACAGGGGAGTGGACCGTCCAGCAGGTCTTGCGTGGCCGGCGGATTGGTTGCCGGTAGCCCCTATCGGCGGACGGTCTGCCGGATCGGGCTGGATGGTACCGGCCGGCCTAGGCGGAAGTGGTGAGGGCGGCGATGATCGGGCCGGCGGCGGACCCGAGCCAGGTCTGGCGAGCGTTGATCTTCTCGCCGACGCCCTCGTCCCACATCCGCTGCCAGCCGCCGCCCAGGGTTTCGGCGCGGTACTTCATCAGGTGCCAGGCCCGCTCGTTCAGCGCGATTGCCAGGTCCATCAGCCGGAGCCGGTCGGCTTGAGAGAGGCCGTAGGCGTCGGCGATGAGCCGGCAGCGGCGCGGCCGGTCCAGGCCGCGCATCGCCGGGTCGAGATCCTCGTCGCCGCCGAATGGGGCCCACCACAGCATCAGGTTGACCACCTCCCGGGCGCGGCTGGCCGGGCGGGCGAGATCGAAGTCGATCAGGGCGAACGCCCGGCCGTCGCGGAAGACGACGTTCTCCGGGGTGATGTCCTGATGGCCGATGAGCTCCGGTGGGTCGTCCAGTTCGGGCAGGCCGGGCGGCTCGACCGGCGGCGGCAGATCGGTGGGGATGCCGAAACTCGCGGCCGCGTCGTCGTAGGCGCGGACCAGGTGAGCGACAGAGATCATCCGGTCCTCGTCCGCGATCCAGTCCGGCCGTGGCCGGCCGGCGACCTCGCCGTCGATGTACGTGAGCACCTCGCGCCCGGCCGAATCCACCCCGAGGAAACGCGGCGCGCCCTCGAACCCGACCGACTCCAGATGTCGCAGCAGCGCCCGGACCATGACGGCGCGCTCACCGGGCGGCCGCCGTACCGTCTCACCGATCCGGACCAGGCCCTCGGTCACGTCACCGCCCATGAGCGGCATCTCCTCACCGTCGTCGGTCCAGGTCCGCACGCGTTCCCCATTCCACTGCATCAAACGATTTGTCCTCACAAACCCGACGGTCACGATAGCGTGGTTGGCGCGCTCACCTGTGCCTTCGTCGTCGGCCGTGCGGACCCGCTGCCCGCCCTCGATCGCACACCAGCAAAGTGTTGAGCTAGCGACTCAGGGGCAGGTGGACGGTGAAGGTCGCGCCGTGCGGAGCGGTGTCGGTGACGGTTACATGTCCGCGGTGTGCGGCGACCAGCGCTGCCACGATCGACAGCCCGAGTCCGGAGCCGCCGGTGCCCCGGGTGCGAGCCGAGTCGGCCCGGTAGAAGCGTTCGAAGACGCGCGCCTTCTGCTCGTCGGTCAGGCCGTGGCCGGTGTCGCTCACCTCGAGGATCGCCTCGCCGCCGCGAGTGCCGACAGACACCGTGATCGGTGCATCCGTCGGCGTGTGGTGGAGCGCGTTGCTGACCAGATTGCCGAGCACCTGGCGCAGGCGTGCCTCGTCACCCGCGACCACGGGAGCTTCGGAGCCCGGCAAGATCTTCAGCGAGATGTCTCGGTCCGGCTGCACGGCGTGGGCGTTGTGCAGCGCGTCTGCCGCGACCGGTAGCAGGTCGACAGGTTCCATCCTCAGCGGTCGTTGCTGATCCAGCCGGGCCAGGAGCAGCAGGTCATCGACGAGCAGGCCCATTCGCTTCGCCTCGTCCTCGATCCGCCGCATGATGTCCGGATCGGCCGAACCGCCGCGCTGCCGGCTGAGTTCCGCGAAGCCGCGGATCGAGGTCAACGGCGTCCGCAGCTCGTGCGAGGCATCCGCGACGAACCGTCGCATCCGGTCCTCGGACTGCCTGGCCGCCTCCTCCGACCGCCGGGCCGCGAACTCCGACGCGGTCCGCTGGGCGAACGCGGTCTCGATCTGCCCGAGCATCTGGTTCAGCGCGAGCGACAACCGTCCGACCTCGGTCCGCGGATCCCGCTGCGGGACTCGCTGGCTCAGGTGCCCGCCCGCGATCGCGACGGCCGTCTGTTCGACGTCCTCGAGCCCGCGCAGACTTCGCCGTACGACGTAAGTCCCCAAGCCGGCCAGCAACACCAGCAGGACCACCGCGGCCGCCGCCTGGACACCGATCAGCCGCTGGATGGTCCGATCCATGTCGCCGAGGCTCTGAGCCACCATCACGGACCCGGTGCCGTTGTTGAGCGGTATCGCCACCACGCGCCAGGTCGCGTCGCCGGAGACGGCGTCGGTGTTGAACGGCTTGCCGTCGAGCGCGCGGACCTGGTTGAGGTTGAGCTTCGGCAGGTTCGGCAGCGGATCGGTCTCGGCCAGCGGTGCCCGGAACGGCGAGTCGTCAGGAGTGCCTTCGGAGTCGTTGAACTGCACGACGATGAGGCTCGGGAGTGGGCGGTTGCGGCCGGGAGCGGGCCGGGGTGGGCGGTTGGTGGAGCTGTCCTGCTGGAAGGCGGCAGCGGTCTTCGTCAGCTGCGTGTCGACGCGGTCGACCAGGTAGCCGCGCATGATCGTGGTGGCCAGCACACCGGAGGCGAGCAGGGCCAGCGCCACCAGCGTCAGCAGGACGACGACGATCGTGACGCGCAAGGGATACCGGTCGGTGAAGCGCCGGTGGGTCAGCAGCATCAGTTGGGGCCTCGGGGGGTGCGGAGTACATAGCCGACCCCGCGGACGGTGTGGAGCAGCTTCTGGTCGCCGGTGTCGAC
Source organism: Kribbella sp. NPDC023972 (assembly GCF_040639075.1). Taxonomy (NCBI): domain Bacteria; kingdom Bacillati; phylum Actinomycetota; class Actinomycetes; order Propionibacteriales; family Kribbellaceae; genus Kribbella; species Kribbella sp. NPDC023972. The sequence goes on along the minus strand of NZ_JBEZZH010000006.1, from coordinate 426,999 downwards.
CTTACGGCGCAGGTACGACATGTACGACTCCACCACCCCTGCGTCGCCGGCGAAGTCGTAGTTCCAGACCGCGGACAGGATCTGGCCCTTCGACATCACCCGCTCGGCGTTCTCCAGCAGGCAGCGCAGCAGCTTGAACTCGGTGAGCGACAGCTGGACCGCCTGACCGGCCTTGAACACCTCGTAGCTGTCCTCATTCAGCTCCAGGTCGGCATAGCGCAGTACGGCGGCCTCGGTGGTGGTCTGCTCGCGGTGACCGGACCGGCGGAGCAGGGCACGGACCCTGGCGACCAACTCGTCCAGGCTGAACGGCTTGGTGACGTAGTCGTCTCCGCCGGTCTGCAGGCCGAGCACCTTGTCCTCGACCGCGTCGCGTGCGGTGAGGAAGAGCACCGGCACGTGCCGGTGCTCACCGCGCAGGCGGCGCACCACCTCGAAACCGTCCAGGCCGGGCATCATCACGTCCAGCACGACCAGGTCGGGTTCCACCTCCCGGGCCTTGCGCAGTGCCTCGGCGCCGTGGGTCGCCGTGGTCACCTCGTACCCGGCGAAGCGCAGACTCGCGGACAGCAACTCGACGATGTTCGGCTCGTCGTCGACCACCAGCAGATGCCCGCTCATCCGCGTCCTCGCTTCGCTCCGGGCGCGGATGAGGCACGAGGGGCGCTGTGCTTGACGATGATCTCGCTTCGCTCGCTCATGCCCTCAGTCTGCCGTCCCTACCCGTGGGCAACCTGGAAGGTTCCTGGCAATCGGCTGTGAGTCGTCCCGAGCTCACCGCGGACCGCGGCCGAACCCCCACTTCTCGCCCGCTGCCTTGCGAACGGTGCCGTCGCTGACCGAGGTGGCGGTGGCCTTGCCGTCGGCGACCACGGCGAACACGGTGACCTTGTTCCCGGTCTTCACGTCGTCGATCCCGTCCCGGGCAGCATTCACCAAGGTGTCCTCGGTCAGCGTGTAGGTCCGGCTGTAGCCGTCCTCGCTCTTCACCGTGATCGACTCCTTGCTGACGGCGGTGACCTCGCCGCGCTGCGTGGCGACGGTCTGGTAGCTGCCGTCGTCCTTCTTGACGACGAACTCGCCGTGCAGCGCGCCGCCGAGACCGAACATGCCGCGGTGCGGGCCCTTGCCCGGCTTGTCCGCCTTGTCGGGCTTGCCCGGCTTGTCCGGCTTGTCCGGCGTGGCGGAGGGGGTGGTGGACGGTGAGGCCGACGGTGTCGGGGTGGGGTCCGCGCTGCTGGTCGCCCACGCGACGCCGCCCGCCACGGTGATCGCCACCACCGCCGCGGCCGTCCCGGCCAGGCGCCAGCGGTTGTCGATGAGCTTCTGGTACGACGCCATGTCGAGTGCCTTCCGTATTGCGTACCAAGCAGAGCACCTGGCACTGCACTTCCCAGCCTGCCCCACCAACCTTGGACTACGCTCCAATGCGGCTGAGAAAACCCTGGCAATCGGGTGAGCACAGGGCGTCACCGGCCCTTGAAGGTGTCTCGCGGCGAGGGCCGGCTCGCCGGCCGGCCCTCGCCACGAGGTACTAGCTGCCTGCCTGCGCACCGTCGAGCAGAGAAACCCCGGTGTCACCGCCGACGAGGCACGGCAGGGCCCGGGCTACTTCGTGCCAGGCGTGGCGCTGCTCCCGGTTTCGGGCTCGGCGGTGCTGCCGGAGCCCGGCTTACCTTGCCTCGGGCCGCCCTGGGGGCGGTTGGCGCCGTCGTCGATAGCGGTGGCGGTGGCGGTCTCGCCGGAGACCACAGCTCGGACCCGGACTGTCTCCCCGGTGGTGATGTCGGCGATCTTGCCGGTGCGGTTCACCTTGGTGTCCGCGTCGACCGGGTAGGTCCGGGTGTAGCCGTCGGCGCTCTTGACCGTGATCGACGTACTGCTGACGGCCGTCACCTCGCCCTTCTGGGTTGCGATGGTCTCGTAGCCGCCGCCGTTCTTCGCGGTGACGAACTCGCCGTGCAACGCGTCACCGAACATCCCGGCGCCGCGCGGGCCAGGTCCCTTGTCCTGCTGGGGTGCGGTCTGCTGTGACGGCGAGGTGGAGGGTGCCGGGGTGTTGTCGCCCGTGGCCGCCCACGCGACGCCGCCGGTGACGGTGGTCGCCGCCACCGCGGCGACCGTGCCGTCCGCCCGCCAGCGGTTGTCGATGAGCTTCTGGTGCAACGCCATACTGTCGTGCCTTCCGTTGCGCGCCGGGCAGGTGCCCGGCGCTGGTCCTTCCCACCGTGACCGACGGACCTGGCACGAACGTTGGACGGCACTGCGAAAACGCTGGCAATCGGCGCGCTGCGTAGCGTGACCAGCTCTCAGACGAGGAACAGTACGGCGACCAGCCAGACCGCGGCCGCCAGCGACGTACCGATGAACTCGATCAGGATCGACAGGCCGGTGGCCCGGAGCGCGTGTTTGGTCGACGTCCAGGCGTCCGCGTGCGTGCCGAGGCGCTGCCGCTCGGACAGGTAGACGCCGAGCGGGAAGCCGACGAACATGCCGACCACCGGGATCACGAAGAACCCGACGATGCCGAGCAGGACACCGACGAACATGGATCGCCGGGGGACGCCGGATTCGCGGAGCCGTCGCTCCGGGACGATGTACTTCACCACCTGGCTGGCGCCGATCAGGACGACCGCGGCGGCCAGCACGGTCCAGCCGGTCGCGCTCTGCACCTCCAGCGCCCAGACGAGGATCGCCGCCAGGCTCAGGAGCGCGCCGGGCAGCACCGGGATGACGATGCCCAGGATCCCGACGAAGATCGCCACCCCGACCAGGAACGTCGCAACACTGTTCACTGGACACACTCTGCCTGAAACCCGGCCCTCTAGGGTGGAGTTATGCCTCAGCTCCACGAACTGGTCACCGCACTTGCTGCTCCCTGGGTGGTGCTTTCGCCGCGCTCCGGTCAGCTCACCGGCACCGGCGCGGAGGGGGTGTACGCGCGGGACCGGCGGATCCTGTCCCGGCTGAGTGTCACGATCGACGGCGTACCACCGGTCCCGATCCACGCGGTCGAGCACACCGCCGCGACGCACGAGTACGTCGCCGTGGTCGAGGGACTGGGCGACTCCAACCGCCACGACCCGACCGTGATGCTGTACCGCACCCGCGAGGTCAGCACAGACGGCATGACCGAGCGGATCAGGCTCGTCAACAGCTCACGCGCGACGGTCGAGTGCCGGCTGGATGTTGCCCTGGGCACCGATCTTGCCGGGACAGCCGCGGTACGCAGCGAAGCGGCGGCGGTCCTGCCCGAGCTCAGCCCTGGGTACGACGGCCCGGCCCGGCTGCACTGGGACAACTCCGGGACCCGGGTGACGGTCCGCCTCGACCCCGGTGTGACCGCGAGACCGCGGCTCGAGCCGGGCGAGGAGTTCACCCTCACCCTGCAGGTCACCGCCGAGTTCCCGAAGCCGACGACCGGCTTCAGCATCGACCCGCCGGCGCGCCGGCAGCCGTACGAGTTCGGCATCTACTGCGACGACAAGCGGGTGGAGCGCTGGGTCAACCGATCGCTTGCCGACGTGCAGGGCCTCCAGCTCGCGGCCGGCGACGACCGTTACCTCGGCGCCGGACCGCCGTGGTACCTGACCCTCTTCGGCCGCGACTCGCTGATCTCGTCCGGCATGCTCATCCCGGTCGACCCCGAGTTGGCCGCGGGCACCCTCCGCGCACTCGCCGCCTGGCAGGGCGCCAAAGTCGACCCAGGCTCGGCCGAGCAACCTGGCAAGATCCCGCACGAGCTTCGCGCCGAGGCGGCCGATCACGGCGGCGGCCTGGTCCTTCCGGCCGCGTACTACGGCACCCACGACGCGACCCAGCTCTGGATCACCACCCTGCACAAGGCCTGGCGCTGGGGCATGCCCGCCGCCGAAGTCCGTGACCTGCTGCCGAACCTCAGCCGCGCCCTCACCTGGATGAAGGAGTACGCCGACCCGGACGACGACGGCTTCCTCGAGTACGTCGACGAGTCCGGCCACGGCCTGGCCAACCAGGGCTGGAAGGACTCGGTCGACGCCGTGCAGTGGCCGGACGGCACGATCGCCACCGCGCCGATCGCGTTGTGCGAGGTCCAGGGCTACGCGTACGCCGCAGCCGTCCAGGGAGCCGAGTTGCTCGAGGCCCACGGCGAGTCCGGCGACGAGTGGCGCGAGTGGGCGGCCGCCCTGCAGGAGCGGTTCCGCAGCGCGTTCTGGGTCGACGGCTATCCAGCCATCGCCCTCGACGGCGAGAAGAACCCGGTCGCGGGCCGGGCGTCCAACATGGGACACCTGCTCGGCACCGGGCTGCTGGACGCCGAGGAGGAGTTGGCGGTCGCCGACGTCCTGAGCGGCGAAGACCTGGACAGCGGCTTCGGGCTGCGAACGTTGTCCACGGCAATGACCCGCTTCAACCCACTCGGTTACCACACCGGCAGCGTCTGGCCGCACGACACCGCGATGGCGATCCAAGGCCTGTACGCGACCGGGCAGTCCTTGCGCGCATCGTCGTACGTCGACGGCCTGATCCGCGCAGCGGAGGCGTTCGGCTACCGGCTGCCCGAGTTGTACGGCGGCCGCGGAACACTGGAGGAGTCGACGCCGACGCCGTACCCGTTGTCATGTCGCCCACAGGCCTGGGCGGCCGCCTCAGCGATCGCGGTCGTGGTCGCGGCACTCGGGATCGAACCGGACGTCCCGGGCGGGACGCTCGTCCTCAACCCCGCCGACGCGATGCCGTGGGAGTCCCTCAAGGTGACCGGCCTCCGCCTGGGCGCCGACCGGCTGTCGCTCCACTGGGACTCGGGCAAACTGACCGTGCTGGAGGCCCCGGAGGGTATCCAGCACGTATCACCTGTCTTCAGACCGTGAGTACGGCGGCAGCCGCCAGCGCCAGGTAGACGGCGGCGACGATCCGGTTGCGCGTGCGGCTCGTCGTACGCACCGAGCGGACCCGGCGGCCGATCGCGTCGGCGCCGACGGCGTAGCAGAGGTCGAGCGTGAGTCCGATGACGAGGGCGCCGATGCCGAGCAGCAGCATCTCCGTACGCAACTGGTCGGGTCCCGCGCCGCGGCTGGTGAACTGGGGGAGGAAGGCCAGGAAGAACAGGGCCGCTTTCGGGTTGAGCAGGTTGACCACGACACCATCGCGGAAGACTCGTCCGAGGGGCGCGGGCGGGACATCGCCAGCGGCCTCTGTCACGGGTGCCATGAGCATCTTCACGCCGAGGTAGGCCAGGTAGAGGGCACCGACCAGAGTGATGGCGGTGAACATCACCGGGGACGCCTTGACCACGGTCGCCAGGCCCAGCGCCGCGACGACGATGTAGACCAGCGTGCCGGTCTCGATCGCGAGCGCGGAGACCACCCCGGCCCGGCGGCCCTGGGTGAGACTGCGGAGCGAGATGTAGAGATTGTTCGGCCCCGGCATCCCCACCAGCACCACCGTCGCACTGGCGAATCCCAGCAGCTGCGCGATCCCCATCGAACTTCTCCCTCTCGAACTGGACTGCCTTCTGGTACTAGCCTGGCGGCGCGAGAAGCAGTCCACCCGAGCCAATAAGAGGAGAAGTGGACCGTTCTGGAGATGCGGCTGTGCTGGCGGATCTGATCGGCGGGCGGCTGGCCGGCCGGGGAGGCGGCGGCCTGTATCGCCGGCTGGCCGACGCGATCGCCGCCCTGATCGGCTCGGCCGAGCTTCCGGTCGGCGCGCGCCTGCCCGCCGAGCGCCGTCTCGCCGAGGCCTTGGCGGTCAGTCGTGCCACCGTCGTCGCGGCGTACGACGAACTCCGCGCCCGTGGACTGGTGGAGAGCCGCCGGGGGAGCGGTACGACGGTCGCCCGCGCGGCGAGCCGGGGTCGTTCACGAGCGGACAAGCGGATGCCGGCCGGGTACGGCGAGTCGCTCTTCCACCGGATCGCGGTCGGACCGGGGGAGGTCATCTCGCTCACGTACGCCGTCGATCCCGGGATGCCGGAACTGGCTGCCGAACTGATTGAACTGGCGACCAGCGACCTACCCGCACTGCTGGACGACGTCGGGTATCACCCGCGGGGACTCCAGGTGCTGCGGGAGCGGATCGCCGAGCACTTCGACGAGTCCGGCCTGCCGACATCACCCGACGAGATCGTTGTCACCACTGGTGCCCATCAGGCGATTGCGTTGGTGACCCAGATGTATCTGCGCACCGGAGCGGCTGTGGTCATCGAGCAGCCCAGTTGGCCCGGCTGCTTCGATCTGTTCGGCGCTGCTGGCGGGCGGGTGGTCGGCGTACCGCTGGATGACACCGGGATCCGGCCGGACCTGCTGACGGCTGCGTTCACCGAGCACCAGCCGGCCATGCTGTTCGTGATGCCGACGTTCCACAACCCGACCGGGCGGTTGATGTCGGCGAACCGGCGGCGGCAGGTGGCTGAGCTGGCAGCCAAGCACGGGGTCGTGGTGGTGGAGGACAACGCGTACTCGGCCTGGGACCCGTCCGGGCCGGCCATCCCGCCGCCGCTGGCGGCGTACGCGCCGGACGGCGGTGAGGTGCTGACAATCGGGTCTGTGTCGAAGGCGGTGTGGGGTGGGCTGCGGATCGGGTGGATCCGGGCGTCGCGGCCGCTCGCGGAGAGGCTGGCGCGGCACAAGGCGCTGGCCGATCTCGGCAGCCCGGTGATCGACCAGGCCCTCACGGCTCGGTTGCTGCCGCGGTTGACGGAGCTGACGTCGGCGCGGGCGCGGGTCGCGACGGCGCGGCGGAAGCTGATGGGTCAGTTGCTGACCGAGCGACTGCCGGAGTGGGAGTGGTCGGAGCCCGAGGGTGGGTCGGCGTTGTGGATCCGGCTGCCGGAGACCGACGCACGGGTGTTTGCGCAGGTCGCACTGCGGCACGGCGTCGAGGTGGTCGCCGGCCGCTCGATGGATCCGACCGGTCGGCACGATGATCATCTGCGGGTGCCGTTCGCGTATCCGGAGCCGGTCCTGGACGACGCGGTCGCCCGGCTCGCCCGCGCCTGGCAGGAACTCCGCCGGCACGGCCCGCCGCCCGACGTACCCATGGTCTGAACACCTGAAGGATGGCGGTCACCCTCGGGTGACCGCACCCCCCAGTTTTCTTCCCCGAGGCATGAAGGATGGCGGTCACCCTTGGGGTGACCGCCATCAAAGCCTCTATGACTTTGGCGCCTTCGTTGGCGCGTTTGTGAAGCTTGGGCTTACCGATCGTCCTCCGCGGCGACGGTCGGGGCGGCCTCCAGGCGGCCCGTCTCGTCGTGGATGGTGATCGCGATGTTGCGCAGCTTCTCCGCGTGTTCCCGGCTGTGGTGGGCGCAGAAGAGCAGCTCCCCACCGCTGGTCAGGGTGACACGGACGTAGGCCTGCGCGCCGCAGCGGTCACAACGGTCCGCAGCCGACAGGGTCGAACTCGGGGCGAGTGCTGTAGTCACTTGAGGCCTCATCTCATCTAGTTCCGTACTCACCAGATAGCAACATCCTGACATGCGGATCGCTTCCCGGTAGGGCCAGCGTGTCCATATGTGAGACGAACCACCTGTTCCCTTATGACGCATCTTGACGACGAATCGTTTCGGATGCGGGTGAATTCTTGTTTCCGACGAGTGTCGGGCGTGTCTTCTCTCACTGTGTGCCATGACATCGTCACAGCGTGCTGAAGTTCGGAGTGTCGTGCGCCACTCGAGATCGAGTCCAGATCGATACCTGCCGAAACACCTATTTCTTCAGTTGTGCGTGCTTCCGCAGTACCCCCGCGGCGATTCCGCGAACCTGTGTTCAGCGGTACAGGTCATGGGGCCTCCCGGCCTGGACTGAGGAGCGGAGGGAGCGAAGCGACTGGAGCGACGAGGGAAGGCCGGGAGCCAAGGCCCCATGACCCGCCGCGCGGTAGCGCGGCATTCAACACGGTCATGGGGCCTCCCGGCCTGGACTGAGGAGCGGGGGGAGCGAAGCGACTGGAGTGACGAGGGAAGGCCGGGAGCCGAGGCCCCGTGACCTAGCCGGCGCCGGAGGCCCGGCCAAAGGCACTGCCCCGCCTGCCAGGTTTTGGGGGTACGGCGGCATAGGGTGTGAACATGCGTTCGGACCGGGCCGGTTGCCGGACGTAGCGCAGGGAGATTGTGAACCAGTGAAGGAGCCCAGTGGCCGCCCCGACGCCTCGCAGTACCGAGCTCGACCCGACGTACAACGCCCGCCATCTACTCGTCCTCGAAGGACTCGAGGCGGTCCGCAAGCGACCGGGGATGTACATCGGGTCCACCGACAGCCGCGGCCTGATGCACTGCCTGTGGGAGATCATCGACAACGCGGTCGATGAGGCCCTCGCCGGGCACGGTGACCGGATCGACGTCGTCCTGCACAAGGACGGCTCGGTCGAGGTGCGGGACCGTGCCCGCGGCATCCCGGTCGACATCGAGCCGAAGACCAAGCTGAGCGGTGTCGAGGTGGTGTTCACCAAGCTGCACGCCGGCGGCAAGTTCGGCGGCGGCTCGTACAACGCGTCCGGCGGTCTGCACGGTGTCGGCGCCTCGGTGGTGAACGCGCTGTCCGCGCGACTGGACGTCGAGGTCGACCGCGGCGGGGTGGTCTGGACCACTTCGTTCCGGCGCGGCGTCGCCGGTGAGTTCGACGGCGAGGGCGCGAACGCGACCTTCACCCCGGCGAAGGGCCTGCGCAAGGCCGGCCGGGCGAAGAAGGGCGTGACCGGCACCCGGATCCGGTACTGGGCGGACCGGCAGATCTTCACCCGGGACGCGGCGTTCAACTACGACGAGCTGGTCACCCGGGCACGGCAGACGTCGTTCCTGGTGCCGGGCCTCGAGCTGGTGATCCGGGACGAGCGCGGCGACGAGGTCACCGAGGAGTCGTTCAAGCACGACGGCGGGATCAGCGAGTTCTGCGAGTTCCTGGCCACCGACCAGAAGGTGACCGAGGTCATCCGGCTGGCCGGCACCGGCAACTTCACCGAGACCGTGCCGATGCTGGACGACGCCGGGCACATGACGCCGACCGACGTCGACCGCGAGCTGGAGGTCGACATCGCGGTCCGCTGGGGCGACGGGTACGAGACCGAGGTCCGCTCGTTCGTGAACATCGTGGCCACGCCGAAGGGCGGCACCCACGTGGCCGGCTTCGAGCGCGCACTGTCGAAGAGCTTCGCCAACGCGCTGGACGGCACCCGGCTGCTGAAGAGCGGCGAGGAGATCATCAAGGACGACGTCCTGGAAGGTCTGACCGCTGTGGTGACGGTCCGGCTGGCCGAGCCGCAGTTCGACGGCCAGACCAAGGAGGTGCTCGGCACGCCGGCCGCCTCGCGCATCGTCGCGAAGGTCGTGCAGGGCGAGCTGGAGGCGTTCCTCACCTCGAACAAACGCGAGCACAAGGCGCAGGCCCGCGCCGTGCTGGAGAAGGTCGTAGCCGCCTCCCGGACCCGGGTGGCCGCGCGTCAGCACCGCGAGCTGCAGCGGCGCAAGACCGCACTGGAGTCGTCGGCCTTGCCGGCCAAGCTGGCCGACTGCCGCAGCAACGACGTGGACCGCTCCGAGCTGTTCATCGTCGAGGGTGATTCGGCCCTCGGTACGGCGAAGCTCGCCCGGAGCTCGGAGTTCCAGGCGCTGCTGCCGATCCGGGGCAAGATCCTGAACGTGCAGAAGGCCTCGGTCGGCGACATGCTGAAGAACGCCGAGTGCGCCTCGATCATCCAGGTGGTCGGCGCCGGGTCGGGCCGCAGTTTCGACCTCGAGCAGGTCCGCTACGGCAAGATCATCTTCATGGCCGACGCCGACTCCGACGGCGCGCACATCCGTTGCCTGCTGGCGACGCTGTTCTTCCGGTACATGCGGCCGCTGGTCGACGCCGGTCGGGTCTACACCGCCGTACCGCCGCTGCACCGGTTCGAGCTGACGAACCCGAAGAAGGGCCAGGAGAAGTACCTCTACACCTACAGCGACGCCGAGTACCAGCGGAAGACGGCCGAGCTGATGAAGAAGGGCGTCCGCTGGAAGGAGCCGCCGCAGCGCTACAAGGGCCTCGGCGAGATGGACGCCGACCAGCTGGCGGAGACCACCATGGATCCCCGGCACCGCACCCTGCGCCGCATCACCGTCGACGACGGCGAAGCCGCCGCCCAAGTCTTCGACCTCCTGATGGGCAACGACGTAGCCCCCCGCAAAGAGTTCCTGGTCCAAGGCGCCTACGAACTGGACGAAAACCGCATCGACGTTTGATGTCCTCGACGTCGCGATGATCAGACCGCGGAAGAGCCGGTGGTGGGATTCACCTGACCGCCGGCACTTCTCGGGTTACTTCTGCTTGATGTCCCATTCGGCGTAATAGCCGTCAGGGTTGTCCTAGACAAGCTTCGTGATCCTGTCGCTGTCATTGGGTATCTCGGCGAACATCCACCCAGTCACGCACTGACCGTTCTTGTACGTCTGGCCGTTGGGGTACGTCGGCTTGAGGAAGTCGTACCCCCTGGCCTCGATGAGGTTGCCCTTGGCATCCTCACTCCCCAGTTGGAGAACCCGAGCTCCAGACTGCTTTGGAGATTTTGCCGGTGTAAGCATCTCCGATGTGCATGGCGTCGTCCGGCGGCTTCGGCGCAACTGAACTGCTCGTGGTCTCCTGAGCGCCAGGAGAGTCTTCTGTGCCCGCCGAACCCTCGCAGGCCGTCAGTGCCAGCAGGCCGGTAGCCAGGAAGACAAGTCTCCTCATTGCTTCCCCCTGAACCAATCACTCGCATGCGCTGTGCCGGGCACTCGGCAGGCTGGTTCCGCTTGAGGTCGGTTGCAGTACGACGTTTACTGCATCATGTTCCACAGGATGATGTTGTGGGCATGAGCTGCCTTCTCGACGCCGCGGAACTGCACCTCGTACGTGGATCCGCCAGCTTGAATCGCGATTGTGCTGGTCGAGGCGAACTTTCCGAACATCGATTTGTCGGACAGATAGGACACGGACTGCACCTTGCGGTAGGGAATGCTGGTGAGCGCTGTCTTCTTTCCCACGAACGAGTTGTCCTGGATGATGACTCGCCGGTCGGTCAACCCGATGAAGCCGGTCCCTACGCCGATGCCGTCGTAGACGGCGAGAACGCTTTCGTTGCTGAGCAGGCCTGCCGCAACCTTGTCGAGCTGCTCCTGCTTGTCGAATACGGGCTGGTGACTCATCTGATCCCCCTAAACTGCGTTGCGCACCCCTACGCAACGTGAGGAGCGTAGCGGACAGTGTCTCGGCATCCAGTCACGAATTGATCTCAGTTGGCTCCTGCCCTGCCTACGGCTGTGGGGGTGGATCGGCGATGATTCGGTCTATGACTTCTCGGCTGGCCTGTTTTGATCTCGACAACACGCTCATTGATCGGGATGGGGCGTTTGTGGAGTGGGCGCGGTGGTGGACGGACCGGACCGCGCTGGGGGAGGACGCGGTCGAGTGGTTGGTTGCTCATGACAACGGGGGGTTCACGCCGCGGGCGCAGTTGTTCGCGGGGCTTCGTGAGGCGTTCGGGGTAAGGGCGTCGGTGGAGGAGTTGGTGCACGCCTACGACCGGGAGCATCCGCCGTTCACCTCGGTCGAGCAGGCAGTGCTCGACGGGCTGGCTTCGTTGCGTACGGCGGGGTGGCGGGTCGCTGTGGTGACGAACGGCAACGTCGTACAGCAGACCGGGAAGCTCGAGCACACCGGGATCGCGGACGCGGTCGACTACTGCTGCATCTCGCAGGCAGCCGGCGTCCGCAAACCCGATGCCAGGATCTTCGCCATCGCGGCCGAACACGCCGGGGCGACGCTGGACGACGGGTGGATGGTCGGCGACCACCCGTCGTACGACGTCGCCGGCGGGATCAACGCCGGCCTGCGCACGATCCGGATCGGAGACCACCACCAGATCGACACACCCCGGGCCGACCACCACTTCGACTCGGTGCTGAAGGCCTTCCCGGTGATTCTGGCTAGCTGAGGGCCGCGCGCAGGCTGGCGTGGGCGCCCCGGACTATCGCTTCGCGGTTGGACTCGTAGGTCGGATCGGTGATCGCGGTCTTGTTGGCCGGGTCGAACGACAGCACCGGGACGTGCAGGTGACCGGCCGGCATCGATGGGTCGAACAGGTCGCGCTGCAAAGTGTTGCGGTAGGCAACCTCATTGGAGAGGTAGCCGCCGCCGGCTCCTTCGGATGCGATCGAACCAGGCGTCGGACCGAGCGGCTGGCGAACCGGCTGAGTCTGACCGGCCGGGATCTCGAGCACGCTGGTATTGACACGCATGCGGAACGGCGCGACGTCGGCCTGCGACATCCGGGCCAGCGGAAGACTCGACGTCAGCCACTCCGGACCCGGCGGCATGCTGGGGGAGACGACCGGTGCGCTGGTGGTCCCACCGCCCCACAGATTGTTGTTGTCACCGATCGAGCTGACCGAACGACGCCGGCCGTTGAACACCTCCAGGTCGAAGACACCGACCCGGCCTTGGCTCGCGGTCATGACCAGATCGGCCCGTTGTGGTCCGCTGCGGTAACGCGGGGCGAGGGCGTTCTCGACCATGTTCTCGTCGAAGTCGGTGTACCTGACCGGGAAGACGACGGTCTGGATCTCGTACGTCCTGCCGTTCACCACCCAGCGCTGACCGTCGAGAGTCAAGGCATTCGCGCCGGATGGGTTGCCGATCCGGATGTCCGCATCGAGCGTGAACGGGTCGAACCCGGTCACCAGGATCTTCCGCACGCCGGGGGCGAACCGGGTGCTCGTGATACCGCGGGAGGTGTACTCGAGTGACCGCATCAGGCCGGCGCGGTCCACCGTACTGAGGTCGAAGTCGGGCTGCCACTGCCTGAGGGCGAGCGCCATCGAGATGCGGGCCCAGTAGAGCCCGCGGTCGTCGGTGGCGGGCAGCGCGTCGGGTGCGGTCTGTTGGTGTTGGGCGCGGTGGGTCGCCGTACGCCAGAGGGCTTCACCCTGGGCACGGACGAGCACCGCGGCGGCGCGCGGATTCGGCGCGGAACACAGCAGGCGGGCAAACAGTGCGACCTGCCGGTCGAAGCCGGAGCGGCGCAGGATCTCGGCCGGCACCGACGGACCGCCCGCGATGCCGTTGTCGAGGCGTTGCTCCTCGACGGTGCCTTTGACGCCGGTGTCCAGGCAGCCGGTCGTGGGGGCCGCGTGGACCGAGGGAGCGCCGGTCAGGGCGGTTGTCAGGGCGATGGCACCGATGAGCAGGGAGCGTGAGAACGAGCTGGGGCGGAGTCTCATAAGGGCTGTCTATCAGATCCCAGTGCGTCCTCCGAGACATTCCGAACAACCCCGGGTATTGCAGACAGTATGCAAGGGGTTACCTTCAGAAGGCGGCGATCGCCCTCGCCGCCTGACCAAGGAGCATCAGTGAGCATCACATCTCGTCGGCGGTCAGCCGCGGCCGCGCCCGTCACCTCGCGGCGCCGGTTCCTGACGACCGCCCTGCAGACTACTCTCGCCGCCGGAGCCTGCGGCACCGCCCTCACCGCCTGCGCCACCGACGGTACGACGCCCACCTCGGGGGGATCGTCGACCGGCGGCCAGACGACCGGCGCCCAGACGATCGGCGCCCAGACGACCGGCGCCCAGACGATCGGCGCGCAGACGATGGGCGGCACCCATCCGCCGTCGCCGCCACCTGTTGCGGACGGCAACCAAGCACTGCAGCGGCTGCTGGCCGGCAACGCCCGCTTCGTCGCCGACCGGGACGAGAACCTCGACGAGGGAATCGCCCGCCGGGTTGCGGTGAGCAAGGGACAGGAGCCGTTCGCCACCGTGATCGGCTGTGTGGACTCCCGGGTGCCGATCGAGCTCGTCTTCGACCAGGGGCTCGGCGACCTGGTCGTCGTACGCAGTGCCGGCGAAGCGCTCGACCACTCGGTGATCGGGAGCCTGGAGTTCGGTGTCGCCGAATTGCACACGCCGCTCCTGATGGTCCTCGGTCACCAGCGTTGCGGCGCCCTCACCGCCACCATCAAGGCGCTCGACGCCGGTCAGCGCACTGCCGAAGCAGGCGAGCTGGGCTACCTCGTCGAGACCCTCGCTCCGGCGGTCCGCCAAGTCGCCGGGAAGCCTGGCGACCGCCTCACCAACGCCATCCACGCCAACGTCGACCTGACCCTGGCCAAGCTCCGCCAGTCCCCGGTCATCGGCCCACTCGAGAAGGCCGGCAAGCTCAAACTCGTCGGCGCGTACTACGAACTCGACACCGGCAAGGTGATCCTGCAGCAGTGACCCGAGCAGTCGGCCAGATCCAGGTCACGGCCTCGCCCGGTCCGCCGCCCTTGACCTCAACCGAGTTGAGGCAGGATGCCGACCGCGGCGGGGCCGCGACGCGGGATTGACTGCGACGATCACCGCCGCGGTTCGACACGTTGGCGATCTCGTGAGCGGTTGTTGTCGCGGCAGCCGGGTCAGCGACTCGTCCTAGTGCGAGTCCGAGGCGGTGCACCACCGGGGCAACTCCTGGCTGCGCCCGACCGGGTTGTGGCTCCGCAGAATATTAGGGACTTTAGTCCTATAGACAGAGAGTGACTTTGTAGGGCACTCTTTGGATTCACGGTTACTAAATGTAATCGTCACGGGGTGAGCGTTGATCTGCCAAGGGGTTTGGTCGCCATACGGGGCCTTGGCAGGGAGCAGTGGCGAAACCGGCACCCGCACGACCAAACGGGAGCCGCAATGTCCGACAAGTTGTTGCCGCCTGCGCGCCGTCGCAGGCATCGCGTCCTAACGGGCGCCACCATCATTCCGATCGCCGCCCTCATCGGCACCAGCCTTGTGCTCCCCGCGCAGGCATCCACCGTCACCAGCGCCACCTTCACCGGCGGCGCTGGTACCGTCACGTCCGGTGGCACCCTGTACGCAAAACAGAACGCCACGCCGACGCTGACGATTAACACCAGCAGCGACACGAAGTGTGTCGACGTCGCCGGCGCCTTGATCGCCCACCAGCAGTCGTCGACCGCGAAGTCGACCTGGACGTTCGCCACCACCGCGGGCGCCGGAGACGGAGCCCAGGCCGTGACCGCGACCGCCTCGCCGAGCTTCAACACCAATGACAAGTGCACCGGCTCGTCGGCATCGTTACAGGCGTCATACACCCTCGACAACACCGGCCCGGTCGTGACGGGAGCCTTGGCGCCTGCGCCCAACGCGGCAGGCTGGAACAAGAGCAACGTCGGCATTTCCTGGTCAGCATCTGATTCCGGTTCGGGCGTCGGGTCTGGCCCGACTCCGGCGGCCGACACGGTGAGCATCGACACTGGCGGCCTCACCAAGACGGCGACAGCGACCGACAGGCTGGGAAACACCGGCAGCGGC
The DNA here is from genome assembly GCF_040639075.1 of Kribbella sp. NPDC023972. NCBI lineage: Bacteria > Bacillati > Actinomycetota > Actinomycetes > Propionibacteriales > Kribbellaceae > Kribbella > Kribbella sp. NPDC023972. The sequence continues at coordinate 411,698 of NZ_JBEZZH010000006.1, read as the reverse complement.
TCAGTGCTGGTCAAGCTCGACAAGACCAACCCAACGATCAGCAGCATCCGTACGCCAGGGCCCAACGTGGCGGGCTGGAACAACTCCGACGTCACGGTCACGCTCGCCTGCTCCGACCCGCTGTCAGGCATCAAGAGCTGCACTGGCGGCGGCACTGTCGTCGTTTCCACGCAGGGCGCGAACCAGTCGGTGAACGGATCCGCGGTGGACAACGCGGACAACGCGGCCAGCGGCGGAGTCACCGGCATCAACATCGACAAGACCGCACCCAGCCTGAGCGGTGCCCCGACGACGGCGGCCAACAGCTTCGGCTGGTACAACGGCGACGTCGCCATCGCGTGGACCGCGGCGGACTCGCTGTCCGGCCTGGCGAACGGCACGCCGGCGAACAGCACAATCACCGGTGAAGGCTCCGGCCTCAAGGACATCACTTCGGTGAGTGACAAGGCCGGCAACACCACCACAGCTGACAGCGCCGCGGTCAACATTGACCGGGCCGCGCCGACCACCGGCATCAGCGGTACGTCGAACAACTGGACCAACGGCGACGTCACAGTCAGCCTGTCGCCGAGCGACAACCTCTCCGGCGTCGGCTCGACGTCGTACGCCGTCGACGGCGGTGCGACGCAGACCGGCACCAGCTTCACGCTGTCGAGCGAGGGCGATCACACCGTCACCTTCTTCAGCACGGACAAGGCCGGCAACACCGAGGCGGCCCGTACCGCGCACGTCAAGATCGACAAGACCGCCCCGACGATCGGCCACTCGTTCACGCCGCTGAGCTACTCCGACGGCGCGTGGACCAATCAGAACGTGACGGTCACGTTCGACTGCGCCGACACCGGCTCCGGCGTCGCGACCTGCTCCGCGCCGGTCACCAAGTCGACCGAGGGCGCTGCCCAGCAGGTCACTGGCTCGGCCACGGACAACGCCGGCAACTCGGCCAGCAACACCGCGGCGGTCAGCATCGACAAGACCATGCCGACGATCACCGCCGCGCCAGACCGGGCCGCGAACGCGGCCGGCTGGTACAACGACGATGTCACCGTGAGCTTCACGGCGGGCGACTCCCTGTCCGGCGTAGCGAATGTCTCCCCTCCGAAGGTCCTCGGCGAGGGCACTGACCAGTCGGCCAGTGGCTCAGCGACCGATGCCGCCGGCAACGTAGCGACGGCCCAGGTGACTGGGATCAACGTCGACAAGACCGCGCCGGTCCTCAACGGCTCTTTCTCGACCGGTTGGCACACTGATGATGTTGTCGTCACCTGGTCCTGCACCGACGCCCGTTCGGGTGTCGCCGTCGCGCCGAAGGACGACGCAGTCACCGGTGAGGGCTCGAACCTTTCCTCGACCGCAACCTGCACCGACAAGGCCGGCAACACGGCGACGAAGACCGTGAGCGGCATCAAGATCGACCGCACCGCGCCGAGCACGACGGTCGCCGTACCTGCCCCGCTCGAGAGCGGTTGGTACGCCGACGCCGTCAAGGTCAAGCTGACCGGTCACGACACGCTGTCCGGCATCGGCGCCACCTACTACCGCGTCGACAACGGCGAGGTGAAGCTGTACGACGGTGAGTTCGACTTCGCCACCAAGGGCGAGCACACCATCAGCTACTGGAGCAAGGACGCTGCCGGCAACACCGAGAACGCGGCCGGCAACAGCATCACGCTGAAGATCGACGGCATCGCCCCGTCGACCGCGGTGATCAACCCGATCTCGCCTGCCAGCGGCTGGTTCGTCACCAGCGGCATCCCGGTCGCCTTCAAGGCCACCGACGCCGAGTCCGGCATCGGCGCGACGTACTACCAGATCGACGGCGGCGACCAGCAGACGTACGGCGAGCAGTTCACGGCGGACCTGTCGACTGGCAACCACACCATCACCTACTGGAGCGTCGACCTCGCCGGCAACGCCGAGGCAAAGAAGACGACCGAGGTAAAGGTCGACACCGTGCCGCCGGTCATCACCGGCAGCCGTACGCCCGCTGCGAACACGTATGGCTGGACCAACACCGACGTCAACGTGTCGTTCACCTGCACCGACGCCGGCTCGGGCCTCGCAGCAGTCGATTGTGGTCCGAACGCCAAGGTCAGCGACGAGGGTGCGGGCCAGAAGGTCGTCGGCACCACTCAGGACGTGGCCGGCAACACGAACTCGGCCACCGTCGACAACATCGACATCGACAAGACCGCACCCAGCCTGACCGGTGCGCCCACCACGCCGGCCAACGGCGCCGGCTGGTACAAGAGCGACGTCAAGGTCCACTGGACCGGGACCGACACTCTTGCCGGCATCGACCCGCTGACCCAGCCCGACGACAGCACGGTCGTTGGCGAAGGCAACAACCTCGGCGCCTCGGCGGAAATCTCCGACAAGGCTGGCAACAAGGGGACCGGATCGGTCTCCGAGGTCAAGATCGACCGCACCGCTCCAGTCGTGACCGGGGCTCCGACCACCAACCCGAACGGGGATGGCTGGTACCGCGGCCAGGTCGTGGTCGACTTCAAGTGCGCCGACAACCTGTCCGGTGTGGCGGTCTGCCCGACCAGCAAGTCGATCAGCACTGACGGCGCGAACCAGAGCGTCACCAGCGACCCGGCCACCGACGTGGCAGGCAACGACAGCGCCGGCAAGACCGTCGGCGGAATCAACATCGACAGCAAGGCGCCCAGCACCGTCGCCAACAACAAGTGCACCGCGGTCAACGACTGGTGCACCGGCGCGACCGCTGACGTCGTACTCACCGCGACCGACCAAGCCGGTCTGTCGGGTGTCAAGGAGGTCCACTACAAGGTGGACGGCGGCGACGAGCAGGTGGCCGCAGGCGCCACCAAGACCGTCACCGTCCCGCTCGACGGCAGTGGCAAGGCCGCCGTCACCTACTGGTCGGTCGACAAGGCCGGCAACGTCGAGGCGCAGAACTCCGTCGCACTGAAGTGGGACAACATCGCCCCGACGGTGACCCACACGGTTGCCCCGACACCGAACGCCGACGGCTGGAACAAGAGCGACACCACGGTGACGTTCAACGCCACGGACGACGACAAGGGATCCGGCGTGGCAACTGTGACCAAGCCGGTCACCGTCGACACCGAGACCGCCGGCCAGGACGTCGACGGCTCGGCGACCGACACTGCCGGCAACGTCGGCACCGACAAGGTGACCGTCAAGCTGGACAAGACCGCTCCGAGCATCACTGGAGCGATCGTCAGCGGCACCACGGGCAACAACGGCTGGTACGTCGGACCGGTGAAGGTGCACTTCACCTGCAACGACAACCTGTCCGGGCTCGTGACCTGCACCGACGATGTGACGCTGACCGACAACGGCACCAACTCGGCCAGCGGTACGGCGACCGACAAGGCCGGCAACTCGGCCACGACGACCGTGAGCGGCATCAAGATCGACCAGACCCGGCCGACGACGAGTGCCGTTGTAGCCGAGCAGCCGGAGAGCGGTTGGTACGCCGAGGCCGTCCTGGTCACGTTGACGGGGCACGACCAGGTCTCTGGCGTCGCCGGCACCTACTACAGGGTCGACGACGGTGAGGCGCAGCTGTACGACCGCGCCTTCAACTTCGACACCGTGGGCACGCACACCATCACCTACTGGAGTGTGGATGTCGCCGGCAACGTCGAGAACGCAGGCAGCAACGGCATCACGCTGTCGGTGGACACGGTTGCCCCGGGCATCGAAGGCGCCCGTACGCCGGACGCGAACAAGCACGGCTGGAACAACACCAACGTCGATGTCACGTTCATCTGCCGCGACTCCGACTCCGACATCGCCGGCTGTAGCCCCAGGACCATCGTCAGCAATGAGGGCGCCGGTCAGAAGGTCGTGGGAGACGCTCAGGACGTTGCGGGGAACAAGAGCTCGGCGACGGTCGACAAGATCAACATCGACAAGACCGCGCCCGGCTTGACCGGTGTGGCCACCACCACCCCGAACGCGGGCGGCTGGTACAAGGGCGACGTCCAAATCAAGTGGAACGGCACGGACGGTCTGTCGAGCATCGACCCGGCGACCCAGCCGAACAACAGCACCATCACCGGCGAGGGCGACAACCTCGGCGCTACGGCGAGCATCTCCGACAAGGCCGGCAACGAGACGACCGCTTCGGTGAGTGGGGTCAAGATCGACCGCACCGCGCCGGTCGTCACCGGGGCTCCGACCACCAACCCGAACGAGGACGGCTGGTACCGCGACCAGGTCAAGGTGGACTTCAAGTGCACCGACAACCTGTCCGGGGTGGCGGCCTGCCCGACCAGCAAGGTGGTCGCGGGTAACGGCGCTAACCAGAGCGTCTCCAGCGACCCGGCCACCGACAACGCCGGCAACGACAGCGCCGGCACGACGGTTGGCGGTATCAACATCGACGGAAGTGCCCCGAGCACGACCGCGAACAACCAGTGCACCAAGCTCAACGGTTGGTGCACCGGCGACACCGCTGACGTCGTACTAACCGCGACCGACCAGGCCGCTCTGGCTGGGGTGAAGGAGATCCACTACAAGGTGGACGGCGGCGCCGAGCAGGTGGCCGCGGGTTCCACCAAGACGGTCACCGTCCCGCTCAACGGCAGCGGCGAGGGCACCGTGACCTACTGGTCGGTCGACAAGGCCGGCAACGTCGAAACGGCGAGCGCTGTGGCTCTGAAGTGGGACAACATCGCCCCCACGGTGACCCACACGCTCAGCCCGGCGGCGAACGCGAACGGCTGGAACAAGAGCAATACCACCGTGACGTTCACCGCGAAGGACGATGACGCCGGATCTGATGTGGCCAACGTGACCGAGCCGGTCACCGTCTCTACCGAGACCACGGGCCAGGTCGTCGAGGGTTCAGCGACCGACACCGCCGGCAACGTCGGCAAGGACTCGGTCACCGTCAAGCTCGACAAGACCGCTCCGAGCATCACTGGAGCGATCGTCAGCGGCGACATGGGCAGCAACGGCTGGTACGTCGGACCGGTGAAGGTCCACTTCACCTGCGCCGACGCGCTCTCCGGGATCGCCATCTGCCCCGACGACGTGACGCTGAACGACAACGGCACCAACTCGGCCAGCGGTACGGCGACCGACAACGCCGGCAACACCGCGACCGCGACGGTGTCGGGGATCAAGATCGACAGGGAACTGCCGACGATCACCAGCGTCAACGTGGCGAACGGGTTCTACACGCTGGGTGCCGTCCCGGCCGCCACCTGCACGGCGAGCGACAGCTTCTCCGGGTTGGCCGCATCCTGCACTGTCACGGTGACCGGTGGCACGCCGAACGGGGTAGGCACATTCACCTACACCGCCACGGCCGTCGACAACGCCGGTAACACGAACACGGCGACAGGCACCTACAAGGTGGTCTACCGGTTCGACGGGTTCCTGCAGCCGATCAACGACACCGCGCACCAGGTCGGCAGCTCGACCAGCGTGTTCAAGGCCGGCAGCACCGTTCCGGTGAAGCTCCAGCTCAAGAAGTCCAACGGGACTGTAGTGCAGACGAACGCCACACCGGTTTGGCTGACGCCCGTCAAGGGCAGCGCGATGAGCCTGCCGGTGGACGAGAGCCTGTACACGGCGTCGGCGGATAGTGGCAGCACCTACCGGTACGACTCATCCGCACAGCAGTACATCTACAACTGGAAGACGCCGAACACCGGAGGCAGCTACTACCGCATCGGTGTCACCCTCGATGACGGTCAGTCCTACTACGTCAACATCGGCCTGAGGAACTGACCATCTGAGCCGAGCAGCTCCCTGCACTCCCGTCGGGGAGTTGCTCGAGTGGCCGGCAGGACCCCGTGTCCTGCCGGCCACCGCCATGTCTGGCCGACGTTCGGTCGAGGTCACGGTGATCAGGATCTCCCAGCGCGACAGATCGAGCAGACTCATCTCCTTGTGAAGGATTACCGAGCCATGTCAGTCGCAGAGCTGAGTGTGGAGGGTTCTTGTTGCCCACTGCACCCAGTTGCCGTGGGGCCAGTTGCGGTCGCGGACGAAGAGTAGGTAGAGCTCCGGGCTGAGGATCCCGTACAGCACGTCGGCCGCCTCGTCGGCGGTCAGGCCTTTGCGGGCGTCTGGTTTGGCGACGAGTGCATCGGCGGCTGCGCGTTGGACGACGTACCGCATGTCCTCGTCCTGCGGCCAGAGGGTGGCGACCTCTGGGTCGTTGGCGACGGCGGCCTCCAGGACCCGCATGATCGGCGCGACCCTGGCCAGTACGGCGCTCGACCCGGGGACATAGGCGGTCAGCATCTCCCCGGCTGTGGGTGCGGCCACGGCCTCGGTGAACCACGGGCGGTCCATCGTGGCGACCGGCTCCGTGTCGCCGGCGATGGTGACGTCGACGAGTTCCTTGAGCAACGCGCGTTTGTTGCCGAAGACGAAGTAGATCGTCTGTACGGCGACACCGGCCCGATCGGCCACGTCCTGCAGGTTGGTCGCGCCGTACCCGGCCTCGACGAACAGGTCTGTCGCGGCCTGGACGATCCGACGCCGGGTCTCCTGTGCCTTCTCCGCGCGCTTGTTGGGTCGCTTGACAACGGTCATGACTAGAGCCTATCTCTAGATTCATTCGCTATAAGTCAACTCTAGAGAAAGGCGCTAGTCATGTCGCTGATCGCAGTCACCCGCTTCGAGGCCGTGGACCCCGTCGAGGCGACCGAGGTCCGGGATCGTCACACCGCACTGGTCGAGGCCGTCCGGGCCGCGACACCTGGCCTGACCGAGGCACGCCTCGGCCGGCTGGCGGACGGCCAGTGGGTCGGTGTGTGGCGCTGGGACTCCCCGGCCACGCTGAAGTCCGTCCGCGAGCTGGCACCGAACCTGCCGGAGGTGAAAGCCGCCTTCGCACTCGTCCGGGAAGGCACCGCCGCGGTCGACGAGATCGAGGTCGTCGACGAACTCTGACGCACGGGTCGTCCCCGCAGCCACCTTCGGGGCGGGGACGACCCGGTCGGCTCGGCGGAGGTGTCAGTCGACCTGGGCGAGGCGGCCGGTGTCCACGTCGTACATGAAGCCGCCGACCAGGATGTCGTCGCCGATCAGCGGGTGGTCGCGGACGGCGGCGACGTCGTGCCGGAGCGCTTCGAGCTGGTCGGGGATGACGTGGATCGGCAGGTAACCGGCCGGTTTCCCCGCCGCGGCCGCGACCTTGGCGCGCAGCTCATCCTCGGACATCGCGGCCATCGCGCAGCGGGTGTGCGGAATGATCATGATCCGGCGGACGCCGAGCAGTTGAACCCCGAGCACCAGCCCGGTCATCGTCACCTCGGTGACCCGGCTGCCCGCGCTCCGCAGGACTTTCGCGTCACCCGGCTTGAGCCCGAGCATCTCCAGCGGCGGGATGCGCGAGTCCATACAGGTGACGACACCGACGCCGGCGTGCGCGATCCCGTCGAATCCGCCGTACGCGAAGTCGGCGGCGTAGTCGGCGTTGGCGGCGAGCAGGTCCTCGAATCCAGTGGTCATCGGACATCACCCGGCACAGGTGTTCCGGCATGCAGGATCGACATGGCGAACGGCTCCTTTCCACAGGATTCCGGACGGGGTGGATCGGCGGGTGCGCTGGTGACCGGTACGTTCCAGCACCGGCCGTCGCGGTGTGCGACGGTCACGGTGCCAAGGTCTTCGCCCACGACTCTGAGGGCATCCAGCGCGAGCTCACCGATGAGCTGACGTACGGCGATCTCCGCGGCCTGACCGCGTTTGGTCCAGGTCGACCGGCCGCGCAGCCCGGTCAGCACTGTCTCACCACGAGCACCGGCCTCGAGCACCGCGACCGCGGTCTTGACCGAGAGCTGACCGTGCATCGTGCCGGCGGGCAGCAGTGTCGCGGTCGGCGCGAACCGGTGCCCGCCGAGGTGGTTCGCCTCCCAGACCCGGCCTGGCGCGACCGCCGAGAGCGCGGCGACGAGCGGCCGCCCGAGGAGCGCGCAGCACTCGTCGCGCTTCCCGTTCGTGCACACCAGCATGACCGGCTCGTCCACGGCACTCAGCGCGGACAGCGAATCGACCACGGCGTCTCGATCACCTCGGCCGACCGCTTCGAGATCGAGGTCGTTGAGCTCCAGCGGGTCGGCGACCACACCACCGAGCAGCCAGGTCCGGCCCGGCGCGGTCGAGGCGACGTACACCTGGTGGGACCGTTCGACCGCGTCCGGATGCCGGCCGGGGGAGCGGATCAGCCCGAACCGGACGTCCGCCTTCTTGCACGCCTCGTCGATGGCGCCGCCGAAGTCCGGATCGAGATGACTCTGTGTCGGCGCCTTGGCGCCCCACGGTCCGGATTGCTCGACCAGGACCCAGCCGTCGGCGACGACCGCCGTACCGGCGAGCGGCTCGCGCAGCTCGCGGCAGAAGGTCGAGCACAGGCCTGGCCGGCCGGGCGCGTCGAGTCGTGCGGTCACGGCATCACGGTACGACAGCCGGGACCGGCATCCGGCACGGTGACCATCATCTGTGCACAACGCCACGTCGGCCGAGCAGCAGGACGGCCAGGACGGCGGCCAGAAACGCGCAGCCGGCCGCCCCGGCGAAGATCGCGTGAACTTGTGAAATGGCCGCGTCGCGGAGCGCGTCGACGAACGGCCGGCACGAACCCGGCGCGGACGGGCACAACTCGTTCGGTGACGGGATGTCCTCGACGATCGCGAAGTACCGCCGCAGGCCGATCGCGGTGAGCGCCGACACGCCGACGAGCATGCCGACCATCCGGGCGACCACGACCAACGCGCTGACCAGGCCGTGGCTGTCCGGGGGAGTGGCACCGAGCATGGCCGTGTTCACCGGCGACAACGCCAGGCCGAACCCGAACCCGCACAGCAGCAGTACGACGGTCGCCGGCCAGTGATCGAGCGCGTCCCGCCCCCAGAATGTCATCACCACGAACATCACCCCGGCCAGCGCGAGCCCGGCCCCGGTGATGAGCCCGAGCCCGTAGCGCCGGGTCAGCCAGCCGCCGACGACCGCACCGACCGGCAACGCGATCAGGAACCGCAGCAACACCAGCGCTGCCGCCAACTGCCCGCCGCCCTGGGTGGTCCGCGCGAACACCGGTACGTCGACCAGCGCCGCGATGAGCGCGCAGCCGACAAGGAAGCTGACCACCAGCGATCCCCAGGCCGGCCGTGCGCCGAGTAAACCGTGCGGCACGATCGCCCGCGACGTACGCCGCTGCCAGATCGCGAAGGCCACGGCGAACACCGCCGCTCCGACCAGCAACCACGGCCCGGCCGGCGCCATCAACTCCCGCTCGGGATCCGCGGTGGCGAACGCGAGCACCACCCCGGCAAGGGCGACCCCGAGTAGTACAGCGCCGAAGACGTCGACCTGACCAACCAGCTCGCGCAGGCGGCTCTTCCGCAGCAGGAGTGCGATCCAGAGCAGCAGCAGGAAAGCGGTGACGACGCCGATCGGTGTCAGCAGGCGCGAATCGCCGGAGAACGGTATGAAGGGAATGCCCAGCGTGACACCGTTCGCCAGCCGTTCGGGTGCGGTGAGAGTGAGGCCGAGAGCCACGCAGGCGATGAAGCCGACCGCGGCTGAGAGCGGGGGTGGGCGTAGACCGCGCAGCAGCACCGCGAGCACGAGTGCGACGACGAGATTCAGCCAGAAGATGTACCGCCAGTCGGCCACCGCCAGCACAAGCGCACCCAGCAACGGGCCCAGCACCGACCCGAGCTCCTGGACGGCACCCACCACACCGAGAGGTAGTCCACGCCGGCCGGCCGGCCACAGGTCGGCGACCAGTGCCAACGTGGCCGGCACCAGCCCACCACCGCCGACGCCTTGGAGGAACCGACCGGTCACCACCAGGGACAGGTCATACGCCCCGGCCGTGATCAGCGACCCCACCGCGAACAACACCAGCGCCCCGATCAGGACTGGCGTACGCCCGACGACATCGGCGATCCGCCCGATCAGCGGCAGTACGGCGATGTAGCCGAGCAGGAACCCGGAGATGATCGGCGCCGCCCGCTGCAACTCGTCCGCGGACAGCCCGACGCCGGCCATCATGTCCGGCAACGCCAGGACGACGACATAGGTGTCCGCGGCCGCGAACGCCACCGCGATCGAGGCGAGCGTGAGTCGGACCCGAGGACTGCTCACCGGCGAGGGGGCGGCCGCACCGGACCGCTGGCTGACAGTCGGCTCCTCGCTCACGGCTTGGTGATCTCGACCTGTTCGCCGTACCTGTCCAGGGTCACGTCGTAGCTGCTGGTGGCGCCGTCGTAGAACGGGCCGGTGATCGTTGCCGACACCAACTGCTTGGCGTCCTTGTCGATCTTGAACGTGCTCGGGAAGTCCTGGTCGGCCGGCGCTTTCGGGAAGATGCCCTGCAGCGACTTGCCCTGGACCGCGCCGGTGATCTCGGTCAGCACCTTCGCGCCGTCTCGGGTCTCGCCCTTGATCTTCGGGTCCTTCAGCGTCGGCAGCACCGAGGTCAGGCCCTTGTTCGGGTCCAGCAGGATCGCCGGGTCCGGCGCGCCGAGCGCGGTCAACTGCTCGGGCGGCAGCTCGGCGAACTTCGTCGTGAACGGCAGCTTGACGTAGACCTTGCTGCTAACCGCGACCACCTCGGCGTCGACCGGCGAGCCGGCCATCCGTACGGTCAGCTTGCCCTTGAACGCCGGCGCGTGCGTCGCCACACCGTCACCGCTGTTGAGGGTCTGCGCGTTCTCCGGAAGGTCGCGGCCGGTCAGCACGATGTGCACGCTGGCCGCTTCGTCGATGGTCTTCTTGGCAGCCGTCAGCAGCGCGACCGGATCGTCGGCGGACCGGCCGTCGCCGCCGTCGGCGTCCTTCTTGTCGTCGCTGCAGCCCGCCAGCGCCAGTACCAGCACCGCGCCCAGCGCGAGCAGTCTCTTCATGCCGTCAGCCTGCCATGTAACTGACACTGTCCGGAGCGCAGGCGGCAATAGGTTGCGCAACCGGTACGCCGGAGCCGTCGCGCCGCGGGTCGATCGGCGGCAGCTCCACCGGCGCACCGCTGTTCGCGCTCGCCCGGACCGGCGCCGCACCGACGAACCCGAGCAGCAGCCCGTCCTCGCCCTTGAGCAGCCGCTGGCAGCGCACACCGCCGGTGCCGCGGCCCTTGCCCGGGTACTCGCTGAACGGCGTCACCTTCACCGCGCCGACCTCGGTCCCCGGCAGCGCCGACGACGAGCCCGCGATGGTGACGACCTGCGCCTCCCGGCTGCTGTCGACGGCACCGAAGAAGACGACCTTCGCGTCCTTGCCCAGCCGGACACCGGCCATACCGCCCGCCGTCCGGCCCTGTGGACGCACCGCCGAGGCAGGGAAGTGCAGCAGTTGGGCGTCGGACGTGATGAAGCACAGCTCCTCGTCGCCGGTGGTCAGCTCAACCGCGCCGACGACCTCGTCGCCGTCGTTGAGCCGGATGATCTCCCACGCGTCCCGGTTGCTCAGGTGGTCGGGCACGACCCGCTTCACCACGCCACCCGCCGTACCCAGCGCGACACCGATCGAGTCGGGATCCATCGTGGTCAGCGCGAGCGCCCGCTCACCGGGCTCGAGCGACACGAACTCCGCCACCGGCGCGCCACCCTGCAGGTTCGGCGCGTTGGCGGTCGTCGGTACGGCGGGGAGGTCGAGCGACTCGAGCCGGATCAGCCGGCCGGCGCTGGTGAGCAGTCCGTACTGACCGCGGGCCGTGCTCTTCACCGCGGACACGATCGCGTCGTGCTTGGCCCGGGTGTCGCCGGTGCCGAACGGCTCGACCCCGTTCGTCCGGGCGAGCAGGCCGGTCGAGCTCATCAGCACCCAGCACGGGTCGTCGGTCACCTCGAGTGGCACGGCCGCGGTCTTGGTTGCGCCGGACGACTCCAGCAGCACGGTCCGGCGCGGCGTTCCGTAGGTCTTGGCGACCTCGGCCAGCTCGTCCGACACCGTCTTCTTCAGCAGGTTCTCGTCCTCGAGGATGGCGGTCAGCCGCTCGATCTCGCGCTCCAGCTCGCCCTTCTCGGTCTCCAGCTCGAGCTTGGAGTACTTGGTCAGGCGGCGCAGCGGCATGTCGAGGATGTAGTTGGCCTGCACCTCGGACAGGTCGTAGATCTCGATCAGCCGGCCACGGGCCTCACCCGCGTCGTCGCTGCCGCGAATGATCTGGATGACCTCGTCGATGTCGAGGATCGCGATCAGCAGGCCGTCGACGATGTGCAGCCGGTCCTGCGCCTTCTTCCGGCGGAACTCGCTGCGCCGGCGGACCACGTCGTACCGGTGCTCCAGGTAGACCTCGAGCAGTTCCTTCAGGCCGAGGGTGCGCGGCTGGCCGTCGACCAGGCAGACCGCGTTGACGTGGAAGGCGTCCTCGAGCGGGGTCAGCTTGTAGAGCTGCTCCAGCAGCGCCTCGGGGACGAAGCCGTTCTTGACCTCGATCACCAGCTGGGTGCCGTGGGTCCGGTCGGTCAGGTCCTTGACGTCTGCGATGCCCTGCAGCTTCTTCGCCTGGACCAGGGTCTTGATCTTCTCGATCACCTTCTCCGGGCCGACCGAGTACGGCAGCTCGGTGACCACGATGCCCTTGCGCCGCGGGGTGACGTTCTCGATCCGGGCGGTGGCGCGCATCTTGAAGCTGCCCCGGCCGGTGGCGTAGGCGTCCTTGATCCCTTCCAGGCCGACGATCTTGCCGCCGGTCGGCAGGTCCGGGCCGGGGACGAACCGCATCAGGTCGTCGAGGTCCGCGCCCGGGGTCTTGATCAGGTGGCGCAGCGCCTGGATCACCTCGACCAGGTTGTGCGGCGCCATGTTGGTCGCCATCCCGACCGCGATCCCGGCGGCGCCGTTGACCAGCAGGTTCGGGAACGCGGCCGGCAGCACCGACGGCTCCTGCTCCTGGCCGTCGTAGTTCGGCCGGAAGTCGACCACATTCTCGTCCAGGCCGTTGGTCATCGCCATCGCGGGCGGGGCCATCCGGCACTCGGTGTTGTGATTGACGAACCCGCCGGCGAGGAACGAGTGATCGGCGCTGTCGACCCGTATTGAATAGACCTCCTCGGGCGCACAGTCCTCGACCGCGGCTACCTCGACGAAGCGATAGCCCGAGTCCATGATCGGCGCGACCACACCCAGGATCTCAGGATCCTTGAACTTGGTGACGAGCAGGCTTCGATCGTTCTGCCAGCGCTCGATCCGATCGAAATTGTGGTTGAGCAGCCAACTCTTGCCCGTGCCTCTGCCCGGGCCGAGTGCTTCGCGCACAAAATCCGCCACGTACGGCGCGTGGTCCCGGGTCAAGCGATGCGTGTAGCGAGGAGCCTTCCGCAGCAGCGACCGGAGCTTGTGACGCTTAGCTGCGAGGAATCCGATCCGCTCGCCGAAAGCATGGATGTTGTGCTGCCCCGAAATGACCAGGCGATATTCACCGCGGCTGTAATGGGTGAGGTTGCTGTGCACGCCGAACTCGAGCAGGAGTTCCTGCAATTCGGCTGCCAGGACCTGGCTGTACGTCGAATACTGGATGGTCATCGACGCGTCGTTGGCGCGGCGGATTCCACCATCGCCTTCGTACAGCGCCATTAGAAACGCACGCTTCAGACCAACGGTGCCCGTCCACACGGCTTCTGGGATGTGCTTGTCGGCCGCTTTGAAGCCGATCAGGTCCGCCAGGGGGCTCTCGCGGAACGCGCTCAGGTTCTGGATGTCGAGCTCATGAATCGTCTGTTGCGATCGGCGAGCCTTCCTGGAGTACACGTACCGCGGACCGCCGACGACGGCGTCGTACGCCGTGAGAACGTACTGGAAGTAGTCTTCGTCGGTGTTGTTGAAGCCCGCTCGTTCGGCCGAGGCGAATCCTTCGGAGACCCAGGCGCCGAAGAGGGTGCCCAGCATCATCTCGTGGGCCATCGGAACATCTGTGGTCCACGCGTTGCGCGCTAGGCAGACGACCGTGCCGGGCGTCACCTCGTCCAGACGCAGCCACTGGAACATCGGTACGCCGGCGACCGGCACGAGGCACAACACTGGATGGTTGTGGCTGCCGCGCAACGCGTGGCCGCTCTTCGTCACCAGCTTCTTCACAGGGTGGACCCCGGAGTTGAAGAGCTTGGTGGCGCGAACTGGCTTGCCGTCCTTGTCGAGCACCTCCAGGTCCGTGTCGGCCTCGGAGTTCGCCGGTAGGTCCACGAGGTCGGCGATCTTGATGGAACGGCCGTCCGCGAGCCGTACCCGGGTGTCGCCCGTCAGGCAGTACCGCATCGCGGCCGGGCCGTCGTCGAGGGAGCCGAAGTTCCCGTGGCCGTCGATCAGCGGAACCCGCATCGACCACGGCTGCGCGGTCCGGACCAGGGCGTCATAGATCGCGCCGTCTCCGTGCGGGTGGTACTTACCCATCACCTCACCGACGACGCGGGCCGACTTCACGTGACCGCGGTCGGGGCGGATGTTGTTCTCCGCCATCGAGAACAGGATCCGCCGCTGGACCGGTTTCAGCCCGTCCCGCGCGTCCGGCAGGGCCCGGGAGTAGATCACCGAGTAGGCGTACTCCAGGTAGCTGGTGCGCATCTCGTCGGAGACGTCGACGTCGAGGATGTGCTCCTCGAAGTCCTCGGGCTCGGCGGTTTTGCTGGTACGGCGTGCCATGCGGGTCTACGAACTCCTCGATCAAACCGGTACGACGCCGCGACGGTCCGGCGCCGTGCCCATTGTCCCTGGTCAACGGCCATTTGCCCGGCCGCGACCCGCCATCCGTGCCGAACCGTCGCCGCAACCGGTCTAGTCCACCGCTGCGGACGGCTGCGACCGGCGCAGGATGTACGTCGTCGGGGCCAGAGCGGACCCTACCGCCAGCGTCAGACAGATTCCTCCGATACCCAGCAGCACACCCCACGGCACGGTCACGGGCACGTCTGTCAGCCCCTCGTTCATGGCCCGCCGGATCAGGACCCCGACCGTGACCATGATCGCCGTACCGAGGCTGAGCGCGACCGCGCCGACCAGGGACGCCTCCCACAGCACCATCCGGCGGATCTGCGCCGGGGTGGCGCCGAGCAGCCGCGAAGTGATGAACTCGCGCCGGCGCTGCAGACTGCCCATCAGCAGGGTGTTGGCGATCGCGATCGCGCTGTAGAGCGCAGCCGGCCCGAGCAGCAGGATCAGACCGAGCCGGTTGCCCTCCCGGACCCCCACGGCCTGCTCCGCTTCCCACTCGGCCGCCGGTACGGCGTTCGGCAGCCTGGTCACCAAGGTGGCAGGGTCGACCCCATCGGCGGGCAGGACGAACTGGCGGTCCGGCTGTGCCGTCGGAGCGTGCTTGCGGGCCAGGTCGAGCGGGATGAGGAACGACGGGTTCACGCCGAAAGCGTCCTTGACGATCGCGACGACCTTCAGCTTGACCGCGGTCCGGTCCAGGAACGTCACCGGGATCTCGTCGCCGACCCGGTAGCCCTCGAACCCCGACATCTCCTTGCCGATGGCAACAGTGTTGCCGGAGAGCCCGCCGATGTCGCCGGAGAGCGCGGTCAGGTCGCGGGTCCGGGCGGCGATCGCCGGATCGATGCCCTCGGCGTCCTCGAGTTCCGCGTAGTCCGGGGCGATCCGCACCAGCTGGAGCGGCAGTCCGGCATCGACCGCGCCGACGCCTGGCACTGAATCGACGTCCGCGGGGCCGGTGACCACGATCGGGGCGCGGACGGTGTCACGAATGGCGGCCTCGGCGCTGTCGGCGGCGAAGCTGAGGCTGAGCACCATGGACCCGGCGATCGCCGAGATCGCCAGGATCGGGGCCGCGAGTGACGCGCTGCGGCGGGGAGCGGCGACGACGTTGCTGCGCGCGAGCAGGCCCGACACCTGGGTCCACGCGGTCAGCGGTACCGCCCACAGCCGGGCGATCCACGGCACGACCAGCGGCGCGAGCAGGGTCAGCGCGATCACGAGCAACATCGGCGTGAACATAGCCAGCGGCATCACGCCCTCGCCGGTCGACGGCCGGATCAGCGCCAATAGAGTGATGGACCCGGCCAGGAAGAGCAACCCGAAGGCGATGCGCACCGGACCGATCCGCGGCGGCTCCAAGGCGGCCTCCCGCAGCGCGTCGATCGGCCCCACCCGCCCGGCACGACGCGCCGCGGACCTGGCCCCGAGCATCGCCACGATCAACCCGGCACCGACCGCGATCGCCAACGGCACCCAGGGCGAGGCGGGCTCGAGTTTGACCGGCGCGAGATCGGTGTACGACGCCTTGCTCAGCAGCAGCGGAGTCGTCAACTGGGCGAGCGCCGCCCCGGTCAGTGCGGCCGCGAGTGCGACGACGAACGCTTCACCGAGGACCATCCGCCGAACCTGCGAGGGCGTAGCGCCGATGAGGCGGAGGAGCCCGAGCTCCTGGCGCCGCGATGCGACTGCGAAGGCGAAGGTGCTGGCGATGACGAAGATCGTGATGAACGCGCTGATCGTGCCGACCAGACTGAGGACAACTTGCAGGCCGGACGCGTCCGCACCGGACAGTGGTATGCGGACCTGCGTCGGTGCGGTGTCGTCGCCGCCGAGCGTCATGACGGTCATGCTCTCGGCGAGCGGCCCGCGGTAGGCGATGGTGGCGGCCGTGGCGGTGGCTGCGAGGCCGAGCAGGAACACGCCGACCGCCAGCGCGATGAACGAACCGGCGTACAACGAACGGTTGCGGCCGACCGTCTGGCGGCTGAGGTAGAACATCATCGCTCCAGCGAACTCATGGCCGCGGCGATCTGGGCCGGCGTACCGCGGTCGATGTGTCCCGCGATCAGACCGTCGGAGAGGAACAGCACACGCTCGGCGTACGCGGCCGCGACCGGGTCGTGGGTGACCATCACCACGGTCTGCCCGGACCGCTCGGTTGCCTCACGCAACAGACTCAGGATCTGCCTGCTGGTCGAGCTGTCCAGCGCGCCGGTCGGCTCGTCGGCGAAGAACACCGATGGCTTGGTGATCAACGCCCGCGCGATCGCGACCCGCTGCTGCTGTCCACCGGACAACTCCGCGGGCCGCCGCTTGGCCTTGCCCTCCAGCCCGACCTGCTCGAGCACCCGGTGTATGTCGCTGCGGCTCGGACGACGACCGGTCAGCCGTAGGGGAAGTGCGACGTTGTCGTAGACCGTGAGCGACGGCAGCAGGTTGTAGGCCTGGAAGACAAAGCCCATCTCCTTGCGGCGCAGCTTGGTGAGTGCGACCTCGTTGAGGCCGCGCAGTTCCACTCCGCCGAGTACGACGGTCCCGCCGGTGGGCTGGTCGAGTCCGGCCGCGCACTGCAGCAGCGTGGACTTGCCGGACCCGGACGGGCCCATCACGGCCGTGAACGAGCCTCGGAGGAAGTGGTACGTCACGCCTCGCAGCGCGTCGACCGCACCGGCCTTGGACCGGTAGGTCTTGGTGATGCCGTCCAGCAGCAGGGCCGGCGGTTCGGTGGGTACGACGCTCGGGTACGTCGGCCCGGAATTCGTCACGGTAGCGGTCATGGAACCAGCCAACCGTCCAGCGCGGGTTCGCACCCTGGCCCAAACACGAGACCTGAAGTAGCGCACACGCTACCGTCCAACGGTCCGTCGCAGACCTAGGGTTGACGCCGTGGCGAGACCAATGACGACCTGGGGGGCGATGGCGTCGCCGCGCTATCTGGTGTCGTCGTGGCCTTGGCGTAGCTACGCGTACCTGTTCACGTCGGTGCCGGTCGGTGCGGTGACCATAGCGGTGCTCGGCGGGATCGCGGCGGTCAGTGCGCTGCTGAGCCCTATCCTGATCGGGATCCTGCTGATCGCCATGTTCCCGCTGATCGGGGTGGTGATCGGCCGGGTCGAACGGTGGCGGGCCCGGCTGGTGCTGATCGACGGGATCAGCAGTCCGCACGCGACCATTCCGGAGTCGTTGTCACTGCGGGAGAAGCTGAAGTTCCGCCGCCGGGAGCAGGCGTCGCTGCGGGCGCTCGGGTACGGGTTCGTGCTGGGTGTGTTCGTCTGGCCGCTCAGCGCCCTGGTCGCCGGCGTGAGCGCGACCATCCTCGGCATCACACTCGCGGCGCCGGTGATCGCCGACGGCGACCAGATGGGGATGGGGCCGTGGATCCTGGACAGCGCGCAGGAGGGCTTCATCTTCCTGCTCTGCTTCGGCCCGGTCTTCTACGTCCTGAGCTCCTACCTGCTGGGCGTCTTCGCCGGTGCCGAGGCCGCGCTCGCGAAGGTGATGCTCGGGCCTCGGCAGGACGAGCTGCAGCGGAACCTGGCCGAGTTGCGCCGGTCCCGGCTCGACCTGGTGGATGCGTTCGAGACCGAGCGGGCGCGGATCGAGCGGCATCTGCACGACGGCGTACAGCAGCGGCTGGTCGGGCTGACCATGACGCTGGGGTTGGCCGAGCTGGATCTGCCCGAGGGTGAAGGCAAGCGGCTGGTCGTGAAGGCGCACACGGAGGCGGAGGCGGCGCTGGCCGACCTGCGGGAGGCGGTCCGGGGGATCCATCCGCGGGTGCTGGTCGACCATGGACTCGAGGCCGCCGTACTGGAGGTTGCGGACCGGAGTCCGCTGCCGGTGAATGTTCAGCTGACGCTGCCGTCGCGACTGCCGCCGCCGATCGAGGCCGCGGCGTACTTCGTCGTCAGCGAGGCGCTGGCCAATGTCGCAAAGCACGCCTGGGCGTCCAGTTGCGACGTGACTGGGTGGGTCGAGCGCGATCGGCTGGTCATCATGATCACCGACGACGGCGTCGGCGGTGCCCGGACCGGCGCCGGCACCGGACTGATCGGGCTGGTGACCCGGTTGGACGCGTTGGGAGGCACACTCGACATCGACAGCCCACCCGGTGGGCCGACTCGATTGAGGATGGAGTGCCCGTGCCGACTCGGCGACTGAGCATCGTGCTGGCCGAAGACTCGCTGCTGTTGCGGGAGGGACTGGCCAGCATCCTGGACCGCGCCGGCCACGAGGTACGAGACGCTGTCGGCGATGCGGACACGCTGCTGGCCGTCGTACGCAAGGCACCGCCGGATGTCGTCATCACCGACGTACGGATGCCACCCGGTCACAGTGACGAGGGACTGCGGGCGGCGGCCGCGATCCGGGCCGAGCTCCCGTCGATCGGGATCCTGGTGTTGTCCCAGTACGTAGCCGACGCGTATCTGTCGTCGTTGCTCGAGACAACGACCGGTGGAATCGGGTACCTGCTGAAGGACCGGGTCGGGCACGTTGCGGAGTTCCTCGAGTCCTTGGACCGGGTCGCCGACGGCGGAACCGTCGTGGACCCGGAGGTGGTCCGGCAGTTGCTGGCGCGGCGGCGGAACGACGGGCCGCTGTCGGCGCTCACGCCGCGCGAGCTCGAGGTGCTCGCGCTGATGGCGGAGGGGCGGGTGAACGCGTCGATCGCGGAGCAGCTGGTCGTGAGTGAGGCCGCCGTACGCAAGCACGTCGGCAACATCTTCGCGAAGCTACAGTTGAACGACGGTCTGGATCGTCGCGTGTCCGCCGTCCTCACCTACTTGCGGGGCTGACACTCTCAGCAACCGCAGCGGTGGTGAGCAGTTGAGCGGCGAGGGAGGATCTCTGTATGGACAGTGACATCCGCAAGATCCTCGCGGACTGCGAGACGTGGGCCGTGGTCGGGCTGTCGAACAACACCAGCCGGGCGGCGTACGGCGTGGCGCGCTTCCTGCAGGGGCATGGCAAGCGGATCGTGCCGGTGCATCCGTCGGCGGAGACGGTGCACGGCGAGCAGGGCTATGCGATGCTCGCGGACATCCCGTTCCCGGTGGACTGCGTCGACGTGTTCGTCCGGTCGGAGCTGGCCGGCGACATCGCGGACCAGGCGGTGGGAATCAACGCGAAGGCGGTGTGGTTCCAGCTGGGTGTAGTGGATCCGGATGCCTACACGCGTACGACGGCCGCGGGGCTGACCATGGTGATGAACCGCTGCCCGGCGATCGAGTGGGGGCGCCTGGGTCCTAGTCACTGACGAAGGGCTCAGATGATCATCATCGACACCTCCACCGGCTTCGGCAAGCGGATCGCGCGGCAACTGGACGACGAGCGGGTGCTCTGGCTGACCACCGTCAGCAAGTCCGGAACGCCGGTGCCGACTCCGGTCTGGTTCCTCTGGTACGACGACCAGCTGCTGATCTCCAGTCAGCCGGACAAGGCCAAACTGCGCAACATCGCGGCCAACCCCCGGGTATCGCTCAACTTCAACGCCACCCACGGCGGCGGCGACGTCGGCGTCATCTCCGGTACGGCGGTGATCGAGGACACCCCGCTCACCGGTGATGCGCTGGCGGCGTACAACAACAAGTACGGCGACGACATCGCCCACCTGGGGATGACGAACGAACAGTTCCACGCCGACTACTCAGTCGTCATCCGCGTCACGCCCGACAAACTCCGCGGCTTCTGACCCCCCGACGTTCGAGGGGATCTCCCCTCCACTGCAGCCTTCTCCCCTCGTATACCAGGGGAGAAGGCATCGTTCGAGGTGAGATCCCCTCGAACGCGGTCAGCCCAGGTAGCCCTCGACGGTGCCGGGGGAGCGGGGCTGGGCGTCGTCGGGGTTCTCGCCGAACTCGCGCTTGGCGCGGCGCTGCCGGAGCAGGTCCCAGCACTGGTCGAGCTCGACCTCGAGGGCCTGCAGGCGCTCCCGCTCGTCCCCGTCGGCGATCTGCCCGGAGGCGTGCTTGGTGCGCAGCTCGTGCTCCTCGGCGACCAGCTCGTCGATCCGGCTGAACAGGCTCTTGTCATCACTCATGGGGAAACCGTACGCCCGTCCGGCAGGGACGAGCGGGCCAGCAGCTCGGTGATGGTGAGGATGGCGATGGCCTCGGCCGCGATCAGCCCGATCAGGACCACCAGTTGCAGCGCCGCGGCCTCGGTGGGGGATGCCCCGCCGAGCACCATCCCGACGAAGGCGCCGGGCAGCGAGACGAGCCCGACCGTCCGCGTCTGGTCGAGCGCCGGCAGGAGGGCATCACCCGCGACCGGCCCGACGACCAGCTTGAACGCGTCGGGCGACAGCAGCCCGATCGACAGTCCGGCCTCGAACTCGCCGTACCGGGTGTGGTACTCGCTCAGCACCCGGCGGCCGGCCAGCGTGGTGGCGGTCATGGCGCCGCCGATGATGATGCCCCCCATCGGCAGGATCGTGGCCGGGTTCCGCGGCACCACCCCGGGCAGGATCAGCAGCAGCAGTACGGCGAACGCGCCGCAGCCGATCGCGGTCGCGCAGTAGACCCACTGCCGGGGAATGACGGCCGCGGAGTGGATTCGCCGGGTACTGGTGATGGTCGCGACGACGAACATCACCAGCACGAACGCGATCGCGCCCAGAGTGTGCCGGAGCGCGACACCCACGACGAGACCGACCGCGGTCAGCTGCAGGACGGCGCGCAAGGCCGCCGTGACGACGCCTCTGTCGTGCCGGAGCCCGGCGTATCGCGACGCGCCGACGCCGATCGCGATCAACAGCGGCAGAACGACGACCGCCGCGAGCCCCAGCCCGGTGTCGAAGGACATCCGCCCATTTCAGCATGTAGGCCGACGGTTGCGCGGCTTGACTCACCCCTGCTTGAAGTCGTTCTCGTCATACTCGTGCTGGCCGGGCTTGCCGGTTTCGGCCTTGGTTGCCTCGTCGGCGCGGAGCTCGACGCGGCGGATCTTGCCGGAGATCGTCTTCGGGAGTTCGGCGAACTCGATCCGGCGGATCCGCTTGTACGGCGCCAGGTGCTCGCGGCAGAAGGACAGGATCTCGCCGGCCAGCTCCCGCGACGGCTCATGTCCCGCGGCCAGGACGACGTACGCCTTGGGCACCGCGAGCCGGACCGGATCGGGCGAAGGTACGACGGCTGCCTCCGCGACCGCCGGATGCTCGATCAGCACGGACTCGAGCTCGAACGGCGAGATGCGGTAGTCGCTGGCCTTGAACACGTCGTCGGAGCGGCCGACGTACGTGATGTAGCCGTCCTCGTCCCGGCTGGCGACGTCGCCGGTGTGGTAGTACCCACCGCGCATGACCTCGGCGGTGAGTTCCCGGGCATCGCGGTAGCCGCGCATCAGCGGGACCGGCGCGGGCGCCAGTTCGATGCAGATCTCGCCGTCGTCGCCGATCTCGTCGGTCGAGGGGGCGATCAGCGCGATCGTGTAGCCGGGCAGCGGACGGCCCATCGAGCCGAGTTTGACCGGCTGGCCGGGAGGGTTGCCGATCTGCGCGGTTGTCTCGGTCTGCCCGTAGCCGTCCCGGATGGTGATGCCCCACGCGTTGCGGACCTGCTCGATCACCTCGGGGTTGAGCGGCTCGCCGGCCGAGATGCACTCGCGGATCTGCACCTGCACCGCGGACAGGTCGGCCTGGATGAGCATTCGCCAGACCGTCGGCGGCGCACAGAACGTGGTCACGCCGTACGTCTGCAGGACCTGCAGCATCTTCTCGGCGTCGAAGCGCGTGTAGTTGTACAGGAAGACGGTCGCGCCCGCGTTCCACGGGGCGAAGACGTTGCTCCAGGAGTGCTTGGCCCAGCCGGGGGAGGAGATGTTGAGATGGACGTCGCCGGGCTGGAGGCCGATCCAGTACATGGTCGACAGGTGGCCGACGGGATAGCTGACCTGGGTGTGCTCGACCAGCTTCGGCTGGCTCGTCGTACCGGAAGTGAAGTAGAGCAGCAGCGAGTCGTTCGCCGCCGTGTCCACCTCGGGCATCGGCCCGTCGTACTCGGCCGAGTCGTCGTAGTGCAGCCAGTTGTCCACGGGTTCGCCGACGGCGACCCGGATGCAGTGGTCCGCGATACCGGCGTACCTGCCGGTGTCCGCGCTGCTGGTGACCACGACCCGTACTCCGCCGCGCTCGATCCGGTCCGCGAGGTCGGCATCGGTGAGCAGCGTGGTCGCGGGGATCATCACCGCGCCGGCCCGGATACAGCCGAGCATGGTCTCCCACAGCGGCACGGTGTTGCCGAGCACGATCAGGACCCGGTCACCCGGTTGCAGCCCGGCCTGGGTGAGCCAGCCGGCCACCTGGCGGGACCGCTCGGCCATCTCGGCGTACGTCCGGGAGTTGACCTCGCCGTCCTCCTCGACGATCGTCAGCGCGGCGACCTCGGGCTGCTCGACCGCGAGCGCGTCGAACCAGTCCCGCGCCCAGTTGAACCGGTCGAAGGCCGGCCAGCTGAAGTCCCGGTACGCCGTCTCGTAGTCCTCCCGGTGTGCCACCAGGAAGTCCCGGGCCGCCCGGAACTCCCGCGTCACGTCCGCCGTGCTCTGCTCCGGAGCCATGTCCCGCACCTTACCCACCCAGCGCGAGGACGGACCCCGCCACGACGAGCGGGGTCAGGATCAGGCCGCGCCAGAGAAAGGACCACCAGGAGATGTCGACCCGGGCGGCGTCGCAGCGGTCGCGCCACAGCAGAGTCGCGAGCGAACCCCAGAGGGTGAGCAGGCAGCCGCAGTTGACGCCGATCAGGAGCGCCATCATGCGGTGCGGGTCGCTCGACGCGACCGGCTCCATAGCCAGGTAGGCGGGGAGGTTGTCGGCCAGGTTCGCGCCGAGTGCCGCGGTCACGCTCAGCCTCAGCTCCGAGCTCGTTCCGGCTATGCGGCTCAGCAACTCCTCCAGTCCGTGGTCGCTGAGGAAACCGACGACGGCGAACAACACCACAACGGTGAGCACCAGCTTGGCTGGGATCAACGACCACCGCAGAACGCTCCGTCGCCGGACCGCGAACAACACGACCAGCACGACCGCGCCCACGGTGGCCGGCCAGGCGACCTCGATGCCGGACACGAAGGCCGGTCCGAGCAGCAGACACACCCCTGCCGACCCCCAGAACAGGACCTTGTCGTCCACGTGCGGAGTCGGCGGTACGACGTACGCCTGGCGCAGATCGCGGTGGAACAGGACGGCCAGCACGGCGACCGTGATCAGGATCGCCGCGATCGCCGGTCGCCAGCTCACCGCCACGAAGTGAGCGTCCAGGGCACGGAACTGGTGCAGCGCGAGCAGATTGGTCAGGTTCGAGACCGGAAGCAGCAGGGAGGCGGTGCCGGCCAGCCAGACGGTCGTGAAGGCAAAAAGTTTCGGCGGGATGCCGAGCTGACGGGCCATCGAGAGGACAACCGGGGTCAGCAGCACCGCGCACGTGTCCAACGAGAGGACGATCGTCAGCCCGGTGGCGAGCGCGACCACCAGCAGCCACAGCCGCCAGACCCGCCCGCGAGCGAGGTGAGCGGCTTCGCGGGCGGCGACGTCGAACACCTTGGCCCGGTCGGCCAGTTCGGCGATGACGGTGACGGCTATCAGGAAGACCAGCACGGGCGCGATCCGTGCAACCAAAATTCATGACCTCCGCTGTGGCTGGTTGAGTACGCTGGCCGCGTGACGCCGCCGCCGGACAAGTATGACTCGCAGCCGCCAGCCGGGTATCCGGCTGACTTCGAGGCGGACGTCGTACTGCGTGATGGCGCCACCGCGCACCTGCGGCCGATCACCCCGGACGATGCCGACCTGCTGGTGGCGTTCTACGCGCGCGTGTCCGAGCAGTCGAAGTACTACCGGTTCTTCGCGCCGTACCCGCAGCTGTCCGACCGGGATGTGGCGAGGTTCACGCAGGTTGACTACCACGACCGGCTGGCGCTGATCGTCACCGTCGGCAACGAGATGATCGGCGTCGGGCGGTATGAGCGGACCGGGCGGCGGACCGCGGAGGTCGCGTTCCTGATCGAGGACGCGCACCAGGGGCGCGGCCTAGGCCAGTTGCTGCTGGAGCATCTCGCCCAGGGCGCCCGGGAGAACGGGATCACCCAGTTCGTCGCCGAGGTGCTGCCGGACAACCGGAAGATGATCACCGTCTTCACCGAGGCCGGGTACAAGGTCGCCCGCGAGTTCGAGGACGGCGTGATCATGGTCGAGTTCGACATCGCCCCCACCGACACGTCGTTCGGCGTGATGCAGGCACGGGAGCAGCGGTCCGAGGCGTTGTCGATCGCGCGGCTGCTGACCCCGGCGAGTGTCGCGGTGATCGGGGCCAGCCGGCGGGAGGGGACGATCGGCAACGCGCTCCTGCGCAACCTCCGCGACGGCGGTTTCACCGGCCGGCTGTACGCCGTGAACACCGATACCGACGCGGACGAGATCGAGGGTGTCCCGGCGTACCCGACGATCCGGGATGTGGACGACACGGTCGACCTGGCCGTGGTCGCCGTCCGGGCCGAGATGGTGGCCGACGTGGTGCTGGACTGCGCCGCCAAGGGCGTGCGCGGGCTGGTCGTGGTGTCGAGCGGGTTCGCCGAGATCGGGGACGAGGGGCGGAAGCGGCAGCGGTACCTGGCCGGCCTGGCCCGGTCGTACGGGATGCGCGTGATCGGGCCGAACGCGCTCGGGCTGATCAACACCGCGCCCGGCGTGTCGCTGAACGCGACGCTCTCGCCGTTGATGCCGAGCCGGGGCCGGGTGGCGTTCTTCTGCCAGTCCGGCGCGCTCGGGGTGCCGATCCTGGCCGACATGGTCCGGCGTGGCCTGGGGCTGTCGAGTTTTGTGTCGGCGGGCAACCGGGCCGATGTGTCGGGCAACGACCTGATGCAGTTCTGGTACTCCGACGAGGCGACCGAGGTCGTGCTGCTGTACCTGGAGTCGCTGGGCAACCCGCGCAAGTTCAGCCGGGTGTCGCGCCGGCTGGCCGGTCGCAAGCCGGTGGTCGCGCTGAAGTCCGGCCGGACCACCCAGGGCGTGCCGCTCGGCCAGATGGTCCGGCGCAGCCAGTTGCCAGCGGCAACTGTCGACTCGATGTTCCGGCAGAGTGGTTTGATTGGCGTCGATACCACCGGCGAGCTGTTCGACGTCGCCCAGTTGCTCGCCCACCAGCCGCTGCCGAAGGGCCGCCGGGTCGCGATCGTCAGCAACTCGGACGCGCTGACACTGCTCGCGCTCGACACGATGGCCGGCTGCGGGCTGGTCGTCGCGGGGGAGCCGCGCAACCTGAGCGCGGACGCGACCGCCGCTGACTTCGGCGCGGCGTTGTCAGAGGTCTTCGCCGACGACCGCGTGCACTCGGTCGTGGTGATCTACACGCCACCGGTGCAGTCCAATGGTGCCGAGGTCGCACAGGTCCTGGCCGCCGCGGCTGCGGGGTCGGACAAGCCGGTCGTCTCGACGTTCCTCGCGTCGCGCAGCGTGCCCGAGGAGCTTCGGGTGCCGGATGCCGACGGCGGTGCGGCCCGCGGTTCGATTCCGTCGTTCCTGAACCCTCAGTACGCCGTGGGTGCGCTGGCCAAGGCGACGCGGTACGCCGAGTGGCGGCGGCGCTCGGACAGCCAGATCCCCGACCTGCCGGACATCGACACCCGGGCGGCGGAGGACTTCGTCGCGGAGTATCTGCAGCGGCATCCGAACGGCGCCGACCTGGACGACACCGACCGGCAACGGCTGCTCAGCTTCTACGGGATCTCGGTGCTGCCGGCGTTCGGGGTGCAGAGCGCCGACGAGGCGGTGCAACGGGCCGCGGATCTCGGTTTCGAGGTGATCCTGAAGGCGACGGCCGAGCAGTGGCGGATGCGTCCGGACCTGGCCGACATCTGGCGGCACATCCACGACGAGGACGACATGCGCGAGGCCTGGGCCGAGATGACCCGGACCTTCGGGGTCGCGTCCGACCCGAGCCGGGCGCAATTCGTCGTACAAAAGATGGCGCCGCCTGGTGTGCCCGTCGTCATCTCGGCGCTGGAGGATGTGTCCTTCGGGCCGGTGGTGTCCTTCGGCCTCTCCGGTGTCGCCACCGATCTGCTGGGCGATCGTTCGTACCGGATGCCGCCGCTGACCACTCGCGACGCCGCCGAGATGGTCCGTGAGGTCCGGGCGGCCCCGCTGCTGTACGGCTACCGCGGCACCGACCCGGTCGACATCTCCGCGATCGAAAACCTGCTGCACCGGGTCTCGCGCCTGACGCTCGACCTCGAGGAGGTCGTCAAGCTCGATCTCCGCTCGGTCCTCGTCGCGGCCGAAGGCGCCACCGTCCTCGACACCGCCATCCGCATCGCCCCCAACGAAAAACCCCGCCAAGACACCCCAGCCCGCCGCCTCACCTAGCCGGGACGGTCCACAGTCGGGTGGTCTGGTCCTTGCCGGCGGTGGCGAACGTGCGGCTGTCGGGGCTGAAAGCCATCATCACGATGTCTTCGATGGAGTCACCGATCTGCTTGCCGTCAGCAACGTTCCACAGGCGCATCCAGCGCTTGTCGGAGAGCTCGACGGTCGCGAGGGTACGGCCGTCCGGGCTGAGGACCGCCTGGAAGAGAGGGCCGGGAACCTTGACGGGCTGGAGCGTCTGAGTCCGCCTGGACACGTCCCAGAA
The DNA here is from genome assembly GCF_040639075.1 of Kribbella sp. NPDC023972. Classification (NCBI taxonomy): domain Bacteria; kingdom Bacillati; phylum Actinomycetota; class Actinomycetes; order Propionibacteriales; family Kribbellaceae; genus Kribbella; species Kribbella sp. NPDC023972. Next base: position 384,399 of record NZ_JBEZZH010000006.1, on the reverse strand, counting down.
GCGGACGGTCTCGTCGGAGCCCGTGGTCACCAGCAGGCGGCCGTCCGGGCTGAACGCGAAGACGCCGAACTTGGTGCCCGATGGCGCTCTGATGGTGCGGCCGAGGGACTGCCCGCCGGCGACATCGCGCAGTACCAGGTTGTTCAGTTGGGACTGATCACCGGACACCTCCGTCTCACGGCCGATGATGGTCTGCCCATCGGGGCTGAGCACCGAGGCCGTGCCGTAGGTTTCGGGCTGCAGGCCGGTGACCTGCGCGATCGGCCGACGGGTGGCCACGTCCCAGACCTGCAGGTGGGCTGCCCCGGTGAGGATCGCCAGCTTCCGGCCATCCTGACTGAGGGCCGGAAGATTGCCGCTGACGACGAGCGGCTGCCCGATCTGGGCCCCGGTCTCCACGTTCCATTGCTGGATGCTGACGCCGGGCTTTTGCCTGCTGGCGGTGACCAGGACCTTGCCACTCGGGCTGAAGGCCACATCTTGCACCGCCGACGCTCTCTCGTCGTCGCCAAGTGGGCCGATGATCTGACCGGTTCGCCGGTGGGTGTCCGTGTTCCACAGTTCGATGGTGCTGTCCTGATAGACGCTGGCCAGGACGCTGCCGTTTTGGCTGAAGGTCACGGAGTAGACGACTGAGAAGCCGCTCAGCTTGGCGACCTGACCGATACCTGACGGCCACAACACCCAACCCAGTACGACGGCCAGCACCAGCGCACCGACACCGGCACCCAGGTACGTCCGGCGCCGGCGCCGAGCTCCGGTTGGTACGTTGGACCTCGCAGGGCTGGTGTCCAGCCTGGTCGCCGCCGCTACGGTCGCCTGCTCGGGACCGGTGGTGTCCGGGACCGGAGTGACCACTGGCGGCAGGTCGGCTGCATCGAGGAGCTGGGAGAGCTCGGTCTGCCGCTGGGCGATCAGCCGGTGGATTGAGCCGGGCCAGGGTTGCGCGGACGGCGTGACAGACCCGATCGCGTCGAGCAGAGCGCTCGGCGTCGGCCGGTGTGCGGGGTCTTTGGCAAAGCATGGCTCGACGACGCGACGGATCGCGACGGGGACCTTGGAGAGGTCCGGCTCGGCGCGCGTGACGCTGTTCAAGGTCTGCAGTGCGGACCCGTCGGCAAACGGGCTCGCGCCGGTACACGCCGCGACCAGCACCGACCCGAGGGAGAAGATGTCACTGGCCGCAGTGACGGCCTGGCCGCCGGCCTGCTCGGGCGACATGAATGCGGGTGAGCCGACCAGCCAGCCCGTTCGGGTGACGTCCGGCCGGTCGTCGTCGATCGCGCGGACGATGCCGAAGTCGATGACTCTGGGGCCGTCGTCGGCCAGCAGCACGTTCGATGGCTTCAGGTCCCGGTGGACCAGCCCGGCGCGATGAATCTGGATCAAGGCTGTCGCGAGTCCGGCGGCCAACCGCAGTACCGACTGCTCTGGTAGTGGACCGAGCATCCGAAGGGTGTCATCCAGCGACGGGCCGGGGACGAAGACCGAGGCCAGCCACGGCGTCGGCGCATCCGGGGCGGCGTCGACCACCGCGGCGGTGTATGCGCCGGACACCGTTCGGGACGCGTCCACCTCACGGCGAAACCGGGCCCGGAACCCGGCGTCCTCGACGAACTGCTCGTGGATCAGCTTCACCGCGACCAGTCGCCCGTCCCGCCCGGCAGCCAAGAGCACCCGGCCCATTCCGCCGCGGCCCAGTTCGGCGAGCACCCGGTACTGCCCGACCTCACGCGGGTCTGCCGATCCCAACAGCCTCAATGCACCCTCCGGCGATCACATGAAGTCAGAGGGTGAATCCTCTCAGGCAGCAGGTTCAGCGGGGCGGGTGTAGATGGAGTTGGTGCGGCTCAAAAGGCGGGCGTCGACCAGTTCGCGGCGGAGGGCTGCGTGGTCGGGGTGCCAGCGGTTGAGGAGCTCGTTGACCTCGGACTCGGGGTAGCTGCGGCCGGGCTCGAAGCTCTTGACGATGTGCTCGAGGACGACCCGGAACTTGGCCGGCCAGGTCGGGAAGTGGGTCAGCCGGCCGTCGCGGATGAACGCCTTGAGCACCGCGTCGCGATCGGGGTCCGGGTCGAGCGGCACCCGCTCGGGCCGGCTCTCGCGAACTGCCTGCTTGAAGGCGTCCTCATCCGCCCCCAGACGGCCACCGGTGTCAGCGATGAGCCCGCCTTTGGCCAAGCGCTGCAAGGCTTTGTGGACGACGGGCGCGGAGAGACCGGTGCTTCCGGCAACCTGCTCGGGAGTGGTGGCGCCGAGGACGACCGCGGAGAACGTCCGCAACCTCGACGGTTCGGCCAGCAGACCACAGAGCAGCTCGGTGTTCATGCCATCCAAGTTAGTGTCCGTCGCAACCGGATTTCGGCGGAGTGCTAAACAGTGCGCATGACGATGACGCCGGGTCCGCACAACTCGATCACTGATGTTCCCGGGGTGCTGGTCGGTCAGGTGGAGCGGGTGGAGGCGCCGTACCTGACCGGGACGACGGTGGTGCACGTGCCTGGTACGGCGGTGGCCGGAGTGGATGTTCGCGGGGGTGCGCCGGGGACGCGGGAGACGGAGCTGCTGGAGCCGGTGAACGCGAATCCGGGGGCGAACGCGGTCGTGCTGACCGGTGGGAGTGCGTACGGGCTCGACACGGCGGGCAGTGTGATGCGGTGGCTCGAGGAGCGGGGAGAAGGCGTGCGGGTCGGGCCGGGGGAGCGCGACGTCGTACCGATCGTGCCGACCGCGGTGATCTTCGACCTCGGCCGTGGTGGTGACTTCCGCGCACGTCCCGAGCCCTCCTGGGGTGCCGAAGCGATCACCACCGCCACCGACGGTCCTGTTGCCCTCGGCAACCATGGCGCCGGCGCCGGTGCCCGGGCGCGCTCGCTCAAGGGCGGCGTGGGCTCGGCGAGTGTCCGGCTGGAGGACGGTACGACGGTCGGCGCGCTGGTGATCGTGAACGCGTCCGGCTCGACGGTGGACGCCGAGGGCCGATTGTACGGCGCCCGGCTCGGTCTCGGCGACGAGTTCGCCCACCTGCGACCGCCCACTGAGCGGCCGTCACTCATCACTCCCGGCCGGAACCTGATCCCCGGTCCGACGTCCGGGATGAACACGGTGATCGCGGTGGTGGTGACCGACGTACCGCTGGACAAGCCGGCGACGAAGCGGATGGCGATGATCGCGCACGACGGGCTGGCCCGGGCGATCGACCCGATCCACACGCTGGTCGACGGCGACAGCATCTTCGCGCTCTCCACCCGCACCCCCGGCGACGACCGTCCCCGGCTGAGCGTCACCGACCCGGCGGCACTCGGCCAACTGGAGACGGTCTACGCGGCCGGCGCCCGGACGCTGTCCCGGGCAGTCGTGCACGCGATGCTCAACGCGGAGACGGTCGAGACCCCGGCCGGCCGGATCCTGAGCTACCGCGACGCGTACCCGTCAGCCTTCCGGACCGATTGACGTACGACCCCGGTACTACGTCCACGCAACGAAGGACGCCGGAAGACGACATCAGGACCGGTCCGCGGGCCGACGAACTGTGCGCTGACTCGCGAAAGGCTCTGCACCATGAGCTTTCAGAGTCCCCAACAGGTGGTCCTCAGCGGCCACGGCCTGGTCAAGTACTACGGCGACGTCGTCGGTCTCGCCGGTGTGGATGTCGCCGTACGGTCGGGTGAAGCGCTCGCCGTCATGGGTCCGAGCGGCAACGGCAAGACCACTCTTCTGCACGTCCTGGCCGGCATCCTCACCCCGGACCAGGGTGAGGTCTGGCTGGCCGGTGAACGGGTCGATCAGCTGCACGACGCCGCCCGGACGGTACTGCGGCGACGCCGGCTCGGGTTCGTCTTCCAGGACAACCAGTTGCTCGCCGAGCTGCCCGCCGACGAGAACGTGGCGCTGCCCTTGATGGTCGACGGTGTGAGCAGGCGTGAGGCTATCGGCCGGGCCCGGACGATGCTCGCCCAGGTCGGCCTGTCCGCCGAAGCAGGTCGCCGTCCCGGCGAGCTCTCCGGTGGTCAGGCGCAACGGGTCGCGATCGCCCGGGCCCTGGTCGGCGAGCCGCAGGCCGTCTTCGCGGACGAACCGACCGGCGCTCTCGACGCCGCCACCGGCGCTCAGGTGATCGACCTGCTCGTCGGTGCCGCCACGCATCGCGGCGCCGCCGTCGTGGTGGTCACACACGACAACGCCGTCGCGGCCCACTGCCACCGGGTGCTGACGATTGTCGACGGCCGCGTGAGCGAGTCGCTGGGAGCCGGCCGATGAACCCCATGACCGGCCTCGGGCTGCGGTTTGTCCGCCGGCCTGGCCCCGGCGGTCGGGCGGCCAATCTCGCCGCCCTCGGAGCCACCGCCGTCGTGTCCTTGCTCGTCACCTTCCTGATCGCCGGATCGCTCGGCCTGGTGCACCGCTCGGACCGGATCGGCTGGCGCGGCGCCGACAAGGCGGACCCGGCGACCGCGATTGGCGCGATCAACCAGGACGACGACCAGCGGGTCCAGGGCGAACCGATGCTCCGCCTCGACCTGGCGACCCTCCGACCCAACGAGCTCCCGCCACCGCCGGGTCTCGACCACACCCCGAAACCAGGCGAGGTCTTCGTCTCACCCGAGCTCGCCAAGCGATGGTCCAGCCTCAGCAAGCAGTACGGCGTCGCACAGCCGACCGGAGTGATCAGCGACAAGGGCCTGTCGTCTCCGGAAGAGCTGGTGCTGATCAGAGGTGTCGCCACCAGCACCATCGGAGAACACCCGCAGTACGTCGCAAGTTGGCGCGAGAACGTGATGGACAGCCGGATGTTCGGCCTGCTGATAGCGGTTGCCTTCGGCATCGCTCTGGTGCTGTTCCCCCTGCTCAGCCTGGTCGGTCAGGCCGCAGGCGTCGCGGCCAAGCGTCGTGAGCACCGCCTGGCCGCCCTGCGACTTGCCGGCGCCACCAGGATCCAGGTGCTGTGGTTGAGCGCAGTGGAACAGGCGGTCATCGGCCTGGCCGGTGCCGTTGTCGGTCTGGTCGGCTACACGGTGCTGACTCCGCTCATCGCACGGATCCCGCTGGGTGGCGGTCGCTGGTTCGTGCAGGACATCACGGTCGACTGGTGGAACGTGCTCGTCGTGCTGGCCGCCGTACCCGTCCTGTCTGTTGTCAGCGCGCTGATCGGTCTCGGCCGGGTCAGCATCACACCGCTGGGCGTCGTACGCGGTCAGACTCGCAAGGCGACCAGTGCGCTGCGGTTGGGATTGTTGGCGATTGGACCAATCGTGCTTGCGTACTACGGCATGCAGGCGGCCGTGGTGCCGTTGCTGATTGGGATTGGTATGGCTGCGTTCGCCGTACGGGTGATCGGTCCGTGGGCGGTGCAGGTGATCGGCAAGACCCTGGCCAACCTGGCCAATGGACCGGTGGCGTTGCTGGCCGGCCGACGGCTGGCTGATGATCCCAAGGGTGCGTTCCGTCCGGTGGCCGCGCTGGTGCTGAGTGGCTTCGTCACCGGCTTCATCTCGGTGTTCATGCCGTCCGGGAACGATGATCCGTCGTTCCAGGACATGCGGATCGGCGTGGCTTTGCTGCTGGGCTTGGTGTTCATGACTGTGGCTGCCTCCACGGCGGCAGGTGCGGTCGGCACGGCGCTCGATCAAGCGGGTCCGGCGCGGGCACTGCGGCGGTCCGGTGTGCCGCTGTCTGTGATCGAGCGATCGGCGCGCCTGGCGGCCGTCGTACCGGTGATCGGAGTCGGGCTGCCGGTGGTCGGGTTCGGTGCGCTGTGCGGGCTCGCCCTGAGCGGCGGAAAGATCGTCACCGAAGGCAATTCGGGCCTCTTCCTGCTGATCGGGCAGGTCGTGGCCGGCCTGGTGCTGGTCGCCGTCGCGGGCGCCGCCGGGGCGCCGGTGCTGCGGAAGGCAAGTGCGAACTAGCGCGGTTGTCCACAAGGCGGAATCGAGCTGGGATCAGATCGTGCAAGGATGAGGGCATGCGTGACCTGAATGCGCCCCAACTGGCGGACGTCTCCGCCGCCTTGCGCGAGGCGATCGACCGGTGCGGCTACTACCCGGACGTGGTGACGGATTCGCTCGCGGTGGCGACCGCGGGCGAGCCGATCACCGCGTTCGTCCTGCAGCACGAGCCGACGTTCGACCGCGACGAGGTCCGGCGGCACATCACCATCCTGGCGCTGACCCCGACCCGGCTGATCGTCGGGCACACCGACGAGCACGCGGCCGACGAGCTGATCCGGGCGCCGTACGCGTCGACCTCGACCGAGGCGATCCCGCTGAGCCGGGTGAACGCGGTGGTGGTGAACCGGGTGGTGCCCAATCCGGCCGGCTACGCCTCCGGCAAGTCCGACCCGGCGGTGGCCGGCAGCGGCGAGGTCGTGCTCACGATCGGCTGGGGGATGGTGAACCGGATCGACCTCGAGCCGGCCGTCTGCGCCGACCCGAACTGCGAGGCCGACCACGGCTACACCGGTTCCGTCGCGGCCGACGACATCTCGTTGCGGATCAGCGCCGCCGCCGACGGCCCGGCCGGGATCCAGCAGGTGCTCGACTTCGCCCAGGCGCTGTCGTTCGCCACCAGCAGGTAGTGCCCATGTTCGTACCGGTGAGCCCGCGATACGGCGGTGGCTCGCTCGCCGACGTACTGCCCTCGGTGGCCGGTGCCCTCTCAGTTCCACACGAGCAGAACGTGCTCGGCCTCCCACCCGCACCCAGGTACGCCGTCCTGCTGCTCGACGGACTCGGGTGGAACCTGCTGCACCGGCATGCCGACGTCGCGCCGTACCTGGCGTCGCTGCTGCCGACCGGTCGCAGTCTGACGGCCGGAGTGCCGTCGACCACGGCAGTGAGCCTGACCAGCCTGGGGACAGGACTCCCGCCGGGTGCGCACGGCATCGTCGGCTACACGTCGATCGTGCCGGAGTCAGGTGCCCTGCTGAACGCCCTGCAGTGGGACGCCCCCGTCGACCCGCGAAAGTGGCAGCCGCACGGGACCGTCTTCGAGCGGATCGCCGCGTCGGGTGTCGCCACGCGCAACGTGAGCAAGGCGCGGTTCGACACGTCCGGGCTCACCGCCGCGGCCTTCCGGGGCAGTGCGCACCGCGGCGCGGACACGGTGGAGGACCGGCTGGACGCGACCCGGTTCGCCAGTCGCGAGGGGAAGTCGTCGCTGGTCTACGTGTACGACTCCCAGTTGGACTACACCGGTCACAACCAGGGATCCGAGTCCTGGCAGTGGCGCAAGGAGCTGGCCGCCGCGGACATGTTCGCGCTCCAGGTCCGGTCGGCGCTGCCGCGCGACGCCGTCCTGGTCGTGGTCGCCGACCACGGGATGGTCGACGTCGCGCCGGAGAACCGGGTCGACCTCGACCTCGAGCCCGCGCTGACCGAGGGCGTGCGGCTCATCGGCGGTGAGTCGCGGTTCCGCCACTTGTACTGCGTCGAAGGCGCCGAGGCCGACGTCCTGGCGACGTACCGCGAACGGCTCGGCGACTCCGCGCTGGTGCTCAGCCGCGATGATGCGGTCGGGCTCGGATGGTTCGGCGGCGTGGAGGATCGGGTCGCGCCGCGGCTCGGCGATGTCGTGGTGGCGTCCCTCGGGCCGGTCGCGTTGGTGGCGAGCCGGCGGAATGCCCCGGAGGCCGGGCTGATCGGCCTGCACGGATCGCTGACCGACGACGAGATGGCGATCCCGCTCCTCGTCGACGCCGGTAGCTGAGCTAGCCCACCTAGAAGCTCCAGACGTTCCAGAAGAAGCTGGTCTGGGCGGTCTTCGCCTCGCCGTCACGGGCGGTGACGGTCACCTTGTAGCGCCCGGAGCCCGGGGTGAGCACTCCGGTGATCCAGCCGCGCTCGGCGTCGATGCTCAGGCCCGGCGGCAGCCCGGACGCCGAGTAGCTGATCTCGCCCGTCCCGCCGGAACCCTTCATCAGCAGCGGAATCGCCGGTGCGCTGCCGAACCCGAGCTGATCGGACGGCTTGGTGATCGACACCGCACCGTTCGGTTGCGCGGCCGCGGCGCCCACCGCCTCGGCGGCGTCGACCATGCCCTCGCCGTAGTAGGAGTTGTTCGCCTGGGTGCCGATGCACTCGCCGGCGGCGCCGGGCGGGCAGGCCAGGTCGTTCGCCTGCTGGGCGAGCTGGCCGCGGACCTGAGCGGTTGTCAGCTTGGGGTTCAGGCTGCGGAGCAGCGCGGCGACACCGGCTACGTGCGGCGCGGCCATCGACGTACCGCTCATCGACTGGTAGCCGCCGCCCGGCACGGTCGAGTAGACGTTCTCGCCGGGGGCGGCGACGTTGATCTTGTTCTCGCCGAAGTTGGAGAACCGCGACTTCGCACTACTGCCGTCGACGGACGCGACCACGACCACGTTCGGCAGCTCGGTCGGCAAGCTGAGGCAATCGTTCGTGACTGTGCGCAGGGCCGGAGTCGAGTCGTTCGGGCTGGAGTCGTCGTCGGTCTTCTGGGCGAGGTTGTAGTCCTCGTTGCCGGCCGCGGCCACGTTCACGACGCCCTTGGAGTCCGAGTACGCGACCGAACGCCGCACCGCTTCGGCGATGGCGTCCTGGTCCTGGTCCGACGGGCAGAGGAACAGCCACGGGTCGGTGTAGTAGCTGTTGTTGGTGACCGACACGCCCTTGTCGGCGGCGAACATGAACGCGCAGACCGTGTTCTCCGGGAAGAACAGCTGGCTGTCGGCCTCGGCGACCCGGACCGACGACACCTTCACGCCGGGCGCGACACCGATCATGCCGGTGCCGTTGCGAGCGGCCGCGATCGTGCCGGCGACGTGCGTCCCGTGCTCGCCGACCGGCCGCCAGGCGCCTGGCCGGGTGTCGACCTTGCCGTAGGCGCAGGAGGCGGACTTGGTGGCGTCGAAGTTCGCCTTCAGGTCCGGGTGCTGGTCGTCCACACCGGTGTCGAGCACACCGACGGTGATGGTCTTGGCGCCCGGGTTCTTCTCCCAGGCCCGGTCGGCGCCGATCTGGGCCATGTCCGGCCGGTCGGTCTCCGGCGTACTGCTCGGGACCTCGGGGACCTGCTGCGGGATGGCCGGGGCGCCGACCTCGGCGGGCAGGTCCGAGGTGCGGGTGGCACCGGCCTTCTGGACACCGTCGACCCCGCGCATCTTGGCGGCGAAGTCGGTCGCGGTCGAGTGCGCCACGATCACGCCGATCGCGTCGTACGTCGCGTAGACGGCGCCGCCGTTGGAGGTGATCGCGCCGGTGACCTTGCCGGTCTGCTTCGGCTCGGTGATGACGAAGTACGCCCGGAGCCCGGCGTCGGCGCGAACCGGTACGGCGGCGGCCGCCGGAACGGTGGCGGACCCGGTCATCAGACAGGCCGCGAGGAGCAGGGCCAGAGGTTTGCGCACGATCCATTCAAACCGGACAGGGGCCCAGAACCCAAGCCGACCCCCGGGAACGGTACCGACCCGGTACGACGCGCCACCCCGGGGTGCGGGGTGATCCGCTGACTTGGCAGGATGAACGCCCGTGGCTGAGCTGCTCTACTTCACCGGGACCATGGACTGCGGTAAGTCCACCCTCGCTCTGCAGATGGACCACAACCACAAGGCGCGGGGCCGGATCGGCCGGATCTTCACCAGCCACGACCGGGCCGGCGATTCGGTGCTCTCGTCCCGGCTCGGGCTGGCGGCCAAGGCGATCGAGGTGCGGCCCGAGTTCGACTTCTGGGAGTACGTCGTCGGCGAGCTGACCCACGGCGGCCGGATCGACTACGTGGTCTGCGACGAGGCGCAGTTCTACAGCCCGGCGCAGATCGAGCAGCTGGCCCGGCTGGTCGACGAGCTGCAGATCGACGTGTTCTGCTTCGGCATCCTGACCGACTTCCGCGCCACGTTGTTCCCGGGGTCGGCCCGGCTGGTCGAGCTGGCCGACCGGATGGAACTGCTCCAGGTCGAGGCGTTGTGCTGGTGCGGTGAACGGGCCACGCACAACGCCCGTACGATCGGTGGGGAGATGGTGACCGAGGGCGAGCAGCTGGTGGTGGGTGACATCGTGTCGCACGACCACGAGGTCGCGTACGAAGTACTGTGCCGGCGGCATCACCGGCGCCGGCTCACCCAGGCCCGCGCCCGCGCCACGCTGTCACCCGAGGTACTGCCGTTCGGAGGAGCCGCGTCATGAACGAGCGCAGCGAGTTCATCAGAAAGCACAGTGCGGACCGTGTCTCATCCGCGCCCGGAGCGAAGCGAGGACGTGGATGAGCGCATTGATCACCGTCGAAGAGCTGCGGGCCCTGGGCGAGCGTCCGGTGCTGATCGATGTCACCTGGAACCTCGCCGGCCCGCCTGGCAAGGAGGCGTACGACGCCGGCCACATCCCCGGCGCGTACTTCGTCGACCTGGACACCGAGCTCGCCGGACCTCCCGGACCCGGCCGCCACCCGTTGCCGGCAGCAACCACAGTCACCGCGGCACTGCGCCGGGCCGGGGTCGGCCCGAGTACGCCGGTGGTCGTCTACGACGCGGCGAACTCGATGGCGGCCGCGCGGGCGTGGTGGATCTTCCGGTACTTCGGCGTCCGCGACGTACGCGTGCTCGACGGCGGACTCGCGGCCTGGCAGGCGGCCGGGGGAGAGGTCACCACCGAGGTCCCGGCCGCCGGGAACGGTTCCTTCATCGCGACGGCCGGCCACATCCCGATGCTGGACGCCGACGGCGCGGCTGAGGTAGCCGCAGCCGGGGTCCTGCTGGATGCGCGGGCCCCTGAGCGTTTCGCCGGTGAGGTCGAGCCGATGGACCCCGTCGCCGGCCACATCCCCCGCGCGGTCAACGCTCCCACCACCGCCAACGTGGACGAGACCGGTCACTTCCTCCTGCCCGACGAGCTCCGGGAACGCTTCGAAAAGCTTGGCGTCGACGGCTCGACCCAGGTAGGCGTCTACTGCGGCTCCGGCGTCACCGCCGCCCACGAAGCCCTCGCCCTCGAAATCACCGGCATCTCCTCCGCCGTGTACATCGGCTCCTGGTCAGAATGGATCACCGACCCGTCCCGCCCAATCGCCATCGGGCGCTGACGGCGAAGGCCGCAGCAGTCGCGGTGCGTCTAGGGCACCATGACGAGCTTTCCGGTGGCTTGGTTGGTTTCCATGTAGTGGTGGGCGGCGACGATGTCGTCCAGGGCGAAGGCACGGTCGATGTTGGGTCGATAGACGCCGGCCTCGACCTCCTGGATGATCCGCTGCAACACGATCGTGCCCGCGTTGCCCTGGATGTTCTTGCTGTGAAAAGCCGTGAGCTTGGTTCCGGACGGGATCATCGCGATCGCTTCGAAGTCCGGGATCGTCCATCCACTGAGCGAGCCCGCCACGCAGACCGTTCCGCCACGACGGACCACCTGCAGCGAGTCCACCGTCGTACTCGCCCCGACGAGATCCAGGACGTAGTCGGGACCCTCGGGCCAGACCGCGTCCATACTCGGCGCCAGCGATCCGCCGAGGTCGACGAGTGCGTAGTCGACGCCAGCGGCGGTCAACGCATCGACCTTGCTGCGCCGTCGAGTCGTCGCCATGGTGCGGACACCGTAGCCGGACGCGATCGACGCCGCAGCCATCCCCACCGACGAGGTCCCACCACGGATCAGCAACCGCCCCTGGTCACCCGGGACGACCCCCAACGTGTCCAGCGCGCCCTGTGCGGTCAAGTACGTCTCAGGTAGTGCCGCCAAGATGTCCCAGGGCAGCGTGGTACTGACCGGCATCAGCAGCGAGTTCGGCAACAACGCGTACTCCGCATAGCCGCCGTCGAACTCCCGGCCCATCTCACCCATCACCGCCGCGACGGTGGTCCCGTCCGGCAACCTGGGATCGGTCGACGCCGCCACGACTCCGACACATTCGATTCCAAGCACACGCGGGAAGGTCACGGTCGGCGAATGCCCCTGACGCGTCCTCAACTCCGACCGGTTCAAGCCCGCGGCCTTCACCTGCACCAGGCTCCAGCCCTCCCGCACCGCTGGAACAGGCACCTCACGGATCTCCAGAACGTCCGGGCCACCCGGCCGCCCACAGACCACCGCTCGCATCGTCGTACTCATCATGTCTGCAGTCTCGCCACCAGCCGGTGTGACCGGCCACCGTTAGAATGCCAACTTATGCCCGTTGGCCGCCAAGGTTCCCGCTCCAAGGTGACGTCGCAGCTGTGGCCATCCGGAGGGATCCATCTGTGGCCGTCGGGGGGCACAAGCTCGGTGCATTCCCATCCACGCGGACACCTGGTGTACGCCGCCCGCGGTGTCCTGTCGGTGCACACGGAACGTGGGACCTCGATCGTTCCGGCCAATCGAGTCACCTGGACCCCCGCCGGGTTCACGCACTACCACCGCGCTCACGGCAACACCGATATGCGCATCCTCTTCCTGCCGGCATCGCTGGCCAGGCTCGTACCAGGCCACCCGGCCGTGTTCATGGTCTCCGACCTGGCCCGCGAAATCCTGCTCACGCTCACCGGCCCGAGCCCCCGTGCCCGGGCTGCCCGCGTCCGTCTTCGTCGAGTTCTCGTCGACGAACTCCATGAAGCACAGGAGCGGCCGCTGCAATTGCCAGAACCACGCGACGACAGGTTGCGAGCCCTTGCGCAGTTGCTGTACCAGGAGCCCGCGAACAACACCTCGCTGGCCGAGCTGGGGCAGACGATCGGCGCCAGCGCCCGCACGCTCAGCCGACTGTTCCACAGCGAACTCGGCATGACCTTCTACGAGTGGCGCACGCAACTACGCATCTATCGCGCACTGGTTCTGCTCGCCGACGGGCACGACACGACGCACGTTGCCCACGCCTGCGGCTGGGCGAACCCCAGCAGCTTCATCGCAGCCTTCAGCAACCTCGTCGGAACCACACCAGGCCGTTACCGCCTCAGCGGCTTCGGCTAGAGCTCCAGGAGCATTGTGTCGGAGGTTTCGACTGTGCCGACCTTTTGAAGCCGAGGGAGTGGTAGAGAGCGGCCGCGGGGTTGGCCGGGTCGACGCTGAGGCTGAAACGTTTGTACGGCGAAGTCCGGATGAGCTCGGTCATAAGGGCGCGGGCGATGCCTTGGCGGCGGAACGCGGGGGAGACGCCGAGCGAGAGCTCGGGGACGTCGTCGGCGAGGTAGCCGTAACCGGGGGCTGCTCCGACATCGTCGACGCCAACGTAGAACAGGGCCTTCGGCTGAAGGCTCGGTCCGCCACCCACGCCGCCGTTCGGGCCGGTGCCGTCACCGTCGTACTCCCCATCGACGAAGCCGTAGCCACCGGGCTCGTACACCTGCCCGGAGACGCTGTCACCGACCTCGAACTCCCACCCGAACAATTCGCCGGTGATCGGTGGCGCTCACCGGGAACCGACCATCGGGGAGGTCGCCCTGCTGACCGTGATCGGCTCCTGGAAGGATTACCCCTGGCCACTCCTGGTGCTGCCGGATCCACGGCTGCGGCCGATCTCCGTAGCACTAGTTCCTGAGAGGTGTCGGAATGTCGGAAGGACTCAAGGCATGAGCGAAGCGCTCAACGGTCGGCGGGTGTTGGTTACCGGGGCCACGGGGCGGATCGGGCTGGTGGCGGTGCGGCATCTGACCGAGTTGGGGGCGCTGGTGACGACGCTGTCGAATGCGGAGCACCCGGATCTCAAGGCGGACCGGATCGTGGTGGGGGACACCCGGTCCGAGACCGACGTGGCCGAGGCGCTCACGGACGTCGAGTTCGTCGTCCATCTCGCCGCGCTGGCGCACCCTTCCGCCGGTACGCCGTACGACGTGTACTCGATCAACGTGGTGTCGACGTTCAACGTGCTCGCGCAGGCCGGTGCGCTCGGCATCCGGCGGGCGGTGATCGCGAGCAGCATCAACGCGACCGGGATCCCGTTCAACCCGCACGAGATCCTGCCGGCCTACTTCCCGCTGGACGAGAAGATCCCGGCCGACATCGGGGACGCCTACTCGCTGTCCAAGCAGAACGACGAGAACACCGCCCGGATGGCCTGGCGGACGTGGGGGATCGACGTGGTCGCGTTCCGGTTCCCGCACGTGAACTCGGTCGACGTCCTCCAGCAGCAGGCCGACGGGGCGCGTCGTGATCCCCGTGGTGGGCTGCGGGAGGCCTGGAGCTACCTGGATGCGCGGGACGCGGCGTACGCGATCGAGCTGGGCCTGACCGCACCGTTGTCCGGGGCCCACACCTTCTTCGTTGCCGCGAACAACACCAACGCGCCGTACGAGACCGAGGCCCTGCTGGAGGCCTTCGCGCCGAAGGTGCCGCGGTTGCGGCGCTTCATCGGGCGTGAGGTGCCGATCGACCTGACCGCGGTCCGGACCGTGCTCGGTTTCCAGGCCCGCCACGAAATGGAGCTGCCGACCCTTCCCCTGGAGATCTGAATGCCCTCGAACTTCGACCAGCCCTGGCCGGTCCGGGACGACGTACGGATCCGGGAAGTGAAGGCGATCGTCACCGCGCCGCAGGGCATCCCGCTGGTGGTGGTGAAGATCGACACCACCGAGCCGGGTCTGTACGGGCTGGGCTGTGCGACCTTCACCCAGCGGTGGAAGGCGGTGCAGACGTTCGTCGACGAGCACCTGGCCCGGCTGCTGATCGGGCGCTACCCGGGTGACATCGGCGACCTCACCCGGCTGGCGGCGTACTCGGGCTACTGGCGCGGCGGACCGGTGACCAACAACGCGATCTCCGGGATCGACCAGGCGTTGTGGGACATCGCCGGCAAACGGGCCGGTATGCCGGTCTACGAGCTGCTCGGCGGCAAGGTCCGGGCGGCCGCCGACACCTACATCCATGCCACCGGCCGCACGATCGAGGAAACCCTCGACCAGGCGCAGAAGTTCGTCGCGCAGGGCTGGCGCCACGTCCGCCTGCAGATGTCGACACCGGGCGGCGGTGGGTACGGCGCTCCGCTGGTGCCAACGCTTTACCCCGATTCGCCGTACCACAACGGCTGGTCGGCGCGGGACTACCTGCGCACAACTCCCGACCTCTTCGCGGCGGCCCGTGAGACGCTTCCCGACAACGTCGAGCTGCTGCACGACGTACATTCCCGGCTCACCCCGAAGGAGGCCGTGCTGCTTGCGCGCTCGCTCGAGCCGTACGGGCTGTTCTTCCTCGAGGACGTGCTGGCGCCGGAGCTGTGGGACCGGTTGCCCGAGGTGCGGGCCGCGTCGCCGGTGCCGCTGGCCGTCGGCGAGCTGACCACGTCGATGGGTGATGCCGTCCGCCTGGTCCGCGACGGCGGTGTCGACTTCATCCGATCGCACGTGTCCGACATCGGCGGCCTCACGCCGGCCCGCAAGCTGGCCGACCTGGCCGAGCTGTGCGGTGTCCGTACGGCGTGGCACGGCCCGGGCGACACGTCGCCGATCGGCGCCGCCGCGAACGTCGCACTCGACGTCAGCTCCGTTGCCTTCGGCATCCAGGAGGGACACATCTACAACGAGGCGACGCACGAGGTGTTCCCCGGCACGCTGAGGATCGAGAACGGCTGGCTGACCCCGAACGAGGCTCCCGGCTGGGGAATCGACCTCGACGTCGAGGCGGCCGCGCGTTATCCCGCGCGACTGTCCGCGCACGACGAGTGGGCGGCCGGCGTACGACGCATCGACGGGGCCCTGGAAGCACCGTGACGGCGTCGGCAGCGCCCTGTGCGCCGCGTAGGCTGTCGAAGTGATTGCTCCCCGCTCACTGACACCCGACGTACTGCTCCGGATCGCCACCCTGGACGACGCCGCCGGTCTCGCCGACGCCTACATCCGCAGCTGGGACCACCTGAAGCCGTGGGAACCCGACCGGCCGGACAGCTGGTTCACCGCGGCCGGCCAGCGCGATCGGTTGACCAGCTCGCTGGAGCGGTACAAGGACGGCCGGACCGTGCCCTGGGTCCTGGTCGAGGCTGACCGCATCGTCGGTGCGATCACGTTGAACGACCTCGTGCCGGGACCGTTCCGGAGCGCGAGCCTCGGCTACTGGCTCGCGATCGACGCGGTCGGTCGCGGCCTGGCGACCCGCGCGGTCGAGGCCGTCGCCGAGATCGCCGACACGGAGTTGAGGCTGCACCGGATCGAAGCCAGCACGCTGACGCACAACGAGGCCTCCCAACGAGTTCTCCTGCGCAACGGCTTCGCCCAGATCGGCATGGCCCCGACGTACCTGCACATCGCCGGCGCCTGGCAGGACTGCAACCTCTACCAGCGCATCCTCAACGACAGGGCTCCCGGCGCCTGACCGCTGATGGGTTGTGTCACCGCTGGCGGGTTGTAACCCGCCAGCGGTGACACAAGCCGCTAGTCGGGTGGGAGGCGGATGCCGCGGGAGACGTCGACGTCGTCGTAGCGGCCTTCCAGTACGTCGACGAACTTCACCGGTCGCTGGAGCGTCGAGGCGATGTAGACGGCGCGGACGGTCGCCAGCGCGTCGATCGCGTCCTGGACCGTGACACCAGGCTGCCCGCCGTTCGCGATCGCGTCGAAGATGTCGTCGTACTGTGCCAGGTGCTGGCCGGGCGGGCCCGCGTCGACCGGGACATCCTCGGTCGAGCCGTCGACGTTGAACCGCCGGAGCAGGTCGTTCTCCACCTCGGCACCGCCTGCGGTCCCGTGCACCGACACCCGCGTCCGGCCACCAGGAAAGGCCGCGGTCGTCGCGTGCAGGGTGGCGACCGCGCCGGACTCGAAGGTCAGTGTCGCGACGACGGTGTCCTCGACCTCGATCGCGTGGTGTGCCGCGCGGAGCGCCTGCGCCTGGATGTTCACCGGTCGGCCCATGAACCACAGCAGCAGGTCGACGGTGTGCACACCCTGGTTCATCAGCGCGCCACCGCCGTCCTGAGCCCAGGTCCCTCGCCAGCCGGCCGAGGCGTAGTACTCGTCGCTGCGCCACCAGGCCACCGTCGCGACGGCCGACGTCAGCTGCCCGAACCGGCCGGCCTTGATCGCCTCGTGCACGAGGGCGCTGCCCGCGTCGAACCGGTGCTGGCTGATCACCGACGACACCACACCATGGCCGGCCGCCCGGGTCGCGGCCGCGCCGAGACGACGCGCCCGGATCAGGTCGACGTCGAGCGGTTTCTCGATGACGACGTGCTTCTTCTCGTTCAGCGCCTGCTCGGCCAGCGCCGCGTGCGTCCCGCTGGGCGTGCAGATCGCGACCAGAGAGATGTCCGACCCGCTCAGCGCCGCGGACAGGTCGTCGTACACCTTGGGCTCCGGGTGCCCGGCCTCCGTCAACCGGGCGGCCATCGCCTCGCGGGCGGCGGCGTCGCCGTCGACGAGCGCGGTCACGGTCGCATCGGGCCGTGCGGCGATGGTGTCCGCGTGGGTTCGGCCGATGATGCCGCACCCCACGATCGCGACCTGGTGTTCTGTCGGGCCATTGGTTGGCGCAGCCATCTCGCTCCTACCTGAAGTTCGCGGTCAGGACCTGGTCCGTGCTGACGGTGACGGTGGACGACACCTCGGCCGAGACCACCGTGCCGTCCACGGACCAGTTCTGGAAAACGCTATCCGATGTTCGCGTCGCCGTCACGGTGACCTGCGCGCCGACCTCGGACGTCCCCGGCTCGGCTCGTTGCCGGCGAGCAGTAGGGCAGGGAGAACTCCCGCGAGCAGGCGTCTGGTCATGCCGAACCTCCAGGTCGCGGCCGATCCTCACTGAGCTGTTGCCCGCTGGCGCAGGCTCGGTCGGCTACTTGAAGGCTGCCGCGTTGCGGACTGCCCACTCGGCGAAGGACCGGGGCGGGCGGCCGATGACTCGTTCGACGTCCGGGCTGACGCGCTGCTCCTCGGCGGACGGTTCACCGAGGATGCCGAGGGTGGCCTCGACGACCGGTTCCGGCATGTAGGTCAGCATCCGGCTGTGCGCCTCCTCCCGGCTGAGCTCGATGAAGCGCACCGGCTCACCCACGGCCTGACCGATGGCTTCGGCCTGCTGCCGGGGTGAGACCCCTGCTGGTCCGGTCAGTGTGTAGATGGCGCCGGCGTGGTCAGGGTTGCGCAGTGCGACGGCCGCGACCGCGGCGATGTCGGCCGGGTCGACGGCCGGCAGGGCGACGTCGCCGAACGGTGCCTCGAGCACTCGGCGGGTTCGGATCGACTCAGCCCATTGGAAGGCGTTGCTGGCGAAGTTGCCTGGTCGCAGCATCGTCCACTCCAGTCCGGAATCCCTCACCACGTCTTCCAGGTCAGACGGGTGGCGCTGCGTGCCGACGCCCTGCGACGACAGATATACGACCCGCTGTACGCCGGACGCTTGTACGACGTCCATGACGTTGCCGAGATTGCCGTTCGCCAGGAAGAAGTCTGGCGAGGTGAGCAGGAAGGCAGCATCGGCTCCGTCGAGTGCGGGCTTCAGGCTCTCGGGCTCGGTCATGTCAGCCTGGACGTGCCGAACACTGCTGGTCTCCGCGATCCTCCGCGACACCGCCGTGACCTGCTCGCCTGCGGCGAGCAGAGCCTCCACCAGCGGCCGTCCGACGTTTCCCGTTGCACCGGTTACCACGATCATGTTCGCTCCTCGTTCGGTTGATCTGACGAGGACGCTACGTGCCGTGGGATAGTAGGTACCTAGAGGAAAGTACTGGGATTTGGGGTAGATGTGATCGACGGCACACAGGTGGACCCGGTCCAGGCGTGCCCGATCGCGCCGGTGGTCGACGTCGTGTTCAGCCGGTGGACGACACCGATTCTGTGGACGCTGAACGAGTTCGGCCGGCAGCGGTTCGTGGAGCTCGAACGGCGGATCGGGGTGATCACGCCGAAGGTGCTGACCCAGCGGTTGCGGCAACTGGAGCGTGACGGCCTGATCCTGCGGACCTACTACCCGGAGGTCCCGCCACGGGTCGAGTACGAGATCAGCGACCTGGGCCGCAGCCTCGCGCCGTTGTTCCAGTCACTCGCCGAGTGGTCGCCGAACCTCGCGAAGGTCGAAGAAGCGCGTCGCCACTACGACACCCACGAACCACCCCGCCGCCGCCCCTGACGATCCGCGCGACTTTGTGCACGCGTCAGCGCGTTCCGGCGTGCTCGAGGGGTGCACAACGTGCTGTTTCAGACGGCGACGAGGACGCGTTCGGGTGTCGTCTGGAGTTGGTCGACAAGGGTGAAGAAGTGCGTGGCCGCGTCGGGGAGGCGGAGGAGACCGGCCTCGTAGGACTGCCAGCCGAAGAGGAGCTCGCCGTCGATCGTGCGCTCGTCGAACGGTACGGCGTACCGGCTGAGCGTCAGGCGGGTCGGGCCGGTCTGCGGGTGGTGGTCGCCGCAACCGCACTCGGCGGCGATCGTGATCGCGGTCAGCGCGTCGGGGGAGAAGCGGCTCATCCGGAGCGTGGTGCCGCGCGCGGTGAACCGGGCAATCGTTGCGTCAGGCAACTGAACGAGCAGCTCGACCGGTACGGCGTGGGAGCCGGGCAGCAGCCGGAGGCCACGGGACGCGAGCAGATCGGCGAAGGCCGGGAGATTCATGTGCGGAAGATCCTGTGAGTGCTGGTGTCGGCGGGCGGGCCACGGAAAGGGGCAGGGCCTCGTGCGCCGGGACGGCGCGCGTCAGCGACAACAGCAACAACACAGCATCTGCATGCCGAAGATGATGGCAGAGCACCCACGGGATGCCAAACACCGTCCGCCATCTGGGACAACTGTCCGTGATGCGTCAGCCATGGCCTGGCGCGGCGGTGGACTCTTCCCCTGCCGGAGGGTCCACCATGAGGGCGTGCACGACGAACCTCTGACCACGGTGACCGACATCGATGCCCGCGGTGCCCAGCACTGCGAGACCACTGCGCTGGGTGTACTGCTGCGCCACCGAGGGCTCGATCTGTCCGAGCCGATGCTTTTCGGCCTCGGCTCTGGCCTGTCCTTCATCTACTGGGACAGTAAGAACATGGGCTTCCCCTTCCTCGGGGGCCGGGTCAAGCCGTTCGAGCTCACCAGAAACCTGGCCACCAGACTCGAGCTGGAGCTCCTGTTCCAGGAGACCACCTCGCCCCGCAGAGCCTGGCAGAACGTGGTGGCCGCCATCGACGCCGGCCACCCTGTCGGACTGCAGCTCGACAGCTACTACCTGGACTACTTCACGTCGAAGGTGCATTTCGGCGGTCACATCGTCGCCATGTACGGCTACGACGACCACGACGCGTACTTGGTGGACACCGACCAGCAAGGGGGAGCAGTGTCCACCAGCCTGACCAGCCTCGCCGAGGCCAGGGCCGCGCGGGGCCCGATGACCGCCAAGCACCGGTCCTTCACCCTCACCGCTCCCCGGGAGCTGCCCTCCCTGCCGGACCAGATCATTCCGGCCATCACCGCCTGCGCCGACGCCTTCCTCAACCCGCCCATCGCCAATCTCGGCCATCGAGGCATCGAGAAGACCGGCAAGCTGGTACGCACCTGGCTCGGGCGCACCGACAACGCGCAGCGCGACCTGCCGCAGGCCGCCCTCCTGATGGAGAAGGCCGGCACCGGCGGCGCCCTGTTCCGCAACCTCTACCGCGACTTCCTCGGCGAATGCACCCAACTGCTCGACAGTAGCCACTTGCGCACTGGCCACGCGCTCTACACCGAGGCAGCCAACCTGTGGACCGAAGCCGCGGCACTGATCGCCACAGCGGGAGAGTCAGGCGATGCTCAGTGTCTGGTGCAGGCAGGCAGCATCCTCTGTGAGCTCTCACAGCTGGAGCGCGAGGCCATGCAGGCACTCAGCAGGTTGGGAAGGTAGTCCGGCAGACCTCAATGCCTCGCGGACGAAGTCAGTCGGCCTTCTTGCCGAACATGATTTCGTCCCAGCTCGGGACGCTTGCGCGCTTGTTGTTCCGCCGGGCCGGCTTCTTCTTCGGCTCGGCGGGTGGTTCCTCCGCAGCGGCCGGCTCCGCGGTCGCGGCCGGCTCGGTGACCGGGGCGGGTTCGGGCTGGGCCGGCTCAGGCCGCGGGCGCTCGACCGGCTGCTGGGCCGGTGCAGCCGGTTCCGCGGTTTTCGCCGGGGTGGTGCGGTCTTCAGGAGTACGGCGGGCACCGGGTGTGCGGCGCTCGGTGAACGGGCTCTCCGGGGCGGCGGCGCGCTCTTCCGGTGGAGCCATCGACGCTGTTTCGGCCGGGGGCTGGGTCGGACGCTCGACTGCCCGCACAGCAGGTCGCAACGTCGGCGGCTGCTCGATCGGTACGTCGATCAGCGTCGGCTCGGTGTCCGGGTCCGGAACCGAGTGGACCCGGCGCGGACCACGCTCATCCCCGCGACTGGCGAAACCTTCGCGTCCCGGATGATCGCGTCCGGCGTCGCGGGAAACAGGGTGGTTTCTGCGCGGCAGGCTGACCGTGTCCTCGAAGCCGGCCTCGTAGCTGTCGGCGCCGTGGTCGGGGGCGAGGGACAGGTCGATGTCGGCGACGGCCGCGAGCCGGCGCTCACCGGGCTGCGGCTGAACCGGCGGAGGAGTCACCTGGGCCTGTTCGCCGACCAGCCAGCGGGCCTCGTCGTCGTCCGGGACCGCGTACCGACCGGGAGCGTCGTACGCGAACATCGCGATCTTCTCGTCCTTCTGCTCCGGCTCGTCGGCGCCCTCGACGAAGTAGGAGACGCGCACCGCCCAGCGGCCGTCCTCGCGCCGCCACGCGTCCCACTCCGCCGACGCGGGGTCGACCTGGCGGGTGCGGAGCCGCTCGGTGACCCAGGCGCCGAGGTTACGGGTCGGAGCCTCCGCGCCGCCGCGACGACGCACGGAGGCGCGCTGCGCGAGGCTGGCGATGTGGTCGCGCTCGGCCAGCACCGGGCCGGCGAACGCCATCACGCGTTCCATCGGCATCTGGGCGACGGCAGCGACCGCCTCGGGACTTTCGCCGGCGCGGATACGAGCCTGGATGTCTCGTGGGCGCAGCGCGCTCTCCATTTGAATCTCCAGCTGGCCGAGTCGGGCACGGTCACCGCGGAGGGCCGCACGCAACCGGTCGTCGACCGGGATGGCGAATTCCTCACCCGTCTCTGCCATCGCCAGGATGAGCTGCTTGCCATCCTGGCTCAGACCGACGAGCCTCGCCTCGCGCATTGCCTTTGTTCTCCTGTGCGGTTCTCGACAGTCTCTCCCGGGACGTGCTGCCTGACCAAGACCGGCGCGCCGTGCCGCGCAGTCATTGTGGAGGTTACGTCACGAAATCACATCTTGCCTGCTCACAAGGGTCCTTGTGATCACACCAGTCACATTAGTCACAACACGGTGTGACCGCGACTCAGTAGCTATCCAACGAACGCGGAACGGACCGCAAGAGCACGTTTCAGGTCGTCCACACCGTCGCCGACGGACCGCCGGATTCCGGCCGCGACCGAGTCGTCCGCGACCAGGTCGGAGGCGCGCGCGACGATGACCTGTTCGACGGCGTACCGGGGGAAGGCGAGCTTGGCGCTGGAGGCGACCACCCAGCCGGACCGCAGCTTCTCGGTGCCGGCGATCTCGGCGAAGTACCGGTCGACGTACGGCGCGGTGAGCCCGAGCTGGCCGGGGTGCCAGAAGCCTTCGCAGGCGGCGTACAACTCGTAGTTCGGGACGTCGGCGTCGGTCATGATCAGCGTCCAGGCGCGTTCCTTGGCCTCGGGTGTCGGCAGCGCGGCCCGGCACCGGGTGGCGTGCACGACGCCCTCGGACGACGTGTCGCGCTCGAGCTCGGCGTCGATCTCAGCGTCGCCGACGGCACCGAGCCGGGCGAGCTGGAGCAGGACCGTCCAGCGCAGGTCGGCGTCCATCGCGAGCCCGTCTGGCACGCCGTCGCCGTTCAGCCAGCCGGTCAGCACGTCGGCCTCATCGGTGAACCGGACATAGCCGCGGGCGGCCGCCAGCTGCAGGCTGCTCCCGGCCGGCGCCGTCCGGAGGCGCGCGGCGAGGGCGTCGGCCAGTCGGCCGCGGTACGGCTCGTAGGGAAGGTAGACACCGAGCAGGTGCGAGTTCGCCCAGCCGACCATCGTGCCGACCGCGATGTCGCTGGTCTCGTGCGGCAGCATCCCGAGCAGGACGTCGAACCCGAGCTTCGGGTCGAGCTCGGCGTCGGCGACCGCGTCCCGGATGCTGTTCAGTACGACGGCGCGCGTCACGCCGTCCGAGATCTTCGGCAGCACCGACGTCAGGTTCGCGAGGCTGTCCGCGTCGAGCCGGATCTTGGCCCAGGTGTCATCACCCGCGTCCGGGATCACGACGGCGACCGAGGGGTCGAGCGCGACCTCCACCTCGTCCGCGTCCAGCAATACGTCGACCGCCGTACCCTGACCGTCCGCGTCGTACCCGGCGACCGTCAGTTTGTGCGGACGCTCGGCCGGGAACTCGGCCGGCGCGACCCGGCGAAGGACGATCCCGGTGTCGGTGCGGGCAGCGCTGATCGTGTCCAGGCCTGGGGTGCGGAGCCACTGCTGTGCCCAGTTGTCCAGGTCGGCCGCGCCTGCCTCGGTCCACTTGGCGACCAGGTCGGCGAACGTCGCGTTGCCGAACTCGTTCGACCGGATGTGCGCCCGGACGCCGGCCAGGAAGACGTCGTCACCCAGGTAGGCGGCCAGCTGCTTGAGGACTGCGGCGCCCTTGGCGTAGGAGATGCCGTCGAAGTCGTCGAGCGAGGCGAGTGCGTCCTTGACCGGGTCGGCCGCGACCGGGTGGGTCGACGACCGCTGGTCGGCCTGCAGACCCCACCACTTACGGATGAAGGCGAAGTCGATCCAGTTGTCGGTGTACTGGGTCGCGTCGGTCGACACCCGGTGCGCCATGTACTCCGCGAACGACTCGTTCAGCCACAGGTCGTTCCACCACTCCATCGTGACGATGTCGCCGAACCACTGGTGCGCCATCTCGTGCACGACCGTCCGGGCCCGGCTGCTCCGCTCGCCGTCAGTCACGGCGGACCGGAACACCATCGGGTCGCGGAAGGTCACGCAGCCCGGGTTCTCCATCGCGCCGGCGTTGAACTCCGGCACGAATGCCTGGTTGTACTCACCGAACGGGTACCGGTAGCCGAACATCCGGTGGTACTCGTCGAACGACTGCTTGCTGACCGTGAAGATGTCCTCGGCCTCCCGCTCCAGCGCCTCCTTGAGCGACTGCCGGGCGACCACGCTGAGCGGGATCCCGTCGTGTTCGTCGGTGATCTGGTGGTACGGCCCGGCCACCACGGTGACGAAGTACGTCGACAGCGGCGGCGTCTCGGCCAGCTCCCAGCGACCGGGGGAGACCTGGGTGGCCGCGCCGTTCCCGAGCACCAGCCACTCCGGTGGCGCAGTGACCTTCATCCGGTACGGCGCCTTGAGGTCGGGCTGGTCGAAACACGCGAAGATCCGGGGCGCGGCGTCCAGGAACGACATCGCGTAGGTGTAGGCGAGTCCGTCGGCGGCGTCGACCGCGCGGTGCAGTCCCTCGCCGTCGTGCGAGTAGAGCATCGACGCGACCGCGACCAGTTCGTTGTCCGGCTGCAGGCCGGTCAGCTCCAGCCGTCCGTCGGTCAGCCCGGCAACGTCGACCGGCGTACCGTTCAGGGTCACCGAGACGAGCTCGTCCGGTTTGACGTCCAGCCACGTCGTCGTACTGCTGGCGGTGAACCTGATCGTGGTGGTGGACCCGAACGTCCGCTCACCCTGGGTCAGGTCGAGGTCGACGTCGTAGGACTGGACGGAGAGCGCGGCGGCCCGGGTACGGGCGCCGTCGACGGTGAGACTCGGCATGCCGGCAACTCTATGCCGTCACTAGGCTGGGTCCATGAGCGAGCGGAGCGAGGTCATCATCAAGCACAGTCGGACTCGTGCCTCATCCGCGCCCGGAGCGAAGCGAGGACGTGGATGAGTGCTATGGAGTACCGGCAGCTGGGTGACTCCGGCCTCACGGTCAGCGTGGTGGGACTGGGCTGCAACAACTTCGGGCGGCGGCTGGACGCGACCCGGACGGACGCTGTCGTGAACGCCGCGGTGGATGCGGGGATCACGCTGTTCGACACCGCGGACATCTATCACGGACCGCACGGGTACAGCGAGGAGCTGCTCGGCAAGGCGCTCGGCAGCCGCCGTGACGAGGTGGTGGTCGCGACCAAGTTCGGCGGTGACATGCAGGGTGTCAACGGCCCGGACTGGGGGGTCCGCGGTTCCCGCCGGTACATCCGCAAGGCGGTCGAGTCGAGCCTGCAGCGGCTCGGCACCGACTGGATCGACCTGTACCAGCTGCACGTCCCGGATCCGGTCACCCCGATCGAAGAGACGCTAGCAGCGTTGTCCGAACTGGTTGCCGAAGGCAAGGTCAGGTACATCGGCAGCTCCCAGTTCGCGGCCTGGCAGGTGGTCGACGCCGACTGGACCGCCCGGTCCAACGGCCTGGAGCACTTCGTCAGCGCGCAGAACCAGTACTCCCTGCTCGAGCGTGACGTCGAGGACGAACTGGTCCCGGCCTGCGAGCACCTCGGCATCGGCATCCTGCCGTTCTTCCCGCTCGCGTCCGGCCTGCTCACCGGCAAGTACAAGCGCGGTGAGGCGGCGCCGGAGGGCACCCGGCTGGCGACCCAGCCCGAGCGGCTGGCCCAAGCGGACTTCGACAAGATCGAGGCGCTGGAGACGTTCGCGGCCGAGCGCGACCTGACCCTGATCGACGTCGCGATCGGTGGTCTCGCGGCGCAGCCCGCGGTCGCGTCGGTGATCGCGGGCGCGACCAAGCCGGAGCAGATCGAGCAGAATGTCGCGGCCGGGCTGTGGGACCCGACCGCCGCCGACCTCGCCGCCCTGGACGAGCTGACCCCATGACACTGATTCTGCTGCCGCCGTCGGAGGGCAAGACCGGACGGACTCGTGGCCGCGCGGTCGACCACTCGTCGCTGTCGTTCCCGGAGCTGAATCCCGTCCGCGAGCAGGTCCTCGACACGCTGGCGAAAGTGTCCGCCTCCGCCGACGCGTACGACGTACTGAGTGTCGGCGCCTCGCTCCAAGGTGAGGTCGACCGGAACACCCGCTGGCGGACGGAGCCGGCGGTGCCGGTGTCGGAGCTGTACTCCGGCGTGCTGTACGACGCTCTCGGCTACGCGACGCTGTCCGCTGGCAGCAAGCGCCGGGCCGGCAACCGGCTGCTCGTCGTGTCCGCCGCCTGGGGTGCACTACGGATGGCTGACCGCGTACCGCCGTACCGGCTGTCGATGGGTACGACGTTGCCCGGCCTCGGACCGCTCGCGTCGGTGTGGCGCGACCCGCTGGCCGCCGTACTCGCAGAGGCCGACGGGGTGATCGTCGACTGCAGATCGTCCACCTACGTGGCCGCCTGGCGACCGACCGGTGACCAAGCTGCCAAGTGGGTCTCGGTGAACGTCGTCCGCGAACGCAACGGCGTCCGGTCAGTCGTCTCGCACAACGCCAAACACACCCGCGGACTGGTCGCCCGGCACCTGCTGGAGTCCGGCAAAGATCCCGGCACCCCCAAGTCCCTGCACAAACTGGTCAGCGAGCGCTGGAACGCAGAACTCGACCGCACCGGCGCCGGCTGGACACTGACCGTCGTCGAACACGACTGATCGAAGTCGGCCAAAGGTTGCCATCGGCATCTCTGTGTAAAGATGCACCGCCCTGGCGTTTCGGCACCGTGAAGTGCCGTAAACGGCAGATGTCAGCGGGACGAACTAGCGCTGATGGCCGGAATCTTGACACCGCCCGGTGGGCGGCGGACGCTCCGAAGAAGAGCAGTTCCGGCGTTCTCGCCGTGGGTGATGGCGAGGCTGCAAAGGGGGAAATCATCATGCGGATCAACCGTGTCGGCGCTGACATCAGTGTGCTGAGTGATCAGCTTCCGGTGCCTGGAATCGGCTTCCTGCCGATCAACGCGTTCGTTCTGCTCGCGGCCGAGCCGCTGGTGGTGGATACCGGGTTGAGCCTGCCGGACCGGGGTTTCATGGATGCGCTCGGCTCGGTCGTCGATCCGGCCGACGTGCGGTGGATCTGGCTGACCCACCCCGACCGCGACCACACCGGCTCTCTGTTCGACTTGCTCGAAGCGGCACCGCAAGCGCGCCTGATCACGACCTTCATCGGCGCGGGGATCATGTCGACCGAGCGGCCGCTGCCGATGGACCGGCTCTACCTGCTGAACCCGGGACAGTCGCTCTCGCTGGGGGATCGGACGGTGACCGCGTTCCGGCCGCCGTTGTACGACAGCCCGGCGACCGTTGGCTTCTACGACGACCGTTCGCGGGCGTGCTTCAGTTCGGACTGTTTCGGCGCGCCGATGCCGACCGCCGAGCTCGCCGACTGCGGTGACGTGAGCGACGCTCCGAGTGACGCGCTGCGCGGCGGACAGCTGCTATGGGCAACTCTCGACAGTCCCTGGGTGCACAACGTTGACCAGGAAGCGTTCCGGCGTACCATCCAGCCGCTGCGGGAGATGGATCCGGAGGTCATCCTGAGCACTCACTTGCCGCCGGCCCCGAGACATACCACCGAGTTCCTGGACCTGTTGGAGACGGCACCGCGCGCTGATCCGTTCGTCGGACCGGATCAGCGCGCCCTGGAGGAGATGCTGGCCGGCTTCGAGCCGGCCGGAGCCGCCCCTGCAGCGACCTGATCGGCAGGCGTTCACACGGCTTTCATCCGTGAGTGGTTTCTCACCGCGCGTGATCGGGGAAGGCTGAGGGCAGCACGTCAGGGGGGATCCGCCCGACCCTTCGGAGGCCTGACCGATGCGACGTTTCACCACTCTTGCGATGACTGCTGTCGCCGCTGCGACGGCGTGGGTTCTGAGTGCCGGCCCGGCACTGGCCTACCCACCGACGCCTCCGTCAGCCAGTACGGCGGCCAGCCAGCTCGCGAGCCTGAGCGTGAAGACCGAAGGCTCGACGACGGGCTACAGCCGCGACTTGTTCCCGCACTGGATCACCCAGTCCGGCACCTGCGACACGCGCGACCAGGTGCTCAAGCGCGACGGCAGCGGCGTCACGGTCGACAGCCAGTGCGAGCCGACCGCCGGCCGCTGGTACAGCGTGTACGACGCCACCTGGGTCGT
The DNA here is from genome assembly GCF_040639075.1 of Kribbella sp. NPDC023972. NCBI lineage: Bacteria > Bacillati > Actinomycetota > Actinomycetes > Propionibacteriales > Kribbellaceae > Kribbella > Kribbella sp. NPDC023972. Next base: position 356,439 of record NZ_JBEZZH010000006.1, on the reverse strand, counting down.
GGGCGACTCGTCGGTCGACATCGACCACATCGTCCCCCTCGCCGAGGCCTGGAAGTCCGGCGCGAACACCTGGAGTACGTCGCGACGTCAGCAGTTCGCGAACGACCTGAGCGTCTCGCAGCTGATCGCGGTGTCGGCGTCGAGCAACCGCTCGAAGGGTGACAAGGACCCGTCCGCGTGGAAGCCGCCGAACGCCTCGGTGCACTGCATCTACGCTCGCGAATGGATCTGGGTGAAGCACACCTACAGCCTGTCGCTGCAGTCGGCCGAGAAGACCGCCCTGCAGCAGATGCTCGGCACCTGCTGACCTCCTTACGTCCGAAGAAGTGGTGTGACGTCTGCACAGTTCTTCGGACGTAGGGGGAGAGGTCAGGTGTCCTCGAGCAGGTGGCGGCGCTGGGCGTGGATGCCGGCCTGGAACCGGGTCCGCGCACCGAGCGTCTCCATCAGCTCGGCGACCCGGCGCCCGACCGTCCGGCTGCTCAACCCGAGCTGCCGCGCGATCGCGTCGTCCTTGAAACCCGCGGCCAGCAACGTCATCAACCGCGCGTCGAGCGGATCCGTCTTCGCCGGCGCTACCACCGGCACGGCCTGATCCCACAACAGCGTGAACATCTCGATCAGCGCGTCCAGCAGCGCACACGGATGGACGACGAGCGCGCTGTCGACCAGCTGGTCGACCGCCAACGGCAGCAGCGCGGCCTTCCGGTCGAAGACGGCCAGTTTCATCGGCACCTGCGGATGCATCCGGGACGTCTCCCCGGCATCGGCCGCGCTGTACGCCTGGTCCACGCCACCCGGTACGTCGAGGGAGTCGGGAGAGTAAATGCCCTGGACAACGACACCCTCGTTGAGCAGTCCGCGCACTCGCGTGTCCGACTCGTCCACCCTCGACGCGTACGGCGGCCGGTCGAGGACCAGCAACTGCTCACGCGTCCCGTTCAGCAACTGCGCGAACCGGGCCGCGATCGCCTCCTGCCCGACGATCACCTCGACCAGGTTCTCCGGCCGGTGCTGCTCCTGCGCCCGCAGCTCGGACAGCAGCACCCGCGCTTCGGCGCGCACCCGATCCAGCTCGGCCCGCCGTACGGCGACCAGCGCGTCGACCGCGACGTCCGGACGGGTCGGCAGCAGGCGCGGCGGATCGTCGGAGGTCGTCGTCAGCAGTCCGAGCTGCTCCAGCCGCTCGACCGCCGCGATGACCTCCTTCTCGTCCCGGTCGAGACGCTTGGCCAACTCGGGGAGATCGCACCCAGGCGCGGACAACAAACCCCGATACACGTCCTCATCAGCCGGTTCCACCCCCAGCGATTCCAGCATCAAACCTCCCGCGCGACCGGATCCCGGACAGGCTATCTCGTCGCCCGGATGCTGTGGATTCGTTTTCAGTCGGCTGGCGACTTCGCGCCATGTCCGACATAGGTCAGCGAAGTCTCTGGTGCGAGCGCCCCCCGAATGGGGTACGACTAGCTGAGCAGGGCGCGCGCGGACCGGACAGGGGACGCCCGGTCAAGCCTCAACGCGCGCGCCCGCGCCTCTCCTGCCCTTCGCCCTCAGGTAGGCCCGCCAGATCACCCGCTGCAACACCAGCGTGACCACCCCGGCCGCCGTCATCCCGCCGAGGTTGATCCCGAGCTGCGCCGCCGCGCCGCCGATGTGCTGCGGTGCCCACAACGCGACCGACAGCGCCAGGTCGCCGGCGGCGGGCACCGTGGTGACCGAGATGAACACGCCGACCAGGGCGTTCGCCCGTCCGGCTGTCTGCGACAGCACCCCCGCACACCCGGCCAGTACGGCGACCACCGCCGACCACCTGTCCGGACGCCAGATGAACCCCGTCAACGGCCGAGCGGCAGTCACGTCGCCGACGTCGATCCAGCCGACCGCCCTGGCCAGCAGCGCCGCGAGAGTGGTGAGCACGATCGCCAGCACAAACCCCAGCACCAGCAGCAACGCGGACCGCCAGGTCAGGCCGAGATTCCGCAGCGCGATGCCGACGGCCACCGCGGCGACCACGCCGAACTCGGGCCCGACGACCATCGCTCCGACGACCAGGATCGACGAATCGGTGACCACGGCAACGGCCGCGATCATCGTGGCCAGCGTGAGGAACGCGTAGTAGACCCACGACCCTTTGGCCTCGCTGTACGCCTGGTCGACGACCGCGTCCCAGATGACCGCGTCGTCCGGTGCACCCGGCGCCGCCTTCTCGGTCCGGCGGGCGTTCCGCGACGGCGCCGCGGCGACCTGCGCCACGGCCACCGAGCCTTCGTCGTACAGGCCTTGTGCCTTGAGCCAGGAGAGAATGTCCGACGTCGCCTCCCGGGTGACGTCGCACTCGATCACGTCACCGGCCGGCCGGTGCGCCGCCCCGGGCAGCCGGACGATGCTGGTTACCCGCGGGTCATCGACGAGCGTGTCCAGGACGCGCTCGCTGCGAACCGGTGGGACGATGAGACGAAGGTGCATCACGGGCCATATGGTCGCAGGTCGCCGGTCACCTTCCGGTCACGGCCGGAGCGCTGTCCGTGCCGATGCACCCCCGGATATGGTCCACTGACGCACCGAATCCAGGGAGGCACAATGAGTGATAGCGCCAGCGCCAGCGCCGCACCGAAGGCCGGTGAGCGCCCCGAGCTGAAACGGGTCATGGGCCCGGGGCTGTTGCTGCTGTTCGTGGTCGGGGACATTCTCGGTACCGGCGTGTACGCGCTGACCGGCAAGGTGGCCGGAGAGGTCGGCGGCGCGGTCTGGCTGCCGTTCCTGTGCGCCTTCATCGTGGCGCTGCTGACCGCCACCAGCTATCTGGAACTCGTCACCAAGTACCCGCGGGCCGGTGGCGCCGCCGTTTACACTCACAAGGCGTTCGGCATCCACTTCCTCACCTTCCTGCTCACCTTCGCGGTGATGTGCTCCGGCCTCACCTCGGCGTCGAGCGCGTCGAAGGCGTTCGCGGCGAACTTCTTCTCCGCCGCCGACATCGACCCCGAGCGCGGCTCGCTGCTGATGATCACCTCGCTCGCGTTCATGAGCCTGATCGCGCTCGTCAACCTGCGCGGCGTCGGCGAGAGCGTGAAGGCGAACGTCGTGCTGACCTGTGTCGAGCTGTCCGGCCTGCTGATCGTGATCGCGATCGGCGTCTGGGCGATCGGCAGCGGCGACGGCGACACGTCCCGGCTGACCGAGTTCAATGTCCCGGAAGGTGACACGGCGTTCGGCGCCGTGACCGCGGCGACCGCGCTGGCGTTCTTCGCGATGGTCGGCTTCGAGGACTCGGTGAACATGGCCGAGGAGACCAAGGACCCGGTCCGGATCTTCCCCAAGATCATGCTGATCGGCCTGTGCGTCACCGGTGTCATCTACGTCCTGGTCGCGATCTCGGCGGTGGCGCTGGTGTCGCCGGAGGATCTGAACAAGGGATCCACACCGCTGCTGAAGGTGGTCGAGGCCGGCGCACCGGGCTTCCCGCTCCAGATCTTCGCCTGGATCACGATGTTCGCGGTCGCCAACTCGGCGCTGATCAACATGCTGATGGCGAGCCGGCTCCTCTACGGCATGTCGCACGAGCAGGTCCTGCCCGGTCCGCTCGGCCGCGTCCTGCGCCGGCGCCGCACGCCGTGGGTCGCCATCGTCTTCACCACGCTGCTTGCGTTCGCACTGATCGGGTTCGCCGACCTGGCCGCGCTCGGTGGTACGACGGCCTTCCTGCTGCTGTGCGTGTTCGCGATCGTGAACGTCGCCGTCCTGGTGCTGCGCCGGGACCGGGTGGAGCACAAGCACTTCCACGCACCGACCGCGCTGCCGGTGCTCGGCGCCGTACTGTGTGTCTACCTGGCCAGCCCGCTGTCCGGACGGGCCGCGGCGGACTACAAGATCGCCGGCTGGCTGATGGTGATCGGTGTCGGGCTGTGGGCGATCACCTGGCTGCTGAACAAGTACGTGTTCAACCGGCACGCCGACTTCGACCCGAGCCACATCGATCCGAGTGGTCCGGTGAACTGACCGGCAGGAGTGCCGCGACGAGGACCGTGCCCAGGGCCGTGAGCCCGGTGGCGACGGCGATCCAGCCGAGTGCGGGGTAGCCCGCGCCGGCATCGATCGCCAGCCCGCCGAGCCACGGCCCTGCGGTGATTCCGACGTTGAACGCGGAGAAGTTCGTCGCGGTCGCCAGCGTGGGCGCGTTGCCGGCCAGGCTGAAGACGCGTGCGTTCAGCGCCGGGTTGGTCGCGAAACCGAAGCCGCCGAGCAGGACGATGACCGCGATCGCGACGACCGTGCTGGCCGCGGTCAGCGCGAGGATCGCGGACAGGATGCTCAAGCCGGCGACGCCGGTGAAGAGGGTGTGAAAGGGCTGCGCGTCCGCGGTCCGGCCGCCGAGAGTGATGCCGATGAACGAGCCGAGACCGTACAGGGCGAGGACACCGGGTACGGCGCCTGGGGTCAGCCCGGTCGTCTGGATCAGCAGCGGAGCCAGGTAGCTGAAGACGACCAAGATGGCCGTGGTGACCAGCGCGGTGGTGCAGAACGCCAGCCAGAGCCGCGAGTTCGCGAGTGCGCGGACCTCCTCGCGTAGGCGCGGCCTCCGGTCAGGGTCGGGACGGCCCGCGGGGATCGTGGCGAGGACGCCGGCCATCGCGAGCACGCACAGTCCGGCGACGCTCCAGAACGCTGTACGCCAGCCGAGATGCTGGCCCATCATCGTGCCGGCCGGGAGCCCGACGATGGTCGCGATGGTGAGACCGCCGGCAACGATGCTCATCGCCCGCGCCCGAGAGTTGGCCGGGACGAGCGCGACCACGGTGACCGCGGCGACGGACCAGAAACCGGCATAGACGAAGGCGCCGATGACGCGGGTGACGAGCAGTACGGCGTAGTTCGGGGTGAGCGCACCGCCGACGTGCGTCAGCGCGAAGATGCCGAGGAAGAGCAGCAGTGCCGTACGCCGGGACCAGGTGAGCGTGACGACAGCGAGGACGGGTGCGCCGACCAGCATGCCGACAGCGAAGGCGGAGATGAGCAGTCCGGCCGCCGCCGGGATCGAGACGTGGAGGTCCGCTGACAACTCGGGGAGGAGCCCGGCCAGCATCAACTCCGACGTGCCCTGAGCGAAGATGCTCAGGCCGAGAACGTAGACGGCAATCGGCATCGCGATTCCCCCACACACCAGCCGCTCGAATCCGGCCCCACCCCAGAGACCTTTCAGGAACCGTGAGTATCGCAGAGGTCACCCTCCGCTGTCGCCGAGCCCGACCACAGTTTGAGACTTGGGGCGGTACGGCATCGTGGGGGTATGGACGAGCGAAGCGAGTTCATCATCAAGCACAGCGCGTGCCGAGTCTCATCCGCGCCCGGAGCGAAGCGAGGACGTGGATGAGCTCTCAGACTCCGGCGAAGCGGACCGGACGGACCGTCGACACGGCCCGGATCGGCAGCGGGCTGAAGTTGCTCGTCCTGCTGGTCGGCCTGATGTGGCTGAGCGAGTTCGTCGACACGGCGATGAACGGCGCTCTCGATCGGTACGGGATCATCTCGCGCGACTCCGAGGGCCTGCTCGGTGTTGTCACCGCGCCGTTCCTGCACCTCGGGTTCGGTCACCTGATCTCGAACACACTGCCGCTGGTGACGCTGGGGGCGCTGATCGCCATCAGCGGCGCGGCGCGGCTGTTCGCGGTGACCGCCATCGTCACGGTCATCGGCGGATTCGGGACCTGGCTGGTCTCACCGCCGAACACGATCACGATCGGCGCGAGCGGGCTGGTGTTCGGGTTCGCGGCGTACCTGATCGCGCGGGGCATCTTCAACCGCCGGCTCAGCCAGGTGCTGGTCGGCGTCCTCGTGGTGCTGGTCTGGGGGAGTGCGCTGCTCGGCGGTCTGCTGCCGCAGGACGGCATCTCCTGGCAGGGGCACCTTTTCGGTGCGATCGCCGGTGTTCTCGCCGCGTGGGTCCTGGCCGAGGATCGCCCGAAACGCGTCTAACCCAGCGTCGTGGGGTCGGTGTTCGCCCCACAGACCACGACCACGACCCGCTCACCACCTGCGGGTTTGTAGACCCCGGAGGCCAGCGCGGCGTACGCGACGGCCGCGCCGTGCTCGACCACGAGATGATGCTCGCGCCACAGTTCATTGCGGGCCGCAACGATTGCTTCCTCGTCCACCAGCAGTGAGGTCAGGTCATACTGCTCGGCCGCGGCGAACGCCAGATCGCCCAGCCGCCGGCCGCCCAGCGAATCCATCGCGACACCCCCGACGGGTCCATCGACTGGTCCGCCGGCCGCGAGGGCACGGTGAAAGGTCGGCGCGAGTTCAGGCTCGACGCCGATGACCCGGGCGTTGTCGCCGATCGCCGTCGCGATACCGGCGATCAGCCCGCCACCGCCGACCGCGACGAGCACGGTGTCGAACATGCCGGCCTGCTCGAGCAGTTCGAGCCCGATGGTGCCCTGCCCGGCGACGACCTCCGGCTGGTCGTACGCGTGCAGCAGCAGGGCCCCGGACTCGTCTCGTGCTTGCAGGGCCGCCTGGTACGCCTCGGCGTACTCGTCTCCGGTCTGGATGACCTCGGCCCCGAGAGTGTCCAGCTTGGCGACCTTCTGTCTGGGCGTGGTCACCGGGACGAAGATCCGGGCCGGTACGCCGAGTTCGCGCGCGGCGTAAGCCGCCGCCAGGCCGGCGTTGCCACCCGAGGCCGCGACGATGCCCTGCCCGGTGAGCTCGCCGTTCTCCTTCGCGGTGAGCAACCGGTTGAACGCGCCGCGCGGCTTGAACGACCCGGTGTGCTGCAGCAACTCGAGCTTGAACGTCAGGCCCGGCGCCACCTGGATCACCGGCGTACGTCGTACCCGCCCGCCGATCCGCTCCGCCGCCGCCCGCACGTCCTCGAGACTTACCGTCATGGCTCAACCCTGCCACGATGATTGGTGAGGAGGTCGAGGATGGGTGCTTACGAAGAGAGTTACCGGCAGAGTCTCGAGGATCCGGAAGCCTTCTGGCTGGCGGCGGCCGAGGCGATCTCCTGGACCCGGCCACCGACGCGGGCGCTGGACAACTCCCGCGCACCTCTGTACCGGTGGTTCCCCGACGCCGAGCTGAACACGTCGTACAACGCTCTCGACCGGCACATCGAGGCGGGCAACGGTGACCGGACCGCCTTGGTCTACGACTCACCGGTCACCGCGACCAAGCGGGCCCTGACGTATCACCAGTTGCGGGACGACGTCGCGGTGTTCGCCGGGGCACTGCGGTCGCTCGGGGTCGGCAAGGGCGATCGCGTCATCGTCTACATGCCGATGGTGCCGGAAGCTGTCATCACGATGCTCGCGTGCGCACGGCTCGGTGCGATCCACTCGGTCGTCTTCGGCGGCTTCGCACCGAAAGAGCTGGCGGCCCGGATCGACGACGCCACGCCTCGGGTCATCGTTGCCGCGTCCTGCGGCATCGAGCCGACCCGCGTGGTGGAGTACAAACCGATCATCGACGCCGCGCTCGAACTCAGCCGGCACCAGCCCGAACACACGATCGTCCTCCAGCGCGAGGCCGCGCTCGCGAAGCTCGGCGACCGCGACCTGGACTGGTCCGAGCTCATCATCGGAGCCGAACCCGCCGACCCGGTCCCGGTGGCGGCGACCGATCCGCTCTACATCCTCTACACCTCCGGTACGACGGGGAAGCCGAAGGGCGTGGTCCGCGACAACGGCGGCCACGCCGTCGCACTGTCCTGGTCGATGCGCGCGGTCTACGACATCGGACCGGGTGACGTGTGGTGGACGGCATCGGACGTCGGCTGGGTCGTCGGCCACTCCTACATCGTCTACGCACCGCTACTGGTCGGCGCGACGTCGGTCCTCTACGAAGGCAAGCCGGTCGGTACGCCGGATGCCGGAGCATTCTGGCGGGTGATCTCCGAGCACGGCGCGAAGGCCCTGTTCACCGCACCGACCGCGCTGCGCGCGATCAAGAAGGTCGACCCGTCCGCCTCGGAGCTGGCGAAGTACGACCTCGGCAGCTTCCGCACGCTGTTCATGGCCGGCGAGCGCCTGGATCCGGAGACCTACCACTGGGCGCACGAGCACCTCGGCGTACCGGTGGTGGACCACTGGTGGCAGACCGAGACCGGCTGGCCGATCGCGGCCAATCCCCGCGGTCTCGAACCGTTGCCGGCCAAACCCGGCTCGGCCACTGTCCCGATGCCCGGCTGGAACCTGCAGATCCTCGACGCCGACGGCACCCAGCTGCCCGCGGGGCAGGAAGGCGCGATCGCGATCAAGCTGCCGCTGCCGCCGGGTGCGTTGCCGACGCTGTGGGGCGACGACCAGCGCTACGTCGACAACTACCTGAGCCGGTATGACGGCTATTACCTGACCGGCGACTCCGGCTACCTCGACGAGGACGGGTACATCTTCGTGATGGGCCGCACCGACGACGTGATCAACGTCGCCGGACACCGGTTGTCGACCGGCAGCATGGAGGCCGTGCTGGCGGCGCATCCTGCGGTCGCCGAGTGCGCGGTGATCGGCGTACACGATGCGTTGAAGGGCCAGCTCCCGCGTGGTCTCGTCGTACTGAAGGCCGGAGCCGACATCTCCGAAGAGGTTTTGCGGGACGAGCTGGTGGCCGCGGTACGACGCGACATCGGGCCGGTCGCGGCGTTCCGGGACGTATCGGTGGTGGACGCACTGCCGAAGACGCGGTCGGGGAAGATCCTGCGCAAGACGATGCGCGGCATCGCGGACGGGCGGGACGAGCCTGTCCCGTCCACGATCGAGGATCCCGCCGTACTGGAGGCGCTGCGCCCGGTCCTGCGTCAGTCCGACTAGGCCGTGTCTGGCAATTCCCCGCCTAAGCGAGGAAGTCCAGCACCAGCGGGCCGGCCGTGGTGTGGAACTCGTGGAAGTAGGCGTGCCGCGCGCCGTGGATCAGCTCGGCGCGGGCCCCGGGGATGCGGTTGGCGAGGAGCGGCGCGTTGGCGGCCGGGCTGAAGACGTCATCCGAGCCGTGCAGGATGAGCGTCGGGGCGGTGATGCTCGGTAGGCCGTCCCACGCGTCGTGCTTGTTGCTCGCGACCAGGTGCCGTGCCTTCGCGTACGACGGCATGTTCCGGTCACCGAGGACCGGGTGCGGACCGGGGTTCGCCGCCAGCCAGGCCGGCGTGTACATCAGCTCGAGCAGCACCCGCCCCGTCCGCTTGGGGTCGGCGAGCGCGCGGCGGATCTCCTGGCTTCGCTCGTACCCGTGCGCCGCGCCAGGCGACGTACACCCGAGGACGAGCGCGTTGACTCGGTCGGGGTGGTTGATCGCGACCCACTGCGCGACCCGTCCGCCCATCGAGGTGCCGTAGACGTGTGCCGCGGCCAGCCCGAGATCGTCCAGTACGGCGACGACGTCGTCGGCGAACCCGGGCGTGCTGTAGACCTCGTCCGGCTTGTCGCTGTCGCCGGTACCACGCCAGTCGAGCGTGATCGTCCGGTACGACGCCTCGAAGTCGGCGCGGACCGGGTCCCACCAGGTGTGGTTGTTGGACTGGCCGGCCAGCAGGACAAGCGGTTGCCCCTCGCCACGGACCTGATAGGCGATGCGCTGACCGTCGGGCGTTGTCGCATGGGGCACGGGAGCAGTCTGCCTGATCCGGTCGTGTCCAGGCGGCGGGTTAGGCTCGGGGCATGCGAGTGGTGATAGCGGGTGGACACGGGCAGATCGCGCTGCGGCTGACCAAGCTGCTGGCCGCCGACGGGCACGACGTCGTCGGGCTGGTCCGCAACCCCGACCACGAAGGTGACATCACCGCCGCCGGCGGACAGGCCGCCGTACTGGATCTCGAGCAGGTCGACTCGCGGACGGTCGCCGAGGTGCTGGCGGGTGCCGACGTGGCGATCTTCTCCGCCGGCGCGGGACCGGGCAGCGGGAAGGCGCGCAAGGACACGGTCGACCGCGCGGCTGCCGCACTGTTCGCCGACGCGGCCGAGCAGGCCGGCGTACGGCGGCACATCCAGGTCGGCTCGATGGGCGCCGACCGGGCTGACTCGCTGACCGACGACGAGGTGTTCACCGTCTACCTGAAGGCGAAGAAGGCCGCCGAGGACGACCTGAAGCGGCGCGACCTCGACTGGACCATCCTGCGACCCGGCAGCCTCACCAACGACCCGGGAACCGGCCTGGTCCGGCTCGAGGACAAGACCGGCAACGGCCGGATCAGCCGCGACGACGTCGCCCTGGTGCTGGCCGGACTCTGCGACACCCCGGCCTCGATCGGCCGGACCCTCGAACTCGTCGCCGGCCAGACCCCGGTGACCGAGGCTCTGAAGAATCTCTGACGTTGCCACAAGCAACAGAATGTGACGGTTATGGGCGACTCTCTCCGGCAGGTGCACTTCGAGCGCCTGGCCAACAGCAGCTACGAGGTCCGCAACGCACGGGGCGGCAGCATCCGCATCGGTTCCGGTGGTGAGGACACCGACTTCACGCCGGTCGAGCTGCTGCTCGCCGCGATCGGGACCTGCTCGGCGATCGACGTCGACGTGGTGGTCAGCCGCCGCGCCGAGCCGACCGAGTTCCGCGCGGTCGTCCGCGGCGACAAGATCCGCGACCCCGAGGAGGGCAACCGGATGGAGAACCTCGCGGTCGAGTTCACCATCCGCTTCCCCGAGGGCGAGGACGGCGACAAGGCCCGGGAGGCGCTCCCGCGCGCGGTGAAGATGTCGCACGACCGCCTCTGCACCGTCAGCCGCACGGTCGAGCTCGGCACCCCGGTGACCACCACAGTCGACGAGACGACCTAGGCCAGAAACTCACTGACCGGCCGCAGCCGGGTCCGAAGGATGGCCTGCGTTCGCTTGCCGTCGAGGCGGACGTTTGACGGCGGGCCGGGGGCGAACGGCAGGGCGTGAGGATCGAGTCCGTCGCGGGCGGCGATGAGGCGGCCGAGCTCGAGGCGGGTGACTGCCTCCGGTCCGGCAACATGGGCCGCCCCGCGGACGTCGGATACCAGGAGCTCGAGCAACGCCGATGCCAGGTCGGTCACGTGGACGGGGCACCGGATGTTGCCGGTGTAGAGGGCTCCTGGCTCACCGGTGGCCAACGCGTGCACGAGTCGCTCGGTGGACGACGTGCGATCCGACCCGATGATGAGCGACGTACGGGCGATGACAGCGGTGGGATCGATCGCCCGGACGACCGTCTCGGCGGCCGCCTTCGCCGCGCCGTACGGCGTCACCGGGCAGGGCATCGCGTCCTCGTCGTACGGCTGGTCGCCGCCGCCGAAGACCACGTCGGTCGAGACGAAGACGATTCGGGTGCCGCGAGCTGCCCGTGCGATGTGGGCCGTACCGTCGGCCGTGGTCGCCCAGTCCGACTGCTGGAAGGCGGCGTGAATGATGCCGTCCGGCCGGACCTTGCGGATGACGTCCTCGACCTCACCCCGCTCGCGGACATCCATCCGCACCCCACCCGGCACTGGAACTCTGTAGTACGTCGGTACCACCTCGTGCTCGGCCAGCCGCACAACCTCGCTCCCCAGCAGCCCGGCGGCCCCAGTGACGAGCACCCTCACGCCTCCAGGCTACGCGGACGTCCCGGAGCTCTGTTGCGGACCTCGGTAGGGGAGGGTCTGGGAGTAGACGAGGTTGGTGGTGGTGCTGCCGAACTCGGTGAGCTCGTTGACCAACTCCTCCAGGTGCGGCATGGACGAGGCGGCGACCTTGAGGGTGTAGCAGTCGTCGCCGGTGGTGCGCAGGCACTCGAGGATCTCGTGGCGTTCCTTCAGCAACCGGTGCAGCGGCTCGTGCTTGTTGCCGGGGTACTTCAGCCGTACGACGGCCAGCACCGGGTAACCCACCTTCGTCAGATCCACCTCGGCCCGATAGGCGGTGATGACCCCGGTCGACTCCAGCCGGCGAACCCGCTCGGTGGTCGCCGACGCGCTGAGGTTCACCCGCCGGCCCAGTTCGGTCAGCGAGATCCGCGCGTCGTTCTGCAACTCGGCCAGGATGGCCCAGTCGGTTGAATCGAGACTCTCGGTCATACCGCGAATATACCGCTGATTCCACGGCAGAATCCGTCGTACGCCGGGAGGATTCCCTTCAAAACTCGGCCTGCGCCCGGATAGCCTGAACGGCGTGGAACTCGGTGTGAATGTCCCCAACTTCGGCCCCGGTACGAACCCGGCCCGGCTGCGCGACTGGGCCCGAACGGTCGAGGGCCTCGGCTACGACCTGCTGATGGTCTCCGACCACGTCGCCATCACCCCCGACGTCGCGGAGCAGTACCCGGCACCCTTCTACGAACCGTTCACCACCCTCAGCTGGCTGGCCGGCATCACCGATCGGATCCGGCTCGGCACCACCGTGCTGATCGCGCCGTACCGCCATCCGTTGCTGGTGGCAAGGATGGCGGCGAACCTCGACCAGCTCAGCGGCGGCCGGCTCGTCCTCGGCGTCGGAGTCGGCTGGGCGCGGCAGGAGTTCGAGGCCCTCGGCGCCGACTTCGACCGGCGCGGCCGGCAGACCGATCTGATGCTGCAGCAGGTTCGCAGCGCCTGGGAGAACGACAAGGACTACGGCGGCGGGAGCATCCCGCTGTGGGTCGGCGGCCGCAGTACGGCGGGACTTCGCCGGGCCGTCCGTCACGGCGACGCGTGGCACCCGCTCCGGGAGCGGCTCGACTGGTTGCGCACGGCAATGGATCGGCTCCGGCAGATCGCGGCCGAGGAAGACCGTCCGGTGCCGGAGTTCGCACCCCGGATCCTGCTCCGGCTCACTCAATCGCCCCTGCCGGGCGACAAGCGGGTCGCGGGTGAGGGTTCGCTCGACCAGGTGCTGACCGATCTCGACGTACTCGGTGAGCTCGGCGCGCGGAGCGTCGTACTGGATCCGTTTTCCGGAGATCCCGCCGAGACCGAACGGCCCGAGGCGGCCTGGCAGGCGCTCGCGACCATCGCGGCGCATCGATGACAGGAGAACACGTGACCCCCGAAGCAGAAGGCTTCCTGCGCCGCGCGATCGAGCTGGCCGCGGCGGCGCGCCGATCCGGCAATCCGCCGTTCGGCTCGCTGCTGGTCGGCCCGGACGGGACGGTGCTCGCCGAGGAACAGAACTCGACCATCTCCGACGGGAACATCAGCTTCCACCCGGAGCTGAAACTCGCGGTCTGGGCGGCCCGTGAACTGGATGCCGACACGGCCGCGGCGACGACCATGTACACGAGCTGCCAGCCGTGCCAGATGTGCTCCGGCGCGCTGGCCCGGTCCGGACTCGGCCGGGTCGTCTACGCGCTGTCCGGTGAGCAGCTCGACGGACTCAAGTCCACCGGCGGCTTCCCCGCCGTACCGCAGGAAGGTCCTGCCCTGTACGACGAGGCGAAGGTGCCGGTCGACGGGTACTACGCGTAGACCGGCACCCGCTCAGGATCAGATCGGGCCGAGGCAGAGGGTGTACCTCTGCGAACCGACCTCGGAGGTGTACGCCGCCTCGTAGCCGGGGAACTGCGCACACTGCGAGTCGTCGATCGTGTTGTCGAGCTTGCCGACGACCTTGTACTCCGCCTCGGACGAGGCGCAGTCGACGACGTCCACCTCCGGGCTGGTCGCGGAGCCCTTGTTCACCACACACGAGCCGACCGCGGCCTCGGACGGGGTGGTGATGTTCAGGTTGATCACCACGATCGTCGCGATCAGCGCGATCGGCAGCAGCAGCATCGCGATCGCCGGGCGCTGGATCAGCGGCTTGCCCGGATTCATCGGCCGGCCCGGCGCACCCGGAGCCGGCTCCGGCAGCTTGCGGAACTTCGCCCAGGGCTCGAGGTTCATCAGCATGGTGATCGGGTTGACGATTGCCGAGCCGATACCCCACCAGCCCTGCCACAGGCTCTTCGCGGTCATGTCGCGCACAGACGCGATCCCACAGGTGCGGCAGAACGGACCCTGCAGCTTGAGGAACCGCATCACCACGATCATGCCCTGGTGACCGCGCACGGTCGCCTGCACCGCCGGGATGCCACCACAGAACCGGCACTGCACGGTCGCCTGCGGCATCGGCTGCCCCTGGTGCTGCGGGAACTGGCCTTGCTGCGGGAAGGACTGCCCCTGCTGGGGGAATGACTGGCCTTGCTGCGGTGCCTGCTGCGGGGACGGCTGCTGCTGGTACTGCTGCGGCGGCTGCTGACCGTGCTGCTGACCGTGCGGCTGGGTGTACTGCGGGAACTGCTCCGGCGGCGGTCCGTAACCACCCGGTTGGCCGGGGTACGGGTTCTGCGGGGGCTGGGGAGGGGATGTGGTCACGGACGCTTCCTGAAAGACGATGACGGAACAAGACGAACCACCGCACCTTACTCACCCCGGTGGTCCATCCACCCGCCCGGTGTGAAACCTTGACGCCATGCTCACCATCGGTCCGCTCGAGCCGTCCGACCGCGCCGCCTGGCAGCAACTGTTTGCCGGGTACAACGAGTTCTACGGCCGCACGATGCCGGCCGAGTTCTACGATCAGGCCTGGACCAGATTCCAGCTGGGCAACGAGATCCACGCCCTCGGCGCCCACCTCGACGGCCGGCTGGTCGGCATCACGCACTTCCTCACCCACGCCAGCACGACGTCGCCGGACTCGTGCTATCTGCAAGACCTCTTCACCGCGCCCGAGGCCCGGGGCCAGGGTGCCGCCCGCGCGCTGATCGCGGCCGTCACCGACTGGGCGAAGGACCGCGGCTGCGGCCGGGTCTACTGGTCCACCCAGGAGTCGAACGAGACCGCCCGGCGTCTCTACGACCAGGTCGCCGAGAACCGAGGCTTCATCCTGTACTCGATCCCGCTGTGAGCACGGCCGTCACCCGCATCCTCAACACGCTCCCGCTATAGGCCGGGCAGGCCGTCAGCCGCCGTACTGACTGGCGAGCTCAGTGCCGAGCCTGGCCAGCTCCGCCTGCACCGACGGAGGGTCGATCACCTCGATCGACCCACCCCAGCCGGCCAGGTGCTGGGCGATCATCAACGGTGTCGGCGCCGTCACCTTGATCCGCACCCGGTCGCCCTCGCGCCCGTCGACCTCGCAGTGCCGGCCGAGCCGGCCCTGCATCACCCACAGGTGCCGCTCGTCCATCAGCACGGTCGCGGTGAGGCCGGAGCGCCGTTCCTCCATCTGTTCGACGATCTCGCTCCACGCCGCGGACAGGTCGAAATCGGCCGGCCGCTCGAACGACTCGTCGGTCAGCTCAGCCGACACCACTCGCTCGACCCGGAACGTCCGCCGGCCTTTCGGCGTACCTGCGATCAGGTACCAGATCTCGTCCTTGTCCACCAGGCCGAGCGGATCGACCACCCGCTCCGACTGCTCCCGCCGGCGTCCTGCATAGACCAGCCGCACCTTGACCCGTCGTACGACGGCATCCTGCAACCGGCGGACCAGCTCCGGACGCTCCTTCGTGTGCTCACCCCAACGCGCGGGATCGATCACGACCGCTTCGGCCGCCGCCTCGGCATGCTCGCGGAACGTCTGGGGGAGGGCGCGCACCAGCTTGCGCAGCGCCGCCTTCGCGTCCGGCGCGATCGATGCGGCCGGACCGACCAGCAGGAACAACGCCTGAGCCTCCCGCGCGCTCAGTCCACTGAGATCCGTCCGCGCGCCGCCGATCAGCTGCCAGCCGCCGTTGCGTCCCGGCTGTGGATAGACCGGGATCCCGGCCGTCGACAGCGCCTCGAGATCGCGCCGCGCCGTCGCGACCGAGATCTCGAGCTCCTCGGCGACCTCGGCCGCGGTGACCCGGCCGCGTGCCTGCATCAGCAGTAACACCGCCACCAACCGATCCGCACGCACCCGCCCATGCTCGCAGACAAACCGCTCAACTGCTGAGCACTTATCCCGGCCACGGAACGTCGCTGAAGCACCACGGAAAATCAGGTCGATCCGCCGGCGTCCTCCACTGCGACAGTAAGGACATGAGCACCCAGTCCGACGCCGATCTGCTGCGGAACATCGCCGCGGGGGACGAGTCGGCGCTGCGGCAGCTCTACGACCGGCACGCGGGCTGGCTGCTGCTCCGGCTGAATCGGCGCTGCGGCAGTCAGGAACTCGTGGCCGGCGCGTTGCAGGACACATTCGTCGCCGTCTGGCAGTCAGCCGGGCGGTTCCGGGGCGAGGGTGACGTGGCGGCCTGGCTGTGGGGCATCTCGATCCGGCGACTCATCTCCGCGCTGCGCGGTCACCCGGCCGCCGATCCGCTCGGCGATGACGTCGTCGGCGCCGCCGTACCGGTCGTCAACAGCGCGGAGGACGAGCTGCTCCGGGGAGTCGAGTACGGCGACGTCGGTCGCGCACTCCGGACGCTGCCGCCCGAGCTGCGCGCGACTTTGCAGGCAACGGTGATCGACGGGCTCACCACGAAGGAGGCGGCCGTGCTGCTCGGCATTCCCCAAGGCACTGTGAAGAGCCGTCTCCGAGTAGCCAAGAGCCGGCTGCGCGAGCAGCTGATGCCGAACCCGGACCGGAGGATCTGATGAACTGGCACCTCGGTCCCGAACTGCTGGACCGCTACACCGACGGCGATCTCGACCTGGCCCGGCAATCCGCGGTCGAGACACATCTGCTGGCCTGCGCCGACTGTCGTCAGCTGACAGCTGCCAAGGCTCCTCAGGACCTGCTCGCCGACATCTGGCAAGGCGTGCGGATCGCGACCGCCCAGCCGCGGATGCCCTGGCCGCTCCGACTGTTGCGCAAGCTCGGCCTCCGCGAGACCGACGCTGTCGTCCTGCGCGCTTCCAGCTCGCTCTACCGGCCCTGGCTGCTGTCGCTTGTCGGCGCGTTCGTGATCGGCGTCGGCGGAACGATGATGCCGGCCGTGGAGCAGCGCGCGTTCTATCTGCTCTTCGCTCCGTTGCTACCGGCCACCACCGTCGCGGCGGCCTATGACGGCACCGACCCCATTCGCGAACTGGCCGTGGCCACACCGTTCAGCAAGCTGCGCATCGCCTTGCTCCGAACGGCGTCCGCAGTCGCTGTCGCGCTGCCCGTCGTACTGCTCGCGGGCCTTGTCCTGCCCTTCGTCGGCGCGGACGCGTTCGCCTGGCTGCTGCCGTCGCTGACACTCACCGTGCTCGCACTCGCGCTGCTGACCTGGTGGACCGCGCCGGTGACGGCTTGGGTCGTCGCCGTCCTCTGGCTCTCAGCGGTCGGCATCCTGCGGTCCGTCGATCAGCTCAGTGCGGTCGACACCCCCTTCGCCCAACTGGCCTTCGCTGTCGCAGCCCTCCTGGCGCTGGCCGCTCTCGCCATCCGGCTGACCTCACATCACGCACCAGGAGGCTACGCATGAGTTCCCAAATCGCCGTCCTCGACGGCGTCACCAAGTCGTACGGCGGTACCGAGGTGCTGCACCGCACCGATCTCGGCTTCGACCGCGGCGTGATCGGCCTGCTCGGCCCGAACGGCGCCGGCAAGTCGACCATGCTCCGGCTGCTGGCCACCGCGATGCCGCCGACCACCGGCCGGATCGTGGTCAGCGGCCACGACGTCACCGGCGGGATCGCCGACCGTACGGCGGCCCGTCGCCGGCTCAGCTACCTGCCGCAGGACGTCGGCATCCCACGCCGGATGACCAGCTTCGGGTTCCTCGACTACATCGCCGTACTGAAGGAATGGAACGACACCGACGCGCGGCATCGTGAGGTCGACCGCGTACTCGGCCTGGTCGGGCTGGCGGATCGGCGGACCAAACGCGTGTCCGCGCTGTCCGGCGGGCAACGCCGGCGCCTCGCCCTCGCGCAGGCGTTGATGGGCGATCCCGACCTGGTCGTGCTCGACGAGCCGACAACCGGTCTCGATCCGGAACAACGGGCCTCGTTACGCGGTGTGCTCTCGTCGTACGCCGATCGAGGCGCCGTACTGCTCGCGACCCATCAGACCGAGGACGTCTCCGCGTTGTGTGACCGGGTGATCATCCTCGACGAGGGCCGGATCCGGTTCGACGGATCGGTGTCGTCGCTGATCGCGCTGGCCGACGGGCAGGTGTGGATCGGCGCCGAGGTGAACCCCGGGGCGTTGTCCTCCTGGCGTACCGGCACCGGGCAGGTGCGATCCCTCGGTGGCGTCCCCGAGCCTGGAAGCCGCCCGGCCGAACCAGCGGTCGAGGACGCGTACCTGCTGGTCCGGACGTCCGCCATGATCGGAGAGCCGCGATGACGACCACAGCTGCGATTGGTGCCAGGCCCTCGTCGATGCTCGGTCAGCTGGCACGCAAGGAGATCGCTCGCTATGCCTCGCATCCGCTCTTCCTGGTCGGCGTCGCGCTGGTCGCGCTGACCTCGATCGGCAAGCCGGACGGCAACATGTCGGTGCTCGGCAACGTGATCGCACCGGCCGCGGGCCTGGGCGTGATCGGACTGCTCGTGATGGCGTCGCTGACCCGGACGTCCGACCAGCTGGCGACGGCCGCCGGCGCGGCCGTGGTGAGTGAACGGACCCGGACAATGGGTCTGGTCTGTGCGTTGATCGTGCCGTTCGCCGCCGGTCTGTGCTGGCTCGGCTGGGCGATCTGGGCATATCGCCACTGGCCGCCGCCGGCCCATGGAGCGCCGTTCGGCGGGATCGGCGACGGCTGGGTCCTCGCGAACCTGGTCGCGCTCGGCCTGATCCCGTCACTCGGCGGACCGATCCTCGGGCTGCTGACCGCGCGCTGGCTTCCGCGTCGCGGTGCGGCACCGCTGTTCGCCGTGCTGCTGGTGGCCGAGACCATCGTCATGCAGGGCCTGTTCGAGCCGCTGCGCTACATCCGGCTGGTCGTGCCGTGGACCCCGTTCGCCGGACCGTTAGGCGTACCCGGTGACGCCGACCGGATGGTGATCCTGACCGGGGCGCCGCAGTGGTACTGCGTGTATCTGGTCGTGCTGTGTGCGCTGGGCGTCGTACTCGCGCTGCTGCACGATCCTGAGCGTCCCCGGCGTCCGTTGCTGATGGCCCTTGGCGTGATCGCCGCGATCGCGGTGGTCAGCGCCGTACTGGCGATCACTACAGGGGTGCAGGACGTCATGATCAACCCGCTGCCGTCACAGCCATGATCCGCTACGCAGCCCGCGCCGTTCCCTGGGGACTCCTGGGGACCGGCGCGGGTTTCACGATCGCGCTGCTCCTGCTCGTGGAGCAGTGGCCGTACACCTTGTGGCCGTTGCAGGGGGCCGCCGTTGGGTTGCTTGCGGCAACAGTCGTCTGGTGCTACCCCGAGCCGGCCGCCGCGGTCGTCGACACGTTGCCGCGTGGTCTCTGGTGGCGTACGACGGCACGCTCGGCCGGTGCCGTCGCGGTGCTGGCGTTGTGGCTGGTAGCCGTCCGGGCCACGCGGCCTGGGTACTTCGGACACGCTGAGGACGTGGCCTGGCAGGGGATCGCGCTCCTCGTCGCCGCTGCCGGGTTGCTCACCTGGCAGCGGTCGCGCGGCTCCACCGGTCCGGCCCGAGCGGTGTCGGCCGGGATCGTCGGAGTCGCTCTGTTCGTCGCCTTGGCCCGGCCGTTCGCCGACGTCGTACCGGTGTTTCCGTACACCGCCGGAGACGACTGGACGACCAGCCGGGTGCTCTGGGTCTCGCTGCCCCTGGTGGTCGGCGTGATCAGCCTGGTACGCCCTCGCCGACAAGGCCGTCGATGGACTCGCGGATGAGATCGGCGTGGCCGCTGTGGCGCGCGTACTCCTCGATCATGTCGACGAGGATGTAGCGCAAGCTCGCTGACCGGCCGTTGCGGGAACGCTTCGCGAGCTGGTCGATGCCGCCGGTGGCCAGCGCCTCCTCGACCGCCTTGCGAGAGCGCTCGACCGCGTCCTGCCACAGCGTCATGAGCTCCTCGGGGGAGTCGTCGGCGGCGCTCTGCCACTCCCAGTCTGGCGTCGCATCCCAGTCGACGGCATTCCACGGTGCAGGGAGCTCGCGGTCGTGCAGCCGGCCGGTGAAGTACTCGTCCTCGACCAGCGCGAGGTGCTTGAGCAGGCCGCCCAGCGTTACCTTCGACGGCGGATGCTCGGCGGCGAGACCATCGGCGTCGAGGCCGCCGCACTTCCACGCGAAGGTCCGGCGATTACGCTCCAGCGCGCCGAGCAGGGTGTCGATCTCACTGCCGGCGATCGGCGGTTCCTGGAGAATTCCTCGTCCATCCGGGCAGGCTACAGTCTGTTCCGGACGGTTCTCTTCCGGAATGGTGGGGACGATGGCGTACGACGTGAGCCCGACGGCACGGACGTTGATGGTGCTCGAGCTGATCCAGAACAGTCCGGGGATCACGGCTGACCAGCTCGGGGACAAGCTCGGGGTGTCCGAGCGGGCGGCCCGGCGGTACGTCGCGATCCTGCGCGAGGCCGACGTACCGATCGAGTCCGTCCGCGGCCCATACGGCGGTTACCGGCTGGGACGGGGACTGCGGTTGGCGCCGTTGATGTTCACCCCCACCGAGGCGCTCGGGCTCGTGATGGCCGTGCTCGAGAGCCCACGTGGCGCGGACGATCCGGTCGAGAACGCGCTCGGCAAGATCATCCGGGTGCTGCCCGAGTCGATCGCCCGCTCGACGGACGCCGTACGGCGGGTCAGCGCCCGCGGACCCGATCCGGGCGCACGGACACCCGACCCCGAGATCACGGCGCAACTTGTCTCCCACAGCACCGCCCAGCACCGCGTGCTGCTGTCCTACGAGCGCTGCCCGGGGGAGAGCTGGACGATGGACGTCGACCCGTGGGCGGTCGTCGTCCGCCGTGGCCGGTGGTATCTGCTGTGCTGGTCGCACGCCAAGTCCGCGAAGCGCGTGCTGCGGGTCGACAAGATCAGACAGGTCGACGGTCAGGACGCGACCTTCACGCCGCCGGACGAGCTCGACCCGCTGGCGGCGGTGGAGGAACACCTCGCGCTGGGCTGGAAGTACAAGATCGAGGTCGTCATCGACGCACCGCTCGCGGACGCCGCGCACTGGATCCCGCGAAGTATGGGCCGGCTGGAGGAGATCGACGCGGACCACACCCGCCTGATCGCCAGCACCGACGAGCCGGACTGGTACGCCACTCAGCTCACCGCGATCAAGGCGCCGTACCGGATCCTCGGCGCACCCGAACTGCGGGAAGCCGCCCGCGCGCTCGGCCGACGACTGCTGGAGGCAACCAACAGTGAATGAGGTCGAGTTCGCCGGGGAGATCTGGTACTGGCGCGGGCCGGCGCCGTGGTACTTCATCACCGTGCCGGAGGAGGAGAGCGCCTACTTCGAGGCGGAGTCGAACTTCGTCACCTACGGCTGGGGGATGATCCCGGTCCGGGCCGAGATCGGGGACAGCGCGTGGGACACCTCGATGTTCCCGAAGGACGGGCGCTATGTCTTGCCGGTCAAGGCGGCGGTACGGCGGGCCGAAGAGCTCGACGACGGCGACGTACCGACCGTGCGACTGCGGTTGCGGAGCTGGAAGGTCTCCTGAAACTCGTTGCACGGAGAATGTCGGTGCCTTGGGTTAGCGTGCTTTGACACCCGGCAGAGGGAGGGAACGAGATGTCCACGTTGTCAGATCGGCCGAACACGGCACTGGTGGTGGTCGATGTCCAGAAGGGCGTCGTCGCCGAGGGGTATGAGCGAGACCAGGTGGTGGCGAACATCAGCACCCTCGTCGGCAAGGCCCGCGCCGGCGGCGTGCCGGTGGTCTGGGTCCAGCACAACAGCGAGCAGCTGCCGAAAGACAGCGACAACTGGCAGCTCGTCCCCGAGTTGTCGCGCGAGGAGTCGGAACCGCTTGTCCACAAGACGTTCGCGGACTCCTTCGAGGACACCGACCTCGAGGACGTGCTGGCGAAGGCCGGGATCGGGCGGATCGTCATCGGCGGTGCGCAAACCGACGAGTGCATCCGCTCGACCATCCACGGCGCCTTCGTCCGCGGGTACGACGTGACACTCGTCGGCGACGCCCACACCACCGAAGACCTCACCGAGTACGGCGCCCCGCCGCCGGACAAGGTCATCGCCCACACCAACCTGTACTGGCAATACCACCGAGCCCCCGGCCGAACAGCCGCCGTGGAGAACACCGCCGACATCACGTTCGCCAAGCCGTAGCCGGGGGACAGAACGGTCCCAGTAGCACTCACGTGTATGACCCTCCGCACCGTGGGCGCGGCGGGTTGCGGTCTGGGGTCGTGTCCATGCCGGGGTCGCGGCAGCACTCCCCGGCGATCCACCAGTACACCCGGCGCAGTACACACAGCGCCGTGCCGGCACGCCTACCGCGGGGGGGACGCGGTCGGAGCGCTGGCCGCTTCGAGGGCGATGACCTGTTCCAGAGCGCGCCGCAGCATGGTGACCTGGTCCCTACCGAGAAGCCGAGACCACCGCTGCTCGACGTCCGCGAGGATCCGGGCGGCTGCGTCCTGGGCCATCCTGCCTTGGTCCGTGAGCCGGATGATCTTCGCGCGGCGGTCGGCCTCGTCAGCGATCCGCTCGAGGTAACCGTGATCCTCCAGTTCGCCGACAAGTTCGCCGATCGCCTGCTTGGTGAGGCCGGAGCGTTCGGCGAGCGTGGTCAGCCGCGAACCTTCGGCGTCGATGTACCGGAAGACCGAGCCGTGGACGTACCGGATCCCCTCGAACCCTTCATTGGCCAGCTGCTGGTGAAGTCCCTCGAGCGCAATGTCCCTGGCCTGTGTGAGCAGGGTAGGGAGTGGCAGCTTCGGCTGGTGTCGCCGCTCCCGCGTTCGTGAACGCGTCGTCATAGTCGTGCGATCCTTCCTCCAGGCGAGTTCGTCAGGCTGCTTGACAGTATCAGGCTCCGTGGTAAGGTGACCTGACTGTCATGGAGCTTGACTAATTCGCCGGGAGGGACGAAATGCCCAACATTCGTATCTCCACGGCGGCCGGTTCCTCAACTTCATGAACGGCGAGAACGCCGCCAGCTAAGTGCGCTCCGCCTAACAACGGCACGGACTACCGGCGGCTGAGCGGCCTCAAAGCCCGCCTACGACCCGCAGAACACCTTCCGACTCAACCGCGACATCCCGCCCGTACCCGGGCCGATCCAAGACTGAGGAGACCACTCATGACCAGCAACATCGCCACCGTGCTCGCCGCACTGATCGGCGCGGGCGTCGTCTTTATGGGCACCAGCTTCTTCTGGGCGCCGCAGGGCGCAGCCGGCTTCGGTATCCCCGACACGCCGACCGGGGACCGGACCTTCCACGCCTGGCTGGCCGTCAAGGGCGTACGCGACATCGCCTCAGGGATCCTCATCCTCATCGTGCTGATCGGCGGGACACCCCACCTGCTGGGTTGGGTGATGCTGGCCGCCAGTGCCATACCGGTCGGCGACGCGTCGATCGTGCTGCGCAGCAAGGGGCCCAAGGCGGTCGCCTACGGCGTCCACGGCGCCACTGCAGTGGTGATGCTGGCGATCGGCGCGCTCCTGCTCATCGCGTAACCACTCGTCAAGCCGCCTTGGCCAGTTGTGGCTCGCGTACGCCGTGATGGGCTGCTCGGACTGGGCGTGGGGCGTCTTCTCCGCCGCCATGCCGGCCGCGATCCTCGCTGCCACCCCGCAGGAAGAGACGTCCAGCGCGATGAGCTTCAACCAAGTCGTACGCAGCGTGGGCTTCTCCGTCGGCAGTGCGCCCGGCGGTGGTCAGCCGTTGACCAAGGCGCGGAAGCCATCGCGCCAGCTCGCGTACGTCGGCTCCCAGCCAAGCTCCTGTCGCGCCTTCTCGTTCGACGCCCCGCGGACGGACGTCATCTGGGCGAGGACGAACTCGCCGGCGAGGAGTCGCCCGAGCCAGCCCGGCACCCGCAGCGGCGGCTTGGCGTTGGCGACCTCGGCCAGGTACGGGAGCCACTCCGAGACCGGAGCCGGGTCGTTGTCGACGATGTTGTAGGCGCCAGGCTCGCCTCCCTCGACCGCGGCGAGCGCGGCGGCCGCGGCGTCGCTGGTCTCGATGAACGACCAGATTCCGGCACCGCCACCGACGACCGGCAGTTGCCGTTTCCGCACCATCTCCAGCATCGGGTCCGAGGCGCCCGGCCCGTAGAAGGTGCCATAGCGCAGCACGATTCCCTCGGGCGCCTTCTCCTGCACGGTTTGGTCGACATACTTGATCGCCGCCAGCGTCTGGGCCGCGGACGGTACGGGGTTCGAGACGAGTGGATCGGTCTCGAACTTCACCGGGCCGCCGGATTGGTCGTAGATGAAGTTGTGGCCCTGGGCGACGACCCGGCGAGTGCCCGCTCGTTCCGCGGCTGCCAACAGGTTTTCCGTCCCGCGGGTCCGGAGGGCGTTGGTCGCGGCGAACACCTTGTCGACGTTGCGGAGGCTTCGCATGTCGGCCAGCGCTGTCATCTGGTGCACGATCACCTCGGGCTCGGCGGCGACGACCGCGGCAATCACGGACTCCCGGTCCAGGCCGTCGACGACGACAGGCTCCGCGCCGGCGGTGCGCAACTGCGCGACCTTGCCGGCCGATCTCGTGGTCGCGGTGACCTGATGACCCGCCGCGACAAGACCAGGCACCAGGTGCCGCCCGACCGCACCGGTCGCTCCAGTGACGAAGACTCGCATGTCTTTTCCTTTCGCATCGTGTTCTCGCCATGAAGACACGGTTCATCCGGACGCCGTGACATTGCGGGCCGAGCAACTTTGGAACGATCCATCGAATCGCTTCGAGCTACGAACAGTGACGAACCCTTGACAGGGAGAAACCGGTTTCTGTACGGTTCCATCTGAAGGAAAGCGTTTTCCGATTCATCTCGGTGAACCGGCCGCCGTACCTCACGGCGTACTGCGGCCTGCTCACCAACCGCCCCAATCGGAGGTTTTCTCATGTCCTTCTTCGCGTCCCCAACACGCCGGAAATCACTGCGGTTGCCGTTCCTGGCGGCGGCCACCGCACTGACCGTGGCCTCGGCGGCCGTAGTGTCGACCGTCGCCGTACCCCAGACCCTGCCTAAGGCGTCGGCGTCCACCTTCGCACTGCAGGGCTGGGCCACCCAGGGTGGTGGCACCACCGGCGGCGGCAGCGCGTCACCAGTCACGGTGACCACCGCCTCGGCGCTGATCAGCCAGATGCAGTCCAGCGGTTCGAAGGTGATCCGGGTGTCCGGCACCATCAATCTCTCGGGCATGAACAAGGTCGCGTCCAACAAGACGATCATCGGCGTCGGCAGCGGCGCCACCATCACCGGCGGCGGGCTCAACGTCGCCAGCGTCAGCAACGTCATCATTCGGAACCTCAACTTTCGGAACTGGGCTGACGACGCGATCAACGTCCAGTACTCGACCCGGGTCTGGGTGGACCACAACAACTTCAGCGACGGGTACGACGGCGCCGTCGACGTCAAGCGCGCGTCGGACTACGTGACCGTGTCGTGGAACAAGTTCTTCAACCACGACAAGGTCGGGCTGATCGGGCACAGCGACAGCAACGGCGGTGAGGACATCGGCAAGCTGCGGGTGACCTACTACGCGAACTGGTTCGACGGGACCACGCAGCGGCACCCGCGGGTCCGGTTCGGCAACCCGGTGCACGTCGTCAACAACTACTACCGGGGCAACAGCGGGTACGGCGTCGCGTCCACCTGTAACGCTGGCGTCTACGTGGAGCGGAACTACTTCGAGAACGTCGGCAGCACCGTCGTCACCCAGACCGGCGACTCACCGCAGGGCAACGTGAAGCTCCTCAACAACTGGCTGGCGAACTCCGGTACTCCGGCCTCCCGCAACGCCTCGAGCGTCGCGGCGATCCCGTACTCGTACGTCGTCGACGCCGCCGAGCAGGTGAAGTCGATCGTCACCTCCGGCGCGGGCACCGGCAGGATCTAGGGTGCGCCGCGGTGCCCCGGCCTTCTGCCGGCCGGGGCACCGCTAGGCTGATCGCACACGACTGGCGCGGGTGGGCACGAACCACCGGGGAGTGACAGCAGGGCATCGACCGCCTGGGTGCCCTCGGCAACGATGTCGAGGAGCCCGATCGTGCACCGTGTTCTGCACCTGTCCGACACTCACGTGAGCCGCACCGGCCCCGACGAGGACGGCGTCGACGGCCTCGCCGCTCTGAAGCAGTTGCTCTACGACGTACGCCACGTGCCGTCGGTGGACTTGGTCGTCGTCAGCGGGGACATCGCGGACGACGGCTCCCGGGAGGGTTGCCAGGCGGTGTGCTCGGTGGTCGGCTCCTTCGCGGCAGAGCGGGGAATCCCGCAGATCTACAGCACCGGCAACCACGACCGCCGCGAAGGCTTCGAGGCAGCGCTCGGCTGGGGTCACCTCGGTCCGGACGGCACACCGATCGGCCGCCGGGCGGAGGTGGATGACGTGATCGCGGCGGTGAGCGAGGTCAATGGGCTGCGGGTGATCACCCTGGACAGCCTGGTCCCTGGCGAGACGCACGGAGTGCTGGGCCGCGACCAACTGGACTGGCTGACCACCGAGCTCGCAACACCAGCGCCGGCCGGCTCGATCGTCGTACTGCACCATCCACCGATCTTCGTGGACGCCATCCCTTACCTGGAGTCCGTCGTACTGCAGGAGCCTGCGGCACTCGGCGACGTACTCGCGGGGACCGACGTACACGCCGTGCTCTGCGGTCATCTCCACCACCAACTGTCCGGCACGATCGGGCAGAAGCCGGTCTGGGTGACGCCTGGCGTCATCACCCGCATCGACCTCACCGCCCCAAGCGCCCTCGTCCGAGGCGTCCTCGGCGCCTCCGCGACAGTCGTCGACCTCGGCGGACCGTTCTCACCAACCTTCCACACCCTCCACTCCCGCGACCCCCACGCCGGCTCAGAGGTCTACGTCTACAACCCGATCACGGGCGAAGACACCACCGAAAGCGCGTGAAGTGATCGGACGCGACGTACTCCGGCCGCCGCGTGGACGTCGTCCCGGTCAACGAGAACGGCATCGATGCCGGCGGCGGCGCACCGCGAACGTCCTCGACAAACTCCCGCACGCGTTGGCGCCGCTGCTCACCTCCGCAGCACACCTCGGAGCGCTGGTTCAGGTGTAGCCACTACTGCAGCCAGGTTTCGAGGGCGGGGAGTACGGCGCGGAGGTCGTGGGCGGTGATCTCAACGTGTGCGAGGGCCCGGGCGCGTTCGGTGGCGTTGAAGGCGACGGCCAGGCCGACCTCCGCGAACAAAGGGAGATCGGACAGGCTGTCGCCGACCGCTGCGCATTGGTCCAGAGTGAATCCGTGTTCCTTGGCGAAACGCTGGGCGTAATCGCGCTTCGCGTATTGGTCATAGCTGGTGAGTGGAATGCCGGTATATGTTCCGTCGCGCACTTCCAGCGTCGGACCGCAGGCGTCGACAAAGCCGAAAGTCTCACACAAGTACACCCCAACCGGATGCCACGCGAGCGTCGCCAGCGCCGGAATCACCTCATGATCGACGCACCATTCGACGACCTCGGCGATTCCGTCGACCAAGGGGAGTAGCCCAAGCCATTCCCGTACCTGGACCTCACTGGTGCCGGCCCAACCGCGCGCGTCCAGCTCTTCCACGTACCGCGCCTCGACCAGGCCCGCATCCCACGCGGCCTCCGCCTCGAAGACAGCTTCCGCGTGCCCGAGATAACCGGCCAGATGGACCGCCGACGAGATGCCGGGGACGAGCGTTCCGTCGACGTCGAAGAAGGCAACAGCTCTCAACACACGCTCCTCATCCTCGGTCGACAGGAACCTTAGCCGCTTCGGCGAGCGCTGCGAGCAGAGCAGCGGTGGCGGGCGGATCGGGCGGTTCGCCGTACGTCGCGGCGTAGACGTGCCGGTGTGATCCCGGCAACCGGGTCGCGACGACCCCGTCGGCCCGATGGGCGCGCAGGGCCAGGCCCGGCATCGTCGTCACGCCCAGCCCGGCGGCGACCAGCGTCTGCATCACGACCATGTCGTCGGAGGTGTAGCCGATCCGCGGCTCGTACCCTTCCTCAGCGCACAGTGACAGCAAATGACTGCGGCACCGGGCGCATCCCGCGATCCACGTCGCGTCGCGCAGCTCGCCGAGTCGTTGCCCTTGGCCCGATGACAACAGGTAGACCGGGTCGTCGAGCAGATGATGCAGGCGTACGCCGCTCGGCTCGGGCTCGGTCTCGTCGTACCGGAAGATGACCGCGACGTCGATCTTGCCGGTACGCAGCAGGTCGAGCGCCTCGGGTGGATGCAGGTCGGTCAGGCCGACTTGCAGCCCCGGATGGGTGGCGGCGAGGGCGGCCACGGCGGGTGGGACGAGCGACCCGATCGCCGACGAGAACGCGGCGAGCCGCACCCGCCCGGCGGTCAGCCCGACGTGGGCGGCGAGCTCGGCATCGACCGCATCGATACGTCCGAGGATCTCGGCGGCCCGGTCGGCGAGCAGCTGGCCGGCCGGAGTGAGGCGGATACCGCGGCCGACCCGTTGCAGCAGCTGCGCGCCGGTCTCGGCCTCGAGCCGCGCGAGGTGATGCGTCACCGACGGCTGCGAGTAGTGCAGTTCCTTCGCCGCCGCGGTCACGGATCCGTGCCGCGCGACGGCCTCGATGACGCGTAAGCGGGTGACGTCCAGCATGAATCGACTCTATCTATCGATGACCATGAAATTTGGCATTAGACGTAATAGGTCACCCACCCGCACGCTCGAAGCATGACGACCACACTCATCCACCCCCTGACCGCACTGGTCGACGGTGTCCGCAACGCCGTCCACAAGCACGCGGACTGGTCGGACACCGCTCGACTCGTCGCCGAACAGCTCCGCCGTCACCTGCCCGGTCCCGACGTACTGACCGCCGCCCAGCGCGACGGCTCAACCGACAGCTACCGCAGCCACACGCTGCACGTCGAACCCGACGGCTCGTTCTCGATCATCGGCCTGGTCTGGAGACCCGGTCAGATCACGCGCATCCACGACCATGTGACGTGGTGTGTCTTCGGCGTACTGCAGGGCGTCGAGCACGAGGAGCTGTACGACGCCGACCTCCGGCTGATCGGTGAGAGCGACAACCACGTCGGCGACGTGAGCGGATTCGCCCCGCCCGGTGACATCCACCGCGTCCACAACACGGCCGACACCACAGCCATCTCGCTGCACATCTACGGCACCGACGTCACCCGCATCGGATCGAGCGTCCGCCGCTACTACGACTGACTGTCCGGGGGTGCGGGTGGTCGCCGGCCCAGGCCCAGGTGCGGCGCGGCGACCACCACGTTCCGATCTCAGTCGTCCCGGCGACCGTCCAGTGCGGCGATCTGCTCGGGGGAGAGGTGGATGTTGCCGGGTGCAACGTTCTCAGCCAGATGGCCAGGGCTGCTGGTGCCTGGAACAGCCAGAACGTGGTCGCCGCGGCGTCGCAGGGGGAGAGCGCCACAACGCGTGCGGGCCGACGCGGAGGCAAAGCTTTTGCTGACGCGGTATCTGCCGGGGGAGCTGGTGCGAGGCGTCCGCGACGAAGACTTCGAACGCCAAGGCCACCGAATGATCGCCGAGGTGCTGGGGGAGACCTGACGATCGCATACTGGGTCGAGAGCGGCGGGCGCGGGCCGCCGCAGACTCGGGCTGGGGCCGGCGAGCCGTGAAGGTGGTACCGCCGTCGCTGACAACGCGTGGGCGACGGACTTTGTGGTCCGCGCTGCGGACGGGTGGGAGGCAGGGATGGACCTCGGCGTACATCTACCGCTGATGGAGTTCGGCGACGAGGGTCAGTCGCTCGCCCGCCTCCAGGCGACCGTGGACGCGGCTCGGGCCGGCGGTTTCACCACGGTGTCGGCCAACGATCACTTCATCTTCTCCACTCCCTGGCTCGACGGTCCGACGGCTCTCGCGGCCGTGCTGGAGCGCTCCGGGCAGTTGACGTTGGCAACGACCATCTCCCTGGTCGCCCTGCGCGGTCCGGTGCCGCTGGCCAAGACCTTGGTCGCCCTGGACGTCCTGTCGGGCGGCCGTTTGATCGCGGGCGTTGGACCTGGTTCTTCCCGGCGCGACTACGACGCCGTCGGAATTCCGTTCGACGATCGCTGGAATCATTTCGACGAGGCGGTGACAGTCCTTCGCGCGCTGCTCGGCCGAGCTCCGGCGTCCCGGCGTACTCGCTTGTATCCGATGCCCGACGAACAACTACTGCCGTCTCCGGTCCGGCCCGGTGGCATTCCGCTGTGGATCGGAAGCTGGGGCTCGCCCGCCGGCCTCCGACGCGTCGCGCGGCTGGCCGACGGCTGGCTCGCTTCGGCGTACAACGCAACCCCTGAGCAGTTTGCGACGGCGCGAAAACACCTCAGCGCTGAACTGACAGCGTGCGACCGTCCGGCCTACTCGTTCCCGAACGCGCTTGTCACCATGTGGACCTACGTGACCGAGGACCGATCCGAGCGCGACCACGTCCTGGAGAACGTGCTGGCACCGCTGCTCAACCGCGACCCCGAGGACCTCCGCGACCGTTTGTGCATCGGGCCTGCAGCCCACTGCACCGAACTCCTGTCCCGCTACGCTCAGTCCGGCTGCCAGCGCGTCGACCTGTGGCCGGTGGGGGATTCACCTCGTCAACTCGAACGCTTCGTCACCCGCGTGGCCCCACACATCGACGGTATCTATGAATGATCCGAGAGATTGGCATTGGACGGCATCGTCCGGCTCGTGCACGCTGTAATACCTGACGAATCCCGCCGGGATATGCGCCTTTTTCTCAGGAGGCTCGTGATGGGCAAGCTGATTTACTCGATGATCACTTCACTCGACGGGTACGTCAGTGACCGGAAGGGACAATTCGGCTGGGGAGTTCCCGAGGAAGAGCCGCACCAATTCGTCAACGAGCAGAGCCGGGGGATCGGCACGTATCTGTACGGCCGGCGTATGTACGAAACAATGGTCTACTGGGAAACCGCGGACACGCCGGACCAACCGCCGTACGTTCGAGAGTACGCGCGGATCTGGCAATCAACCCAGAAGATCGTGTACTCCAGCACGTTGACCGAGGTCTCCAGCGAGCGCACCCGGATCGAACGAACCTTCGACCCGGACGCCGTACGCAGACTGAAGGCCGAATCAGACCTCGACCTCACCGTCGACGGCCCAAACCCCGCCGCCCAGGCGATCCAGGCCGGCCTGGTCGACGAATACCAGCTCTACATCGGCCCAGCCATCGTCGGCGGCGGCCACCGTTTCTTCCCCGACAACGTCCACACCAACCTGACCCTCCTAGACGAACACCGCTTCACCAACGGCGTCCTCTACCTCCGCTACGCCGCGAACCAGTAGCCACCCAGGGGAGCCTCCAAAGCCCCGCTCAGGCCCTCACGCATCGGCTGCTGGAACCCCTGCGTATCAAGACCGGTCGTATTCAGCGGGGGAGCGGGGCGTACAAAGAGGGGTCTACTCTCACATCTCCCAGCCCGATGGCTTCTTGGCCTGACCGGGCTTTGGCTGCTTTGAATTGCACCGGGTACAGACCATGAGAGTGCGGCCATGCACGTCACGTTCGTTCGGCAGAATCTTGAAATCTCGGGGCTCGCGGCAAATTGGGCATCGCTGGTGCGTGTACTTGCCGGCCACGACGCACAGCATAGGACGGGTGTCGACTGATGGTGGAACCGCTACGTAGCGTCCTGGTGACCGAAGCGCTCAAGGCGCCAAGGCGAACTGGGTCCCGGACAACTCGTGGGCGCCGTCCTTGAGCAGTCGCGGTGGTCCCAGCGTCGAGCCATCGAGCACACCTATCGCAAGCGGTAGGAAATGCACTTCAACCGAGCCTCGTACTTCGCGAACGGTCCGGCCGCAGATGCCTAAGCTGCTCCGTGTCTAGTCAGCGCTCAACGATACGAACCCGCTCAGGCCACGTCTTTCCGCTCGCCTCGCCGGTGACCGCCGCCCACAGAGCGGCGACCGTCAAGTGATCCTCGTCAACGCCGACCGTAAGGCCAGGGCCGACGAGCGCGACGAAACCATTACCTTCACGCACCACGCGAAAACCGGCCGGTAGCGCGTGCGCCTGGACCCAGTCCTGACCGCAAGTACAACGGCTGCCGTGATAGCGGCCCCATTTCGTATAGAGCGCTTCGTACACCAACTGGTCGCCGTAGTGCTGGCGTCTCGCGTGAAGCCGGACATTACCCTCCCTCTGTTCCGAGGCATTAGCTGTGCGGTTGGTCGCACCACGAGCAGTCTCGCCTATGAAGGACTACTTGCCATCGGTGATCGCACTGCCTTGGCGTCTTGATTTGGCTTCAGTCAACCTGCTCATGGCGCTCTCGCGTCGAGCGCCGTGATGTCTACGCGTCAAGGTGGACCCTATGCGGCGAACAACGGGTGCGGCTCTGGCTCGGGCCACGCGATCTCCAGGATCGCGATGCCTTCGGTTTGCATGTGCTTGAAGTGGCAGATGGCGTCCACCAGCGTGACGCTGTTGGGACGGACAATTTGACGGTGACGGTGCTTCTCTGTGTTGGCTCCATGGCCGCGACAGTAGGCCTCTCCGAGGCGCAATCACAGACATCGCCACACAGGGAGTGTGCGCATCCGCGCCTAGCCTGTGGATAACTCGGCTCCCTGAGCGTGGATTCTCCCGAGATTGCGTTCATACAGTTGTCGACAAAACCCGTGATGCCACCAAAAGGAGTAGAGGTTTCACGCTGGCCATGTTCTCGGGCCGCTGCTCGGCTGAGCGGTAAGATGCTGGATGAGCCTGCCGCTCGCCGGAGGGGTTACCGGGAAGCCGCGCGCCGCATCGGAGTCACGAGCCGCGAGATTGCGAGGTGGCGATCGTGTCGGAACATGCGCAACCCTTGTTCGGCCGGGAGCAGGACATCGATGACCTCCACGCGTTCGTCGACGAGGCCCTGACCAAGGGTGGTACTTGCGTTCTCCATGGGGATGCCGGTGTCGGGAAGACGCGACTCCTGACGCTGTGCTCGGAGGTCGCGACGGACCGCGGTGCCCGGGTTCTTTCGGCATCTGGCGTCCAGTTCGAGGCGGATCTCAGCTTCGGTGTGCTGCATCAGCTTCTTCGTCCGATCCTCACGGAGGTGGAGGCCCTCGACGCGTCATCCGCGGCCGCACTCAGGTCCGCGCTCGACCTCGGGTCGGGGGCAGGGACGACGGACCCGGTCGCCGTCTGCACAGCCGCACTCGCCCTCCTCGTACTCGCCGCTCGACAGGGACCCGTGTTACTCGTGGTGGATGACCTCCAATGGCTGGACACGTCCACTGCATCGGTCCTCGCGTTCATCGCCCGCCGGCTCGCGGGGCACCGCATCGGTTTCGTCGGCGCCCTCCGCCTGGGTGAGGCGGCGCGATTCGACAGTCATGGACTGAGGTCACAGAGCGTGCATCCCCTCGTCCGAGAAGATGCACAGCAACTCCTCCTGCGCCAGTTTCCGATGCTTGCTCCGCGCACGCGCCAACGAATCGTGGACCGGGCTGCTGGGTACCCGCTCGCGCTGGTCGAATGGGGAGCGTCGCTGGCTCGCCTTCCCGAGGCCGAGTCCGACGCGGGGGCGGCTGCGCTGTTCCTACCGCGGCGGCTGGAGGAGTCCTTCGCCGCCCGCATCGATGCACTTCCGGCCCAGACTCGTCGCGCACTGCTGATGTTGGCGCTGGACGGTCGCCGGGACCTGCGGGAGCTGCTGGCTGTCGGTCTCTCGATCGAGCACCTGGCACCGGCGGAGGCGGTGGGGGCGCTGGTGATCGATGATGCGACCGGCATAGTCGACTTCCGGCACCCACTGATGCGTTCGGCTCTCGTGGGATCGTCGACGA
The DNA here is from genome assembly GCF_040639075.1 of Kribbella sp. NPDC023972. Lineage (NCBI taxonomy): Bacteria > Bacillati > Actinomycetota > Actinomycetes > Propionibacteriales > Kribbellaceae > Kribbella > Kribbella sp. NPDC023972. The sequence goes on along the minus strand of NZ_JBEZZH010000006.1, from coordinate 322,753 downwards.
GCTTGGAGAGGAGAGCGATTCACCGCGCGCTCGCGGCCGCCCTGGCGGACCGACCGGACCGCCGTGCATGGCATCTCTCCAGCGCCGCAGTGGGCCCCGACGAACATGTGGCACAGCTTCTCGAGCAGCTCGCCCAGCGGTCGTTCGCCCGCGGAGACGCTGTCGGCGCCAGCACGGCCATAATTCGAGCTGCCTACCTGAGCCCCCGCGATGAAGACAAGTCGCGCAGGCTTGCTGAGGCGGCCTATCTCGGCTCTGATGTCACCGGCGAGTTCTCCCAGGCGTCCCAGCTGCTCGCGGACTCGCACATCGGCCTCGGCGGGGGACCCGGGTCGCTGTATGCGGTGGCCGCTCGCGCACAGATTTCAGTCAACGGTGACGGCGACTACCACACGGCGCTCAAATTCGTTGAGAGCGCCGTCGCCGCTGGTGGCCACGGCTGGAGCGCCGAGAACCATGAACTCATCGACACGTTCCGGAGCTGGTTAATGCTTTGCTCGTACGCCGGCGATGCGGACCTGTGGCGGGGCTACTTCAACTGCCTGCAGCGGTTGACCCCTGAGGTGCCCGCCGCCCTGCGGGCCGAGAGCCAGGCGATCGGTGATCCGGCTCGGACGGGCGCAGCGGCGCGGCCGACGCTGATCTCCTTGGGCGAGCGTCACGATATCCTCGAACCTGCGGTCCTGTCGCTCACCCTCGCAGCCATGTACCTGGATCTGGTCGAGGTGTATTGCACGAGCGCCTGGCGATTCGTGCAGGAGGGGCGCAACGGGGGACCAGCCCGACCGTACGCCCGTTCGCTAGCACACCTCGGCATTGACGAGTTCCTGCACGGCAACTGGCGGGAGGCCCAGACGCTCGCGGACGAGGGTGCCAGCGTCTGCGATGAGTACGACTACATGAACGGCGCCTGGTACTTCGCCTATATCCACGCGCTGCTCGCCGCTGGGCGTGGCAACACGGGCCGTGCCAGGCAGCTCGTCGCCGAGATCGGCAATGCGTGCGCTCCCCGTCGGAGCTGGGGTGCGCAGAGGTTCTCCCACCAGCCACTCACCTTGGCGGCCGTGGCCGACGGCAACTGGGAAGAGGCGTACCAGGTGGCCTGCCAGCTCAGTCCGCCTGGAGAGTTCGCACCCTTCGTTCCTCAGGCCCTCTGGGTCGCCTTCGACGTTGTCGAGGCCGCGCTCAGGACGGGGCGCGACGCTGACGCACGCAGGCACGCGAGTGCGATGACCGCAGCGAATCTTCCACTCATATCGGATCGCCTGGCTCTGCATACGGCAGGAGCAACGGCGATGGTGAATGACGGTGAACACTGGCGAGCTGCCTTCGAGGCTGCGTTGCAGACACCAAACGCTGGAAGCTGGCCGTTCGATCTGGCCCGCATCCAACTGGCTTACGGCGAGCGTCTCCGCCGGGCACTCGATACGACGCGCGCCAAGGAGGTCCTTCACGCGGCGCTCCAGACCTTTGATCGGCTCGGAGCATTGCCCTGGACGGAACGGGTCAGCGAGGAGCTTCGTGCCGCTGGGGACCCACAGTTTCGCCCAACGCGAGCGGTGCCAGCGGCGCTTCTCCTCACGCCTCAAGAGCTGGCCATCGTTGAGATGGCAGCGGCCGGCCTCAGCAACAAGGAGATCGGCAGTCGACTGTTCCTCTCGCCGCGCACGGTCAGTGGACACCTTTACAAAGCCTTTCCCAAGCTCGGCGTCACCAGCCGTGCAGCGTTGCGGGACGCGCTTGCCGAACCAACGGACACGTAAGGCCACCGACCAACAGGGACCGCGGTCGGACTAAGGGAGCGCCTCCGTCTCCCGCTCCGATACCTGTCGATACTCCTGACCTGCTAAAGGCATAGCGAACGGGTCAGATGACTGATGTCGGCATCGGGTTGAGCGTCGAGACTCGGGATAGACACCGCCGAGCGAGGAGGAACGATGAGTCATCAGATACCCGATGAAGCATGTGGTCATCACAGGGAGCAGCGCCGTGGTCGCGTTGCTTGGTTCGCGATCATTCTGGAGGAACAACGATGAGCAACAGTCAAGAGGCAAGCGATCAGCCGCGCATCGGCCTGATCACCGGAGGCAGCAGGGGTATCGGGAAGGCGACGGCGCTCGACCTGGCCAGGGCCGGTGGAGACGTCATCATTACCTACAGGGACAACCGTGACGAGGCGGAAACGGCGGTTAAGGAAGTCGCTGACCTCGGCCGTCGGGCGGTTCCGCTGGCCCTCGAGCTAGGCGACGCCCGGACCTTCGAGGCCTTCGCTGACGCGGTGGCGGCGACTCTGCAGGAGACCTGGGGGCGCGACACCTTCGACTATCTGGTCAACAACGCCGGCAGCCAGCGGGCGGGCTCGCTGACCACAGCGACGGAGGAGGACTTCGACGAGCTCGTCGGCGTGCAGTTCAAGGGTTTGTTCTTCCTGACCCAGAAGGTCGCGCCATTGATCGCCGACAACGGCTCCGTCGTCAACATCTCGAGCGGAATGACCCGCTTCTACGTGCCCGAGCGAGTGCTCTACTCGGCTACCAAGGGAGCGGTCGAGGTCCTCACTCGCTACCTGGCGCAGGAATTGGGCGGGCGCGGGATTCGCGTCAACACGATCGCGCCGGGCGCTACAGCGACGGACTTCAGCGGCGGCCTCCTGCGCGACAACCCGACGGTCCAGCAGGCGGTCGCGTCGATGACGGCCCTCGGGCGGCATGGCGTGGCCGAGGACATCAGCGGCGCCATCGTCGCGCTGCTGGACGACGGGAACCGCTGGGTGACCGGTCAAAGGATCGAAGTTGCCGGCGGCGTACATCTCTAAACCAAGGAGCGTGCTATGACAGACTTGCATAACAAGGTGGCGCTGGTCACCGGGTCCGGTCGGGGTATCGGACGAGCGATCGCGCAGCGCTATGCGCATCTCGGCGCCAGCGTGGTGATCAACTACGCGAGCAACCAAGCGGCGGCCGCCGAGACTGCCAAGGCCATCGAGGCGATGGGCGGGCGTGCCTTACCGCTTCGTGCGGACGTATCACGCCTCCGAGAGCAGGAGGAAATGTTCTCGAGGGTGCTCGAGACGTTCGGGCGGCTCGACATCGTCGTAGCCAATGCCGGAGTCGAGGTCGTCGGCCAACCCGTCCTCGACGTCACCGAGGCGGACTTCGACCGCGTCTTCGCCATCAATGCCAAGGGCACCTTCTTCACGCTGCAGCTCGCGGCCAAGCACGTTGCCGACAATGGCCGAATCATCTACGTCGGGACCAGCAACTCCACATTCCCGACACCGGGCCACGGTCTCTACGGAGGAAGCAAGGCTCCGGGCGAGTTCCTGGTCCAGGTCCTTTCGAAGGAAGTCGGCAACCGCGGCGTGACCGTCAACACGCTGCTGCCTACGGCGACGGACGGTGCAGGTCTCTACGCCGACTCGGTCAGCGAGGCCATGCAGGAGTTCGTCCGCTCGCAGCGCCCAATCCAGCGAATGGGAACCGTCGATGACGCCGCCGACGCGGCCGAGTTCCTGGCCGGGGACTTGGCCGGCTTCATCAGCGGCCAACGCCTGCTCGTCAGTGGTGGTGCTCCGGCATGAAGCCTCCGGGCAATGAGTGTCGCCGTGTCTGAGAGCTGGCCATACCTTCGGGCGCGTGCGGAGGCCGCGACTCCCGTCACGTTCGTCGAGCTGTTCTTCGACCTGGTCTATGTCTTCGCGATCACCCAGTTCTCCCAATTGCTGCTCGAGGACCTCTCCTGGCACGGCGCGTTCCGGGTTGGCCTGCTACTCGTCGCGATGTGGCAGGCCTGGATGTACGTCACCTGGATGACGAACTGGCTTGATCCGGAGTCAATGCCGGTCCGCGTCGTGCTGCTCGGCACTATGCTGGCTGCGCTCGTCGTCTCAGCGAGCATTCCAGCGGCGTTCGACTCCCGCGGGCTGTGGTTCGCGGGTGGGTACGTCGTCATGCAGGTGGGACGGACAGTCGCGATCCTCTGCCTGGTGCGCCGGCATCCCAGTCTCGGCGTGATCTTTCTCAAAGTCACGATCTGGCTCGCCGCTTCCGGCGTGCTGTGGGTAGCCGGCGGCTTCGCCGAGGGCAGGGACCGTGAGCTGTTCTGGATGGCTGCGGTCACAGTGGACAACCTGGCGCCGATCTCGGGCTTTTGGGTCCCGAGGCTCGGCAAGACGGCCCCCGCCGACCAGGCGATCACCGGCTCGCACATGGCTCAGCGCTGCCATCTCTTCGTGATGATCGCGCTCGGAGAGACGGTCATCGCCATCGGCGTCGCCTTCGCTGGGCGCGAGCCGACTGGTACCGCGCTTGCCGCGCTCGTCCTGGCGTTCCTGGAGTGCGTGGCGCTGTGGTGGATCTACTTCGACCGCGCTGCTCGCTCCGGAGTGCAGGTCATTTCCCGCTCCGACGATCCCGCACGGCTCGGCCGCTCGGCATACAACTTCCTTCACATCCCGATGGTGGCGGGCATCATCGCGGTCGCGGTGGCGGACGACGTCGTGATCGCCCACTCCACCGAGCAGCTGTCGGCGCCGGCCGTCCTCACGATCGTCGTAGGACCGGCGCTCTTCCTCGCTGGCGACCTGTTCTTCAAGCGGGCGCTCTTCGGCAGCGTGTCCCGGTCGCGCGTGGGCGCGCTCGCAGTCCTTGTCCTATTTGCCGCGACGCAGCAGTGGTTCTCGCCTCTGGTCCTCTTCGGGCTTACCACTGCCGTCGTACTCGTCGTCGCGGCGGTCGACACCGTTGAAGGACTGTCGGGTGATGTCGGACTGACGGTTCGTTGACCGCATGGACCCGGTGCATGCATGAGATACGAACCGTGTCGGCTTGGCGGACTTCCTGACGCGCCGCCGTCTCCACACCCACCCATCCGTCCTCAGCCTGCTTTTCCCAGGGCCGCCTCGTGGGCATGACGTGCACGGTGTAGGTGCTCTCGACCAAGTTGAGCGATCGGCCAGCCCACAGACTGGACTGGCAGTTCTCCAGCAGGGCGCGTTTCAGCAGGTCAGAGCACCTTTCGGCGGCACGCACAGGGGAGCGACGTCGCCAGGTGTGGATGATTCATCTGATGCAATACGCAGACTACAAGTTGACATAATGTCGCTTATCGGCGCATACCGGAGGTGGATGGGATCGTTCGTCGGGTAGGTTTCCGGGACGGAAGGTGCCCGATGATCTCGCGATCTGCAGACTGATCGCCGGCGGTTCACCTCCGATCGAAGTTGTCGACGTTCTTGGGCGGGGTTGTCGGATTCCGGGTGGCGGGTTCGTGGATAGGGCAACCGGACCGAACAAGGTCCCAGGCTCAAGGAGAACCACGATGAACGACCAGGCCAGGCGAGTAACCAGACCATTCCGATTCGGGGTCGTTGCGCCGATCCGTTCTGACCTGCCGACGTGGCGAGACCGTGTGCGCCGCATCGCCGACAGTGGTTACTCGACGTTGCTGATGCCCGATGTTCCTACGTGGCAACCAGCACTTGGCCCCACGCTGGCAACCGCGGCCGCGCTCGCTGACCTGCGGATCGGCTCGTGGGTCTATGCCGCCGCGCTGCGCGAACCATGGAGCACAGCATGGGAGGCTCACTCACTCTCAGTACTCACAGAAGGCCGCTTCGAAATGGGCATCGGCGCCGGCCGACCCGGGATCGAAGTCGAGCTGGGGCGGCCTGCCGTCTCCCCAGCTGAGCGTCGTGCCAGAATGCGCGAGACCGTGGCCGCCCTACGTACGTTCGACGGCCCCGATCTGCACACGCCGGTGGTCCTGGCGGTGAGCGGACCGAAGTCGCAGGCGCTGGCACTCGAAGTCGCTGACGCAGTCACGTTCGTACTCTCACCGGAAGACGATCGGGTCGAAACCACGAACCGGGTACGCGACTTTGCCGGCCGCCGGGACATCGAACTCGCCCAGCACGTCGCCGCCGTCGGTGACGGTGTCGCTCCGTTCATGGCGCCGCCCAACCTCGACACCGCAGCGCTCCGCGCGGCAGACTCGCTCGTCATACTTCCGAGTGACCCCGCGGCAGCCGCCGAAGAAATCCAACGCCGACGCGAAGAGATCGGCTTCTCCTACTTCGTCATCGGCGCCGACTTTGCCGACACACTCGCGCCGGTCGTGGCCAAGCTGGCCGGACAGTAGGCGGCGCACGCCTCGCAGGCACAGGCCGGCTGGCCGCCCTCGCCCACGGGTAGATGGTGTCTTGTGCGCACGAACCGAACCGACACGATGGCCCCCAGCGCGCCTGGCGCCTCGTGACGTCGGATCCAGGCCGGTTCCACTCCCCCGGAGCCGGATTACGACGTTCTTGCACCCGTCCTGGTTCGTGGGTGTGTCTTGCTCATGATGTCTCGTCGCGGCACGTCGATGTTGAGCAGCCAGTGGGGTGGCGGCCCCACTCGTCACCCCACTGACTGCAGTACAGCGGGCCGGTACGCGGCGGGTCGATGGTCCGGTTGGAACCATTTCAAAGGGTGTCGGTTCCGCCTGTACCTGAGGCTGCGGCGCCTGTGGTGCGGGCGCGGGTGCCGTCAGGTTGCAGAACGGGTGTTATTTCTGCCCAAGGCCGCAGCCCGGGTGGGAGGGTTGCTTATAGTGCAGACGTCGTCACACGGGGGTGGCATAGATGCTCGAGCAGCCGACAGAACTGCCTGTGGGATGGCTGGAGGTGGCTCCGGACGCCATCGTCGGCGTCACGTCCGACGGCCTCATTGTTCTGGCGAACGCACGCGTGGAGACGTTGTTCGGATATACCCGCGAGGAGTTGATCGGTCAGCCGGTGGAGATCCTGGTTCCGGAGGGCGCACGCCCGCTGCACCCGGTGAAACGGGCTCGGTACGCCGTCGATCCGCGGCCGCGGCTGATGGACGGGAGCTCCGAGCTCACGGCCCGCCGTAAGGACGGCACCCAGTTCCCTGCCGAGATCTCGCTGTCGCCGATCGCGACCGAGAATGGGACGATCACCTTCGCCGCGATTCGCGACGTCACCGAGCGGCGCGAACTGCAGGCCGAGCGCGAGGCACTCAGGGCCCAGGCGGATCGGGAGCAGGCGGAGAACCGGTCGCACCAGTCGCAACGACTGGAAAGCCTGGGCCAGCTCGCCGGCGGGGTGGCACACGACTTCAACAACCTTCTCTCCGTGATCCTCAACTACGCCTCGTTCGTCGAGGAGGAGATCAAGGCCGTGAGCGGTACAGACCAGGGGCGGTGGGATGCGGCCTTGAAGGATCTCCGGCAGATCCAGGGCGCCGCCGAACGCGGTGCCGGGCTGACCCATCAACTGCTCACCTTCGGCCGCCGGGAGGTGGTCAGGCCCCGGGTTCTCTCACTCAACGCGGTCGTGACCAACGTGAAGCAACTGCTCCAGCGGACCCTGAACGAGCAGATCGACCTGGTCGCCGAGCTGGCGCAGGATCTGTGGCCGGTGATGGCCGATCCCGGCCAGATCGAGCAGGTCCTGGTCAACCTCGCGGTCAACGCCCGGGACGCGATGCCGAACGGTGGGGTACTGCGGATCGACACCGCCAATGTCGTCGTGGACCAGGCCTATACGGCCAGCCATCACGGACTCAGCCCGGGCCAGTACGTCCGGCTCCGGCTGAGCGACACCGGCAGTGGCATGGCGGAGGAGGTGATCGAGCACGCCTTCGAACCGTTCTTCACCACCAAACCGAAGGGCGAGGGCTCGGGGCTCGGGCTGGCGACGGTCTACGGGATCATCATGCGGATGGACGGGTTCGTGAAGATCATGTCCCGGCCAGGGGAAGGCAGCACCTTCTTCATACTGATCCCGGCCACGGTGGTCTCGACGGACGATGTGGGGGCCGCAGAACATGAGCCGCCGGCCCAGTCTGCCGGCCGATCCTCCGGCGGGGGCGAGACCATCCTCGTGATCGAGGACGAGGACGCCATGCGTGAGGTCACCCGCCGCGTGCTCACACGGAAGAGATACCGGGTACTGACCGCACCCGATGGTGTCACCGCGCTGGAGTTGCTGAGCACGACCGACGAACCGATCCAGTTGCTGCTCACCGACGTCGTCATGCCGCGCATGCTGGGCCAAGACGTGGCGGACAAGATCTCTGTACTGCGGCCCGGCGTACGCGTGCTCTACATGTCGGGCTATGCCCAGCCAATGCTGACCTCGCAAGGGACCATGAAGCCGGGCGTCGCCCTGATCGAGAAACCGTTCACACAGACGGAGTTGCTCAAGATGGTCCGCGCCGTTCTGGACGCGCCTGGCCCAGCGGCGAACTGACTACCTGGGTGCCGGTCCCGTTGTCGTCGAGGGCCGCCCGGATCGACTCGGCCAGCTGAGCTGGGGTGAACGGCTTCTCGAGAAAGCTTGCCTCCGGACCCACCAGTCCCTTGCCGATCGCGAGCTCCTTCGGCAATCCGGAGACGTAGACCACGCTCAGGTTCGGGTAGCGGCCGGTCAGTTGTTCTGCCAACGTGGAAGCGCTGGTGTCTCCGGGCATCCACACATCGGTGAGCAACAACTGATCGGACCGTCGACAGCCTGCGCGGCACGCAGGGCGGCCCGGGCGTCGGAGGCAGCGAGAACCGAGTAGCCGCACTGGGTGACGATTCGCCTGATCGCCTCGCGGATGTCCTCGTCGTCGTCGACGACGAGCACGACGTCCGCTGCGGCCATAAACCTTCTCCTGATCCATGGAGCTGCTACAGGACCATCCAGCGCCGAACTCTCACTCAAGGTAAGCGAATCACGACTCATAGCTGATGTCTCGACTATAGTGAAGGGTCGGCCTGTGGTGTACTCGAAGCTGCCGCACCCCGACGCAAGTGGACAGGCGAGACAGATGGCAACAACGGGGTTCGACATCGGCGCAGGCGGTCAGACTGTCTCGACGCGGCCCGATCTGCAGACCGTGCTCGCTCTGCTGGGCCCGGCCATGGCCATCCGCAGCAGGGATGACGCCCCCGGGGTGGTCGCTCGGTTGGCGGAGGTGCCCAGCATCAGCTCCGCGCGACTCGACGCAGCTTCGGCCGGCCAGCCTTCACCCGAAGCGACCGACCTGGTGTGGGTGATCGGAGCTGGTCGCGACGGGCAACTGCTCTCGGTCCGTACGACTGGCGCGGCGACCGACGACGCGTTGGTGGCAGCACTCGACGCATTCGCGGGCGTTCTCGCCGAGCGGGTGAGGCATCTCGACGGTCCGGCGTCTGACAACGACTTCGTCACCGCCGTGTGCCATGCGTTGCGGGGCTCGCTGACGTCGTTGATCGTCTTCTCCGGCTTCCTGACCGACGCCGAGGACGAACTGACCGAGGAAAATCGCCAGTTCGCTGAGATCATCCGGCGTACCGGCGATCGCATGCTCGCCGTCATCGACGAGTTGGCTCTCATCGCTCGGTTGGAGTCAGGGGAATTGCCGTTGGATCTGGCGCTCGTCTCTGTCCCTGAGCTGGTGCGGACTGTCGTCGCGGAGCAGCAACCCCACGCCCGGTCCGCGGCGGTCGCCCTGCGCGGCGAGGATGTCGACGGACCGCGTATCAGCTGTGATCGGGTCCGCCTGCACCAGTTGCTGACCAGTCTCGTCGTCAACCGGCTCGAGGTCGCCACGCCAGGCGGCGCCGTGGTACTCCGAGCCGTGCCGGGGCCCACCGGGTGCGAGATCGAGGTCACCGCTTCCGGCCCCGGATATCCGGAGGGTGAGCTGGACCAGCTCTTCACCGCCTTCCACCAGACATCCAGCCGGCCGCGACCCGGTACATCCGCGACTGGGCTCGGGCTGGCGCTGAGCCGGGCGATCGCCCAAACTCACGGGGGCACCATCCGAGCCGCCAACACCGTTGGAGGCACCACGATCAGCGTTTGGCTTCCCTGGCGGCGACCGGGTGAGCGGTGATGAGCCGCGTCCTGGTGATCGAGGACGACGCCGACGTCGGACTGGCGCTCGGTGTACTTCTTCGCCGGTCAGGTTATGAGGTCGACCATGTCGAGGACGGGCGGGCGGGTCTGCGGGCCGTGCACTCCCTGCGCCCTGATCTCTTGGTGCTGGACATCGGGCTGCGGGGCATGGACGGCTGGCAGATTCTCGAGCGGGTCCGGGACATCAGCGACCTGCCGATCCTGATCCTCAGTGGACATGGCCAGGAGGCGGACAAGGTCCGCGGACTGCGGGCAGGAGCAGACGACTACCTCACCAAGCCGTTCGGCAGCAACGAACTGGTGGCGCGGCTGGAGGCGTTGCTGCGCCGGACGGCGCCGCCGACCTGGGCGGTCGAGGTCTACGACGATGGCCGGCTGCGGATCGATCCGCAGCGGCGATCGGTGCGACTGGACGGTCTGGACGTGCGACTGACGCCGACAGAGTTCCGCCTGCTGGCCGTCCTGGTCCGGCATCGGGGCTCGATCTTGAACCCGACCCAGTTGCTTGCCCAGGTGTGGGACGACCCCAGCGGCCTCGGCCTGGAACGGGTGAAGTTCGCCGTTCTTCGGCTCCGCCGAAAGCTCGAATCGCAGGACTCGACGGGCGCGCAGATCGAGTCCGTTCGAGGCTTCGGCTACCGCTTCCGCGGCTCGGCGTGACAGCAACCAGGCGCATCAGTCCGCCGAAGAGCCAGGAACTCTGGCTGGGTGTTTCGCGAGAGCGACGTCGATGATGTCGGCGCGCGGGGACAGGGATGCGACCTGGTCGAGTGGGACCCACTGGGCATAGGCGGTGGTGCCGTTCAATTCGGTGGTGCCTAGGGATCCGCCTGTGATGGTGGCTGCGAAGACCACTCTCACGGCCTTGTAGGGGCGGCGGCTGCGACGGGTGTGGGGTTCGGTCGAGGTGTGTACGGCGATGGGGGCTCCGACGTCGACCGTGTAGCCGGTCTCCTCGAATACCTCACGTACGACGGCCTGTTGCGGCGATTCGTCGTACTCCACACCGCCGCCGGGCATGGTCCAGCAGGCTCGTGCATGCTGACCGCCGACGTACCACGTCAGCAGCATTCGGTCCGCGTCGTCGACAATCAGCGCGTACGCCGCCAGCCGGGTGTCGTAGTCGGTGAACTGCACCGCCTGAGGATAGCGACCGGGTTGGTCAGGCTCGGCAGGACAACGGACCGCTTGTCCACTGACACCGAATCATTCCTTGACACGAATATTCGTTTGGGTGAATAGTTGAGGCATGGATGAAGTGCTCAGTGCTTTGGCGGATCCGGCTCGGTGGCGGCTGGTGGGGTTGTTGGCGGAGCGTCCGCGGTCGGTCGGGGTGCTGGCGCAGTTGGCGGAGGCTCGGCAGCCGCAGACAACCAAGCATTTGCAGACGCTCGAGCGGGCCGGCATCGTCACCTCGCAGCGGACCGGGCAGCGGCGGATCTACGCGTTGCAGCCCACTCCCCTGCGGGATTTGGCGGCCGCGCTCAATCGGCTCGCGGATACGGCGGACGAAGCAGGCGGCGCGCGGGAGATCTTCGACCGCCACGGGCTGAGTCTGGACGCGGAGCGGCTTGCTGCGGAGCGGACGGGGTGGGCTGATGGGCGTTTGTTCACATTCCATCGGTCGCTGACGGGAAGTCCCGAGTTTGTCTGGCGTCACCTCACCGAGGCGTCACTGCTGGCGCGATGGTGGACGCCGGATGATCTGCGCGTCTCCGAGCTCGTCTTCGAGGCCCGCCCGGGTGGGCGGATCGTCCTGGAGTACCGCGATGTCGAGGACGTCGACGACACCGATCTGGTTGCCGGACGCGGGGTCGGAGCGGTCGACGACGTACGCGAAGGGGAACGCCTCGCCTACCACCTCTCCCCTGCGTTGCCCGACGGCAGCACCGCCTTCACTTCGCACGTCGACCTCACTCTCCGGCCCACCGGCGCCGGCACCGACCTCGACGTGCAGTACCGCATCACCGACAGCACGGTCGACTCCGCGGACTTCATCGCAGGAATCGAGATCGGCTTCGGCCAGAGCCTCGACAAACTCGCGGCGATCCTCGCCACAGCAGCCGACCGGCCCGCAGGTGACAGCGAAGCCGACATCAGCACCGCAACCGACAGCACGGCGGACCGCAACGCCGCCACCACGAACTCGAGGAGTACGAAATGACCGAGCAGACTGGCAGCCGCAGGGTCGTCACCAGCATGAACCTGTCCCTCGACGGCCACTACGACGCACCGGGCGCCCCGACGGACATGCGTTGGGTCCTGCCGTACGCCGTGACCGACGTCGCGCGTGACCACATGGTCAGCCTGTTCCAGCCGGCCACGACAGCGCTGCTCGGCCGGGTCAACGCCGAGGGGTTCCTCGGTTTCTGGCCGACCATCATCGGCGCTGAGGGCGTCGACCCGCGGGACGAGGCCTTCGCGAAGTGGCTCGTCGCCACCGACAAGGTCGTCCTGTCCTCCACTCTGACCGAAGCTCCGTGGGAGCGTACGTCGATTGTCGACAATCCGACCGCAGACGTGGTGGATGAGCTCAAGAAGCAGGAGGGAGGTGACATCGTCGTGTTCTCCAGCGCGAGCGTCATCAAGGCGCTGCTGGCCGCCGACAAGGTCGACCGGCTGGCCCTGATGATCTTCCCGGTCTTCCTGGGCGGTGGCCCACGCCTCTTCGGCGACGGCCTGCCCGCCGGCCAATGGGAACTGGTCAGCCAGACCGCCGGCGACCAGGGCACCCTGGCCCTCGTCTACGACCGAGTCCGCTAACTGCCTGCGCAGCCGGTGGTCGATAAGACAGATCTCGAGTACGAGCGCGACGACCGGGTCCGCTGATCGCCCGCAGTTGCACGACCGCGTCCCCGGACAGGCCGCCCAGGCGTGGGCGCGACGCGGCAGGCGGGAGGGCCCGCGTCAGGCCGGGCCGAGGACGCAGAACTCGTTGCCTTCCGGGTCGGCCAGAACCTTCCACGGGACGTCGCCCTGGCCGACGTCGGCGGGCGTCGCGCCGAGGGCCTCGAGCCGGGCTACCCCCGCCGCTTGACCATCACTGTCAAAAGGGTAGGGCGCCAGGTCGAGATGGAGGCGGTGCCGCCGGTCTTTCAGGTGGGGCGTGCGGAGGAACTCCAGGTACGGGCCGACACCCTTGGCGGAGCGCAGCACCGCGTGATCGTCGGTCACCTCGTGCACGGTCCAGTCCATCGCCTCGCCCCAGAACCGGGCCATGGCCCGCGGATCCGCGCAGTCGACCACCACCGCGGCAATCGGCCCGGTGTCCCGGTAGATCTGCCGAGGCTGCAGGACGCAGAACACGTTGCCCTCCGGGCCGGCCAGAACTGTCCGCGCGGGGTCGCCTTGGCCCACCTCGGCGGGCGTCGCGCCGAGCTCCTTCAGGCGCACGACCAACTCCGCGTGATGGGCCGCAGAGGTGGTGGCGAGTTCGAGGTGCGCGCGGTCGTTCACCGTTTCGGGGTCCGGGACGGCGATGACTTCGACGCGGACGGCGGCGGGGTCCGGCCAGGCGGAACCCACGGGCTTGACGCTGGTCGCTCCGGGTTCCTCGCTGGAGACGCTCCAGCCGAGCGCCTCCGCCCAGAACCGGCCCAGCGCGGAGTCATCCCGGGCTTTGAAATTCACCTCGAAGAGTTGCAGCGCCATGCCGCCGAACCCTATCTCCATGGGGATGGACTGACAGCCGCGGTCGCCGACTTCGCCGCCGTTCGGCCCCCGGCCGCGTCAGTCCAGGCAGAACTCGTTGCCTTCGGGGTCGGTCATGGTGATGGTTCCGAGCTCCAGCGGAGGTGCGGGATCGAAGCGCCGTACTCGGGTCGCTCCCAGAGCCACGAGGCGTTCGCACTCGGCCTCCAGCGCCGCCATCCGTTCGGCTCCTTCGAGTCCGGGAGCCGCGCGGACGTCGAGGTGGACGCGGTTCTTGGCGACTTTGTCCTCCGGCACCTGCTGGAAGAACAGCCGGGGACCCTCGCCATCCGGGTCTTCGAGAGCCGATCGCGTGTTGCGCTGTTCCTCCGGTACGCCGACCCGCGCGAGGAACTCCTCCCACGCGGCCAGCGGATCGGCGCCCTCGGGCAGCTCGACTCCGGGCGGGCCGGGGTGGACGTAACCCAGGACGTCGCGCCAGAACATCGACAGCGCCCGAGGATCGTGGGCGTCGAAAGTGACCTGGAATGCGCGGCTCATCGGATGCTCCATTCGTATCGGTTGTGGTGAAGCCACTCTGACACGGCTAGCGGACAGGATCGGTCCGCTATCTCTGGCAGAGTTGGTGACATGGACACGGCAGGCGGCGACGAGCGGGGTACGACGGAACGAGTGCTCACCCTGCTCGGACTCCTGCAACAACGCCAGGTCTGGACCGGCACCGAGCTAGCCGAGCGGCTCGGTGTGACGCCGCGGACCGTACGGCGTGATATCGAGCGACTGCGGACACTCGGCTATCAGGTACACGCGAGCCAGGGTGTCGGCGGCGGCTACCAGCTGGGCCACGGGCAGGACCTGCCGCCGCTGCTCCTCGACGACGAGGAAGCGATCGCCACAGCCGTATCGCTGCTCGCAGGTGCGGGCGGCGCGGTCGTGGGCGCCGGCGACGCCGCGGTCCGGGCGCTGACCAAGCTCGATCGGGTGCTGCCGACGAGACTGCGGCGCGAGGTACGGGCGCTCTCAGGCTCGGTGGAGTCCTTCGGCGGCGGCCGTACGCCAGTGGACCCTGAGGTGATCATGACACTGGCCAGGGCCTGCCGCGACGAGGTCGTGACTGGCTTCGACTACCCGTCCAGGGGTGAGGTACGTCGGCGTCGGATCGAGCCGTACCGTCTGGTCGCGTCCGACCGGCGTTGGTACGTGTTCGCGTATGACCTTGAACGCGAGGACTGGCGCAGCTTCCGCGTCGACCGGATGACGGACGTGTCCGCCGGGACCTGGCGTTTCCGTCCCCGCGCGGCACCCGACGCGGCGACGTACGTGCAAGAGAGTGTGGCGAGCCGGGTCTACCCACACCAGGCCCGCTTCCTCGTCCACGCGGCGGCCGACGCCGTACGCGCACAGATCCCGGCGTCGGCAGCCGTCGTACTACCGCGAGGCGCGAGGCACTGCGAAGTCCGCAGCGGCGCCGGCAGCCTCGACTTCGTCCTCCTGCACGTGGTCCTCCTCGGCCACGATTTCGAGGTCCTGGACCCGCCGGAGCTCAAGGACCGCTGTCGCGCGCTGGCGGACAGACTGGTGTCGGCGGCGAAAAGCTAGGCGGCGTGATGGCGGCGTGCCAGGCCCCCGGTCTGGCTCCAGTGAGGCGCCGGGGGCCCGCGTGGTACTGGCCGACGATGACCTGATCAACGCTCCCCCGGCGCGTTCACAGGTCTCAGGCGACGTACGCCGCGAGGTGTTCGCCGGTCAGGGTGGACTTTTTGGCCACCAGGTCGGCGGGGGTGCCTTCGAAGACCACCCGTCCGCCGTCGTGGCCGGCACCAGGGCCGAGGTCGATGATCCAGTCGGCGTGGGCCATCACGGCCTGGTGGTGCTCGATGACGATGACCGACTTGCCGGAGTCGACCAGCCGGTCGAGCAGGCCGAGCAGTTGCTCGACGTCGGCCAGGTGCAGACCGGTGGTCGGCTCGTCGAGGATGTAGACGTCACCCTTGTCGCCCATCTGCGTGGCGAGCTTGAGCCGCTGCCGTTCGCCACCGGACAGCGTGGTGAGTGGCTGGCCCAGTGTCAGGTAGCCGAGCCCGACGTCGGCCATCCGGTCCAGGATCTTGTGCGCTGCCGGCGTACGTGCGTCACCGTCCTCGAAGAACTCCGCGGCCTCGGTCACGGGCATCGCGAGTACTTCGGCGATGTTCCGGCCGCCCAGCGTGTACTCGAGCACCGACGCCTGGAACCGCTTGCCCTCGCACTCCTCACAGGTGGACTCGACGGTCGCCATCACGCCCAGCTCGGTGTAGATGATGCCGGCGCCGTTGCAGGTCGGGCAGGCACCTTCGGAGTTCGAGCTGAACAGCGCCGGCTTCACCCCGTTGGCCTTGGCGAACGCCTTGCGGATCGGTTCGAGTGCGCCGGTGTACGTCGCCGGGTTGCTCCGGCGCGAGCCCCGGATCGCACCCTGGTCGATCACCACGACGCCCTCGCGGCCGGCGACCGAGCCGTGGATCAGCGAGCTCTTGCCGGAGCCGGCCACGCCGGTGACCACGCAGAGCATGCCCAGCGGGATGTCGACGTCGACGTTGCGCAGGTTGTTCGTCGACGCGCCGCGGATCTCCAGCGCGCCGGTGGACGAGCGGACCGATTCCTTGAGCTTCGCCCGGTCGTCGAGGTGGTGGCCGGTCGTGGTGTCACTCGACCGTAGGCCTTCCACGGTCCCCTCGTAGCAGACGGTGCCGCCGGCCGAGCCCGCGCCGGGACCGAGGTCGACGACGTGGTCACCGATGGCGATCGTCTCCGGCTTGTGCTCGACGACGAGCACGGTGTTGCCCTTGTCGCGCAGCTGCAGCAGCAGCTTGTTCATCCGCTCGATGTCGTGCGGGTGCAGGCCGATCGTCGGCTCGTCGAAGACGTACGTGACGTCGGTGAGCGACGAACCGAGGTGACGGATCATCTTCGTCCGCTGCGCCTCACCCCCGGACAGCGTGCTCGCCGGCCGGTCGAGGGACAGGTACCCGAGCCCGATCTCGGCGAACGCGTCGAGCAGGTGTTGCAGACCGGTCAGCAACGGAGCCACCGACGGCTCGTCGAGGCCGCGGATCCAGTCGGCCAGGTCGCTGATCTGCATCTTGCACAGGTCGGCGATGTTCTTGCCCTTGATCTTCGATGCCAGGGCCTCCTGGCTGAGGCGGGTGCCGTCGCAATCCGGGCAGGTCGTGAACGTCACGGCCCGCTCGACGAAGGCGCGGATGTGCGGCTGCATCGCCTCGACGTCCTTGGACAGGAACGACTTCTGGATCTGCGGGATCAGGCCCGAGTAGGTCAGGTTGATGCCCTCGACCTTGATCTTCGTCGGCTCCCGGTAGAGCAGGTCGTGCAGTTCCTTCTTGGTGTACTTCTTGATCGGCTTGTCCGGGTTGAAGTAGCCGCAGCCGCGGTAGATCCGGCCGTACCAGCCGTCCATGCTGTAGCCGGGGATTGTCAGCGCGCCCTCGTTCAGCGACTTGGTCTCGTCGTACAGGGCGGTCAGGTCGAAGTCGTTGACCGAGCCCATGCCTTCGCACTTCGGGCACATGCCGCCGTGGTAGACGGCGTTGCGCACCACGGTCTTCTCGCCGGCGCCCTTGTCGGCGACCATCGAGCCGGTCGCCGTCCGCTTCGGGACGTTGAAGGAGTACGCCGTCGGCGGCCCGACATGCGGCTTGCCGAGCCGACTGAACAGGATCCGCAGCATCGCGTTCGCGTCGGTGGCGGTGCCGACCGTCGAGCGCGGGTTCGCGCCCATCCGCTCCTGGTCCACGATGATCGCCGTCGTCAGGCCGTCCAGCAGGTCGACCTCGGGACGGGACAGGTTCGGCATGAAGCCCTGCAGGAACGCGCTGTAGGTCTCGTTGATCAGCCGCTGCGACTCCGCGGCGATGGTGCCGAACACCAGCGAGCTCTTGCCCGAGCCCGAGACCCCGGTGAACACCGTGAGCCGGCGCTTCGGGATCTCGATGCTGACGTCTTTGAGGTTGTTCTCGCGCGCGCCCTGGACCCGGATCAGGTCGTGGCTGTCGGCGGCGTACCGCGCGGAAGACGACGTCGTCTTCCTCGTGGCCTTGGTCATCGTGGTCTCCATCGGGTCTCAGGCGGGGACCGCGTGTGTGGCCCCCAGTGGCGTCGCGTGGCTCGATTCAACCAGCTTCACGCCGATTTCTACGTTCGTTGAGGCATGGCTGTGGACAAGTGCGGCCCCGAACTGAGACGCGGGGTAGTCGCGCCTCAGCTTGGTCAGGGGCCGTCAGCCGGCTTGGGCGATACGGACCATGTTGCCGGCGGGATCACGGAACGCGCAGTCGCGGACGCCGTACGGCTGGTCGGTCGGCTCCTGGACCACTTCCGCGTTGGTCGCCTCGATCTTGGCGAAGGTGGCGTCGAGGTCGGGGGTGGCCAGGTTGATGCTGGCATAGGTGCCCTTGGCCATCATCTCGGTGATCGTACGGCGCTCGTCGTCGGTGAGCCCGGGGGTGGCCTCCGGCGGGTACAGCACGATGCCCACCGGCTGGCCGACCGGGCCGACGGTGATCCAGCGCATCCCCTCGTACCCGACGTCGTTGCGGACCTCGAAGCCGAGGACGTCGCGGTAGAACGCGATGGCCGCGTCCGGATCGGTGTGTGGCAGGTAGGTCTGCTGAATTCTGATGTCCATGACGGTCACGCTAGTCGGCGGCCGCCGGCCGGCGCTTCTCGATTCCTGATCGGTCTGGTGACCTGTTTGGCCAGGCACGCCGGGATCCCCGCGATCGAGCGCGCTTCCTCCTGCTCCCGGTAGACGCTGGGCGGTACGCCGACCAGCTCGGTGAACCGGGTGCTGAAGGTGCCGAGCGACGAGCACCCGACCGCGAAACACACCTCGGTGACACTCAGCTCGCCGATCCGCAGCAGCGCCATCGCGCGCTCGATCCGTCGCGTCATCAGGTAGCTGTACGGCGCCTCGCCGTACGCGAGCTTGAACTGCCGGCTGAGGTGCCCGGCCGACATGTTCACCCCACGAGCCAGCGCCTCGACATCCAGCGGCTGCGCGTACTCCCGGTCGATCCGATCCTTGACCCGCCGCAGCAACGCCAGATCCCGCACATCCTTCACCCCAGCCACCCCCGAATCATGCCACGCCCATCCCGATCACACCTCCGATCACCCTCCGCAACCGATCAGCTTCAGGTAGGAATGACCCGCGCACTTATCAGCCGGGATTGGAGGGGCGCGCCTACCCGCCGTACTTCGCGCCCCAGTTCAGGTAGGCGACGTTGGCCAGGAGCCAGCCGAAGCCGATGGCTTGTTGGCCGTCCTTTTCGGGGGTGGGTTGGTAGCGGTTGTAGAGGGCGAGGCAGTGATGGTGGATGGCGGGGTCCCAGGGGGTTGCCTGCATCCAGCGGGGGGCCTGGTGGGCCACGGAGGCGGCGCCGAGCGTGGTGCCGGCCACGGTGGTGCGGATGGCGGGCAGGCCGTTGGCGTCGGTGGTGGCGACGTTCTGGGTGTAGGTCCTGGCGAGCCGGGCCATGTCCGCGCCGGTGAACCCGAGCCGGGCCCGGAAGGCGCGTACGGCGAACTCGACGTCGATCGCCCCGTGGCTGATGTCCTCGAACTGCCGGGCCGGCCCACCAGCAGGCGTGAAGATCGACACATCAGTCGCCGGCGACCCCGTCTTCGTGAATCCCTCGAAGATGCGCCCGCCCATCGGCCAGTAGCGCCACTGGTACGCGTCACCACTGTCCACCGCCAGCTGGCCGGCGAACATCTTCGCCAGCGCGGCCACCTTCCGCCGATACTCGCGATCGCCGGTCGCCAGCCCGAGCTCGACCAGGGTCTGCCCGAGTCCGAGTGACTGATTGATCGGCTGCTCGCATCCGTCGTACGCGAGCGGCTGTTCCTTCGGCCAGATGAAGTATCCGCCGCCCGCCGAGGTCTCGCGATATTCCCAGTCGTGTACGGCGACCGCCTCGTGGCACGCGGTGAGGTACTCGGCCGCCTTCGCCCGATACCGTCGCCGCAGCACCGCCGAGCCGCGGACAAGCCGCACGAAACTCGCGATCGGATACGTGATCATCCCGGTGTGTACGGCGAAGATCACCGCCCTGGTGACCATCGGGAACTCCCCCGTCACCGGCATCAACGCCGCCTCGGACACATCGCGGGCAGTCAGCTGCAACGGTCCCGGCGCGGCCGCGTAGATCCTGCTCACCGCGTAATCCGGACTTGCCGGGTCCATCGAGAGATCGGTCAGTGTCACCGTCCGATTGACCTGCGTGTTCACCAGCCGGACCGTGAACGCGTCCGGCCTGCTTCCCGCGGTCACGGTCACTGTGGTGTCCTCGGCGTACGGCAATGCCTGCCGAAGCTCCAGCACCAGACGACCGTTGCTATCGGCAAGTGTCGTGTAGCCGGTGGTGTACGGGTGGTCGGCCCGCCAGGCGGGTAGCGACAGGCCGCGGTAGTCGGTGACGCCGCGCTCGCTGTCGCGGACCGAGAGGACCTGGTCGACGTTGTCGATCAACCGGTCGAGGTAGTACGTGTCCCGGTACGTCTCGTACATCCGGATCAGCCCGAGCAGCACGTAGGACTGACTCCACGCGAGCATCCCGGACCGGCCGTCGGCGTTGGTGTTGTCGTTCGGCTGGTCGGGCTGACCCGGTCCGCCTTGCTGGAACAGCCGGTCCCAGTCGTCGAACGTCTTGCGGGCGGTGTAGTCGATGTCCGCGGCGGCGAACGCCGGAGTGATGGAGAGGGCGGACGCGGCGACGACACCGCCGCTCACCTTGAGAAAGTCGCGACGGTTGAGGTTCATGGTGGGCGGCCTCCAGCTGGACGTGGGCGGTACGTGCTGCAGGGAGGCTCACATCGTCTCGCAGTCAGGGGGTTATGGCAGCTCGACCGAGATGTACGGCGACAGCGACCGCAGAAAGTCGGCGGCGTCGAACATCGCGCCGGCCGAGGCCACGCCCGTCGTCCGGGTTTGTCCCGCGAGCAACCGCCGTACCGCTTCGACCGCCAGCGGCGCGGTGACCGCGTAGATGTCCCGGCCGCGAGCGATCGCCCGCCGTTCGACGCCGTCGGCACGGACCACGACATCGACGACGAAAGTCTGGTCGGTGCTCCCCGGCTCGTCCCGCGCCGGCGTGTCCGGATTCGCCAGGTCGGTCGCGGCCTCGACACTCATGTACGTACGCACTTCCGGTACGGCGACATGGCTGGGAACAGTCACCACATCGGCCATGGTGAACTCGGCGATCACCTCTCGCGGACCATCCGGGAACTGCCACTTCTCCCGCGTCGGCTGGTCGTCGTGGTACTCGAGTCCGCCGTTCCTGAAACGCACCCGACGACCCGCGCGACGATCGTGCGACACGCGACCCGCGTCCCGCGTGCCCTGCGTGGGCTGCCAACTGCTCAAGCCGTAGGCGACATGCACCTCGTCCGCCGTCGTTCGCTCCCCCAGCGCCGCCGACACGAGCAGGTCGCCGAGCCCGCCGTAGAACGCCATCGCCGGCACCACAGGCGTCTGCGCCCCCGCATAGTCCGCGAACGTCGACACATTCGCCTCGATCTCGGCCGCGACATCGACGTACGGGATCCCGGCCCGCAACGCCGCCTCGATCACCGGGCCGGCGGTGGTCGCGAAGGGGCCGGCGCAGTTGATGACCGCCGCCGCTCCGGCGAGCGCACGGTCAAGACTGCCGGGGTCGTCCACCGTGGCCTGGCGGCCGTCTCCCTCCACTCGGCGGCCCGCCGCGATCGGAGTGAGACCGCGCTTGGCGAGTTCGGCGACGACAAAACGACCGGTGAGCCCGGTCGCTCCATAGACCACAACTGCAGACATTCCGTTTCCTTCCGCTCCTTGGTGTGACGAGTCTGGCGGAACGCCGGTCTGGAATGTGAGAGTCCGGAACGACACCGTACGTACACTTTCGGACATGCCCACCGTCGCGCTGGCCACCGCCGGCCACCTCCTGCACTTCGAGCTCGGCGTCGCCTACGAGATCTTCGGCAATCCACCGGTCGAGCTGTCCGGGAGGTGGTACGACGTCGAGCTCTGCGGACCGGGCTCGGTCCGGGTCGGCCCGTTCGCGGTCGAGCCGGACCACGGCCTCGAGCGACTCGTCAGCGCCGACACCGTGATCGTGCCGGCGTGCGCCGACGTGGACGAACCACCGCCGTCGGAGCTGGTGGACGCCGTACGCGCGGCGCACGAAGCTGGTGCGCGAATCGCATCGCTCTGCACCGGCGCGTTCGTCCTCGGTGCCGCCGGTCTGCTCGACGGTCGGCGGGCCACCACGCACTGGGCACACACCGCGGAGCTGCGTGCGCGGTATCCGCTGGCTGAAGTCGATCCGGACGTGCTCTACACGGACAACGGCAGTGTGCTCACCTCCGCGGGCAAGGCTGCCGCGGTGGACCTCAGTCTGCATCTGATCCACCTCGACTACGGCGCGAGTGTCGCGAACAGCGTTGCCAGGCGTCTCGTCGTACCGCCGCACCGGTCCGGCGGTCAGGCGCAGTTCGTGGCGACGCCGGTGGAGGTGAGCGGTGACAACAGGCTCGCGCAGTTGCAGGCGTGGGTTCTCGAGCGGCTGGATCAACCATTGACGGTGACGGACCTGGCTCGGCGGGTGAACACGAGTCCTCGCCACCTTGGCCGGCAGTTCCGGTCGGTGACTGGGCAGACGCCGCTGCAGTGGCTGCTGACTCAGCGGGTACGTCGTGCCCAGGAGCTGCTGGAGACGACGGATCAGAGTATCGAGTCGATCGCGGTCGCTACCGGGATGGGTACGGCGACCACGCTGCGACGGCAGTTCAAGCGGGTCGTCGCGGTGCCGCCGGACAGCTACCGGCGGGCGTTCCGCGGGTAGGTAGCCTCAGCGCCATGCGTGAAACACCGTGGATGGTCCTTGTCGGACCGGCATGCGCCGGCAAGACCACGCTGGGGCAGAGAATCGCGGCGATCACTGGGCGCCCTTTTGTGGACCTGGACAATGTCAGTCTCAAGTATTACGAGGAGGCCGGCTGGCCAAGGGAGCGCTGGGACGCGCAGGTAGCCGCGGTGGGTTTCAACAACTTTGAGAAGGCGATGGAGCCGGCTCGCGCGCACGCTGTCCGCCGAGTGGTCGCTGACCATCCCGGCGCGATCATCGCGCTGGGGGCCAATCACACCGTTTACTTCGACAAGGACCATCTGAAAACAGTTCAGGATGCCTTGCAGAAGTGCTCGCAGGTGGTGCGGGTCTTGCCGTCGCCGGAGAGGCCAGTCGCACTTTCCGTCCTGCGTGAGCGGGCCGTGACGACCAGAAACCGTGACTGGATCCGCGATGGCTTCGACTATCTCACCCATTGGGTCGACGACCCCGGCACAGCGCAAGTCGCGACCCACACGGTCTACAACCTCGATGAGACACCCGACCAAACGGCAGGACGTCTACTCCAGCACCTCTCGAGTTCTGGCATGGACGCGAGAACACGGAGCGAACTCGCCCCCGGGGCCTACGGGAGGAGCGACGCTGGCCGGGACGGCGGAAGGCCAGGGTCAGGCTCGGCCGCCGAGCAGCAGGCTCGCGCGGCAGCAGCCGTCGCCGGGTCCACCCCCGTTGATCTGCGGAAGGTCCCCAGGCCCGCACCAGAAACGAGCCAGCGTCCAGCCCACATCGAGAGGAAAACCAGGACGCCGCGCCATGACACAGGCCGCGGCAGATCGACGTGACGAGATCCCCCCGACTGACGGATGCCGGTTCGCGACGCCGCCGGTCACGTCAGAGCCGCTCGCCGGGCGGCGGGATCGACCAGGACGGCCACGTTGTCGCACCGCTGCTCGATGCTCCCCCGGCCTCTGGGCAGGTCCGGCGCGTCGGCCAGCAGCGCGGTGATGATCTTGTCGTTCGGGTGCAGGTACGGGCGGTCCCAGAAGTCGACCGTCGCCGGGCCGGGCGCCGGGAGCCCGACCGCTCGCTGGCGACTCAGCAGGTGGTCGAGGGCTCGCGCGAACTGTTGCTGCCGGTACCGCCAGTGGTCCGCCTTCACCGCTTTCCGGAGCGCGTCCCCCACCTCGCGTGCACAGGGCAACCGCGCGAACATCGTCCCGCGCCACTTCGAGTACGGCGGCCAGCGCCGCTCGATCATGAACGCCAGGTGCATCGCGACGTCGATCAACCGGGCCGCGATCACCCGCGAGCCCAGGTCGTCACCGAGGTCACCGGCCCGGCTCATCAGCGGCGTCTCCTCCGCGAGCCGGAGCCAGTCGCAGGCCAGGACGTACCGCCAGACGTCGTCCGGGTACCACTGCAGCCGGTCTCGCACGGCCGAGATGTCACCGGTCTGGTCGACGAACACCGGCCCGCCGACGACCTCCAGAACCGCCTGGCCGGTCATGGTCAGCCAGTCGATCGTCGACAATCCTTGCCGAGGATCGACGCCGAGCCGCTTGATGACGAACGCGTGCACCGAATCGACCTCGACGTGGTGGATGCTCTCGGTCTGTCCGGAGAACGGGAACCTCGTCGGCAGACCGGCGTACGTCGCGGGCAACTCGGCGGCGAGATACGCGTCGACCTCGTCACGGCTCGCTTCGTCGACGAGGAGGGTCAGTCGAAGTCCCCAGTCATGGTCCCGGGACGTCGCGTCGTCGAGCCCCAGTACGTCGGATCCACTGCCGAGCCGGCCGGCGGCGTGCGGAAGCCCGGGCCACTTTGCCGCGAGCAACGGCCCGACCACGTCGTCGTAGTACGCGCGAGCCAGCCCCCGACCATCCACACCCTGATCCTGCCTGACCGATCCCCCTGACACGAACGGATTTCGGCCGCCGGACGTAGGCTCCATGTTCGTGAACACGACTCCGGACACCTCGCGCGAGGTGCAACAGCTGCGGTTCCGGGCTACACACCTGCCTGCGGTCCGTGCGGGAAGAAAACGGATCACGATGCGCTACAACGATCCGGTGCAGGTGGGACCGGCGCTGCTGGTGTTCGAGTTCCCCGACGAGGTCACCATCCCGGGCCGGATCACGTCGACCGTGACCAAGACCGTCGACACCGTCACCGACCAGGAGGCGCAAGAGGACGGTTTCGCCAACGCCGCCGAGCTCCTCCCAGGCCTGCGCTCCTACTACCCGACCCTGCAGCCAACCGACCAACTCGTCATCGTCCGCTTCGAAGTCGACGCCTGACCGAAGGTTGCTCTTGACATCCTGTGGCGCCTGACGGGCGGGCGTTCAACCAAGATGTGATCCAGCCTGAGGGCGTGTCGTCCCTGTGCCGGGCAGGTGGGCTGGGACGCGGACCACGAACCCACTTGATGGGCGGGGTCAGCGGAGGGTGGGTAGTTGGTTGAGGGCGATTGTCAGGTCTTGGTCGCGGCCGGCGGTGAGCATGCGCTGGTAGGTGGGGTCCCCGGAGGCGGCGGCTTGCGTCATCAGGGTCAGTTGCAGGGTCAGGCGTTCGGCGATGAGGTCGAGGATGTCGCCGGTCGTGCCTTGCCAGCCGTACTCACCGAGGAAGAGCTCCAGCCGCGCCAGGCGCGAGTCGAGGTCGGTGAAGCCTTCGGCCGCGACGACGTGTGGGGCGTGCAGCGGCGTCCAGGAGAAGGCGACCCAGGCGACATCCAGCTCCAGCTGAACCGGTCCGGCCATGTCCCAGTCGACGAAGCCGACCAGGCCGTCGGCGTTCCACACCGCGTTGTACGGCGCCGCGTCGTTGTGCGCGACGATCATTCCCGGCCGCCACGCCTCACCCTCGCGCCAGCACGCGTCCACCGGCGGAACGAAGTCCGCAACGGCCGCGTGATAGCGCCGCAGCCACCGCGCAACGTCCACCAGGGCCGCCGAGCTGTGCGTCCACGACGGCCACGGCCGCGCGTTCCCCACCGTTTGTCCCGGCAGGAAGCTGACCATCTCCCGGCCCCCGGCATCCACTCCCAACGCCCGAGGCGCCCCCGAGAACCCGGCCGCCTCCAGATGAGCTAGAAGCGCCTGCACCGACGACGTCCACGCCCCCGCAGTACGCCGTACGACGCCATCCACCAACGACGCCCCGCCGTCGAACCCACCCTCCAGCCGCTCACCCACACCGCACATCCTGCCAGCCGATCCCAGCCATCACACCACGATCGTCCATCCGCGGCGGGTGATTGCCTGGCCGGGCTTCGAGAAGGACGCGACCAGGCTCACCTGTGGCGGTTGTGGTCAGACGAGGGCGGGGTCCTTGTCGGTGACTGGCTGCGGGCGCTGTACCCGCTCCGTGGGAAGGAGGCGGGCCAGCCAGGCCGGGAGCCACCAGTTGGCGTTGCCCAGGAGCTTCATCGCGGCCGGGACCAGGACCAGGCGCACGATGGTGGCGTCGACGAAGACCGCGGTGGCCAGGCCCAGGCCGAACATCTTGGTGCTCGGATCGTCGCTCAGGACGAAGCTCAGGAAGACCGAGATCATGATCAGGGCGGCCGAGGTGATCACCCGTCCGGTGGACGCGATGCCATGGATGACCGAGGTGTCGTTGTCGCCGGTGTCCAGGTACTCCTCCCGGATCCGGGAGAGCAGGAACACCTCGTAGTCCATCGAGAGCCCGAAGAGAATCGCGAACATGAACATCGGGATGAACGGCAGGATCGGCACGGTCGTCTCCAGCCCGATCAGGTCCGCGCCCCAGCCCCACTGGAACACCATCACCATCACCCCGAACGACGCACCGATACTCAGCAGGTTCATCAACGCCGCCTTGAGCGGTACGACGACCGACCGGAAGACCACCGTCAGCAGCACGATGGACAACAGGATCACCGCGCCGATGAACAGCGGCAGGCGATCGCTGACCCGGTCGGCGACGTCGGCCAGGCTCGCCGTCTGACCACCGACGTGAGCCTTGGCCGGGCCATCGCCGATCACGGGCGGAAAGACCTCTGCACGAAGCCGCTCGATCGTCTCGACCGTGGCATCGTCCTGAGGCCCGGTGGTCGGGAACGCGACCAGCGTCGCGACACCGGCCGCGGGGTTCACCTGCGGTGGCATGACATCGGCGATCCCCTCGTCGGCACTGACGGCGTCGAGCAGGGGCTGTACGACGCTCGCGTCCTTGGAGATGTCGACGGCGATGACCAACGGCCCGTTGATCCCGGGGCCGAATCCGGCGGCGACCAGGTCGTACGCCCGGCGCTGCGTCACGTTGTCGGGCAGTGCACCCTCGTCAGGTGTGCCGACCCGGAGGGCGAGCACGGGTGCGGCGAGTGCAAGGAGCAGGACCGTGGCGCCGACGACGTAGGCAACGGCGTTCCTGGCGACGTGCCCACCCCATCGCTGCCAGCCGGAACCCGGGGAGGACGCCACCCTCCGGATTGCGAGACGGTTGATCCAGTGCCCGGCAAGGCCCAGGAACGCCGGCAGCAAGGTGATCGAGACCAGCACCATGGTCAGCACGATGAGCGCGATCGCGACCCCAGCAGCAGTCATGAACGGTACGCCGGCCACGGCCAATCCGAGGATCGCGATGACGACAGTGCCACCGGCGAAGACGACGGACCGGCCCGCGGTGGCGACAGCCCGTCCGGCCGACTCCACGACGCTCATCCCTTGCGCGAGGTGTTCGCGGTGCCGGGTGACCAGGATCAGCGCGTAGTCGATGCCCACCCCGAGACCGACCATGCTGCCGAGCACAGGTGCCCAACTCGGAATGTCGATCAGATAGGTGACGAGGGACATCGAGCTGATGCCGAGGGCGAGGCCGAACAGCGCCATGCCGATCGGCAGCCCCATCGCGATGATCGATCCGAAGGCCAGCAGCAGTACGACGATCGCCGCGAACAGGCCGATCGCCTCGCCGAGTCCGGTCTCGGGCTCCTCGAACGCGAAGAACAGGTCGCCGCCGAGCTCGATCCGCAGCGGCAGATCCTGGCCGGCCTGTGCCGCGAACGCCTTCAATCGAGCGAGGTCGTCCTTCTCCAGTTCCTCGAGCACCGGGTACTGCAGCCGGATGATCGCGACCCGGCCGTCCGGTGAAAGGACCCCGGGCGTCGCGGTCGCCGTACCCGCGGGATCGCTGGTCGCCAGCACGTGCGGCAGTTTGGCTGCTGCCGACTGGACCCGCGACAGGGCTGCCCGCGCATCCGGTGAACTGAAGAACGTCACCTGATCGTCGCGAGGTGTCACGACCACCTGTGCGGTGAGGCCTGCCTGGTTCGAACCGGCGGCCGACAGCAGGTCGGTCGCGTGCTGGGAGTCGACTCCCGGTGCTCCGAAGGAGTCCTCGAGCTTTTGACCGAAGGTGCTCGACGCCGCGACCACGAGCGCGGACAGGACCAGCCAGGCCCCGATGACAGCCCACGGCCGGCGCGCGGCGAACCGGCCCAACCGGTACAGCGAATTCGACATCATCCTTGTTTCCCCTCCAGCGACAGATGTGCTCACAGCGTGTCGACGGACGGCGTCCGACGCCTCGGGCGAAGGGCCGGACTTTCCTGGGCTGATCGGCCGATCGGCGCGCCGTACTTTGGGCTGATCCGCCGGGCGCCGGGGGTATCTACGCTGAGGTCATGCTGACCAACGCCGTACGCGCACTCTGGGCTGAGGCGCGGGCGCCCAAGCCACCCCGGCGGGTGTGGCGCGACTGGGCGCTCGTCGCGGTGCTGCTGCCGACGGCGATCCTCGAAGGCATATTGCGCGATCCGCTCACCTGGCGGCCTGTCGCTCTCATGCTCGGGGTGGGAGTCGTCTGCGCGCTGCTGTGGCGTCGTACCCACCCGCTCGCGGTGGTGGCCGGCACCTTCGGTGCACTGATCGTCCTCGATATCGGCAGCCTGCTCACGACCTCTGGGCCCGTTGGGCTCTACACGATGATCTGCGTGGTGATGCTGCCGTACTCGCTCGTGCGCTGGGGGTCCGGGCGCGAGATCGGGATGGGGATGGTGGTCATCCTGGTCGCTTTGGCCATGGGGCTGGCCGTCGACAACACCGGCGTACTCGACTCGGTGCTCGGCAGCATGTTCCTGCTGTTCCCGGCGACGCTCGGCGCCGCGGTGCGGTACTGGGGGACCTCCCGGATGCGTGAGCTGGACCAGGTGCGGCTTCGGGAGCGCGAGCAGTTGGCCCGCGAACTGCACGACACGGTCGCCCATCACGTCTCGGCCATCGCCATCCGGGCGCAGGCCGGCCAGGTCGTCGCGGCGGCCGACCCCTCAGCCGCGCTGGACGCGCTCGCCGTGATCGAGCAGGAGGCTTCGCGTACGCTCGCCGAGATGCGCATCATGGTCGGCGGTCTGCGCGACAACGGCTCGGCCGTCCTGGCTCCGCAGCCCGGAGTGGCCGACCTCGAGCGGCTCGCCCGCAGCGTCGGCGACCGCCCGCGGGTCGAGCTCACGCTGTCCGGTGACCTCGAGAACCTCGGATCACCCATCGGTACGGCGATCTATCGGATCGCGCAGGAGTCGATCACGAACGCCGTACGGCATGGCCGGCGCGCCACCCTGATCGACGTCCACGTCGACGGCGATCCGGACCGCGTCCGGCTGACCGTCTCCGACAACGGCGATGGCGGTTCGACCCCACGGAACCCGTTGGGCTACGGCCTGATCGGGATGACCGAACGCGCGATCCTCCTCGGCGGCTTCCTCGAAGCGGGTCCCGGGCCGGACGGCGGCTGGACCGTCGAGGCGACGCTGCCCAGGGCGGCCCGATGACGATCCGCGTACTGGTTGCCGACGACCAGGACCTCATCCGGACCGGGCTCGCGATGATCCTCGACGCACAGCCCGATATCGAGGTGGTCGGTCAGGCGGCCGACGGCCATGAGGCGGTGGCGTTGGCGCGGCGACTGCGTCCCGACGTGTGCCTGTTCGACATCCGCATGCCCGGCATGGACGGGATCGCGGCGACCCGCGAGCTCGCCGGTGCCGGCGTGGACGATCCGCTCGCGATCGTGGTCATCACCACCTTCGACCTCGACGAGTATGTGCACGGCGCGCTCAAAGCGGGTGCCCGTGGGTTCCTGCTCAAAGACTCCGGGCCCGCGCTCCTGATCCAGGCGATCCACGCTGCCGCCGATGGTGACGCCCTCATCGCCCCGAGCATCACCGCCCGCCTGCTCGCCGCGTTCTCTGACGTCCAGCGCGGGCGGCCGCCGGCGCAGCCGATCGAACCGCTCACCGGCCGGGAAGAGCAGGTGTTGGTCACGGTGGCCCAGGGCCGGACGAACGCCGAGATCGCCGCCGAACTCCACGTCAGCCTCAGCACCGTCAAGACCCATCTCGCCAGCATCATGACCAAGCTCGGCGCCCGGAACCGGGTCGAGATCGTCATGTGGGCCTACGAAACAGGCCGCGTCAAGCGCTGACTCGCTCGGGTTCCTTACTGCGTCAGCGGTGGCCAGACATCGCCCCAGGAGGCTCCGCGGGCGGCGCGGTACTCCTCGGCCGACCTCCCGACGACGAGTCGCTCGCGGGTGCCGGTGGAGCCGCAGACGTCCAGTAGGACTTGACCTTTCGGGTGAGCCGGCCGGGTGATGATGCGGGATCGGGCCGGCCGGATCGGTGCGCGGGTCGCGACCAGATAAGTGAACTTCTCGTCCTCGTAGTTGCGGGTGCCGTGCTTGGTGAGGCGATGGAGTTCCGTTCTCGGCAGTCGTACGGCGAAGTGGCACCAGTCGGGCGTGGTCAGCGGGCAGAGGTGCTGGTGTGGACAGGGCGCGGCGATGGTCAGATCGTGCTCCATGAGGTGCCGGCGGGTCTCGAGGATCCGGTGGAAGCCGCGTGGAGTGCCGGGTTCGACGACGACCACGGTGTCGGCCGACTCGGCTGCGGTGGTGATGAGCCGGTGGCGAGTGGCGTCGGAGAGTTCGTTCAGGACGTAGGCGATGCTGATCAGGTCGACCCGACGCTGCGACGTCCAGTGCCGGAGATCGGCGCTGATCCAGCGGTGGTTGCTGTTGGCAAGCGTTGCGCTGAGGCGCCGGCCGAGCCGGATGGCGGATGGTTGTCGCTCGACGATCTCCGTGGAGATGCCAGGCCACAATCCCGCGGCGGCCCAGGCGGCGGATCCGGTGCCGCCGCCGAGGTCCAGGTGGGTGGCAAAGGCACCGACATGAGCATCCGCCGCGAGCAGTGCCGAGCGGATCGCGGCGTAGGTGGCGGGCATGCGGAAGACGGCGTACGCGAGGCAGTCGAGGTCGTCGGCCATGCCGAGGGTCGTGTCGTCGACCTGCTCGGCGCGGTAGCGGGCGGACACCGCGCTGACGCGAGCGCGCAAGGCGTCGTACGTCACGCCGTCGAGGGCCTGATTGAGGGCAGCATTCAGTTGTGTGTCCAAGGTGGACATGCGGAAATCTCCGGTTCGGTCGGTACGGGCGTGCGCGTGGGCGCACAGGACCCGCGGCCTACGCCGCGACGTACCGACCGGTCCGGAGTGTCAGTCAGCTGGACAGGGAGGGGTCGGTACGGAACCGGATAGCCATGCAAACCATGACCCACCTCCTCCATCGACCGTTGGCCCGACTGTAGCCAACGGCACAGCGGAACGCTCCCGATTTGTCAGCGGCTGAGGCAACAGCAGATACAGACCTGGTTGCCGTCGGGGTCGGCCAGCACCGTGAAGGCCGGCGCCTCCTTGTCATAGGTGATCCGGCCGCCGGCCGCGACACCGGCCGCGATCCGTTCCTCCGCGACGTCGTGCGGAACCCACAGATCGACGTGGAACCGCTGCCGCGGCGTCTCATGAGCCTCGGTGCCTTGGAACCACAGGTTCGGCACACGTCCGGTCGGATCGAACACATCACCAGACTTGAAGGACTCCGTGCTGCCGGTGAGTACGGCGGCCCAGAACGGACCAATCGCCGCCAGATCCGCGGTGTCCAGCGCAAGCTCGACCTGCACCACCGCCGAAGGCTCAGCGACGAGCCCCATCGACTGAGCCACTGAACTGATCCGCCGAGCCACGTCCACGTCCCGCTGAGTCACGCCCGGGAACACGTGCCTGGTCCCGTCGTCAGCTCGGTAGACGGATTCCTTGCTGATCAGCTTCACATCGACGAAGTTGTCACCGAGCCTGACCTCCGCGCACTCCTCGCCGACGGCCTGCGCGAAGCGAAGGCCGTCGGCGAGGGACTCGGTCACAAACCGCGCGTGCAGGGCCTGGGCCAGCTTGCGCCAGTCGTCCAGACCGGCGTCCAGGATCGCCTGCGTGGTCAGCATGTCCATGTCCGTGCCCCAATCGCCGATTGCGTCGAGGCTAGGACATACCTCCGACAGTCGTCAGATCAGGACCTCCTTCCCGTCCTCGACCACGATGTCGCCCGTGCCGACCGAGCCGAAGCCGTCCTGCCGCAGCGTCAGCGACACCACGCCGGCCCCGCCGCGCAGCACCTCCCCCGAGGTGATCTTGTACGTCGCCGGTACGGCCCCGCCCTCGAACAGCCGCTTCCCCGTGCCGACCACGACCGGGAACTGGATCAGCCGGTAGGTGTCGACCAGCCCGGCGTCGTGCAACGTCCGCGCCAGTTGCCAGCTCCCGTGAACCTGCAGCTCACGCCCCGGCTGTTCCTTCAGCCGCCGTACCTGCTCGACGATGTCGTCACCGCGCAGCACGGTCGTGTCACCCCAGGCCGCTTCCTCGTCGGACAGCGTGTTGCTGACGACGTACTTCTTCCACGTGTTCAGCGCGGTCGAGACGATGTTGCCCGGTTCGACCGTGACCTGCGACCAGAACGTGCGCATCATCTCGAACGTCGACCGGCCGAGCAGGATGGCGTCCGCCTCCCGGAACCAGCCGTCGACCGGGTCCAGCTGACCTTCACCAGCGTGTGGCACCAGCCAGCCGCCGTGCTCGAACCCGTTGCTGCGGTCCTCGTCCGGTCCGCCCGGACCCTGCATGACGCCGTCCAGGCTGATGAAGGTGTTGACGCTGAGTTCCATGACTGTCTCCCAAGCTCGTAGGTGCGCTCTCGCCTACGCGTCGATCACCCGTTGCCGGACTCGACACATCAGTCCTGACCTTTTTCCAGTAGGGGCGAGGTCCCGCTCGGCCTCGCGCGCGCACGCGCCCAGGTCCAGACTCAGGACAAGTGAACAACAATGCATCCCACATCCATCACCGCTCTCTCCAGCAGCAGGAGGACCATGTATCGCAGGCTTGTTCTGAAGCTGTCCGGGCAGGCGATCGCCGGGCCGAACGAGTTCGGGTTCAACAGCGACCGGCTGACTCACCTCGCCAATGAAGTGATCGCGGTGCGGGCCACCGGTGTGCAGGTCGCGGTCGTGGTGGGCGGTGGCAACGTGTTCCGGGGCAACCGGGCCGGCGACTGGGGTATCGATCGGGTGGAGGCCGACAACATCGGCATGCTCGGCACGGTGATCAACGCCGTGCTGCTTCGCGGCCGGCTCTCCGCTCTCGGCGCGGACGACGTACGCCTGATGACGGCGATCCCGATCAACAACCTGTCCGAGCCGTACATCAGGCTGCCCGCGTTCATCCTTGCCCGCGACCACAACCTGCCGCTGCACGTCTTCGACATCGACCAGTCCGCCGCGGCAAGCAGCATCGCCTCCGGCAAGCACCTCGGCACCCTGATCAACTGAAACCGGAGGCGCGGGCTCGCGGGGTGTAGAGGCCGGCGTAGCTCGTCGCGCGTTCCCACCTCCATGATGCGGCCGGAGTTACCGCTTCACGCGGAGAGTTCTTTCGTCATGGTGGTGACGTGTGCGGCGAACCAGTCGCCGCCGGCGTCGTGTTCGGCGTGCAGGGCCATCAGGGACCACAGAACTCGGTAGAGCGAGAGGGTTCGGCTCAGGGCCGGTGTTCGGCGGAGGTCGTAGCCGGTGAGGAAGGCCTTGGTCGCGGCTTCGCCGGCCATCGAGAAGCGGGCCACGTCGAAGAGCGGGTCGCCGTACACGGCGTCGCCCCAGTCGATCACGCCGGTGAGTTCGTTGCCGACGGCATACAGATGCCGAGGATGCAGGTCACCGTGCAGCAGCACCGGCTCGACCGCGGCCACGGAATCGACGAAGGGCGGGACGACCTGGCGCAGGCGTCGTACCAAGTCTTCGGGCACGATGCCGGCGAGGACGTCGAGTCGCTCGATCGGCCGCAGGAGCCGATCGGCCCAGTCACCGTCGTTGCCGCGGAGGTCGTGCAACCGGCGGAGCCCGCGCCCAGCCTCGGTGATGACCGCGTCAGCGTCGGACGGACTGCCGGGAACCTCGGCACAGATCAGGTACGACGGCTCGACAGCCAGGATCTCTGGAGCCGGTACACCGACGGAGCGCGCCAAGGAACACGCGCGAGCCTCGGCCTCGACGGTGTCGGCGGATTTCAGGTACACCGTCGTCCCGGCGGCGGTGTGCAGGCGAAAGGTCTGGTTGCCGACGAACCCATTCACCGGTTCGACCCGGGTGATGGGACCGACGACGGCGCCGGCGAGAGCGCGGGCATCGAGTAGGGGCGGCATCCACGTCAGGGTAGCGGCGCCACCGTTAAGCCTCCAGCTAAATAGTTTGCCCGGGCGCTGACCGCCTTGCTGTACTCGCATCGGTAACTGCAGGTGTCGAGTCAAAGGAGCGCAGCGATGCGACCTCGCTTCATGTCTATCGCGGAACGTACTGACACCTGTTCAAGGGACATGAAGCTTTGTGAAATTACTGAACTTGGGGATCCTGGCGCATGTCGACGCCGGTAAGACGAGCCTGACCGAGCGGCTGCTCTACGCCGCCGGGGTCATCGACGAGATCGGCAGCGTCGACGACGGCAGCACCCAGACCGATTCGCTCGCGCTGGAACGCCAGCGCGGGATCACCATCAAGTCGGCGGTCGTGTCGTTCGCGATCGGCCGGGCCGACCCGGTCACGGTCAACCTGATCGACACCCCCGGTCACCCGGATTTCATCGCCGAGGTGGAGCGGGCGCTCAGCGTGCTCGACGGCGCCGTCCTCGTCATCTCGGCGGTCGAAGGCGTCCAGGCGCAGACCCGCGTGCTGATGCGAACGCTGCAGCGGCTGCGCATCCCGACGCTGATCTTCGTCAACAAGGCCGACCGCGCCGGCGCGCAGTACGAGCCGGTGCTGCAGTCGATCGCGGACAAGCTCTCGGCCGCGATCGTGCCGATGGGTTCGGCCGACGGTCTCGGCACCCGGTCGGCGACCTTCACGCCGTACGGGCCGGATCACCCGCACCTGCTCGAGATCCTGGCCGAGCGCGACGACGAACTGCTCGCGATCTTCGTGGAGAACGAGAAGGCGCTCTCGTACGACGACCTCCGGAAGCGACTCGCCGTACAGACGCAACAGGCGCTGATGCACCCGGTGTACTTCGGTTCCGCCATCACCGGGGCCGGCACGGACGCCCTGACGGAAGGCATCCGGGAGTTGCTTCCGCTCGCGTCCGGCCGGGCTGATGACCCGGTGGACGGCTCGGTCTTCAAGGTCGAGCGCGGTCCGGCCGGGGAGAAGATCGCCTACGTGCGGATGTTCTCCGGTACGGCGCGGGTCCGCGACCGACTGCGCTTCGGCCCCGCCGGCGAGGCGAAGCTGACCGCTCTCGAGGTCTTCGGATCGCCGGCGACGACTGAGGTTCGTGCGGGCCAGATCGGCAAGCTGTGGGGACTGACCGACATCCAGATCGGCGACCGGATCACCTCGACCGGCCAGGAATCAGGCCCGGCCACCGGTGGGTTCTTCGCGCCGCCGACGCTGGAGACGGTGATCTCACCGGTCCGGCCGTCGGACAAGGGCAATCTCCAGGTCGCGCTCACCCAACTGGCCGAGCAGGACCCGCTGATCAACCTCCGCCAGGACGACCTGCGGCAGGAGACGTACGTGTCGCTGTACGGCGAGGTGCAGAAGGAGGTCATCCAGACGACATTGGCGACCGAGTTCGGTATCGACGTCGGCTTCCGGGAGACGACCACGATCTGCATCGAGCGGATCGACGGCGTCGGGCAGGCGGTCGAGTTCAAGAAGAAGGACGAGAACCCCTTCTTGGCCACGATCGGGCTGCGGGTCGAGCCGGCGCCGGTGAACGCCGGGGTGAGCTTCGAGCTCGAGGTGGAGCTCGGGTCGATGCCGTACGCGTTCATCAAGGCGGTCGAGGAGACCGTCCGGGAGACGCTCCAGCAAGGGATCCACGGCTGGGAGATCCCGGACGCGCGGGTTGTGATGACGCACTCGGGCTACTCAGCGCGGCAGAGTCACGCGCACGCAGTGTTCGACAAGAGCATGTCGAGCACTGCCGGCGACTTCCGCTTCCTCACGCCGCTCGTCCTGATCACCGCGCTCCAGCGGGCCGGTACGACGGTGCACGAGCCGATGCACCGCTTCCAGTTGGAGATCCCGACCGACACGACCCGCGCCGTACTGGCTGCTCTTGCCCGGCTGCGGGCAATCCCGCAGGTGCCGGCGTTGGCGGCCGAAACCTCAATCCTGGAAGGAGAAATCCCGGCAGCCGCGGTGTACCAGCTCGAGCAGCAACTGCCGGCACTGACACGTGGCGAAGGTGTGCTGGAGTCGGCGTTCGAGCGGTACCAGCCGGTGACCGGGCCGGTGCCGTCGCGCCCGCGGACCGACCATGATCCGCTCAATCGGCGGGAGTACCCCCTGCACGTCCAGCGACGGGTCTGAACACACCGCCGCCCCGGCCTCGATGAGGCCGGGGCGGTTGGGTGGGGTCAGTTCGGCGAGGTCCATTCGACGAACTGGATGACGACACCGTTGGGATCGGTCACCTGAAACAGGCGTTCGCCCCAGGG
The DNA here is from genome assembly GCF_040639075.1 of Kribbella sp. NPDC023972. Taxonomy (NCBI): domain Bacteria; kingdom Bacillati; phylum Actinomycetota; class Actinomycetes; order Propionibacteriales; family Kribbellaceae; genus Kribbella; species Kribbella sp. NPDC023972. The sequence goes on along the minus strand of NZ_JBEZZH010000006.1, from coordinate 286,486 downwards.
CTCCTCGCGCAACGGCATGGTGATCTCGACACCTGCGTCCCGCAGGCGCTTCTCCTCGCCGTCGAGCGCGTCGACGGTGAACGCGAGGATCAGGCCGGACGCGCGCTGGTCGCGCTGCTCGGGCGGAAGCACCTCGATCCCCCGCTGCAGCAGTACGACGTCGACGGCGTCCTCACGGGTCAGCGACGCGAAGTCCTCGGCCGCGACGCGTTCGGTGTAGCCAAGGTGGTCGACGAAGAACGCTCGCGAGGCCGCGACGTCCTCGATGGTCAGAGAAATGGTAGAGGCGTTGATTTTCACAGCACTTCCTTCCACAGAACTCGGCGAATGACGGAGGGTTGGGTCAGCGGGCCCCGCGCCGCGGGTTGCCGCGACGAGAGTTGACCACCGGGTTGCGCACGGGGCGGGTCTGCGCCGTACGCCACTCATCACGGCGCAGGCGCGGGAACGCACCGGACTGCGAACTGCCGAGAGCTGGATTGCGCATCCACTACTTCCCTTCGAGGTAACTTTACGACGGTGGTAACTTTAGCTCGAGCGGAGTGTGCTGTCAACATACTTTTACGACGAGGGTAAGATTGCCCTCATGGACACCACCGCTCCGACCGGCCTGCGTGAGCTCAAGAAGCAGGAGACCCGCCAACTGATCAGCGACCAGGCGACCCGGCTGTTCATCGCCCAGGGCTTCGAGCAGACCACCATCGCCGAGATCGCGGCCGCCGCCCGGGTCGCGAAGAAGACGGTCACCAACTACTTCGCCCGCAAGGAAGACCTTGCGCTGGATCACCAGCAGGAGTTCGTCGCGTCCCTGGCCGACGCCGTGGCGTCCCGCCGTACCGGCGAATCCGCGCTGACCGCGCTCCGCCGCAATTTCGAGGCGGCCGTGGAAGCTCAGGATCCCGTCGCAGGTTTCGCCGGCCCTGACTTCACCCGCATGATCGCCGACAGCCCCACGCTCACTGTCTGCCTGCGCACTCTCCACGACCAACGCGAGCAAGCCCTGGCCGCGACGCTCGCCGAAACCGTCGGCGAGCGCCCCGACCACATCACCGTCTCCACCGCCGCCGCACTCCTTGGCGCCGTCCACCGGACCCTCTTCCAGCGCATCCAAGCTCTGACCCTCACCGGTCAGTCCAATGACGCCATCGCCGCGACGATCGCCAAGGAAGCCGGCCAGGCCTTCGACCTGCTGGAGCCGGCGCTGGGTAGCTACGCCGTCGCCTGACCGACACCCACCGGGTTGGTGCCGATGACAACATTCGCCCCGATCTCGTCATCGGTGCTGATGCGGACGGTCAGGCCGGCCTGCTCGAGGACGGATCGGGCCAGCGGTGCCTGGTGCTCACTCATCTCGACGAAGAGGTGACCGCCGGGAGCCAGCCATTCGGGTGCTGCGGCGGCAACCCTGCGCAAGGTGGCGAGACCGTCCGGGCCACCGTCCAGGGTGACGTGTGGTTCGTAGAGACGTGCCTCCGGCGGGAGGAGGCGGATCTCGTTCGTCGGCACGTACGGGACGTTCGCGAGCAGGATGTCGACGCGGCCCCGCAGGCCGGCCGGGAGGGCGGAGAAGAGATCGCTCTGGTGGACCGAGCCTCCCAACGGCTCCAGGTTCCGCTGGGCGCACCGGACCGCGGCCAGCTCGATGTCGGCGGCGTACAACTCGACCGAGCGCTCGGCCGCGACCGCGGCAGCGAGGACGCCCGAACCACAGCCCAGGTCCAGTACGACGGCCCCCGGCGCGGTCACCCGCAGCGCCTCCTCGACCAGGAACTCGGTACGGCGGCGCGGAATGAACACCCCGGGATCGACCGCGATCCGCAACCCGCGGAAGGACGCCCAGCCGAGGACGTGTTCCAGCGGAAGACCGGCGATCCGGCGGTCGACCATGACCGCGGCCTCGGCCTCGTCGCGAGCGGTATCGGCGATCAGCGCCGCCTCGTCCTCGGCGAAGACACAGCCGGCCGCACGCAGCCGGTCGACGACGTGGGAAAGCTCAAAGGAAGGAACAGAAGATACAGACACGGAAACCCTTCACGTACGAGGCTCCCGCGGTCAGCGCACGACGCTGACCACTCGAGGCGGGAGCAACCAACCTGCACAATCGGTGATCGGTCCCACCTCCTCAGTCCGTAGTCGAGACCACCTTACCCGACAGGCTGGTCCCACCGGGTGCCGTCGGCATCAAGCTGAACGGCCTCTAGGTCAACCCGGTCGCGCGGACCTCTCGGAGTGACTCGGCGAGGCGTTGCAGGGCTGGGTTCGGGCTGTCGGGGCTCCAGCAGGCGTGCAGCGTGACCGAATGCGCGTCCGCCGCGTCGAGCTCGCGGTAGCGCACGCCTTCCACCCGCATCGCCATGATCGACCGCGGGATCAGGGCGCATCCGAGCCCGGCCCGCACCAGTGCCAGCATCGTCGGGACCTGCGACGCCAGCTGACTCACCGCATACCGATCCATCCCGATCATCGCCGCGCAGATGTCGTGGAGATACTGCGAGCCTTCCGGGCTGTACCCGATGTAGTCGTCGGTCACATCGACCAGCGCGACCGGCGACTCCCCCACCGCCAGCGGATGATCAGCGGGTACGGCGAGCACGAGGTCTTCCGAATGCACCAGGACCGACTCGAACCCGGCTGGGATCGGCGGCCGCACCAATCCGATGTCGATCTCCAGGTTCGCCAGCGCCTCGAACTGCGCCGGGCTGACCAACTCGGTCAGTTCCACGGTCACCGCCGGCGTCCGCTTCCCGACCATGGTGAGGAAGTCGGCCAGTACGGCGTACGCCCCGATCGCGGTGAAGGCGATCCGCAGAGTCCCGGTCTGCCCCTCGGCCGCGCGCCGCGTCGCGTCCGGAGCGACCTCCAGCAGCGCGAGCACCCGCCGCGCGTGTTCCAGGAAGACGTCACCGGCCGCGGTCAGCCGTACTCCCCTGCCGGTGCGGTCGAACAGCCGCACTCCGAGCGTTCGCTCCAGCCCCTGGATCTGGCGGGTCAGCGGCGGCTGCGTCATGTTCAGCCGCTGCGCGGCCCGGCCGTAGTGCAGCTCCGCGGCGACCGCGACGAACCCACGGAGTTGCTGGAGGGACAGATCCATAGGCGGCACCGTACCGATACCCGCACGGTATCGGCCAATGCGAAATCGGGCTTGGACCTGCATAACGGGAAGCGTCTACCGTCAAGCCACCGCCCACCCCGAAGGAGCCGTCACGGTGCTCAGACTCGCTGCCCTGTTCACCCCCGAACGCGCTGACGATGTGGTCGATCCGCAGACCCGCCAACTGCTCGAGGACCGCTTCGACGTCGTCTGGGCAGCACCCGAGCACGCCGCCGGCCCCGGATCGCCCGGCCGCCCGCCGGCCCTCGACCCGGCAGCTGTTCCGAACTTGGTCGCCGGCTCCGACGTCCTGCTGACCAGCTGGGGTACGCCGCACCTCCGTAAGGAACTGTGGGCCGACGGCAACGGTCCGAAGGTGGTCGCGCACGCGGCCGGCTCGGTGAAGAACCTGATCGACCCGGTCATCCTCGACCAGGGTGTCGCCGTCTTCTCCGCCGGACCGCGGATCGCCTGGTCGGTCGGCGAGTACTGCCTGGCCGCCATGCTCACCCTCGCCCGCCGCCTCCCCCGCTTCGACCAGGCGATCCGGCAGGGCGGCTGGAAGCAGGCCGGTTTCCGAGGTCACGAACTGGCCGGTGCCAAGGTCGGCATCATCGGCGCCAGTTCCACTGCCCGCGCGCTGATCAACCTCCTCAAGCCGTTCGGCTGCGACGTCGCCGTCTACGACCCGTACCTCACCCCCGAGCGCGGCGGCCAGCTCGGCGTCCGCAGCACCACCCTGCAAGAAGCGCTGCAGAGCACCTTCGTCACCATCCACGTCCCGAACGTGCCGGAGACCAAGGGCATGATCACCCGCAAGCTGATCGAACAGCTGCCCGACGGCGCGATCGTGGTCAACTCCTCGCGTGGCCCGGCGATCGACCAGCAGGCCCTGCTCGACCACGTCCTCGACGGTCGGTTGTACGCCGCCCTCGACGTCTACGACCCTGAGCCGCCGACCTTCGACGCCACCGTTCTCGAAGCGCCGAACCTCCTGCTCAGTCCGCACATCGCCGGTGACACCGCCGAGGGTCATCTCGCGCTCGCCGGCTACGTGCTGGCCGACGTGCTGAAGTGGCTGGACGACGGCACCCGCGGCCCGAGCTTCGTCGATCCGGCCGTCTGGTCGATCGCGGCCTGAGCTCGGAGAGGACGACGAAATGTCCCGGATCACCCAGGTCGAGGTCTTCCCGGTCGCGGTCCCGTTCGCGCGCCGGTTCGTTCTCGGCAGTGGCGCCGTCGGCGCACCCGGTCAACGACCGGACCAGGCCACCGCCGTCATCTTCGTGAAGCTGACCACCGAGGACGGTGTGGTCGGCTGGGGTGAGCAGCGTGCACTGCCGAGCTGGAGCTACGAGACCGCAGAGACGATGGCCGTGGTGATCAAGCGGCACCTCGCACCGATCCTGTTCGAGCTCACCCCGTTCGACGTCGAGCTCTTCCACCAGCGAGCCGCCAAACGCCTCAGCCCCGCGGTGTCGAACGGCTTTCCGTTCGCCCGCGCCGCCGTGGACGTCGCGATGCACGACGCGGCCGGCAAGCTGGCCGGCGTACCGGTGCACGCGTTGCTCGGCGGCAAGCTGTACGACGAGATCCCGCTGTGCTCGGCGATCGGGGTCGGCGACTCCAGCGCCGTCCGTGAACATGCGCTGCGGTCCTCGGACTATTCGGCGTACAAGGTCAAGATCGGCGGCGACCTGGACGCGGACACCGCGGCGATCGAGACCGTTGCCGAGGTGGCCGCCGGCAAACCGTTGTGGCTCGACGCGAACCAGTCCTACCGGCCGAGCCGGCTGCGACAACTCCGGGACCGGACGGCGGGGATCCGCACGATCCACTGTGTCGAGCAACCGGTGCCGAGCACCGACACGCTCGCGATGCAGCGGCTGCGCGGACTCATCGACCTGCCGATCGCGATCGACGAGGGCAGCTTCTCCGCCCAGGACCTGGCCCGGGCGATCCGGCTGGAAGCCGCCGACCTGGTCGTCATCAAGGTGTGCAAGTCCGGCGGCCTGCGCAACGCCCTGAAAACCGCGCAGACCGCCCTGGCCGGCGGTCTCGAGATCCTGGCCAGCGGCCTCACCGACTGCGGTGTCGCGTTCGCGGCCGCGTTGCACGTGTTCAGCCAGCTCGACCTCGCCTTGCCCGCCGAGCTCAACGGACCGGAGCTGCTCTCCGACCTGTACGTCGAGGGGCTGACCATCACCAAGGCCGTCGCCACGGTCCCGACCACCCCGGGATTGGGCGTCCAGGTCGACGAGGCCCGCATCCGCGCCGAGTCGATCGACCTCGATTACAGCTGAGGAGCAGCCATGCATCTGTGGTCCGTCTTCACCAAACCTTGGTCCGGGCTGCCGGGTGGCGAGCTCGGTCGGCTGGTCGCCGGGCTGGGGTTCACCGGCGCTGAGATCCCGGTTCGCGACTCCGCCTATGTCACGCCGGCCACGGCCGAGGCCGAGCTGCCGAGGTTCACCGAGCAGTTGCGGGCCGAAGGCATCGAACCGATCAGCATCGCGAGCTGTCTGTCCGAGCGCGTCTTCGCCGCGTGCGCGCAAGCCGCCGTACCGATGATCCGGATCATGGCCGAACTCGGCCCGGACGGCTACGCCGCATCGGTACGACGTACTCGCGGACTACTGGAGGAGGCCGCGGTTCTTGCCGCGCAGTACGACGTGCAGGTCGGGATCCAGCCGCATCACGGGCGGTTCGTGCCGTCGACGCTCGGCGTACTGCAACTGCTCGACGGCATGCCCGAGCACTTCAAGCTCGTCTGGGACGCGGCCCACGACGCGCTCGCCGGCGACGATCCAGCGGTCACCCTCGAGCTCGGCGTGGATCGCCTCGGCATCGTCAACCTCAAGAACGCGTACTACGTCCGGACCGACGATGGGTGGAAGACGCATTACGTACAAGGTGACGAAGGGATGTCCGACTGGTCGGCCGTCTTCGCCACACTGCGACGGCTCGGGTGGACCGGGCCGATCTGCCTGACCGGGCAGTACTCCGATCCCGCCGTACGGGTGGAGGACCGACTCGAGAAAGATCTGTGGGCCGCTCGTGTCACATCGTCCGGCTAGGCTCCGTCAGGAGGGTGAAGACAACAACACCACACCTGATGGAGATCCTCCCATGACTGCACGGATGACCAACCCCGCAATGCTGTTGCCTGACGCCACCAAGGGCGTGCAGAACATCTTCAAGGCCGTCCACCAAGGCGGTGTGCCGGCCACGACGCTCGAGCTCGTCCACCTGCGGGCCAGCCAGATCAACGGTTGCGGGCCCTGCGTCTTCGGCGGAGTGAAGTCGGCGGTGAAGAACGGCGAGAGCGAAGAGCGGCTGCACCAGGTCGTCGCGTGGCGCGAGTGTGACCTGTTCACCGACGCGGAGCGGGCCGCGCTCGCGCTGACCGAGGCCGCGACCCGGATCGCGGACCGGCCGGGCGCGGTGACGGACGAGATCTGGGCCGAGGCGGCGAAGCACTTCGAGGAGAAGCAGCTCGCCGCGATCATCCTGATGATCGGGCTGACCAATCTGTTCAACCGGATCAACACCACCACCCGGGAGCCTGCCGGCGCGACCTGGTGAGCGAGTAGCGTCAGGAACGCCGGATGTCGAGACTGACTCCGGCGTTCCGACGTACCCAGGTAACCGGAACCGGAGGCCGTGATGAAGTACATGCTGTTGATCTACGGGAACACCGAGACCTGGGACGCGCTCGGCGCGGAGGGAATGGACGCGGTGTACGGCGCACATCGCGCGCTGTTCGAGGAGATGAAGGCGAACGGTGAGTTCGTCGCCGCCGACGGCCTGACCACGGTGGACGCCCGAGTGGTCCAGGTCAGGGACGGCGTACCAGCGGTGACTGATGGGCCGTTCACCGAGGCGAAAGAGGTGCTGGCCGGGTATTACCTGGTCGATTGCAGCCTGGAGAGGGCGACCGAGTTGGCGGCGAAGCTGCCGGAGGCTCGGTTCTCGCCGATCGAGGTGCGCGCGCTGACCGATCCGATGCCCGCCTAGGCCGATGCCGCTGCTCCAGGGACTTGCCGGCCTCAGCTGGGCGTTGACACCTGAGACCGGCGAGTCACTGACTCAGCCCCTCACTTCGGGCCCTGTGCTCAGTGCGGGTCGGCCGACGCGAGGATGACCCCACCTGAGGCGGGCTGATCACCCATTCCCCGGCCACCCCGGACGAACACGGTGGCGCCCCGCTCCGGCGCTTGCGCGCCCTCGCCGAGTCGCAGCGTGGTGGTCATTCCGTTGCTCAACCGCAGCACCGCCACGCGTCGCGGCTGGACCGACGGGATCGACGAGCTCACCTCGTGGATGCCGGTGCAGACCGCCGGTTGGATCGAAGCCCGACCGAGCCCTGCGTTGCCGTGACTCCTCACATCACGGCACTGCTCGGCGAGCTTTGTCATCGCAGACACACTTCCCCCTTCTTCTCATGGTTACCCCCGAGTGGCGGATGGCGCGACCGCCACGAAGGCAGCGGTCGCACACTCCCCCGTCCTTCCCGCACCCCGGAAACGACGCGGAAGTGATCACGGAAGCCTTGCTGAGCGTGACGACGTTTTCAAGGGATCGTGACAGGAATCCCGCGTACCGGAACCGGTGTCCAGCAGTGGCCCGGGCCGGCGAAACTTTCGGCTCACCGCCCAGCGAATGCTGTGGTCCTAGTTCCCACCGAAAACCACCGTTCTGGAAAAACGTTTGAAATCAGCACATCACCGCGACGCTCGCGGTGAGCGGGGATCGTGCTGAGCACCGTGAACCACACGGTTGAACAGTACGGCGAACACCTCTTCGGCCGGCGTCTCCCCAGATGTGGCCCGGGCCAGAATCCGGGCCCTCGGCAACGACCGGCTGGTGGCCGCGCGGCACTCGGCGCACAGCCGAGCACCATCATGCACTGTGCCGGTCAGCGTGTGGTGCTGGTGCGTTTGATGATGCGGTGCGGGATGATCACCCGGCGGGGTGCGGCGCCGTTGTCGGCCATCCGCTCGGCGAGCAGGTCGAGCGCCGACCGGACGAACTCGCGCCGATCGAAGTCGACCGTCGTCAGCGGCGGGATCATGAACTGGCTCTCGAGAATGTTGTCGAACCCGGCGACCAGCGTCTGCTCCGGCACGCCGACCCCGGCGGTCCACAACGCCGACAGCGTGCCCGACGCGACCGTGTCGGTGAAGCAGAAGAACGCATCAGGCAGTTCATGCTCGGTCAGATACTTCCCGACCACGGTCGCGGCACCCTCCGGCCGCCACCGGTCCAGGTTGATCTCCAGTGCCGGATCGTTCGGTACGCCGGCCTCCTCGAGCGCCTGGCGATAACCCGCGGTCCGCAGCCGGGACGCCGCCGTACCGGGTGCGTCCGTGCTGCTCGCGAGGACGCCGGCGCCACTCGATCCGCGGGGGACTTCCGGCGTACCGACAGCTGCGATCCGGCGGCAGCCCTGTGCCAGCAGGTGTTTCGTCATGTCCCTGGCCGCGGCGACGTTGTCGATCGCGACCTGACTCACCACGTCCTGGTCGACGTCACCGATCAGGACGACAGGCGGCAGCGGGCCGGCGGTCATCACCGCACTGTCGTCCAGGTTCACCGGGTTCAGGATCAGGCCGTCGACCAGGTGCGCACGACCCTTCGACAGCAGCTCGAACTCGCGCTTCGGCTCGGCCGCGGTCTGCTCGATCTGCACACCCCAGCCGCGCTCGTGCGCCAACTCGACGACCAGGTGCGTGATCTCGGCGGAGTACGGCCGGAGCAGGTCAGGCAGCGCGAGCGCGATCATCCCGGACCGGCCGTTGCGCAGCCCGCGGGCGCTCATGTTCGGAACGTAGTCGAGCTCGTTCAGCGCCTGCTCGACCCTGGCTCGCGTCTCCGGACGGACGAAAACGACACCGTTGATGACGTTCGACACCGTCTTCGGAGACACTCCGGCCAGCTTGGCGACGTCTTTGACGGTGGCACGCATGCGGCCATTGTCACACCTGGCGACGTTGTCACGAACTCACCGGCTGGTGAGCGCGCCACCGTTCACGTGCAGCACCTGACCGGTGATGTGCCGGCCGCCGGGTGAGGCGAGGAAGTGGATCGTTTTCGCGATGTCGGCCACCGTACCCTCGCGCTTGGTCATCGTTGCCTCAAGCAACCACGTACGGCGCTCATCGATGAGCTGCCCCCGGAAGAACTCGGTGTCCGCGGTGAACCCGGGTGCGACCACGTTCGAGGTCACACCGCGCGGGCCCAGCTCCGCCGCGACGTCGAGGTTGTACGTGGCGAGCGCGGCCTTCGAGGCGCCGTACGACCCTGGCCCACGGGCGCCGGCGATCGAGCCGAGATGGATCACGGCGGTGGTCAGCCGCGGCCCGAGGGCGGTGGTGGTGAGAACCGCGGAGAGCAGGTTCGCCTCGAGGTTGGCCAGCCAGTTCGCCTTCAGTTGCGCGAGTCCGCCCTGCTCACGACCGAAGTCGGTGTTGCCGCCCGCGTTGTTCACCAGTACGTCGACCTGCTCCGGCAGTTCGTCGAGCAGTCGCTGGACCTGGGCCGGATCGGTTGCGTCGCACACCACTCCCCTGACGCCGAGATCGGCGGCGGTCTTGGCCAGCACGTCCTGGCGCCGGCCGGTGATCACCACCTCGTCGCCGTCCTGGCGGAAGCGCTCGGCGGTCGCCCGCCCGATTCCGGTCGATCCTCCGGTCACCACGATCGTCCGGGTCATCTCACTCCTAACGTTTAGGGCTAAATGTTTAGGTCTAAACGTAGCATGGGACGTATGGCTTCCCAACCTGACGGCTATCCCTTCGACGGCCCGAACCCGTACCCCGCCGCGGAGATCGCCGCGGCCTGGCAGCGGGAGCGGCCCGGGACGCCGACGGACTCGATCGAGATCGTCACTCCCCTGTGGCGACTGGCGAAACTGTTCGCCGACGACCGTCGCCGCGTCCTGTCCGATCTCGGCGTCGATCCAGCCACGCTGGATCTGCTCAGCGTCCTGCGCCGGGCGGGCCGGCCGTACGAACTGACCACGCGCGAGTTGAGCCGCCGTACCCTCGTCACCGCGGGCGCGATCTCGCAGCGGGTCGCCCGGGCCGAGGAGTCCGGCCTGGTCACCCGGCGTACGGCGACCGACGGCAGCCGGGCGGTCCTCGTCACGCTGACGAACGCCGGTCACGACCTGATCGAGCGAACGGTCGACCAGGTGCTCACCCGCGAGGCCGAACTGGTCGCCTCCCTCACGCCGAAGAACCGCGAACTGCTGGCCGGCCAGCTCCAGGACCTCCTCGATCAGGTCGAGCGGATCGCCCGCAAACCTTCGTCGAACGTATAAGCTTTGGAGCGGGCTTGAACGGCAGAGTGCAGGCCAACTTCACACAGGCGGTTCAATGTCACAATTGAAGGATGCCTGCTACCGAATCGACCGGGTACGCCGGTCACACGGCCGCCGACAGCCATGACGTCATCGAGGTGCGGGGAGCCCGCGAGAACAACCTCAGCGGTGTCTCGCTCGACATTCCCAAGCGCCGCCTCACCGTCTTCACCGGAGTCTCCGGCTCCGGCAAGTCGTCCCTCGTCTTCGACACCATCGCCGCCGAGTCCCAGCGGCTGATCAACGAGACCTACACCGCGTTCGTCCAGAACTTCCTGCCCAGCCGCAGCCGTCCGGACGTCGACTCGCTGCGCAACCTGTCCGCCGCGATCATCGTCGACCAGGAACGGATCGGCGCCAACTCCCGCTCCACCGTCGGTACCGCGACCGACGCCCACACGATGTTGCGCATCCTGTTCAGCCGTGCCGGGACGCCGTACGTCGGACCGCCGTCGGCGTTCAGCTTCAACCTGGCCGAGGGGATGTGCCCGGAATGCGAAGGGCTCGGCCGGACCACCGAGTTCGTCCTGGACGAGCTGGTCGACCGCGACAAGAGCCTCAACCAGGGCGCGATCCGGGCTCCCGGGTACGCCGTCGACAGCTGGCCCTGGCAGCTGCTCGCGACCACCGGCCTGTTCGATCCGGACCTGCCGCTGAAGGACTACCCGGCCGAGAGCTGGGAGCGGTTCCTCTACTCCGAGCCCACCAAGATCCGGGTCGGCAAGAGCAACCTGACCTTCGAGGGGCTGGTCTCGAAACTGAAGCGCAGCTTCCTCGGCAAGGACCGCGACTCGATGCAGAGCCACCTGCGGGCGTTCGCCGACCGGGCGATCCGGCAGGCGACCTGCCCGGCGTGCGGCGGGGCCCGGCTGAACGAGGCGGCCAGGTCGGTCACCGTCGACGGCCGCACGATCGCCGAGTGCTCGGCGATGCAGATCAGCGACCTCGCCAAGTTTGTTGCCACCATCAACCATCCGGGAGTCGGGCCGATGATCGAAGGGCTGCGGCAGACGCTGGACTCGATGGTGACGATCGGGCTCGGGTACCTGAGTCTCGATCGCGAGTCGTCGACGTTGTCCGGCGGCGAGGCCCAGCGGGTGAAGCTGGTCCGGCATCTCGGGTCGAGCCTGGCCGATGTCACCTACGTGTTCGACGAGCCGACCGTCGGGCTGCACCCGCACGACATCCAGCGGATGAACGACCTGCTGCTGCAGTTGCGGGACAAGGGCAACACGGTCCTCGTGGTCGAACACAAGCCGGAGACGATCCGGATCGCCGACCACATCGTCGACCTCGGCCCGGGCGCCGGGCTCGCCGGAGGACGGCTCTGCTACGCGGGCGACCTTGACGGCTTGAAGAGGTCGGGCACGTTGACCGGCCGGTACCTGGACCACCGGGTCACTGTGCGAGACGACGTACGGCGTCCGACCGGCAAGCTGTCGATCGAGGGTGCGACGTTGCACAACCTGCGGAACGTCAGCGTCGACATCCCGCTCGGGGTGCTGACCGTGGTCACCGGCGTCGCGGGGTCGGGTAAGAGCTCACTCATCCATGGCTCGCTGGCCGGGCGGGACGGGGTGATCGTCGCCGGGCAGGAGCCGATCCGTGGATCGAAGCGGAGCAATCCGGCGACGTACACCGGTCTGCTCGATCCGATCCGGGCCGAGTTCGCGAAGGCCAATAACGTGAAGCCTGGACTCTTCAGTGCGAACTCGGTGGGTGCCTGCAAGACCTGCAAGGGCATCGGTCTGGTCTACACGGATCTGGCCATGATGGCCGAGGTCGCATCGGTGTGTGAGGACTGCAACGGCGCGCGATTCACACCGGAAGTGCTTGCCTACAAGGTCCGCGGCAAGAACATCAGCGACGTACTGCGGATGACTGTCACCGAAGCGCGGGAGTTCTTCACCCGCGGTCCCGCCCGGAGCGTCCTGGACCGGTTGTCGACCGTCGGCCTCGGCTACATCGGACTCGGGCAGCCTTTGACCACCCTGTCAGGCGGTGAGCGTCAGCGGCTGAAGCTGGCCATCAACATGGGGAAGAGCGGGTCGATCTACATCCTGGACGAGCCGACCACAGGTCTGCATCTGGCCGACGTGGACCAATTGCTGGCGATGCTCGACACTCTGGTCGACGACGGCAACACCGTCATCGTGATCGAGCACCACCAAGCCGTGATGGCCCACGCCGACTGGCTGATCGACGTCGGTCCGGGCGCCGGCCACGACGGCGGGCAGGTCGTCTTCACCGGCACGCCCGCCGACCTGGTCGAGAGCAGCCCGAGCCTGACCGCGGAACACTTACGCCTGTACGTCGCGGGTCAGTAGGTCGGCGGCCAGGGATTCGATCAGCTCCCGCCAGGCATCGAGGTAATCGGCGGCGGGGCCGGTCTGGGCAAGTACCAGGCGGGCTCCGCCGTTGCCGTCCCGGAGGCTCCAGGTGACTTCGCCGTGCGGCCAGGTGTAGGTCAGCCGCTCCGGCTCGACCACGTCGGTGACCGGGCCGGCATCAATGCCTTTGGCAACGAACCCGGCCGGCGGAGGACTCCCTGCGCTCGGGGTCGACGCTCCGGCCAGCGACTGCCAGACCAGCTCCTTCGGCCGGACCAGCTGTCGCTCGAACCGGACACCACCGTCGTCCTGCACCACACCCCGGTCCAGGCCATACACCTTGACGAAGTGCTCATGCAGCGGGGCGTAATCCTTCTGCGGCACCGCCGACCCGCTGAGCAGCCCCTCGAGTGCGTCGAAGCACAAGGCCCAGCCGCTGGTGAAGCTCGCCGCCCCCGGCCGGTCGTCGAACGTCGCGGTCAGATGCAGCGTGCACCCGCCAGCCGCGGGGACCAGCTCCCAGCGGAGCACCTCGTCTCCCCAGGTGTACTCGAGCAACCGCGGTGGATCGTACGCGCGGATCACCCCGGAGCCGTGCTCGTCCACGGGTGCGTCGGGCTCCTCCTCGAAGGTGAACGTGATCGGCCCGTCCAGCCGCAGGTCCACCTCGACCGCGGCCGGGAACCACCCGCGCAACTCCCCCGGCTCGGTGATCGCCCGCCAGACCCGCTCCACCGGATGCCGCAACTCCCGCCGCATCCGCAGTACCGTCCGGCCGTTCTCCGTGCTCAAGGTCTCGGTCATGTCCCCATATATACCGGATGAGGCATATACGATCAACCGGCGAACCGGGCCACGTCCGCCAGCTCGTCCGCCAGCGCCGCGGGCCCCCGCCCGGGCTCAGCACCGGACTCGGCACCTGGCTCGAACAGCTGGTAGGACCGGTCCGCGTGCACCCAGGATCCGATCACCCGCCCGCCCTCGACCACGGCCGGACGCAACATCCCACCGCCGGGATGGATGTGCTTGCGATACTCGTCGGCCAGCGCGTGCCGCCGGTCGACGTACCCGAGCAGGTACGGATCGAACTCCCCCAGCAAGCGCAGGTCGTGGCATCCCGGCAGATCCTCGACCGCCGCGAGCTCCACCCCTTCGACGTCGAAGGACCTGGTCGCAGCTGCCTGCAGTCCCCGGCGCGCGACCGGCACCGACAAGCCTGACCAGGTCGCGAAATCGCGTGCGGTCGCCGGGCCGTAGGCCGACAGATAGCGCCGGGCCAGTTCGTCGACATCACCATCGAGGACCAGCGGCTTCCCCAGCCAGTCGCGGACGGCGACCCAGGTCTCGTCCCTGTCATGGCCGGGCCCGTAACACAACCGCCCGAGCAACCCGGCATGCCGGATGAGCGCGTAGACCTGCTGCCCCTTCACCTCGGCGATGAGCCCCGCTTTCACGAGTACGTCGGCCAGCGCCGCGCGAGGCGTCGGACCATTCGCGAGCAGATGCTCCTCGATCACGTCGGCGGCTTCGGCCCGGATCGGCTCGCTCAGGCCGAGTTCGCCGTACCTGCGCTCGGTGTCCTTGATGAGTTTCGGGCCGAGGAGCCCGAGCAGCGGACCGGCGTGTTCGGTGGCCACGAGTTGGAGCGTGCCGCGCATGAACCAGCCGCGCACGACCGACCGTTCCACCTCCTGAGCGTGCGACACGTCGGCGAAGGTGGTCGCGGTGGAGCGGGCCCGGACGGCGTACGCGGCACCGCGCCAGGTCTGGGCCTGCAGGCCCCCCGTCCGGCGCACGACGTCGGCCACCCCTCCGGGGCCGGCCTCGTCCACCGGACGTGCCAAGCAATTGGCCTGCATCCGGGCTGCCAGCAGCCAGTCCACAGACCTACGCACCACCCCAGCATGACACCACAAACCGACAATCCCCGCAGCCCCCGGCCCCCATCGCATTTGATGGGTGGACCCATGAAGTTGGGGGTTTGCCACCCTGATTCCGGGTGGCAAACCCCCAATTCGGTGGGTCAGCCAGGCAAATGGGAGTTGTCAGTCGAGGGCGGGACTGACGAGGTTCGCGTAGGCGGCCTGGCCGGTCACGTTCGGGTGGTACGACTCGCTGACCGGGTTCGAGAGGCCGTTGATCCACTCGGGGCTGCCGCAGACCGCGTGGCCGATGAACTGCGACGTCGGGTTGACGAAACCGAAGCCGGCCGCGCCGGCCGAGGCCGCGATCTTCGAGTTGAGCAGGTCGGCGGTCTGGTTCAGCCGGGTCATCTCGGTCGGGCTGAACCAGGTGCCGGCGTTGCAGTCGGTGCCGTTGAACAGGCGCGGATAGCCGACCACGACGACGCGGGCGGACGGCGACTTGCTCTTGATCGACCCGTACAGGCCGTTCAGCCGGCTGGGCAGCGTGTTGTTGATGATCGACTGGGCGTTGTTGACCGCACCGGTGCAGTCGCCGAGCCAGGACGGCTTGGCGCACTCGGTGATCACCGACGAGAACCCGGCATCGTTGCCACCCACCTGGACGGTGACGAGCTCGATACCACTGTTCAGCGCGCTGAGCTGGTTGTTGGTGACGTCGGCGACGCGGGCGCCCGAGCAGGCGACGAAGGACAGGTTGGCGCCGAGCCGGGTCGCGTCGATATAGGGGTAGGCCTTCGTCGAGCGCTGGCACGAGCCGCTGCTCGAGATGTAGCTGCGGGTTCCCACACCCGAGGCGTAGGAGTCGCCGAGGGCGACGTAGTCGGGTGCCGCGGCGTAGGCGACGCCGGGACTGACGAGGATCGCGGCGCCGAGGGCCGCGGCGGAGATGAGGCCGGTGAGGGACTTCATGGGCGGACCGCCTTTGCGGGTACGAGGGGTGGCGACTGAAGTACTCAACGTCACGATCTCGGACTCGCGAGTAACACACAAGGGCCAAGTAAGAAATTGACGGCGGATTCCTGGTGTCGGTAGCGGCGTACCGGCTAGCGCTCCAGGCCGGGGATGCGACGGCGACTAGCGCTCCGGGCCGGGGACGGACAGGGGGTCGAAGCCATAGGGCAACTCGAGCCGGTGGGCACTCATCAGGTCGGCGTCGCCAAGCAGGTCGCGGGTCTTGCCGTCGGCGACGATCCGGCCGCCGTCCATCAGCAGGCTCCGCTCGCACAGCTGCAACGCGTACGGGAGGTCGTGCGTGATCATCAGCAGGGTCACGTCGAGGCCGGCCAGGATGTCGGCGAGTTCGCGCCGCGCGGCCGGGTCCAGGTTGCTCGACGGCTCGTCCAGCACCAGTACCTCGGGCCGCATCGCCAGCACCGTCGCCACGGCCACCCGGCGGCGCTGGCCGAAGGACAGGTGGTGCGGCGCCAGGTCCGCGTGATCCTGCATGCCGACCTGCACGAGCGCCTCGTGAACCCGGTCGTCCAGCTCGGATCCGCGCAGACCGAGGTTCGCCGGCCCGAATGCCACGTCGTCCCGCACGGTCGGCATGAACAACTGGTCGTCCGGGTCCTGGAACACGAGCCCGACCTTCCGCCGTACCTCGGGAAGGTGCTCGCGGTGCAGGCCGGTGCCGCCGATCTGGATCCGCCCGCTGCCGGTCCCGCCGGCCACCGAGCCGAGGATCCCGTTGAGATGCAGTACGAGCGTGGTCTTGCCGGCACCATTCGGACCGAGCAGCGCGACCCGCTCAGCGCGCTGGACGGTGAAGTCGACACCGAACAGCGCCTGCCGCCCATCGGGATAGGCGAAGACCAGACGCTCGACCTGAATCGCCGGACCGCTCACAGGCCGACCAGCCTAGCGGTGATGGCGATGGTGACAGCGGCCAGGGAGATCGACAGGCCTTGCAGCCACTTCGCTCGAGGTGCGCCCTGGTCGCTCAGCAGCGGCATCCGGCCGGTGTATCCACGGGACCGCATCGCCAGGTGCACCCGTTCTCCCCGCTCGAAACTGCGCACGAACAGTGCGCCCACTCCCCCGGCGACCGCCTTCAGATGACCGGCCCGGCCGCCGGTGTATCCGCGCGACTCGCGCGCGATCCGCATCCGGTGCAGGTCGTCGGACACCACATTCAGGTACCGGATCATGAACGACAGGATCGCCACCAGCGTCGACGGGAGCCGCAGGCGTTCCAGCCCGGCCAATAGGTCCCGCGGCCCGGTCGTCGCCGACAACAGGATCGCCGCGACCACGCCGAGGGTGCCCTTCGCCAGCACGTTCCAGGCCCCGAGTACGCCGGACTCCGACAGCTCCAGCCCCAGGACGTCGACCCGCGGCCCGGTCGCCACGAACGGGAGCAGCAGGGCGAACACGATGAACGGCGTCTCCACCGCCAGCCGCCGCGACACCACCAGCGCGGGCAGCTTCGCGACGACCACGGTGGCCACGAGCATCACGGCGTACAGGCCGAACGCCCAGAAGGCTGAAGCGGGGGTGGACACGACGGCGAGGACGAAGACGAACAGCGCGACGATCTTCACCTGCGCCGGGATGCGGTGGACCCGGCTGTCCACCGCGACGAGGAGACCATCTCCGCTCACGAGACCCCGTTCTCAGGAAGCACGGTTTGCGCGGAGTGCGGCCAGCTTCGCGATCGCCAGGCCGACGACGATGGTCACCAGTACGCCGATGATGCCGGCCAGTGCACCGGAGACCTGGGCGTTGCCGATACCGCTGACGCCGTAGTCGGCGACCGGGCTGCCCGCGACAGCGGAGTCCTTGGCCGCGCTCTCGAAGCCGAGCTTGGCGCCGACGAACTCCAGCCCGTCCGGATGCGCGCTCGCGAACAGGCTGAGGCCACCGGCCACCAGCAGGCTCACCGCGACCCCCGCGCCGAGCATCCGTCCGGCCGGCTTGGCCGCGATCGGCTTGTCCGGCGATACCGTCGAGGTGTTGCCATCGGCATCGACCAGGACGAGGTCCCGCTGCAGGTGGCGAGCGACGTACACCAGGTCCGGACGGGTGGCCACGACCGCGCTCAGGACCGCGGCCGTGATGACCGCTTCGCCGATCCCGACCAGGATGTGCCAGCCGACCATCGCGGTCGCGAGCTTCCCGAGCGGGATGTCCACCGCGCCGCCGAGCGTGTACAGACCGGTGAAGGCGAGTGCGGCGACCGGCACCGACACGAGCGCGCCCAGGGTCGCCGCCGGGACGACGCTGCCGAGCCGCTTCGGCAGCATCCGCAGCACCGCGCGGGTCAGGAAGTACCCGACCAGGACGGTGATGATGCCCATCAGGGTGATGTTGGTGCCGAGCGCGGTCAGACCGCCGTCGGCGAACAGCAACCCCTGGACCAGCAGCACGGTCGACATCACCAGTACGGCGCTCCACGGCCCGACCAACGCCGCGGCCAGGGCACCACCGAGCAAGTGCCCGCTGGTCCCCGCGCCGACCGGGAAGTTCACCATCTGCACCGCGAACACGAACGCCGCGGTCAGGCCGGCCAGCGCCGGGCCGGTCTCGCGGATCTCCCGGTTGGCCCGCTGCAGGCTGAATCCGACCGCTCCGGCCGCGATCAGGCCGGTGGCGATGGAGGTCGGTGCGTCGAAGAAGCCATCAGGAACATGCACGCGCACATTCTTGATCTTCCTGCGACCCGATCGCAACAACGTCTCACAATGACTTCAGCGCGTCCCCGATCGCCCGGTGGAAAGTCGGGTACGCGTAGATCATCTGTTGCAGACTGTGAACGGGCACCGCGGCGTGCACGGCCACCGCGAGGGCGCCGAGCACCTCGCCGCCGGTCGGGCCGGCGCTCGTCGCACCGACCAGGACACCGCGCTCGGTGTCGACCACCAGCTTGATGAAGCCCTCGTTGCCCGCCTTGTGGATCCAGCCGCGCGACGACGACGGGATCTGGGACGACCCGATCTTGACGTACAGGCCGGCCTCCCGCGCCTGCTTCTCGGTCATCCCGACCGCCCCGATCTCCGGGTCGGTGAACGTCACCCGCGGCATCGCGTGGTAGCTCGCCAGCGGTGCGCCCTCGGTGCCGAGGATGTCGTGCACCGCGACGTTCGCCTGGTACATCGCGTTGTGCGTGAACGCGCCGACGCCGGTGACGTCGCCGACCGCCCAGACACCGTCCGTCGCCCGGACGTGCTCGTCGACCTCGATCCGCCGTACGCCGGGATCGATGCCGACCTCGTCGAGACCGAGCGCCTTCACGTCCACCCGGCGCCCGGTTGCCACCAGCAACTTCTCGCCGGTGACCGTGCCACCGTCGGCCAGCGTCACGGTGAAGGTGCCGCCGTCGTACCCGACCCGCTCGGCGAGTACGCCGGTGTGGAAGGTGACGCCGTCGCGTTCGAGTGCCTCACGGGCCAACTGGCCCGATTCGGGCTCCTCCATCGACAGCACCTGACCGGCGCCCTCGACAACGGTCACCTCGACGCCGAACCGCGCGAACACCTGCGTCAGTTCCAGCCCGACCGCGCCGCCGCCCAGCACCACGATCGACGCCGGCAGCGTGTCCGCCTCGATCGCCTCGTGGTTCGTCCAGTACGGCGTACCGGCCAGGCCGTCGATCGGCGGCACCACCGGGACGGTGCCGGTGGCGATCACGATGCCCCGGGACGCCTCGAACTCTCGGTCGCCCGCCTGGACCGTCCGGGGCCCGATGATGGTGCCGCGCTCACGCAGGAACGTGACGCCCTTCTTCACCAGCCGGTCGACCGCGACCTGGTCGTTCCAGCTGTCGGTCGCCTCCTCGCGGATCCGCTTGGCCACCGGAGCCCAGTCCGGCCGCACGGTCGCCGTACCGGCCATGCCGTCGACCCGGCGGGTCTCGGCGATCAGGTTCGCGGCCCGGATCATCATCTTGCTCGGAATACAGCCCCAGTACGGGCACTCACCGCCGACCAGCCGCGGGTCCAGGCCGACGACATTCAGCCCGGCCTCCGCCAGCCGTCCCGCCGTCTCCTCGCCACCGACACCGAGCCCGATCACGACCACATCCACCTGTTCAGCCATGCCGCCCAATCTCGCAGACACTCCCGCCCCGGCCAAGGCCGACCCCGGTGCGTCATCGGTCGGTAAGGGTCCGCTCTCCGTGGGCAGGGGTGCAGGGCTGGACGTCATCGACCTGCTGCTGCTCACCGCGGTGGTCACGGCGAATTCCTCTCGAAGCCTAGGTGACAACGAATTGTGAAAATGTCACCATCGTCGGCATGACCGCCTATATCGGCTCCGGAAGTTATTGTTATGCGAATTCACTGGCGATGATCGTGAATTCGGCCCCGCCGACCGCGATCGAGGTGCTGACCGGCTCGCCGTACGGCGCCCAGATCGAACCGTCGGGCCTGCCGTACTTCGATCCAACCGGCTGGAACCCGGATCTCGGCCTCGACGCCGCCATCACCCTTCTCGGCTGGACCTGCGACCGCACCGAAGGCGGATCCGCGGACGACGCACTCGCCCGCCTTCGCGCCGCGGACGGCCCGGCCCTCGTCGGCCCGGTCGACATCGGCCTGCTCACCCACCAACCCTGGGCACCGGGTACGGCGATCGGCGGCGATCACTGGATCGTCGTCCTGGAGGTCACCGACGCGGACGTCGTCATGCACGACCCGGACGGCTATCCCTATGCCACCGTGCCTATTCAGGCCTTCCTGAATGCCTGGCAGGCGGAGAAGCTCGAGTTCTCCGCGCCATACGTACTGCGGACGGGCTTCCGGCGCCTGCGCGACGTACAGCCTGAGGAGGCGATCACGCAGTCGCTGCCACAAGCCAGACAGTGGCTCTCGACGGACTCGGCCGGCGCCGTTTACCGGCTCGCCGAAATGCTTGCCGCCGGCATCGACGGCGACCTCCAGCGCCATCTGGCGAGCTTCGCGGTCCGCTCCGGCGCCCGCCGCCTCGACGACGCGGCCACCTGGCTCACCGCCATCGGAAAGAGGGACGCGGCGACCATCGCCCGCAACCAATCGAGAATTCTGGGCCGGCTCCAATTCCCGCTGGCGCGCGGCGAATTCGCGCAAGCCGCCGAAATCCTGACCGGCCTCGCGCCGGGCTATGAACGAATGCGCGCCGCGCTCTAGTACTCCAGCCGTAATTCGTGATGTGGCGGTGTGGCGTGAGACCGGCTCAACGACGCGGTCGCGGCCGCCCGGGCAGCAGGCGCTTCCTGGGAAGGCATAGGCGATGCCACCGGCCTCACTCCCCCGCCGATCCGCTCCGGATCGAGTGCTGTCGATGCTGCTCAGTGTCTCGTCGGTGAGCAGCTGCCCGGTGGCGTCGGTGCGCAACCCGCTGCGGTCGGCCAGATCGGGCACACCGAAACCCGCAGCCCAAATGGTGACCGACGCACCGATGGTTCCGTATCGAGGATGACGCTGCGGTAAGTGATCCACATCACCGGCCAAGGCTGTCAGAAATCACGGCTGGCGGTGTCTTATGCCCGACCAGTTACACCATCGGGAAAGCCGACAGGGATGCCCGTGAACGGCATTGCCCGGCAGCCCGCCGGCGACGAACGGCTCGGCGGACCGAGGGTCGGCCCGAGTCGCCCGCACCTGAAGGAGATGCTCATGAACCTCACAAAGCGTCGCGCTGTGTCTCGCCCTCCTCGCTGCGGCTGCCTTCGTGGCCTGGGGCCGCTTCGGCCCCGAGTCGTTCACCGGCTGATGTTCGGCAGTCCGGTTTTTGTGCTGGTTGGCATTGAGGCGTGCTTCTTCTGACGATTCCCGCACGTGTTCATGGCACATCATTTGCGGGTGCGACTTTGACTGGTGTCCGAGAAGGCGGCTTGCCAGGTTGGCGGCGCGCGCGAGGCCAATTCTCCGTCTCGTTCGCCTGCGAGGATGCTGATCGCGTCGGCGGCGATTTGTTGTGGCCGCCTGAAGACGATCTCGCGGTAGCCGCGTGGCACGGCGTAACCCCCTCGACGGAACGGGCGGGTGTTCGGTGGCGTCGAAAGGTCTGTCGGTGACCAAGGGTGACCCTTGTGGGTGCCTATGGTCGTGGACCTGATGTTGCCCGAGCGTTTGGCGTGAGGAGGCTTGCATGTCTGTTCGCAGCGTGCCTGCAGATGTGGTGCGGCAGTTGGTCGAGTTGGGGCGGGCGCGGCCGCTGTTCGAGGGGTTCGAGGTGGGACCGACGTGGCATCAGGGCGAGTGGTGGTACGTGCCTGACGGTGCGGGGGACGGCGCGGATTACGTGCCGGCTGGGCCTGAGTTGTCGGCACACTTCGATCGGAGTAGGTCGCGGATCGATCGGATCGAGACGTACATAGCCGGATCAGGGGCGAGGTGATGACGGCCGACGGTGTGAAGGGGGATGCGGCGGAGCGCGATCGGCGGGCTGCCGCGGACAAGACTGTGGAGTTTCTTGCGTGGGACGCGCTCCAGGCGTTGATCGCGTACCAGGACTCCGTCGAGTCAGGACCAAACGCCTCGCAAACGGTCGGGAAGCGGCTCGTCACGTTGTGGAACCAGTTCGAGCTGACCAAGGACGATTTCCCGGAGCCCACCGAGGAACAGCGGATCCTGGTGGCTGCTGCCGGGAGGGCTGCGAGCGGCGGCGAGTTCACGGTCGAGGCGGCGGTCCAGGATGCTGCGGTCCAGAATGCGCTGGCAAGCGGTGGCGATCCGTCCTCGGTGGCGGATGCTGCTCGGTCCCATCAGGGCGTCATGAAGCGCCTGCGCGGCGAACGCGAAGCGGCGTACGGCAGCGCGGGTAGCAATGAGCCTGGCGCCGGCGAGTGGCTAACGCAGTCGCTGAGTCGGCTCGCCGTCGCGGCGGAGATGCGCCGCGTGGTGCGGAGCGGGGTCGTGGTAGAGCCCGGTCGAGAGGCACGCACGCATGCGGACGAGACCCTGGCAAAACAAGCGGCCGCCAACATCGAGACCGGGATGGACCCCGACGCGGCCCGCCAGAGCGCTGAAGCATCGCTTCGCCAACACGCAGAAGATGTCCTCGACCATGGTCGGCAGCTGAACGACAGCCGGGGCGCTCTCACCGCTTCGGCCAAACCAGCACGTGTTGGCGAAACGGTCCGGTCGGCCGCAAATGTCGCGATGGGGGCAACGGCTGGCGCTGCGGGCATGACCGTCGTCGCCTCTCAGGGGAGTTTGCTGGGAGCCACCTGGGCGGTGTCGGTGGCGGTGGCGGTGGCGCTGGCGACGGCACGGGAGATCTCGCAGCGAGCCATGGATAAGCACGCCGCCAACCGGAATGAGTTGCGGACGGCTCGGGGCGGTCTTACAGACGCAATTGAACAGTCACCGTTCAGTGTACGGTCGCCAGGCCACACGCAACTCGGCGAGCGATCGGGAGGTTCCGCCAAGATGCGACCACGGGGTGGCGTCGAGCGGTAGAAGCGCGCTACCGGCGGGCGGGCGCACCAGGAGGGCGCCCTCCCCCGGGCCACGAGGTCAACACCGTGCCACCGTCTGTAGTCCACACAACTCTGGATCATCAATCGGCGCCGCCCCGCGCCCCAGATCACCACGTCGCCAGATCACGAAGCACGGCTGGAGTACTAGGCGCTGGCTGGTTTGCCGAATTCCCAGTGCCATGGTTCTTCGCGCGAGCCGCCCTGGTCGGCCCAGGCGGGGTGGACCCAGCCGAACTGGGCGGCGTGCGTCTTCATCCACCGGTACTGCGCTGTCCCGAACCGGTCCACGCCACCGCACAGGTCGACGGCCACGCCCCAACCGTGGTTGGACGTACCGGGCAGCGCGGCGAGCGAGGGCTTGCGGGCGTAGAGGCTGACCTGGGCCGAATAGGAGCGGTACGAGTCGGTGATGCACAGCGTCTTGCCGAACTGGGCGCGGTAGGCACGAGCCAACTGCAGGTACGCCGCTGCGGCGTCGCAACGCAGCAGGTGACCGGACCCCAGCGCGCAGAGCCTGCTCGCCGGAATCATGCCGTTGCTGTAGCCACCCCAGCCCACGGTCGCGCTACCAGTGGCGAGGAACGGCATCGGGTTCACCGGGTCGCCGCCGAGCCGGACCTCGAAGTGCAGATGAGGGCCGGTGGAGTTCCCCTCCGAACCGACGGCACCGATTCGCTGCCCGGCGGTGACCTGTGCGCCGTCAGCCACGTCGACCGAGCTCAGGTGGGCGTACAGCGTCTCCAGTCCGTTGCCGTGGTCGATGCGCACCAGGTTCCCCGCCCAGCCTGGGTGCTCGACGCGGACGACACCGGACGTCACGGCGCGAACCGGCGTACCGACAGAGGCTGGGAAGTCCTGGCCGGTGTGGTACCCGCTCGACCACAACGCCCCAGCCTGGCCGAACGACGTACCGATCTCGTAGGTGCCATCGGCCAGCGGCCACGTCCAGGAGCCGGTCCCGACGTTGTACGACGTTGCCGTGTTGCCGCAGCGGAACGCGTACGCCTCCGACGTCGCGACCGGCGCGACCTGGGCCTTGACCGGCTTGCCGAGCGTCGGGCGCAGGGCGGCGTACAGGTTGTCCGGGACCCTGGTCACGACGACTGAGCCCTTGGCTTCGTCGGCGGCGATCATCTCGCCGTTGTCGAGGGCGACGCCGATGTGGACCAGGCCGAGCGACTTGCTGCCCATCACGAGCAGGTCACCGGGCTGGATCTGGGAGTTCGGGACCGCTTGGTAGTTCGGGTAGGCCTTGCCGATCAGATTGGGCAGCGTGGTGTACGGCTGCCACGCGACCCGGGCCGCACCGAGACAGCCGTACTTGTCCGGGCCGGTCGCGGCGACGCCGTACGGCTTCCCGAGCAGGCTGAACGCCTGGTTCACCGCCCGGATCGTCTCCGCCGACAGCACCTTGACGGTACGACGGCCTTGGACCACAGCGGCCGCACCGGGAACGGGTGCACCGGCGGCGGTCAGCGGCTGCAGACCGGCCGGAAGCTTGGCCGGGTTCTTCAGTACGGCGGCCGCCGGCGGCGTGATCTTGGCGGTCGTCAGCTCGGTCAAGTACGCCCGCCAGCGCGCCAGCGCCTGCTGGTTGCGGGCGAGCTGCAACTGCTTCGACAGCTCGGACGCACCCTCGAGCTCGGCGAACTGGCTCTCCGCCCGCACCGCGGAGTCGGCAGCCTTCTGCTGCACCTCTTTGCTGAGCTGCTGAGCCTTGGCCGCGGCCGCGTCCGCCGCGGCCCGTTTCGTCGCCGCCTCGGCCTTGGCCGTGCCGGCCTCGTTCTCGGCGGCCATCGCGGTCTGGTACTGCGTGACCTGGGTGCTGCCGAGCTGCTGGATGGCGGTCTGCCGGTCGGCGATCTCCTGCAGGTTCTCGGCGATCGGGGCCAGCGACCAGAGCATCGACTCGGCGCCGAGGACGGTCGGGATGCCCGTTTGGTAGGCCTGCGCGGTCAGCAAGCCGAGCCGCCGGCGCTCCTCCTCCGCCTTGCCCTTCGACGCGACCGCGGTCGTCTCGGCCTTCTTCGCGGCCGCTTCGGCGGTCTGCGCGGCCTTGAGCGCGGCGGTGTAGGCGATCGTCGCCTTCGCGAAATCGGCCTGGACGGCGGCCGCGTCCGCCTGGAGCTGCTCCAGCGACCGGTTCACGTCCGTCACCGACGCGGGTGGCGGTGGGGTGGGGTTGTCGGCGTACGCGGGCAGCGCGAACACCGCGAGCAGTGTGCCGAGTGCCGCGAACCGCAGCCCCCGACGGCTCCCCACACCCATCAGGCCCCCATCCTCCATCGCCTCACGCGCGCGCAGGAGGTGACGGCCCCGCGCGTGCCCAGCGTAGGCGTCGAACGGTCCGCACGAAACCCCGAGTCACAGACTGTGACTTACAGCAGCGTCGTACCACTGGTCGGGACGGCTGGTGCGACCCACTAAAGTTCACCCCATGGCCTCGCACTTTGACGTTGTTGTCCTCGGCGCGGGTCCGGGTGGGTACGTCGCGGCGATCCGCGCCGCCCAGCTCGGGCTCAAGACCGCCATCATCGAGAAGAAGTACTGGGGCGGTGTCTGCCTGAACGTGGGCTGCATCCCGTCCAAGGCGCTGCTGCGCAACGCCGAGCTGGCGCACATCTTCCGGGCGGAGGCGAAGACCTTCGGCATCAGCGGCGAGGTCAGCTTCGACTTCCCGACCGCGGTGCAGCGCAGCCGGAAGGTCGCCGACGGCCGGGTCAAGGGCGTCCACTTCCTGATGAAGAAGAACAACATCACCGAGTTCGACGGCTGGGGCTCGTTCACCGACGCCAGCACCCTCGACGTGACGCTGAACGACGGCTCCTCGGAGACCGTGACGTTCGACAACTGCATCATCGCCACCGGCGCGACCACCAAGCTGCTGCCGGGCACGCAGCTGAGCGAGCGGGTGGTGACGTTCGAGGAGCAGATCCTCACCGAGGAGCTGCCGGGCTCCATCGTGATCGCCGGCGCCGGCGCGATCGGCGTCGAGTTCGCCTACGTGCTGGCCAACTATGGCGTCAAGGTCACCATCGTGGAGTTCCTGGACCGGATGGTGCCGCTGGAGGACGCCGAGGTGTCCAAGGAGCTGGCCCGGGCCTACAAGAAGCTCGGGATCGACGTGCTCACCTCGACGCGGGTCGACGCGATCGACGACTCCGGCGACAAGGTGAAGGTCACCGTCACCGGCAAGGACGGCAACCAGCAGACGCTGGAGGCCGACAAGGTGCTGCAGGCGATCGGCTTCCAGCCCCGCGTCGACGGCTACGGCCTGGACAAGGCCGGCGTGCAGCTGACCGACCGCGGCGCGATCGACATCGACGGCTTGTGCCGCACCAACGTGCCGAACATCTTCGCCATCGGCGACGTGACCGCGAAGCTGATGCTCGCGCACGCGGCCGAGGCGATGGGAGTGATCGCCGCCGAGACCATCGCCGGAGCCGAGACGATGGAGCTCGACTACGTGATGATCCCGCGGGCGACCTTCTGCCAGCCGCAGGTGGCCAGCTTCGGCTACACCGAGGAGCAGGCCAAGGAGAAGGGGTACGACGTCAAGGTGGCGAAGTTCCCGTTCACCGCGAACGGCAAGGCGCACGGCCTCGGCGACCCGTCCGGTTTCGTCAAGGTGATCAGCGACGCCAAGTACGGCGAGCTGCTCGGCGCCCACCTGATCGGTCCCGAGGTGACCGAGCTGCTGCCCGAGCTGACGCTGGCGCAGAAGTGGGACCTGACCACCACGGAACTGGCCCGCAACGTGCACGCCCACCCGACGCTGAGCGAGGCGCTGCAGGAAGCCTTCCACGGTCTCGAAGGGCACATGATCAACTTCTGAGCCAAAAGCACCGAACGACGGCAGATCCTGCGGGGTCTGCCGTCGTTTTGTTACGGCGCCGGTCGTGGGATCGGCTGACCCCTCACGTACGCTTGGGCCGTGGCCGAGAAGAGGGGTCCCGACCGCACTGATCACAACCTCACGCTGGACGCTGAGGACGACCGGTGGGAGTGGCGGCGGCGGATACGGGCGGACCCGAAAAAGCATCTGATCTACCGGATCGGTGTGGGCGTGGTGGGTGGGGTGCTGCTCATTGCCGCGCCGTTGACCGGATGGCTGCCCGGCCCCGGCGGCATCCCCTTGTTCATCGCGGGCCTCGCCGTACTGGCCAGCGAGTTCGAGTGGGCGCAGCGCCTGCTCTACAAGGTGAAGGACTGGGTCAAGGAGCTCACCGCCTGGACCGGTAAGCAGCCGGCCTGGCTGAAGGCCCTCGGCACCCTTGCCCTGTTCCTCTGTGTGCTGGTCGTGATCTGGCTCTACCTGGCCGTGCTCGGGGTGCCCGGGTGGTTCCCTGACTCCTGGGAGTCATTCCTGCACAAACTGCCTCTGCTCGACTGAGTAGCTGCGCAGTTCAACCAGATTGCTCACCTTCTCTCCCAGTTTGAGCATCTGGTTCAGCAGGAACGGCTGCGACAGCAACCGGTTCCGTGCGGCCAGGCCGAAATGGGTGCCCGGGGCAAGGAACTTCCCGGTCCGGTTGCCGCCGCTCTGCGTCTTCGCCACGGGCCTGCGCAACTGCGCCTCGTAACGCTGGAACGCCGCACGGTAGTCGCCGCCTGAGGTGGCCAGCTCCCCCGCCAGGACATACGCCGCGACGACCGCCGTACTCGTGCCCATGCCGCCGACGGTGGCGCCGTACCCCGCGTCGCCGAGCAGCACGATCCGCCCGCTCGACCAGCGATCCACGTCGACGCGGCTGATCGAGTCGAAGTACAACTCGGTTGCCGACGGCAACCCTTCGAGCAGCTGCGGAACGTACCACCCGAGGTCCGCGAAGGCGGCCGCGATGATCGCCTTCTGCTGCTCGCGATCCCGCCGGTCGTAGGCCAGCTCCGGCGACTTGAACAAGAACATCGTGCCCGCCGTCGCGGGATCCCGCCGGTCCGCGCCGACGCTCGCCAGCCGCCCAGGCACGTTGTACATCAGTGCGTCACCGGAGATCCCGAGCATGTTCGGCACCTCCCAGCCGGCGATGTAGTACCCGAGATGACGCACGTAGTCCTGCTCGGGACCGAACGCCAGCCGGCGGACGATCGAGTGCAGCCCGTCCGCCCCGATCACCAGGTCGTACGTCTCCTCAATGCCGCTCTCGAACCGCACATCCACCCCGCCGGCGTGCTCGGTCAGACCCGCGATCGAGTCCCCGAACCGGTACGTCGCCTTGTCGCGGCTGTGCTCGTACAACACCCGCGACAGGTCCGACCGCAGTACCTCGAGCTCGCCCCCGGCGAACTCACCGGGCAACCGCAGCAACTGCCGGCCGGCTGAGTCCACGAAACGCATCGGACTTCCACCCGTCTGGCGGGCTCGCAAGTCGTCGAGGACCCCCATCCGCGACAGCACCTCGAGATTCACCGGACCGCGGAAGTCGACCGCGTAACCGCCGTGCCGGAGCGCCGCCGCGATCTCCACCACGGTCACGTCGTACCCGTACCGGCCCAGCCAGTGGGCCACCGCCGGACCTGCCACGCTCGCCCCTGACACCAAGACCTTCATCATCGCCTCCACCATTAATTGTGTCCGATGGACACAGTAATGCGTATGGTAGACACAGTTCAACCGCTGAGGAAAGGACGGCGATGACCGAACTGCTCTGGGGTCCGCAGCACCGCAGTCGCGGGCCGAAGCCGGCGATCACCCTGGCCGAGATCGCCGCTGCCGGGATCCGGATCGCCGACACCGAGGGTCTGGACGCGGTCTCGATGCAGCGCGTGGCCGACGACCTGCCGGTCACCAAGATGGCGCTCTACCGGCACGTCCCCGGGAAGACCGAGCTGGTCGCGGTCATGAGTGACCTCGCCATCGGTCCCCCGCCCGCGCACTCGAAGCAACCCTGGCGACAGGCACTGAAGACGTGGGCGCTGGAACTGTACGCCGTGTTCGCCGAGCACCCGTGGCTGCTGCAAGCCATGATCGGCCGGCGCCTGCTCGGTCCGAACGAACTCGCGTGGATGGATCGCGGCATCCAGGCGCTCACCGACTCGGGCCTCGACGGCGGCGAACAGTTCGATGCGATCCTGGTGCTCAGCAGCCACGTCCGGAACATCGCCCAGCAGACCATCTCCACCGGACTCACCGAAGAGCACCTCAATCAGGCCCTGGCCGAGATCCTGGCGACCGAGGCCGCCCGGTTCCCCAGCCTCGCCGCCGCGATGCGGACCGCCGGAGGCAACCAGAATCAGGGGCTGGAGTTCGGTCTCGAGCGCATCCTCGACGGGCTCGAGCTGCTGATCAGCGGACGGAAGGGCTGAGTTTCCGGGTGTTGAAACGTTGTCGATAGGCCGTCGCGCTCAAGCCGTAGTGGGACTTGAAGCGGCGGGCGAAGTAGTTCTGATCCGGCCAGCCGACCGACTCCCCGATCCGGGCGATCGGCAGGTCGGTGTGCAGCAGCTGGTCGGCCGCGAGCTCCACCCGATGCCGGGACAGATACGCCATCGGCGGCAACCCGGTCGCCGACTTGAACAACCGGACCAGGTAGCCCGGCGCCAGGTGCAAGGCCTGGGCCAGGTCGGTGAGCATCCACTGCCGGGCCGGATCCGCCTCCATCATCCGCATCGCATCCAGTACGGCGGGATGCGTCTGCTCGCCGAGCTCGTCGTGCTCGGCGACGGTCCGGGCCAGGCAGCTCAGGTACAGCGACAACCAGCCGATGATGTCACCGCGATGACGGCTGAGTGATTCCTTGCGCAGCCGCCGCAGCTCTTCGAGGTGCTCCAGCCCTTCCTTGACGGTGGCCGGCTCGAGTCGCGTGGTCAGCATGCCGCGTCGCTGCGCGGAGAACGGTCCAGTCCACAACAGGTAACCCAGCAAGGGATCCTCGCGCGTCCAGGCCAGCTCGCGCTGCACCAGGTCGGCCGAGAAGCAGCAGTTGTAGACCTGTAGCCCGCGGCACTCGTCGTACTGATGCCAGACGCCCGGCCGGAGCAGGATCATGTCGCCGATCTCGAGTTGCTGGCGGCCGGCCAGGCTGTGGTGGACGCCCTCTCCGCCGGTCACCAACGCGATTTCGAAGAAGCTGTGCGTGTGCAGCGGGTGGGTGTTCTCGTGCAGGTGCGGGCCCGCGTGCACCAGCGTCCCCTCGACGAAGTGCAACAGCGTCCCGTGGTGCGTCACCGGCTCGTCGGCCATACCTCACGATAGGGGCCGAGGTGCATTTTGTGCTACCACGAGTTCACTTCGGGCTACTCGCGAGCGCATACCGCCTTCAGGATCGGGAGACAGGCGAAACGTCCTCGCCATCAATCCGAAACGCACCGAGACCCTTCGCCACAGCAGCCAATGAATCGTTTCACTTGTCGGTTGGAGTCACATGTCGAACCTCGCCGCACCCACCGCTCTGCGCTTCGAACACCGCACCGACACCGGGCCCGTGCTCGGTATCGGCACCGCGACTCCGCGGCTGTCGTGGCAGGTCCCGACCGCTGACGCCGGGTACACGCAGACGGCGTACGAGGTGGAGATCGCCGACTGGGGTGGTGGGGCGCGGAACACGGCTACGGCTCAGGTGTTCACGGTCCAGTCCCCCGATCAGGTCCTCGTCCCGTGGCCGGGCGAACCGCTGCGGTCGCGTGACGCGGTCGAGGTCCGCGTCCGTGTTCGCGGGAACGACGACGACTGGAGCGCGTGGAGCGAGCCCGCGACAGTTGAAGCCGGCCTGCTCAGCGCAACTGACTGGACCGCGCGGTTCGTCAGCCCGCGGGACAACAGCTACGGCTCGCCCGCTCCCCTGCTCGCGGGCGTGCTCGATCTGCCCGGCGACATCGCGAAGGCTCGCCTCTACGCCACGGCGTACGGCGTCTACCTGCCGGAGCTCAACGGCGAGCGCGTCGGCGACGAGGAGCTCGCGCCGGGCTGGACGGCGTACCAGCAGCGGCTTCGCTACCAGACGTACGACGTGACCGGGCTGGTCCGGTCCGGGGAGAACCGGCTCGAGTTCCTGGTCGGCAACGGCTGGTACCGCGGCCGGCTCGGCTTCCACGGCAAGAACTCCCTGTACGGCGACCGCATCGCCGTCCTTGCCCAACTCGAAGTCACCACGACCGACGGCCAGGTCCACACGTTCGGCAGCGACGACACCTGGACCGCACGCGAGAGTGCGATCGTCGCCGACGACCTGTACGACGGCCAGCGCACCGACCTCAGGCGGACACCCGGCGAGGCCACCCCGGTCGACGTACTCGACGGGGACCTGAGTCTGCTCGTCGCACCCGACGGGCCGCCCGTGCGCATCACCGAGGTCGTTCCGGCGGTCGAGATCAGCACCTCGCCCTCCGGTAAGACGCTGGTCGACTTCGGCCAGAACGTCGTCGGCCGGGTCCGGCTGAAGGTCCGTGGCGGCGCCGAGGGTGACGAGGTCGTACTGCGTCACGCCGAGGTGCTCGAGAACGGTGAGCTCGGCGTCCGGCCGCTGCGCACCGCCAAGGCGACCGACTCCTACGTGCTCGCCGGGCCCGACGAGGTCACGCTCGACTCACCGCTCACCTTCCACGGCTTCCGGTACGCCGAGGTGACCGGTGTGGACAATCTCCAGCTCGAGGATCTGGAGGCCCTCGTGGTCGGCTCCGACCTGCGACGCACCGGCTGGTTCGAGTCGTCGCACGAGCTGCTGAACCGCTTCCACGAGAACGTCATCTGGGGTATGCGCGGCAACTTCGTCGACGTACCGACCGACTGCCCGCAGCGCGACGAGCGGCTCGGCTGGACCGGTGACATCCAGGTCTTCTCCCCGTCGGCGAGCTTCCTGTTCGACACCGCCGGGTTCCTCACCAACTGGCTGGCCGACCTGGCGGCCGAGCAGCAGAAGGACGGCTCGGTGCCGTTCGTCGTACCGGACATCCTCAAGCACACCGGGCCGGCCACGGCCGCATGGGGTGACGCGGCAACGATCGTGCCGTGGGTGATCTACGAGCGCACCGGCGATGCCGGACTGCTCGCCCGCCAGCTGCCGAGCATGCGTGCCTGGGTGGACAAGATGGTGGAGCTGGCCGGCGGCGACCTGCTGTGGGCCGGCGGGTTCCAGTTCGGCGACTGGCTCGACCCGACCGCGCCGCCGGACAACCCGTTCCGGGCGAAGGCCGACCCGGATGTCATCGCCACCGCGCATCTGGCGCGTTCGGCCGAGGTGGTCGCCAAGGCCGCCGAGGTCGTCGGCGACACCGACCTCGCGCGCGAGTACGCCGACCTGGCCGCACGGGTCCGGCAGGCGTTCGCGGCCGAGTACACCACCGAGGGCGGACGCGTATTGAGCGACGCGGCAACGACCTACGCGCTGGCGCTCCAGTGGGCACTGCTGCCGTCCGAGACCCAGCGCAAGCGGGCCGGCGAACGCCTCGCGGATCTGGTCCGGACAGCCGGCTTCCGGATCAGCACCGGATTCGTCGGTACGCCGCTGATGGCCGACGCGCTGACCGATTCCGGACATCCTGCCCTCGCGTACCGCCTCCTGCTAGAGACAGGCTGCCCCTCCTGGCTGTACGCAGTGACCATGGGCGCCACGACAGTCTGGGAACGCTGGGACAGCATGCTGCCCGACGGCAGCATCAACCCGGGTCAGATGACGTCGTTCAACCACTACGCGCTCGGCGCGGTCGCGGACTGGATGCACCGCCGCGTCGCCGGCCTGGCCGCAGGCGACCCCGGCTACCGGACGATCGTCGTACGACCGCTGTTCACCTCACACCTCACCAGTGCGTCGGCCAAGCACCTCACTCCGTACGGCGAGGCCGCGGTGTCGTGGACGCGGTCCGACGGACAGGTCCGGCTCAGCGTCACCGTGCCGGTCGGTTCGCGGGCGCGGGTCGACGTACCGGGTGAAAGTGAGCCGGTCGAGGTCGGTCACGGTACGCACGAGTGGACCGCGGACGACCCGGCCGCCCAGCTCCCGGCGCTGCCCGCGGATCCGACCGTCCGGCAACTCATCGACCACGAGCCGAGCTGGGACGCGATCGTTGCCACGGCCAAGGAAACGGAGGTCGCCACCGACGACGCCGAGCTCGCGGCCCGGCTGGAACGGTACCTGGACCAGCCGGCCGACCAGCTGGTCGAAGCGATCAGCCCGCACGGCTTCTCCCCCAGCGCCGAAGCACTGCAGGCCAAGCTCGACGTCCTGCTCGACACCAACTGACCGATCCCGACGACCCCGCCCCGATGCAGATGCCCTGAAGAAACATCCTTTGGAGGTCATGATGACGTTCCGCCCAGGTACGAGAGGACTGGCCGTCCTCGCGGTCTGCTCGCTCGCCCTGACCGCATGCAGCGCGGGCAGCCTCGGATCCAGTGACGACTCGGGCGGCGGCTCGGTCGAGATCACCTATCTGATCGGCAACCAGGAGCAGGACCTGAAGGAGGCTCAGCAGCTCAGCAAGGACTTCACCGCCAAGAACCCCGACATCACGGTGAAGGTGGAGACCCGCCCGGCCGGCACCGAGGGCGACAACATCGTCAAGACCCGGTTGTCCACCGGTGACATGACCGATGTGTTCGGATACAACACCGGGTCGCTGTTCCAGGCGATCGCCCCGGAGAAGAACCTGGTCGCGATCAGCGACGAGCCCTACATCGGCGACCTGGACGAGAACTTCACGAAGACCGTCAAGGCCGGCGACAAGATCTACGGGGTGCCGTCCGGCGGGTTCATGGGCGGTGCGGTCCTCTACAACATCCCGATCTACACCAAGCTCGGGCTGCAGGTGCCCAAGACGTGGGCCGAGTTCATGGCCAACAACGCCAAGATCAAGGCGGCCGGTGGCGGAGTCGCGCCCGTCATCCAGACGTACGGCGAGACCTGGACCTCGCAGCTGTTCGTCCTCGGCGACTTCCACAACGTGGCCGCCGCCGAGCCGGACTTCGCCGACCGGTACACCAAGAACCAGGCGAAGTACGCGACGTCGCCGGCCGCGCTGAAGGGTTTCGAGCACACCCAGCAGGTGCACGACCTCGGCTACGAGAACAAGGACTTCGCCTCGGCGAAGCTGCCGGACGGCCTGAAGATGCTGGCCACCGGCAAGGGTGCGCACTACCCGATCTTGTCCGGTGTGGTCAACGACATGGTCGCCACAAACCCCAACGCGGCCAAGGACGTCGGTCTGTTCGCTCTTCCTGGTGACGACGCGAGCAAGAACGGGCTGACCGTGTGGACGCCGGGCGGTATCTACATCCCGACCACCACGACCGGCGACAAGCTCGAGGCGGCGAAGAAGTTCCTCGCCTTCGTGGCCAGCCCCGACGGCTGCAAGTCCCTGGCCGCCGCCGGCGTCCCCACCGGCCCGTACGCGGTCAAGGGTTGTGAGCTGCCGACCGACGTACCGCAGTCCATCAAGGACATGCAGCCGTACCTCGACAAGGAGGGTGGGTCCAGCCTGGCGCTGGAGTTCCTCTCGCCGGTGAAGGGCCCGTCGCTGGAGCAGATCACCGTCGAGGTCGGATCCGGCATCCGCAAGGCCAAGGACGGCGCGGCGCGGTACGACGAGGATGTGAAGAAGCAGGCGCAGCAACTCGGACTGGCGGGTTGGTGACTGTGTCGATGCTTCCAGGCAGGGAGGCTCCATGACCACCACCTCGGTGAAGCCCCACGCGCGCAGTGACTCGACCCCGGCCGCATCCGCGGCCGGGGGGAAGTTCTACACGCCGTACTCGTTCTGGTTCTACCTGCCCACCGCGCTGATCTACAGCGTGCTGTTCCTGGTGCCGACGTTCGCGTCCTTCTACTACAGCCTGACCCGGTGGACGCTGTTCGACTCGAAGTTCATCGGGCTCGACAACTTCGTCATGTTCTTCCAGGAGCCGGCCCTGATCAAAGGCTTCACCAACACGTTGATCTTCGCGGTGGTGACGTCGGGGTCGAAGGTGGTGCTCGGGTTGCTGCTCGCCGTACTGCTGACGTCGCGGATCGTCGGGCGCGGATACCTGCGGTCGGTGGTCTTCTTCCCGGTACTGGTCAGCACCATCGGTGTCGGCATCACCTTCACGGTGCTGATGAATCCCGAACGCGGCATCATCAACGGTGCGCTGAGCGTGGTCGGCATCGACGGACCCGGGTGGCTGACCGACCCGAAGTGGGCGCTGCTGTCGATCGCCCTCGTCGACGTGTGGAAGGGCGTCGGGCTGGCGACGCTGATCTACATCGCCGGGATCGTGTCGATCCCGCGGGAGTACATGGAGGCCGCGCGAGTCGACGGGGCCGGGGCGTGGGAGTCGTTCCGCCGGATCGTGCTGCCGCTGTCCCGGCCGGCCACCGTCACCGTGATCATCTTGTCCCTGATCGGCGGCCTGCGGTCGTTCGAGCTCATCTGGGCGATGACGCGCGGCGGTCCCGGGTTCACTTCGGACGTGATCTCGTCGGTGATCTACAAGCAGTACCAGGCTGGGTTCTACGGCCTGTCGACGGCCGGCAACGTGATCCTGTTCCTGGTCGTCACCGCCATCGTCCTGCCGCTGAACTGGTTCCTCAACCGCAAGGAGGTGAACCTGTGAGCACCGCCGAACTCGTCAACCACAGACCGGGCCGGAGCTACCTGCTCAGCGCGGTCGCGATCGTGTCGTCGATCGTGGTGTTCGTCATCCCGTTCGCCTTCATCGCGCTGACCGCGGTGAAGGACCGGCAGCAGGCCGCGGACCTCGACTTCGCCTGGCCGCACCAGTTCCGGATCGTGCAGAACTTCATCGAGGTGCTCGAGGCCCGCGACTACATGCTGGTGATCGCCTTCATCAACAGCACGATCCTGACCGTCGCCAGTGTGGCCGGCATGGTCGTGCTGGCCGCGATGGCCGGCTTCGTGCTGCAGCGGCGCAAGAGCCGGTGGAACCCGTTCATCAACTTCCTGGTGCTGTCCGGTCTGATCATCCCGCCGGCCGTCGTACCGACGATCTGGGTGCTGCAGAAGCTCGGGCTGTTCCGGACCATGTCGGGGTTGATCCTGATCGAGATCGCGTTCGGGCTGTCGTTCTGCATCCTGTTGTTCCGGGCCTTCGTCGCGACCATCCCCCGCGAGCTCGACGAGGCCGCGATCATCGACGGGGCCGGGCCGTTGCGGCTGTTCTTCCAGGTGATCTTCCCGCTGCTCAGATCCGTCATCATCACCGTCGTCGTGGTGCAGTCCGTCGCCGTGTTCAACGACTTCGTCAACCCGCTGTACTTCCTGCCCGGCGACCAGAACGCGACCGTCCAGCTGACCCTCTACAACTTCCAGAGTCAGTTCAGCACCCAATACAACCTGCTGTTCATGAACATCCTGCTGATCACGATCCCGCCGCTGATCATGTTCCTCTTCTTCAACCGCCAGATCGTCGCCGGCATGACGTCCGGCGCCATCAAGGGCTGAGGCTGGTCACGGACGCAGGGCGTCGCGCGCGATCCAGGCGCGATCCCCTGCGTCCTCCGGCTCGCGGACTCACGCCTTGCGGACCAGGACGTACGCCTGGGGCTGCTTCTCGTAGTCCAGGGGCGCGTGGGTGAGGGTGGCGACCTCGGTGAAGCCCGCGTCGCTCAGGAGACCGGTAATGTCGGCCGGGTCGTACCAGTACACGTCCAGGTCGAGATCGTGACCGTAGGCATTCGACAGGTGGTGCACACCATCGCCCACCTTGAAGGCGTGCAGAAGATAGCCGCCGGGCTGCACCACCCGATGGAGCTCAGCAAACACC
The DNA here is from genome assembly GCF_040639075.1 of Kribbella sp. NPDC023972. Classification (NCBI taxonomy): domain Bacteria; kingdom Bacillati; phylum Actinomycetota; class Actinomycetes; order Propionibacteriales; family Kribbellaceae; genus Kribbella; species Kribbella sp. NPDC023972. The sequence continues at coordinate 249,683 of NZ_JBEZZH010000006.1, read as the reverse complement.
GCTGGGAGATCCGAGCGTGGGGTGTGGACGAGTGAGTACCACGCGAGCGCTCCGGCCAGCTCGTCGTCCTTCAGCTCGAGCTCGAACAGCGTCCCGACCGAGAAACGGAGCTCCGGGTACGTCGACCGCGCGAGCGCGACCATCTCCGGCGAGAGGTCGATGCCGAAGGCATCCAGTCCGAGCCCGGCGAGGTACGTCGTGATCCGTCCGGGACCGCAGCCGAGGTCACCGACCGGTCCGGCCGGGACGAGCTCGGCGAAGAGGTTGAGCGCGGCCCGGTCGTACGGGTTGTCCTTCAGGTTGTCCTTGAGGATTTCGTGGTAGTCGGCGGCAACGGTGTCGTACGAGCCTCGGATGTCATTCACGCGAGGACTCTAGGCAACCGTTCCGACAGTTCCTCGTAGTCCGGCAGTGAGTTGTAGGCGTGCGCGGACAGCCGGATGAATCCGCGGCCGTCGAATCCGGTCAGCGTGATCTCCGCCTTCAGTTCCCGGGACACGCGCATCTTCAATCCCTCGGCGTCGGTGAGGTCGACGCTCGACGGCAACTCGACCAGCCGCATCGTCGCCGCCGGACGCACCACCTCGGCGATTCCGGTCCCGAGCGCTTTCGCCACCACGCGAGCGCCTTCGTCGACCAGGTCGCTCAACTGCGAGCGGCGTACCGGCCATTCGAGCTCGTCCAGGACCCGCAGCGACTCGAGCGCCGCGATCCAGGGCACGTAGTCGTACGTCCCCTGTACGTCGAACCGCTCCGGCAGGCGCTCGTCGTTCTCGGACCACGACACGATCAGCGGCAGGGTCGCCGTACGCCACTTCTCCGCGACCACGAGACCGGCCGTCGCCCGCGGCGAGGCCGGCCACTTGTGGAAGTTGCCCGTCCAGAAGTCGGCCCCGTCGGCGGCCGGGGCGTCGATCAGCCCGGGCGCGTGCGCACCATCCACCACGATCGGAACGCCGTACTCCGCGCACAAAGAGACCAGCGCACCGATCGGGAACACCATCGCCGTCGCCGAGCTGATCTGGTCCACGATCAGTACGGCGGCCCCGTCCAGAGTTGGCTCGATCAGTGAGGCCACGGTCTCGTCGTCAGCCTCCAGCGGTACGTCGACCACGGCCACCTCGGCCTGGTTGGCCCGGGCGAACCGCTCGGCGGCGTACCGCACCGCGCCGTACGCGTGGTTGGTCAGGACGATCCGGCTGCCCGCGGGGATCGGCAGGGTCGCGAGCGCGACAGTCACCCCGGCACTGGCGTTCGGCACGAGCGCGAAGCCGGACGGGTCGGTCCGCAGGTACGACGCCAACGCGAGCCGGCTCGTGGTCAGCCGGGCGGCGACCGAACGGAACCAGAGCATCGGATTGGCCTCGGTCTCGGCGCGCAAGGCGGCCATGACGTCCTGGGTACGCCGCGGCACAGCGCCGTACGAACCGTGGTTCAGGTGCAGGACATCGGGGTCGAGGGTCCACAGATCGGGGCGTGGGCTGAGTACCGTCACCACCCAAACGGTACATACTTCCAGTCGTGTATCCCTACCTCGACCACGACGGGCCGATCGCGATGGCCCACCGTGGCGGCGCGCTGCACCCGGACAACGTCGGCTACGAGAACTCGCTGCGCGCCTTCGAGCACGCGGTGAAACTCGGCTATCGCTACCTCGAGACCGACCTGCACGCGACCAGCGACGGGGTCGTCATCGCCTTCCACGACAGCCGGCTGGACCGGGTCACCGACCGGACCGGCGTGGTCGCGGAGCTGCCCTGGTCCGAGGTGAGCAAGGCGAAGATCAACGGGAACGAGCCGATCCCCCGCCTGGACGAGCTGCTCGAGCACTTCCCGCAGACCAGGTTCAACCTCGACATCAAGGCCGAGAACGGTCTGCGACCGGCGGCCGCCGTCCTCCGGGCCGCCAACGCGATCGACCGGGTCTGCGTCTCCTCGTTCTCCCAGTCCCGGGTACGGCGTATCCGTCGCGAGCTCGGGCCGAGTCTGTGCACCGGGTACGGCGACTGGGAGACCGCGCTGATCCGGTTCCTGCCGATTCCGCTGAAGTCGGGTGGTGCTTGTCTGCAGATCCCGGAGCGCTATGGCCGGCTCCGCGTGCTCACCCCCGGACTGATGAAGCGGGCGCATGCCCTGGGCAAGCAGGTGCACGTCTGGACCGTCGACAACCCGGCCGACATGCACCAGCTCCTCGACGCCGGTGCGGATGGGCTGATCACCGACCGGACGGACCTGCTGCGCGACGTCCTGATCGAACGGGGCCAGTGGCACTGAAGTGTTATCCGCGGGTCCGTCGGTTCGTCCCTCTGACCTGACAAACTCCTGCGCATGGGACTTCTCTCCGCCCCGGCGGCGGTCGACAAGCGTGAGTACTGGGGTTTCAGCCTCTACGACTGGGCCAACTCCGGTTACGTCACCACCGTCGGCACGGTGCTGTTCGCGCCGTACCTGACCTCGGTCGCCGAGACCGCCGCCTGCGGATACGTCGGTACGACGGACAGGCCCTGCCACACCAACCTCGACGTCCTCGGGCTGGGCATCTCTCCCGGTTCGCTCGCCTTCTACGTCGTCACCGTCGCGACCCTGGTGTCGGCGCTGTTCCTGCCCGTGGTGGGCGCGATCGCGGACCGGCTGGAGCGCAAGAAGCTGCTGATGTGCGGTTTCGCCTGGTCCGGCGCGCTCGCCGCCTGCTGCATGGTGTTCGTCGGCGGCGGTCGCTGGGAGCTCGGCGCGCTGCTGCTGTTCATCGGCAACCTGTGTCTCGGCTCGTCTCTGGTGGTCTACGACTCGATCCTGATCGACATCACCGGCCCGGACGACCGGGACGACGTCTCGTCCCGCGCCTGGGCCTTCGGCTACCTCGGCGGCTTCATCCTGCTCACGATCAACCTGGCCGTGGTCACCGCCCACGAGGCGCTCGGCCTCAGCCAGGGTGCGGCGGTCCGCCTCAGCCTGCTGTCCGCCGGGCTGTGGTGGGGTGCGTTCACCTTCATCCCGTTCGTGAAGCTGCGCAACCGGCCGCCGACCCACGTCGTACCGGTGCGCAGCGGCAGTCTGGTCCGGCAGAGCTTCGGCCAGCTGGCGGCGACGTTGAGGCACATGCGGACCTACCCGATGACGCTGCTGTTCCTGATCGCGTACCTGTTCTTCAACGACGGGATCCAGACGGTCATCTCGGTCTCCTCGACGTACGGGGAGAAGCAGCTCGGGTTCGAGACGCAGGTGCTGATCGCGACCATCCTGCTGGTGCAGTTCGTCGCGTTCTTCGGTGCGCTGGCGTTCGGGCGGTTCGCGCGGCGCTTCGGCACCAAGCGGACCATCATGGGCGGGCTGGTGTTCTGGATGCTGATCGTGATCGCCGGCTTCCTGCTCCCGGCCCGGCAGATCGTGCCGTTCCTCGCGATGGGTGTGGCGATCGGCGTCGTCCTCGGCGGCACCCAGGCGCTGTCCCGCTCCGCCTTCAGCCAGCTGATCCCGGCGGGGCGGGAGGCCGAGTACTTCTCGCTCTACCAGGCCGGTGAGCGCGGCACGTCGTGGCTCGGCACGCTCGTCTTCGGCCTGGTCCACCAGATCACCGGCTCCTACCGTCCGGCCATCGTCGCCCTCGGCCTGTTCTTCGTCGTCGGCCTGGTGCTGCTGTCCCGCGTCGACATGCGCCGCGGCATCACCGAAGCCGGCAACACCCAACCCACCCTCATCTGACCTCGGCAACAACCCGGGTCAAATCAACCAGCTTCCCACCATCGGCGCGCAGCTCGTCTCGTCAGGCTCGAAGCCTCGCCCGACCAGTTTGCAGGCCTCCAGCCGGCACAGCCAGCACAGGGGAGACTGTCGCTACTTCCTGTGCTCGATGGGAGGCGACAGGGTCAAGTCCAGGGAGCCGTCGATCACGGCGGCGGCGACGGCGCTGAGGTGGCGTTCGTTGCGGCGCGCGTAGGTGCGCAGGACGGCGAAGGCCGCGTCCACGCCGATACCGGCTCGCTCGGCCAGTACTCCTTTGGCCTGTTCGATGAGGATGCGGCTGTTCAGCGCACCCTGGAGTTGTTCGGCGATGATCTCGCCGCGGCGGACGGTGCGTTCCTGCAGCAGACCGATGGTGGCGACGTCCGACAAAGCTTGGCCCACCGCGAGGTCGTCGTCGCTCAGGCTGGTCTGGTTCCGGCAAAACAGGTTCATCGCCCCGATGACCTGTCCGCGCAGCCGCAGCGGCAGGGCGTGCACGGAGCGGAAACCGGCCGCGGTGGTCGCTGCCTGGAAGCGCGGCCAGCGGGTCTCGACCTCGGCCAGGTCGATGTTCACGACTGGCTGCCCGGTGGTGAAGCAGTCCAGGCAGGGTCCTTCGGAGTTCTGCAGCTCGAACAGCTCCAGCACTCGGGCCTGGTCGGTGGTGGAGGCCAGCACGTGCAGCTGGTCCCGTGGGTCGGCCAGAATGAGGCCGGCCGCGTCGGCGTGCAGCAGTTCGACGCTGCGTTCGGTGAGCGTGTGCAGGAACTCGATCATGTCGAAGTCGTCGACGAGGGTGTCGGCGAGCTCGACGAACACGCCGGCCAGTCGCTGCTCCCTGCTCATGGCACTCTCTTTCCTGACGTGATCGTGTCCCGTGACCGGGTCGTGTCTATTCATGATGATCGTCTTCGGGCGGGAAGCGTAGCTGCCGGGCCACCACGTCCTTGGCTACGTCGAGCAGAGATCGTTCGCTGCTGTAGGCGTAGGCCTGGAGCAGCAGCATTGCCTCGGCCAAGCCGACCCCGGCCTGCACGGTGATCATCCCGGTCGCTTGATGAACCTCACGGCGGCTCTCGACGGCCTCGGCCAGCTCGGGGTGCAGCGGCTGACCCGACGGTACCCCGTCCTGCAGGTGCAGCAAGATCGTGGTGGCCGCCTCGGCGAAGGCCAGCGCCTCGGCCAACTGGGGCCGGTCCAGCGGCCCGGTCGCGTCGCGGTACAGGTCGAGCGTTCCGAGCCGGATCGCACCGACCTGCAGTGGAAACGCGAACACGGCAGCGATACCTGCTTGGAGGGCGGCGGCGGTGAAGCCCGGCCACCTTGCCGCCCCAGTGGCGGCCAGGTCGGATTGCAGCACCGGGTGCCCGTCGTGCGACGCGTCCACGCACGGGCCCTCGCCGAGAGTCGCCTGGAGATCCTCCATCACCGCGGCCGGCCCGTCCGTGGCCGTGATGGTGCCGCCGTGGCCGGTCGCGGTCACCAACGCCAACCCCACTCCGCTGACCGGTATCGCCACCGCACAAGCGCGGCACAGCCGCTCCGGGAGCCCGGCTGTCTCGGTGCCCATGATGTCGGCCAGGATCTGCCGAACCCGCAACGATGACACCTGACCACACCGCCTTCCCACTCCACATCGCCAACCAAGGCCAACCCACTGATCAGCTGATCACCGGAGATCCATCGGCGGCTCCGGCTGGTGATCTGGTGGGAAGCCGGCGGGTGGTGACAGCCACCACCACGCCCGTCGCGGGCGAACTTGAACTGGGGCGGTAACTGCCGGCCGCAGGGGGCTGATGATCCACAGCGCGTGTGAACATGGGCCCGCCTCCCTGCAATAACACTCCACCGGAGCGCCGCCGGGTCTATGGCAGCCCAACACGCCGCTCCGAATCGCAGCGGTGTGATACCTCGAACGATACCCCCAATCCGCACCCACAGCGCCACTGAGGTCCCCAGCTGTACAGGACGCGCAGAAGCGCCGGTCCGAGCGCACCCACAACGCATCAACGTGACCAGACGCACGAAACGGGCCCTACCGCGCCATTGCGGTAAGGGCCCGTTCGAGGTCTGTCAGGCGGTGCGCTTGGTGCGGTGCAGGTGGGCGGGGCCGATCTCGCCCTTGCGGAGCAGCTCGACGCGCTCGGCGAGGAGCTCCTCGAGCTCGGAGATGCTACGGCGCTCGCGCAGCATGTCCCAGTGCGTACGGGCCGGCTTCTCCTGCTTCGGCTCCGGCTTCTCTCCGGTGGACCGGGCGGCCTCGCTGCCGCAGTGCGGGCACTCCCAGACCGCGGGCACCTCGGCGTCGTGCGCCATCGTGACCTCGACCACGTGGCCGCGGGGGCAGTCGTACGTGATCATCTGGCGCGGCGCGAACTCGACACCACGGTCGTCCTCGAAGCTGACCCCACCCAGCCCCGAACCACGCAGTACGCGATTAGACATGTCAAACCTCCGAGATTGTCATCCGTGCCAACGGTCGGCCGGCCCGGATCATTCCCATTTTGGCATGCCCGAGCCACATGTACGCACCTGACAGCACCGTTGTGACGCCCTGTCATCGAGCGTTCACACATCACGGTGTGTCGCCGTCACAAGCTCAGGTAGCGGTTCAGCCAGGAATGGCTCGACCTCAGGTCAAGGTTCAGCCTCCGGCACCACGACACGGCACAACCTCAAGGACAGGTTTCGTCGACCGGGGCCGACCTCAAGGCGCCCGTCCATACTGGGCCGATGCAGAACTGGATCACCACACCCATCACACTCGAGCTGTTGCGCGGCGCGCTGGAGCTGGAACCGACCGAGGTCGGGTTGTTGCCGCATCGGTTACCCGCGTGGGCGCGGCGGCAGTACGACGATCCGCAGTTGGAGATGGTGGAGTCGCAGCCGTCCGGGGTGCGGTTGGTGTTCAGCACCCGGGCTACCGCTGTCGAGCTGGAGGTACGGCCGACCAAGCGGGTCTACACCGGTGCGCCGCCTACACCGGATGGGGTGTACGACGTACTCGTCGACGGGAAGCTGGTCGACCAGGCGACAGTGCCCGGCGGGAACGTACTGACCATCGATATCACCACCGGAGCGATCTCACAGCGACCCGGTGAGATCGGAACCGTGCAGGTCAGCGGGTTGTCGGGTGACCAAAAGACAATCGAGATCTGGCTGCCACACACCGAGACCACCGAACTCGTTGCCCTGCGCACCGATGCGCCGATCGAGCCGGTCGCCGGCTCCGGGCGGCGGATCTGGGTGCATCACGGGAGCTCGATCAGCCATGGTTCGAACGCGACCAGCCCCACCGGCACCTGGGTCGTTCACGCTGCCTCACTCGCCGGCGTCGAGCCGATCAACCTCGGCTTCGGCGGCAGTGCGCTGCTCCAGCCGTTCGTCGCCCGCACGCTGCGGGACCTACCCGCCGACCTGATCAGCGTGAAGCTCGGCATCAATGTGGTGAACACCGACGTGATGCGCCGACGTGCCTTCGGCCCCGCCGTGCACGGCTTCCTGGACATCATCCGCGAGGGCCATCCCACCACCCCACTCCTGGTCGTCTCCCCCATCCTCTGCCCGATGCACGAGGACACCCCGGGCCCGGCCACGTGGGACCTGGACGCGCTGAGCCGAGGCGAACTGCGGTTCGCCGCTACCGGCGACCCGGCCGACGTACCGGCCGGGAAACTGACGCTCAACGTCATCCGGGACGAACTGGCCCGCATCGTGGGTCAGCGAGCCGCCGAGGACCCGAACCTGCATTACCTCGACGGCCGCGACCTCTACGGGCCGGCCGACAACGCCGAGCTGCCGCTGCCCGACGACCTCCACCCCGACGGGCCGACCCACCAGCGGATGGCCGAACGCTTCGCCGAGCTGGCGCTCAACGGCCCGTTCGGCGCTACGGCTTCTTCGGGTCCGGGTCGATGACCTCGCCCTGGATCACGTCGCCCGCGGCCGGTCCGGGCCGGGCCGTCGTCGGACCGGTCGGACCTGTCGGCCCGGCGCCCGGGATGAAGCCGGTGAGGTTCGCGCCGCCCAGCTGAGTCGTCAGCCGGCGGCTCAGGAACGCCGACAGCCCACGACGCGCCAGCGGGCGGGTGAACGGCAGCACGAAGAAGAAGCCGAAGACATCCGTGACGAACCCGGGCGTGAGCAGCAGCGTGCCGCCGACCAGGACCAGGGCGGCGTCCGACAGCTCCCGGCCGGGCATCTTCCCGGTCTGCAGGGCGTTCTGGAGAGCGTTCCAAGCCCGCCGGCCCTCGCGCTTGATCAGCCAGGCACCGAGCGCACTCTCCACCAGCAAGAGCCCGACCGTCGGCCAGCCGCCGATCACCTGGCCGATCTGGATGATCACGTAGATCTCCAGAATCGGCACCACCAGCAGCGCGAGTGCCACGAACCACGGCATGTTCATCCCTTCCTGACCAAGTCCCGGACCTGCCGAGCGCGATGCGCCAGTCCCCAGCGTCCGACCCGGGCCATCGCCTCGATCACGATGGACCGCGACATCTTCGACTGACCGCGTTCCCGCTCGACGAACGTGATCGGCACCTCGACCACCCGGAACCCGGCCTTGATCGCCCGCCACGCCAGATCGACCTGGAAGCAGTAGCCCGCCGAGGCGACCTCGTCCAGCCCGATCCCCTCCAGTGTTGCGCGCCGGAACGCGCGATACCCGCCGGTGGCGTCCTTCAGCGGTACGCCGAGCGCCAGCCGGGTATAGACGTTCCCGCCCCGGCTGAGGATCTCGCGCGACTTCGGCCAGTTCTGGACGGCGCCGCCCGGCACGTACCGCGACCCCAGGACGAGGTCCGCGTCCCGCAGCGCGGTCAGCAGCCGGGGCAGCTGCTCCGGCTGGTGCGAACCGTCCGCGTCGTGCTCGACGAGTACGCCGTACTCGCGCTCGATGCCCCAGCGGAAGCCGGCGATGTACGCGGCGCCGAGGCCCTCCTTGCCCTTGCGGTGCAGGACATGCACGTGAGCGTCGTTGGCGGCCAGCTTGTCGGCCAGGTCGCCGGTGCCGTCCGGCGAGTTGTCGTCGGCGACCAGCACGTCCGCCTCCGGTACGGCGTCGCGCAGCCGGCTGACGATCGGCTCGATGTTCTCGGCTTCGTTGTACGTCGGGATGATGACCAGGATCCGGCCGAGATCCGCGAAGGGGGTGCTCACGCTGCGACTACTCCTGCCTCCGGTGACGACTCTGTCACCGGGTCCGAGCCGGCCTGTTGACTCAGGCCGGGACCTTTTCGCGGCTGCGCGTGGGCGCCGGCGGGGTCTGCGGGCCGCTGTCCGCCCGCCGGCGGCGAGCCACCAGCGCGAGGACCACGGCCAGGATCCCCAGGCCGGTCAAGATCCACTGCGGCCAGCCGCCGAGTGTGGTGGCCAGCGTATGGGTATCGCGGACCGGAACGGAGGCGACATACACATCCGGCACGAACTGTGACGACTTGTGCTCCACCGTGCCGTCCGGTCGGATCACGCCGGAGATCCCGCTGGTCGACGCGATCAGCACGGTCCGGCCGGTCTCGATCGCGCGCATCCGGGTGATGGCGAACTGCTGCTCGGGCTGACCGGTGCCGCCGTACGTCGCGTTGTTCGTCTGTACGACGAGGATCTGGGCGCCGCCCTTCATCACGTCCTCGACCACGTCGTCGTACGCGACCTCGAAGCAGATCACGTCGCCGTAGGTGACTCCCCCGATCGGCAGCACACCGGGCACCGTGCCGGGCGCGGTCTGCCGGCCGACCATCTCCAGGCGCTTGATGTAGGGCAGCAGTTGCTCGCGGAACGGGATGTACTCCCCGAAGGGCACCGGGTGCCGCTTCGCGTAGATCTGCCCGGGTCCCTTGACCGGATCCCAGACGACGCCCGTGGTCTGGCGCTCGTTCGGGCCAGGGCCTTCGAGGACGGCGCCGACCAGGATCGGCACGTCGACGGCCCTGACCGCTTCCTCGATGTCGGCCTTGGTCTCGGGGTCCTTGAACGGGTCGATGTCGGTGGAGTTCTCCGGCCAGATGACGATGTCCGGCTTGTCTTCCGTGCCCGCCTGGACTCGCTGCTGCAGTTCGAGGGTGGCGTTCAGATGGTAGCGGGTGACGGTCCGGGCGCGGCCGAGGAACTCCAGCCCCTTGCCCGGGACGTTGCCCTGCACCATCGCGGCCGTCACCACCTTGCCGTTGCCCTCGGTCGACAGGTTGATCAGCGCACTCCCGCCGACGATCGCGACGCCGGCGACCAGCGCGACGGCCCGGAGCTTGAGCGCGCTCTTCGGCCGCAGGACGGCGTACACCAAGACACCGAGGACGGCGATCACGAAGCTCAGGCCGGGGATGCCGACCAGCGACGCCAACTTGCCCAGCGGCGAGTCGGCGAACGCCCACGCCAGCCGGCCCCACGGGAACCCACCGAACGGGATCGACGCGGTCGCGAACTCGGTCGCCACCCACAGGCACGGGATCCACAGCGGCCACAGCTTCAGCTTGAGCACCTGCGTCGCGAACGCCCCGAAGACCGCGTAGAAGAGTCCCTCCAGAATCGCCAGCGCGATCGCGGCGTCACCACCGATGACGCTCAACCACGGCACCAGGACCAAGTAATAGGTGATGCCGAAGCCGGCGCCGATCAGGAACCCGGCCTTGGCCGAGACGCCGTTGAGGGCGGCCAGGAACAGCGGTACGGCGACGACCGTCAGCCAGGGGTAGTCGTGCGGTTCGAAGGCGAATCCAAGCAGCACGCCCGCGACCACGGCCACGGCCACCCTCGGGAGGACCCGCCCCAGCGCCTTCAACCGGTCCACTCGGTACCCCTTGTCCTCACTGTCCCGGCCGACGCCGGTTGCACGACCGTACAACGTGCCGGACAAGCAAATGTATCCGGTCGGTAAGCCGATCAGCACCGATTGCGGAAAGTGAAGGAATATCAGCACCGGGCGAGGAAGTGAGAGGACCTCAGCCAACTCTGGACGGGCCGCAACAGGAAAGAGGCTCGGCGCGCCTTCGGACCAACCGCCGATGCGCTGGCTGCGAACCGTCCGGCTGTTGTCTACTGGCCGCCGAGCCTCTTCCACCTCTGCCCCGCGGGGGGCTAACCACCGGCGATCTCAGCCCCCGTCGACTCAAGCCTGGCACTGGCCTGGTCAGCGTCGCGGGATCATCCGGTGGCCGAACTTCGTGTAACCGTTGATAAAACGGGATATGACGACCCCCAAAACGATGCTCGCTGACGGCGATGGTGTCAACCTCTCCAGCCCCTCCTTGAGGCCGTTGTAACACTTCGCCCGCCCTGCAGGGGAAATGAGGAAGTCTCAGTGGAGTCACATTACAGAGCCGTATCGGCACTCCAAGTGACCGTTACCCACGGCAACCAACCGTCACCCAACCGGTACGACGACCGTCCCGATGGCGCGGGTGATCACCAGGGGCTCGGCCAAAACCTCGGCCGCCGACCCGGACACGTCCGGCCGGCCCCGGCAGACCACCGAGGCACTGAACTCGAGCTCCCGGCTCCGGTTTCCGACCCGGGTGATCGTCGCCGTCACCTCCACCACGTCACCGGCCCGCAACGGCTGCAGGAACTGGACGTCCGAGTAGGAGGCGAACAACCCCTCGTCGCCGTCGGCCTGGATGCAGACCTCGGTCGCCACGTCGCCGAACAGCCCGAGCACGTAGGCACCGTCGACCAGGTTCCCGGCGTAGTGCGCATGGCTGTACGGCACATAGCGCCGGTGCGTCACGGACAGCCCGATAGTTGCCTTTGACACCTTTTCACGCACTCTTTCGTTGCGGGGTTCGCCTGGTCACCAGTGCGTCGACCAGGTAGCTGGCCACCTCGCCCGGTGTGGTGCCGCGGCCGAACACCCGGTCCACCCCGAGATCGGCGGCCATCTGCTCGGTAAAACGGGGGCCGCCGGCAACCAACACCGGCCGGGCGTCCTCGGGGTACGCCTCCCGGAACGCGGCCGACATCTCCTTCGTGTTCAGCACGTGCGCCTCCCGCTGGGTGACCACCTGCGACACCAGGATCGCGTCCGCCTTCTCCGCCTTCGCCCGGCGGACCAGCTCCGGTACGGCGACCTGGGCGCCGAGGTTGACCACCTTCAGCTCGCGGTAGTACTCCAGGCCCTTCTCCCCCGCGAAGCCCTTGATGTTCATGATCGCGTCGATCCCGACCGTGTGCGCGTCGGTGCCGATACACGCGCCGACGATGGTCAGCCGGCGGCGCAACGTCTTGCGGATCGCGAGGTTGACCTCCTTCGGCGACAGCAGCGGGTAGTCGCGCTCGATCACCTCGACCTTGCTGGTGTCGACCAGGTGGTTCACCGGGCCGTAGACCACGAAGAAGGTGAAGTCCGGTCCCACCGCCTTGGCGTGCACGACCAGCGCCGGGTCCATGCCCATCTTGTTCGCCAGTTGCACGGCGGCGCCCTCGGCCCGCTTGTCGTGCGGGATCGGCAGCGTGAACGACAGCTGCACCATCCCGTCACCCGTCGTGTCGCCGTACGGCCGGATGATGCTCACCGGTCCTCCTCCAACAATTCGATCGCCGGGTTGTAGTAGGTGCCGGCTCGCTTGGCGACACCGTCGAGGCCGCGGCCGGCGTCCTGCGGGCGCTTCATCAGTCCGAAGGTGCCGTCGCCGATCGCGTTCAGCAGGCCGTCGTCGACGATCTCCTCCAGCAGCTCGACCGATTCGGCCAGCACCTGCCGGGCGCGCTGGGCGATGAACCCGTCCGGCGCCGGCCGGAAGTCCTCATGAAGGTTGCCGGCGGCACCCATCACGTAGCGGACGTTCTGCAGGGCCAGGTCGCGGTCGGAGATCCACGGCGTCACCACCGCCTCGGTCATCATGCCGACCAGCAGGATGCCCTGCCCGGTCATCGCACCGACCAGGTTGAAGAAACCGTCCAGCAGGTAGCCGCGGAACACGTCGCCGGTCATGTGCCGGGTCGGCGGCATCCACTTCAGCGGCGCGTCCGGGAACAGCTGCCGGGCCAGCATCGCGTGCGCGAGCTCGAGCCGGAACGAGTCGGGCAGATCCGGGTTGATCTCGAACGCGTGCCCGAGGCCGAGCTGCCAGTCCTCGAGTCCGGCCTCCTTGGCGAAGTACTCGTTCAGCAGCTGTGAGACCGTCACCGTGTGCGCGGCCTCGACCGCGTCCGCGGTGGTCAGGTAGTTGTCCTCGCCGGTGTTGATGATGATCCCGGCGCGGGCGTGGATCTGCCGGCTGAACCGCTGGTCGACAAAGGTCCGGATCGGGTTGATGTCGCGGAACAGGATTCCGTACATCGAGTCGTTCAGCATCATGTCCAGCCGTTCGAGACCGGCCAGCGTCGCGATCTCCGGCATGCACAGCCCGGACGCGTAGTTCGTCAGCCGCACGTACCGGCCGAGCTCCTTCGAGGTCTCGTCCAGCGCGGTCCGCATCAGCCGGAAGTTCTCCTGCGTCGCGTACGTGCCGGCGAACCCTTCGCGGGTTGCTCCCTCGGGCACATAGTCGAGCAGCGACTGGCCGGTCGACCGGATCACCGCGATGATGTCAGCACCCTCCCGCGCGGCCGCCTGCGCCTGCGGGATGTCCTCGTAGATGTCGCCGGTGGCAACGATCAGGTAGATCCACGGCCGCTGCTCCGGGTCACCGTGCCGCTTGATCAGCCGGTCCCGCTCGCGCCGCCGCGCGTCGATCCGCTTCAGCCCGGCCGCCGCCGCCTTCCGCGACGCGGCCCGAGCCCGGACGGCGTCTCGTCCCTCAGGCACCCGGAACGTCACCGACCCCGTTGCCGCCTTCTGCGCCAGGACGCTCAGGTCCTCGGCCTCGCCACGCACCAGCGCGTCCCAGACCGGCAGCGCGAGTCCATGCTCGAGCCCGACGTCCGCACGGACGGTGTCCGCGAGCCGGTTGACCCATGGAATCCCGTCCGTGTCCGCGCCGGTCAGCCCGGCCAACCGCAGGACCGCACGCTCGACCGACACCGTCGTGTGCTGCCGGGCCAGGTTGACGATCGGCCGGCCCGCTTTCCGGGCCAGGCTGCGCGCCTTCCGGATGGTGACCGGATCGAGGTCGAGCTTCTTCACCGCACGCGTCACCGCGACCATCCTTCGGATTCGTAGATCACGCGGCCGCCGACAGCGGTCCGCACACACGTCGGCGTCCCGTCGCTGAGGTCCGGCAGCACCGGCACCCCGGCCCGCGGGTCCGTCGACCACGCGGCCACACGCTCGTCCGGCGTTTGTACGACGAGGTCCGCATCGGTCTGCCAGATCGCGTACGTCGCGGCCGTACCGGGCGCGAGCACACCGGCGTCGTCGATCCCGGCCGCCCGCCAACCACCGCGGGTGTGCGCCTGGAACGCGGCCCGCACGGTGATCCGCTCCGCCTTCTCGTGGTGGAACGCGGCCGCCCGCACGGCTGCCCACCCGCCGAGCTCGGTCACCGGCGAGTCCGAACCGAACGCCAGTACGACGCCCGCGCGGGCCAGCGAACCGAACGGGTTCATGCCCTGCCACCGATCGCCGACCCGCTCGGCGTACATGCCGTCCGGACCGCCCCAGAGTGCGTCGAACATCGGCTGGACGCTGGCGACCACCCCACACCGGGCCAGCGTCGCGATCACGGCGTCATCCACCATCTCGACGTGCTCGAGGCGGTGGCGCGCGGCAACGAGTGCCTGGACGCCGACCTTCTCGGCGGCGAGCTCGAAACCGCGGGCGATGTTGTCGAGTGCCTGGTCGCCGATGCAGTGGAAGCCGGCCTGCACGTTCCGCTCGGTGCAGGCGATGACGTGCTCGGCGATCTCCTCGGCCGTCAGGTACGCATGGCCGCGGTGATCCGCGCGATCGGCGTACGCCTCGCGCAGAGCCGCCGTCCGGGAACCGAGCGCGCCGTCGGCGTTGAGGTCACCGGCGAGACCCGCGAGCCCGTAGGTCTCGACGTGCTCGAAGACGCCCGGCTGACCCCAGTACAGCGTGGCCGAGAGGCCGAGCTCGTCGGCGACCGAGCGGACCAGCGGCAGTTCCCAGAGCGGTCCGATGTGCGGCGCCGCCAGCTCGTGGAAGGCGCCGATCCCCTTCGCTGCCATCGCCTTCAGCGCGGCCTCGATGTGCTGACGCCGTTGGTCCGGGCCGATCAGTTCGCTCAGCGCGTCTCGCACCGCGTGGTGCGCGTCCCGCTCCACCCGGCCGCTGGCGTCGTACCCGTCGCCTTGCGCGGTCGGCACGAGAGTGGACGAGATCACTCCGGAGTGACCGTCGACGCGGGACAGGTACACCATGCGGCCGCCGGCCGCGCGATCCAGCTCCCCGGCCGTCGGCGGGCGACCTTCCGGCCATTTCGTCTCGTCCCAGCCTGCGCCGTCGATCACCGCGTCGGCGGGCAGCGTTCGGGCGAAGGACGCGAGCTTGTCGAGTGCTTCGGTGAGCGACGTCGTACCCGCGAGGTCGAGGCCGGTCAGCAGCGCGCCGGTCTGCGCGGTGTGGACGTGAGCGTCGACGAAGGCCGGCGTGACCAGCTTGCCGTCGAGGTCGATCACCTCGTCCGCACCGTCGGAGTACGACGAGGCGCCGGTGTCGTCACCGAGCCAGGTGACCACACCGTCGTCGAACGCGATCGCGGTCGCGTGCGGGTCGGCGGGAGAGTAGACGGAACCGTTCGTCAGAAGTGTGCGCACGACTCAATCCTCCGCCAGCCTGCCCTCGAACAGTTCGCGGACACCCGGCTCACCCCGCAACAGCTCCAGCGCGTACTCCGCATGACCGGGCACATACCCGTTGCCGACCAGCATGGTCACGTCCGCGGCCAGGCCTTCCGCGCCGAGCGCGGCGGCGGAGAACGACGTCGCCATCGAGAAGAAGATCACCGTGCCACCGGCCGCGGTGGCGAGAACGGCACCGTGCTCGCACCCCGGCACGTCGACGCACACGACGGTGATGTCCGCCGGTCCCCCGGCCTGCTCAACCGCCTCGGCGAGAGCCACCGGATCGCGGGCGTCGGCCAGCGCGACCATGTCGGCCAGGCCCGCGGCCGCGAGCCGGTCGAATTCCTGCTGCACCGGAACGATGCCGATGGTCCGAGCCGCACCGGCGTGCCGGGCCGCGGCCAGCGACAGCGATCCGCTCTTGCCTGCGCCGCCGATAACTGACACGACAGGTTTTGTGCCTTTGTCGACATACTGGCGGACCACGCGGGCGGTCAGCGCGGGTGCCCCGCACACGTCCATGACGGCCAGTGACAGCTCCGCTTTCAGGTCGTCGGGCAGCTTCGCGACGACCGAGCGGGCGAACAGGATCGCATGACCCTGCGCCGGGACCTGCTCGCCGCGGCCGTCCCAGTCCTTCAGGCCGTCGGTGATCCGGAGCGGCGTGAGCGTGAGCGAGACCAAAGTGGCGACCCGGTCCCCCGGGGCGACGCCGAGCGGCGACTCCGGGCCGACCTCGTCGACCACTCCGACGAGCATGCCACCCGAGCCGGTGACCGGGTTCTGCATCTTGCCGCGCGCCTCGACGATGTCGAGCACCGCCCGGCGGACCGCCGTACCGTCGCCGCGGTGCGCCTCGGCGAGCTGGCGGTAGGACGCGGCGTCCAGATTCAGCCGCTCGACCAGGATGCGGACCTCGTCCGGCCAGATCTCGGGACGCGCGTCGAGTTTCTCCGCCGCCTGCGGCAACACGCCGGACGGGCTGAGCACACGGTGCAGTCCTACCGGGCTAGACGACACGGGGCCTCCTTGAGAAGTCAGGCAAACTACTACTGAAACCGGAGTACTACGGGAATTCTTGCGGTGTAACGTTGGATCTGAAGGACGTTCTATCGCTATCCTCACATATGACCGCATCGCCCCTGAAGCCCCGGAGGCCTTCGTGACCGACCTGATCAGCCCGGAACTCCAGGTACCGAAGCCAGTACCGGAGCCGCGTGACCTCGCCGGCCAGCCGTACGCCTACCAGCGGGCTGAGCTGGTGGAGCCGGACTGGACCCGGATCCCCGGCTGGAAGGACGTCACCGCCGACGAGTGGCGGTCGGTGCAGTGGCAGCGCGCGCACTGCGTGAAGAACGTGAAGCAGTTGCGCGACGTGATGGGCGGCCTGCTCGAGGAGAGGTTCTACGAGGACCTGACCCGGGACCAGGCCGAGCGGGCGACGATGTCGATGCTGCTCCCGCCGCAGATGCTGAACACGATCGTTCCGCACGGCGCCGAGGATTACACCGAGGCGTTCTACGCGGACCCGGTCCGCCGCTACATGCTGCCGGTGTTCTCGGACCGTCGTTCCGACTGGCCGTCGCACCCGCACGCGACTCGGGACTCGCTGCACGAGCACGAGATGTGGGCCACGGAGGGGTTGACCCACCGCTACCCGACGAAGGTGCTGGCCGAGGTGCTGCCGACCTGTCCGCAGTACTGCGGCCACTGCACCCGGATGGATCTGGTCGGCAACTCGACGCCGGTGATCGACAAGCTGAAGTTCGTGGCCAAGCCGCAGACCCGGCTCGACGACATGCTCGACTACCTGCGCCGGACGCCGGGAGTCCGGGACGTGGTCGTGTCGGGTGGCGACGTGGCGAACATGCCCTGGCCGCGGTTGGAGGCGTTCCTCACCAACCTGCTGGAGATCGAGAACATCCGCGACATCCGGCTGGCCACCAAGGCGCTGATGGGCATGCCACAGCACTGGCTGTCGGACGACGTCCGCGCCGGGGTCGAGCGGGTGTCCAGGACCGCCCGCGAGCGCGGGGTGATGATCGCCATCCACACCCACGTCAACGCGGCCCAGTCGGTGACGCCGCTGGTGGCCGAGGCGACGAGGGCGATGTTCGACGCCGGGATCCGCGACGTCCGCAACCAGGGCGTGCTGATGCGCGGCGTGAACGACTCCGTGCCGCAGCTGCTCGACCTGTGTTTCGCACTGCTCGACGGCGCGACCATCACGCCGTACTACTTCTACATGTGCGACATGATCCCGTTCTCCGAGCACTGGCGGGTGTCGGTGCGCGATGCGCAGCACCTGCAGCACGGGATCCTCGGCTACCTGCCCGGCTTCGCCACGCCGCGCATCGTCTGCGACGTCCCGTACGTCGGCAAGCGGTGGGTGCACCAGCTGTCCGAGTACGACGAGGTCCGCGGCATCTCGTACTGGAAGAAGAACTACCGCACCGGTATCGAGCAGCAGGACCCCGAAGCGCTGAACCGGACCTACGAGTACTACGACCCGATCGACACCCTGCCGGCCGCGGGCCAGGAGTGGTGGAAGCAGCACGCCGGCACCTCGCTGGCGGAGGCCGAGAAGCGTGCGGCCGCCTCCCGCGAGGCCGCCGAGTCGCAGAAGCTGCTGCAGATCACCTGACCGATCCGCCTTCGGTGCCACCGATGCAGGGGGCGGTACCGAAGGTGTTCTGCTTGAATCGATCGGGTGAGCGCTTACGTGGTGGGAGTCAGCCGGGATTCCGGGCATCGGTTCAGCAAGCCGGTGGTGGCGTCGATCCGGGTGATCGCGGGTCACGGGGTCGAGGGTGACGCCCACGCGGGTGCGACGATCCAGCACCGGCACCCGAAGCGCCTCGACCCCACCAGGCCCAACCTCCGGCAGGTGCACCTCATCCAGGCCGAGTTGCATGACGAGCTTCGGGAGCTCGGGTACGACGTAAAGCCGGGTGAGCTGGGTGAGAACGTCACCACCCGCGGGATCGACCTCCTGGGTCTCCCCCAAGGCACCCGACTCCGCATCGGCCCCGATGCCGTCGTCGAAGTCACCGGGCTGCGCAGCCCGTGTCAGCAGATCAACAAGTTCACGCCGGGGCTGCTCAAAGAGGTCATCCACACCGACCCCGACGGCATCGTCGTACGCAAGACCGGCATCATGTCCGTCGTCCGCGCCGACGGTGTCATCCACCCCGACGACGCCATCGTGGTCGAGTTGCCGGACGGCCCCCAGGTGCCGCTTGAGGTGGTCTAACGAGGGTCAAGCAGGCGTGCCGATCAAGGAGGGCAGCTCGGTGAACGAGGTGACCGTCGGGCCGGTCCAGCTCGGGTCGCTGTCGGAGTGCTCGGTGGTGCGGATCGCGTACATGCCGAGAGCGGACGCTCCGGGGAGCTCCTTGTCGTTGCCATCACCGACGAACACACAGTCGGCGGGCGCCACACCGAGCCCGTTACACGCCGCCAGGTAGATCTCGGGCTCCGGCTTGGCCGCTCCGACCTCGGCTGAGAACGCGGTCGTCTCGAAGTACGGCGGGAGCGGACTCTCCCGCCACTGCAGTTGAGTCTCGGCCGTGATGTTGCTGACCAGCCCGATCCGCCAGCCGGCCGCCCGTAGCTCGGCCAGCGCGCCCAGCGTGCCGGCCGGGACAGCTTTGAGCAGTCGACGAGACAGCTCCCGACGTAGGCTCGTTGCCTCCTGCACCTGTCCGTCCGTGGGGTCGGCACCGGTGCGGCGGGCGATCACCCGCAGCGTGCTGGGCAGGTCGCCGTACGCCCCGGTGAAGCGCTCGTACGACGCCGCGGCGAACTCACGCAGGAACGCGTCCCGGTCGACCCCGAGGACCTCGCACATCTTCTGGTTGACCACATCGCGCTCGGCCTCCCCACCGGGCACGAGCGTGCTGAACAGATCGAGCAACAAGGCCCGGCGCCGGCCGCTCACAGGGCCGGCGGACGACGCTCGTACGGCGTGCTGAGGACGATCGTGGTCGTGGTGGAGACGTTGGCGCGGGCGCGGATGACGGCGAGGAGGTTCTCCAGCGCGGCCGGCGAGGCGACCCGGACGACGAGGATGTAGCTGGAGTCGCCGGCGACCGAGTAGCAGGACTCGATCTCGCGGACGTCGCGGAGGCGTTCGGGCGAGTCGTCCGGCTGGGACGGGTCGATCGGCCGGATCGCGATCAGCGCGGTGAGCGGCAGGTCGAGCGCGGTGTGGTCGACCGTGGCGGCGTACCCTTGGATGATGCCGCGCTGCTCCAGCCGCTTGACCCGCTGGTGCACCGCCGACGTGGACAAGCCGGTCGCCTTCCCGAGGTCGGTGAAACTCATCCGGCCATCGGTCGCCAGCAACCCCACGATCTTGCGGTCCAGGTCCTCCACCCTGGAGACCCTACTGCCGCGACGCCCCGGCATGAAAGCATCACCCCCATGGCTGACTCACCGCAACGGCTGATGCTGCTCGATACCGCGTCGCTGTACTTCCGTGCGTTCTTCGGCGTGCCGGACACGATGAAGGCCGCCGACGGTACGCCGACCAACGCGATCCGCGGCCTGCTCGACTTCATCGCCCGGCTGACCGAGAACCACCGGCCGACTCACCTGGTCGCCTGCTGGGACGACAACTGGCGGCCGTCCTGGCGGGTCGCGCTGATCCCGTCGTACAAGGCGCAGCGGGTCGAGTTCGTCACGCCCAAGGGCGAGCAGGTCGAGGACGTGCCGGACCGGCTCGAGGTCCAGGTGCCCTACATCCGCGCCTGCCTGGAAGCCCTCGGCATCGCGGTCGTCGGCGCGCCGGACCACGAGGCGGACGACGTGATCGGCACGCTGTGCCACCAGGCGACCATGCCGGTGGACGTCGTCACCGGTGACCGCGATCTGTTCCAGCTGATCGACGACAGCCGCGGCATCCGCATCGTCTACACCGCCGCCCGCGGTGTCGGCCGGGCCGACGTGTACGACGAGAAGGCGCTGCTGGCGAAGTACGAGATCCCCGCCAACCGGTACGCCGACTTCGCCACCCTCCGCGGTGACGCCTCCGACGGCCTGCCCGGTGTGAAGGGGGTCGGCGAGAAGACGGCCGCCTCACTCGTCGCGGCCTACGGCGATCTGGACGCCATCCGGAAGGCGGCGGCCGACCCGGGTACGCCGATGTCGCCGTCGGTGAAACGGAAGATCCTGGACGCGAGCGACTACCTCGACGTCGCCCCGAAGGTCGTCGCGGTGGCCAAGGACGCGCCGGTCGGCACCTTCGACGCGACGCTCCCGCGCGAGGTGAAGGACCCCGAACGCTGGCTCGACCTCGTCGAGCTCCTCGAGCTCGGCGGCAGCGCCCAGCGCGTGATGACCGCGCTCAACCTGGGCCCCAAGGCATGAGCGGGACAGTCGAACTGGCCGAGGGTTTCCGCGATGAGATCGTTGCGCTCCGCCGCGCTCTGCATCAGGTCCCGGAGTACGACCTCGCCCTTCCGAAGACCCAGCAGCTGATTCTCGACGCGCTGGAGGGTCTGCCGCTGGAGATCACCCTCGGCAAGGAGCTGTCGTCGGTGACGGCGGTACTGCGCGGAGGCCGCGGACCGGGACCGGTCGTCCTGCTGCGGGGCGACATGGACGCGCTGCCGGTCACCGAACGGGTCGACGTACCGTACGTGTCACAGCACCCGGGCATGATGCATGCCTGCGGCCACGATCTGCATGTCGCCGGGCTCGTCGGCGCGGCGAAGATCCTGTCGGCGATGCGGGCGGAGCTGGCCGGCGACGTGGTGTTCATGTTCCAGCCCGGCGAAGAGACCAGCGGCGGGGCGCCGATCATGATCCGGGAGGGCGTGCTCGATGCCGCCGGCCGCCGGGCAGATGCGGCGTACGGCCTGCACGTCGGGGCCGCCGTGCAACCGTTGGGGATGTGGAGCAGCAAGCCCGGCGCGTTCATGGCCGCGGCCGACCAGTTGCACGTGCGCGTCGTCGGCGAAGGTACGCACGGGGCGACCCCGTACCGCGGTAAGGACCCGATTCCGGTGGCCTGTGAGATGGTGACCGCGCTGCAGACCATGATCACGCGGCAGTTCGACGTGTTCGACCCTGTTGTCCTCACCGTCGGTCGGATCGCCGGTGGGACGAAGGAGAACATCATCCCGGACGACGTGCACTTCGACGCGACCGTACGGACGTTCTCCGAGGAGACCCGCACCAAGGTGCAGAAGGCGGCGACGCAGCTGGTCGAGTCGATGGCCGCCGCGCACGGCCTGACCGTCGAGGTGGACTACCACCTCGGCTACCCGGTCACGGTGAACAACACGGAGGAGTACCTGTTCGCTCGGCAGACCATCGTCGACCTCTTCGGCCCCGACCGCTTCCGCGAACGCCCGAACCCGAGGTGTGGTGCCGAGGACATGTCCTACGTCCTCAACGAGGTCCCCGGCGTCTACCTCAACATTAGCGCCTGCGCCTCCCCGAATCCGGACACCGCCGCCGACAACCACTCCCCTTTGGCCACCTTCGACGACTCCATCCTCCCCGACGCCGCAGCCCTCCTCGCCGAACTCGCCGTACGCCGCCTCACCCGCGGTCTCACCTAAGCCGGTACGGCGCTCCGCGCGCGGCGCCAGGCCAGAGCGCTCAGCGCGATCCCGAGGACCGTGCTGAGCGCGGCGGCCAAGTAGATCGCGCGGAGCCCTGGCCCGGCGATCACGCGGCCGCCAAGCCAGCCCGCGAACGCGGCCGCGAGCTGGTAGGCCGATGCGTTGACGGCGATTGCCAAGGTTGGAGCCGCGGAGGCTGCCGTCATGACGCGGGTCTGCATGCCGGGAATGACGGAGAACCCGACTGCTCCAGCGGCGAACACCAGCAGTGCTGTGGTTGTTGTGCCGCTACTCAACCACCAGGCCAGGAAGAGCAAGACCAGCAGGGTCAATGCACCGACTTGCGTCGGGAGCAACGCCCGGTCGGCGAGCCAACCGCCGGCCAGGCTGCCGATGGTTGCGCCGAGACCGTAGACGAGCAGCATCGGCGCAACGGCATCGGCGCTGAACGATCCGAGGTCCGTCAGCAACGGAGCCAGATAGGTGAACACCATCAGCAGCCCGAGGTTTGCGACCGCCGTGATCGCGATCGCCAACTGCACCTCCCGCTCCTTCAATACCGCCAACTCCCCCAACGCTGTGCCACCGGCGCTCATCGAGTCGTGGATTTCGGCTCGCGACACGCCGGGACTGTCTGCCGTGATCCACGACTCGGCGGGCACGAGGCGTGCGACGAGGACGAGGCCGGTGGTGCAGAAGACGGTGATGGCGAGGAAGGTGGCGCGCCAGCCTAGGGCGTCGCCGATCCACGTGCCCAGCGGGGCGCCGAGGATCATCGCCAGGTTCATGCCGAAGGCAAGCTTCGCGACCGTGGAGGCCTGCTTCCCTTCGGGCGCGGCGGAGACCGCGATCACGATCGCGTTGGCGAAGAAGGTGGCGGTGACCAGGGCGGTGACGATCCGGGCCGCGAACAGAACGCCGTACCCGGGAGCGAGGGCGGAGATCAGGTTACCGGCGACCGCGACTCCCAGCAGCGCGAGGACCAGGGGTTTGCGCGGGCGGCCGGCGGTGATTGCGGTCAGCAACGGTCCGCCGGCGATCATGCCGATCGCGTAGGCCGTGACCAGCAGGCCGGCCGACGGAATCGACACCTCGAGCTCGGCCGCGACCCCGGGCAGGATGCCGGCCAGGACGAACTCGCCGGTGGTGACGCCGAAGACGCAGACCAGCAGCGCCGGAAGAGTGCCCTTCATCGATCTCCTCAGATTCTTTATCGTGCAGTACAAAACATAGGCGAAAGACAAGACCACAGGCGTTCAGAGAGTCAGAGCGCGGCGATCGTCCCGTCGACCACGTCGAGCAGCGCCTGGCGGTCGTCCGTGACCTTGGCCAGCGTCCGCAGGCCGTAGTACGCGCTCTGGAACATCCGCGCTGCCTGCAAAGGCGGCCTGGACGTCGACAACTCCCCCGCATGCTGACCGACCGCGATCAGCACAGCGAGCGCTTCCTCGAGATCCTTGAACTGCCGCTGCACCAGCGACGCGACCTCGCCGCTGCGGCCGGCAGCCTCGCTGGCCGCGTTCAGCGCGAGACACCCACGCCGTCCCCGATCCTCCAGATCGAGGTCGATCATCGCGACCATCAGATCCCGAAGCCGGTCCCGCACCGAGCCACCCGCCGGCGCCAACTCCTGCAACTGCAGTGCCGCGCGCGTCGAGGCGTACCGCTTGATCGCCTCTTCATACAACGCATGCTTACTGCCGAAGGCGTTGTAGAGACTCCCCCTGCCCAGCCCGGTGCACTCGCAGAGGTCCTGCGTCGTAGTCGCCTCGTACCCCTTCTCCCAGAACACCTCCATCGCCGCATCCAGTACGGCGGTGTCGCTGAACTCCCGGGGTCTGGCCACCAGCCCACGCTAGCCCGTTTTTTATCGCTCAGTCAAAAACCTAGCGGCCGAGGCCGGCGTCGCGGGCGCGGATGATGGCTTCGGCGCGGTCGGCGACGTGGAGTTTGGCGAAGATGTTGGAGACGTTGTTGCGGACCGTCTTCGGAGACAGATAGAGCTCGGACGCGATCTGGGCGTTGGACCGGCCGGCGGCGACCAGGGCGAGGATCTCGTGCTCGCGGGTGGTGAGTTGCGGGAACGGGCCGCCGGGCGCCGCGGTCGGGGCGGTCGAGAAGAACTCTGCGACCCGCCGCGCGATCGCCGGGCCGAAGATCGCCTCGCCCTGAGCGACCGCGGTGATCGCCCGGACGATCTCGGCCTGGTTCGCGCCCTTGAGCAGGTAACCGCGCGCCCCCGCCCGCATCGCGGCGAACAGCGTCTGGTCCTCCTCGGCCATGGTCAGTACGACGACCCCGATGTGCGGACTGTCCGCCGTGATCGCCCGGGTCGCCTCGATCCCGTCCAGCCGGGGCATCTGCACGTCCATCACCACGACATCCGGCTGCAACTCCCGCGCCCGGTCCACGGCCTCCGCCCCGTCAGCCGCCGTACCGACGACCTCGACGCCGTCCAGCGATCCGAGCAACGCGGCCAGTCCGTCGCGGTAGACGGGATGGTCATCGGCGAGCAGCACCCGAACGGGTTCAGCCATGAACAACCTCCGGTACGGCGTCCAGCGGCAACGTCACCCGGACGACGGTGCCACCGGCGGCCGGGCACGTGACAGTGCAGACTCCCCCGAGCTCGGCGGCTCGTTCGCGGACCGACAACATGCCCACGCCCGCGGTCACCTCCTCATCGATCCCGATCCCGTCATCGCTCACCGACAACTCCAATGCCGTCCCGTCCACCCGCAGGGTGATCTCGCACCGGCTGGCTTCAGCATGCCGGGCGACGTTCGTCAGCGCCTCCGACGCTATCCGGTACGCCGCCACCTCGACCCCGGCCGGCAACGGCCCGAGCGCGTCCGCCTCGACCGACACCGCCAATCCACCGAGCCGGAACCGCTCGGCCTGCTGCTCGATCGCCCGTACCAGCCCGAGCTCATCCAGTGCCGGCGGCCGCAGGTCATGGACCAGCCGTCGTACGTCGGCCAGCGCGGCAGCGACCTCGGTCGTCGCCTGCTCCAGCATCCGGTCCGCCTCAGCCGGCGCCGACTTCGCCAGATTCCGGGCGGTCTCGATGCGCAGCGCGACCGCGCCGAGGCTCGGGCCGAGGCTGTCGTGCAGGTCCCGGCGGATCCGTCGGCGCTCCTCCTCACGGGCCGCGACCAGGCGGCTCCGGCCCTGTTGCAGCTCCGCGCTCAGCTCACTGGCTCGCGCCGCCGCGGCAGCCTGCCGCACCAGATCACCGAGCAACCGCTGGTCCCGCTCGGACAACGCCGTACCGTCACCCGGACTGAACACCAGCCGGCCGACGGCCTCACCGCGATAGCCGACCGGCAGCGCATGCGTCGGGCCCGACTCCCGCCCGTGCTCGACGATCGCCAGGCTGCCACTGGATCGCTCGATCTCCACGCGGACATAGGGCAGCCGGAACGCGTCGGCCAGCGTGCGGGCGACCGCGCGGAGTTGCTCGTCCGGGTCGGCGGCCGACTCGAGTCGCTCGGACAGGGTGGACATCGTCGCGTACGGGTCATCGCGTGAGCCGCGGACGAGTCGCCGTACCCACCGCCAGAGCCGGCTCCGCAGCGGCGCGTAGACCACGGCAACGACCGCGATCGCGACCAGCGCGGCATCACGCTCGCCGAGCACCCCACCGGCGACCGCGAACACGGCCAGGTCGACACCGACCACGAGCACCGCGAGGACGCCGTACAGGAAAGTGGCCGACAGCAACCGATCGACGTCGTACAGGCGATGCTTGCTGACGGCGACGACGATCGCGGCAGAGGTGAGCGCGATCGCGAGGCCGAACATGATCACCGGCACGGCGGGTGGGTTCTCGAACGGCACGACCAGCACGATCATGTCGACCAGGGCGGCCCACATCAGCCAGTGGATCTGCGCCCGCCGCTCCCGTGACGCCGCCCGGTAGCGATGGACCGTCACGGCGAACGGTACGACGAGGCTCAGGAGCACAGCCGTGTAGGCCACGCGGAGTATCGGCTCCCAGACGCCGTACGAAAGATCGATGCTGAATGGGTCCAGCGTCAACCGGCTGATCTCCGGCGGCAGCAGTGCGCTGTGGTAGCGCTGCATGACTTCCATCGGCGCGACCACCAGCAGGAGCGGAAGCAGCACAGTGAGCGCGAGGCTGACGATCGACAGCCACCGCCAGAGCCGCGCGGTGGCGAGCTTCCCGTCCGGGAAGAGCAGGATCAGCAACGGCAACCCGAGTAGCAGGAACGCGCCGAACCGGGAGTAGAACCAGTACGCCGCCGACGCGCCCGGCAGCCCTGGAGACGTGTAGATCGCGTACGTCGCCCAACTTGCAGCGAACCCGTCCACGATCCAGAGCAGACCGGAACCGGTGAGAATCCACGCGATCGGGTGCCGCGGGAGGCGGTGCAGAAGTAGCAGACCTGGCACCAGTTGCGCGAGCCCTGACAGGCCGGCGGTCCAACCCTCGTCGAGCTCGGCGGCGGGCGGTATGTCCGTGCCGTTCCGGAGGTCGAGAAGCACGGTCGCAGCAACCAGCAGGAGCGCGGCTGCCCCGAGTGCAGCCGGCCCCCATCCCCTTCGTGTGTCCTCCCCCACCGCTGCATTGTCACCCAGAGTGTGTCCTGCCGTCGCGGGTCAACTGTCCCTTATGGACTCGGGACACAGCTCAGGACCCCAGCCCCTGCCCGCCGGGTCGGCCCGCCGCGAAGACTCGTTGCCAAGACAAACCTCAGGGGGAGGAACCGCAATGACTACTACACCTGCCAGGGCCCGCACCGACGTGACACCGACGCTGCGGACGCCGGCCGGTCCGGCAGAACGCACGATCCGGCGACTGGGTCTGGGACTGACCGCGGGGACGCTGGCGTGGGCCGCGAGCATTTTCGCGTTCAGCACGGTGAACGAGGGGGTGCCCGGGCGGATCGGGGACCTCACCGGCCTCGCCTTCCAGCTGGGCTTGTTCTGCCTGCTGGCAGTCCAGTTCAAAACTCGTGCAACCGGGCTCACCCGGCCGGCCGTCGTACTGCTGAAAGTCGAGGCCGTGGTGCTGGCACTGGCAAGCGTCTGGTCGCTGCTGCACGGGGTGCTCCCGGCGAGTGTGCAGGACGCGACCTGGATGCTCGTGCTCGACATCTGCTGGCCGCTGTCGATGATCGGGATGATGGTGATCGGGATCAAGCTGGCGATCGCCGGTCGGTGGCGCGGTCTGCTGCGCTGGTGGCCGCTGGTCGCGGAGAGCTGGGTGTTCGTGACGCTCCCGGCGATGATCGTGTTCGGTGACGCCGCATCCCGCTGGGTCGGCGGCGGCCACCTGCTGATCGGCTACGCGACCCTCGGCGTACTGCTCGCGCTGAAGCCACACCTCGTCGTACCGAAGAACTGAAGCTGGTCGCTTGAAGGGGGTGCCACTCACGGCGGATGGCACCCCCTTCAACGTGAAGTCCACCCGACGTTTCGACCAGATTGAAGGCGATCCTCGAGCCACGCCATGAAGGCCTGGTAGTCGGTGCTGATCGACATGATGATCTCGGTGCCGTGGTCGCTGCGGCTCATCCGTCCGATCGCGTCGAGCACGACACGCTCCCTGGCGAACCGGATGCCCGGCCAGAGCATCGCGGCCGCCAGCGTGAGCCGTCGTGCTGCATCGTGCAGGGATATCGCTCCATCCAGCGATCACAGTGCGCCTTGAGGATGGTCGCCCATGGCGGTGCATCCGGGACAGCCCACCTCTGGTAGATCGGCGATGCCGCGGTGATCTCCATCGCGGTGTTGAAGGTGACATCGGAGACGACAAGCGTGGGAAGACCCGGTTCGAGTGCGGGCAGCAGACGGATCGCTGCCTCCGGATCGACGCGGAAGTTGTGCTCCGCCCGAGCCGGGTCGCGGTACTCGATCGCACCGCCCATCTGCGTCACGACCATCCGCTCCACCAAGTCCGGCCGCTCTGACTGCAGGTAGGCCAGGTTCGACAGCGGCCCCATGCCGACCCAACGGATCCGGCCCCGCGTCGACGCGCAGACCGCCGCAACGGCCGAGACGAGATCGCCGTCCTGCTTCGGCACCTCCGACGGAAACAGACCGTCCACGATGTACAGCCGGCTGTTCCCGAGATCCGACCCGGCGACCACCCGCACGTCCTGCCGCCCGGTCAGATCAAGCAGATACCGCACAAGCCGCGCCCGCTCACCGCCGTACTCATCACTGGTGATCACCAACGCAAGCTCCGGCACATTCAACGCCGCAACCACCACAGCCACCGCGTCATCAGGATCCCCACCGACATCGGTGTCGATGATCATCGGTGCTTCGGCGATCGGCGCGCGCCCGACCGGAGGCGGAGGCCCTCCCGAGGTCAACGAGTCGGCAACCTCACCGAACTCCTCATAGCTCTCGCCCAACCCGACGAGCGCCAACCACTCGCCGGTCGAATCCCGCTCCCTCCCGCCACCCATCCCTACCTCCACCTGTCTGCGCCGAGCTGAGAACATTCTGTACGAAGACCCCCTTGTCGTCGTCGCTGCCGCAACGGTCGTAGGCGGCCCAGATCGCAGCGCGGTCGCTCTCGGGTGTCCGTGCCGTCTCCAGTGTTCGCTGGAGCAACTCCGCGTGGCGCTTGTCGCCCCGGTGGACAAAGGAATCGAGAAACTCCTTGAGTCGAGGATCGGTCTCGCCACCTTCGATCCAACCACGAATCTCGGCACGGTAACGCCGGGCACCTGCCTCAAGTCGAGGGCGATATTCCCCACTTGAATCCCGTAGCGAGGCCGCGGCCTGGGCGCAATCCGCGACCGCGAGGAGGTTCACGACCTTCACACCTTCGCGCACCCGCAGCTGTCGAAGCCGCGGTGAGACGAGACCATGGCTCAAGCCGGTGAGAAGGCCCGGCTCGTTGCGTTGACCGGTCTGCGCTGGACCGTCGGCGACAATCCGCACTGGACTCGTCATCGGACCGTCGAGCAGTTCCTCGACACTGTTCAGCGCGAGCTGATGCGCAAAGGTCTTCGACTCCTCAGCCGGCAGCACGTAGAACGGACGACCTTGCCGCGACTCAGCGGCTGCGAGGTGAACCTCGTACCCCTTCTTGCTGCCTGGAGGGGGATCGTGCGGTGATTCGCCGAAGAACGCGTACCGCCCCGTGAAGGCCGTTTCCGGGTAGATCGCTGCGAGAAGCTCTTGCACGGTGCCCTTGAAACTGGTGTCGAACACGGTGACCCGGCTCTGCGGCCGACCGACTGGCACGTGATGCGCCTGTAGGTAGTCGCTGAGCACTCGGAATCCACCGATCGTGTCCGCGGGGTCCACGCGGGGTGCGACGCGTCGATAGGCCTCGACCTGAGGGAATTCCAGGCCTTGGTGGTGCTCCAGATCCTGTAGTGCGTTCTCGACCAGGGCACGCGACAGGACAAGGTTCGAGACATGCCGGCGGAAGAAGTGACGGTCGAGTCTGGACATTGCGATGGCGAGACTGTGTCCGTCGCGCCCGAGGGCCACGAGCGGTCCGTGCGGCGCGAGCCGATGTCCGCACGCAGGTCGGCAAGCATGTCGTCGGCGACTCTGACCATCAGCGGGGCCGGAAACTCGTACGTGACCACGTAAGCGTCGCGCAGTGTCAGGATGTCGCGGTCGTCGGAGATCCCCAGCTTTGTGGCGACGCGGCGGGCAGCATCGGCGGCTCGAGCGGTGACGGTCCGATCGGGTTCGGGCGGCATGCGTCAAGTAGCTCATATTCGGCGATGACGCATCGGGAGTTATCCACAGGGTCTGTTCCGGTGAAGGGGACGCCGGGTGGGCGTCCCCTTCGGGGTGTTAGCGGGGTGTGGCGGGGGCTGGTGTGGGGGGTGCGGTAGTGGCGGTTTGGTCGTCGATGTCGCCGACCGCGCCGCTGAACTGGGCGTTGTAGAGGCGGGCGTAGGCGCCGTTGGTGGTGAGGAGTTGGTGGTGGGTGCCCTGTTCGACGATGGAGCCGTTCTCCATCACCAGGATCAGGTCGGCGTCGCGGATCGTGGACAGGCGGTGGGCGATCACGAAGCTGGTCCGGTCCGAGCGCAGGGCGGCCATCGCGCGCTGCACCAGCACCTCGGTCCGGGTGTCGACCGAGCTGGTCGCCTCGTCCAGGATCAGCAGTTGCGGGTCGGCCAGGAACGCCCGGGCGATGGTGAGCAACTGCTTCTCACCGGCGCTGACGTTGCTGCCTTCCTCGTCGATCACCGTGTCGTACCCGTCCGGCAGGCTGTGCACGAACCGGTCGACGTACGTCGCCTTGGCCGCGGCGAGCATGTCCTCCTCGGTCGCGTTCAGGTTGCCGTACAGGATGTTGTCCCGGATCGTGCCGCCGAACAGCCAGGTGTCCTGCAGCACCATGCCGATGCGAGACCGCAGGTCGTGTCGGGTCAGCTCGGTGATGTCGACCCCGTCCAGGGTGATCCGGCCGCCGTTCAGCTCGTAGAACCGCATGATCAGGTTGACCAGCGTGGTCTTGCCGGCCCCGGTCGGGCCGACGATCGCCACCGTCTGACCGGGCTCCGCGACCAGGCTCAGGTCGGTGATCAGCGGCTTGTCCGGGTCGTACGAGAACGACACGTGCTCGAACTCGACCCGTCCCCGCGAGTCGGTCACCTGCGCCGGCGTCTTGTCGTCCGGCACCTGCTCCTTGGCGTCCAGCACCTCGAAGACGCGCTCGGCGGAGGCGACCCCGGACTGCAGCAGGTTCGCCATCGAGGCCACCTGGGTGAGTGGCTGGGTGAACTGACGCGAGTACTGGATGAACGCCTGGACATCACCGAGGGACATCGTGCCGGAGGCGACCCGCAGACCGCCGACCACCGCGATCACCACGTAGTTGACGTTCCCGATGAACATCATCAGCGGCATGATCAGGCCGGAGATGAACTGCGCCCCGAACGCGGCCTGGTACAGCTCCTCGTTCTTCTTCGCGAACTCGGCCTCGATCTCCTTCTGCCGGCCGAAGACCTTCACCAGCTCGTGCCCGGTGAACGCCTCCTCGATCTGGCCGTTCAGCGCACCGGTGTGACGCCACTGCGCGACGAACTTGGTCTGGGACCGTTTGGCGATCGCCGCGGTCACCACCATCGAGATCGGGATGGTGACGAGGGCGATCAGCGCCAGCAGCGGCGAGACCACGAACATCATCGTCACCACGCCGATCACGGTCAGCAGCGAGGTGAGCAACTGGCTCAGCGTCTGCTGGAGGCTGGTCGAGATGTTGTCGATGTCGTTCGTCACCCGGCTGAGCAGCTCACCACGTGGCGCGCCGTCGAAGTAGCTGAGCGGCAACCGGTTCAGCTTCGCCTCCACCTCGGCGCGCAGGTCGTAGATCGTCTGCTGGACGATGCCGTTCAGGACATAGCCCTGCAGCCAGGACAGCAGGAACGCACCGGCGTACAGGCCCAGGACCAGCAGCAGGACGTTGCGCAGGGCATCGAAGTCGATCCCGACCCCCGGAATCAGGTCGATCCCCTGGAGCAGGTCCGCGAACCGGCCGTTGCCGGCGGCCCGGGTCTGCTCGATCACCTGCTCCTTGGTCTGCCCGCTCGGCAGCTGCTTGCCGATCGCGCCGGCGAAGATGATGTCGGTCGCCTTGCCGAGGATCTTCGGGCCGAGGACCGACAGGCCGACACTGAAGACGGCGAGCAGGATGACCCCGAACACCTGCACCCGGTGCGGTCGCAGCCGGCCGAGCAGCCGCTTCGCGGACGGGACGAAGTTCATCGACTTGTCCCCCGGGATCCCACCTGGTGGCCCGAACGCCCGCCCGGTCGTCGGCCGCTCGGTCGCCTTGACCGTCACCGACGTACTCCCTTCGGCCGGAGGCCGAGCCTGTCCGTTCGCGGAGACCGGCGGTGTCTGCTTGTCGTCGTTCACGCCGCCTCCTCCGCGGAACGCTGGGACTCGACGATCTCGACGTACGTCGGGCAACTGTCGAGCAACTCGTCATGGGTGCCCTTGCCGACGATCGCGCCGTCCTCGATGACGACGATCTGGTCGGCGTCGACGATGGTCGACACCCGCTGCGCGACGATCACCAGGCACGCGTCCGCCGTCACCGGCCGCAGCGCTGCCCGCAACCGGGCGTCGGTGGACAGGTCGAGTGCGGAGAACGAGTCGTCGAACAGGTAGATCTCCGGCTTGCGGACCAGGGCCCGGGCGATCGCGAGCCGCTGCCGCTGACCGCCGGACACGTTCGTCCCGCCCTGCGCGATGGGAGCGTTCAGCCCCTCCGGCATCGCCTCGACGAAGTCCTTGCCCTGGGCAATCTCCAGCGCTTCCCACAGCTCGTCGTCGGTAGCGTCCGGGTTGCCGTAGCGCAGGTTGCTCGCGACGGTGCCGGAGAACAGGTACGGGCGCTGTGGCACCAGGCCGATGCGCTCCCAGAGAGCCTCCGGCTCGATCTCCTTGACATCGATTCCATCAACCAGCACCCGGCCCGCGGTGGCGTCGAACAACCGCGGCACCAGCGAGAGCAGCGTGGTCTTGCCGGCGCCGGTGCTGCCGATGATCGCCGTGGTCTGGCCCGGCGCGGCGACGAAGCTGATGTCCCGCAGGACCGGCTCGGCCGCACCCGGGTACTGGAACGAGGCGTTCTCGAAGACCAGCTGGCCGCGGCCGGTGAAGGTCCGGATCGGGGTGACCGGCGGCTTGACCGAGGACTCGGTGTCCAGCACCTCGGCGATCCGGTCCGCGCAGACCGACGCGCGCGGCACCATGATCATCACGAACGTCGCCATCATCACCGAGAACAGGATCTGGATCAGGTAGCTCAGGAAGGCGGTCAGCGCACCGACCTCCATCGCCCCGTTCTCCACCCGGGAGGCGCCGAACCAGAGCACCGCCACGCTGGACAGGTTCAGGATCAGCATCACCACCGGGAAGACCAGCGCCATCAGCCGGCCGGCCCGGATCGCCGTGTCGGTGAGGTTTCCGTTCGCCTCGGCGAACCGCTCCACCTCGTGCGGTTCGCGGACGAAGGCGCGGACCACCCGGATCCCGGTGATCTGCTCGCGCAGCACGCGGTTCACGCCGTCGACGTTCTTCTGCATCTTGCGGAACTGCGGGACCATCCGGCTGGCGATGAAACCGACCGATGCCGCCAGCAACGGTACGGCGACCGCCACCAGCCAGGACAGGCCGACATCCTCCCGGATCGCCATCACCACCCCGCCGACCATCGTGATCGGCGCGGCCACCAGCATCGTGCAAGTGGTGACCACCAGCATCTGGATCTGGGTCACGTCGTTGGTGCTGCGGGAGATCAGTGTCGGCGCACCGAACTGGTTCACCTCACGGGCGGAGAACTCCCCGACCCGGTGGAAGACCGCGGCCCGGACGTCGCGGCCGAACAGGGCCGCCGTCTTCGCGCCGAAGTACACCGCGCCGAACGTGCACACGATCTGCGCCAGGCTGACGCCGAGCATCCAGCCACCGGTCTCCATGATGTAGCCGGTGTCGCCCTTGGCCACGCCGTTGTCGATGATGTCGGCGTTCAGGCTGGGCAGGTAGAGGGAGGCGATCGTCCCGATCAGCTGCAGGACGACCACCAGGGTCAGGTTTCCCGCGTACGGCCGCAAATGCGTACGCAAGACGCGAAGTAGCATCAAACATCCCCGGAGTCGTGGTTGCGAGGACCGTCGAGGGCCAACTCGGCGGTCTCCTGGGCGGTCGGCCGACTGTCACGCTGCCGGAGGCCGTCGAGGGCGAAGTCGACGATCTCCTCGGCGGACAGCACGACGCCGCCCGAAATCAGTGGGTGGGTGGCGGAGAAGGTGATCAGGCCGATCCGGCGGACCACCTCCTCGGGCGGGAAGCGCAACTGGTCGGCGTCCGGCCGGAGCAGGTCGGCGAACGCCGCGTTGGCCAGGTCGGACTGGCGCTTGCGCCGCGCCTCGTCCATCGGCCAGGACTTCGGCTCCGGCGGCTTGCGCATCCGCAGCGCGAACATCAGCTTGAAGACGCCGCGCAGCCGGGTCTGGCCGACGTCGACCGCGGCGAT
This sequence comes from Kribbella sp. NPDC023972, assembly GCF_040639075.1. NCBI lineage: Bacteria > Bacillati > Actinomycetota > Actinomycetes > Propionibacteriales > Kribbellaceae > Kribbella > Kribbella sp. NPDC023972. Next base: position 215,714 of record NZ_JBEZZH010000006.1, on the reverse strand, counting down.
CATCCGCTCCCGCAGCGGCAGTGAGCGGTCGATCCGCTCCAGCGCTCTGATCAGGTCGGTGGTGTCGAACGCGGTCGCCATCGCAGCGTCGATCAAGGCTTCCTTGCTGCCGAAGGCACGAAAGATGGTGCCCTCGGCAATCCCGGCCGCCTCGGCGATCTGCTTGGTGCTCACCTCGGTGCCGAACTCCTCCAGCAACGGCAGGGCGGCTTTGACGATGGCCGCGCGCCGCTCCTCGGGAGGCAGTGGTGTCGCTCGTGGTGTCACGCCGTCGAGGTTAACTGAGTGAGTACTCACTCACAACTGGATTCACCCTTTCGGACCGGACCGGTTCTCGACCAGCGCGGATACGCCGTCCAGCAGCCGGTTCAGACCGTATTCGAACGCATGATCGGCATCGTACGGGGCGTCGAACTCATTCCCGACCGCGGTCCCGACCCGGGAAGCGAGCGGAAACTTCTGCGCGTCGCCGATCTTGTCCAGGTGCGGGACGTGCGCCAGCCACCACTCCTTGTCGGTCATCCCCGACCGCTGGATCACCTGCCGCGCCTCCACCGCGGTTCGTACGGCGCCGTGCACGTAACCGTTGACCAGCGCGACAGTCGCGTCCATCTCGATGTCGGTCAGGCCGATCCCCTCGACGGCGGCCAGCTCGTACTCGTACTTGGCCATCACGTTCGGCCCGAGGGGCGGACGGGTGACGGCGACCTGGAGCAACCAGGGATGGCGGAGATAGAGCTCGCGGTTCTCCCGGGCGACCTCGTCGAGCCTGGCCCGCCAGTGGCCGTCAACCTCGCGCCGCGGCAGTTCGCCGTACACGGTGTCGAGCATGACGTCGAGGAGCTCGGCCTTGCCCGGGAAGTAGCGGTACAGCGTCATCGCCCCGGCCCCGAGCTCGTCGGCGACCCGCCGCATTGACATGCCGCCGATCCCCTCGGCATCCGCGATCCGCAGCGCGGCCTCGACGATCCCCTCCACGGTGAGCGCCGGCTTGGGCCCGCGAGTCGGCTGCGGCCGGCGCCGCCAGAGCAGTTCGAGACTCTTCGCCGGGTCACCGCTGCCGGTGTACTCCTGATTCATGTGCGTGTTTTCTTCCCGAGTGGTTACACTCTCCGGGTTACTTCGTACAGCGTACTCAGTTGACCGGGGGCGGTGGGGTGGGGAAGGAATTCAGTACAGGAATTCGGTTGACCTCAAGGATTGTTGAGGTTCTAGGGTCGGAAACTGTCGGTGGTCTGCGGGATCATCGGCTCCTCCTAATCAACCGAGCCGCCGGAGTCTCGCCGTGAGTATGGAAATGACCGCGTGGACGTCGATGTACCACGCGATGCACCGACAGGACGAGAAGCGCCCGTTCTCGCGCGCGACGCTGAAACGCATCCTGGCCTTCGCGCGCCCGCACCGGCGCGCGCTGAGCCTCTTCCTGGTGCTGAGCGTCGGCGCCGCTGTCCTCGCGGTGGCGACGCCGGTGCTGGCCGGGCGGGTGGTCGACGCGATCGTCGGCGCCAAACCGTTCAGCACAGTGCTGTGGCTCGCCGTACTGATCGCGGTGATCGCGGTCGCGGAGGCCGGGATCGGGCTGCTGACCCGTTGGCTGTCCGCGCGGATCGGTGAAGGGCTGATCCTCGACCTGCGGACCGCCGTGTTCGACCACATCCAGCGGATGCCGATCGCGTTCTTCACCCGGACCCGGACCGGTGCGCTGGTCTCCCGGCTCAACAACGACGTGATCGGCGCGCAGCGCGCCTTCAGCGACACGCTCTCGGGCGTGGTCAGCAACCTGGTGATGCTGGTGCTGACCCTGGTCGTGATGCTGCGGGTGTCGTGGCAGATCACCTTGCTCGCGCTGGTGATCCTGCCGATCTTCGTCATCCCGGCGCGCCGGATCGGGAACCGGCTGGCCGCGCTGGAGCGGGAGGCGGCGAACTACAACGCCACGATGAGCACGCAGATGACCGAGCGGTTCTCGGCTCCGGGTGCGACGCTGGTGAAGCTGTTCGGCCGGCCGTCGCGGGAGTCGCTGGAGTTCGCGATCCGGGCGCGGCGGGTGCGGGACATCGGCGTCCGGACGGCGATGGTGCAGTGGGTGTTCGTCACCTCGCTGACCCTGGTGTCGGCGCTCGCGCTGGCCGTGGTCTACGGGCTGGGCGGGTTCTACGCGTTGCGCGACCAGCTCGACGCCGGTGCCGTCGTCTCGATGGCGCTGCTGCTGACCCGGCTGTACTCGCCGCTGACCGCGCTGGCGAGTGCGCGACTCGAGGTGATGACAGCGCTGGTCAGCTTCGAGCGCGTCTTCGAGGTGCTCGATCTCGAGCCGCTGATCAAGGAGAAGCCGGACGCCGGCCGCGTGCCGGACGGCCCGGTGTCGGTCGAGTTCTCCCACGTGCACTTCGCGTACCCGTCGGCCGAGAAGGTCTCGCTGGCGTCGCTGGAGGAGGTCGCCAAGCTGGACACCCGCGGCGGCGTCGAGGTGCTGCACGACCTGTCGTTCCGTGCCGAGCCCGGGCAGATGGTCGCGCTGGTCGGCTCGTCCGGCGCCGGCAAGTCGACGATCGCCCAGCTCATCCCCCGCTTGTACGACGTCGACTCGGGGTCGGTGCGGTTGGCCGGGGTCGACGTACGGGACGTGACCGCGGAGTCGTTGCGGGACACCCTCGGCATGGTCACCCAGGACGGGCACCTGTTCCACGACAGCATCCGGGAGAACCTGCTGCTGGCCCGGCCGGAGGCGACCGAGGACGAGCTGTGGGACGCACTGACCCGGGCGCGGCTGGGTGAGTTGATCAGGTCGTTGCCGGATCAGCTGGACACGGTCGTCGGCGAGCGGGGGTACCGGTTGTCGGGCGGTGAGCGGCAGCGGTTGACGATCGCTCGGCTGCTGCTGGCTCAGCCACGGGTCGTCATCCTCGACGAGGCAACGGCCGCGCTGGACTCCACCAACGAGGCCGCGGTGCAGGCCGCCCTGACCGAGGCGCTGGAAGGTCGCACCGCGGTTGTCATCGCGCATCGGCTGTCGACGATTCGGGCCGCGGACCAGATCCTCGTGATCGAGGACGGGCGGATCGTCGAGCAGGGCACGCATACGGAACTGCTGGCCGCCGGGGGTCGGTACGAGGAGCTCTACCGGACCCAGTTCGACCAGCCGGCCACGGGGACCGCCGACGCGGAGGTGGTCGCGGTCTGAGGGGCTGTGCGGGATCGGGTGATCGGCGTTGTGACGAGCTAGGAGGGTGTCGGGGTTGGCGAGTGCGGGGCAACAGGAGCTGGCTGGTTGTGCGGTGGTCTTCAGGCCGGCTGATCCGCCACGAGAAGGCCGAGTGTGCTTCTGGGAGCCGGACGGGGGTGACCTCCCACTCGGTGTGGGTGACCAGACGAGGCTCGACCTGATCGTTGACTCGGAGCCGGTGACCGTTCGGGCGGTCGAGCTTCCGGTCGCCGGAGCAGTTCCGCTGCTCGGCCGTGCCCGCCGGACACCCGGTGCACACTCGTCGGCCGCCTTCTGGGGTGGTGCCGCACTGGCCGCCCTCCAACTGGTTGCCCGTGGCAAGCTGCTTCCCGGCGTCTCCCCCGACGGCCACGACGCCTGGCGGGTCGGCCCACTCGACGCCGCCGACGTGACCCGTCTCCTCGCCCTGGCCGAGTCGATGCCGCCGGCCGCGCGCGCACTCCCCCTGCCAGGAGACGACGTTCGGCTCCCCGTGGCGGAAGATCTCCTGCGAGGCTTTCTGGACGCTGTCGCAGACGGCATGCCCCGGTCGCCGGCTGCGGCGAAAGCCCACCGGACCAGCCTCTTCACCAGCACGAAACCTCAGCGGACCGAGCGGCTGCGGTCATGGGCCGACGAGGTGTCGGTGGGGCTGGACAGCGGGGTGCGGATCTCGTTGCGGATCGAGCTACCCGAGTCGATGGCGTTCCGGGCGGTGGTCCAGTTGCACAGCCTGCAGGATCCGACGCTCGTCCGGGACGCGGGTGACGTGTGGGCGGAGGACATCGCGGGGTTCGGGCCGCGGGCGCGGATCGACGCGACGTTGGCGATTCGGCGGGCCGGGCGGGTCTGGACGCCGCTGGGCCGGCTGCTGGAGTCCGCCGTCCCGGATCGGATGGAGTTGTCCGACGAAGAGGTCGGTGACCTGCTGGCCGGTGGAGCGCAGCGGCTGGCCGCTGCCGGGGTCGACCTGCATTGGCCGCGCAGCCTTGGCCGCGCACTCACGGCACGGGCGGCGATCACGTCGTCCGACGGGCCGCCGAGTGACCTGCCCAGCTTCTTCGGCGGGGACGCGACGCTCGACTTCAGCTGGCAGGTTGCGCTCGGCAACGATCCGCTGACCGAGGCGGAGATGGACCAGCTGGCCGAGGCGACCCGCCCGGTGGTCCGGCTGCGCGATCAATGGATGCTGATCGATCCCGACCTGGCGCGCAAGGCGCGGGAGCGGATCCTCAAGCCGGTGACGGCGATCGATGCCCTCGGCGCCGCGCTCACCGGCACCACCGAGATCGACGGCCGCCAGATCGCGGTGAAGCCGACCCAGTGGCTCGAGGACCTCCGCGCCAGGATCGCCGACCCCGACCGTGCCGACGAGCCGATCGAGGCTCCCGCCGGTCTGCAGGCGACGCTGCGCGATTACCAGCTCCGCGGTCTTCGCTGGCTGGCCCGGATGACCTCGCTCGGTCTCGGCGGGTGCCTGGCCGACGACATGGGTCTGGGCAAGACGATCACGCTCATCTCGCTCCACCTGCACCGCCAGACCTCGGCCGGCACCGCCGGCCCGACCCTCGTCGTCTGCCCCGCCTCGTTGCTCGGCAACTGGGAGCGTGAGGTCCATCGGTTCGCGCCAGGTACGCCGGTACGCCGCTTCCACGGGTCGGCGCGATCACTCGACGGCGCCGACGACGGCTTCGTGCTGACGACGTACGGCACCTTGCGGCGCGACGCCGTACGGCTGGCTGCGCATCGGTGGGCGCTGGTCGTCGCGGACGAGGCGCAGCACGTGAAGAACCCGTCGTCCGGTACGGCGAAGGCGTTGCGGACCGTGCCGTCGCAGGCCCGGGTGGCGCTGACCGGTACGCCGGTGGAGAACAACCTGTCCGAGTTGTGGGCGATCCTCGACTGGACCACGCCCGGGCTGCTCGGCCGGCTCGGCACCTTCCGGAACCAGTGGGCGGCGCCGATCGAGGCCGACAAGGACGAGGAGGTCGCGCAGCGGCTGGCCAAGCTCGTCCGCCCGTTCCTGCTCCGGCGGCGCAAGTCCGATCCTGGTATCGCGCCGGAGCTGCCGCCGAAGACCGAGACGGATCAGCCGGTCTCGCTCACCCGCGAGCAGGCCGCGCTGTACGAGGCGACCGTCCGCGAACTGATGGCCGAGGTGAAGGCGAGCGACCGGATGGCGCGGCGCGGCCTGATCGTGAAGCTGCTGACCGGGCTCAAGCAGATCTGCAACCACCCGGCGCAGTACCTGAAGGAAGGCGAGGCAGCGCGGCTGACCGGACGGTCCGGCAAGCTCGAGCTGCTCGACGAGCTGCTGGAGACGATCCTCGCTGAAGACGGCGCGGTCCTCGTCTTCACCCAGTACGTCGCGATGGCGCGGCTGCTCGAGCGGCACCTGGCCGAGCGCGGCGTCGGCACCCAGTTGCTGCACGGCGGGACGCCGGTGCCCAAGCGTGAGGAGATGGTCGAGCGGTTCCAGGCGGGCGACGTGCCGGTGTTCCTGCTGTCGCTGAAGGCGGCCGGGACGGGGCTCAACCTGACCAGGGCGGATCATGTCGTGCACTACGACCGGTGGTGGAATCCCGCCGTCGAGGATCAGGCCACCGACCGCGCGTACCGGATCGGCCAGACCCGGCCGGTCCAGGTGCACCGATTGATTGCCGAAGGCACCATCGAGGACCGGATCGCCAGCATGCTGGCCAGCAAGCGCGAGCTGGCCGAGGCCGTCCTCGCCGGCGGCGAAGCAGCCCTGACCGAGCTGTCCGACGCCGAGCTGGCCGACCTGGTCGAGCTGCGAGGTGGGCTGCGATGACTGAGGCACAAGGGTTCCCGGCGTTCGAGGCTCAGCGGCGGAGCACCCGCGGGCGATCGTGGTGGGCGCGAGCCTGGGTGCAGGCCCTGGAGGACACGTCGCTGGACTCGGACCAGCTGCGGAGGGGCCGGCGGTACGCGAACTCCGGGCAGGTCGGGACGATCACGATCAGCCCGGGCCGGATCGCGGCGACGGTCTACTCCCCCGAGGACACCTACGAAGCCGTCGTTCGGGTGGACGAGCTGAGCGAGGACGAGTGGAGTCGCTTCCTCGATCAGGTCGCGGAGCGGGCCGGTCACATCGCCGCGCTGCTGGACGGCGAGATGCCCCACGACCTGGTCGAGGCGGCGTCCGACGCGGGCGTTCCGCTCCTCCCGGGCATCGGCGACCTCGATCCCAGCTGCACCTGTGACGGCTGGGAGCTGCCCTGCCAGCATGCCGCCGGACTCTGCTACCAGGTCGCCTGGCTGCTCGACTCGGACCCGTTCGTCCTGCTCCTCCTGCGAGGTCGCTCCCGCGAGGAACTGCTCGACCAGCTCCAGAGCCGCAGTCAGCAGCCCACAGTTGAGGTGCAGCCAGGTTTGTCGCCTGACGAGGTTCTCGAGACCCCGGTTGGTGAGTTGCCGGACGTACCGGAGCTTCCGGCCAAGGTGACACTCGACGAGTTGGCGGTCAGCGGCATCGAGCCGCCGCAAGGCTTCGCGCCCGTGACACTCCCGCTGCTGGTCCTCGACGCCTCGCGACGGGCACGCGCGCTCCTCAACGCCCTGCTCCATGGCACACCCGAGCCGCAACCGCTCGACGAGTGGCAGGACGGTGTACGTCTGGCCGCCGACTTCCCCGAGCTCACCGACTCACTGGCCGAGGGCTCCCCCGAAGACCTTGCCCTCGGCATCCAAGCTTGGAGGTACGGCGGCGCGCCCGGGCTCGATGTCCTCGAACACACCTGGTCGCCCGACCCGGCCGACCTGGCCCGGGCCCGGACCGAACTCGTCGCCGCCGAGCTCACCGTCGAGATCCTGGACAACCGCATCACCGTGGGCGCGGACACCCAGCTTCGGCTCGATCGGCACGGGCGCTGGCACCCGTACCGTCGCGTCGGCGAGACCTGGACGCCGACCGCGCCGGCGACCGCGGATCCGCTCACCGCACTGGCCACGGACTGGTAAATCCCGTGCACCCGGGGCATCGGGCCGGATAAGGTGACGCCGACTTCGGAGACGTGAAGGAGGTGAGTTGATGACCGCGTCAGCGGGCGCTGCAGTTCGTGCTGCCGCCATTCCGGTCGTCCAATTCACTGAGGGTTCCGTCTGACGCGGAACCCCTTGCCCGAAAGGGATTCTCCGTTGTCCATCACCTGGAAGACCCGCGCCGAGACCAGCGCGGACATCGAGCCCATCCGTGAGCTCACCCGGCGGGCGTTCGGCCGGCAGTTCGAGGTCGACTTCCTCGACGCGCTGCGCGCCGACCCGGTCGCCTGGATCGACGGCCTGTCGTTCGTCGCGACGGTGAACGACGAGCCCGTCGCTCACGCGCTGCTGACCCCGGCCATGTCGGCAAGGCGCCCGTCCTGTCTCTCGGGCCGGTCGCGGTGCTGCCGTCGTACCAGCGTCAAGGCGCGGGCAGTGCGGCCGTGATCGCGGCGCTCGGCACAGCGCGTGATCGTGGTGAGCAATCCGTGGTTGTGCTCGGGCATGCCGAGTACTACCCGCGGTTCGGATTCCGGCAGGCCACCGAGTTCGGCATCCATCACCCGGAGTTCGACGGGCCGAACCTGATGGCACTCTCGCTCACCGGTGACACCGTGCCGGCGGGAGATCTCCGCTACCCGGTGAACGCGTAACGCAGGACCGCCGGGAGGCGTACTCCGCCTCCCGGCGGCGCTCGACCGTTCACTACGAACGACGGCAGGCGGTCGTAAAGGGTTCACCCAGACTCGCCGATTCACTTGCGCAACCACCTTGTATACATGAAACAGTCGTGACGACCGCTTACTCAGGAGGTGGCGATTGACATCTGCCGGACGGTCGTGCCGGAACAGCGCATGATCGGCGAAGGCGGACACCAGGTCGCCTGTCACCTGGTCGAGGATGACGGGCACCGGTGCTGATGCACGCACAGTCGAAGGAGTTACCCGATGACAGTATTGATGCCACGCCTCGGGCGCGGCGGGTCATGGGGCTTTGACTCCCGCCCTTCCCTCGTCGCTGTGCCTTCGGCCGGGCCTTCGGCGCCGGCGGGTCATGGGGCCCTTGGCTCCCGCCCTTCCCTCGTCACTCCGGTCGCTGCGCTCCCTCCGCTCCTCAGTCCAGGGCGGGAGGGCCCCACGACCGTCGCTTCGCTCCCTACGCTCCTCAGTCCAGGCCGGGAGGCCCCATGACCTTCACCACCCGGCCCACGCTGCGCGGTACGTTCGGGATGGTCTCGTCCACGCATTGGCTGGCGTCGCAGTCGGCCATGCGCATCCTGGAGCTCGGCGGCAACGCCTTCGACGCGGCGGCTGCTGCAGGGTTCGTGCTGCACGTGGTGGAGCCGCACCTCAACGGTCCGGGCGGTGAGGTGCCGGCGATCATCGCCACCGCCGAAGACCCGAGACCGCGTGTGCTGTGCGGTCAGGGTGTCGCTCCGGCCGGTGCGACGATCGAGCACTTCCGCTCACTCGGTCTGTCGCTCATCCCCGGCTCCGGGCCTCTCGCGGCGGCTGTGCCTGGTGCTGTCGACGCATGGCTGCTCCTGTTGCGTGACCACGGCAGCATGCCGCTGCGCGTCGTACTGGAGCCTGCTATCGACTACGCGCGTAACGGTCATCCGCTGGTCCCACGGGTCGGTGAGACCGTCGGCAGGGTGCAAGAGCTGTTTGAAGAGCACTGGCCGACGTCGGCGGCGCTTTGGTTGCAGGACGGGCGTCCGCCAAGCGGGATGTTCCGCAACGAGGCGTACGCCGCCACGCTCGAGAAGCTCGTCCTGGAAGGCGAAGCCGCCGGTGCGGATCGGCAAGCACAGGTGGAGGGGGCGCGGAAGGCCTGGCGGGAAGGGTTCGTCGCGGAAGCGATCGACAGGTTCTCGCGGCTGCCGCATCGGGACTCCAGCGGGTCCGATCACGGCGGGCTGATCACTGGCGACGACCTGGCAGGCTTCGAGGCAAGTTGGGAGGAGCCGGCCACCCTCGACTGGAACGGGTACACGGTCGCCAAGACCGGTCCGTGGGGGCAAGGTCCAGGGCTCCTGCAGTCGCTTGCTGTGCTCGCCGAGTTGGGTGAGGTCGATCTGGACAGCGCCGAGGGCGTGCACACGACGGTCGAGGTGATGAAGCTTTCGTACGCCGACCGCGAGGCCTGGTACGGCGACGGAGCCGACGTACCACTGAAGACGCTGCTCTCCCCCACGTACGCCGCCGAGCGGGCGAAGCTCATTGGTCCGGACGCATCGCGGGAACTGCGCCCGGGCCGGCCGGACGGTCGCGAGCCGAGTCTGCCGTCGGTTGTCGTCAGCAACGATCTCGGGGACGCGACGACCGGAGAGCCGACGGTGTCGTCGGAGGGCATGACTCGCGGGGACACCTGCCATGTCGACGTGATCGACCGGTGGGGCAACGTGATCTCCGCGACGCCGAGCGGCGGCTGGCTGCAGTCGTCGCCGACGATCCCTGAGCTTGGGTTCTGCCTCGGCAGCCGGTTGCAGATGTTCTGGCTGGAGGAAGGACTGGCGTCGTCGCTGGCTCCCGGTTTGCGGCCGCGGACCACGCTGACGCCGACGCTCGTACTGCGTGACGGGCAGCCGGTGCTTGCCTGCGGTTCACCCGGCGGAGACCAGCAGGACCAGTGGCAGTTGCTCTTCCTGCTGCGTCACCTGGGCGGCGGCATGGACCTCCAGGAGGCGATCGACGCGCCCGCCTGGCACACCACCGGCTTCCCGTCGTCGTTCTACCCGCGCGCGACCGAGCCGGGTGGTCTGGTGATGGAGAGCCGCCTAGGGCCTGCCATCCGCGACGAGTTGGTACGACGTGGGCACGTCGTCACCATGGGCGACGCGTGGAGCCTTGGCCGACTGTGCGCCGTACGCAAGGAGGCGGACGGCGTACTCGCCGCGGCCGCGAACCCACGCGGCATGCAGGGTTACGCGGTCGGCCGCTGAGCCTGTCCGTTGAGGGCCGCCTTCGCGGCGGCTTCGACGTGCAGGCGGGCGGCGGTCGTGGCGGCCGCGCGGTCGCCGGCCGCGATGGCGTCGACCAGGCGGATGTGTTCCTCCCACGAGTGCGGTGCGCGCTGGGCGGCGCCGACGCGGAAAACCCAGTGGACGTGGTGGTACAGCGCGGCCGACATCGACAGCAGCCAGCGGTTGGCGCTGACCGTGATGACGGCGCGGTGGAAGGCGCTGTTCAGCTCGGCGACCCGGTCGAAGTCCTTGGCCTCGGTCGCCTCGCTGGCGTCCGCCAGCAGCCTGCGCAACCGGTCGACGTCCTTCGGAGTCGCCCGCTCCGCCGCCAGGCCGGCGGCGAGCGTCTCCAGTTGCTCCCGTACTGCGAACAGATCGCGGACCGCGGTCTCGTCGAGTGTCGCCACCACGGCACCCCGTCGCGGCAGGATGTGCACGAAGCCCTCCGCCTCGACCACCCGCAGTGCTTCCCGGACCGGGTTGCGAGAGACCCCGAAGTCGTCGGCGAGCCGGGTCTCGGTGAGCCGCTCGCCCTGGGCGTAGTCGCCGTCCACGATCCGCCGGCGGAGCTCCGCGAGGACCTGCTCCCGCAACGCGACATGGTCCGCGCCGATCGTCCGCACCTCGCCCGTGTAGTCCACCCCGTCGACTCCTCTCCCCCGCTGCAGTATTCGCAGCACGCTAGCGGATGCGGGGTCGCGACGGAACGTGATCCCGGAGCGGCGCTATCTTGGCTGCTTGAGCATCAGACTGACTCCCCTCACGGATCCCGACTACCGGCCGTTCAGCCGCCGGATCGCCTGGCTTGCCGCCGACAGCGACGGCAACCCGGTCGGGTCGGCGTTCCTCCGGCTCAACAGCCGCGAGTCCAACTCTCATCTGGCCGAGCTCGAGCTGAACGTCCACCCGGCCGAGCGCCGGCGCCGCATCGGGTCGCAACTGCTGGACGCGGTCGTCGCCGGCGCCCGGGACCACGAAGTTCGCCTTCTGCTGGCCGACGCCAGGGTCGACTCCCCGGCCGACCGCTTCCTGGCGAAGCACGGCTTCACGGTCGGAGCCACGCTGATCTATGCGCGACTGCGGCTGGACGACGCCGGCATCGCCGTACCTCCTGAGCCCCCGGGTTATCGGCTGGTGTCCTGGCAGGGCGTCGTACCGGATGAGTGGGCGCAGACGTTCACCGACGCGCGGGCCGGGATGGACGACGCGCCGACGGGCGGGATCGCGTACGGCGAAGACGTCTGGGACGTCGAGCGGACCCGGTACGCCGCTCAGGTGATCGAGCAACGCGGCGAGCAGCTGAACACGATCGCAGCCGTCGAAGAGTCGACCGGCACGATCGCCGGCTTCAGCGAGCTCGTCGTACCGGGTGACGGCAAGGGCGAGGCCCAGCACTACGGCACCGCCGTACTCCCAGCCCACCGCGGGCACGGCCTCGCCCTGTGGATGAAGGCCGAGCAGATCCGCCAGACCCGCGACCGCTTCCCCGATCTCGACGCTCTTCTGACCGACACAGTCAGCACGAACGCCCCGATGCAGCGGATCAACGCCCGGCTCGGCTACCACCCCACCCACACCGACAACCGCCGCACCCTCGCCCTACATGAGCCCGGACAGGCGGTACAGCACTAACGAGCCGGCGACGGCTACGTTCAGGCTGGCGCCGGTGCCGATCATGGGGATCTCCACGACGAGGTCCAACTGGTCGAGGGCTTCGGGTGGGATACCGGTGCGCTCGTGCCCGAGCACGGCGATCGTGCGGTTGCGCGCCGGGGGCAGGTCGGCCAGGCGGATCGACTCGTCGGCGAGTTCGACCCCGACGATCGTGGTCACATCGTGGGCTTTCTGGTCGATCAGCCAGCGGATCGGGTCGTGGCCGGTCCAATGCACGCAAGCACGGCGCTTGAGCGTGTTGCCGCGGGCAAGCGCATCCGGCACCCACGGCAGCTTGGGTACGGCGAGGCAGGCCCCGACCGCGTCACACGTGCGCAGCAACGTGCCGAGGTTGACCTCGTGCTTCGGCCAGAGCGGCGCGATCAGCAGATGGTCCCAGCAGGAATGCGAATGGCGGCGACGCTGGCGTCGGAGGTCCTTCTTGCTCCGCACCCGGACCTGTGGGCCGCTCATCGAGCGACCGGGACAAACCTCCCGGCAGAAAACTCGTTCATCGGCAAGGCGCTTCGCGGCGCGCCCGGGCCATCGTCGATGATGTCGAGCGACCAGGATACGCGACTACTGGCCGAGGATCTTCTGGACCGCGGCTGTGGTGATGGGGTGGTAGCCGCGGCGTGCCTTGGTGAAGACCTCGGTGGCGAAGGCGCGGTCGGTTCCCGCCAGCGCGTGGTACACCGGTAGCACCAGCTTCATCCGCCCGACCTTGGTCAGGAAGGAGGCGAGATCGGCGTACGCCGCCTCATAGCTGCTCGCGGCAACGATCTGGTACCAGCGCCGGGCGATCTCGCCGTTCGCCGTACCGGTCAGACCGAACTCGCGGTCGAGTTGCTGGAGCTGCGTCGCGCCCAGCACGTCCGGAGCCGCGTCGAGGAACCTCAGCCACTCCTGTGTCGTCCATTGCGCCGCACCGGCCGGCAGCTCGCCGGTCGTCAGCCACAGGTTCCTTGCCTGGTCGACCACCAGGAAGCGGGCGGACACGGCCCGGCGGGCGAAGGCCGGGATGCCCGGTTCGTCGAGCCAGGCGGACAGCTCCTCGTCGGTCACCACGCCGGGGTGTTTGGCGAGCAGGTGTTCCTCGAGGTGCGCGACGAAGTCCTCGGAGTTGATACTGCGGAACGCGAACCGGTCGAAGTACCCGCGCAGGAACGGGTCGAACACCTCCCGCGAGAACCGCTCTTCCAGCCAGGACAGGAACCACGTCCCCTTGAGCGGACCGCACGACGTCGTGCCGTGGTACTCGGACCGGTGGTTCAGCCCGGGCAGCTCGACCGCCAGCTCGGCCGGCGTCAGCGGGTCCAGCTTGACCACCGTCGCGTGCTGCTTGATCGCCGTCTCCATCATCGCGAACTCGGTGCTATAGACGGCCTCGACGATCCGGTTCTCGACGTAGGCCGTGAAGCCTTCGTTCAGCCAGATGTCGTCCCAGCTGTCCTGGGTGACCAGGTTTCCGGACCAGCTGTGCGCCAGTTCGTGCGCGACCACGCTGACCAGCGACTTGTCCCCGATCACCACGGTCGGCGTCGCGAACGTCATCCGCGGGTTCTCCATGCCGCCGTACGGGAACGACGGCGGCAGCACGAGCAGGTCGTAGCGACCCCACCGGTACGGGCCGAACAGCGCCTCGGTGACCCGCATCATCTCCTCGGTGTCGGCGAACTCGGTCGCCGCCCGCTTCGCCATCTCGGGCTCGGCCCACACCCCGGTCCGTTCGCCGATCGGCTCGAACACCAGGTCACCGGCCGCGATGGCCAGCAGGTACGACGGAATCGGCTCGGGCATCACCACGTCGTACGAGCCGGTACGGCGTGACGTCGTACCGTTGTCCGCACTCATCAGCACCATCAGCTCCGGCGGAGCGGTCACGTGCGCGGAGTAGCTGAACCGCACGCCCGGAGTGTCCTGCACCGGGACCCAGCTGCGCGCGTGGATCGCCTGCGACTGGCTGAACATGAACGGCATCACGCCACCCGCGGTCATCGACGGCTCCAGCCACTGCAGGCCGGTCGCGGTCGGCGCGGTGCGGTAACTGACCCGGACCCGATGGTGCGACGCGGTGCGGATGTGCAGAGCGGAGCCCAGCTCGGGGTCGGGCACCGCCAGGCTGTACTCGAGCGGCTCCCAGCCGTCCGCCGTCGCACCCTCGACCGCAAGGACGGTCAGGTCACGGGTGTCGAGCACGAGCCGGTCACCGGCACCGGTCCAGGCGAGAGTGTGCGTGGCACTGCCGGCCAGCACCTTCTCGTCGAAGTCGAGCTCGAGATCGAGCTCGAGGTGGGTGGTCCGAACCATGGCAGGTTCGGCGTAGGAGTGGCGATCGTGCGTCACGGAAAACTCCCGGAGTCAGGTGTTCGGGGAACAGTACCCACGGGAGGCCCGGATCGGACGGCCAATCTGAGCCATCAGCACCACCGTGCCAAAAGGCCTAGATTTGATCAGACCCGGCAGGATGGACACATGTGGGCCGCCAACCGGCCGCTGGCCGCCGTCTGCGCTGTGCTGGCCACCGCCGCGTGCACCAGTGACACTTCCACCCGCGCCCCGACGCCCACCAGGGCCCCGCCCGTCACCACCTCCACGCCGCCCTCTGTCAGGACGTCGACCCCGCCTTCTACGCCCACGCCAACCCCCGCGACCACCACGCCTCGGCCGGCCTCCTTCAACAGCGCCGCCGCCATGAGCACAGTGCGGTACCTGGCCGGACTCGGACCACGTGAGGCGACCAGTCCGGCGTACGCGCAGGCCCTCACCTGGCTGGAGCAGCGCTTCCGCGCAGCCGGCTATCAGACCCGGCGCCAAGCTCTGCGCGTACCCGCAGGCGTCTCCTGGGGTGTCCCCGTCCGCGCAGGCACCACCTGGAACCTGATCGCCACCAAACCCGGCTTCAACCCCGCCGCACCGCACCGAATCGTCGGAGCCCACCTCGACACTGTCCCCCAAGCCCCAGGCGCCGAGGACAACGCGTCAGGTATCGCCGTACTGCTGGGCACCGCTCAACTCGCTCCACGCTTCCCCACCGTGTTCGTTGCCTTCGGCGCCGAAGAGCCTCGTGGCGACGGCGACAACCGTCACCATTACGGCTCCCGTGCGTACGTCGCGTCTCTGCCGGGCGCACAACGCAATGCCCTGCGTGGCATGGTCTCCCTCGACCGTGTGGGAGTCGGCACCGTCGTACCGATCTGCTCCGCCCAAGCGGACGACCTGGCCCTGCGCAACGAACTGCGCGCGGTCGCAGCCGGCGCAGGTGTGCAGAACCGAGTCTGCGTGAACAGGTCGAGTGACCACTGGTCTTTCGTCCGCTCCGGGCTACCAGGGGTCCGTCTCGGCAGTACGCCGTACGCCGAGTACCACAGCGCGCGCGACCTGCCTCGGGTCGTGTCACCGGCTCAGCTTGGCCGAATGGGTCGAGTGGTCGCCGCCTGGCTGGACAGCTAGCGCATATCGGCCAGGATCCGCTCGGCCCGCGGTCCTGACACCACCCGCGGGCTGAAGTCACTCCCGATCACGTACGGCGTGAGCCGGGCAGCCTTCACCGTCTTGCCCCAGTAGGTGGTCTCCAGCAGCACGCCCTCCTGCGTCTGCTGGGAGAAGTCCATGTCGAACACCAGGTTCCCCAGTGAGTGCGCCACCACCTTGCTAGCCGGGAACTGCACGCTCTGCACCCAGTGCGGATGCCCACCGATCACCAGGTCAGCACCCGCCTTCATGAGTGCGGCCGCCACGGTGTGCTGCGCCGACACCGGTGTATGGGTGTACTGCTGACCCCAGTGCGGCAGTACGACGACCACGTCGACAGCGGCCTTCAGCGTCGTCACGGCGCGGGTGACCGCGGCCAAGTCAGCGGTGTTGAGCGGTCCGGTCCGGGGCGGCATCCGCAGGCTGAATGCTCCGGCGCTGGTCGCGGTCGCACGCGGCGTCTCGCCGATCGCGTTGAAGGCCAGGAACCCAAAGCGCACGCCTTCACGCTCGATGATCACCGGCCGGGCGGCCTCCGCGAGGTTGCTTCCGGCCCCTACCGGTTGGATGCCACCGGCCCGCACCAGCCGGACCGTTTCCAGCAGGGCACGCTGCTGGAAGTCGCCGGTGTGGTTGTTGGCCAGCGAGAGTACGTCGACGCCCGCGTCACGCAGTCCGGCAACGACACCCGGTGGAGCTGCGAAGGAGTCGCTGCCTTGTTGCGGCGTACCGGCTCGGGACAGTGTGCTCTCCAGGTTCAGCACGGTCAGGTCGGCGGAGGCAAGGCGAGGGCCGACCGCGCGCAACGGTCTGGATACGTCACTGGTTCTGGCGGCAGCGGTTGCCACCCGGCGGCCGAGCATGACGTCACCGCCGACGGTCAGGTCGACGACGGGAGCGGTGGGTTGAGGTCCGGGAGTGCGGAGCGGATAACGCGCCGGGGCCTTGAACGGGTCGATTCCGGCGACGGTCAGTGGGCGGACCGACGGGCCGGCCGTGGAGCCGGGAACCAGAGCCAGGGTGGTGGTCGAGCGTTGAGCCTGGCGCAGCGAGCCGACCTGGAAGCCTCGCCAGGACTTGAGGGTCCCGCGGACGATCGAGCGTGCGGTGGTCAGGTCGATGTCCTGGGCCGCTCGAGTGGGGTGGATCGCCAGCACCAGTGGCTGGGTCGTCGCCGGGGTGGTCGGGGTCGGCTTCGGCGTGGTGGTTGCCGGGGTGCTCGCGGGCTTGGACGGCGTACCCACGGGCGAGGGTTGTGCGGCGCCATTGTTCGAGCAGGCGACCATTGCGGCCGCGGCGAGGGCGGCCAGCGAGAGCTGCCACCGCGCGGCCATATCGACACGGTAGCGAGACGCGCCAAGTGGTGTACCGGTTGCAAGAAGTGGGGTGGTTGCCAGCAGACTGTGGACATGCTGTCCGAGGGAAGACCCGAGCTCGTGCTCAAGCGGCGTCCGTTCGGATCCTGGCTCCTCGGACCGGCCGACCAGAGCCCGCGGCTGCTGCGCGTGCGGCTCCGGGTGCTGATGACGACCTTCTCGATCGCGACCAACCTGATCGGCGCTGCGGTCGTGTTCGTGCTGGCGGTGTTCGTGCTGCCAGGGCCGCCGTTGGTCGACCGGCTTCAGCTGCTCGAGGCGATCTTCATTCCGGCGTACTTCGTGCTGGCGGTGCTGATCGGCTGCTGGTGGAGCGTGCGGCTGACCCGGCGCGTGACCCGGTGGGTGGACGAGGACCGGCCGGCCACCCGGAAGGAGCAGATCGCCACTCTGCAACTGCCGCTGCGACTGACTCTGATCGAGGTCTTCCTCTGGTTGCTGGCCGGCGTGATCTTCACCGTGATGACGCTGGTACTGCAGCCGGAGAACGCGCTGCGGATCGCGGTCACGATCCTCGACGGCACGATCGTCACTTGTTCGGTCTCCTACCTGCTGACCGAGTTCGCGCTCCGGCCGGTCGCAGCCCGTGCACTGGCTGACTCACCACCGCCGCGGCGACTGCTCTCGGCGGGGCTGAAGGCGCGGACCGTGTTCTTCTGGGCCGTCGGCTCCGGTGTCCCAGTCGCGGGGCTGATGCTGGCCGCCGTACTCGCGCTGATCGACCAGGATGTCTCCCCCACCCGGCTGTCGGTGATGATCCTTGCCTTGGGCATGGTCGTGCTGCTCAACGGCTGGCTGCTCACACTGCTGTCGGCGCGGTCGGTGGTCGCGCCGGTCCGGTCGGTGCGGAACGCGCTGACGCTGATCGGTGAGGGGCAGCTGGATGTTCGCATCCCTGTGTTCGACGGCACAGAACTGGGGTCGTTGCAGGCCGGGTTCAACAAGATGGCCGAAGGGCTCCGTGAACGCGAGCGGATCCGGGACCTCTTCGGGCGGTACGTCGGGCCCGAAGTGGTGCAGGAGGCGCTGACCAGTGATCAGCTCGGTGGGGAGGAACGGTTCGCCGCCGTACTCTTCGTCGACCTGGTCGGCTCCACCGAGCTCGCGGCGGAGCGGCCGCCGACCGAGGTGGTCCAACTGCTCAACCGGTTCTTCACGATCGTGGTGGACGAGGTGGTCCGGCAAGGCGGGTTCGTGAACAAGTTCGCCGGTGATGCCGCGCTGGCGGTCTTCGGCGCACCGGCCGAGCTGCCGGACGCGGCCGGGAGTGCGCTGCGCGCCGGCCGTACGCTGGCCCGGCGGCTGGCCGAGGAGTTGCCCGAGGCAACAGCCGGTATCGGGGTCACCGCCGGCATCGTGGTGGCCGGCACGGTCGGCGACGTACGACGTCACGAGTACACAGTCATCGGTGACCCGGTCAACGAAGCGGCCCGTCTCTCCGAGCTGGCCAAGTCGACCCCGGCCCACCTCATCGCGTCGATGGCAGCCGTCAACGAAGCCGCACCCGCCGAAGCCGCGCACTGGGATCCTGGCGACGAGGTCACCGTCCGAGGCCGCTCGGAACCGACTCACTTAGCCGTCCCGCAGTGACCGCTTCTCCTCCATCAGTTGATGCAGCAAGGCAGCGCCGTACAGCATCGCCTTGGTGCGGTTGTCGTGGGCGGTACGGCGTTCCGCGATCGCGGAACGCAGCGCCTCCGTGCTGCCGGTACGACGTAAGCCCTCGAGCACAGGCTTGATCTGCTCGAAGTAGTACCGACCCTGGCGCAGCATGTGAATAATGCGTGCGTCCCGCACTTGCTCCGGCCCGTACCGGCGGTACTTCGTGCCCGGCTCCCGCGTCGGCGACAGCAACCCCGCTGCCTCCCAGACGCGTAGTGCCGAGGTGCGCACACCCAGCTGGTGCGCGAGCTCACCCACCAGCAACGACGGACCCGACGCCGGCTGATCGTCGAGAAACTCCGCAGCCGCGGCGCCCAGCGCCTCACTGGCCGCATCCGTCGCCAGCCGCTGCTGATGCAATCCCGCATGTGCCGCGTCCACCAGGCGGTAGGCCAACGCCTCGTCGCCGGCGTGCACCGCCTGCATGATCTCCGTTGCAACCTCCGGCCCGAACCCCGGGGCGAGGGCACGGTAGGTGAGCAGCGCGGACAGATGCTCCTCGCCGTACTGCCGATACCCGCTCTCCGACCGTGGCGCGGGCGGCAGGATTCCCGCCGCCTCGTAGTTCCGCACCAGTTGGGTCGAGATCCCGGCCCGCCGGGCCAGGTCCACCGGCCGCAACCCCACGCCGCACCTCCACTCGCTCTCGACCTTCAACAAGATACTTCCAGCCTTGAGTCGAAGGTGCATCGTGGGGGCCACCGCAGTAGATGCCGCCGGCAACCTCTTCTCGCGGCGGGCCAGCGGCGCTCTAGCGGCCGCCGGAGACGTCGAGGGTGGTGCCGGTCATGTAGGAGGAGCGGTCGGAGGCCAGGAAGGTGATGACTTGGGCGACCTCCTCCGGCTTGCCCGGGCGACCGAGCGGCGGGGTGGTGCCGATGCGCTGCAGCCGGCCGGCTTCGTGGATGTCGGTCTCGATCAGGCCGGGGCGAACACCGAGGACGCGGATACCTTCCTTGGCGACCTCGTTCGCCAGGCCGGTGGTGAGGGCGTCGACCGCGGCCTTGCTCGCGGCGTAGTCGACGTACTCCCCGGCTGAGCCGAGCACTGCCGCTCGGGACGAGACGTTGACCAGCACTCCGCCGGATCCGCCGTACGCCGTGGACATCCGTCGTACCGCCGCACCCGCGACCAGGATGGCGCTGATCGAGTTGATCCGGAACACCCGCTCCAGCCGGGCGGCGTCGTACTCGGCGACCCGGCCGGACGGTGACACGACACCGGCGTTGTTGATCACGGCACCGATCGGCCCGAGCTCGGCGGTCACTGTGTCGAACAGCCGCTCGATCTGATCGGCCTCGGTCACGTCGGCCTGCACCGCGAGCGCCCGGCGGCCGTGCTCCTGGCACGCCTTCACGACGCGTTCCGCCTCATCGGCGCGGGTCCGGTAGTTCACGCCGACATCCCAGCCGTCGGCCGCCAGCGCGACCGCCGCCGATGCCCCGATCCCACGACTCCCACCAGTGATCAGCACGACCCCACGCCGTACGTCAGTCTCAGTCATGCCCCCACCCTACGAACCGGGCGGCACGGACAGCTGCAGCTGGGTCTCGGAGTCGGTGAAACCGAGCGCGCGGTAGATTCCGATCGCGAGATAGTCCGGATCCGCGACCATCACCAGAGTCTTCGCCCCGCCTTCGGTCAGACCGTACGTCGACGCGCGGTGAACCAGCGTGCTCGCAAGGCCCTTGTTGCGATCGTCCGGATGCGTCTGCACGGTCTGGAAGCGCGCCAGCCCCTTGCCGTCGAACATCAGCCCGAGCGAACTCTGCAGCCGCTCGCCCTCGAACGCGCCGAACCACTTTCCGTGCCCGGCCTCCACCAGCGAGCGCCTCGACTCCAGCCCCCGGCGGGTGAACTCGATGTAACCATCGTCGACCTCCCTCGGCGCGGTCGCCAGGGCCAGCTGTACCAACTGCTCCCAGTCGTCATCACCGCTCAGGAAGCGGTACGTCGCCTCCTCGTTCGGCCGGCTCGGCGGGACGACCTCGCTGGTCGTCATCACCACGTCCCGGGCGACCTCGAATCCAGCCGCGACCACCTCGTCCTCGGCGCCGACCACGCCGTCCACACCGTCGATGCCCAGGGCGACGTGAGTGGCTGCCGGAAGCTCCCGATGGAATGCGTCCAGCCGGGTCTCCACGTCGCCCGGCGCGAACGGCGTCCGGTACAGCAGGAAGTTGCCCCACCAGTACCCGGGGTTGTCCGGCGTGCGCACCACGACGTACTCCCCGGTGTCGGTGAACTCGCTGCCGCCGAGCTCCAGCAACAGCAGGTCGGTCCGGAAGCCAAGGCTCCTGATCTCCACTCGCCCATCCTCCAGGCTCCGTCAACCGGATTGGCGGAGCGTTGACATGCAGCCGTTTGGCTGCCTATGGTGATTAGGCAGCCAAACGGCTGCATGACCAGATCGGCAGATCGGGAGGGCGATGGACGACGAGGTGTTCCGCGCGCTGGCTGACCCGAGCCGCCGGCAGTTGCTCGACATGCTGAACGAACGCAACGGGCAGACGCTGCGTGAGCTGTGCGCCGGCCTCGACATGGCCCGGCAGTCGGTGAGCAAGCACCTCGCCGTGCTGGCGAGCGCCAACCTCGTCACCACCGTGTGGCGCGGCCGGGAGAAGCTGCACTACCTCAACGCCGAGCCGATCAACGCCATCGCCGACCGCTGGATCAACCAGTACGACCGCCGGCGAGTGCAACTGTTCGCCGATCTCAAGACGGCACTGGAGGCCGAGAACATGAGCGACACCGACTTCGTCTACACCACCTACATCAAGACCACGCCGGAGCGGCTGTGGCAGGCGCTGACCGAGCCGAAGTTCACCGACCAGTACTGGCAGGTGCACCACGAAACCGACTGGAAGGCCGGATCGGAGATGGTCTGGCACATGGGCGACGTCGCGATGGCCGGCCCGGGGCAGAAGGTCCTGGAGTACGACCCGTACCGGCGGCTCTCCTTCACCTGGCACCGCATCACTCCGGAGTTCGCGCAGGCGGTGAAGATGTCCGACGACCTTTACCAGAAAACGAGCAGCGAGCCACTCTCCACGGCGACGTTCGAACTCGAGCCGGTGGGCGACCAGGTGAAGCTCACCGTCGTCCACACCGGCTTCGAACCAGGCAGCGCCATCCGCGAGATGGTCGGCGAAGGCTGGGTCCAGCTGATCTCCGACCTGAAGTCCTTCGTCGAGTCCACCCCGGAGCTACGCGCTGAGCCTTCACCGTCGAGCTGAACGGCAGATCTCCAGGAGTCTCAACCGGGAAGGTCAGCCCTGCTCAAGGGACGTAGGTGAGACGTCAGCCCTGCTCAAGGGACGTAGGTGGGGGAGGTCAGCCCGGCTCACGGACGTTTGTGGATGAGTAAGGGCAGGACGGCGGCGGCACCGGCCTCGCGGAGTTTGGCGGCGGCCACGGTGATCGGCCACTGCGAGGACGAAGCGTCGGCCAGGAGAAGGACCGTCCGCCCTGCGACCGCCTGGGCAGTCGGCCCCTCCACCTCGATGCCGTCACGCCACACCTTGGCCTCCTCGGCTGAGGACAGGTCGTCGGTGAAGCCCGCGCGGTTCACCGTGAGCTCGGCTCGGTCGAGGCGGCCGACCGTGGCGACGTGGTCCGCGATCTCGGCGGTCAAGCGGCCGTACCCTGCGGCCACCAGCGGTACGACGACCTCGGGACGACTCGACCAAGAGCCACGCCAGCGGGAAAGAGCCGCCACCGCGCCGGCCTTCAACGCCTCGAGCGAGTCGGGATCCGGCGCCGCATCGGTGAATGTGCCGCGCAGCACTTCCCGCCACTCGGGCGCGTCGGCGTAGATGATGGTCCGCCCGGGCTCGGCAGCCAGCTCCGCGGGGATCCGGCCCTTCGCGCCGAAGGCACCACCCGGCCACATCTTGCGCGGCTCCAGCACATGCACCTCGCCGCGCAGCAGCCGGACGATCGACTGCACCGTCTCCGGCTCGGGCTTGGCCCGCAGTGGATCCGGTAGTTCGCCGAGGCAGACCGAGCAGCGTCCGCACGGCTCGGCCGACGGGTCGTCCAGCGACTCCTGGAGAAGTTGCATCAGGCAACGGTCGCCGCGGGTGTACGCCCGCATGATGTCTGCCTCGCGTCGCCGGACCGCCACGATCCCGTCGTAGTGGGCGGCGTCGAACGTCCACTCCGCGCCGGTCCGCACCCAGCCCCGCTCGAGGCGCTCGACCACTCCGTCGACTGCGAGTTGCTTCAGCATCAGTTCGACCCGGGTACGGCGCAGGCCCGTCTCGGCCTCGAGCGCCGGAACGGTCACCGGCTGGTCCGGCCCGTAGCCGTCCAGCCCACGCAGCAAGCGATTCACGTTCTCCGGCACGGGGATGGTCGCGGTCGCGAAGTAGTCCCACACCCCCGCATCCGCGTCCGACGGGAGCAACGCCACCACCGCATGGTCGATCCCGCGGCCGGCCCGCCCGACCTGCTGGTAGTACGACACCGGGGACGGCGGCGAACCCACATGGACGACGAACCCGAGATCCGGCTTGTCATAGCCCATCCCGAGCGCGGATGTCGCGACCAGCGCCTTCAACTCGTTGGCCCGCAACGCGTCCTCGAGACGCTCCCGCTCACCCGCGTCCAAACCACCCGTGTACGCCGCGACCGGGACGTCCCGGCCATGCACCTCCTGGATCGCCGCCGCCAGCCGTTGCGCGTCGGACACGGTCAGCGTGTAGACGATCCCCGAACCAGGCAACTTCGGCAGGTGGTCGACCACCCAGGCGAACCGATCCAGCGGCGACAGCGCATCGACAACCGCCAGCTGCAGACTCGATCGAGCCAGCGGACCCCGCAGTACGAGCGTGGACTCCCCCAGCTGACGCGCGACGTCATCGGTCACCCGCGCGTTCGCGGTCGCGGTCGTCGCGAGCACCGGTGTCGTCGGGTTGAGCTGCTGCAGTACGTCGGACACGCGGCGATAGTCCGGCCGGAAGTCGTGGCCCCAGTCCGACACCGCATGTGCCTCGTCGATGACCAGCAACCCAACCTGTCCGGCCAGGCCGTCCAGCACCCGTCGGCCGAAGCCCGGATTTGCCAGCCGCTCCGGAGACACCAGCAGCACGTCGACCGCACCGGACCGCAGATCGTGCTCGATGCTGGACCACTCGTCGATGTTGTTCGAATTCAGCGTCGCCGCGCGCAGGCCCGCCCGGCTCGCGGCAGCGACCTGGTCACGCATCAACGACAGCAGTGGCGACACCACCAGCGTCGGCCCGGCTCCCTCGGCTCGGCGAATCGCGGTCGCCGCCCAGTACACGGCCGACTTGCCCCAACCCGTCGCCTGCACGACCAGCACGCGGGCACTCGCCTCACACAACGCGGCGACCGCGGTCTCCTGGTCAGCCCGCAGTCGCGCGCTCTCCCCCGCGATCGCCCGGATCACGCCGCCGGCGATCCCGGCGCGCGCCTCGGTCAGCGTGCTGGTGGTCGAACTGGTGTCAGCCATGCCGAAACCCTAGACGCCCACACCCTCACTTTTCTCGTCCCGCTGGTTCACCTGTGGAAAACCCGACCGGGAGATCCAGATCACGCTGCGCGTGGCTCACACTCCGCAGAGCTGTCTCGTCGGTGGAGGTACAGCGAAAACACGAGAGGGAGATGGTTATGGACGCCCGGTTCGATCACCTCAGCAACCCGGTCGGCGCCAAGGTGATGAAGTACGTCGTCTCGGCGAGCAAGGTCGTGTGGGACTCCACGCTGCCGGCCACGACCCAGCATCTGGTGGAGATTCGCGCCAGCCAGATCAACGGCTGCGGTTACTGCGTCGACATGCACACCAAGGACGCCGCGCACGCTGGGGAGAGCTCGGTGCGGCTCAACCTCATCGCGACCTGGCGGGAGGCGACGGTCTTCACCGAGGCCGAGCGGGCAGCGCTCGAGCTCACCGAGGAGGGCACCCGGATCGCCGATGCCGCCGGTGGTGTGTCCGACGAGGTCTGGGCCAACGCGGCCAAGCATTACGACGACGATCAGCTCGCCGCGCTGTTGTCTCTCATTGCCCTGATGAACACCTGGAACCGCCTGAACGTCATCACCCAACGCCCCGCCGGCGACTACGTCCCCGGCCAGTGGGGATAGGCAGCACCGCAGCTGCTAGGCCCGGGGACGCCTGTCTCCGGGCCCTGGCAGGCGTGGGGACCGCCCACCGCACAACCGCAGACCATGCGTCGTTCCCCGGCCCTCGTTGCCAGGGGTCAGGCGCACTTGCCGGGGTGACAGGGACCGCCGGTGGCGGAGACCAGGCGTTGCGGACCTGGGCCCTTGGCGGCCAGAGCGTCGTACGGGTTGGCCAGGGAGCAGCGGTCGAGGGAGAGGCAGCCGCAGCCGACGCAGTCCTTGAAGTCGTCGCGGAGTTGCTCCAGGTGCAGGATGCGCTTGTCGAGCTCGGCCTGCCAGCACTCGGAGATGCGCTCCCAGTCCTGGCGCGTCGGGGTGCGGTTGTCCGGCAGCAGCGCGAGGATCTCGGCCACCTCGGCGAGCGGAATGCCGACCCGCTGCGCGATCCGGATCAGCGCGACCCGGCGGAGCGTGTCGCGCTTGTACCGGCGCTGATTGCCCGACGTACGGCGGCTGACGATCAGGTTCTGCCGCTCGTAGAAGTGCAGGGCCGAGATCGCCACACCGCTGCGCTGCGCCAACTGCCCGACCGTCAACTCACCCGGCTCGATGTCCACCCGCTCAATCCCTCCGGCCTCGACCTGGATCGAGGCTAGCCGACGGGATCAGGCGGTCACGAGGCGGCGTCCGATGCTCGCGGACATCAACGCCGCCGCCGCGCACAGCCCGCCGGCCAGGTACCAGGCGAGGTTGTAACTGCCCTGCACGTCCCGGATCGCGCCGGCACCGGTCGCAGCCAGCGCGGCACCGATCTGGTGCGACGCGAACACCCAGCCGAACACGATCGGCGCGTCCACACCGAACCACTCCCGGCACAGGGCAACGGTCGGTGGCACCGTCGCAACCCAGTCCAGACCGTAGAAGATGATGAAGACCCACATGCTCGGCTGAGCCGACGGACCGAGCAACGACGGCAGCACGAGCAGAGACAGGCCACGCAGCGAGTAGTACGCGATCAGCAGGTACCGCGGATCCCACCGGTCCGTCAGCCACCCCGACACGATCGTGCCGCCGACGTCGAACACGCCGACCAGCGCCAGCAACGACGCGGCCGTAGTCACCGGCATCCCATGGTCGTGTGCCGCGGTGACGAAGTGGGTGCCGATCAAGCCGTTCGTCGACGCACCGCAGATGGCGAAGCCGCCCGCGAGCAGCCAGAACGCGGGCCGGTGCATCGCGGACCACAACGCGTTCAGAGCCCGCAGCGCACTGCTGCCGGTCGCCTCGACCCGCTGACCCACGGTGCTGCCCTCTGGAGCGCCGTACGCCGTCAACCCGACATCGCTCGGGTAGTCGCGCAGGAAGAGCAACACCAGCGGTACGACGGCGAGCGCCGTACCAGCCGCGACGAGTGCCGGAACACGCCACCCATAGGCACTGGCCAGACCCGCGATCAGGGGGAGGAAGATCAGCTGACCGGTCGCGCCGGCCGCCGTCAGGATGCCGGTGACCAATCCGCGGCGGCGGACGAACCAGCGACCCGTGATCGTCGCGACGAACGTCATCGACATCGACCCCGTGCCGACGCCGACGAGCAGGCCCCAGCACAGCAGCAACTGCCAGGGCGAGTCCATGAAGATGGTCAGGCCGCTGCCGAGCGCGATCAGCACGAGCGCACCGCTGACCACGCGACGCAGGCCCAACCGGTCCATCAGGGCCGCGGCGAACGGCGAGATCAGGCCGAACAGCAGCAGGTTGATCGACACGGCCGACCCGATCGTCGCGTGCGACCAGCCGAACTCGTCGTGCAGCGGATCGAGCAGCACGCCCGGCACCGAGCGGAACCCGGCCGCCCCGATCAGGGTCACGAACCCGACACCGGCGACTGC
This sequence comes from Kribbella sp. NPDC023972, assembly GCF_040639075.1. NCBI lineage: Bacteria > Bacillati > Actinomycetota > Actinomycetes > Propionibacteriales > Kribbellaceae > Kribbella > Kribbella sp. NPDC023972. The sequence goes on along the minus strand of NZ_JBEZZH010000006.1, from coordinate 189,401 downwards.
CCAGGCCAGGTGCACCCGGGCAGGCTTCTTCGTCTCCAGAATCTGCGTCACCCGCCTACTGTGCCGTCGCCTCACCGCGCGAACCAGTGGCCAGAACGCCAGCATGTGTCAAGATATGGCCATGGCAGTTCGAGGCAAGCGGCGGCTCAAGGCGGTCGGCCCGCACGTGGTCGCCGTACTGGCGCTGGAACCGGTGGTCGGATTCGACCTGACCATCCCGCCGACGGTCTTCGGCGCGGCGACGACGGCCGACGGGACGCCCATGTACGACGTACGCATCTGCGGGCTCGAGATCGCGCCGATCCGCGCCGGTGCCGGTTTCAGCCTGATTCCGGACTTCGGGCCGGAGGTGCTGGCCGAGGCGGACACCGTCATCATCCCGGGCACCTACATCGCCCAGCCGCGGTACGAAGGCACCCTGCCGGACGACCTCGCGAAGGCGCTCGGCACCATTCGGCCGGGCACCCGGATCGCGTCGATCTGCACCGGCGCGTTCGTACTCGGTGCGGCCGGCTTCCTCGACGGCCGCCCGGCGACCACGCACTGGCGACGCGCCGAGATGTTCCGTGCCCTCTACCCGCAGGTGAAGCTGAACGAGGATCTGCTGTTCATCGACGACGGCGACATCGTCACGTCAGCGGGGCTGGCCGCGGGAGTGGACCTCTGCCTGCATCTGATCCGCCGCGACTTCGGCAGCGAGGTCGCCAACCGGGCCGCGCGGCACTGCGTCGTACCGCCGTGGCGGGACGGTGGGCAGTCACAGTTCATCGAGCGCGTCGTACCGGACGAGGGCAGCGAAGGTACGGCGCCGACCCGCGCGTGGGCACTGGAGCGGCTCGGCGAGGAGTTGACTCTGCCGGCGCTGGCCGGCCACGCACGGATGAGCGTGCGCACGTTCAGCCGGCGGTTCAAGGCCGAGACAGGTCAGTCCCCGGGCACTTGGCTGCTGCAGCAACGCGTCCGGCACGCGTGCCACCTGTTGGAGACCACGGACCTGTCCGTCGACCGTGTTGCCGAGTCGGCCGGCCTTGGTACTGCCGCCTCGCTGCGTCATCACCTCCGGTCAGAGCTGGGCGTCTCCCCGCTCGCCTACCGCAAGACCTTCCGGGCCGGCTGAGTTACAGCACCACCAGGTCGTGCGGTCGGCGGTTCATGGGCTCGACGCCGTCCTCGGTGACCACGACGATGTCCTCGATCCGCGCACCCCAGCGCCCTGGCTGGTAGATGCCCGGCTCGACGCTGAACGCCATCCCCGGCTCGAGAATCAGCCCGTTCCCACTGACAATGTACGGCTCTTCGTGCACGTCGAGCCCGATCCCGTGTCCCGTCCTGTGGATGAAGAGCTCGCCGAATCCGGCCGCCGCGATCACGTCCCGCGCGGCCGCGTCGATCGCCTCCGCGGACACCCCCGGGCGGACCGCGTCCACCGCCGCCTGCTGCGCGTCCCGCAGTACGGCGTAGGTCGCGGCGACATCCGCGTCCCGCGGCTCGCCGACGGCGTACGTCCTGGTCGAGTCGGAGCAGTAGCCCTCGGCAACCGGTCCGCCGATGTCGACGACCACCAGGTCGCCGGACTCGATCACCCGGTCGGACAATCCGTGGTGGGGACTGGCGCCGTTCGGCCCGCTGCCGACGATGACGAACTCGGCCACGACGTGGCCTTCCTCGACGATCGCCGCCGCGATGTCGGCGCCGACCTCGGTCTCGGTCCGGCCGGGTCGCAACCACTCGCCGACTCGGGCGTGTACGCGGTCGATCGCGGTCCCCGCCCTCCGCAGCGCATCGATCTCGGCCGCGTCCTTCCGCATCCGGAGCTCACGCACGATTGGCCCGGCCAGGACCTGCTCGGCCTTGGGCAACGCCTCGCGCAGAGCCAGCACATGCAACGCCGGAGTGAAGTCGCTGACGGCAACACGCTCCGATCCACGCAAGCGCTCCGCGGCAACGCCGTACGGATCGTCACCGTCGACCCACGTGACGACCTCGACCCCGAGCTCGGCCAATGGCAGGCCGGCGAATCCAGGCGCTTCCAGCTTCGGCACGACGAGCGCCGGCGAGCCCTCGGCCGGGATGACCAGTGTGGTCAGGCGCTCGAATGACCCGCCAGCTTGTCCAAGCAAGTACCGCAGATCCGACCCAGGCGCGATCAGCAGACCAGTACCGGCGGCAGCCTCACGGGCACGCTGCAACCTGGCACGCAGTACGGCGGCATCGGGCACTGGACCGTGTGAAGTTCGACTCGACATGAGACGACTCTAGGTCGTGGCCGCGCACCGACCGAACCCAAACGCCTCCTGGCCGTCCCTTACCGAGTGGAAACTGTCGGCGGGGGTTGCTAGAACTTGTCGCGGCTCGATCGAGACCCGATCGGCGATGGCGAAAGGCGACCACGATGGCACTCCACCATGTGACCTTCGGCGAGGGCGTTCCGGTGCTCTCACTGCACGGCTGGACTCCCGACCACCGGCTGATGACCGGCTGCCTGGAGCCCGTGTTCGCCGAGTTACCCGGGTACCGGCGGCTCTACCCGGACCTGCCCGGGATGGGCCGGACCCCGGCGGGCGAGATCGACAGCTCCGACGGGATCATGGCCGAGCTGCGTGCGTTCATCGACGAGCAGATCGGCGCCGAGCCGTTCCTGCTGATCGGAGAGTCGTACGGCGGCTACCTCTCGCGCGGCCTGATCGCGGAGCGACCCGAGCAGGTCCTCGGCCTGGCCCTGATCTGCCCGACCGGCACCGCCTTGATGCACGCGGACCGGACCCTGCCCGAGCACGTCGTCCTGCGGACCGAGCCAGGGGTGCTCGACTCGCTGACCGACGACGAGGACTTCACCGAGCTGGCAGTCGTCCAGACCGCCGCCGCGCTAACGGCGTACCGCTCGGACATCGCGCCCGGGCTGGCCGCGGCCGACGTCGAAGCGCTCGACCGGATCCAGAAGAACTGGGCTCTCTCGATCGCACCCGAGAGCGGTCCTGCCTACCGGCGGCCGACGCTGATCGTCTGCGGCAGGCAGGACGCGGTCACGGGTTTCGAAGACCAGTACGCACTGCTCCCCCACTACCCGCGGGCGACGTACGCCGTCCTGGACGTTGCCGGGCACAACCTTCAGATCGAGCAACCCGAGCTGTTCGCGGCGCTGATCCGCGAATGGTTGCAACGCGTCTCGACGGAGGCTGTCGCTCGGTGACGCGACTGAATCAGCTGGCCTGGCCGGTGGGCATGATGGTGAGCTGCTGGAGGTTCACGCGCGGCGGCAGGGTGGCGATGAAGCCGATGGTCTGCGCGACATCCTCCGGGGTCAGCCATTCCATCGCCTCCTTGGCTCCCGCCAGCCACTGGAGTGCGCCTTCATCGGTCACATGGCTCTGCAACTCGGTGCCGACGATGCCCGGCTCGACCGCGGACACCCGAACGTTCTTCGAGCCCAGCTCGGCCCGCAGGTGGCGGGACAGGTGGGTGACGTACGCCTTGGTGCCCGCGTAGACGGCGAAGTTCGGATAGATGTTCTGCGCGGCGATCGACGAGGTGTTGATCAGGTCGGCCACGCCTCGCTCGGCGGCCGCGGCCACCAGTTGCGGCGTGAACGCGGCAATGGCGTTCATCAGGCCGGTGATGTTCAGCTCGATCTGGTGCTGCCACTGGCCGATGGGTCGCTCCTCGACCGGCGCCGGAAGCATGACGCCGGCGTTGTTGAAGAGCAGATCGGCGCCGCCCAGCTCGGTGGCGACCCGGTCGGCCGCCGACTGCACCGCCGCGGCATCGGTCACGTCGACCGACAGCGCCAGTGCGTCGCCGCCGTCCTTCTCGATCCGGTCCACCAACTCGCTCAGGCGGTCGGCCCGGCGCGCCAGGACGACAACTTTCGCGCCCAGTGCGGCCAGGTGCTCGGCCGAGGCTTCACCGATGCCGCTTGACGCGCCGGTGACAACCGCGACGCGACCGCTGAGGGGCTTGGCAACAGATTGCGTGGACATGTGATGCGTACCTTCCTGTCAGGATCACAGCCGGCGATCACCGGCCATGTCTCCAGCACACCAGTCCGGGAGCGCCCGCGGAGGCGTTGAACAGTCCCTGTCCAGGCAGGTGCCGGGAAGGCAGGTACTGGCAGGGCCACCCTGCCGCACGGCTCCAGAGCGGGTCTCGATCACACTGGGGACATGGAACGCAGTACAGAGCTCGCCGACTTCCTCCGCTCGCGCCGCGCCGCCATCTCGCCCGACCGCGCCGGGCTTCCCGAGGACGGCCGCACTCGGCGAGTGCCCGGCCTGCGGCGTGACGAGGTGGCACGGCTGGCGGGCGTCAGCACGGAGTACTACACGCGTCTCGAGCAGGGCCGCGCCGGCAACCCGTCGCCCGAGGTCCTCGACGCTCTCGTACGGGCTCTCCAACTCGACACTGTCGAGCGCGAACATCTCACTGACCTGCTCGCGCGGCCGACGCCGGCACGTCGTACTCCGGCCAGTCCTCAGCGGGTCCGGCCGGGCCTGTATCTGATGTTGCAGACACTCGACCAGATCCCCGCGTTCATCCTCGGACGGCGGACCGACGTGCTGGCGACGAACCGGCTGGCGCGTGAGGTGCTGACCGACTTCGAGGCTCTGCCGGCGCCGCGTCGCAACCTCGCGCGGTACTACCTGCTTGACCCCGAGGCTCGCGAGCGGGTCGGCGACTGGGAGCGGATCGCCGCCGAGACCGTCGCCATGCTGAGGCTCGAAGCCGGCCGCTCGCCGCACGACCGCCTGCTCGCGGATCTTGTCGGGGAACTCACCCTGCGATGCCCCGAGTTCACCGGCTGGTGGAACGACCACCGCGTCCTCCGGCGGACGCACGGCAGGAAGGTCTACCACCACCCGGCGGCCGGGGATCTCGAGTTCGCCTACGAGTCGTTCCAGGTGCCGGGCGATGCCGAGCAAACCTTGTGCGTCTACAACGTCGAGCCCGGTTCCGCCACCGCTGAAGCCCTCCGACTCCTCGCCAGCTGGACCGCGCCCCAACGAATGAGCCCGCCCACCGGCGGCTGAGCAACAGACGGCCACGCCACGGCCAGGCGCCGTACTGCGTTCAGTGTCACTCGCGCATCGCCTGGAGTACGACGGCGGCCAGTAGTACGGCGGCGCCGACGAGGCTCAGCGACGACAGGTGCTCGTGGAACGCCAGTACCCCGATCAGCGCGGCCAGGAGCGGTTCGACGAGAGCTATCACGGCCGCGGTCGAGGCGCGGATGGTTCGGAGGCCGGTGTAGAAGAGGGCGTAGGCGAGGGCGGTCGGGACCAGGCCGAAGTAGGCGAGCAGCGGCAAGCTGGCCGGCGTCGGGACCAGGCCCGCGATCATTGCTAACGGCAACAGAATGACGGCGCCGGTGGCGAAGGCCAGGAAAGAACTGGTGATCGGGTCTTGCTGATCGCGGTTGACCAGAGTGTTGAGGGCGTAGCCGGCGGCGGAGAGGAGCGCGCAGACGATCCCGAAGACGGATCCGCTGCCGGTGCCTCCGCCGCCGGAGATCAGGAGGGCGAGGCCCAGGACGGCGAGCACCATGGTGAAGGTGATGCGCTCACGGGCGCCCACGGCGATGAAGAGTGGGCCGGCGCCGAGGGCGATGACTGTCGCCACTGCGACGCCAACCTCGGGGATGGCGGCGAAGTAGCCGAGTTGGCAGACGGCCAGGCCCGCGCCGCTCAGCACAGAGCGCCCTGGGGCGGCGGCGAACTGCTGGACGATCGGGCCGCGGCCGAGCACCCGGCGGGCGAGGGCGAGCCAGAGCGCGCCGCCGAGCAGGCGCCAGAACGATACCGCTGTCGAATTCAGGCCGCTGTGCTGGAAGAGCAGGGCGCCGGCCGGGCCGCCGGTGCCCCAGGCGACTCCGGCCAGGGCGACATACAGGAGACCGCGCGCCGTTGAGGGCGCGAGACGGTGGTGCATCAGACACTCCAGGGTGTTCGCAAGAAGAGTTCGGGGCGTCTGCGAACAGCCCGGAGAAGCCCAGGTCAGCAACCTGGGCGCAGTGGGGTCGGCCGTCCGCTAAGCGGCGGCCGGCGGAGTGATGATGCGATGCACGACCGAGACCCTAGCAACCTCAGGGTCGCGGTGCCGAACCGTTTTCGGTGCCACCCGCGTCGGCTGGTGAGTGCCAGACGGCTGACGGGACGCCGCTGCGGAGGTACCGTCAATGGATGTGGTGGTTGTTGACCGCCCTGGGGGGCGGCGGGGTGGTGCTCGTGGGCCGGTATCTGTGGGACCTGCGGGCGGCGCGGCACGGCGACGCGGAGGAGCTGGAGCAGATCCGCACGCTTGCCGACGAGGACGTGACGCTGCTCGGCGAGGAACTCCGGCGGCTGGATGACGAAGTGGCCGGGCGACCGCTCGACGCCGACGGGCGGGCGGATTACCAGGTCGCGCTCGACGCGTACGAAGCGGCGCAGCGAACGGTCAAACGGATCCGGAAGGCCGAAGACATCAGCGCGGTGACGGACACGTTGGCGACCGGCCGGTACGCGATCGTCTGCGTGCGAGCACGGGTCCACGGAGAACCGGTGCCGGAGCGCAGGGTGCCGTGCTTCTTCAACCCGCAGCACGGTCCCTCGACAACCGACGTGGTCTGGACCCAACCGAAGGTCGGCACTCGAACGGTCCCGGCCTGTGCCCAGGACGCCGCGCGAATCCGGGCCTACGAGGAGCCCGAGGTCCGATACGTCATGATCGCGAGTCGCCGGGTGCCGTACTGGCAGGCCGGTACGGCGGTCGCGCCGTACGGTCAGGGGTACTTCGCGGCGGGAGCCGGCGCGAGCTACCTCGCCATCGCCAGCTTCGGGATCGGCACCGCGGCGTGGGGCGACACCGGTAGCTACAGCGGCGGGCACGACCTGGGTGGCTTCGACGGTGGTGGCTGGGCGGACGCGGGCGGAGGCGGCGAAGGCGACGGCTGAGCACGGAGTCGCCGGCTACATGCGCAGGTGCGAGCCGCCGTTGAAGTCGAGGACAGTGCCGGTCGCGAACTCGGCCTCGGGCGAGGCGAGGTAGACGATCGCGGCGGCGACCTCCGACGGGTCGGCGACGCGCTCCAGCGGACTCTCCAGGCGCCGTCGGTCGTACCCCTCCCCGACAAGGTGCACCGACGCCATGTCGGTCGTCGTCCACCCGGGCGCGATCGCGGTCACCGCGATCCCTTCCGGCCCGAGTGCGCGCGCCAGCGATTGGGTGAACGACACGATGCCGGCCTTCGAAGCGCCATACGCCGGCTGGTTCGGCTCGCCCCGGAACGCACCACGCGACGACACGTTCACGATCCGGCCGCCGCGACCCATGTGCCGGACCGCGCACCACGCGACGTTCGACGGGCCGACCAGATTCACCGCGAGCGTGTCGGCCCACGCCTGCTGCCACTCGGCGTACGTCGCCTCGCGGATGCGGTGCGGGTGGTACACCCCGGCGTTGTTCACGAGTACGTCGATGCCGCCCAGCGCGGCCGCGGCCTCGTCGACCATCGTCTCGATCGCCGCCGGATCGGCAAGATCGGCCTGTGCCAGCACGTGGCCGGACCCGGGCAACTCCTTCCGCACCATCGCCGCGGCCTCGGCGGATGAGCTGTAGTGCACAGCCACCCGATCCCCCGCCGCCGCGAAAGCCCGCGCCGTCGCCGCTCCGATCCCCCGAGAAGCCCCTGTCACCAGCACAGCTCGATCCATGCCCCCGATCCTTTCACTACCGGCGGGAGCTACGGGCGGGGGTTGATGTCGCGCCTGTAGGACTTCGAGGCGCGGGCCCACTCCTTCTTGGCCTCGGCGCGGAGGCGGGCGTCGGAACGGCGGGCCATGAAGGCAGCTTCGCGCTGGAGCTTCGTCCAGCTTTCGTAGCGGCGGTGCGGCAGAGTGCCGTCCTCCAGCGCGGCCCGCACGGCGCAGCCGGGTTCAGTGAGGTGCGCACAGTCCTTGAACTTGCAGTGCTCGGCGAGGCCCGTGATGTCCGGGAAGGCGGCTGCCAGCCCCTCACCTGACTCCTGCAGCCCGATGCCCCGCAGCCCTGGGGTGTCGATGACGACCCCGCCGCCCGGTAGCACGATCAGCTCACGCCGGACCGACGTATGCCGCCCCTTGCCGTCGTCACGGATCGCCTGCACGTCCAGCAGTTCCACACCGGCCAGTGCGTTCACCAACGACGACTTGCCCGCACCACTCGACCCCATTAGCGCCACAGTCGCGTCACCCGCCAGCAGCGCCCGCACGGACGACATACCTTCACCGGTGGTCGCACTGCACACCAATACGTCCGCCCCGGGAGCAGCACGTGTTACGTCGTCCGCAACGGCCTCCGCATCACCGACAAGGTCCGACTTGGTCAGTACGACGACTGGCCGCGCACCGCTCTCCCACGCCAGTGCGAGGAAGCGCTCGATCCGCCCGATGTTCGGCTCGGGGTGCAACCCGACCACGATCGCGATCACGTCGACGTTGGCGGCCAGCACCTGGCCCTTCGACGTACCACTGGCTTCGGCCCGCACGATCGCCGTACGACGGGGGCCCAGCAGTTCGAGGGTGATCCGGTCGTCCGGCCAGTAGCGCATAACGGCCCAGTCCCCTGTACAGGGGCCGGCCTGCGGATCGGCGGCCATCGCGGCGAGGAGCGCACCGGACCACGTCGCGCGGACCGGACCGTCCTCGGTGAGAACCGTCGCAAGGCCTTTGTCGACGCGGGCGACGCGTCCCGGAAGCAGCCCGTCCGGGACGGACTGAAGGAAATCGGCCGTGGTGCTGTCGAGTCCCAGGGCCTGGAGTGTTGCTGACATGCGGCGAACCTTTCGGAGGGTCCGGCCGCGAGATCAGCTCAGCGGACGGACAGTACGGGAAGCGTCGGCCCGGCGGGCTCCCAGGGCAAACAACGCAGCGTGGCTCATGGTGGCCGCCTCCCCTCGAAGTCGCGTGGTCCTGATCAAGGACCGGCTGATGCCGTCAGCGTAGGTCGTCGGATTCACTTTGCGCACCGGATTTTCCGACCGGCTCCGGCTCGCGCTCGGCCACCTGTCCGTTCGCGTCGGCCCGCGGCGCCTCCTTCTGCGGGCTGTCGGCTTCGGCCCGCGGCGCTTCCTTCTGCGGGCTGTCGGCTTCGGCCCGCGGTGCCTCCTTGTCCGGGCCCTCCGGGGATACGACGGGAGCCGGCCGATCGACCGGGGTCAGCGGGTGGTCGTGGTGCGGCTCCGGCTCGGCCTTCATCACTGGCTCGATCTCATCCTCCGCGTCCTTGCGCGCGTGCACCTCGGTCGCCCCCGCTGAAGCGGGTTCCGTGCCCCACGACTTGTGCGGCCACAACCGGTCCACCACCGCGTTCAGCGCGGCACCGATGAGCACCGCGATCGCGGTCATGTAGAGCCACAGCAGGACCGCGATCGGCGCCGCCAGCGGGCCGTAGATCGACGTACCGCCGACCGTGCTCTGCAGGATCCAGCGCAGCAGGAAGCTGCCCAGGATCCAGATCGACAACGCCAGGAACGAGCCCGGCAGATCGGAGACCCACGGCGTCCGGACCGGCACCGACAAGTGGTAGAGGGTGTTCAGGAACCCCGCCGACAGGATCGTCACCACCGGCCAGTACAGCTGGTTCAGGAAGTCGAGCCGATGCGGAAGCAGCGCGGCCACCGCGTCGGGTCCGGCCAGCACCAGGGGGAGCACGATCACGCCGATCACGAGGGCGGCGCAGTACAGCGAGAAGGACAGCGCGCGGGTCCGGACGATGCCGCGCTTGCCGCCCATCCCGTACATGATCGTGATGGTGTCGACGAAGACGTTCAGCGCGCGGCTGCCGGACCACAGCGCGAGGACGAAACCGATCGAGATGACATCCGGCCGGCCGCCGCTGAGGACCTGGTCCAGCGTCGGCACGATCACGCTCTGGACCGAGTCGACGGTCAGCGCCTGGGCCGCGAGGGCGGCGATCTGCTGCTTGATGTCGTCGATCGTCTCGACCTCGAAGTACCGGCTCGCGATGTACCCGAGGCTGCCGGCCAGCCCGAAGATCAGCGGCGGCAGCGAGAGAATGGCGAAGAACGCCCCCTCCGCCGCCAGTCCGGTGACCCGGTAGCGCAGGCAGACCCCGACGGTCTGCGTCAGCAGCTTCCAGGTCGTCGCGGGGATCTTGCGGACCCATGCCAATGAGAGGGAGCTCCCACCCGTGGGTCCTGCCCCAGAACGTGCCATACCGCTTACCGTACTGACATGGCGGACCCTTTCGCGGTAACGAACCAGGCTCCCCCACTGCGGGGGGTGAACTTCTTCACTCGGGACACGGCCCTCGGTGACGCTCTGCGTCCGTACGCCGATCTCGCGGACGATCCCGGTCTGCACCGGATCGGCGAACTGGCCGGGTCCGAGGAGGCACTGTCCCAAGCACTCCCGGCGAACCAGAACCCGCCCGTTCTGCGCACCCATGACCGCTACGGGCACCGCATCGACGAGGTCGAGTTCCACTCGTCGTGGCACTGGCTGATGGAGCAGGCCGTCGGCTTCGGCCTCCAGGCGGCGCCGTGGACCAGCGACCGGCCGTCACCGCACCTGACCCGCGCGGCCGGCTTCTACCTCTGGTCCCAGGTCGAGTCCGGTCACGGCTGCCCGATCTCGATGACGTACGCCGCCGTACCCGCGCTCAAGGCCGACGAGCAGCTCGCCAAGGAGTGGATCCCGCACCTGGCTTCCACCCAGTACGACGTACGCCGGCTGCCCGCGGGTGAGAAGAACGGCGCTCTGGCCGGGATGGGGATGACCGAGAAGCAGGGCGGGTCCGACGTCCGGGCGAACCTCACCACCGCGACGCCTACCGGCAGCGACGGCGAGTACCAGCTGAACGGGCACAAGTGGTTCTGCTCGGCGCCGCAGGTCGACGTCTTCCTGGTGCTGGCTCAGGCGCCGGACGGGCTGAGCTGCTTCGTCGTACCGCGGGTGCTTGCCGATGGCAACCGGAACGCGTTCGCGCTGCAGCGGCTGAAGGACAAGCTCGGCAACCGGTCGAACGCGTCCAGCGAGGTCGAGTTCCACGGCACCGTCGGCTACCGGCTCGGCGACGAAGGCGCCGGTGTGCGCACGATCATCGAGATGGTCGCCGCGACCAGGCTCGACTGTGTTCTCGGGTCCGCTGCCCTGCAGCGTCGGGCGCTGGTGGAGGCCGTCTGGCATACCCGCCACCGGTCGGCCTTCGGCGGGCTGCTCGCCGACAAGCCGGCCATGCAGAACGTGCTGGCAGACCTCGCACTGGAGAGCGAGGCCGCCACGGCGCTGGCGATGCGCCTCGCGGCGGCGGTCGATGCCTCGGTCAGCGGTGACGAACAGGCCGCGGCATTCCGGCGGATCGCGCTTCCGCTCGCGAAGTTCTGGGTGTGCAAGCGGACGCCGTTCATGGTGGCGGAGGCGCTGGAATGTCTTGGCGGGAACGGGTTCGTCGAGGAGTCCGGGATGCCGTTGCTGTTCCGGGAGTCGCCGCTGAACTCGATCTGGGAAGGATCGGGCACCGTGAACGCGCTCGACGTGCTGCGGGCGCTCCGGCGGCCGGAGTCGTTGGAGGCTTGGCTGCTCGAGGTGGGCGCGACGCGGGGTGCGGACGGGCGGTTGGATGCCGCGGTCAACGACGTTCTGCAAGCGCTTGCTGATCTCGACGGCGCCGAGGCGGGGGCTCGCCGGCTGGCCGCCCGGATGGCCTTGTGCCTACAGGCGTCACTGCTGGTGCGGCACTCGACACCTGAGGTCGCCGATGCGTTTGTGGCGTCGCGTCTGGCGAACGACTGGGGCGGCGTCTTCGGCACCCTCCCACGTACGACGCCGTTCGCGTCGATCACCGATCGCAGCCTCTGACGCTGACGCGATAGGGTGAGCGCGTCGCGACTGGCGCGCTGAGGTGGAGAACCACCGGGGAGCGAAGACCGTCGGCACCGTGCGCCTGGGTGCCTTCGACCCACTGCAACCGCAGGAGAGACAACGATGACTCAACCCTTCGATGCCGCCGCCGCATCGGCCGCGTACCGCAACGCGCTCGAGGTGATCGGCGCGGTGGAACCCACCATCGCCGGCGCGATCAAGGCCGAGCTGGCCGACCAGCGCTCGTCGCTCAAGCTGATCGCGAGCGAGAACTACGCCTCCCCCGCCACCTTGCTGACGATGGGCAACTGGCTGTCCGACAAGTACGCCGAAGGCACCATCGGGCACCGCTTCTACGCCGGCTGCCAGAACGTCGACACGGTCGAGCAGGCGGCGGCCGACCACGCGAAGGCCCTGTTCAACGCGCCGCACGCCTACGTCCAGCCGCACTCCGGGATCGACGCGAACCTGGTCGCCTTCTGGGCGATCCTGGCCCAGCGGATCGAGTCCCCGGCGCTGGCCGAGGCCGGCGCCAAGCACGTCAACGACCTGACCGACGAGGACTGGACCAAGCTCCGCAAGGCGCTCGGCGACCAGAAGATGCTCGGCATGTCGCTGGACGCCGGCGGTCACCTGACCCACGGTTTCCGGCCGAACATCTCCGGCAAGATGTTCCACCAGAGCTCGTACGGCACCGACCCGGAGACCGGGCTGCTCGACTACGACAAGGTCGCCGCGACCGCTCGTGAGTTCAAGCCGCTGATCCTGATCGCGGGCTACTCGGCGTACCCGCGCAAGATCGACTTCGCCAAGATGCGGGAGATCGCCGACGAGGTCGGCGCGACCCTGATGGTGGACATGGCCCACTTCGCCGGCCTGGTCGCGGGCCGGGTCTTCACCGGCGACTTCGACCCGGTGCCGCACGCGCACGTGACCACGACCACCACGCACAAGTCGCTCCGCGGCCCGCGTGGCGGCATGGTGCTGTGCCAGCCGGAGTACGCCGACGCCGTCGACCGCGGTTGCCCGATGGTGCTCGGCGGCCCGCTCAGCCAGACCATGGCCGCGAAGGCGGTCGCGCTGGCCGAGGCCCGGCAGCCGTCGTTCCAGGAGTACGCGCAGGCGGTCGCGGACAACGCGGTCGCGCTGGCCGACGGCCTGATGAAGCGCGGCGTCAAGCTCGTCACCGACGGCACCGAGAACCACCTCGTGCTGCTGGACGTGTCGTCGTACGGGATCACCGGCCGGCAGGCCGAGTCGGCGCTGCTCGACTCGGGCATCGTGACCAACCGGAACGCCGTACCGCGGGACCCGAACGGCGCCTGGTACACCTCGGGTGTCCGGATCGGCACCCCGGCGCTGACCACGCGTGGTTTCGGGGCCGACGAGTTCGACCGGGTCGCCGAGCTGATCGTGGACGTGCTGTCCTCGACCACGCCGACCACGACGTCGGCGGGTGCGCCGTCGAAGGCGAAGTACGTGCTGGCCGACGGGGTCGCGGACAAGACCAAGGCCGCCTCGGCCGAGCTGCTCGACAAGCACCCGCTGTACCCGGGGCTCGAGCTCAGCTGACAACACGCGAACTATCAGAAAGTTGTGATAGTTCCGGTAGGGTGCGCTCATGCCGTCTGACCCGACCCCGGAAGAGACCAGTCAGTTCGTCGAGCGGTTCGCCGGGGTGCTGGCGAACAGCGGCGTACCGACCATGTCCGCCCGGGTGATCGGGCGGATGCTGGTCACTCCGACCGGCACCCTGACGTCCGCCGAGCTGGCTGAGTCACTGCGGATCAGCCAGCCGGCGGTGTCCGGCGCCGTCCGGCAACTGCTGCAGGTAGGCTTCATCTCGCGGGAGCGGATCCCGGGCTCGCGCAAGGACCACTACCGGATCCGGGACGACGTGTTCGCCGCGCTTCTCGAGCGCCGCAACAGCGCCCTCGCCGAGTGGGAGTCGACCAGCCGCTCCGGCGTCGAGCTGTTCGGCGCGGACACCCCGGTCGGCCGACGCCTGTCCGAGGCCGCCGACTTCTTCGCCTTCATCCACAACGACCTGGAACAACTGATCAAGTCCTGGCAGGTGAGCCACCCGCGATGAGGCGGCGCCACGCGAAGGCTCTGGTCGGATCGGACTGGCTGACCAGCGACGCGCGGATCGAGTGGGAGACCCGCATCATGCGGCGCCGGGTCCCGATCTACAAGGCCACGATCAAGGCTCTGCAACTGCTGAACAGGCTGTCCCGCGGGCCTCGGCCGTCGATGAGAGTCACGTACTGGGAGCGGGTGGGGCCCGGCGGCGGCACCTTCATGATGCCGAAGCTCGAAACAATGACCGGCCGGACCGACGACCCGGTCACCTCTGCCCGGGAGCTGCACGCCCGTACGTCGTTCGCGTCCCGGCTCGCGCGGACGATCTCGGCCGACGAGTGGCCGCAGATCATCGAGGAGTACGAGCGTCGCCGTCGCGGCGAGGCGCCCCGGTTCCACTACGTCGGCCACCGGCCGCTGAACCTGGCCTCGCACGCCTTGATGGACAAGGCCTGGGTCAACGGCGAACTCCCCACCGACGCCTACCGGATCTGGAACGGCGAGGTGAAATTCAAGGATCTCCCGGCCCTCTACAGCGAGTTCTACACGCACGGCGGATCGCGCTCCATTCCCGGTGGCGAGACCAACCCGGCCTACCGTCTCGCCCGCCTCCTGCACGACGTCAACTGGCGGGCCAAGGCGTCGATGGCGAACGAGCTCCGCGTTCTCCGCAAAGCCCGGGTCCTGCGTGCTCAGCAAGTCGTCAAGTTCGTCGCCGCAGAGGCGAAGTACGTCGTGACCGCAGGCAGGACCGGTCACCCGGCTGGCACGAAGGCGCCGGACGTCCACACTCCAGAGGTCGTTGCCGCCGTAGCCGACTTCGTCAAACCCCCGGAAGTCCGCGGCCCCACCGCCCGTGGTGAAACCGAACCGGACCGCATCCAGGCCAACGCCAATGACCTGGCGAATACCGTCGCCCGCAGCCTCCCGCCTCCGATCGTCAGACGTGGATCAGGGGCAGCTCGACCTGGCGACGCTTCGCGGCCGCGCCCGCAAGGTCATCAGCCCCAGGTGGGGAAACAACCTGGGCCCCGACCAGGCCATCCGCCGGCCCCACCGGGACGCTCACGAGTCTGACCTCAGCGGTGGCGCTTCTCGAGGGGGACGAGGGTGTCGAGATGCATCGCCAGTATTGCTTGAAGCCTGTCGGCGGTGGCGACCTCCGGCCGGGTCGCGGCGTGGATGGCGAGGCCGTCGAGCACGGCGTGGAGCCTGTCGGCCTCCCACTCGACGTCGACCTGGTCGCCGGCGATCTCGGTCACCCAGCGGCGGCAGCCGGCGCGCAGCGCGTCGTAGCTCCTCTCGGCGCACTCGCGCAGTTCCGGGTCGACCAGGGCGCGCGCGGTGAACGCCAGCCAGACGGCGTTCTCCTCCTGGCGTTCCTCGTCGATGGGCAGTAGCTCGACGAGGAACCGCTCCGCGGTCGTGCGGGGGTCGCCGGCCGGGTCGAGAGAGTCGAGACGGCGCTCGATGCGCTCGATCACCTGGTTCATCGCGAAGACCAGTAGTTCGGCCTGCGTCTTGAACATGTGGCGCAACGAGCCGTTGGACAACCCGGCTTCGCGTGCGACGTTGCGGACCGACGCGTGCTCGAGCCCGTCGCGAAGGATCACCCGCCAGGCCGCCTCCGCGAGGTGCTGACGTCGTTCAGCGGGATCGACGATCTTCGGCATGGCTTTTTATAGCACAGGTGTGCTACGTTATCGCCGCTAGTACAGCTGTACTAAAAAGGAGCGCCATGCCGACCACGACCGCCCCACCGCGCGCCTTGACCTCGCTTCGCCGTCTGGCACGCCAGCGAAGTGTCCGGATCACCGCCGCCGTCTGGCTTGCCGCCAACTTCGTTGTCCTGCTCGTCGCGGGTGAGGCGTTGCCGTTCGGCTGGCCGGGCGTGCCCGGTTCCACGGTCGACCACGTGGTGAACACCAATATCGGGATGCTGGGGATCTTCGGCTTGATGGCCGTCACCTGCCTGCTGACCAGGCACCGCGTCCGGCCCGACCTCGCCGCCAGAGCCCCGGACCTCGCGGCCACGCGTCGGGAAACCCTGCTGCTGCTCGCCTATGGCGCACTCGGCCTCGTTGTCGGGTTCTTCCTCGCCCGGCTGTTCGGCTGGCATCCCTTCGGGCTGCACCTGGCCGGCTCGATCTTCGGTACTCATGACCACGTCGCTCCGGTCGAGGCGATGACGTGGGCGGGCTACAACGTCGTGGTCTACGCAGTGATGCCGTTGGCGTACTTTCGCCGCAAGTACTCGGCGGAGCAGCTGAACCTCGTGTCCAGCGACCGGCGCGGTGACACCCGGGTGATTGTCGTCGTACTGCTCATCGAGTCGGCGATCCAGTTCGCCACACTGACGACGGCGTTCGGGCGACTCACCACCGGGCAGTACCTCGTCGGTCTGCCCCTCACGTTCGTGCTCTACCTTGCCGGGGCGGTACTGCCGGCGATGATCTTCGTCTACTGCATCCTGGTGCCTCGGTTCCTGAAGCTGACCGGTTCGACCGCGACGACGGTCATTCTCGGTGGCATCACCTACACGCTCCTGCACCTGTGGGACGCATGGACGGTTCTCACCTCGCCGGCCAATTGGCTCCTCTCGATCATCTTCCTGTTCTTCACCTATTTCGGCCCAGGAATGATGAAGACGGTGCTGACCGTGCGTACCGGCAACGCCTGGACGCACGTGTGGGCCTATCACGCCGTTGCACCGCACACCCTCATCGATGCGCCACATGTCGTGGAGATCTTCCGGGTCAGATGACGACACCTCACCGCATCAATCACCTTCAGAACCAGGAGAAGATCATGCACAACGACGTGACCAGCTACATCGACAAGGGACTTCCGTGGCAGGTGGAGGTCTGCAGAAAGCTCCGCGAGCTCGTGCACCAGACCATTCCCGACGTCGAGGAGAAGCTGGAGTACGGCAAGCCCCATTTCCTGAAGAACGATCAGCACGCTGCCGTTGTCCACGTGGCCAAGAACAAAGTCTCCTTCATGGTGTTCAACGCCGCACACGTCGAGCCCGTCAAAGGTGTGCTGAGATCCCTGGGCAACGGCGATCGCAAGTCCGTGGACATCAGTGAGAACCAAGCCGTCGACTACGGACTGATCGCCAGCATCCTCGCCAGGACCAGCAGCACTCTGTAGCTGTCGAAGCGTGCGTCGGCTGACTGGGCCGGCGGAACCCCGGCCCAACCGGCAGACATGACCCACCCGTCAATGTGAGCCATCTCTCGGTCGCGTACGCCGCTCGCCGCCAGGACGGGTCGCGAGAGTCCTTCTGAAACGTTCAAGTCGCCCGGAAACAATCAACACCAGCCTGCTAGAGATGACCACATCGTGAGACTTGGTCTCAAGATGCAGGATTGGGAGTTGATTTGTCAGGCGTTGGCGCTGACGCTTATCAGCATGCTCGCTGCCCGCTCCACTCATCTCGTAGGTCGGATTCATGTCGACCTCGGGCGGATGCGCAGCGCCATCTGTTGTCCTTCGATGTTCTGACAGCCACCCCGCCGGGCCAATGACGGCCCCCTGATCACCCCCGATCACCGCTGGGTGCGCACCGCGGAACGCATCGAACCGACGACGCTTCGATACCGCAGCCCGCGGACGCACCTGTCACGAGGACAAGGACACCCTCCCGGATGACTGGCGTCACGTCTGCTCCCCGCAAGCCCGCCCGCCCGCGCAAGGGCAAGGGCGAAGGTCAGTGGGCGCTCGGCTATCGCGAGCCGCTGAACAAGAACGAGGAGAACAAGAAGAACGACGACGGCCTCAACGTCCGGGCCCGGATCGAGAACATCTACGCGCACCGCGGCTTCGACTCGATCGACCCGGCCGACCTGCGCGGCCGGTTCCGCTGGTGGGGGCTCTACACCCAGCGCAAGCCGGGCATCGACGGCGGCAAGACCGCCACGCTGGAGCCGGAGGAGCTGGACGACAAGTACTTCATGCTCCGGGTCCGGATCGAGGGCGGCCAGCTCAGCACCGAGCAGCTGCGGGTGATCGCCGAGATCTCGAGCACGTACGCGCGCGACACCGCCGACATCACCGACCGGCAGAACATCCAGCTGCACTGGATCCGGGTCGAGGACGTGCCCGCGATCTGGCAGCGGCTCGAGGCCGTCGGGCTCTACACCACCGAGGCGTGCGGCGACGTACCCCGGGTTGTCATTTCCAGCCCGGTGGCCGGCATCGCCGCGGACGAGATCATCGACCCGACGCCGGCCATCAACGAGATCGTCGAGAAGTACATCGGCTCGACCGAGTTCTCCAACCTGCCGCGCAAGTTCAAGACCGCGCTGACCGGTCACCCGTCGCACGACGTCGTACCCGAGGTGAACGACATCGCCTTCGTCGGCGTGGTGCACCCAGAGCACGGCCCCGGGTTCGACCTGTGGGTCGGCGGCGGGCTGTCGACGAACCCGATGCTCGCCCAGCGGCTCGGCACCTGGATCCCGCTCGACGAGGTGCACGAGGCGTGGTGGGGCGTGACCAGCATCTTCCGCGACTACGGCTACCGGCGGCTGCGCACCCGCGCCCGGCTGAAGTTCCTGGTCGCCGACTGGGGTGTGGACAAGTTCCGCGAGGTGCTCGAGGACAAGTACCTGAAGCGCAAGCTGATCGACGGCCCCGCGCCGGAGGTGCCCGCCGTCCAGGGTGACCACGTCGGCGTGCACAAGCAGAAGGACGGCCGGTACTTCGTCGGCGTCGCGCCGGTCGTCGGCCGGGTCTCCGGTACGACGCTGGCCAAGGTCGCGGACGTGGTCGCGGCGCACGGGTCGGACCGGATCCGGACCACGGCCCAGCAGAAGCTGCTCGTGCTGGACGTCGAGGAGTCACAGGTCGACTCGCTGGTCGCCGAGCTGGACGCGCTCGGGTTCCAGGCCAAGCCGTCGGCCTGGCGGCGGAACACGATGGCCTGCACCGGGATCGAGTTCTGCAAGCTGGCGATCGTCGAGACCAAGGCCCGGGCCGCGCAGCTGATCGACGAGCTCGAGGAGCGGATCCCGGAGCTCGACGTACCGATCACCGTCAACGTGAACGGCTGCCCGAACTCCTGCGCCCGGATCCAAGTCGCCGACATCGGCCTGAAAGGTCAGCTGGTCCGCGATGAGGACGGCAACCAGGTCCCGGGGTACCAGGTCCACCTCGGCGGCGGCCTCGGCCTGGACGCCGGCTTCGGCCGCAAGCTGCGCGGCCACAAGGTCACCTCGGCCGGTCTGGCCGACTACGTCGAGCGCATCACGCAGAACTACCTGAAGGAGCGCAACGAGGGCGAGCGCTTCGCCCAGTGGGTCACCCGAGCAGACGAGGAGGCTTTGGCGTGAAGGAGCGCAGCGAGTTCACCATCAAGCAGAGCAGTGCATCACTCATCGTCGCCGCAGCGAAGCGAGGACGTCGATGAGTGAGCGAGCGGCACCGCTTTATTGCCCGTACTGCGGCGATGAGGACCTCCGGCCTTCGGAGGAAGGGCACGGCGCGTGGGAGTGCCGGCCGTGTGCACGGGTGTTCCAGCTGAAGATGATCGGACTGCGGGTGACGGTGGAATGAGTACGGACTTGAAGACGCTCGCCGAGGAGGCGAACGAACGACTAGCCGACGCCTCGGCGCAGGAAGTGCTGGCGTGGGCGCGGGAGACCTTCGGTGACGAACTGGTGGTGACCGCCTCGATGGCAGACGGGGCACTCCCCCGCCTCGCGGCCGAGGCGGCCCCAGGTGTCGACGTCCTGTTCATCGACACGGGCTACCACTTCGCCGAGACCATCGGCACCCGCGATGCGGTGGCGGCGACGCTGCCGATCAACCTGATCAACGCCACCCCGAAGCAGACGGTCGCGGAGCAGGACGCCGAGTACGGCGAGAAGCTCTACTCCCGCCGGCCCGACCAGTGCTGCGCGCTCCGCAAGGTCGAGCCGCTGAACCGCTACCTGTCCGGCTACAAAGCCTGGGTGACCGGCATCCGCCGCGAGGAGGCGCCGACCCGGGCGAACACCCCGGTGGTCGAGTACGACGCCAAGCGCGACATGGTCAAGCTCAACCCGATCGCCCCGTGGACGCAGGAAGACCTGGACGCCTACATCTCGGACAACGGCGTACTGGTGAACCTGCTCCAGTACGACGGCTATCCGTCCATCGGCTGCGAACCGTGCACCCAGCGCGTCGCACCCGGTGAAGACCCGCGCAGCGGCCGCTGGGCCGGCACCGGCAAGGTCGAATGCGGGCTCCACACATGACCACCACACTTGATGCCCCGGAGGCGATCCTGAGCACCACGCAGACGGTGACCGAACTGGACGCCCTCGAGAGTGAATCCATCTTCGTGTTCCGCGAGGTGGCGGCCGAGTTCGAGCGCCCGGTGATCCTGTTCTCCGGTGGCAAGGACTCGATCGTCATGCTGCACCTGGCCCGGAAGGCGTTCGCGCCGGCCGGGGTGCCGTTCGCGCTGCTGCACGTCGACACCGGGCACAACTTCCCGGAGGTCCTCGACTACCGCGACTCGGTCGTGAAGTCACTCGGTCTGCGGCTCGAGGTCGCGAGTGTCGAGGAGTACATCGCCGACGGCCGGCTGCGCGAGCGGTCGGACGGGACCCGCAACCCGCTGCAGACGATCCCGTTGCTCGACGCGATCAACGGGCACCGGTTCGACGCGGTGTTCGGCGGCGGCCGCCGCGACGAGGAGCGGGCCCGGGCGAAGGAGCGGATCTTCAGCCTGCGCGACGAGTTCGGCCAGTGGGACCCGCGCAACCAGCGGCCCGAGCTGTGGTCGCTCTACAACGGCAAGCACCGGCCGGGTGAGCACGTCCGGGTGTTCCCGCTGTCGAACTGGACCGAGCTGGACGTCTGGAACTACATCGAGCGCGAGCAGATCCCGCTGCCGGGCATCTACTACGCCCACGAGCGGGAGGTGTTCGAGCGCGACGGCATGTTGCTTGCCGTCGGCCCCTACTCGCAGCCGCGCGACGGCGAGAGCGTCTCGAAGCGGGTGGTGCGCTACCGCACCGTCGGCGACATGTCCTGCACCGGAGCCGTCGCCTCGACCGCGTCGTCCGCGGCCGAGGTGGTCGTGGAAGTCGCGGCCAGCGAACTCACCGAGCGCGGCGCCACCCGGGCCGACGACCGGGTCAGCGAGGCCGCGATGGAAGACCGCAAGCGAGAGGGGTACTTCTGATGGGCGCTGCTGAGCACACGCTTTTACGTCTCGCCACCGCCGGCTCCGTCGACGACGGGAAGTCCACCCTGGTCGGGCGCCTGCTGCACGACTGCAAGGCGATCCTGGCCGACCAGATCGCCCACGTGCAGACGGTCTCCGAAGCCCGTGGCGGTGACTTCGACTTCGCGCTGCTCACCGACGGTCTGCGGGCCGAGCGTGAGCAGGGCATCACGATCGACGTCGCCTACCGGTACTTCGCCACCGACAAGCGCTCGTTCATCCTGGCGGACTGCCCCGGGCACGTGCAGTACACCCGCAACACCGTGACCGGCGCGTCCACCGCGGATGTGGTGATCATCCTGGTCGACGCGCGGCACGGCGTCCTGGAGCAGACCCGCCGGCACCTGGCGGTCGCCGGTCTGCTCCGGGTGCCGCACGTCGTCCTCGCGGTGAACAAGATCGACCTCGTCGGGTACGACGAGGCCGTCTTCACCGGGATCGCCAAGGACGTCGCCCAGCTCGCCGACCAGCTCGGGATCGCCGACGTGCACGCCATTCCGGTGTCCGCACTGGTCGGCGACAACGTGGTCGAGCGGTCCGCCGAGACCGCCTGGTACGACGGCCCGACGCTGCTGGAGTACCTGGAGAACGCGACCGGCCGGATCGACAACTCGGACCAGCCGCTGCGGTTCCCGGTCCAGTACGTGATCCGCCCGCAGACCGACGACGAGTACCGCGACTACCGCGGCTACACCGGGACCGTTGCCTCCGGCACCGTTTCGGTCGGCGACGAGGTGATCGTGCTGCCGGCCGGGCGCCGTACGTCGGTCGCCGGGATCGACAAGCCCGTCGTCACCGCCACCACCACCGCGGTCGCGGAGCGGCCGTCCGCGGTGGCCGGCGAGGCCGTCACCGTTCGGCTGGCCGACGACATCGACGTGGCCCGCGGCTCGGTGATCGTCGCGGCGGAGGCCTCCCCCGGCACCCGCCGGGAACTGGCCGCCACGGTGTGCTGGCTGTCCGACCGCCCGCTGACCGTGGGCGCCCGGCTGCTGATCAAGCACACCACCACCACCGCCCAGGCCATCGTGACCAAGATCAACGGCGCGCTGGACCTGGACACGCTCGGAGTCATCGACGCCGCCGGGCTCGACCTGAACGACATCGGCAAGGTGCAGCTCAAGGTCGCCGCACCGCTGGCCGCCGACCCGTACTCCAGCAACGCCATCACCGGATCGTTCCTGCTGATCGACGCCCACGACGGGTGGACGCTCGCGGCCGGCATGATCGACGACGAAGAAGGGGAACTGCTGTGACTGCTCCAGCGCTCGTGATCCTCGCCCACGGCAGCCGTGACCCGCGCTCGGCCGCCACCGTCCACTCGCTCGTCAAGTGCCTGCGCGACCAGCGTGACGACCTGCGGATCGAAGCCTCCTTCCTCGACCACTGCCCGCCCACGCCGTACCAGGTGATCGGCAAGCTCGCCGCCGAGGGTGTGGAGGAAGTCGTCATCCTGCCGCTGCTGCTGTCGTCGGCGTACCACGCGCGGATCGACGTTCCGGCCGTCGTCGACGAGGCGCGCAGCCGGTTCCCGTCGCTGCGGATCATCGCTTCGGACGTGCTCGGGTACGACGAGTCGCTGCTCGACGTACTGGACCGCCGGATGCGGGCCGAGCTCAAGGACGGCCGGGTGCGGGAGCTGGACGCGCTGGTGCTGGCGTGCGCCGGTTCGAGCGACTCGCAGGCGAACGCGAGCGTCACACGGCTCGCACGGCTGTGGGGTCAGCGGCACAAGCTGCCGGTGACGGCCGCGTTCACCTGCGCCGCGTCGCCGTCTCCGGCCGAAGCCGTCCTGCAGTGGCGTCTCGAGGGCCGCCGTCACGTGGCTGTCGGTTCGCTCTTCCTCGCGCCGGGCGTGCTGCCGGACCGCGCGGAGTCGACGGCCCGTCGGGCTGGTGCTGTCGCGGTCTCGCGGCCCCTGGGTGTGAGCGCTGAGGTCGCCCGGCTCGTGCTGCTGCGGTACGGCGTCGCCGGCCTCGACCTCCTCACTCTGGCGCCGGCGCCGCGACCGACCGTCGTACGCGCGGAGCTTGTCCGCACGGCCTAGTAACGCATCGGGTCGACGAAGGAGGCGTCAGTGTATGGCGCCTCCTTCGTTGTGAGCTGTGCCAGCAGCTCACCGATGCCGGCACAGTGCTTGAAGCCGTGGCCGCTGTCGCCACCGGCGATCACGAGACGCTCGTCGCGTCGGCCGACCAGGAACTGACCGTCGGGTGAGTCGGTGACCATGCACGGGATCACCTTCACCGGCTCCGGATCGAGATCAGGAAACGAGCTCGCGATCGCGGCAGCCAGCTCGGCGATGTCCTCCCGCGGGTGGATGTAGCGGTCCAGCTCGTCGGGATCGAAGTCCCTGGACCGCTTGGCTCCGTCGAGGCCGACCTTGACCCCGAAGTCCTCGTCGGAACCGTGCCCCCACAGGCCGCGGCCGTCCGGGAACTCCCAGATGAACGACGGGAAGTTCTCCAACCGGAACGCGTCCGAGGCGAGGTCCTTGGGCTGGAACCAGAACAGCGGCGTACGACGCGGTGACAGCGGCAGACCGGGGACGAGCTTGCCCAGCCAGGCACCTGCGCACACGACGACCTGCTCGGCTTGGATGTCGATCGTCGGCGTCCGGACCGTCACGCTGCCGGAGCTGAGATCGATCGTGGTGACCATCGTGTGCGGGAAGACTGTGGCGCCTAGTCGCTGGGCCTCTGCGACGTGTGCGCGGACGGTCGGCTCGGCATAGCAGATGCCCGCTCCTGGGTCCCACACCGCAACGTCTTCGCCAGCCACGTGGTACTGCGGAAACCTGCTCGTCAGCTCATCGTGGCTCAGCTCCGCGGTCGAGGCGCCCGCCTCCGCCGCGGCTCGCCGTGCGCCGCTGACCGGGTGGCTGTCCGGCGCTCCGACGTTCAGCGAGCCGGTCTGCCGGACGTAGACCTCACCAGTCCGCTCCCCCAGCTCGGTCCACAACTGCAGCGACTTCTGGGCGATCGGCGTCAGCCCCGGATGCTCCATGCAGGCAACCCTGAACAACCGCGTACTGCCGTGTGACGACCCGAACGGATGCCCGATCCCCTGCCGCTCGATCCCCACCACGTCGACTCCGCGCGCCGCCAGCCGCCACAACGCAGCCGACCCGAACGCGCCCAACCCCACCACCACGACATCCGCTCGCAAGCTCTGCACTCAGTCACCTTATCGAGTAGTTGATAGCGTGATATCTTGTTAGCTATGGCGAAGGACGCGACCAAGAACATCCTGTTGCGGCTGGATCCGGAGCTGGCCGAGCGGTTGCAGACGGTGGCTTCGGTCGAGGGGCGGTCCGTGTCGGACGTGGCGCGGGAGGCGATCGCGGCGCTGGTGGACCAGCGGCGGCAGGACCGCCGGTTCAGCCGCCTGCTCGACGAGAACCTGGTCCGCCACGAGGAGTCCCTGCGCCGCCTCCGCGGAGATGACTGATGCAATTCCTCGACCAGTACGACGTGCTCGCGGTGGCGGCTCGGGTCCTGCGGTGCGACTCCGACGACGCGGTACGCCGTACCGACGTCGACGCGGTCGATCGGGTGCTGGCCGACGTACGACGTACCAGTGGGCTGCCCGGGGCGGCGGGGATGTTGCTGGCCGGGCTGATCCGGGCGCGAGCGTTCCACGGGGCGAACCGGGTGGTGACGCTCGCGGTCGTCCTGCAGTTCGTCGCCGTCAACCGGGCGGACCTGCGGCTGGAGCCGGTCGAGGAATGGGACGAGTTGCTGGACCGGATCACCGCAGACGAGGCCACTCCAGCCGAGGTCACCGAGTTCATCCAGGCTCGGCTGAAGCCGGAGCGGATCACCACCGAGGAACTGCAGGACCACCTCAGGATGGAACTGCGGCTCGAGGACGAGATCGCCTCCCTGAGCGACGCGATGTGGAGGGATGTTGGCATGTTCGAGAAGTTCAGCGACCGGGCGCGGCAGGTGATTGTGCTGGCGCAGGAGGAGGCACGCGGTCTGCAGCACAACTTCATCGGGACCGAGCATCTGCTCCTTGGCGCGATCGAAGAGCGGCACGGCCGCGGGGCGAAGATCTTGGCCGGGATGGGCATCTCGGCGCCGGCCGTTCGCGAGTTGGTGGTGGAGATCATCGGCCGCGGTGCCGGGCAGAGCAGTGCCGGCACGATCCCGTTCACCCCGCGCGCCAAGAGCACGCTGGAGCACGCGTACCAGGAAGCACGCCGGCTCGGCGTCGAGCACCTCGAGACCGAGCACCTGCTCCTCGGTCTGCTCCGCGACGGCGAAGGGGTCGCCGCCCAGATCCTGATGAAGCTCGGCGGTGACCTGGACGACATACGGCGCAAGGTCGAGCAGCGGATCGAGTACCGCCAGCGGGCCGAAGCAGCCGTCTCCGACTACCTCACCGACGAGGCTGCCGCCACGTGGCCGACCTTCGGCCGCCGTCACCACCTGATCGCCGAGCTCAACGCCGTACTCGAGGAGAACGAGCGCCTGCACGAGCAGGTGGCCGAACTGCGCGCCCTCCTGCGCCGCCACGACATCGACCCCGACAGCTGACACGTCAGGTGGCGGCGAGGCGACCCTTCTCCGTGGCCACGTCGAAGTCCGCGGTCGGCCACTGCGGGTCAAGGGTCTTCAGGGTCTCGAGGAGGATGGTGGTGACGGCCCAGTTGCGGTACCACTTGCGGTCGCTGGGGATCACCAGCCACGGGGCCTCGGGGCTGTTGCATCGCTCCAGCGCGGCCTCGTACGCCTCGGTGTAGGCCGGCCAGAGTTTGCGCTCATCGACGTCGCCCGGGTTGTACTTCCAGTGCTTGGTCGAGTCGTCCAGGCGCGCCTGCAACCGGAGCTTCTGCTCCTCCGGCGAGATGTGCAGGAAACACTTCAGCAGCATGACACCGTTCGCCGCGAGCTCGGACTCGAAGTCGTTGATCTGGCCGTAGCGCCGGTTCCACACCGGGGGCGCGACCAGGTCGCGCACCCGCGCGATCAGCACGTCCTCGTAGTGCGACCGGTCGAAGATCCCGATCATGCCGGGGCCTGGCAGCGCCTGCCGGATCCGCCACAGGAAGCCGCGTCGCTTCTCCGCCGGCGTCGGCGCCTTGAACGAGGTGATCTTCAGGCCCTGCGGATCCATCAGGCCCGCACCATGCCGGATCACACCGCCCTTGCCGGACGTGTCCATACCCTGCAGCACGAGCAGCACACTGCGATGCCCGTCCTTGAGGCCTTCGGCGTACAGACGCTCCTGCCAGTCGGACACCTCGGCGCCGAGGCTCTCCAGCGCGACCTTGCCCTCGTCCTTGGTACCGGTGAACCCGGGCGTCGCGCGCGTGTCGTACTTGCTCAGATCGACCGGCCCCGACGGCACCCGCAACTGCTCGAGCAGCCCCGGGCTCTTCTTCTCCTTCGCCATCCGCCCATCCTGCCTCATCCCTGCGGTTGGCGCTTTCGCCGTCGCGGCAACAACTATGTGGGTTGCATGCCGGTGTTCGCGAGTGCGATCAGGCGGGAGAGGGCTCTGAGGTACTTCTTGCGATAACCGCCCTTGAGCATGTCCGCGGAGAAGAGCTGGTCCAACGGAACGCCCCCGGCCAGCAAGGGCAGGTTGCGGTCGTACATCCGGTCGGCCAGCACGACCAGGCGGAGGGCTACGTTCTCGTCGGTCAGCGGGCGGATGTCGGTGATGGCGACAGTGTCGACGCCGTCGAGCAGGGCGCCGTATTTGCTGGGGTGCAACTCGGCGAGGTGGCGGTGCAGATCGACGAAGTGATCACACGAGGCGTTGGTGCGCTCGGCGGCCGTGGCGTCCACCTTGTCGTCCGGCCACGGGTCAGGCGCGACCGGCAGACCGCGGTGACGGTAGTCCGGCCCGTCGATACGGCGTACGTCGAAGTGCGCGGCCAGGGCCTGGATCTCGCGGAGGAAGTCGATCGCCTGGAAGCGGCCCTCCCCCAGTTTGTCGGGCAGCGTGTTCGACGTGGCCGCCAGATCGACCCCGGCCGCGACCAGCTGTGCCAGCAGCCGTGAGATCAGCATCGTGTCGCCCGGATCGTCCAGCTCGAACTCGTCGATGCAGATCAGCCGGTACGACGACAGGGCCTCGACGGCGGCGCGGAGACCGAGAGCACCGACGAGGTTGGTGAGCTCGACGAAGGTGCAGTACATCTTCGGCCCGGTCGCCTCGTGCCACAGTGACGCGAGCAGGTGCGTCTTGCCGACACCGAACCCGCCGTCGAGGTAGACGCCCGGCTTGCGGGTGGTCGGCGTACCGCGTCCGCGCAGGCGCGACCACAGACTGGGTTCCTGCCGCGGCTCGGCCAGCACTGTGGCTCGCTCCGTCAGCACCGCCAGCGCAGCCGCCTGTGAGGGCTCGTCCGGTGCCGGACGATAGGTGGAGAAACGCACGTCGGCGAAGCGCGGCGGTGGCACGCACTCGGACAGCAGCCGCTCCGAGCTAACGTCCGGCCACCGCTCACTCAACCGAATCACCATGCGCCCAACCCTAAGCGGCCCGTCCCAGCATTCACTCGGGCCCGGCGGGCCCACGGGCGTTCGCCGTAGGGTCTGAGGCATGAACAAGGACTGGCTACGGCCCCTCGGATCCACCGGCCTCACCGTCTCCGCCGTCTGCGCCGGCGGCAGCGGGATCGCAGGCATGCCCGCGATCTTCGGGTACGACGTGACACGGCGGGAAGCGGTCGACCTGGTGCTGCGCGTGTTCGACAGCCCACTGACGTGGATCGACACCTCCAACGGGTACGGCGACGGCGAGAGCGAGCTGCGGATCGGCCAGGCCATCAAGGAGTACGGCGGACTGCCCGACGGCTTCCTGGTCGCGACCAAGGTCGACGCCCGCGGCAAGGACTACTCCGGTGCGCGGGTCCGGGCGAGCGTCGCGGAGAGCAAGGAGCGACTCGGGCTGGACGACCTGCCGCTGGTGTATCTGCACGATCCGGAGTTCCACGACTTCGACATGATGCGTGATGCCGTCGACACCCTGATGCAACTGCGCGCGGACGGCGAGATCGGCCATGTCGGCCTGGCCGGCGGCAACACCCGCGAGCTCGCTCGCTACCTCGCCCTGGGTGGCTTCGAGGTGCTGCTGGTGCACAACCGCTGGAGCCTGGTCGACCACTCGGCGGGCGACCTGTTCCGCCGCGCGGTCGCCGACGGGCTCGGCGTGGTCAACGCCGCGATCTACGGCGGCGGGATCCTCGCGAACCCGCAGGGCTCCACGAAGTACGCGTACCGCGAGGCCCAGCCCGCCGTACTGGCCGCCGTGCAGGAGATGGACAAGGCCTGCCGCGAGTACGGCGTCGACCTCGCCACCGCCGCGCTCCGGCACTCCACCGACAACCCCGACATCGCCGGGACCATCGTCGGCATCAGCAAGCCGGCCCGGGTGGACGCACTGCTCACTGCCCTGGAAGTGGACCTGCCTGACGAG
Source organism: Kribbella sp. NPDC023972 (assembly GCF_040639075.1). NCBI lineage: Bacteria > Bacillati > Actinomycetota > Actinomycetes > Propionibacteriales > Kribbellaceae > Kribbella > Kribbella sp. NPDC023972. The sequence continues at coordinate 160,832 of NZ_JBEZZH010000006.1, read as the reverse complement.
CTTCTTAACCGGTTAGGTAGCCTCCTGCCCGAACGGCGGTACTGGGTCGAGGGTCTGAAGGAGACATCGTGACGAACGGCTTCCCACCCGGATTCACCTGGGGTGCGGCGACAGCGTCGTACCAGGTGGAGGGAGCGGTCTCCGTGGACGGGCGCGGTCCGAGCATCTGGGACACCTTCGCGCACACTCCCGGCACGATCGCCGACGGCGCCACCGGGGACGTCGCCGACGACCACTACCACCGGTTCGCCGAGGACCTCCGGCTGCTCGCCGACCTCGGGCTGAAGGCATACCGGTTCTCGATCGCGTGGCCGCGGATCATCCCGTCGGGCTCGACTGTCACCAACCCGGCCGGCCTCGCGTTCTACCGGCGTCTCGCCGAGACCTGCCTGGAGTACGGCGTCACGCCGTACGCGACGCTCTACCACTGGGACCTGCCGCAACCGCTCGAGGACGCGGGCGGCTGGTTGGTGCGCGACACGGCCGAGCGGTTTCGCGACTACGCGGCCGTCACGCACGCGGCACTCTCCGACGTGGTCAAGAACTGGATGACGCTGAACGAGCCGTGGTGCTCGGCCTTCCTCGGCTACGGCAGCGGCGAGCACGCGCCGGGACGGACGGTCGGCGCCGACGCGCTGAAGGCAGCGCATCACCTGCTGCTCGGGCACGGGCTGGCGCTCGAAGCCATCCGCTGCCCCGAGGGCTCCTACGGCATCGCCCTCAACCCGGCGCCGATCCACGCCGCATCGGACTCGGCCGCGGACCGCGACGCCGCGCGGCGGGTCGATGGGTTGCGGAACAGGCTGTTCCTGGAGCCGTTGCTGGCCGGCAAGTATCCGGCCGACGTGCTCGAGGACACCGGGATGACCGACTGGTTCGCGCAGTTCGAGGCCGACCTGCCGGTGATCGGTGCGCCACTGGACTTCGTCGGCGTGAACTACTACTGCCCGACCACCGTCGCCGCGCCGGATGGGCCGATCTCGTCGCCGGGCGAGCCGACCACGCAGCCGGGCAGTGAGAACATCGTTGCCGTTGACACCGGTCTTCCGAAGACCCAGATGGGCTGGCCGGTCCAGGCGAGCGGCTTGCGCGACATCCTGGTCTCGATCAACAAACTCGCGCCCGACCTGCCGTTGTACGTGACGGAGAACGGTGCGGCGTACCCGGACGAACTGACCGCGGACGGGACCGTCGAGGACCACGATCGGCAGGCCTATCTGGAGCAGCACATCGCGGTGTGCCGCGAACTGGTGGCCGAAGGGCTACCGCTGAAGGGGTACTTCGCCTGGTCGCTGCTGGACAACTTCGAATGGGCGTTCGGATTCAGCCGCCGGTTCGGGATCGTGTACGTCGACTACGCGAGCCAGCAGCGGATCGTGAAGAAGAGCGGCCGCTGGCTGCAGGAGTTCCTCACCTCGTGACTTGACCTCAAGTGTCATTGAGGTTCTAGCGTTTCCGGCTGTGAAGACAATCAGACTGCACGAGTTCGGACCGGCCGAGAATCTGCGCTACGAGGAGGCTCCGGATCCGGTGCCCGGTGAGGAGCAGGTGCTGATCCGGGTGGAGGCGGCCGGAGTCCACCTGATCGACACGGCTCTGCGATCCGGCGCCGGCGGCGGCGGGCCGATCCCCGTGCCGGAGCTCCCGACCATCCCCGGCCGCGAGGTCGCCGGCCGGGTCGAAGCCGTAGGACCTCAGGTGGACGAGGCCTGGATCGGCAAGCGGGTGGTGGTGCACCTCGGCATGATGCCGGGCGGGTACGCCGAACTCGCGGTGGCCAAGGTGGAGTCGCTGTACGAACTTCCCGGCCATGTCGACGCGGCACAGGCGGTCGCCGCGATCGGGACCGGTCGCACGACCGCCGGGATCCTGTCGCAGGCGCAACTGTCGGCGGACGACGTCGTACTGATCACCGCGGCTGCCGGTGGGATCGGCAGCTACCTGGTCCAGGCGGCGCGCAACATCGGCGCGACGGTGATCGGTCTGGCCGGCGGCCCGGAGAAGGTTCGGCTGGTCCACGACCTTGGCGCGCAGTACGCCGTCGACTACCGGGACCCGGACTGGCCGACCCTGCTCAAGGCCGAGCTGGGCGATCGGGCCATCACGGTCCTGTTCGACGGTGTCGGCGGCGAGAACGGTCAGCGGGCCTTCGAACTGCTCGGCCTCGGTGGCCGGTTGCTGATGTTTGGCTGGTCCGGTGGCGGCCCGATCCAGCTGGCCACCGACGACCTGATGGCCCGCGGCCTGTCCGCGATCTGGGCGATCGGCCCGAAGATGATGCCGAGACTCCGCGCCCTGGAAGCGACCGCCTTGGAAGAGACTTTCTCCGGCCGCTGGAGGGCCCTGACCACCACCTTCCCACTGGCGGAGGCGGCTCAGGCGCACAGAGCCCTGGAGTCCCGGGCGACCACCGGCAAGGTCGTCCTGCTGCCCTGACCGAGACTGGCCCCGGATCGCCCATGTCGATCCGGGGCCCAGCCGGCCGTGGTCGATTGGTCAATCCCTCGGCGCGTACATGATCACGGCAACGCCGAACAAGCAGATGGCGGCGCCGAGGAGGTCCCAGCGGTCAGGGCGGAACCTGTCGACGAGCATGCCCCAGGCGAGCGATCCGGCCACGAAGACACCGCCGTACGCGGCCAGGATCCGGCCGAAGTGCGGGTCCGGCTGGAAGGTCGCCACGAAGCCGTAGGCGCCGAGCGCGATCACGCCGCCCGCGATCCACCAGATCCCGCGATGCTCCCGCCAGCCCTGCCAGACGAGCCAGGCACCGCCGATCTCCGCGAGTGCCGCCAGGACGAACAGCAGCACCGATCGCAGCACCGTCACGAGTGAGCGGCCAGGTCGGTGAACGGCAACGGGCAGTCCGGGTTGCCGGCGCAGGTTTCGAAGTCGTCGCAGCCGGCGGCGATGCCGGCGCGCAGGCTCTCGGCGATCACGGTCAGGTCGGCGATCTTGGCTTCCACGTCCGCCAGCTTCTCCCGAGCGTGCGCCTGAAGCCCGGCTCCCTCGCCGAGACGATGCCGATGCCTGGCGGCGTCCAGCAATCCCGCCACCTCGGTGAGGGTGAAGCCGAGTCGCTGAGCGGCCTTGATCACCCGCAAGGTGGTGACCGCTTCCTCCGGGTAGAGCCGATGCCCGCCGAGGCTGCGGACCGGCTCTTCGATCAGCCCGCGGCGTTCGTAGTACCGGAGTGTCTGCAGGTTCACGCCCGCCGCGGCCGCGACCTGCCCGGAGCGGAGGCTGGTCATCGCGGCAGCCGCGCGCTCAAAGCATCCAGTACGCCGACGTGCGCGGGCGGCACGCCGATGCGGAGGCGCAACCGGTCGTCGCCGAGCGGAGTGAGCTCGAAGCGGAAGAACGAGCAGCACTCGGTCTCACGGGCGGTCAGGTCGGCCGCGCTCGCGTGCGCCTCGGCCGCGAGAGACAGGTCGAGCGTGGTCGGATTGACGCGGGCGGCGCCTTTCAGGTGCTCGGCAAACAGCGCGTCGAACTCCGCGACGCGGAGCGGCTGATCGGCCGTCGGCAAGGTGCAGGCCTCCGTGGCCCAGTTCGTCGTACTCATGATTCGACGGTAAACCCGTACCTGGGTACAGGATGCAACTACTGATCGGCCCAGGTGAGCAGATAGGCGACGGCACCGAAGCGGACGTGGTCGCCGGCGCGGACGCGCACCGGGGTGGTGATGCGCAGGCCGTTCAGGAAGGTGCCATTCATGGAGCCCAGGTCGCGCAGCATCCAGCCGTCGCCGACGTGCCGGAGCTCGGCATGGAAGCGGGACACCGAGATGTCCGCCATTCGCAGCGTCGCGCCCGGACCGCGGCCGATCCGGACCGTCGCCGAGCCCGCGGGCGGGAGTGCGAGACCGGGAAGCCGCACCGGCGGGGGTACGACGGTGAGCCGCGGAACGCGAGCCAGCACGCCGCGGACCCACGCGACCACCCGTGGTTCGTCCCGGGGCAGGTCGCGGGTCGCGGCGGCAAGCTCACCGCGGCTCTGGGCTCGCAGAACGAAGGTCATCCGCCGGATGAAGGTGTCGTGCGACAGCCGCCCCGAACCGGCGCCGTCGCGCAGAATCGCCAGCGCCCGGTCGCGCTCCGCGTCCGACGGACGCGCCCCCTGCACCGGCACCGATGTCATCTCCGAATTGTCAGCGCCACCCAGGGCCACTGTCCACCACACTCTCCAGCCCTCTCCTTCGACCTTGAGAACCCACCAACCACCTGTCGGCCTCGAAAGTGGTCGGTGGGTTCTCAAGGTGCGGTCTTGGGCGCTCGGGTTGCGGTCCTGGAAGGAGGACTGCCGGTGGGTGAGAATGACGAGATGCGACTGCCGATCATGCCGCCGGTGAAACCGATGCTGGCGAAGCCCGTCAAGGAGATCCCCCGCGGCGACCTGAGCTACGAGCCGAAGTGGGACGGGTTCCGCTCGATCATCTTCCGGGACGGGGACGAGGTGGAGATCGGCAGCCGGAACGAGAAGCCGATGACCCGGTACTTCCCCGAACTGGTCGAGGCGGTGAAGGCGAACCTGCCCGAGCGGTGTGCGATCGACGGCGAGATCATCGTGATCGGCGAGTCCGGCGTCAGGCTCGACTTCGAGGCGCTGCAGCAGCGGATCCACCCGGCGGCGAGCCGGGTGAACATGCTGGCCGAGAAGACCCCGGCCCGGTTCGTCGCCTTCGACCTGCTGGCGCTCGGTGACGACGACTACACCGAGCGCCCGTTCAGCGAACGTCGTACCGCTCTCCTCGAAGCGCTCGCCGACGTCGAGGCGCCGATCCACCTCACCCCGGCGACGACCGACCACACCACCGCCGGGCAGTGGTTCGAGCAGTTCGAGGGGGCCGGCCTGGACGGGCTGATCGCGAAGCCGCTCGACGGCACCTACCAGCCGGACAAGCGGGTCATGTTCAAGGTGAAGCCGGAGCGCACCGCTGACTGCGTGGTCGCCGGATACCGCCTGCACAAGAGCGGGCCGGACCGGATCGGCTCGCTGCTGCTCGGCCTCTACAACGAGGACGGCACACTCGCCAGCGTCGGCGTGATCGGCGCCTTCCCGCTGGAACGGCGCAAGGAGCTCTTCGAGGAGATGCAGCCACTCGTCACCACGTTCGACGACCATCCGTGGGCGTGGGCCAAGCAGGAGGAAGGCGTCCGTACGCCGCGCAACGCGGAAGGCAGCCGGTGGCAGGCCGGCAAGGACCTGTCGTTCGTACCGCTGCGGCCGGAGTTGGTGGTCGAGGTTCGCTATGACCACATGGAAGGCATCCGCTTCCGGCACACCGCGCAGTTCGTTCGCTGGCGCCCGGACCGTACGCCGGAGTCCTGCACCTACGAGCAACTCGAGGAGCCGGTGAAGTTCGACCTGGCCGACGTACTGACCAGCGCAACGAGCTGATGGGGCCGCTCTACCGGCTCTACACCCGCGTGCTGCGGCGACAACTGGGCGGTCTGCCGATGCCGCGGCACGTCGCGATCGTGATGGACGGCAACCGGCGATGGGCACGACAGGCCGGGTACGACGACGTCCGGATGGGTCACCGGTTCGGCGCCGAGCACCTGGACCTGTTCCTGGGCTGGTGCGGCGAGGCCGGGATCCGCTGTGTCACCGCGTGGGTGGCGTCGGCGGACAACATCCGGCGGCGGGACTCGGCCGAGGTCGACTACCTCATGCGCCTCGTGGAGACGGTCATCGCCGACCAGGTACGCCGGGATCACCGGTGGCGACTGCATGTCGCGGGGCAGCTGGATCTATTGCCCTCGTCAACGGCCCTCGCCCTGAAGGAGGCGGTCGAGGCGACCCGGGATCGAGTCGATGCGGGCGATCTGACCATCGCGATCGGGTACAGCGGTCGTGGTGAGGTCGTCGACGCCGTACGCGGGATGCTGGACGAGGCCGCGGTGTCCGGGCAGTCGTTGACGGAGGTCGCGGCAGGACTGAGCGAGGACGACATCCGGCGGCATCTTTACCTTCCCGAGCTGGCCGATCCCGAGCTGGTGATCAGGACCAGCGGTGAGCTGCGGATGTCGGACTTCCTGCTCTGGCAGACGACCGGGTCGGAGATCGCGTTCTGCGATCTCTACTGGCCGGCGTTCCGCGAGATCGACCTGTTGCGAGCCCTCCGAACCTACGGACGACGGCGGCTGAATCGATACAGTTGAGGTCGCCGAAAGTGTTGGCCCCAGATGGCCGCCAAGAGGGTTCCGCGGGGGCATCATGGGGGTATACCGACTGGTACGAACCGGAGGTGCGCGATGTACGACGTCGTACTGCTCGTCGAACAGGAACTGACCGAGCCGGACGCGAAGCGCGTCGTCGAACTGCACCAGGACCTGCCCGAGCCGGTCAAATACCACGTGCTCGTGCCGTGTCACAACGCCGAGGCCGGGGTGGAGGCGTCCATCAGCGCTCTCGGCACCGCGGATCTCTACGGGCCCGGGCTGGCCACCCAGCGCCAGGATCTCGCCGAGGCGCAGAAGGCGATCGACACCGAGGCGAAGGGCTGCACCGGTCGCAGCGTGCAACGCCTGCGCGACCTGGACCAGCGCGCCGACGGCGGGATCTCGCACGATCGGCCGATCGACGCCCTGATCGCCACCGTGGACAAGGTGAACGCGCAGGAGGTCATCATCCTGACCCGGTCGCATGTGGTCGCCGAGTTCTTCCACCTGGACTGGACGAATTCGGCGCGGCGGCATCTCCGGGTACCGGTGCTGCACCTGCTGGAGCACGACCCGCAGAAGGCGTCGACGGCCTAGTTCGGCAGCAGGGCCGCGTACGTGACGCCGCCCGCGAGGGTGGCGATCAGCAGGGAGAGGCTGGTTCGCAGCCTGGTGTCGCCGACCTTGCCGTAGTGGCGGCCGTCTTCGGAGTGGTAGGCGAGTTTGAAGCCCGCGTAGCCGGCGGCGAGCACCAAGGCCAGCCTGATCATGGTTCCCTCCCCTGCCGCGTCGGCATCAAGGTACCCCTACACATTCGCCGCGGTACCCGATTCGGCGAACTGGGTGTGGTACAGGTCGGCGTACACGCCGTTCTGCGCCAGCAACTGCTCGTGCGTGCCGCGTTCCACGATGTTGCCGTGGTCAACGACCAGGATCAGGTCGGCGTTGCGCACCGTCGACAACCGGTGCGCGATCACCAGCGAGGTACGTCCCTCCAGCGCCGTGTCCAAGGCCCGCTGGACGGCGACCTCCGACTCGGAGTCGAGATGCGCGGTGGCTTCGTCCAGTACGACGATGCGCGGCGCCTTGAGCAGCAACCGGGCAATCGCCAGCCGCTGACGTTCACCGCCGGACAACCGGTGACCGCGATCCCCGACGACGGTGTCCAGGCCGTCGGGCAGGGACGACACCAGCTCCCAGATCTGCGCGGCCTTCAGCACCTCGATCATCTCGTCGTCGGTGGCGTCCGGCTTCGCGTACCCGAGGTTCGCCCGGATCGTGTCGTGGAACATGTGCGCGTCCTGCGTCACGTAGCCGATGGCGTCATGCAACGACCGCAACGTCACCTCGCGTACGTCGTGCCCACCGATCCGGACCGCGCCGCCCGAGACGTCGTACAACCGGGCGACCAGGTTGGTGATGGTGGTCTTGCCGGCGCCGGACGGCCCGACCAGCGCGACCATCTGACCCGGGCGGACGACGAAGCTGATGTCCTCGAGGACCTGTGCGGACACGCGTTTGTCCAGCACCGCCACCGACTCGAGGCTCGCAAGCGACACCTGCTCGGCGGTCGGGTAGGAGAACGCGACGTGATCGAACTCGACACTCGCGGCGTCGGCCGGCAACGGCTTGGCCTCGGGCGCGTCCTTGATCATCGGCTCCAGGTCGAGCACTTCGAAGACACGCTCGAAAGACACCAGCGCGGTCATCACATCGACGCGCACGTTCGACAGCGCGGTCAGCGGACCGTAGAGCCGGCCGAGCAGGGCGACCAGCGCCAGCAGCGTCCCCACGGTCAAGGTCTCGCGGACGGCCAGGTTGCCGCCGACGCCGTACACGAGAGCTGTCGCCAGCGCGGCGACCAGAGTCAGAGCGGTGAAGAACACCCGCCCGAGCATCGCGATCCGGATGCCCAGGTCGCGGACCCGGCCGGCCCGCTCGCCGAAGCCCCGGTTCTCCAGCTCGGGCTTGCCGAACAGCGTCACCAGCAGCGCTCCCCCGACGCTGAACCGCTCGGTCATCGCGGTCGACATGTCCGCGTTCAGCTGCATCTGCTCGCGCGTCATCGCGGCCAGCCGGCGGCCCAGGATCCGCGCCGGGACCAGGAACACCGGCAGCAGCAGGATCGCCACCAGGGTCAGCTGCCAGCTCAGCACCAGCATCGCGCCGACGACCAGGATCAGGCTGATGATGTTCGACACCACGCCGGACAGCGTCGAGGTGAACGCCTGCTGCGCGCCGATGACGTCGTTGTTCAGCCGGGACACCAGTGCGCCGGTCTGCGTCCGGGTGAAGAAGGCCACCGGCATCTGCTGGACGTGGGCGAACACCTTGGTCCGCAGGTCGAAGATCAGTCCTTCACCGATCCGGGCCGAGAACCACCGCTGAATCAGGCCGAGCACGGCCTCGACCACCGCAAGCAGAGCCACCACCAGGGCCAGCGCGGTCACCAGCCCGCCGTTCCCCTTGATGATCCCGTCGTCGACGATCTTCTTGAACAGCAGCGGCGAGGCGATCACCAGAAACGCCGACACGACCACCAGCAGCAGGAACACGGTGATGTGCCCCCGGTACGGCTTGGCGAACCCGGCGATCCGGCGCAACGTCCCCTTGGCCAGCTTCCGACCGGCCACCGACGCGTCCTGCCGCCGCCAGCCGTACGCGCCCATCCCCATCGGCCCCATGCCTGACATCGGCGTTCCTCCGCTACTCGTCCCGTCGACGGTGACAACACCGTACGTCGTTCCGAACTTCCCGGTGTCGAGCAACCAATGGTTGCATATGGCGGCGGAGTCGCCTACAGTCATGCGCAACCAAAGGTTGCGGGACGACAGGAGCAGTGGAATGGGACAGCGAGTGATCGAGCGAGAGATTCACATCGACGCCGGGCCCGAGGTGGTCTACGAAGTGATCAGTACGCCGAAGCACCTGCGTGAGTGGTGGCCGGACGACACAGACCTCGAGGCAGTGGCCGGCGCGACCGGCGTGGTCAAGTTCGGTGACACGAAGGTCGAGCCGGTCACGGTGGTCGAGGCTGACCCGCCGCGACGGTTCTGCTTCCGGTGGGGGTACGGCGACGGTGCGGTCGCGACCTCGGACAACTCGCTGCTGGTGACGTTCGACCTCGTGCCGTCGGGCGCCGGGACGCTGCTGCGGTTCTCTGAGACCGGGTACGAGGCGGTCGCCAATTCCGACGAGGTGTACCGCGACCACCTGACCGGCTGGGACTACTTCCTTCCCCGCCTGGCGCCGTACGTCGACCGGCTGGTGTCGACGCCATGAGTGTCGCCATCGACGATGACGTCTGGTCGGCGGTCGGGGACCCGACGCGACGGCGAATGCTCGACCTGTTGCTGACCGACGGCAGTGGTACGGCGACCACCTTGAGCGACAAGTTGCCGGTGACCCGACAGGCGGTGGCCAAGCATCTCGGCGTACTCGACCGGGTCGGTCTGGTCCGGGCCCGACCGTCCGGCCGTGAGCGCCTCTACACCGTGGACGAATCGCAACTCGCCCACGCGGTCGCCCAGCTGGCCGACGTCAGCGAGACCTGGGACCGGCGCCTGCAGCGCATCAAGCGGATCGCCGAGACCATCCAACGCACCCGCGAATCCAAGAATTGAGAGGAACCGACATGGTCGACATCCTGCACAGAATCGGCGTCACGGCATCCCCCGACGACGTCTTCACGGCCCTCACCACCATCCCCGGTCTGGCCGGGTGGTGGACCGAGGACACCACCGGCGACAGTGCCGTCGGCAGCGTGATCCAGTTTCGCTTCCCGGTCGCGGACGGCGGGTTCGACATGAAGGTGCTGGACGCGCAGCCCGGTGAAGTCGTGCGCTGGGAGGTCGTGGACGGCCCCGAGGAGTGGATCGGCACCCAGATCCGCTTCGACCTCAGCCAGGCCGGCGACTACACGATCGTCCTGTTCAAGCACGAGGGCTGGAAGGAACCCGGCGAGTTCATGCACCACTGCAGCACCAAGTGGGCCACCTTCCTGATGAGCCTCAAGAAGTACGTCGAAACCGGCACCGGCGACCCGGCCCCCCACGACGTACAGATCAGCAACTGGCACTAGTCCCTGCCTCTCATCCCCCGCGTGCTGCGCGGCGCCCGCGACCGCGGGGGACGAGGAGCACTGGCCTAGCCGACGGCGGCCAGGAGCTCCTGTAGGCGACGTTGCTGTGCCTCCCGCTCGGCTTTGAGCTGATCGTCGTACGAGCGATCCGCGGCACCGAGGAGAAGAGCCTTGGTCTCGCGGATCGCTCCGGGCAACGGACCGAGCAGCGCGTCGGTCAGGTCCTTCACGGTCGCGGCGAGCTCGTCGGCCGGTACGACGATGTTCGCCAGGCCGAGCTCCTTGGCTTCGTCGGCCTCGACCCAGCGAGACGTTGCGCAGATCTCGAGAGCCCGCGAGTAGCCGACCAGTTGGACGAGCGGTTGCGTGCCGCCCAGGTCCGGGACCAGGCCGAGGGCGGGTTCGCGCATGCTGAAGCGGGCGTCCGGCGTCACCACCCGCAGGTCGCACGCCAGGGCCAGCTGGAAACCGGCGCCCACCGCATGGCCCTGCACCGCGGCGATGCTCACGACCTCCGGCCGCCGCAACCACGAGAAACCCGCCTGGAAAGCAGCGATGGTCTCGTGCACCTCGGCAGCCGGTTTGGCGCCGAGCGCCAGCAACGGCGCCTCACCGTCGGCGTTCTCACCCATGATCAGCCGCCGGTCGAGCCCGGCCGAGAACGACGGCCCCTCCCCCGACACGACGACCACCCTGACCTCGGGTGGCAGCGTCGTACCGAAGTCGGCGAGGGCGCGCCACATCGCCGGGGTCTGTGCGTTGCGCACCTCCGGCCGGGCCAGCACGACCCGCGCCACCGGCCCGTCCACCGTCAACCGCAGTCCCAGTTCCTTCATGCCTAGGAACATACGCGATCCGACGAGCCGATCATGGGCACAGGAATCGGGCTTGCCTTCGCCGTGTCCGACCAGAACTCCCGACAAAGGCGGTACCGCGGTCGCTGAGCGGTCTCAGGCCAGCGAGACCAGGTCGGCGTACTCGTTCGTCCAGAGGTCCTCGACGCCGTCCGGGAGGAGCAGGACGCGCTCGGGCTCCAGCGCCTCGACGGCGCCCTCGTCGTGGGTGACCAGCACGATCGCACCGGCGTACGAGCGAATCGCGTTCAGCACCTCGGCCCGCGACGCCGGGTCCAGGTTGTTCGTCGGCTCGTCCAGCAGCAGGACGTTGGCCGCCGACACGACCAGCGTCGCGAGCGCGAGCCGGGTCTTCTCGCCACCGGACAGCACCCGGGCCGGCTTGTCCGCGTCGTCGCCGGTGAACAGGAACGAGCCGAGCACGCTCCGCGCCTGCGTCTCGTTCAGCTCCGGCGCCGCGCTCTTCATGTTCTCCAGCACGGTCCGGTTGACGTCGAGCGTCTCGTGCTCCTGCGCGTAGTACCCGAGCTTGAGCCCGTGCCCGTCGATCACCTCACCGGTGTCCGCCTTCTCGATCCCGCCCAGGATCCGCAGCAGCGTGGTCTTCCCGGCACCGTTCAGCCCGAGTACGACGACGCGCGAACCCCGGTCGATGGCGAGATCGACGTCGGTGAAGATCTCCAGCGAACCGTACGACTTGGACAGTTCGCGGGCCATCAGCGGCGTCTTGCCACACGGCGCCGGGGTCGGGAACGAGATCTTCGCGACCCGGTCGGCCTTCCGCTCGCCCTCGAGCTCGGACATCAGCCGCTCGGCCCGCCGCAGCATCTGCTGTGCCGCGGTCGCCTTGGTCGCCTTCGCGCGCATCTTGTTCGCCTGGTCGACCAGCTGGCTGGCCTTCTTCTCGGCGTTCGCGCGCTCCCGCTTCCGCCGCCGCTCGTCGGTCTCGCGCTGGGTCAGGTACGCCTTCCAGCCGACGTTGTACACGTCGATCTCGGCCCGGTTCGCGTCCAGGTGGAACACCCGGGTGACGGTCTCCTCGAGCAGGTTCACGTCGTGGCTGATCATGATCACGCCACCGGCGTACGACTTGAGGAAGTCGCGCAGCCAGATGATGGAGTCGGCGTCCAGGTGGTTGGTCGGCTCGTCCAGCAGCAGCGTCTCCGCCTGCGAGAACAGGATCCGGGCCAGCTCGACCCGGCGCCGCTGACCGCCGGACAGCGTGTTCAGTGGTTGCCCCAGCACCCGATCCGGCAGCCCGAGGTTCGCCGCGATCCGGGCCGCCTCCGCCTCGGCGGCGTACCCGCCGGCCGCATGCAGCTCCGCCTCGGCCCGCTCGTACCGCCGCATGCCCTTCGCACGGGTCTTGTCGTCCGCGCTGGCCATCGTCTTCTCGGCGCTGCGCATCCGGCGTACGACCTCGTCCAGACCGCGAGCGGACAGGATCCGGTCCCGCGCGAGGACCTCGAGATCGCCCGTCCGCGGGTCCTGCGGGAGGTAGCCGATCTCACCGGACGAGCTGACCGAGCCGCTGGCCGGCAGGCCCTCACCGGCCAGGATCTTGGTCAGCGTGGTCTTGCCGGCGCCGTTCCGGCCGACCAGACCCACCTTGTCGCCCGGGCCGACCCGGAACGAAGCGGGCGCGAGCAACTGACGGGCACCAACGCGGACCTCGAGATTGGAGACAGTGATCATCGCGGTGGCAGGTGTCCTCAGGGGTCGGGGATCGTTCTGTGGCGGGTCGAAAGCACTGCGTCACGACACGGCAAAATCCCCCGCACCGAGGTCTAGTCTATGTCCTGTGAAATTCAACCCGGACGCGGATCTCGACACCAGTGGTGTCGAGGACACCCGCGGTAGTGGCGGAGGCGGCGGGGTGCTGCCCGGCGGCGTGATCCCGGTCGGTGGCGGGATCGGCGGCATCATCCTGCTCGTGGTCGTCCTGCTGCTGAACGGCGGCCTGCCCGGCGGCAGCGACGAGCCGACCGCCCGCAACACCGCACCTGGGAACCTGGCGTCCTGCGAGACCGGCCGCGACATCCAGACGAACACCGACTGCCGGTTCGTCTTCTACCAGAACTCGGTCGAGCGGTTCTGGGCCGCTGAGCTGCCCCGGCGCGGCAAGAAGTACACCCGGGCGCCGATGCGCGTGTTCACCGGCTCGGTCAACACCGGCTGCGGGCCCGCGACGAGTGCGGTCGGACCGTTCTACTGCCCGCCCGACATGCGCGTCTACCTCGACCTCGGCTTCTTCGAGACGCTGCAGAGGGACCTGAACGCGCGCGGCGGTGAGTTCGCCGAGGCGTACGTCGTCGCGCACGAGTACGGCCACCACATCCAGAACCTCTACGGCATCCTCGGCCGGATCAAGTCCCGCAGCGGACCCACCTCGGACGCGGTCCGCTCCGAGCTCCAGGCCGACTGCCTGGCCGGGATCTGGACGAACCACGCCACCACCGTCGCGGGCCAGGACGGCAAACCGCTCATCACAGGGCTCACCGAGGACGACATCGCCCGCGGCCTCGACGCCGCCGCGGCCGTCGGCGACGACCGGATCCAGCGGCAGACCCAGGGCCGGGTCACCCCGGAGAACTTCAGCCACGGCACCGCCGAGCAACGCATGCGCTGGTTCAAGACCGGCATGGACTCCGGCGACATGACCGCCTGCGACACCTGGTCCACCGACTCCCTCTGACCACCCCCCACCCCCTGCCCTGAGGGGGTTGACCACCGAGATCGGGGGTTGCCCCCTCGGGTTTTCGGTGGGCAACCCCCAAAACGAGGGGTTGACCGGTGAGGTTGGGGGTTGCCCCCTCGGGTCTTCGGTGGGCAACCCCCGACACGAGGGGTTGCCCACTGAGGTTGGGGGTTGGGTCAGGCGACGGCGGCGGGGCGGTGGTAGCCGGGGAGGAGTTCGTCGACGAGGGCGTCGGTTTCGGCTTCGGGGCCGCGGGGGCCGCCGTGTTTGGTGAGGGTGGCGTACATCTGGGCGGCCACGTTGGTGACGTCGGCCGACGTGCCGAAGTGGGACGCCAGGCGGAGGGTGGCTCGCCAGAGTTCCTCCGAAGCAGGCGAGAAGCTGAGGCCGGTCTGCAGCGCGGTGCGGGCCAGGTTGCCGTCGTTGTGCTTGAGCGAGGCCTCAGCCAGCTTGAGCGCGGCGTCGACGACGGCCTCGGCCATCCGGCGCTCGATCCCGGACGCCGCCAGCCAGGAGTAGCGGCCTGCGGGCAGATCCGACCAGGCCGGGCCGTGGACCAGGCTGAGCGCGGTCGACAGCGGACCCCGTGGGTCGTCCATCATCGTCGCCTGCTTGGCCAGCGTGCGGAACACGTCCCAGTCGACCCGGACGACACTGCGGTTCAGCATCCAGCGGCCGGACTCGTCGGCGTACATGGCGTCCATGCCGACCCAGCGGCGGGTGTGCTCGAGCGCCGCGTCGCGCAGGTCCTCGCTGATACCGCGCGGCCAGATCGCGCCGGCCAGCACGTTCGGGTGGACGCCGTAGTCCTGGCTGGCCAGGAACGCGATGATCTCCGTCGACAGCTGGATCCGGCCCTCGTCGATCGCACCGCGGGCGTCCACCTCGACCGGTCCGAGCAGGTCCACCTCGACCGGCGCGGGCAGGCTGAGATCGGTGCTGGAGAACTCGTACGCCGGCATGTCCTGCTCGGCCCGGCGCTTGTCCAGCGAGTCGGACTCGGCCGCCTCGAACAACGCGACCAGATCGGCGAACTGGGCCGGATCGATGCTGTGGGCATCGACTTCGAGCCCGAGCAGCCGGCAGACGGCCTGGTTCTTCTCGTCCACCACGAACCGCCACGGCGAGCTGATCACGTCGCCGACCACGACCACCGCGATACTGCGCTTGTGGTCCGCTGCCAGCCGGTTCAGCTGATCCTGCTCCTCCGGTGACGGCGGCGCCGACACGAAGATGACCTCCGCACCCCACAACGCCGCGTCCGGGTAGGCCATCCGTGCCTCGGCCACCGAGCCCACGTCGCGTCGTGCACAGGCCTGCACCTGAGCCTCGGTACGACGGGTGACCTCGGCGATCGCGTCGTCGAGCCGGACCCAGTAGCTCAGCCGGCTCGGCGCCAGCGAGGACAGGTCGTCGCCGAACCCGACCATGCTGACGTGCGCACCCTCCGACCACAGGTTGGTCGCCAGCTCGGCCGCGAGCGAACCGACCACATCCCGGGACGGGTTGTTCAGCCCGCCGAAGCTGACGATCCCGTTCGCGGTGTCCAGGTCGACCAGCACGGTCGCGCCGTCCGCGTTCCGCCCGATGGTGACCAGGGTCGGGTACGGCGCCGGCGCGGTGATCTCACCGGTCGGCGCGTAGGCCCGGCGGAGCGTCCAACGGGCGCCGTCGGCAATGGCCTGCCAAGGCGCGGGCGGCGGGGTCTGGGCCTCGTACGGGTCGAGCACGAGCGTGAGCGCGCGATCTGTCACCAGCGCGGCGACGACCTTCGGCATCGGCCGGCTCGCCTTGGTCATGTCCGCACCCAGCTGGCGCAGGGCGTTGTCGACGAACCGGGCGCTCGGGATGTCGGCCGCAAGCCGCAGGCCGATCTCCGTCTGCCGATGCCCGGCCGCCTTCGGGCCGGGACCCAGCGCCCAGCCCCGGCGCCGCTTCAGCGCGAGCGCGAGACCGGCCGCGAGCAGGGTGGCGCCGAAACCGTAGATACCGGCCTCGGTCGCGTCGAAGCCGCCGTCCTCCACCGCGACCGGCGCCGGTTCGGGCACCTTCGTGCCACCGGCGGCCGGGTCGCCCGGCTGGGACTGCGTCGTGCCCGGCACGTGTGGGGCGACCGAGATGCCCGGCTCGCCTGGCTTGACGTTCTTCGCCCCCGGGTCGCGCGTCGCGCTGCCGATGGTGACCGACGAGCCCTTCTCAATGCCCTGCTCCTCGAACCAGCGGCTGCCCGGGCCCGCCTCGGTCTTCGTACCCTTGCCCGTGGTGGTCTTGGTCGCCGTCTTCGGGCCGGCCTCGGTCGTCGTCTTGGTGCTGGTCTTGGGACTGGTCTTCGTGCTTGGGCCGACCTTTGTGCCGACGCTGGTGGGGTCGATCTTCACCCGCACCGTGTGCACCCCCGCGCCCTTGGCGTCGGCGGGCAGGCGAACCTGCCAGCCCGGGAGGATCAGGTCCGGGTTGGTCAGCCGGCGGCCGTCGGGCTGCAGCTTGTTCTTGTTGAGCTCGTAGATCTCCTTGTAACGGCGCCCCTCCCCCAGGTACCGCTCGGCGATGTCCCACAGACAGTCGTAGTTCCGCCCCTGCGGCGGACGGACCTCGGTGTACTTGACCACCTGGCCCTTGTCGTCGCTGTTCGTCCGTACGCCGGTGTGCGTGGTGGTGGTCTTGTTGCCGCTGAGGACCGTGCTGCGGGCCTCGGTCTGGCGGAAGGTGTCGCGCGACTCCTGGTCGCCGCCCTGCGTCGCGGTCGCCACGTTGGGCGAGGCCGCGCTGGTGGTGGTCACCGCGTTCGCGACCGGCACGCTCACGCTGGCGGCGGCACCGATCAGTACGACGGTCGAGATCAGCCGGCGGGCCAGGCCTTGCGAGCCGCCGCCCAGTGGGATCCGGGGCGACAGGCCGTGGCCGCGAATCTCGGCCACCGCCTCCGCGATCAGGCAGACGACGAAGTGCAGCCAGGCGACCCAGATGAAGAACGCGATGATGCCGAGAACGGTCTCGATGCTCAGCTCGCTGAACAGCACGTCGCGGCTCGGCATCGTGTCCGGCCACGGCGTACCGAAGAACCGCAGCAGCACGTACGGGACACCGCCGACGATCGCCAGGATCGCGAGCAGCGCGACGAAACCCTTCAGCCGGTCCGCGCCCGGACTCGCCGACCGCCGCTGCGGCAACCGCGCCGCCCGCACCGGCTCATTCGTCTTCACCATCGTGGTCCCTCCAGATCCCCACCGCTACCCACCGATCGCCTGCACTTCCTGCACAGGCAACCGCTGCACCGCTTTGACGTTCGCCCGGCCGATCTCCTGCCAGCCGTCACCCTGTCCGACCCAGTACGAGACTGACCAGGTGATCGTCAGCTTCACCGTGTACATGCCGTCCGGCTGATTGGCACTGGACCGCTTGTAGATGTGCTTGCACGTGCTCATCTGGTTGTACGGGTCTTTGGTCTCGTCGTACCCGTCGGCGTCGTCGATCGGAGTCGCGCCCATCTTGCATTCGATGGGCTTCGACCCGTCGCCTGGATCGACCAGCATCTGCACGACCATCCCGCGCATCGTCAGGTTGTGCGTGGGGTCGTAGAAGCCGCTGTCCAGCTCCCCCTTCGCCGGGTCGTTCTGCAGCACGAGGGAACTCTCGGCAGTGAGCGAGAAGTAGGCGGGAACATTGACCCGCGGCGTGTACGTCGGCTTGACCTGCAGAGCCGGGTCCGGATACTGGCTCTCGAAGCGCCACCAGAACTGGTCCATGTAATCCGGGAACGGGCACTGGTTCCGCTCGGCCTCGTCCACCGGAATGTAGGCGCGCTCCAGATGCGCGGTTTCGCCGCCGTTGTAGGTGTCCAGGTTGTAGTCGGTGATCGTGATCCGCATGACCCAGGTCTTGCCCTCCGGCGCCTGGGGCAGGCGGATCCCCTTCGGGATGTCGAAGTCGCGGCACGGGATGAAAGGCCGGCCGTGGAGCTTCTGTCGCCAGGTCCTCGGCGGAGGGCCGTCTCCGGGGATGTAGTACTTGCCGGAACTGCAGTACGCGCCGAAGCCGATCGAGTTCACGTACATGCTGCAGACCCGGTTACCGCTGTGAATGGTGTCGGCGGCGGCCGTCGTGGCGGGGACAGCCATCAGCAGCGCGAGTACGGCACTCAGGACCACCAGTCCACGGCCCACTCGGTTGCGCATCCTCACTCCCCAGACTCGTCTGTCCGCAGATTATCTTCGACCAGGGGCATCATGCCCGTTGCTCTCTGCCTCGTCACCTTTTCGGAATGTGCGATTTCCTCTTCTGATCTAGGCCGGATAGTTCACTCGTGCGCAGTTGACACCCTTGGCGGGTGCCAGCCGGTACGGCAGCCAGCCCAGGCCGGTCTGGATCATGTCGATGACCTGCGGCGATCCCTTGGGCGCGACCACGGTCCACTGCTTCGCCTTCGGATCCCAGTACTGCGTGCTCTGCGAGCGGCAGGTCTTCACCCGGACCACGCCGTCCGGCTGGTTCTGCACTCCCAGCACAACCACGCTGCCGGGTGGGCGCATGATCCAGCCGTTGCGCTTGGCATCGACAATCGCCTGTGACGTGTCGGCGTAGAAGAACGAGGGGAACGACTTCCTCAGGATGCTGTCGTCGCGGGTGACCAGGGCCTGGAAGTACAGCGGGTAGCTCCGCACAAGGCCTTGGACGGCGGGGTTCGAGCTGTAGTTCCCGGGAACGACGTACACCTGGGTCTTGCGCCGGGGAACCGTGCTCGTTGCCACCGGCTGGGAAGGCGCCGCGGTCGGCGTGGTGGCAGTCGCGCTGGGCGTGCTCGAGGTGGCCGTGCTGGAGTCGCCGGGATCGCCTACAGGGACCGGGCGTCCGCCGTCGTTGGCATTGCTTCCACCGCAGCCGGTCAGCAGGAGAACGCCGGCCAGAACGGCTGCCGGGAGGGCGAGGCTTCGCACGGTTGACATTCCTTCGGGGATCTAACGGCTCGGCGGGAGGGAGTTCTCTGGCGGCTGGATACCGGCCGGTGCTCCCCCGCCGGGTGGCTCGGTGGCGGTGTTGGTCGGCCCGGGCGGGTTCGTCGAGTTGCTCGGATCGGGCGGGTCCGGCGGGCTCGGGGTGATGCTCGGCGTGCAGGTCGCCGGGAACGGGAATGGCGACAGCGTCCACGTCGGCGTCGGCGAGCCGATGGTCCACTCCGGGCACGGGAGGTCCAGCGTCGGCGGCACCGCGGTGCTGATCGGCGCCCCCGGGTCGTCAGGACTCCTCTCCACGAAGATCGGGGGGATGGTCGGGCTGTCGTCGGGTTTCTTGATGCCTTGTTCGGCGTGGGCGGTGCCGGTGCCGCTGGCTTTGAGGCTGGTCTTGCCGATCAGGCCGAGGAAGGTGGTCTTGTTGTTGAGGTTGACCTTGATGTCGACCTGGTCGTCGGTGAGTTTGGTGGGGGCGCAGGAGGTGACGGCCGGGTCGTTGGAGGAGACCTGGGCGCAGAAGGCGGCGATCGCGGTCGCTGCCTTGGCGGTGTCGATCTTGGCTTCGGCGCTGTTCAGCTGGATGCTGGCGGCGCCGACCCGGGCAGCCTCCTGGGCGTAGCCGACGGCGCGGGAGCGGGCGCCGAGCTGGCGGCCGCCGTCGATCACCAGGCCGGCCAGGGTGAAGATCATCACCGCCAGGATCGCCACCGCGGGGCTGAGCGCGCCGCGGCTCAGCAGCCGGTGATTGCCTGGGGCATCGATCCGCAAGAACTCGACGATCCGGCTGCGCTCACGAGCCATCGCGAACACCTCGGTAGGGGTCGACCGACGAGCTGAACCGCTTGGTGATCGTGGTGTCGCCGCCGATACCGAGCAGGCCGAGGTCGCGGTAGTCGATGGTGCAGGTGACCTCGACGGACAGCGGCGTGCCGGCGGCGAACTCGGTCGTGATGCTGCCGCTCGCGGTCTCCTTGCAGGACTTGAACGCCTGGCTCATCGTCCGGTTCACCGCATCGTCGACGTGGCCCTGGGCCTCGCCGAGCGATCGGGCCTGGCTGGCCGAGCGGGCGCCGTCGCGAGCAGCGCTCTCCAGCAGGGACGAGGTCTGGAAGTACCGCCCACAGGCGAGCAGGAACATGAACAGGATCAGCAGGATCGGCGCCAGCACCGCGAGCTCGAGCGCCATCGTCCCGCGCTCCCCCGGCCGCCGGTGCCGGGCGACCACCCGACCTCTTGTGGCCGCGACGGACCGCGTCTGCGCACGGTGTCTCGCCACCGGGCGGGCGTGCCTGGGTGGTCGGCGGGTCCCCAGCTTCCGCTCCATGACCTCACTCACTTGACGTCGGCCTCGAACTGCTCGATCGGCCCGGTCGCGGTGCGCTCGATGTGCAACGTCAGACCGGGAACGAGCGAGACGGTGTCACCGGTCACGGTGAACGAGACCATTCCCTCGGGATTGTTGTACGACGGCGGCAGGACGTCGGCGTTCTTCAGCGTGGTGCCGCCGAGTTGCTCGGCGTACGCCTTGATGTCCGCCCGGACCTGCTCGCCCACCCCGGTCGTGTAGACCGGCGGCTGGACCAGGCGCAGGCGCGAAACCCCTTCCTGGGCGGCGTTCAGCGCGACCGACCGCCCGTACAGCCACAGGGCGGTCTGGATCGACAGGAAGATCAGCGCCAGGATCATCGGCGCCAGGATCGCCAGCTCGAGTGAGGTCGCACCCCACTCGGACCGCCGCCGGTGTTTCCCACGCGGCGCCGGACTGAGTACGCCGTACCGGCGCGGGGAAACGCGCGACGGTACGGCGCGAGCGTGGCGGGGCGGCACCAGGGATCAGCCGTTCTCGATCTCGCCGGTGCGCTTGTCGATGACACGGCGGACCACCAGGCCGATCGCCAGGGCGGCGGCGACCAGGATGGCGGAGATGATGGCCCACTCCAGCGCGGAGGCGCCGAGCTGGGTCCGTTCCTGCCGAGCCCGGGCTCGTTGGGTGTGGGCCCGCGCCACCGCGTAGCCGGCCATCGCCCGCCAGAACTGCAGTTCCGAATTCATCCGCAATGCCTTCCCAGTCATGAGGCCGAGTGGGGCCTCAGTATGCCCTGTACGACGGACAGAATCGTCCGCTGGATCCCACCTTCAGTTCCCCAGGATCGCGATCCCGGCGGGGAAGCCGAGGAACAACATGAACGCGGCACACATGACGAGCTGGGCGACCAGCATCGACTGGGACCGCTCCCCCGCCTTGCCTTCCACGTCCGCCAGCTCCTTGCGCCGCAGCGACGCCGCCCGGGCCAGCAGTGAGGCCCGGATCTTCGCGCCCTCGTCACCGGCCAGTGCGAGCGCCGAGGCGAGGTCGCGCAGCTCCTCCACGCCGAGGTCCTCGCCCAGCCGGGCCATCGCGTCCCACGGCGTGATGCCGATCAGCCGCGCGTTCGCCAGTGCCTGCCGGATCCTGGCCATCGCCCAGTGGTCGCCGATGGTGGACGCGGTCATCAGCGCCTCCGGCAGGCCACGGCCGCCGGCCAGGTTCATCGCGACCAGGTCGAGGAAGCTGCCGACCACGTGCCGGAAGTCGCGCCGCCGCGCCTCCGCCTCCTGCCGCAGCGCCAGGTCGGGCAGGAAGAACGCGAACGCCATCGCGGCCAGTGTGACGATCGCGGGGGTCGCGCCGGGTGCGCCGAGCCCGAGCATCGCGAACAGGAACAGCACCACCGGGATGAAGATCATCGCCCCGAGCGCGAAGAACACCTTGGTCGCGAGCATCGCCGCGAACGGCTGGTTCATCACCGCCAGGTCGCGGCGCAGCCGGCCGAACGCCCAGCCGCGCGCGTTCGCCTCGAACTCGAGCCGCCGGCCGAGCGACTCACGGGCCCGGTCGAGACCGCCGAGCACCCGTTCGCCGGCCGCGCTCTGGGTCGCTGCGCCGCCGTACCCGGTCCGGCCGGCGTCGATCCGGGCGATGGTGGACAGCACGTTCGCGGACGGCTTGATGAACATCCGCACCAGCAGGTACGCGCCGAGGCCGACCAGGCCGCCGGTGATGAAGGCCCACATCATCCGCCCACCACCTCCATCCGATCGTCGCCGGCCCGCGCGGCCCGCTTGTCCTTGTTGCCGATCAGGAACCGGTCCGGAACCTCGATCTTGGCCAGCTTCCGCAGCCAGACCAGCCCGAGCGCGTACAGCGCGATCACGATGAACAGCACGAACTGCCCGATGAAGCTGGTGTACGGCGCGACGTACGTCGGGTTGAACAGGACCAGCGCGGCCGCCACCAGCAGCGTGATCGCGACAACCACCTGGACCGAGCGCCGGGTCGACCGCCGTTCGGCCGCGACCTTCCGGCGTACGTCGAGCTCCTCGCGGGCGGAGTCGGCGAGCGCGCTGAGCACCTCGCGCAGACCGGGACCGCGCAGCCGTGCGTTCAGCACCAGGGCGGCGACGATCAGGTCGGCGGACGGATCGTCCAGGTCGTCGGCGAACCGCATCAGTGCCGAGGGCAACGGTTCGCGGATGCGCAGCCGGTCGACCAGCAGGTTCAGGCCGGGCTTGATCGCCGGGGCCGCGTTCACCGCGGTGGCGGGGATCGCCTGCTCCAGGCCGACCGCGCCGGCGATGGTGTCGCGCAGCGCCTCGGTCCAGGTGGCCAGGGCCTCGAGCCGTTCGATCGCCCTGCGTTCCTCACCGGTGCCGCCGAAGAAGCGGTCGGCGAGCGCGGCGAGCAGGCCGAGGGCGGCGGCGAGCACCAGCCAGCGGGTGACGACCAGGACGAGCAGGCCGACGCCGAGGCCGGTGCCGAGGCGGATGAGGTTCTTGCGCCCCTCGATGCTTCCCCCGCGGCGGAACAGCGACGGCGTGTCGTCCTTCGGCTCGGTGCCGCGGATGGCGACGACGAGCAGCATGAGCGCGCCGCCGACCACCGCTCCGCAGAGCAGTGCGAGCAGGGTCCGGTCGTTCATCGCCTCACCTCAGGCCCAGGTTCCGTGCACGAGCGGCTGGTACCCGAAGTGCTCGAGCTCGTCCATACAGGCGATCGGCGCGTGTGCGGCGGCCCGGCCGTCGGCTCCCGGCGCGAACACCTCGCCGGACAGCACCCGGCCGTCCCAGCCGGTCACCTCGCGGATGCTCTCGACGTACCGGCTCAGGCCGCCGCCGCGCTGGTAGTCGTTCTGCTTGCGGACGAACACGACGAAGTCGAGCGCACCGGCGATCAGCATCTGGGTGGCTTCCATCGGCAGCCGCTCCATCGCCTGGATCGCGTAGGTGCTGATCCGGTTGAACACCTCCATCGAGCTGTTCGAGTGGATCGTCGACAGCGAGCCGTCGTTCCCCTGGCTCATCGCGTTCAGCATGGTGACGATCTCGTCGCCGAGCACCTCGCCGACGATCACCCGGCTGGGGTTCATCCGCAGCGAGCGGCGGACCAGGTCGGCCATGCTGACCTCGCCGACACCTTCGGAGTTCGGCAGCCGCTCCTCGAACGCGACCACGTTCGGGTGCAGGTCCTTGAACTCGCCGAGGCCCAGCTCGAGCGAGCGCTCGACCGTGATCAGCCGCTCATGCGGCGGGATCTCGTTGGCCAGCGCGCGCAGCAGTGTGGTCTTCCCGGAGTTCGTCGCGCCCGCGATCATGATGTTCTTGCGCGCCGCGACCGCGGCCCGCAGGAACGACCCGACATCCTCGGACATGGTGCCGTTGGCAACCAGGTCACCGAGGAACACCCGGCCCAGGCGGGCCCGCCGGATCGACACGGCCGGGCGCGCGGTGACGCCCATGACCGCGGACAACCGGGACCCGTCCGGCAGCCGCAGGTCGAGCTGCGGGTTGGCCGAGTCGAACGGGCGGCTGGTCAGACCGGCGTGGGCGGCCAGCACCTGGATCAGCTCGACCAGTTCCTCGTCGGACTCGGCGACCGGACCCGGGTTCTCCTCGCGGCCGTCGCCGTACTGGACGAAGACCTGGTCGCAGCCGTTGATGTCGATGTTCTCGACCTCGGGGTCGTCGATCAGCGGCTGCAGCCGGCCGACACCGAACAGCGCGGAGTGGATCGCTCCGGCGATCTGCGCGTCGTCGTCCGGCGTGGGCGGCGTCCGCCCCTCGGCCAGCTCGTAGCGGGCGTGGTCCTCGAGCACCTGGACGATGAGCGAACGGGCGTACTCACGCTCGTCCTCCGCGCTCATCGGCGGTACGCCGTTCACCTGGTCGCGCCGGCGCTGTTCGTTCAGCCGCTCCGCGACCTGCACCCGTAGCTTGCGGACCAGCTCCTGATCGGCGGTCACCTACCCCACTCCCCTTGCGGTGGGAATGCCGCCTGCGCCATGTCGAACTCGTACTGCGGCGGCGCAGCAACGATCGCAGCCATCTCCGCGGTGATGTCGGTCGCGGACCGGATCAGCTGCGTCTTGTCCAGCCGGCCGTGACCGCGCCCGTCGAAGAACGCCGCACCGGCCGGGTCGTAGGCCAGATGCCACCGATGCCGCACCGGCACGGACATCGCGTCCAACACGGCCCACACCTGCTTGACGCCGTCGCGCCGCTTCGGGTCCGCCACCACGACCACACCGAGCTGTGCGTCCACGTGGTGCACCAGAGTCGACAGTCGCTCACGCAAGTGCGCCACCGACGAGCCGGTCGCCGTACACACGAGGACGACGAGGCGAGCGGACTGTACGACGGGCAGCTGCGGGGACGTGGCGCCGATCCGACCACAGTCAGCCAGTACGTCGCCCTGCTGCATCTGGTTGAACGAGATGCCGAGCGGATGCCACAGACCGCCCATGCCGCCGACCTGCTCGGGCGAGCGGACGCCCAGCATGACGTCGAGACCACCGTCGAGCTGCTGGCTGTGCGCGAGGATCACCTCGTCACTGAGGCCCTTACGGCTGGCCGCCGCCAAGCTGACCAGACCGCGGTCCGAGTTCAAGGGGGCGCCGCCCGGCGCAGTCATCCGGATCGCCACGTCGCTGCCGGCCGGGTCGCACTCGGCCAGTAGCACCTGCCGCGGCCAGAGCGCACCGATGACGAGACTGGCAGTCGTCACCCCGGGCGAGCCCTTCGCGCTCGCCAGTGCCACGAGTGCCATCAACCAGCTCCGTCGGTGCGGGAGACCTCGGGCTTGGTGGCAGGGCTCAGCTTGACCAGCACCAGGGTTTTCGCCGCCGCGGCCGCCGCGACGGCGGTCGCCTTCTCGGTCGGGACCAGAACAGTCACGTTCAGGGTGGTGTTCGCATTGGTCTTCGCGTCGGTGATGGCCCCCGCGCTCGCGGTCACCTCGGCGGCCGTGACCAGGATCGTCGCCGCTGTGGTGTCCTGGTTCGCGGTGGGAACGCGGATCACCTGGACGACGTCGCCGACGTCGATCCCGTCCGACGGCGCCCGGCCGCCCTCCAGGCTGACACCGACCAGCGCACCACCCTTCGGGATCGGCTTCTGCGCGCTGAGGTTGGCCTTGGTCAGGAACTGGTCCTTGTAGAGCCAGGTCGTCGTGTACTGGCCGATGTACTTCTCGGCCTCCGACCACGGAATCAGGCCGCCGGTGGCACCGGCCAGGTCACCGCGGGCCAGATCCTTGCGGTCCAGCTTGTGACCGGGCTCGATCTTGTCCGCGGCGATCGCGACGAAGTCGGACCGGTTGCCGCTGTTCACCGCGATCAGCGCGGAGCCGGCGGCACCGAGCAGGATCAGGATGACGGCGAGGGCGGCCAAGGCGGGGCGGCGTTCCCGGCTGCTCGGCAGGCGGTGTGGACCACTGCCTGCCGTTCTGCCCGCTCCGCGGGTGCCTTGGGAGGAAGTACGCGTGGAGGACGAGAGACTCACGCGCCCTACCGTAATGGCAGCCAGGTGCCATCCGTGACGCGAGGCCGGGGCCGTTACCGGCTCGCGACCCGCTCCCGCTCGCCGGACGTCAGCAATTCGGTGAAAGCCCCCGGACCGCCGTACAACTGGTCTAGATAGCTGAACAGTCCTTGCAGCGCGAGTCCGAGCTCACGCCGGTATCCATCGGCTGTTTCGAGCCGCGCCGCGAGCGCCCTCCCCTCGGCGAGGGTGACGGAGGCGTTGACCGGCTGCACGAGTCGCTCACCGTCCTCGTCCGGTACGACCGACCGGCTTCGGACCTCCCGTACGACGAGGGCTAGCGCGGACCGTTCCGCGTCAGGCAGGATCCGGTCGAATCCGGGGGAACCGTGGAGCTGGTCGAGATAGTCACACAAAGCGAGGAACAACTCGACAGCGTCGTACTCCGGGCCGGTCGTGACCATGTGCCGCAACTGCGGCACCACGCTCCGCGCCTCGGCGACACTCCATTCTGACGAGCCCAACCGGTCGGTCATGTGACGATCGTAGAAGCACGGACGACGGTAAATCGTTAACGGTTTGGGTAAATTGAGTGGCTGGATAGTAACGGAGAGTTTGCTAAGTTCCGGACCAACTGGTCTCGGTGACAACTGGTGGTCACCGAGACACGAAACGGGAGGGGGTGGGTCGTCTGACGACGCCTGGTGTCACCCCGGATCCGGCGACGCGTGCCCGCGCGTCGATCGGGACCGCCTTGGGAATCGTCGCGCCGACGGCCGTACCGCTGCGTGACGGCCGGGTCTGGCTGACCGGCGGGAACGATGTCCTTCCCGCCCATATCGCGCGCCGGATGGAAGAGCAGCTCGCCCGCCGCGCGGCCGACCGGGTCAGCGACGACCGGATGCTCGCCGAGGCCGTCGGCGTACTGGGGGCCGAGATCGCCCGGGCCCGGGGCGAGTCCCCGGAGGCCGGCGCGACCGATGCGCTCGACCGCTTTCTGCACCTGCCCGGATTGGACCAATCGCGTCGCGCCGAGGGCGAGGCGATGCTCCGCCTCGCGCTGCGGCTGGCGGCGCGCGAGTCCGACGAAGCGGCCGAGAGGCTCGCCCGGATGCCCGGTGAGCCACGGGTGCCGGTCGCCTCCGAGATCGTGTCCGCCTCGCAGCAGATCAGCCGCGACGCCGGACTCCTCGCTACGGCGAACCAGCCCGACCCGGCTCCCCGACGTACCGGGCGCCACCGGGCACCGGTCGGAGTGCGGCAAGGGCGGACGGCCGTGCGGGTGGTCCGCGGAAGTGGTCTGGACACCCGGAACACTCCGGCCGCGGATCCCGGGCAGAGCGAGCTGGCCGCATTGGCGGCTCTCACCCAGTTGAGCGAAGTCGACCTGGGGTCGGCCGTCACCAGCCGGCCTGTCGTCACCAGCCGGCCTGCCGTCGACCCGCAGCGGAGGAATCGTCGCGGGGCAGAAGGGAAGCAGTCCCGGCTGGCCATGATCACTGTCGCCCAACGGGACGCTCCACAGCACATCCGGGTCGAGATCCTGCCGACCAGCCGTGGTCTCGCCGCTGAGGGCACGCGCCGGTCGGGCACCGCGCAGGACCCGCACGTACTGCGGATCTCACCCGGGCTGCCTGAGCATCAGTACCGTCAGGTCTGGGTCCGGCACCTCAGCCAGATGACGCAGCAGATGGAGGCGGAACAGGCCGGCCGGCCGCGCGGAGTCCTCGGCCGGCTGCGTTCGGCGATCGGATCCGAGCGGCGCGAGCAGCGGCTCAACGCTGACTACGCCGCCTTTCAGCAGCTGTCCAGGGACTGGCAGCAGGCTCGCGCCGAGACCGCCGCGTACGGCCGCCCGCTCGGGCCGCGCACTCTTGGTGAGCTCCAACGCGACCTCAACCTTCAGGCCGGGGCGATCTGGTGGCGGAGCGGCAGCATGCCGGCCCTGCCTTGGGCGCGGGACTCGATCTACTCGCCGAGTGCCGCTGCGGACGGTGTCGCCGCCGAGCGAGCCGTCGCCGAGGCCAGGCCGGAGCCGAACACGCCTGGTCACCTTCGTCAGCAGGTCGTCGAGCAGATCGCGTCCCTGGAGGCCGCCGTCGCGGACCTCGAGGCCAAGGCCGACTACAAGGCGACTACGGCGATGAACGCCGCCGACCAGGCGACGAGCAAGGAGGACCAGGCCGCAGGCGAGGATCAGCTCAACGACCGCGGCGCGCCGGAGCGGGCCCGCCGACTGCGAGATGACGCGGAGAAGGAGTTCAGCAAGGCTCGGCGGCACACCGAGATGTCGCATGCCTACCGGCAGGCGCAGAACGACGCCGGTCAGGCGCTGGCCGGCTACCAGGCTCTGCTCGCGCGGCTCGACGACCCGGACCACCGGCCGGACGAGATCGCCGAGCTGGCCCGGGAGGCCGCTGACAGGACCGGCACCTACCAGGCGAGCCTGCGCGACGCGCTCCCGATCGACCACCTCGAGTCGGGTGTGCCGACCGACCGGCCGCTGCACCTGCCGGTCGAAGAGATCAACGAAATGTTCCCCGACGGCGTCGAGATCGACGCCGAGGCTCCGGTCCCAGAGCCGGCCGCCTACTACCGCCGACTGTTCTCGGACGGCATGGTCTTCCCCGCCAAGGGCCGGCCCACCGACGACGTCAGCGAGGTCCACGAGTACCGGGTCCGGGTGGTGGCCAGCAACGTCACCGAGGAGACCGGTCTCACCTACGATCTCGCCGAGCAGATGTCCGGCACCCTCGGCGAGGGCGGCCACAACGAGTCGACCACCGCCACGCACGCGACCAACGTCAACTACGGTGTCAACCTGCAGCCGTTCCTGGCGGCCGCCCCACCGGGAAGTCCACTGCACGCCGCTTCCCAGGTGTTCGCGCCGGGACTCAACGTCGGCACCGGTGAATCGCGGTCCGAGACCGCCGGCGCGAGCATGCACGGCCAGCTCGGCTGGGTCGACGTACACAAGGGTGAGTCACTCCCCTACTCCTGGGACGCCACGTTCGAGATCCAGGTCAGAAGTTCGCCGACCGCCCCGTGGTCACCGGTCAAGACCGTTGACGCCGGAAAGCAACTGACCTGGGTGCCGAGCCCGTACACGGTGAAGGCGCCGACCGAGACCGTCACGCTGGAGCAACTCGGCCACGAAGGCGACCTGGACGACAAGTTCCCCCGGCTGACGGTGACCCGGATCAGCGGGTTGCAGAGCATCAGCGACCGGCTGGTCACCGAGGCCCGGGAGAAGCTCGGTCCGATCGACCGGATCGGGTACGCGGCCATCAACCAGCGCATCACCGATGCTCCGTACCGGCTGCTCGGAGAGTTCGCCAAGCCCGGGGGTCTCAGCAGGACCATCCCGGTCGGCGGTGAGTCGGCGTACGACCTCACCCTCATCATGGAGCCGGACTGGAGCTCTACCAAGCTCGTCGGCGAGCCCAGCCGGGAGACGGGACACGAGAAGGTCCAGGTCAACTTCGGTGGCGTCAACGCGAGCCGGAGCTCCGGCACCTCGCTGACCGGCGGGGCCTCGATCGGCTTCCCGGGCAATCCCGATCCTTCGCAGCCCGTGCCGGCGTACCTGCCCAGTCCGACGGCACTGAGCGACCTCGGCGACACCACCGCGGATCTGTCCCCGAACGTTTCGGCCGGGCGGAACGTCTCCCGGCAAGGTGGGCTCAACCTGAGTACGACGGCGATCACTCCGGTGGTCGACCGCGAGATGGAGGAAACCCAGGGCACCCTGACTACGCACAAGGTGACGGCGATCCTGACCAGCCGGAAGGATCCCGCCGCCGAGCCGGTTGTCGTCACCGGCACCTGCGAGGTGAAGGGGCGGCTGACGCAGAACCGGTTGCTGCGAGCCGGTGGACCGGCCGGCAAGGACGCCGTACTGCGCGACGAGGAAGGCGCCATCCGGCTCGATCAGGACGGACGGGCCCTGCTGGCCGGCGATCCCGAACCGCCGACCGGCCCGCAGACCCTGCCACCCTGGCACGGCACCGGCCCGAACCAGATGCGTGGAACGGGCAAGGCACTGCCGGATGAGCTCGAAGGTGTCGACGAGGCTCGCCAGCAGGCGCTGACCAGGCTGAGCGAGATGGGCCTGGTGCCACCGCTGGACGAAAACTTCAAGCCCGTCGAGCCCGTCGAGCCCGTCGGGGGCGTGCGGCCGTCGGATCGCCGACGGGCCGGTCAGAAGGCCAACTACGACCGAGTGATGGAGGATTTCTCCGACTTCAACATCGTGGGCGGCATGAACTCGGCGTGTCAGGCCGGCCTGCTGATCACTCTGGTCGACCACCGCCTCGGTCACGCACCCCAGCGCCGCAACTTCCGCCTGTCCGTCACGCAGGACTTCGACGACGTTCAGCCGGCCGGCACCTCGACGTCGAAGTTCATCGCCCGGCTCGCGATCAGCTCCCGGGCCCTGCAGCGGTTCGTCGGCCGGTCGAGTTCAGTGCCGGTCTCGGCCGGTGTCGGTCTCACGAACGGCCCGGAAGAGGGCCAGGCGGGCTGGGCCGCGCGGATCGGCGCGAAACTGAGCCGGAACGCCCTCATCCGCAACTTCAGCGAGACGGTGGGCGGCCGGGTCAGCCGGGTGTTGCTGCACGAGTCCACAAACTCGACCGACGACCTCCGCCAGGGCGTCCGGATCACCCTCACAGAGGTCACCCCCGACGGTGACTCCGAACCGCTGGCCGACGTCCGCGGCAGCATGAAGGTCACCTACGACAGCACGCTGACCCGAGCCGAGCAGCCGGTGTTCGAGGCCGACCCGACCCCACCGCATCCGGAGGCGGTCAGGGCGTCGAAAGCGGTGGCCATGGACGCCGGCAACCCGGCCGACCGGCTGTACCGCGCCGTACCGGCCTTCCGCGCGGACTCCACCGCGTACATGATGCTGCACACTGACCTGTCGCCGGAGGTCATGCTCTCCAACACCGAATGGCTCACCGAGCGCCGGTACGAGGTGCCGCTGACCGTCACCCCGGCGCCGGCGAACCCGGCGCAGGCTCTCGAAGAGCGGACCCTGCTGCCGCAGCAGTTCAAGGTCGTCATCCGTAGCGAACCGGTCAGCCAGACGTTCCTCGAGATGAACGACCAGAACAGCGCCGACATCAACTTCACCATGGTGGACACCGGCTTCACCTCCGGGACCGCGACCTCGGGTGGCGTCTCGGGCGAGGCCGGCGGCGGTCCGGTCGAGGCTTCCACCGGGCCGGTCGATGCCGACGAGTCTCAGTTGAGCGGCAAGGTCGGCGTCGGAAGAGTCGGTGGGCGGTCGCAGTCCACCGGCACGAGCCAAACGTCCGGGGACGAACGGCTGCTGGTCTACACCGGCGTCCACTACGACTTGCTGGAACGGCACCGGCTCGTGGCCGACGTCGTACAGGACGGCAAAGTCATCCAGACCGTGCCGCTGCAGGACGCGCTGGTGCAGAAGATCATCCCCGAGTACACCGCGCTGGAGCTCTACGGTCGCGGGGAGTTCAATCTGCCGGTGCCGATCGCGGCAGACGTCGCCGAGCGGTTCCTGACCAACAAGGTCGAACCGCCGCCGCGGACCGCGGCCGCTTTCGTCCGCCGGTACAAGCGCGAAACGAACGGCATCACCGCCGGACTGCCGGCCGAGCACACCGCCGAGCGCCTGAGCCAGAAGGTCTTGGCGGGCTCCGAGGTCGAGCAGTCCACCGCTCCGACCCCGGACGAGCGCCTCGCAGACACCCTGGACAGGACCGAGGAACTGGCCAACACTCCGCGCCCCGTCGGCATGCCGGTCCACTACAAGAAGACCCTGGCGTCGAGTCAGCCCCACAAGATCAAGGTGGAGGGTCAGCCCGAGCAGGACGCCGACCTGCTTCCCCAGATCCACGAGCAAATCGAGGAGATCGCCCCCGGATGGCTGGCGGCCGACCCGCTGCTGACGCCGGCGCTGGAATCCGCCCTCGCCAAGGACAGTTACCACGTCCTCGTGAAGAACATGCTGGGTCCCCGCGGCCACACCCTGCCCCCGATGGAAATCCCGGTTCCGGGCCAGGCACAGCCGGATCTACTGCTGGTCACGACCAAGGCCGCCTTCGAGGGCGCCGCTACGGTTGACGGGACCCCCGGCCTGCCCAAGGTACCTGCGATCCGAATCGGCCAGCACTACGGCTACGACGGACTCGAGCTGTCGGTCGGTCACAGTACGACCCACTCCGGCAACGTCGGGCTCAATGCCGAGAACGCCGACGGCGCATCGGGGTCCGGCAGCGTCGCCAGCGACCGGACCCGCCAGGTCGCGGCCGGCAGTCGGGTGGACAACACCTCGCTGTACGGGACCCTGGACCCTGAGCTGACCCCGGTGTCCCGCGGGATCGTCTTCACCACCGAGGTCGTGCGCATCCACGCCGGGGGCGCCGGGGCGATGTCGAGTACGCGTTGGCGCCTCAGCCGGAAGACACCGGCCGCGCAGACGACAGCCGCACAGCCACGGCAACTGAGAGCTGTGTTCACGCCCTTGGTGCCGAGCGGGGTGGTCGGCGATGCTCCGGATCCGGACGTCCAGCAAACCCCCGCGGCGCTCCACCCCGAGCATCGCGCGCTGCAACTGCCCGAGGGCGCCGTCGTCGAGGCGATGCTCCCGTACCGCGAGGGTGCTGCCGAGACCGACGAGCTGTTCAACGCCGTGACCGGCTACCTCGGCCGGCCCGACGTCCTCGGACCTGGGGGCCTTGCCGAGCACGAGACGGCGATCGGCACGCAACTGTCGCCGATCGCGATGGAAGCCAGGTTGGAGCACCTGGTCTCGCCGGACGGTCTCAAGCTGGAACCGATCGCGGGCCGCGGCAACGGGCGGACCACCTTCGCCGTGCGGATCAACGCCCGGCCGGTCGGTTGCGAGCTGGTCACCGAGCCGCTTCCGGGTCAGACCCGACTGGTCCGGCGTGGTCAGCACCAGGCCAAGACCTCCACTACCGGCAACCGGCTCCTCCCGGTCACCGCCACCGGTGGCCTCAACAGCGGCGTCTACTCGGTGAGTGCCTCGGTCGGCGAGCAGGTCAAGGAACAATCCTCCGACGCGACCGGCACCCGGTTCGAGACCAGCATGTTCCGCGACGGTGACGTGGTCACCGTCCGGTTCCCGATGGTGTACGGCGTCACCATCGATGAGCGGATCGACAAGGGCCGCGGCGATCCCGCGATCAAGAAGTCCACGTATCTGGAGGACGCCGCGCGGGGTGAGTACTTCGTGCGGATGCAGTACCACGAGTACCTCGAGATCCTCCGCACGCGGGAGGCCAGCGGTGACGTCTCGCTGGAAGGCGGACGGCTGCAGGCGATGCCGGACAAGTTCGGCAAGCCGGACCTGCGCGCGACCCACAACGAGCACCAGCCGTACCAGCCGTTGCTGGCCGCGATCGACAAGGCCAGGGCCGACAAGACCGCCGTGGTGCTGGCGGTTCAGGAGGCCGACGGCACGGAGCGGCTCTACAAGGCGATCCCGGTCCTCGACAAGAACGGCAACGT
This sequence comes from Kribbella sp. NPDC023972, assembly GCF_040639075.1. NCBI lineage: Bacteria > Bacillati > Actinomycetota > Actinomycetes > Propionibacteriales > Kribbellaceae > Kribbella > Kribbella sp. NPDC023972. Next base: position 127,773 of record NZ_JBEZZH010000006.1, on the reverse strand, counting down.
CGAGCGGGTCGGGCTGGCCGGTGACGCCGATGGCGGCTATGCGACCGCGTTTGGAAAGCTCGACCGGCGGCTGGTGCAGATGGCCGAACAACGGGTCGATCTGCGGGAGTTGTTCAACACGATGCCACCGGACGGCAACTTCAACAGCCGGGTCGCGAGCGCGCTCGAGCAGAGCGGCGTACCGAGCTCGGTGCTGAAGGGGCTCGACTACGCCACGACGGCGCGCCAGACGACTCCCCCGGCAACCGGCCAGGGTGAGAAGCCGTCGATCGGTGGACGGGCCATCACCCCGGCTCCGAGCGGCCCCTCGCTCGCGGGTCCGTGAGCACGCAACAGGACCGGAGGGACGGTATGGCGTTCGCGGTGGCGCGCACCAGGGACGAGGCGCACCTCTATCTGGAGCTGCATCCCTGCCCCAACTGCGGTTCGATCGACACGCCGTGGGAGTACGGCCTGGCCGACGTGGAGGGCGAGCTGGCGATCAGCTACGCCGGGACCTGTCCCGGTTGCGGCGTGGAACGGCAGTATCTGTTCGGCCTGCCGGCGCGCGAGACCAAGGCGGCCGGCTGGCCGACGTTCGGCGGTCCGGAACCGTCGGAGCTGCTGGATCCTGGCCAGTGGATGGACGTGGCCGACCAGGCCGTCGCCGAGGTCCCCACCGACGCCGGTGAGGCCGGTAAAGTGCTCGCCGTCGCCCGGGCCGCGGTCGACGAGGTGATCAAGTTCGTGCCGGCCGGGCAGGACGCCGTACCGGAGGAGGAGTTCTGGACACCGCAGGGCCGGGCGGTTCGGGACGCCGAGCCCGGCAGGTTCCGGCTGGACCGGTTGCTGGCGGTCCGCGACACCTACGTCGGAGAACAGGAGCGAGCTGACTGATGCTGACCGCAAGGACGCTGGCCGAGGCGCAGGTCTACGTGAGCCTGGCGATGGCCGCCGACACGGCCGCACCGGCCACCGAGCCCGCGCCGATCGTGCCGGGCGAGAACCTGACCGAGGGCGAGGAGGCCTGGACGCTCGCGTCGCCGGCCGGCGACATCGCGATCCCGTACGCCTCGGAGGACGCGTCCCGCATGATCGGGGCACGTTACGGCCTGGGCGTGTCCCAGCTGGTCGACGCTGCGCAGTGGGCCGTCGTGGCGGCGACGTACGCGCGCCGGGCTCTCGAGGCGGACATGGCCTACACCGGTGGCCCGGATCAGGACCGGGACACCGTCGAGCTCAACTGGGAGCTCGCCGCGGATGCGGTCACCGAGGCGCTGAAGTTCCTGCCCGAAGGTGCCGAGGTGGTTCCGGACGAGGGCGTCTGGACCGAGTTCGGCCGGCAGTCCCGGGCCCGGAACCCGGAGCTGGTCACGCGCGGCAAGCTGACCGACGACCTGGAGTACTACCGGGGCACCCTCGACGACTTCCGCGCCCTCTACGGCGAGTCGTCCTGAGGATCGGTCAGCTCGATCCGGATCGCTCGGGCGTCCACACCGGCCTGCTCAAGGACCTTCTGCTTGGGATCCGGTACGCCGAGGAACGGCGGCCGGACCAATCCCACCAAGCCCTCCAACCGTGGATCCTCGAGCACGGTGTCCACGGCCCGCCGGTCTCCCCCGCACACCAACGCATCCAGCCGCGCCGGAGCCAGGATCCGTACGGCGACCTCGGTGGCGGCGGCGAACGCCTCGCGGGCTTGGTTGTCACGGCGGCGCGCGTACCGCTGTTGCGACCAGCCGCCGGCCTTGGTCGTCCCCTGCACGTGACGTGATCCGACCTTCGAGTCGATGAGCTTGCCACCGGCAAACACGCCGGCGCCATAGCCTCCACGCCGTACCAACAGCACCCCCAGCCGATGATCGGCCAGCACATGCGCAACGAGGCCCTCACGAGTGAGGGCCTCGAGCGGCGCGAAAGGTACGTCGACGACGGCGATCGATCCGTCCTCGGCGGACACGGTCACCGTCGTCTGCGTCACGTCGTACGACGTCGCGCCGTGGCGCTCACCGAAGCCGGTCAGCCACCTGTCCAACCGCTCCGGGGCAACCGAAACGACGCGGGTCACACGTTGAAGCCGAGCGCCCGCAGTTGGTCGCGGCCGTCGTCGGTGATCTTCTCCGGACCCCACGGCGGCATCCAGACCCAGTTGATCCGGAAGTCGTTGACCAGGCCGTCGAGCGCCATCCGGGTCTGGTCCTCGATCACGTCGGTCAGCGGGCAGGCCGCCGAGGTCAGCGTCATGTCGATGATCGCGGTGCTGGTGTCGTCCACGGTGATGCCGTAGATCAGGCCCAGGTCGACCACGTTGATCCCGAGCTCCGGGTCGACGACGTCCTTGAGCGCCTCGGTGACATCCTCGACCTTGGCCGGCGTTGTGCCGGACTGAGCCGCCGCTGCCAGGTCGACCTCGGGCAGCTCGATCTTCTCGTCGGTCTGGTCAGCCATTGCTCACTCCTTCGTTGCGGGCCAGGGCCTGGGCGGTCGCGTCCCGCCAGGCCGACCAGCCCAGCAGTGCACACTTCACCCGGGCCGGGAACTGCGCGACGCCGGCAAACGCGACGCCGTCCTCCAGAACCTCTTCGTCGGGTTCGACATTCCCCCGGCCCTGCATCAGCTCGAGGAACTTCTCGTACGTCGCCATCCCCTCGGCGACCGGTTTGCCGATGACCAGGTCGGTCATCACCGAGGTCGCGGCCTGGCTGATCGAGCAGCCGACGCTCTGGTGCGTCACGCCGGTCACCGTGTCGCCGTCCAGCTCGACCCGGAGCGTGACCTCGTCCCCGCAGGACGGGTTCACGTGGTGCACCTCGACGTCGTACGGCTCCGCCAGGCCCGCGTGGTGCGGGCTGCGGTAGTGGTCCAGGATGATCTCCTGGTACAGCGAGTCCAGCTGCATAAGCGGTCAGGCCACCTTGAAGAATGAACGGACGAAGCCGAGACCGTCGACGAGGGCCTCGACCTCCTCCGGCGTCGTGTAGAGGTAGAAGGATGCCCGCGTCGAGGACTGCACGCCGAAGCGCTCGTGCACCGGCCGCGCACAGTGGTGCCCGGCCCGTACCGCGATACCGCGGGTGTCCAGCACGGTCGCCACGTCGTGCGGGTGTACGCCGTCCAGCTCGAAGCTGATCGCGCCACCGTGATCGATCGCCTCGGTCGGGCCAAGGATCGTCAGCCCCGGAACGGTCTTCAGACCTTCCAGCGCGTACTCGACGATCGCGTGCTCGTGGGCGGCGATCTTGTCCATTCCGATCCCGGACAGGTAGTCCACGGCCGCACCCAGACCGACCGCCTGCGCGATCGGCGGCGTACCGGCCTCGAACCGGGCCGGTGGTGCGGCGTACGTCGAACCGGTCATCCGCACGACCTCGATCATCTCGCCGCCACCCAGGAACGGCGGCAACGACGCGAGCAGGTCGTACCGGCCCCAGAGCACGCCGATACCGGTCGGGCCGACCACCTTGTGGCCGGTGAAGACCAGCAGGTCCGCACCGAGCGTCGAGACGTCGACCGGGAACTGCGGCACCGCCTGCGACGCGTCCACGACCATGGTCGCGCCGACCGCGTGCGCCTTGGCGGCGATCTCGGTGATCGGGTTGATCGTGCCGAGCGCGTTCGAGACCCAGGCCAGCGCGACGACCTTGGTGTTGCCGGTGATCAGCTCGTCGATGGTGCTCAGGTCGAGCCGGCCCTCGTCGGTGACGCCGAACCACTTCAGCGTCGCGCCGGTCCGCTCACAGGCCAGCTGCCACGGCACGATGTTGCTGTGGTGCTCCATCTCGGAGATCACTACCTCATCGCCGGGCTTCAAAGACGCGCCGAGCGTGTGCGCGGCCAGGTTGAGCGCCTCGGAGGCGTTCTTGGTGAAGACGATCTCGTCCCGCGACGGCGCGCCGATGAAGGCCGCCACCTTGTCCCGGCCGCCCTCGTACGCCGCGGTCGCCTCGGCACCGAGCTGGTGCATGGCCCGGGCGACGTTCGCGTTGTGCTGGAGGTAGTGCTCCTCGAGCGCCTGGACCACCTGGCGCGGCTTCTGCGACGAGTTGGCTGAGTCCAGGTAGACCAGCGGGTACCCGTTCGCCAGCTCACGGGAGAGGATGGGGAAGTCCGCCCGGACCGACTGCAGGTCCAGGGGACTGCTGAACGTCCGGGCGTCGGTCACTTCGCGCCTGCCTTCAGGAACCGCTCGTAGCCGTTGGCCTCGAGCTCGTCGGCCAGCTCCGGCCCGCCCTCCTCGGCGACCCGGCCGTCGACGAACACGTGCACGAAGTCGGGCTTGATGTAGCGCAGGATCCGCGTGTAGTGGGTGATCAGCAGGACACCCTTGTCGCCCTGCTGGGCGAACCGGTTGACCCCGGTGGAGACGACCTTCAGCGCGTCGATGTCGAGGCCGGAGTCGGTCTCGTCGAGGATCGCGATCTTCGGGTTCAGCAGCTCCAGCTGGACGATCTCGTGCCGCTTCTTCTCACCACCGGAGAAGCCCTCGTTCACGTTGCGCTGGGCGAACTCGGGGTCCATCTCCAGGTCGGCCAGCGCGGTGTTCACGTCCTTGACCCAGGTCCGCAGCTTCGGCGCCTCGCCGTCGATCGCGGTCTTCGCGGTCCGGAGGAAGTTCGCCACCGACACGCCGGGCACCTCGACCGGGTACTGCATGGCCAGGAAGAGTCCCGCGCGAGCGCGCTCGTCGACGGACATGTCGAGCACGTCCTCGCCGTCGAGCGTCACCGTGCCGCTGGTGATGTTGTACTTCGGGTGGCCGGCGATCGAGTACGCCAGCGTGGACTTGCCGGAACCGTTCGGGCCCATGATCGCGTGCGTCTGACCACCGGCGATGGTCAGGTCGACGCCGCGCAGGATCTGCTTCGGGCCGTTCTCGGTGTCGACCGACACGTGCAGGTCGCGGATCTCGAGTGTCGCCATGAGGGTTCTTCTATCTCCGTCGCTTTACAGGGATGCCTGATTCAGGGGATTCTTCACGTCGACGAGTACGTCGTCGCCGTCCAGCCGGACCGGGTACACCGGCACCGGGTCGTACGCGGGCAAGCTGGTCGGCTCGCCGGTGCGCAGGTCGAAGCGGGACCCGTGCAGCCAGCACTCGATCTCACAGTCGCCGACGTCACCCTCGGACAGCTGGATCTGCGCGTGCGAGCACTCGTCCCGCACCGCGAAGAACTGTCCCTCGCTCTTCACGACCGCCACCTCGACACCACCGACCTCCACCGGGACGACTCCTTCGTCCGGTACGTCGGTGACGGCGCAGGCGCGCTCGAACGTGTCGCTCACTGCCCGATGACCGCCTTGGCCGAAGCGCTCAGCTCCGCGGTCCGGGCCAGCTTCTCCTCGATCACGTCGTGCAGGTGCTCGGCCACCTCGGGCACGCCGATCTTGCCGATGATGTCGTTGAAGAAGCCGGACACCACCAGCCGCCGGGCCGCGTCCTCGGGGATACCGCGGGCCTGCAGGTAGAACAGCTGCTCGTCGTCGAACCGGCCGGTCGCGGACGCGTGCCCGGCGCCCTCGATCTCACCGGTCTCGATCTCCAGGTTCGGCACCGAGTCGGCCCGGGCGCCGTCAGTGAGCACCAGGTTCCGGTTCAGCTCGAACGTGTCGGTGCCCTCGGCCGCGGCCCGGATCAGCACGTCGCCGATCCACACCGAGCGGGCGTTGTCACCGGCCAGCGCGCCCTTGTAGAGCACGTTGCTCTTGCAGTGGGTCGCCTCGTGGTCGACGAACAGCCGGTTCTCGTGGTGCTGGCCCGCTTCGGCGAAGTACACGCCGAGCAGTTCCGCGTCGCCGCCAGGCCCGGCGTACCGGACGTTCGTGGCGATCCGGACGACCTTGCCGCCGAGTGTGACGACCACGTGGTGGAGCTTGGCGTCGCGGCCGACCAGTGCGTCGTGCTGGGCGACGTGGAGCGACTCGTGGTCGCCCTGCTGGATGCTGACCACCCGCAGCTCGGCGCCGTCGCCGACGACGATCTCGACGTTGCTGCCCAGCTCGCCTGCTCCGGTGTGATCGATGATCACGATGGCGCGGCTGTGCCGGCCGGCGTCCACGATCAGGTGGCTGAAGCCGCGGGCGCCGAGGCTGGCGACGTTCACGTGCACCGGCTCGGTCAGCTCGGCCTCGACCGGGATCCGGACCGCGAGTGCCTCGGCCGCGTGGTTCCAGGCGACGGCCGCCGGCCGATCCTGCGGCTTGCCGATCTTGACCGCATCAGCGGCGACCGTCTCGAACACGACACCGTCCGGGCCGGACGCGTCGATCTTCGGGGTCTCGGTGCCCGCCTCGTCGGCGAACAGGGCCTTCAGCGCCTTGACCGGGGTGAAGCGCCACTCCTCCTCGCGCCCGTTCGGCACCGGGAAGTCGGCGACGTCGTACGACGTCGGCCGCTCGCTCCGGGCCTGGAGCGGGACCGGCGACCCCGGCCCGTGGGAGTGCGCCCGATTGCCGGTGGCAACCAGGGTTTCGCTCGCGGTCATCAGCCGACGGCCCCTTCCATCTGCAGCTCGATCAGTCGGTTCAGTTCCAGCGCGTACTCCATCGGGAGCTCGCGGGCGATCGGCTCGATGAAGCCGCGGACGATCATCGCCATCGCCTCGTCCTCGGCCATGCCCCGGCTCATCAGGTAGAAGAGCTGGTCGTCGCTGACCTTGGACACAGTCGCCTCGTGTCCCATCGCCACGTCGTCCTCGCGGACGTCGACGTACGGGTAGGTGTCCGAGCGGCTGATGGTGTCGACCAGCAGCGCGTCACAGCGCACCGTGGACTTGCTGTGGTGCGACCCCGGCGCCACCTCGACCAGGCCCCGGTACGACGTCCGGCCGCCACCGCGGGCCACCGACTTCGACACGATCGAGCTGGAGGTGTACGGCGCGTTGTGCACCATCTTCGAGCCGGCGTCCTGGTGCTGGCCCTCGCCGGCGAACGCGACCGACAGGGTCTCGCCCTTGGCGTGCTCGCCCATCAGGTAGACGGCCGGGTACTTCATCGTCACCTTGGAACCGATGTTGCCGTCGATCCACTCCATCGTCGCGCCGGCCTCGCAGGTGGCGCGCTTGGTGACCAGGTTGTAGACGTTGTTCGACCAGTTCTGGATCGTCGTGTAGCGGCAGCGGGCGCCCTTCTTCACGATGATCTCGACCACCGCGGAGTGCAGCGAGTCCGACTTGTAGATCGGCGCCGTACAGCCCTCGACGTAGTGCACGTAGGCGTCCTCGTCGACGATGATCAGGGTCCGCTCGAACTGGCCCATGTTCTCGGTGTTGATCCGGAAGTAGGCCTGCAGCGGGATGTCCACCTTGACGCCCTTGGGGACGTAGATGAACGAGCCGCCGGACCAGACCGCGGTGTTCAGCGAGGCGAACTTGTTGTCGCCGACCGGGATGACCGAGCCGAAGTACTCCTTGAACAGCTCCGGGTGCTCCTTCAGGCCGGTGTCGGTGTCCAGGAAGATGACGCCCTGGGCCTCCAGGTCCTCGCGGATCTGGTGGTAGACGACCTCGGACTCGTACTGCGCGGCGACACCGGCGACCAGGCGCTGCTTCTCCGCCTCCGGGATGCCGAGCTTGTCGTAGGTGTTCTTGATGTCCGCGGGCAGCTCGTCCCAGCTGGTGGCCTGCTTCTCGGTCGACCGGACGAAGTACTTGATGTTGTCGAAGTCGATCCCGGACAGGTCCGCACCCCACGACGGCATCGGCTTGCGGTCGAAGAGCTTCAGGCCCTTCAGCCGCAGGTCGAGCATCCACTCCGGCTCGTTCTTGAGGGTGGAGATACCGCGCACGACGTCGGCGTCGAGGCCGCGCTTGGCGACCGCGCCGGCGGCGTCGGAGTCGGCCCAGCCGTACTGGTAGTTGCCGAGGCCTTCCAGTTCGGGGTGAGCGGTTTGCGTCATCGTGCAGTCCTCGCAGATTCGCCGTTGGATACAGGGGCATTGGCAGCAGCACTAGCCGGCTGGGGGCCGGGGATGTGCGCTGGAATATGTGTCGTACAGACACCGTCGCCGTGGGCGATGGTGGCCAGCCGCTGGACGTGCTTGCCGAGGAGTCGCGCGAACACCTCGGTCTCCGCCTCGCACAGCTGGGGGAACTGCTCGGCCACGTGCGCGACCGGGCAGTGGTGCTGGCAGAGCTGCTCTCCGTGCGCGGCCTTCGCCGTGGAGGCGGCATAGCCGTCCGCGGTGAGCGCCTGGGCGAGCACCTCCGCCTTCTTGTTCTCGGGAGCCGTTTCGACCAGCTCCCGGTACCGCTGCTCCACCTCGGCGACCCGGCGCCGGGCGAACTCCGCGACCGCCTCGTCACCGCCGGCTTCGGCGATGAACCGCAGTGCGGTGGCCGCCAGGTCGTCGTACGCCTGGTGGAACGCGTGCCGGCCGCTGTCGGTCAGCACGAAGACCTTGGCCGGGCGGCCCCGGCCGCGCGGGCCGTAGACCCGCTCCTCGCGGGACTCGACCAGGCCCTCCTCGAGCAGGTGGTCGAGGTGCCGGCGGACCGCCGCCGGGGTCAGCTCCAAGCGCTCCGCCAGCACCGCGGCGCTGGACGGACCGTTGGTCAGGATCGAGCGGGCAACCCGGTCCCGGGTGGACTCGTCCCGCGTCACGGCGGCGCCCGCGGGCACCGGTCCGTTCGTCGCAGGAGTTTTCACAACATCAGTGTCGCGTAATTCCCGGGGCCCTTCAAATAAGGGTGCCCTAACCGGTTCCCGCTCAACCCCGCGCTCACGCGGGCCTTCGACCCGGACCGTGAGCGAGGTCACTCCGGTCCGTTCTCTATGCTGCCGTTGTGCCAGTCGCGGTGGAGATCGACAACCTCGTCGTGCGGTACGGCGACAAGGCCGCGGTCGACGGCCTCAGTCTCACCGTAACCGGCGGGACGGTGACGTCCGTGCTCGGCCCCAACGGCGCGGGCAAGACCACCACCGTCGAGAGCTGTGAGGGCTTCCGGCGTCCGGATTCCGGTCGCGTCCGGGTGCTCGGGCTGGATCCGATCGCCGACCACGACGAGTTGATGCCGCGAATCGGGGTGATGCTGCAGGAAGGCGGCGCCTGGTCCGGGGTCCGCGCGATCGAGATGCTCCGGTACGTCGCCACGCTGCACACCCACCCCCTCGACATCCCGGCCCTGGTCGACCGTCTCGACCTCGGTACCTGCGGCCGGACGCCGTACCGGCGGCTGTCCGGTGGGCAGAAGCAGCGGCTGTCGTTCGCGCTGGCGATCGTCGGCCGGCCGGAGATCGCCTTCCTCGACGAGCCGACGACCGGGCTGGACCCGCACGGGCGGCGTGAGATCTGGCAACTCATCCGCGACCTGCGCGACGACGGCGTGACCGTCGTCCTCACCACCCACGCGATGGACGAGGCCGAGCAGTTGTCCGACCAGGTTCACGTGGTGTCCGCCGGCAAGGTGATCGCCTCCGGCACGCCGGACTCACTGACCGAGCACGGCACGAAGTCGCTGGAGGACGTCTACCTGGCGCTCACCGCGCGGCCGAAGCGGGAGCCATCATGAGCAGTGCGGAGACCAACGCCGCCGCAACCTACGCCCCGCGGCCTGGTAGCGCTCCCTGGCCACGCAAGGTGCTGGCGCATGCACGGATGGAGTTCCGGCTGCTGCTCCGCAATGGCGAGCAGCTGCTGCTGGCCCTGGTGATCCCGCTGGGCCTCCTTCTACTGCTAGGTGGGACCGGTCTCGGCAACCGCCTGCCGTTGGGCGACGGTGCGGCCGTGGACGAGGCGGTGCCGAGGGTGCTGGCGCTGGCGGTGCTGTCGTCGTCGTTCACCTCACTGGCGATCGCGACCGGCTTCGAGCGGCGGTACGGCGTGATCAAGCGGCTCGGTGCCTCTCCCCTGTCTCGCACCGGCTTGCTGGCCGGGAAGATCGGCGCCGTGGTGGTCGTCCAGCTGATCCAGCTCGCCATACTGATCGCCACTGGTTTCGGGCTCGGCTGGAACCCGGTCGGCGGCGTCAACGCAATCTTCGGTGTGGTGCTGATGGTGCTGTGCGGGACCGCTGCCTTCGCGTCCCTCGGTCTGCTGATGGCCGGCGTCCTGCGAGCGGAGGCGACGCTCGCGGCGGCCAACCTGTTGTACCTGCTGCTGTTGGTCGGCGGTGCGGTGCTCACGCCGGTCGACGAATACCCCGCCGGCATGCAGGGCGTCGTACGCCTGCTGCCCAGTGCCGCGCTGGCCAACGGGCTGGCGAACTCCACCATCGAGGGCGTGATCCCCTGGGCCGCTGCGCTGTCGCTGGCCTTGTGGGCAGGAGTCCTCGGATACCTCGTCTCCCGGACCTTCCGATGGGACTGAGCAAGCGCTTCTTTAGAGTGTGCCGGTGATGAGCACGGAGACCCCGCCCCGAGAGACCGCACCAGTCAATGGATTCTGGCGACTGGTGCCAGAGCCGAGCCTGGACGTGGTCCGGCGCTGGGGCTGGGCCTCAGTGGTGGCGAACATCGGCATCGTGGTGACCGGTGGGCTGGTCCGGCTGACCGGCTCGGGCCTCGGCTGCCCGACCTGGCCGCAGTGCACCGATGAGTCGTACATCCCGCACAGCGCACTCGGCATCCACGGAGCGATCGAGTTCGGCAACCGCATGCTCGGCTTCGTGGTCGCGGTGATCGCGATCGGCACGTGGCTGGCGGTCATGCGATACCGACCGGTGCGCAAGGACCTGCGCCGGCTGGCGACGGCGGCCGCGCTCGGCGTCCCGCTGCAGGCGGTGATCGGCGGTATCAGCGTGCTGACCGGGCTGAACCCGTGGATCGTGTCCGCGCACTTCCTGGTCTCTCCGGTGATCATCACGCTGACGGTGTCTCTGATGCGGCGGTCCCGGACCAGTCCCTACCCACACACTCCCCCGGTTGTCCGCGCACTCGCCACCGCCTGTGTGGTGGCGGTCTGGCTGGCTGTTGCCCTCGGCACCTTGGTGACCGGAGCCGGGCCGCACTCCGGCGATCCGGAGACCGGGCGCAACGGGTTCGACGAGACGCTGATCAGCCAACTGCACGCCGACGTGGTGTTCGCCCTGCTGGGAATCTCGGTGGCGCTGGTGATCGCAACCCGGGTGACGGCGACCTCACGGACACTGCGGAAGCTGGCCGCATGGTTGCTGGCGATGGAGCTGTTGCAGGGCGTTGTCGGCTTCACGCAGTACTTCACCGGGCTCCCCTGGGTCCTGGTGCTGATCCACATGTTCTTCGCCGCGGTGCTCATCGCCCTGGTGACCGCGGTGTACGGCGAACGCGGCACACCGGCCACGTAACTGGCACCCGGGGCGCCTGGTCCGGTGAACAGACCTGACGCCCCGGGCTGTCAGGTTACTTCTTCACGACTTGGTACACGGCCCCTGGCGGACCGAACAGCGGTGACGTCACGTAGACCTTGCCCGACCGGCTGATCGCCGTTCCGGCCGGCAGGATCAGCTCGCCTGGGGCAAGCTCCTTCTTGAACCCGGCCTTGTGCCACCTGCCCGGGAACTGCAGGTAGAGGGAGCCCACGGGCGAGCCGCCCATCTCCCACTGCAGCCAGCTGACCTTGGCCAACTCGACCACGGCGAGCGTGCCCCTCGGGCCGCCGGCCAGATCCACGATCGATGTGTAGCCGTCGGCGTACCGCGTGCACTTGCCCTGGTACGGATTGGCCGGGTCACAGACCGCGTTGTACGAGCCTGGCTTGATCCGCCAGATCTGCGACGTACCCGGTGTCGCCGGGAAGCCGCGCAGCTCACCGACGTACCAGTAGCCGTCCGAGCCGACCGTCACGGACGTGGCGACCGCCTCGGCCGGGATCTTGGTGCCGGCCGGCGGCGCGTCCGGTCCGAGGCCCGCGGGCGTCGTGACCACGCGCGGCTTCAGCCGGGCGACGGTCTTGATGTGGCCGTTCGGCCAGACCCGGAGCAGATCGTTGCCGGCCGCATCGGCAACCAGGACCGTGCCGTCCCCCAGCGCGGCGACACCGAACGGGTTGGTCTCCTCGGCCGGCCCGTTCGTGTTGTACGGGTCCGGGTCCTTGACCTGGTACTTGGCGATGTCCGCGATCTTCAGCGGCGCCTTGCCCGGGCGCAGCTTGTACAGCGTCGCGCCGCCCGGTACCGGTGGAGCTTCCGGCTCACCGCCCGCGCCGGTCAAGGCGTACGTGACGCCCCACTTGTTGGTGTCGATGGCCGGCGGGAACCCGCCCAGGACTTGGCCGAGCTTGCGGATCTGCTTGCCGTTGTGCGCCCACGCCTCGTAGACCGAGCCGTCGCCGACGCTGTAGATGATCTTCCCGCCGAAAGTCGCCACGCCGCGCGGGCTGACCAGACCGGAAACGACCGGCTTGATCGTGGTGCCGTACTTCGTGCCGCCCGCTTCGGCCGGTGCGGCCACCAGCACGGACCCGGCGAGTGCCAGCGCTGCGACGGTGGCAATGCGTGTTCGTACCCCCACTGCGAACCCCCTGACATCTGCGTCTCCCCAGGCGTGGATCCCCTCCACAGACCGGGCTATCGCACCATTTGGTAACGATAAGGTCAACGGCGGGACCCTCCGCGACTGGCTATGCACAGGCCGCAAACCCTGCGCAACGGACAGTGTCCGCGACCATACCCTCAGTGCACCACCGATCGATGCCAAAGGCAACAACAAAGACGCGCCTCGGGCAACGGCAAGCGCTGTCCGTTTTCGGCCCGGGCTCAGCGCAGCAGAGGGTCGACAGCCGCGGCGATGAAGAGGAGGGCCAGGTAGATGTTGGAGAAGTGGAACAGCCGCATCGGGCGGAGTGCCGCGCCTTCGGCGCCGGTGTGGGCGCGCAGGAGCAGGGCGCGGGCTTCGCGGAGGAACACGATGCCCAGCCCGATCGCGGCCAGCGGGTAGACGAAACCGGTGTCGGCGATCGGCCACAACGCGATCGAGGTGAGCACCATGACGACCGAGTACGCCATGATCTGCCGCGCGGTGGCGACCGGGGTGGCGACCACGGGCAGCATCGGTACGTCGACCGACGCGTAGTCGTCGCGGTAGCGCATCGCCAGCGCCCAGGTGTGCGGCGGAGTCCAGAAGAAGACGACCAGGAACAGCACGAACGGCGTCCAGGCCAGCTCGTTGGTCACCGCGGTCCAGCCGATCAGCGTCGGGAAACAGCCCGCGATCCCGCCCCAGACGATGTTCTGCACGGTCCGGCGCTTCAGCACCATCGTGTAGCCGAACACGTAGAACGCGTTCGCCGCGAGCGCCAGGATCGACGACAGCCAGTTCACGAAGAAGCCGAGCTCGAGGGTGGCCAGGATGCCCAGCACGACACCGAAGATGGTCGCCGACCGCGGGCTGACCGCGTGCCGGGGCAGCGGGCGGCGGCGGGTCCGGCGCATCTGCTCGTCGATGTCGCGGTCGAGCACGCAGTTGATGGTGTTCGCGCTGCCGGCTGCGAGGATGCCGCCGACCAGCGTGGCGGCGACGACGCCCAGGCCGGGCACTCCCCCGGCGGCCAGGAACATCACCGGCACCGTGGTGATCAGCAGCAGCTCGATGATGCGTGGCTTGGTCAGACCGACGTACGCCTTCACCACGTCGCGCACCGACGGACTCAGAACAGCTGTGCCGTCCGGCAGCGGCGTCGGGTACGACGTCGTCGCGGCTGGACGCGGGTCGACGGCCGTCACGAACACCTCGAACTCAGTGGGTTGACGCCGGAGGCCCCCGGCGCTGACGGTTCGACAGTCTACGACGCCCCGTAGGAGGGATCGGCCACCCCCCTCGGTGTGATGTGCGAGACGTCGGGAACAACCACGATCCGGTCCGGGTTCCGAGTCAGTGGAAGGTGCCGAAGGCCCAGGCGAGTAGGCTCGCTCACGGTGATGCGCGGGGCGTGATCGTGACCGGTCGGTAGGCCTGAAGCGACCCCCTCGACGCTGACCAGACCGAGTTTTCGCAGCCATCGAGAGGAGCGCCGCCGGCGTGACGGAGAAGACCAGCCCCAAGCTTGAATGGACCGAGCTCGACCAGCGCGCGGTCGACACCGTGCGGGTCCTCGCGATGGACGCGGTCGAGAAGGTCGGCAACGGCCACCCCGGTACGGCGATGAGCCTGGCGCCGGCGGCGTACCTGCTGTTCCAGAAGGTGATGCGGCACAACCCGGCCGACCCGGAATGGGCGGGCAGGGACCGGTTCGTGCTCTCGGCCGGTCACTCCAGCCTGACCCTCTACATCCAGCTGTACCTGGCCGGTTTCGGCCTGGAGCTGGACGATCTGAAGGCGCTGCGGACCTGGGGCAGCCTGACCCCCGGCCACCCGGAGCACGGCCACACCAAGGGTGTCGAGACCACCACCGGCCCGCTCGGCCAGGGGGTCGGCAACGCGGTCGGCATGGCGATGGCGGCCCGGCGTGAGCACGGCCTGTTCGACCCCGACACGGCCAAGGGCGAGAGCCTGTTCGACCACCAGATCTACGTGATCGCCTCGGACGGCGACCTGGAGGAAGGCGTCTCGGCCGAGGCGTCCTCGCTGGCCGGTCACCAGAAGCTCGGCAACCTCACGCTGATCTACGACGCCAACAAGATCTCGATCGAGGACGACACCGACATCGCGTTCTCCGAGGACGTGGCGGCCCGCTACGAGGCGTACGGCTGGCACGTCCAGACCGTCGACTGGACAGGAGGCGGCACCGGCTACGAGGAGGACGTCCAGGCCCTGTACGACGCCCTCGAAGAGGCGAAGGCGGTCACCGACAAGCCGAGCTTCATCCGGCTGCACACGATCATCGGCTGGCCGGCCCCGAACAAGCAGAACACCGGCAAGATCCACGGCTCCGCGCTCGGCGCCGAGGAGGTGGCCGCGACCAAGAAGGTGCTCGGCTGGGACCCGGAGCAGACGTTCCAGGTGGCCGACGACGTGATCGCGCACACTCGCCAGGCGGTCCAGCGCGGCCAGGCGCTCCAGGACGAGTGGAACAGCAAGTTCGAGGGCTGGAAGGCCGCCTCGCCCGAGCGGGCCGAGCTGTTCGCCCGGCTGGCCAACCGTGACCTGCCGGCCGGCTGGAAGGACACGCTGCCGAGCTGGGACGCCGACGCGAAGGGCGTCGCGACCCGCGCGGCCTCCGGTGAGGTGCTGACCAAGCTGGCACCCGGGCTGCCCGAGCTCTGGGGCGGCTCGGCCGACCTGGCCGGTTCGAACAACACCACCCCGAAGGGCCAGCCGTCCTTCATCCCGGCCGAGTTCTCCACCAAGGAGTTCCAGGGCGACGAGTACGGCCGGGTCCTGCACTTCGGCATCCGCGAGCACGGCATGGGCTCAGTCCTGAACGGGATCGCCCTGCACGGCGGCACCCGCCCGTACGGCGGCACGTTCCTGGTCTTCAGCGACTACATGCGCCCGGCTGTCCGGCTGGCCGCGCTGATGAAGCTGCCGGTCACCTACGTGTGGACGCACGACTCGATCGGCCTCGGCGAGGACGGCCCGACCCACCAGCCGATCGAGCACCTCGCGGCCCTGCGGGCCATCCCGGGCCTGGACGTCGTCCGGCCCGGTGACGCGAACGAGACGGCGGCCGCGTGGGCCGCGATCCTCGAGCGCACCGACCGCCCGGCCGGCCTCGCGCTGACCCGGCAGAACGTGCCGGTGTTCCCGCGCGGGACCGACGGCTTCGCCACCACCGAGAACGTGAAGAAGGGCGGCTACACGCTGCTCGACACCGACGGTACGCCGGACGTCGTACTGATCGGCACCGGCTCCGAGGTGCAGCTGGCGGTCGAGGCCCGGAACAAGCTGGCCGACGAGGGCATCAAGGCCCGGGTCGTGTCGATGGTCTCGCGGGAGTGGTTCGACGAGCAGGACGACGCCTACCGCGACTCGGTCATCCCGCCGCAGGTCAGGGCCCGCGTCTCGGTCGAGGCCGGGATCGCGCTGGGCTGGCGCGAGATCGTCGGTGACGCCGGCCGCAGCGTGAGCCTGGAGCACTTCGGCGCCTCCGCCGACTACAAGGTCCTGTACGACGAGTTCGGCATCACCGCCGACGCCGTCGTCCAGGCCGCCAAGGACAGCATCGCCGCCGCCGCGGATCTCGGCGGTTCCGGGGTACCGGCAGGGCGTCGCCCGGCCGGCGGGATCGGCCCCGGCGACGACCCGGCGGTGGCCGCCGACCCGAACGCCGACGCCACCAACGAGCGCAACTGACACCACCACAACAGAACATCCGGAGGCTTCGGACATGAACGATCGATTGAAAGCACTCGTTGACGCGGGTGTCTCCATCTGGCTCGACGACCTCTCCCGGCAACGGCTGACCAGCGGCACCCTGGCGACGCTGATCCACGACTCCCACGTCAGCGGGGTGACGACCAACCCGACGATCTTCGCCAAGGCGATCGCCGACGCGGACGCCTACGCCGAGCAGGTGTCCCGGCTGGCGGCCGAGGGGGTCTCCACCGACGAGGCGATCCGGGTCATCACCACCGATGACGTCCGGGACGCGGCGGACCTGTTCAAGCCCGTGTACGACGACACCGACACCGTCGACGGCCGGGTCTCGATCGAGGTCGAGCCCGGTCTGGCCCGGGACACCGAGAAGACGATCGCCCAGGCCAAGGAGCTGTGGGAGACCGTCGGCCGGGACAACGTGTTCGTGAAGATCCCGGCCACCAAGGAGGGCCTGCCGGCGATCACCGAGACGCTGGCCGCGGGCATCAGCGTGAACGTGACGCTGATCTTCTCGCTCGACCGCTACAAAGCCGTCGTCGACGCGTTCCTCAGCGGTGTGGAGAAGGCGATCGAGAACGGCCACGACGTCACCAAGCTGGGCAGCGTCGCGTCGTTCTTCGTCAGCCGGGTGGACACCGAGGTGGACAAGCGATTGGACGCTTTCATCGGCACCGCCTCCGAAGACGCAGCCAAGGCGCTGAAGGGCAAGGCGGCGATCGCCAACGCCCGGCTCGCGTTCGAGGCGTACGAGGAGATTTTCTCCTCCGACCGCTGGCGCGAGCTCGAGACCGCCGGCGCCAGGCCGCAGCGTCCGCTGTGGGCGTCCACCGGCGTGAAGGACCCGGCGTACCCGCCGACCCTGTACGTCGACAACCTGGTCACCCGCGGCGTGGTCAACACGATGCCTGAGGCAACCATCAAGGCGGCCGCCGAGCAGAGCGAGATCACCGGCGACACGGTCCGCGGCGACTACGAGGCCGACCGCAAGGTGATCGCCGACCTGGAGCGGCTGGGCATCTCGTACGACGAGGTCGTCCAGGTGCTCGAGGACGAGGGCGTGGCCAAGTTCGACGCGTCCTGGTCGGAGCTGCAGGACACCGTCACCGCCGCCCTGAAGGGTGCCGCCAAGTGACCGAGAAGCTCACTGTCAACGCGTACGGCGAGGGCTGGCGCGAGGTCGTCGACCGGCTCGTCGACGAGAAGGTCGCCTCCCGGATCGCGGCCAAGGACGCCACGACGTGGGGTCCGGAGGCCGAGTCGGAGTCGGCCATCCGGCTGAGCTGGGTCGACCTGTACGAGTCGTCGCGGCCGCTGCTGGCCGAGATCGAGGCACTGCAGGCCGACCTCCGGTCCGAGGGTCTGGACCGGATCGTGCTGTCCGGCATGGGCGGTTCGTCGCTGGCCCCCGAGGTCATCACCCGGACCGCGGGCGTGGAGCTCGTCGTACTGGACTCGACCGACCCGAGCGTCGTCGGCCGGGCGCTGGCCGGGGACCTGCAGAAGACCGTCGTGGTGGTGTCCAGCAAGTCCGGCGGCACGGTCGAGACCGACAGTCACCGGCGGGCGTTCGTCAAGGCGTTCACCGACGCGGGTATCGATCCGGCCGGCCGGATCGTGGTGGTGACTGACCCGGGTTCGCCGTTCGAGAAGCTGGCGGGCGACGAGGGTTACCGCAAGACCTTCCTGGCCGACCCGCACGTGGGTGGCCGCTACAGCGCGCTGACCGCGTTCGGCCTGGTTCCGTCGGCGCTGGCCGGTGCGGACGTCGCTGAGCTGCTCGACCAAGCCGCTGAGGTGGCTCCGTCGCTGCAGGCCGACGACGCGTCGAACCCGGCGCTGATCCTCGGCGCGGTGCTCGCCGCGAGCCCGGGCCGGGACAAGGTGGTCATCGCGTCCGGTGGCTCGTCGATCGTCGGGTTCCCGGACTGGGCCGAGCAGCTCATTGCCGAGAGCACCGGCAAGAACGGCACCGGCGTACTGCCGATCGCTGTGGAGAGCCTCGAGGCTCCGGAGCTCCACAGCGGTGCGGGTGACCTCGTGCACGCGCTGCTCGCGGCCGACACCAGCGCGGCGAGCGTCGCCTCCGGTACGCCGACGGTCGTGACGACCGGCTCGCTCGGTGGCCAGTTCCTGTTGTGGGAGACCGCGACCGCGGTTGCGGGGTATCTGCTCGGGATCAATCCGTTCGACCAGCCCGATGTGGAGAGCGCGAAGCAGGCGGCTCGAGGGTTGCTCGATGCGCAGCCTGAGCCGCAGCCGGCGGCGTTCACCGACGGCGCGGTCGAGGTGCGCGGCTCCGAGGGCCTGCTGGACGGTGTCGACTCGCTGAAGGGCGCTGTCGACGTACTGCTGGGCAAGCTCGACGAGAAGGGGTACCTGGCCGTCATGGCGTACCTCGACTCCGAGCGTGACGCCTCGCTGGCCGAGGTTCGGCCGGTGCTGGCGACTCGCACGGGCCGGCCGGTCACGTTCGGCTGGGGTCCGCGTTTCCTGCACTCCACCGGTCAGTACCACAAGGGCGGCCACCCGGAGGGTGTGTTCCTGCAGATCACCGCGGCGCACCCGACCGATGTGGAGATCCCCGGCCGTCCGTTCACGTTCGGCACGCTGATCTCGGCCCAGGCGGCCGGTGACGCGAACGTCCTCGCCGAGCGCGGCCGACCCGTCCTGCGCCTCCACCTGACCGACCCGGCGACCGGCGTACAGCAGCTCTTGTCCCTTTTCAACTAGAGAACCTCGGAGGGAAGCGGCTGATGACCGCTGAGCTCGACGAAGAGCTGACCGGCCCGGTCAACCCGTTGCGGGACCCGCAGGACCGGCGGCTGCCGCGGATCGCCGGGCCGTGCAGCCTGGTGATCTTCGGGGTCACCGGGGACCTGGCCCGTAAGAAGCTGATGCCGGCCGTCTACGACCTGGCGAACCGGGGGCTGCTGCCACCCGGTTTCGCCCTGGTCGGGTTCGCCCGGCGCGACTACACCAACCAGGACTTCGCCCAGATCGTGCACGACTCGGTCAAGGAGCACGCCCGGACCCCCTTCCGCGAGGAGGTCTGGCAGCAGCTGGCCGAGGGCTTCCGGTTCGTGCCGGGTGACCTGACCGACGACGAGGCGTTCAAGCGGCTGCGGGAGACCGTGGACGAGCTGGACCTCACCCGCGGCACCGGTGGCAACCACGCGTTCTACCTGTCCATCCCGCCCGGCCTGTTCCCGCAGGTCGTGCAGCAGCTGTCCGAGCACGGGCTGACCGACGAGGTCCCCGGCTCGTGGCGGCGGGTGGTGATCGAGAAGCCGTTCGGGCACGACCTGAAGAGCGCCCGTGAGCTGAACCACGTGGTCGAGTCGGTGTTCCCGCCCGAGGCGGTGTTCCGGATCGACCACTACCTCGGCAAGGAAACCGTGCAGAACATGCTGGCGCTGCGGTTCGCCAACGCCATGTTCGAGCCGGTCTGGAACAGCCACTACGTCGACCACGTCCAGATCACCATGGCCGAGGACATCGGCATCGGCGGCCGGGCCGGGTACTACGACGGCATCGGCGCGGCCCGGGACGTGATCCAGAACCACCTGCTCCAGCTGCTCGCGCTGGTCGCGATGGAGGAGCCGGTCAGCTTCGACGCCTGGTCCCTGCGGCAGGAGAAGAAGAAGGTGCTGGCAGCGGTGAAGCTGCCGGACCGCCTCGACCTGCACACGGCCCGCGGTCAGTACGCCCCCGGCTGGGCCGGTGGTGTGAAGGTGAAGGGCTACCTGCAGGAGGAAGCCATCCCGGCGGACTCCGCGACGGAGACCTTCGCCGCGCTGCGGGTGGACGTGGACACGCGCCGCTGGGCCGGGGTGCCGTTCTACCTGCGCACCGGCAAGAGGCTCGGCCGCCGGGTCACCGAGGTCGCGGTGATGTTCAAGCGCGCACCGCACCTGCCGTTCACCAAGACCGAGACCGAAGAGCTCGGCCAGAACGCGCTGGTGCTGCGGATCCAGCCGGACGAGGGCATCACCATGCGGTTCGGCGCCAAGGTGCCGGGCACCTCGATGGAGATCCGGGACGTGAACATGGACTTCGCGTACGGCGGCTCCTTCACCGAGTCCTCGCCCGAGGCGTACGAGCGGCTGATCCTGGACGTCCTGCTCGGCGACCCGCCGCTGTTCCCGCAGCACACCGAGGTCGAGCTCGGTTGGAAGATCCTCGACCCGGTGATCGACTACTGGGCCAAGCACGGCAAGCCGGAGCAGTACGAGTCCGGCGGCTGGGGTCCGGACTCCGCGCACGAGATGCTCGCCCGCGACGGACGCGCCTGGAGGCGGCCGTGACATTCAGCTGGGGGACGACCCCCAGACCCCCGAAAGGACACTAGGTGATCATCGACCTGACCGGTACGACGTCGAGCGAGATCGCCTCGGCGCTGCTCCGGGCCCGCCGGAACGCGGGCTCGCCGGCGATGGGCATGGTCGGCACGATCGTGGTGGTCGTCGACGAGGCGTCTCACCACGACGCGATGAAGGCCGCGAACGAGGCCGGCCGCGAGCACCCGTCCCGGGTCCTGGTGGCGATCCTGCGGCCGGGCCGGGGAGCGTCCGGTCTGGATGCCGAGGTCCGGGTGGGCGAAGGCATTCCTGGTGAGGCGGTGCTGCTGCGGTTGCACGGCGAGCTGGCCAAGGTGCCGGAGTCCGTGATCACTCCCCTGCTGTTGCCCGACTCCCCCGTCATCGTCTGGTGGCCGGGTGGCGGACCGAAGGCCCCCGCGGAAGACCCGCTGGGGTTGCTGGGCCGTCGACGGGTCACCGACGCGGCCGCGACACGTCGTGCCTCGGTCGACTTCTCCGCCCGGGCCGAGGGCTACGAGCCGGGTGACACGGACTTCGCCTGGACCAGACTGACGCCGTGGCGGGCGCTGCTGGCGGCTGCCCTCGATCAGTACCCGACGAAGGTGACCGGCGCCGAGGTGACCTCGGCGAAGGGCAACCCGAGCGCCGATCTGCTGGCGGCCTGGCTGCAGCACCGGCTCGGAGTCCCGGTCGAGCAGAAGACGTCGCGCGGCCCCGGTATCACCGCCGCGCGGCTGTTCACCCCGACCGGCCCAATCTCGCTGACCCGCCCGGACGGTGCGGTCGCGACGTTCAGCGTTCCTGGCCAGCCGGACCGCCCGGTGGCGTTGAAGCGCCGTACGACGTCCGAGCTGCTGAGTGAGGAACTGCGGCGGCTCGACCCGGACGACGTGTACGCGCAGACGCTCGCCTGCATGGTCGAGCGGGAGCAGATGCCGGCCGACGCGAAGAAGGTCAGCGCTGAGGACCGCCGGTCGACCCAGACCGCGGTGACGAAAGCTGCTGCCCGGACGGCGACCGCGGACGCGCCGAAGGCCAGCGCCGAGAAGACGACTGCCAAGAAGGCCACGGCGCGGAAGTCCGCGGCGAAGAAGAAGGCTGTGTCGAAGAAGGCGGTGGCCAAGAAGTCCGTAGCCAAGAAGACGGCGAGCAAGCGGACGGCGGCGAAGAAGAGCACGGGTAAGAGGGTGGCGGGACGGTCATGAGCGCCCCGTCGATCCTCGTCAACCGCGACGCCGAGGGCCTCGCCCACGCCGTCGCGGCCCGGCTCATCACCCGGCTCGTCGACGTCCAGAGCAGCGGCAAGATCGCACAGGTCGTGCTGACCGGCGGCCGGGTCGCCTCGGTTGTGTACCGGGCCGTCGCCGAGTCGCCGGCCCGCAGCGCGATCGACTGGCGACGGGTCGAGTTCTGGTGGGGTGACGAACGGTTCTTGCCGGCTGGCGACCCCGACCGCAACGAGACACAGGCCCGCGAGGCCCTGCTCGACCACGTGGACGTGGACCCCGCTCGGGTCCACCCGATGCCCGCCGACACCGGCCAGGGTGCTGAGGCCGCTGCGGCGGCTTACGCGTCCGAGTTGGCCAAGGCCGTCGGTCCTGGCGACCGGGACGGCGTACCGACGTTCGACGTACTGCTGCTGGGTGTCGGTCCCGACGGGCACGTCGCCTCGCTCTTCCCGGAGCATGCCGGGCTGTACTCCGAGGACGTCGCGGCGATCGCCGTCCACGGCTCCCCCAAGCCGCCGCCGACCCGCGTCTCGTTGACGTTCCCGGCCTTGAACCGGGCGCACGAGGTCTGGTTCGTGGTGTCGGGTGAGGACAAGGCGAAGGCGGTCCGGCTGGCACTGTCCGGCACCGGTCGCCTGCAGATCCCGGCCGCGGGCGTGAAGGGCCTGAACCGCACCCTGTGGCTGCTCGACGAGGCATCCGCCCAGGAGATCCCGAGCACCATCCGCGCACCACGCACCTGAGTTCGGCGGCCGCCGAAGTGTCCAGCTGCAAGGATCGTCGGTATGACGTTTCGCGAGTTGCACAACGGGTTCTTCGTCATGCCGAACGCCTGGGACGCCGGTAGCGCGGTGGTGCTCGCCGATGCCGGCTTCCCGGCGATCGCGACCACCAGTGCCGGGATCGCGTTCTCGCTCGGCAAGGGTGACCACACCCTGCCGGACGGTGCGCCGGCGGTGTCACGGGAGGACATGTTCGCGCGGGTCCGGGAGATCACCGCGGCCAGCGCCATACCGGTGAACGGCGACCTCGAGGACGGCTACGGATCCGAGCCCGAGAAGGTTGCCGAGACGATCACGCTGGCGCGGGAAGCCGGGCTGGCCGGCGGGAACATCGAGGACTACGACGGGCGGGAGCTGTACGACGTCGAGCTGTCGGTCGAGCGGATCGTCGCGGCCCGCGAGGCCGCCGGCCCTGACTTCGTCCTCACCGCCCGCACCGACGGTCAACTCCTGCGGACGCCGACGTCGTTGCAGGACTCGATCGACCGCGCGAACCGCTTCCACGAAGCCGGTGCCGACTGCCTCTACGTCCCCGGCGTGAACGACCTCAAAGACCTTGCAACACTGGTCAACGAGATCGCCGGCCCACTCAACGTCGTACTGGGATTGGGCTCGTCCACCCTTACCGTCGCCGACCTGCAGGCTGCCGGTGTCACCCGCATCAGCCTCGGCGGCAGCATCGCCCGCGCCGCTCTGGGACTGGTACGACGTGCCGCGCAGGAACTCCTCACCACCGGCACGATCGACTTCGCCGCCGACCAGATCCCCCAGTCCGAGCTCAACCAGCTGTTCGCTCGCCACTAGCCTTGCCAAACCGTGCGCTCACGAGGGACAGTCGGCCGCAAGAGGGGTGGGGCCATGGACATCGACGCGCGGGCCCGCGGGGTGGCAAGGGTTCTCGGGTGGGTCGGATTCGGCACCGCGGTGTGCCTAGCGGTGTTCTTCGCCATCGGCGGTGTGTTCGGCCCCGTCAACGACGTCGGGAACGCACTGCTGGGCGTGCTCAGTGCCGTGCTGGCCTGGTCGATCCGGCAGGCCGGAGCTGCTGCTGTCGCCCTTGCCGGTGTCGGCAGCGCGATCACCGTGGTCGGTTCCGTGCTGATCCTGTCCGATACGACGGGCTACTACCTGGCCGGCCTGGTGTCGAGCGCGGGCTTCGCCCTGATCGGCGGCTGGCTCATCGCCGTCAACCGCCGGCTCGCCGGCACAGATCGCTCCGCGAGCCGCCTGCCGCTCCTTGGCACGATCGCCGGCGCGGTGATGCTGATCGGCCTGATCGGCGTACCCGGCATCCCCGCCGGAGTGGACGACATGGACACCGCTCCCGCGTACACGTACATCGCGGGTTTCAATTGGCTCGGCACCTACGTCCTGTTTCCCACGTGGGCGCTGCTCGTCAGCCGCATGCGGGAACGCCAACAGCCCGGACCGATCCACGACCGGTCCGGGCTGTGAGCGTCGTACCTAGAAGATGACCTCGCCGCGGGCGCGCCGGGCGCGCAGCTTCTCCAGGGCCTCCTCGAGGATCTCGGCCGCCTCCTGCTCGCTGCGCCGCTCCTTCACGTAGGCCAAGTGGGTCTTGTAGGGCTCGATCTTCGGGGGCGGGGGCGGGTTGTTCACATCGGTGCTGGTCGGCAGACCACACCGCGGACAGTCCCACGCCTCCGGGATCGAGGCCTCGACCGCGAACACCGTCGCGGTCTCGTGCCCGTTCGCACAGAAGAACACGATGCGCTGCCGGGGCGCGGTGTCGCCGCGCTCCGCCTCGCCCATCGGGCCCGCTCCGACCCGGCTGCCACGAATCGCACTGCCACCACCAGCCACCGGAACCTACTCCCCTTCAGCCGAGCTTGTAGAGCAGGCCGAGCGCGACGATGGCGGCGAACCAGATCAGACCGACACCGATCGTGATCCGGTCCAGGTTCCGCTCGGCGACCGACGAGCCGCCCAGGCTGGACGAGACACCGCCACCGAACAGGTCCGACAGACCGCCACCGCGGCCTTTGTGCAGCAGCACGAGCAGCGTGAGGATGAGGCTGCAGACGATCACGACGATCGAGAAAGCGAGAATCACGAGGAGTAGCCTAACTGAAGGTCCAGGTAACGGCAGATACCGGCGAACTCGTCCACCTGAAGGCTCGCACCTCCGACCAGGCAGCCGTCGACATCCGGTTGAGCCATGATGCCACCTGCGCTGGCCATCTTCACCGACCCACCGTAAAGAATCCGTACCGAGTCGGCCACCGACGGTGAGATGGTCTCCTCCAGCCGGCCCCGGATCGCGGCGCAGACCTCCTGCGCGTCCTCGGGAGTCGCCACCTCGCCGGTGCCGATCGCCCAGACCGGCTCGTACGCGATCACGACCTTGCGGACGTCGTCCTGCTTCAGCCCGGCCAGCGCGCCGTCGAGCTGGGCCAGCGTGTACTCCACGTGCTCGCCGGCCTTGCGGATGTCCAGACCCTCGCCGACACAGACGATCGGAACCAGGCCGTTCTCCAGCGCCTTGGCCGCCTTCGCGTTCACCAGCGCGTCGTCCTCGGCGTGGTACTGCCGGCGCTCGGAGTGCCCGGCCAGCACGTAGCTGCAGCCGAGCTTGGCCAGCATCGACGCCGAGATCTCGCCTGTGTACGCGCCCGCGTCGTACTTCGACACGTCCTGGGCGCCGTACTTGATCTTCATCCGGTCACCGTCGACCAGCGTCTGCACGCTGCGGAGGTCGGTGAACGGCGGCAGCACCGCCACCTCGACCCGCTCGAAGTCGTGCTTCTTGTCCTGCAGCGTCCACGACAGCTTCTGCACCAGGTGCACGGCCTCGACGTGGTTGATGTTCATCTTCCAGTTGCCCGCCATCAACGGCGTACGGGCAGCTGTCGAAACGTTGGCAGCGTCGGCCATCCGAGTTCAGTCCTCTTCCAGTACGGCGAGACCCGGGAGCTCCTTGCCCTCCAGGTATTCGAGCGACGCGCCACCGCCGGTGGAGATGTGCCCGAACCGGTCGTCGGCGAAGCCTAGCTGGCGAACCGCCGCGGCCGAGTCACCGCCACCGACCACACTCAGGCCGTCCACCTCGGTCAACGCCTGCGCGACGGCCTTGGTTCCGCCGGCGAACGCGGCCATCTCGAACACACCCATCGGGCCGTTCCAGAACACCGTCTTGGCACCGGCGATCTCAGCGGCGAACGCCTTGCCGGACTCCGGGCCGATGTCCAGGCCGAGCTGGTCGGCCGGGATCGCGTCCGCGGCCACCACCGTGGCCGGGGATTCGGCCTTGAACTCGGGCGCGACCACGATGTCGGTCGGCAGCACGATCTCGACGCCCTTGGCCTTCGCGGTCTCGAGGTAGCCCTTGACCGTGTCCAGCTGGTCTTCCTCGAGCAGGCTCTTGCCCACCTCGTGACCCTGCGCCTTCAGGAAGGTGAACACCATCCCACCGCCGATCAGCAGCTTGTCGGCCTTGGCCAGCAGGTTGTCGATCACCGCCAGCTTGTCCGACACCTTCGCGCCGCCGAGCACGACGACGTACGGGCGCTCCGGCTGCTCGGTCAGCTTCTTCAGTACGTCGACCTCGGCGAGCACCAGGCCACCGGCCGCGTGCGGGAGCTTGCGTGCCACGTCGTACACACTGGCCTGCTTGCGGTGCACGACGCCGAAGCCGTCGCTGACGAAGACGTCGGCCAGCGCGGCCAGCTCCTCGGCCAGCGCACCCCGCTCGGCCTCGTCCTTGCTCTCCTCGCGGGCGTCGTACCGCACGTTCTCGAGCAGCAGCACCTCGCCCTCGTCCAGGTCCTGTACGGCGGACTGGGCGCTGTCACCGGTGACGTCGGAGGCGAAGTGCACGGTGATGCCCTCGGGCTCGAGCAGCTCGCCGAGCCGCTTGGCCACCGGTGCCAGGGTGAACTCGGGGTTCGGCTTGCCCTTGGGGCGGCCGAGGTGCGCGGTGACGATGACCTTGGCGCCGGCCTTGGCCAGCTTCACCAGCGTCGGCAGGCTGGCCCGGATCCGGCCGTCGTCACCGATCGTCTCGTCCTTGATCGGCACGTTCAGGTCGGAGCGCACCAGCACCCGCAGGCCGGCCACGTCCCCGAGGTCTTCGATGGTCTTCACAGTTCAGCAATCCTTGCGGCTCAGGGATGAGCCTGCGTCCGGACCGGGCACAGTGATGTCGCCGGCCGTCCGGACGCAGGCTGTCGCGTGTGAAGTGTCAGAGCGAGGCGCCGACGTGGTTGACCAGGTCGACGAGGCGGTTGGAGTAGCCCCACTCGTTGTCGTACCAGCCGACGACCTTGACCTGGTTGCCGAGCACCTTGGTCAGGCCGGCGTCGAAGATGCAGGAGGCCGGGTCGGTGACGATGTCGGTGGAGACGATCTCGTCCTCGGTGTACTTCAGGTAGCCCTTCAGCGCACCCTCGGCGGCGGCCTTGACGGCGGCGTTGACCTCCTCGACCGAGGTCTCCCGGCCGACGTTCACGGTCAGGTCGGTGGCCGAGCCGGTCGGGGTCGGGACGCGCAGCGCGTAACCGTCCAGCTTGCCCTTCAGCTCCGGCAGCACCAGGCCGATCGCCTTCGCGGCGCCGGTGGAGGTCGGCACGATGTTCAGCGCGGCGGCGCGGGCGCGGCGCAGGTCCTTGTGCGGGCCGTCCTGCAGGTTCTGGTCCTGGGTGTAGGCGTGGATCGTGGTCATCAGACCCTGCTCGATCGTGAACGCGTCGTGGATCGCCTTTGCCATCGGGGCCAGGCAGTTGGTGGTGCAGGACGCGTTCGAGATCACGGTGTGCTTCTCGGCGTCGTACAGCTCGTGGTTCACGCCCATCACGATGGTCAGGTCCTCGTTCTTCGCCGGGGCGGAGATGATGACCTTCTTGGCGCCGTTGTCGGCGTGCGTCTTGGCCTTGGTGGCGTCGGTGAAGAAACCGGTCGACTCGATCACGACGTCGGCGCCGACGTCGGCCCACTTCAGGTTCGCGGGGTCGCGCTCGGCGAACGCCTTGATGCTGTGACCGGCGACGGTGATGTCGTCCTCGGTCGCGGAGACCTCACCGGGGAAGCGGCCCAGGATCGAGTCGTACTTCAGCAGGTGAGCGAGAGTCTGGTTGTCGGTCAAGTCGTTGACGGCGACGACCTCGATGTCGGCACCGGACGCCTGCACGGCGCGGAAGAAGTTACGGCCGATCCGGCCGAAGCCGTTGATACCTACGCGTACGGTCACGGGACTGCGTCTCCTCAGAACTAGCTTTCGAGCACTGCCGCTACAGCCCGAACACTAGCCCAAGAGCCCACTCGATCAACTGGTACCGTCCACATCAGACCACCGGTGTCTCGAGCACTGTTTCAGACCAGACCACCGGCTGGTACACGCCGCCCCCGCGTACACTCCCCCACCCGTCCGCGTTCCGGACCCCCGAGACAGCAGTACGACGGCCTCCGAACACTCCCCGGAGACCGCCGCACTGTGAGACAGACCGAGCTATCCAAGCCCGAGCGCAGGCAAGGCGTGGGTGGCCGTTGACAACGATCCGGTCAGGCCGGGTCGAGCATTTCCGGGGTGAGGTTGGCTTCGGTGTTGGGGATGCCGAGGTCGGCGGCGCGCTTGTCGGCCATCGCGAGCAGGCGGCGGATCCGGCCCGCGACCGCGTCCTTGGTCAGCGCCGGCTCGTGCAGCTGGCCGAGCTCCTCCAGGCTGGCCTGCTTGTGCTCCAGCCGCAGCTTGCCCGCCACCTGCAGGTGGTCCGGCACGTCGTCGCCGAGGATCTCCAGCGCCCGCTCGACCCGCGCGCCCGCGGCCACCGCGGCCCGCGCCGAGCGACGCAGGTTCGCGTCGTCGAAGTTGGCCAGCCGGTTCGCGGTCGCGCGCACCTCGCGGCGCATCCGCCGCTCCTCCCAGGCCAGCACCGACTCGTGCGCACCCAGCCGGGTCAGCAGCGCGCCGATCGCGTCACCGTCGCGGATGACCACGCGGTCCACGTTGCGGACCTCGCGGGCCTTCGACCCGATACCGAGTCGGCGAGCCGCGCCGACCAGCGCCAGCGCCGCCTCCGGACCGGGGCAGGTCACCTCGAGCGAGGACGACCGGCCCGGCTCGGTCAGCGAGCCATGGGCCAGGAACGCGCCCCGCCAGGCCGCCACCGCGTCGCACGAAGCGCCCGACACCACCGCCGGCGGCAGACCCCGGACCGGGCGGCCGCGGTTGTCGACCAGGCCGGTCTGCCGCGCCAGCGCGTCACCGTCGCGGACGACGCGGACGACGTACTTGGTCTGCTTACGGATTCCGGACGGGGAGATGACCACCACGTCCGACGGGTGGCCGAAGATCTCGGCGATGTCCTTGCGCAGCCGCCGGGCCGCGGCCCCGCTGTCCAGCTCGGCTTCGACGACGATCCGCCCGGAGACCAGGTGCAACCCACCCGCGAACCGCAGTACGGACGACACCTCGGCCTTGCGGCAACAGGGTTTCGTGACCTGAATGCTGGTCAACTCGGACTTCACCTGTGCTGTCATCGCCATGAAGGCATCCTCCCACCGTTGTCAAAGACCCTCGTTCAACGGACTCGTCCCGACAGTGGTTACGGCCGGCGGCCACGCGGTCTGCAACCTCGCGAGCGGTTGGCTGCGTTCCTTCGCCGACAGATCGTGAGAGGAGGGGGCCGGATGCGAAGACGCGACGAGGACGAGTTCACCGAGTTCGCGGCGGTGACGGTCCGGCGGTTGCGGCGTACGGCGTACCTGATGTGCGGCGACTGGCACCGTGCCGAGGACGCCGCCCAGGACGCGCTGGTGAAGGTGTACCGCCGCTGGCACCGGATCGACCGCGGCGACGCACTCGTCGGGTACGCCCATCGAGCCGTCGTGACCGCTGTCCTGGACCAGTCCCGGCGGCCCTGGCGACGCGAACACCTGGACGACCCCGGCGACCACGCCGGCCCCGCTCCCGACGCGCTCACCGCCGTCGACGACCGCGCGGTCGTCATCCAAGCGCTTGCCGCACTGGCGCCCGGTCAGCGCGCCTGCGTCGTACTGCGGCACTACGCCGACTTCAGCGTCGACCAGACCGCCGACATCCTCGGCATCGGCGCAGGCGCCGTGAAGAGCCAGACCTCCAGAGGCCTCGCGCAGCTCCGCGACCTCCTCGGCATCAACGAAAGGAGTGCCTCGTGAGCACCGACATCGAACGCCTCCTGGCCGCAGCCGCCGACGACACGAACCAGCCGCTGCGCACCGACCTCGACCACCTCCTCACCCGCGGCCGCCGCTCCGTCCGCAACCGCCACATCGCCGCTGTCACCACCACCGCGCTGACCACCGCGGTCATCATCGGCGGTATCACTGCCTGGCCCGATCTCCAGGCGGCTCCGGAACCCGCGGGGCCGACGCCGACCAAGACGATCACGATCGACACCAAGTCGGGCAAGATCATTCAACCTCGACCGCCGGTGAGCCCACTGGCCGCCGCGACGATCATTCAGCGTTGCACCCCACTGGACGGCGAGTGGCTCCAGTCGATGCCCGACCGTGGTGCCAGTCCATTGGACAAGGCCGGACCGATCGACGGCACCTGGAAGGTCGCGTTGAAGACGGGAACCGGCGACAAGTTCTTCGCGGTGCTGCTCTCCCCCGATCGGACCGTCGCCGCGACCTGCACCCTGTTCGGATCCAGCATGTACTCGTCGGAGTCGTCGTACGCACGCACTCCGCTGGCCGAGACCTTCAAGGACCGGTGGCCGGCGGATCAGTTCCATGGACCGGCGACGCTGCACCGGGTGTTCGCCGATGGTCCAGGCAACACGCTGCGCGAGGGACTGGTCGGCTCCGACGGGTTCTTCAGCTTCGGCCTGACCGCGAGTGGTCCCGGCCTGAGCCGATTCCAGGCCAGAGGGTACGACGCCGACGGCAAGCTGGTGATGGAGCGCGACATCACGGTCGGACCGCGCTGATCAGGCGAAGATCTCGCGGAAGACCTTGGCGAGTTTGTCGGGGGCGTGGTGGAGGTGGCGGTCGTCGTCGGCGATGTCGGCGATGACCAGCTCCGCGCCGAGGGATTCCGCCGTACGGCGCAGGGACGCCGGGTCCGGGACATGGCCCTCGTCGGCGAGGACCACGTCGATGCGCAGGTCGGGGGCGTGCGCGGCCAGCACCTCGAGGTGGGTCTCGGGCGAGAAGCCGTCGGTCTCGCCCTTCTGCTCCCCCAGGTTGAGGATCAGGATCCGGCGGGCGCTGGTCTGCTCGAGCCCGCGGCACAACGCCGGGACGAGCAGATTCGGGATCACCGAAGTGAACCACGACCCCGGACCGACAACCACCCAGTCGGCTTCCGCGACGGCCACCAGAGCCTCCGGGCACGCCGGCGGGTCGGCCGGATCGAGCGCGACGTCGACCACGTGCCCTTCGGTCGACGCCACCTCGGCCTGGCCGCGGATCTCGGTGATCACCTCCGGGTGGTCCGGATCCAGGCCGAGCACCCGGGCCGTGATGTCCAGCGGTACGGCGGACATCGGCAAGACCCGGCCTTGTGCACCGAGCAACCGCGCGACCCAGTCGAGCCCGTCGACGGCCTCGCCGAGCAACTCCCACAACGCGACGATCAGCAGATTGCCGACCGCGTGGTCGTGCAACGCGCCGTCGCTGCGGAAGCGGTGCTGCAGGACCTCGGCCCACGTCCGGCCCCACTCGTCGTCGCGGCAGAGCGCGGCCAGCGCCATCCGCAGGTCACCCGGTGGCAGCACGCCGAGCTCGCTGCGCAGGCGGCCGGACGAGCCGCCGTTGTCCGCGACGGTGACGACGGCGGTGAGCTGGTCGGTGACGTGACGAAGCGCGGACAGGGAGGCCGCCAGCCCATGCCCCCCGCCCAGTGCGACGACCCTGGGCGCCGAGCGGGGGCCTGGGGGTCGCCCTCCAACCGACACGCCGGAGTCCCCCGGTCCGCGCTCTCCGGGGGCACGGGTGTCCCGGTGGCCCTGGCTCACTCCCGCCCCAGATCCCGGTGTACGACCAAGGTCGGTGACCCCTTCTCGCGCAGCTTCCGGGCGATCTCCTCGGCCATCGCGACGCTGCGGTGCTTACCCCCGGTGCAGCCGATCGCGACGGTGACGAAGCGCTTGCCCTCGTTCAGGTAGCCGGTCCGCAGGGTGTCCAGCACGTCCACGTAGTTCTGCAGGAACTGCTGGGCCAGCGGATGGCCGAGGACGAAGTCTGACACAGGACGGTCCTGCCCGGTCATCGGACGCAGATCGGGCTGCCAGTACGGGTTCGGGATGAATCGCATGTCGGCGACCACGTCGGCGTCGACCGGGATGCCGTACTTGAAGCCGAACGACACCACGGTGGCCCGCAGCTCGGCGTTCTCCTCGTCGCCGAAGGCGTTCACGATCTTCGCGGCGAGCTGGTGGATGTTCATGTTCGAGGTGTCGATGACCAGGTCGGCACCGGCCCGGATGTCGCCGAGCAGCTCGCGCTCGCGCTGGATACCGGTCAGCAGCCGGCCCTCGCCCTGCAGCGGGTGCGGCCGGCGGACACTCTCCTGCCGCCGCACGATGACGTCGTCGGAGGCCTCCAGGTACAGCGTCAGCGGCCGGTATCCCTTCAACCGGAGGTCGTGCACCGCCTGCGGCAGCTCGTCGAAGAACATCCCGGTGCGTACGTCGACGACGACCGCGAGCCGTGGTGCCGCCCCGGTGCCGACCACCTGCTCGACGATCGTGGTGAGGAACGTCGGCGGCAGGTTGTCCACCACGAACCAGCCGAGGTCCTCCAGTACGTCCGCGACCGAGCTCCGTCCCGCGCCGGACATACCGGACACGATGACGAGATTGCCTGCGTCGTCCATCAGTTACCTGTTCTCCCTGGATCCCCGTCGGGCGCTTCAATCGACCGCAGTCCGGCCGGCGCCGGGACGTCGTCGTCCAGTATCTCGCCCGTGGCCATGTTCACCGCAGGCGCCCGGCCGGTGTCGGCCTTCGTTGCGGCGGCGTTCACCGCCAGGACGACGGCCTCCGCCGTACGACGGCCGAAGCCGGGAAGCGCCGCCACCTCGTCGATGGTTGCCTGGCGCAACTTCTTCAGCGAGCCGAAATGCCTGAGCAGCGTCTTGCGCCGGACCTCGCCCAGCCCGGCGACCTCGTCCAGGACGCTCTCGACCATCGATTTCGACCGCCGGCTGCGGTGGTGCGTGATCGCGAACCGGTGGGCCTCGTCGCGCAGCCGCTGCAGCAGGTAGAGACCCTCCGACGTCCGGGAGAAGATGACCGGGTCCTCCTCGTCCGGCAGCCACACCTCCTCGAGCCGCTTGGCCAGGCCGCAGACCGGAATGTCGCCGAGGCCGAGCTCGTCCATCGCCTGACGCGCGGCCGCGACCTGTGGCGGCCCGCCGTCGACCACGACCAGGCCCGGCGCGTAGGAGAACTTGCGGGCCCGGCCGGTCTCCGGGTCGATCAGGTTCGCCGCCGGGTCCTCGCCGTCCTCGACGACCGCGCTGCGTTCGTCGAGAAGCCGCTTGAACCGCCGGGTCAGCACCTCGGCGATCGAGGCCACGTCGTTCTGCCCGTCGACCCCCTTGATCACGAACCGCCGGTACTCGCTCTTGCGCGGCAGGCCGTCCTCGAACACGACCATCGACGCGACCACCTCGGTGCCCTGCAGGTTGGAGACGTCGTAGCACTCCAGCCGCAACGGCGCCTCGGGCAGGTCGAGCCCGGCCTGGATCTCCTCCAGCGCCTGGTTGCGGGTGGTCAGATCGCTGGCCCGCTTGGTCTTGTGCATCGTCAGCGTCTGCAGCGCGTTCCGCTCGACGGTCTCCATCAGCGCCTTCTTGTCGCCGCGCTGCGGGACCCGGATGAACACCTTCGAGCCGCGCAGCTCGGACAGCCACTCGGTCAGCGCGGCGATGTCCTCAGGCTCGGTCGGGACCAGGATCTCGCGGGGTATCGTGTCACCCGAGTCACCGGCGTACGTCTGCTGGATGAAGCGCGAGACCAGGTCGCCGGTGGTGGCCGTCCCGTCCGCCTTGTCCGCGATCCAGCCGCGCTCACCGCGGATCCGGCCACCGCGGACGTAGAAGATCTGCACCGCGACCTCGAGCGGGTCCTCGCTCAGCGCGATCACGTCGGTGTCGGTGCCGTCGCCGAGGACGACCGCGTTCTTGGCCAGCGCCTTCTCCAGCGCGGCCAGGTCGTCCCGGATCTTCGCGGCCCGCTCGTACTCGAGCTCGGCCGCGGCCGCCTTCATCTCCTTCTCCAGCCTGCGGACGTACGTCGCGGTCTGACCAGAGAGAAATGCGGCGAAATCGTCGACGATCTTGCGGTGCTCCTCCTGGCTGACCTGGCCGGTGCAGGGGGCGGCGCACTTGCCGATGTAGCCGAGCAGGCAGGGCCGGCCGATCTGGCGGTGCCGGTTGAACACGCCCTTACTGCACGAGCGCATCGGGAAGACGCGCAGCAGCAGGTCGACGGTCTCGCGGATCGCCCAGGCGTGGCTGTACGGGCCGAAGTACCGGATGCCCTTCTTCTTCTGGCCGCGGCCGACCATCACCCGCGGGTAGTCCTCGTTGAGGGTGATCGCGAGCCACGGGTACGACTTGTCGTCGCGGTACTTCACGTTGAAGCGCGGGTCGTACTCCTTGATCCAGGAGTACTCCAGCTGCAGCGACTCGACCTCGCTGCCGACCACGGTCCACTCGACCTTCGCCGCGGTCGTCACCATCGCCTGGGTGCGCGGGTGCAGGTTGACCAGGTCCTGGAAGTACGACGAGAGCCGGGCCCGGAGGTTCTTCGCCTTGCCGACGTAGATCACCCGCCCGGCGGAGTCGCTGAAGCGATACACACCAGGCGAGTCGGGGATCGACCCGGGAGCGGGACGGTAGGAGGACGGATCAGCCACTCATCCACCCTAGTTCGCCGCACGGACAAACTCGGAATTCCGCCGAAGTCTCAACTGCAAGTTCAATGACACACTTGAAGGCATGACTGTTGAGGAGATGGACCTCCTGATCAGGGGGTACGACGGGGTGCGACTGCTCGAGGCACAGGGCGATTTGTTCTACCTGTACGACCCGGAGTCCGACCTGCCGCCGGAGCGGCAGCAGCCGTGGGCCACGATCGTGACCGGTGACCACTACGAGAAGGTCTCGCGACTCGACGAGCCGGGGGCCTGGCGACTCAACCTCGGCTTGACCAAGGCGACGTACACCTCGTTGTTCGGCGCGGTGCCGACCGAGCGGGACGCTGACTGGGTGCTGGACTCCGGGCATGACTACGCCGAGCGCGACAAGCTGATGCCGCACCCGTTCTACGCCTCACAGCACTGGGTGTGCATCGTCTGCCCGACCGACGCCGGCCCGCTCGAGCCGCTGCTGGCCGATGCGTACGACTTCGCCGTACGGAAGTACGTCAAGCATCGGGCGCGTCAAACCGGCTGAACCTTGCAGTCGTGTTGCGGCTTGGCCCATAAGCCTGGTCTGACCCCCGGTTGGGATGAGCGCGGAATCTAGCCTGTCACGCAGGGTAGACCGGCAGGACCTTTGCGTGAGGCAACCGGGCCTTGCGCTGACTCGAGGGAGCCGCCCATGTCCCCATCCGTACGCAGACCGCGGGCCGTGCTGGGAGCGTTCGCAGCGTCCGCGCTGGCCGTCACCGGGATCGTCGCCACCGCGGGCGGGAGCACCGCCGCGCCGGAGGCCGGTGTCACGATCCGCGGTGCCGGCAGCGCGACCGCGATCCCCGGCAGCTACATCGTCGTCCTGGCCGGCCAGCGAACACGGGCCGAGATCCGGGCCACCAACCAGAACCTGGCCAGCACGTACGACGTGAAGGTACGCAAGCAGTACGACGCCTCGATCAAAGGCTTCTCGGCGAGTATGAGTGAGGAGCAGGCGAAGAAGTTGGCCGGTGACAAGCGGGTCGCGTTCGTCCAGCAGAACCAGAAGATCACCGTGAGCCAGGACGACCCGCCGTGGGGACTCGACCGCAGCGACCAGCGTGACCTGCCGCTGGACAAGAAGTTCACCGCCGCCGGCACAGCCGAGAACGTGAACGTCTACGTGATCGACACCGGGATCTACGCCGCGCACAAGGACTTCGGCGGCCGCGCGTCCGTCGGCACCGACACCGTCGGCGACGGCCAGAACGGCGTCGACTGCATGGGGCACGGCAGCCACGTGGCCGGCACCATCGCCGGTACGACGTACGGCTTGGCCAAGGGCGCCAAGGTCTTCGGCGTCCGGGTGCTCGACTGCAAAGGCTCCGGCTCGACCGAGTCCGTCATCGGCGGGATCGACTGGGTGACCAAGAACGCGAAGAAGCCCGCGGTGGCGAACATGAGCCTCGGCGGTGTCGCCGACGACGCGCTGGACGCGGCCGTGAAGGCGTCGGTCGACGCCGGCATCACCTTCGCCGTTGCCGCCGGCAACGAGAGCTCGGACGCCTGCGCCAGCTCGCCGGCCCGGGAGCCGTCCGCGATCACGGTCGGCGCGATCGACGACCAGGACCACAAGGCCTCGTTCTCGAACTGGGGCCAGTGCGTCGACCTGTTCGCCCCCGGTGTCGACGTCATGTCGGTCGGCATCACCGACCCGGAGTCGGCCGCCAAGATGAGCGGTACGTCGATGGCCTCGCCGCACGTGGCCGGTGGGATCGCGCTCTACCTGGCCGACCACCCGGACGCCAAGCCGGCCGACGTGACGACCGCTCTGGTCGGTACGTCCACACCGGACAAGGTCGGCGACCCGGGCACCGGCTCGCCGAACAAGCTGCTGTACGTCGGGAAGGCCGACCCGGCCGCCCAGCGCTGATCAGCTGAACCTGAAGAGCCCGGCCCCCGAAGACCGGGCTCTTCCCTGGTTCCGGCGTCAGGCCGTCTGGACGATGTTCGTGCCCTGGACGGCGACGTTGACGGCCGGGAGCGCGGTCTTGGCCGGACCGCTGACCGGGCTGCCGTCGGTGATGCTGAAGTGGCTGTTGTGGAACGGGCAGATGATCTGACCGCCCTCCACCGAGCCGATCGGGTTGCCCTGGTGGGTGCAGACCGCCGAGAAACCCTTGTACTGACCCGCGGCCGGCTGAGTCACCACGACCTTGGCCTCGGTGAACACCTTCCCGCCACCCACCGGCACGTCCGAGGTCGGGCCGAGCACGGTGCCGCCTGCCGGCGCGCTCGACGACGGAGCCGAGCTGGTGGCCGAGGTCGGCGCGCTGGATGCCGGGGCCGGGCTGGTCCCTGTGGTCCCTGCCGAGCCCGCCTCGTCTCC
Source organism: Kribbella sp. NPDC023972 (assembly GCF_040639075.1). Taxonomy (NCBI): domain Bacteria; kingdom Bacillati; phylum Actinomycetota; class Actinomycetes; order Propionibacteriales; family Kribbellaceae; genus Kribbella; species Kribbella sp. NPDC023972. The sequence goes on along the minus strand of NZ_JBEZZH010000006.1, from coordinate 91,067 downwards.
CCCGCCACAGGCGGCGAGGATCGGCGCGCCGGCGCCCGCAAGGGCGACCATCGCGGCACAGCGGAGCACCGACCTTCGATCGCGCAGCTCGTGGGCCGCGGGGGCTGCCTCCGGTGCCGCTGGTGCGGTGGGCGGGGCCATCGTGTCATCGCTCATGAATCTGGACCTCCAGGAGCTTCCGGTCAAAGTAGTTGAACGCTTTGCTTCTTTGCTTTCTACCCGACCCGGTCAAACGGGGGCGGATACCAGATCAAACGACCAGATCGCCGGAACGGTTCAGCGTTTGACCAACTTTGCCGGATTCAACCCCGATTTGAGGCTTTTCTGTGAACCGGGTGTGCGTCAGGTGGCAGTGCGGGTGACCTTCTCGACCACTCGAGCCGCCAGCTCGAGGACGGTCCTTCGAGTGTCGGACTGCAACTGCTCGCTGTGCAGCGGCCACGACTGGGCGATGTGCAGGTCGAACGGCAGCACAACTGGCTCCATGCCGCGCTGCCGGAAGGCCTCGACCAGCCAGTTCACCGAGGCCGGATCGACGTTCTCGACCATGGTGATGACGAGGATGCCACGGGTCAGCAGCACGTCCTGGCCGTCCGGGGTCAGCTGGTCGAGCTGCGACAGGCAGTAGTTCGCCACGTGCTGCACCGACGGCACCACCACGACCGCACAGTGCCCGGTCCCTGCCATCTCTGCCGGGATCTCGTCGAACAGGCCGCCCGGGCAGTCGACCACGGCAAGCCCGACATCGCGGGCTCCCTGGCCCTGCGCTTCGGCGAGCGTCGTACGGACTGCCTCTGCGTTGCCTTCGCTGCGGAGCAGGCTGACCCGCTCGATAGGGCCCGCACCAACGGACAACTCGAGGCGCCGCGACAGCTCTGCGCCGCCCGGGTCGCAGTCGACCGCGACAACCCGGTCAGAGCGCTGTGCGGCGAGCATGGTGGACAGCAGTGCGGTGACTGTCGACGTACCGCCGTTGTCGACCGGGCTCAGAACGCCGACGCGGCGCATGATCGCGATCGGCCGGCGGATGGTCGCGATGTTGTCGACGTCGCGCTGCATCCGGCCCGAGGCACCAACCAGGTACGCCGCCTCGGACGCGATCCGGCGGAAGCGGCGGAACACCGAGTCGCCGTCCTGCGCGGGCGCCGGCTGACCCCAGCCGCCGGCGGCCACCGCCGGCGGAGCCTCTTGGCGCGGCGGCTGCTCGTAGAGATCCTCATGCGGCATCTGCCCGGGATGCTGCTGGTTCGGAGGCAGATACTGCTCCTCGAACTGCGGCTCCGGGTAGTACGGGGGCGGCTGCTCGTACGGCGGGGGTTGCTGGCGCGCCGGCTGCGGTGGGTACTGCTCATACGGCGCAGGCTGGTACGGCGGAGGTGGCGGCGGTGGGTAGCCCTGCTGCGGCGGGTACTGCTGCTCATACGGCGGTGGCGGCGGAGCGTACTGCTGCTGGTCGTACGGCCCCGGCTGGTACGGCGGCGGCTGCTGGTACCCCTGCTGCGGAGGATAAGGCTCCTGCTGCGGATACGGCTGCTGCTCCTGCGGAGGGTACAGCGGCTGGGGCGCGTACTGCTCCGGCGGATACGGCTGCTGGGGCGGGTACTGCTGTGGGTACTGCTCCTGCGAGTACTGCGGCTGCTGATAAGGCTGCTGCTGGTACTGCGCAGGAGGCGGTGGCGGCTGCTGCCCGTACTGCTGCTGATACGGCCCTTGCTGCGGCGGAGCACCTTGCTGCCCCGGAGCACCCTGCTGCGGCGGAACACCCTGCTGTGGTGGGCCTTGCTGCTGTGGTGCAGGAGGCGTGGCAGGATCGCCCGCCCCGGCGGGAGCCGGTGCGGGCGGGGTGTCCGGGCGGTCCGGGTCTTTGGCCGGTGACTGCTCCGCCATCCGGCGCAGCATGTCACCCTGCCAGTTCGATTCAGTCATTCCATCCGGTCGTCAGAACGCGTTCAGCAGGTTGGAGTAGACGCCGAACACTCCCAGCGCCAGCGGGACCGTCGTGATGATCGCCCCGACCTCAAGATAGTCGAGCAGCTGCGTGAGCCGCGCACGGACATGCTCCGCCGGTGCGAAACTGAGACCGAAGGCGCAGAACATCGCCACCAGCACCAGCAGCCCGAGCGCGATGAACGCGCCGCCCTGACCGTTGGCCGCCGCGATCAGCACACACCCCGACACGATCGTGAACGCGGCCGCGAACAGTACGGCGACCTCGCTCACCAACGGGTACAGCCGCGACCGCGAGGCCAGCAGGAACGCCAGGACCAGTGCCAGCGCCACCGACCACGCCCCGCCCTGGCGCAGCAGCATGATCCCGGCCACCGCGGACGACAGAGCGATCGGCACCACGGCCAAGGCCAGGCCGAGGTGCGCGGCGTTCAGCGCGCTCTGCACGTCGCCGCGCATGATCTCCTGACCGGCGGCACGACGGTCGTCCAGACCGGACAGGCCGGACAACGCCAGCGCCAGCCGCGGCAGCAGACCGAGCAACAGCACGGCCAGCAAAGCGGCGAGCGCACCGTTGCGATCCGCGCCGAGACCGGTGCCGGCGCCGATCATCCACACCGCCACGAACAGGATCGCCGTCGCACCCGCGACCACGCCACCACCGGCAACGCCGGCAGCGGCGTAGAACATCGGGCCGAACGCCAGGCACAGCGCGCCGACGGTGATCACCAGCCCGAGCTCCCAGCCCGCGTCCAGTGCCCAGAAGGCAGTCGTCAACGCCAGGACGACGGTCGCCACCGTGACCAGTGGGATCGCGACCACCTTGTTGCCGGACCGGCCGAGGGCGATCCCGATGAACGCACAGATCGCTGCCAGCACCAGCAGGATCGCGCCGGTCAGCACGTTCGGTGCGGCGACCAGCAGCGAGATCGCGCCGGCAATGACCGAGAACACCAGCCCGGCGCCGGCCAGGATCCGCCGGTGCGCGGGCTTGAAGGTCGACCCGCGGCGCTTGAGGTCCTCGACCGCTTCCTCGGTCACGTCGTACACGGTCGGGGGTGGCGGCAACTCGCCCTCGGAGGCCAGCCGCAGCACGGCGCCGTCGATGATCTGCGCCGACGCGAGCGTCCCCTCCGGCGGCACCAGAACGCCGGTCGCGGTGGTGAGGAAGTGGCGCTGCGGGGTCTGCTGCAGCGGCTCCTCCAGCATCCGGAGCAGGTCCGGCAGCAGCACGCCGAGCGGTTCGTCGGCGGGCAGCACAGCATCCATCCGCTTCCGCTGCCCGATCACCGTGACCCGGCTGTAGATGCTCATCCACGTCCTCGCTTCAGTTCGTTCGTCACCGCTTGCCCGCCGGCGCGTCGGCCGGGATGAGTTTCTTCATCAGAGTCGCGTACTTCTGCCAGTCCCGCGGGCTGCGCCCGTCCCCGATCGGGTACCAGATCGCGGGTGCGTGCGCCGGGCCGATCGCCATCGCCCGGCTGATCCCGTCGACCTTCACCATCTCCGCGACACTGGACGCCCGGACCGCCTCGTTTCCGGCGGCGACCCCGATCGGCGAGGCCATCCCGGCGAACCGCGGCTGGTACGTGCCGTCGGCTGCGCCGTACGACCCCATCACCATTGCGGAGATCAGCTCGAAGTTGTCGGCGATCTCGTCGATCCACTGGCCGACCTTGTTCGCGTCCGGGAAGTCCAGCCCGGGCTGGGCGACGGCGAGCGTCAGGGTCTCGTCCAGCCCCGACTGGACCCGGCGTGCCTCGAGGGTGCCGAGCGCCGGCTTGAACTCCGCCCCCGGTTGCCCCGCGAGGATCAGCCAGGTCCGCTGCGGCGCCCGGCCCCGGCAGTACTCGGTCAGCGCTTCCGGGCTCCAGGGCTGGGTGACCGGCTCCGACGTCGCCCAGCCGGCCGGTCCGCTCCCGGTGGTCGCGGTGAACAGCCGCTCGGCGACCCGGCCGAGCACGAGGCTCGCGACCGGCTTGTGCCGGACCCGCACGGTCAACTGCAGCTGGGCAAACGGCTGCTCCTGGACGACGTAGTCCGGGTGCAGGTCCGAATTCTCTTCGCCCGGCTTGACCGGCGACCGCGCGATGAACAGGTCGCCGTTCCATTTCAGCTGGACGCCGTTCAACCCGTCGAAGTACTCGCCGTCCGAGCCCGTGACCACCCACTTCGAGTACGGGCCGGTGAACAACGTCGAGCGGACCGGCCAGGTCAGCGTGGAGCTCTTCGGCGTGACCAGTTGCACGTCGCGCCCGGCCGCCTTCGCCGACGTCAGTGCGTCGCTGAGCCAGGCCGACATGCCGATCACCGGGCGGTCCTGCATGACGACGGCGACCTTGTCGGTGATCAGGTCGACGCCCGGACTGAAGACCAGTTCGTTCGGCATCTCAGTCGGTTCCCTCGTTCGCGCCCTGCGGTGTCTCGATCCGGGGTGTCTCGACCCCTTCCGACGTCCAGACCTTGCCACCGAGCCGGCTGATCAAAGTGTTCGCGTACTGCTGCGCGATTTCACGAGCGCCGTCGCGAGCCGTGGCCCGGATCTCCACCCACCAGGCAGGTGTCTCCACAGAGCCGACCGCGGCCCCGAGCATCCGCTCCACCTCACCCGGCACCTGGATCAGCAGCGGGAGCTCGACCGACACCAATGGCAGGTTCTCGTTGTCGCACAGCTGGATCACGGCACCGCCGCTCACCGCGCGGACGCCCAGGTCCTCCCCCGCGGCCGCCAGGCCCGCCAGGACGTCGTCGCTCGATGGGCGCCCGTCCACGAGTGCCACAAGGTCGTAGGTCATGGGGCCTCCCGGCCTGGACTGAGGAGTGGAAGGAGCGAAGCGACTGGAGCGACGAGGGAAGGTCGGGAGTCAAAGCCCCATGACCCGGGCGGTGCCGGAGGCCCGGCCATGTGCACTGTCATGTCGTTCCTCCGCTGCTCTGGCTGGCGGCCTGGGCCTGGTCGGCCAGCGCTGTCTGGACCAGCTGTGGTCCGTCGCCCCGTCGTACGAACAATCCACGGCCGGGCGGGTAGTCGCCCGGGCGCGCACCGGTGAAAAGCTGTCCCTCACTGCGGTCACCGGACAGCACCAGCCCGGCCGCTCCGGATTCGAGCACCGCGGACATGAACGGCTCGTACATCTGCCGCGACGCACCCGAGGCGCGCCGGGTCACGATGAAGTGCAGCTTGATGTCCCGGCCGGAGGCGACGTACGGGAGGAACGGGTCCATCGGTGACTGCCCGCCCGACGTCAGCAGGTCGTAGTCATCCGCCAGTACGACGATCCGCGGCCCACCCTGGCCGGCCTCGGGAATCGCGCCGGTGTCGTCCGGCATCCGCTTCGCCAGCTCCTGCGACACCCCGGCGGCCAGACCGGCAGCGACCCGGCCGGTCGGCGCGTAGCCACCGACGTACTCCTCCGGCACGTACTCGCGCAGACCGCGCCGGGGATCCATCACCGCGAACACGAGCTGGTCCGACTTGTGCCGCTCGATCAGCTGCTGGACGATCAGCCGGACGAGGTTGGTCTTGCCGGAGCCGCTGTCGCCGAACACCACCAGGTTGCTGTCCCGGCCGGCCAGGTCCAGATACACCGGCGCCAGCGCCCGCTCGTCCACCCCGATCGGGACGACGGCCGACTGTCGAACCTCGTCGGCCACCTGGTCGCGCGGCAGCTTCAGCGGCAGGATCCGGATCTGCGGCGCCCGCGGCCCCTGCCAGGTCGACCGGACCGACATAGCCTGCGCCTCGAGCACCTCGGCCAGGTCCTCGTCGGCGGCGACGCCGTCCACTCGCGGCAGCGCGAACTGGGCGAACAGCTTGCTGCCCGGCACCAGCATCCGGCCCGGACCGGCCTTGCGCAGAACCTCCTGCAGCCGCCGGTCGATGTTGGAGTCCGTCGGGTCGTTCAGCCGCAACTCGAGCATCGTGCCGAACATCGCCTGGTTCTGCATCCGGACGTCGTTCCAGCGCATCATCGACGTCACCACGTGTACGCCGTAACTGCTGCCGCGCTGGAGCACGTCGGTGATCGGCTCGTCCAGCTCGTCGAACGTGGTCCGGATCGCACCGAAGTTGTCGATCACCAGGACGACGTCCGCCGTCGGCAGCTCCGGGATCCGGCCCTCGGCGTGGTCCTTGCGGAGCGCCTCCATCGTGTCGATCGTGTGGTTGCGGAACACCCGCTCACGGTGATCGATCATCGCGCGGATCTCCTCGACCGTCCGGCGGATCCGCTCCCGGTCGGTGCGCAGCGCGACGCCGCCGACGTGCGGCAGTTCCGCCAGCGCCTGCATGCCGCCGCCCGCCAGGTCGAGCGCGTAGATCGCGACCTCCTGCGGGGTGTGCGTGTGAGCCAACGAGGTGACCAGCGTCCGCAGCGCGGTCGTCTTGCCGGACTGTGGACCGCCGACAATCGCCGCGTGACCACCGGCCCGGGTCAGGTCCAGCCGGAAGACCTCCTGGCGCTGGTTACTCGGGTCGTCGATCACACCGACCGGCGGCTTCATCTGCGGGGCGCGCACCGACAACTGCAGTCCGCGCCCGTCGACGAAGTCGGCGCGGCCGGCCAGACCGTCCAGGGTGCAGGCCGTCGGAAGCGGCGGCAGCCAGATCTTCAACACCGGCTGGGCCGTACGGCGCACCTGGTCGACGAACACCTCCAGCTCGGTCGGCCCCGTCGTACGCTCGGTCGCCTTCGCCTCGACCGGCTGCTGCGCCTGCAGCTCCGCCTCGGACTGCTGGTACGGCGCCAACGCGAGCGGCCGGACATCCGCGCCCTCGTCCTCGACGACCTCTCCGGACGGAGCGACGTACGGCCCGGAAACGTAGGCTGCCTTGAACCGCTGGTACACGCTCGTGTCGACCTTGAGGAAGCCGAACCCGGGCAGCGGCGGCAAGTGGAACGCATCGGGCGTGTCCAGCACCGTCCGGCTCTCCTCCTCGGAGAAGGTTCGCAGACCCAGCCGGTAGGACAGGTAGGTCTCCAGACCGCGCAACTTGCCGGCCTCGATCCGCTGGCTGGACAGCAGCAGGTGGACACCGATGGACCGGCCGATCCGGCCGATCGACAGGAACAGGTCGATGAAGTCCGGCCGCTCGGTGAGCAGCTCGCCGAACTCGTCGATGATCACGAACAGGTGCGGCAGCGGCGGCAGGTCCGGCTGCTGCTCGCGCTGCAGCCGGTAGTCGGTGATGTTCGCCTTGTTGCCGGCATCCTTCAGCACCTGCTGGCGACGCTCCACCTCACCTTCCAGGCTCTTGTACGCGCGCTCGATCAGGCTCGCGTCGTCCCGCAGGTTGGTGATGATGCCGGCCACATGCGGGACCCCCTCGAACGGCGCGAACGACGCACCACCCTTGAAGTCCACCAGCACGAAGGCGAGGTCGTCAGGGGTGTGCGTGGCCAGCAGCGCCAGCACCATTGTCCGCAGTACTTCGGACTTACCGGAACCGGTCGCACCGACGATCAGACCGTGCGGCCCCATACCGAGCTGGGCCGACTCCTTCAGGTCGACCAGCACGATGCCGCCGTTGTCGTCGACCCCGAGCGGGACCCGCAGGAAAGCCCGATCAGGACGCGGCTGCCACAGGTGGTTGAAGTCCAGTTGGGCGACGTCGGTGATGCCGATCAGGCCCATGAAGTCGACGTTGTCGCGCTGCGCGTCCTCCTCCAGCGACTCCGCGGACAACCGCAGCGGCGCCAGCTCACGGGCGATGCCTTCGGCGATCGGGGCTTCCATCCGGTCCACCTGGCCGCTGGCGACCATCGGGTACTGGCCGCGCAGATCCTCGACCCGGATCTCGTCGCCGAACACCGTGATCCGCATGGTCACCGAGCTCGGTTCCTGGAGACGGTCGGCGACCAGGTGCAGGACGGTGACGCCGAGCTCCCCGGGGACGAGCGAGTCGTCGGCCTGCGGGCGGACCTCGGCGGCCACGTCGCCGTACGTGTCATGCAGCACGAGCAGCCGCTGGGTGAGCCGGCGACGGTCCTCGAAGTTCACCGAGCCACGCCGGGACTCGGTCGCCCACTGGACCCGCTCGCCCAGATCGTCCGCGAGCAGTTGCGACAGCTCCTCAGGAGTCTCCGCGATCCGCCGGAACGGAATCGGGCCCTGCTTGCGCTCGGGGTCCTGGACGTGTGGCAGCCAGCTCATCCAGTGCCAGTCCGGCAGCGCGGCCCGCGGGAAGGCGGCCGCCAGCTTGACGTCCTCCGGCGCCTGGAACACCGCGGTCTGCACGAGCAGCGAACGAGCCACCCGGACGACGCCCTCGCGGTCCCCGACGATGCTGACGTTGCCGACGTGGTCCAACGGCACGGTCAGCGGCATGTCCGGCATCAGCGTGAACCGCCGTACCAGCGCGTTCGCCTCGGCCATCATGAACTGGTCCGGCGGCTCCATCGCGGAACCTCCCGCGCCCACGACCGCAGGCACCACCGGCACCCGGCCGCTGCCGCAGCGCGGCTGCAGGAAGTCACTGTCGGTACGACGCCGCTCCCACAGCCGGGAGACGTCCGTCACACAGTCGAGCAGAGCGTCCGGCGGCGGGTTCAGTTCGAGCGCCTGAGCCCGGGACGTGCGCTCCTCTTTCGAGAAGTCGTCCCGCATCCGCTCGAGGTAGTCCAGGTAGCGAGTGCGCTGGTGCTTGCGGTCCTTGCCGCCCTTGCTGCGGGAACTCAGCATGCCGCCGATCGAGCCGATCAGGGTGAGCCCGAGCAGCCCGATCCCGACCATCACCATCGGGCCGGACCGGCCCATGGTCATCATCGCGACCGAGCCGACGCTGCCGACCATCGGCAACAGCATCTGCATCGCATTGCCGCCCCCACCGCCTCCACCTCCGCCGAGGGACGGCGCGGGCTCGATCACGCGCTGCTGCTGCACCCCGGGGGCAGGTGTGCGTCGCGCCGGGCGGTGCACGATCCGGCTTGCCACTAAGGTTTTCCTCCGCTGGACCAGCCCGCGGTTGTGCGGGGGACTTCGTACTTCTTACCGACGGACGTGCGAGACACTGTAATGGTGGGTGAGGTCATCGGATGACAAGCACAGACGATTCCACCGTGGTCGAAATGATCGCGGAGATGGCGCCGATCTGGCTGCCGGGCTGCGTGGTGGACACCGCGGAACGGACGGTCGAGGTCGGCTGGGGCCGGGGCGGGCTGCAGATGTCCGCGGTGGTGGGCGTCGGCGAGATCGTCGATCGTTGCCTGCAGCTACCACAGCAGCGGTGGCCGGAGCAGATCGAGGCCTGGCTGCGCGCCGTCGTCGCCGAGGGTGAGCTCGCCACCGAGGAACACCGGTACGGCGACGTCGCGGAACGGCAGCGTGCGTTACTCGTCCAGCGCGGCTGGTCGGCGCGCACCGCCGGCCCGGTCGCCGACGCCCTGCTGCCGTTCGGGGATCACTTCGAGGTCGTGGTGTTCATCCGGACCGGCGACGAGCTCCGGCGGCTGACCGTCGTACGGCGGTCGATGCTCGGGCTCGGGGACCCCGGCGTACCGTCACCGGTCCGGCTCAGCCTGGCCGAGATCGCGGACCTGGAGCCACAGGAGCACGACGGGTTCTCGGTGCTCACCCGCGACGGCGACCCGCTGGTGTCGATGGCGATCGTCGACCGGGAGAATTTGTTGCCCCAGGCATCGATAGGTGCAGGAGTGCTGCTCGGCGTACCGCGGTTGAGCACCGTCGCCTACTGCCCCGCCGACGCCGGCCAGGCCCGCGCCGACGCCCTCGCCCAATGGATCGCCGAGAGCTACCGCGGCGCGCCGGACCAGTGCTCGCCGGACCTCTACTGGCTCCAGGGCGACCAGATGGTCCAGGTCCCGGTCACGTTGGCCACACCGCCCACCGCCGTACTCCCGGCTGCGTTGAAACCCCAGCCGCGCAGGACCTGGCTGCGTCACCTCTTCGGCCGCTAGCTTCTCTCCCGATCCAGCGCGTCCAGCGTCGCCTCGTCGATCGGCTTCGGTTCAGCCCACCGCGCTCCGACACCGACCGTTCCGCCGCAGCGGTGTCGCTCACTTCGACGGCGATGGGCTGACCGGCCCGGACGTGGTCGCGGTCGGCATGGGCTGCTGGTTCTGCTTCTCCTTGGCCTGCGCCGACTTGAAGTACGACACACCCGCGCACCCCGCACACGCAACCGCACCGATCATCACACTCGCGAGCACCTTGCCAGTCTGCTCGTTCAACGTGTTCTTGGCCCGCTCGGCCCCGAACAGCCAGGCCTCCCGCAACCGCCGCCGCCGAACAGCAACCGACTCGATGACCTGCGTCCCGTAGCTCCCCGACACTCGCGCTCAGCTCCCCTGGTCCGCCTGGTCAAGCGTGGCCTCGTCGATCGGCACCGGTTCCAGCGCAGCCCGCTCGGCCACCGAACCGATCGGGAACGAGCCATAACCGAGCTCGATGAACCCTTTCGCCACCGAATAGCCGCCACCCCGGCCGACCATCGTGACCAGCGGCTCGTACGGATCGTCCAACTCCGGGAACCGCTGCCGCGGCAGATCCCCGAGTGCCGCCCACCGCACGATCACGGCAGCGTGCGCCGGCCGGATCGGAAACCCGCCCACGGTCGCCCCGTCGATCTCGAGCTTGGCCAGCAGCGCCGGATCGACGGCAACCTCCCGATCCAGAGCCCCCGCGAGATCACTGAACGGCCAGCCCTCCTCCGCGCCCACGGCCAACGCCCACTGCGCCGTACGCCGGAGAAACTCACGCGTCAGCCGGCCACGAGAACGCCGATGTGCACGCGCCGCACTCTCGTCCCATCGCACGGCCAGGAGGCGGTCGACCATGCGCTCGGCCGCGGCTGTGTCGGTCACCATCCCATCCCTTCCATTGCTCTTCGGACGATGTCATCCAGGTTGGACAGATCGGGCGCGAGACCCCCAGGAGGCGGGGTCAGGCCGAGATCTTCCCAGTGCCCCAACAGAAACTCGAGGTTGGGGGTGGCCTGCAGCGACCGTGGTGCCACCGTATGCGCACCTGCGTGCTCGCGGGTGTCACCGTAGCCGTCCACCGGGTCCCACAAATGCGGCTCGGCGTAGGTGTACGGCACGCCGGCGGCCATCAGCTTGGCCTCCACGTACTCGTGAGCGATCAGAGACCGCACCTCGTTGACCTCGCTCGGGGCCTTCAACGTTCCGTTCATCGCCGCCTTCCACAGGTCAGCGGTGTACTCGTCAGCCGTGAAGTTGCCGCGCACGATCTCCCCCGGACCGACCGGAACATCGTGCTTGTTCACGAAGAGGTTCCGCTTCGCCACGTCGACCACGGTGGGATCGAGCTCGAGCTCCTCGGCGATCCTCGGAACGTCGTCGGTCATGTCCCGGATGCGCCGGTACGCCGCTTCCGCCTTGGGCGTGTCCCTGGAGACGAACTCGCTGCCCTCCGGCTCCCGCACCTCGTACCCGGCATTCCGCTCGCTCGCGGTCGACCTGCCCTCGGGCACCGAACCGGCCGCCTGACCTTGCGGCTGGCCGCCGTGCTGCTGAGGCTGCCCACCCTGCGGCGGCTGTCCACCTTGCTGCAGCGGCTGACCACCCTGGTAGGGCTGCGACGGCTGTCCACCTTGTCGCGGCGGCTGCGCGTGCTCCGGCTGGTCCGGCGTGTGCCGAGCGTACGGCCCGGGCTGCTGCCTCGGCCCGAACGACCCCGGCTGATGCGGCTGCCCATACGGCTGCTGGCCCGGGTACTGGTGCGGCGGTCCGTACGGCGGTTGCCCCGGCTGCTGATGCGGCTGCGGGTACGGCGACTCCGGCTGACGCGGCGGGTAGGGCTGCCCCGGCTGCTGGTGCGGTGCCTGCGGCTGCTGGTACGGCGAACCATACGGCTGGTGCCCCGGTTCGTAGCCCGGCTGCTGCGGCTGCTGGTGCGGCGGACCGTACTGCTGGTTCGGCTGCTGCCCCGGGTGGTTTCCCGGCTGCTGCGGCTGCTGGTGCGGCGGACCGTACTGCTGGTTCGGCTGCTGCCCCGGGTGGTAACCCGGCTGCTGCGGGTGCTGATGCCCGGGGCCGAGGCCCGGCTGCTGCTCCGGCTGCCGGTACGGATGAGGCGACTCGTACGGCGAGTGAGGCTGCCCAGGTTGGTGGCGCGGCTGCCCCGGTTGCGGATGCGGACCGTGAGGCGGCTGCCCGGGTTGCTGGTACGGCGACTCCGGCTGCCGCAACGGGTGCGTTTCCGGGTAGTGCGGTGCCGCCGGCTGCTGACCCGGGTGATGCCCCGGCTGGGGGTGCGGTTGGCCGTACGGCGGCTGCCCAGGCTGATGCGGCTGCTGACCGGGGTACCCCGGCTGCCGCTGCCCCGGCCCGTACGGCTGCCCCGGCTGGTATCCCGGCTGCTGATGCGGCGGCTGCCCCGGCTGCTGGTACGGCGCGTCCGGCTGACGCGGTGGGTACGGCGGCTGCGGCTGCTGCCCCGGGTACTGCGGCTGCTGATGCGGCGGCTGACCTGGCTGCCGGTACGGCTCAGGCACCTCGTACGGCGGCTGCCCGGCCGGACGTGACTGCTGCCCCGGGTGATACCCCGGCTGCTGCGGCGCGTACGGCGCCCCAGGCTGCCCCGGACCAAAGGACCGCTCCGGCTGCCCCGGGCTGTAGTTCTGCTGGGGCTGTCCCGGACCGAAGGGCTGCTCCGGCTGCCCCGCAGCGAACTGCTGTTGTGGCTGACCGGAGTTGTACGGGTTCACCGGCTGCTGTGAAGCAGGTGGCTGCTGACCCGGGTGGTAGGCCGGCTGCTGCGGGTGCGCTGGCTGCTGATTCTGCTGGTACCAGTCCGATGGTGGCCCGTAGTCCGGCTGACCAGACGGCGCCGCCGGCTGCCAGGGAGTCTGAGACGTCCCCGGCGAGTGGCTGTTCGCAGCGTGTTGCGCCCAGTACGAGCGCCCGGCGTCCGGCTCTACGACGACCGGCTCCGGCCGCTCGCCAGGCGGAATCTCCACCGGCCCGCCGTAGTCACGCATCTCGACATGCCACTTGCCGTCCTCGTCCTGCCACCGCCGAGTCGGATAGAACGTCGTGTGCGGCGGATGAATGACTTCCTTGGCGCCGTTGTGCGGATCGCGCAGGAACGTCATGTCCTTACCGTGGCGGGCATCGATGTGCAGAATCACATCCCGCCCGAAGATCTTCGCGCCGTCCAGATCCTTGTCCGAGTGGGTGAATGCCGCCTCGTTCACGGCACCACCGGGCTCGTACCGGTTCAGGAACGCCGCCAGCTCCTCCGGTGTGTCGAAGCTGAGGCCACGGTGGATCTCCCCCACCGCATCCGGCATCTTGTTCATCGCCGATGCCGCCACGCGGACGATCGGCCGCTGTTCGACGGTCGGGTCACCCGCCCGGTAGTCGTTGTTGATGTCCTGGTGGTCCATCTTCAACAACTTCTCCATCGCACGGATGTCGACGTCCGTCAGCTCGTCGATCCCGTCGCCGAGCTGCTCCCGGCCACGTTCCCGGTGCAGCCGCATCTCGTCCGGGTTGTACGACCCCGCCGTACGCAGGAACTCATCCTCATCCCGACGCGAAGCCCGGAAGTCGCCGTCCGCCAACTCCGACCCCGCATACCGCGCCCCCGGCACCCGCCTCAAGGGACCCTCCGGCACCCGGCTCTCCGGCACCCGGCTCTCCGGCACCCGGCTCTCCGGCGCTTCCGGCGGACGCCCATCCGGTGCCCGCACCTCCGGCGACTCCGGCACGCGACTCTCAGGCGCCCGACTCTCCGGCGTCCCCGGCATGCGCCTGTCCGGCGTGTGCCCATCCGCAGCCTCCGGCACCCGGCTCTCCGGCGCCCCCGGCGTACGAGAAGACGGCGGATGAAGCTCCGTCAGGTCGTCCAGCGTTCGGCCGATCCCACCGGCCTCGGGCGCACCGGTCTCCGGCGTACGAGAGGACGGTGGATCGAGCTCCGTCAGGTCGTCCCAGTCACTGCGGGTGGGCCTGTCGCCCTCAGGGTTCAGCCGCTCCGCGATCGACGGCTGCTGCGAATCTCCCGGCGTACCGGAGCTCTGTGGCGTGCGCGGACTCTCCGGCGCATCTGGCGTGCGAGGGACCTCCGGAACATTTGGTGTGCGCGAGCTGTCCGGCAGGTCGGGGGTTTGCGAGCCGTGGATGGGGCGAGGCGCGCCGAAGCGAGTTTGCGACGCCGGCGGGTCGGCCGGAGTCCGCGAGACGCCTTCCCACCGACCGCCCGGCTCACGGACGGCGAAGTCGAGCTGCTGGATATGGGTCGCCAACGGCACATCGCCGCTGTTCTTGACCATGTCGCGCTGGATCTGGGCCAACTGCTCGCGGCTGCCCTCGGGCCACTTGCGCGCCGCCTCCGACGGCTGACCGTCCAGCCACTTCATCGACCCATCCGTGTCGACGTACGCGGTGAAGCGGTGCCCACCCCCGCCGACGTAATACACGCCGATGTTGGCGTGAGTACCCACCGGCCGGCCCTGCAGTGCGTCACGCACCTTCTGGTACGCCGCTTGATCCACAGACCAATCGTCGTCGAGGCCCTGCGGACGCTGGAACTTGTTGGCCGCCGGGACATCCCGCAAGCCCATCCACTCCAGCGTCGTGTCCGGGTTCTCACCCCGCGCGAACCTGTTACCGGCCGCAAGCCGCGGAGGTTCGCCATTGAGGATCTCGCACAGCGCGCGCGACACGTCCGGACAGTTCATCCCATAGTGCGGCGACAACCCATTGTCCGGGTTCACCTTGTGCACCCACTTCAGCACGTTGCCAACCGGATCGTCGGCCACGGCGTCCCGCAGCTCGAACATGCGCGGATCCATCGGGTGCGGCGGAATGTGGTCGTACATATCGACCAAAGACCTGGGCTTGTTCGGCGCCGGCTGCACATAGTCCGGCTTCAACCGGTCGATCTCGACCTGCCGCGCAAGCGGGTCGTCATACCTGGGGTCGTTCCCGCCGTCGGGCGGCGTCCTCGGGGTGTTGGGCTGCCCCGGCGTGTTGGGCGCGCTGGGGGTGCCGTGCGGGGTGCCAGGAACGTTGGGCGTGCTGCCGGCATGACTGGGTACGCCGGGATGCATCGGCATGACCGGCGGGACCGCGGGGTCGGCGTTCCTGGGAGCCGCCGGTTCCGGCGTATGCGGCGTGCCCTCGGGCGCCCGCGTGCTCGGAGTCGTCGGAGTGCCCTCCGGCGTGCGCGGCGCGTTGGTCTCCGGCGTGCGCGACGTCTCCGGTGTGTGCGGCGCGTTCGTCTCCGGAGTGCGCGACGTCTCCGGCGTGCGCGGCGCGTTCGTCTCCGGCGTGCGCGACGTCTCCGGCGTGCGCGGCGCGTTCGTCTCCGGCGTGCGCGACGTCTCCGGCGTGCGCGGCGCGTTCGTCTCCGGAGTGCGCGACGTCTCCGGCGTGCGCGGCGCGTTCGTCTCCGGAGTGCGCGACGTCTCCGGCGTGCGCGGCGTGTTCGTCTCGGGCGTGCGCGACGTCTCCGGCGTGCGCGAGGTTTCTGGAGTGTGCGGTGCGTTCGTCTCTGGCGTGCGCGCGGTCTCCGGCGTGCGCGGTGCGTTGGTCTCCGGCGTGCGCGACGTCTCCGGCGTGCGCGAGGTTTCTGGAGTGTGCGGTGCGTTCGTCTCCGGCGTGCGCGCGGTCTCCGGCGTGCGCGGTGCGTTGGTCTCCGGAGTGCGCGACGTCTCCGGCGTGCGCGGCGCGTTCGTCTCGGGGATTCGCGTGCCCGGCGTGGTCGTCGAGTCAGGCGTGCGAGTGCCCGGGGTGGTCTGCGACTCCGGGGTACGCGTACCCGGCGACGTGGTCGAATCCGGCGTACGCGTGTCCGGCGTCGTGGTCGAATCCGGCGTACGCGTACCCGGCGACGTCGTGCCGGGATCCGTGTGCGAAACGGGAGTCGTCGGGCCGGGAGCGGTGCCTGGATCGGCGTGCGAGACCGGAGTCGTACCGGGTGTCGTCCCGGAATCGGCGTGTGACAGCGGTGTCGTCGTACCTGGACCTGTGTGGGACGGCGCGTCGGCACTCGGGGTGCTGTCGACGTCGGGCGCGTCCACCGACGGACTGTCCAGGGTCGGACTGTCCACCGAAGGACTGTCCACGGATGGGCTGTCCACGGACGGGCTGTCCACCGAGGGGTGCGAGGTGCCGGAGAGGTCCGGAGTGTCCACGTCCACCGTCACGTCGACCTTTGGGAGGCCCTGGACCTTGAAGGTATCGCCGACGACCGGGATCTTCGACATTCCCGAGATCACATCGCTGACCTTCGGGATCTTCATCGCCGCACCGAGGGCGGCGTTGTGAACGGTGATCCGCGTCGTTTGCGCGAACTCGGCCACCTTCGCGACCCTCGCCACCGCCGCACTCGCGGCTCCGAACTTGCCGGCCAGCGCCGCGGTCTTGACCGCGCCGGCCGAGCCGCCGGAGGCGACGGTGGCGACGATGTTGGTGAGCGCCATCCCGAACGCCTTGCCCGGGTTCTTCGACCATTCGTCCCAGGCGACGAAACCCTTGAGCATCCCCTCGCCCATGGCCAGGCCCGTCTCGCTCCACTCCTTGAGCCATTCGGGCCGCTCGATGCCGAAGAGGGCTTCGGCGCCCCACGCCACCAGCTGGCTCGGAGCCGTCAGGATCTGCCCGGCGAAGATGCCCAGGCCCTTCCAGGAGTTACCGAAGTCCTTCCAGGTCGGGACGTCCCAGTTGAACCAGTCCTTCATCGTCTCCGAGAAGCCGGGGATCATGTCCAGCAGCGGCAGCACCGGCACCAGCGTCAGGATGCTCTCGACCGTCTCACCGAGAACGGTGACGACACCGAGGAGGACGTTGCCCGGGAACTCGATGATGTCCTGCCAGAGCGGCTTGTCGCGTTCCTCTTCCGTCCCCCACGCGGGCGGCGGCGGCTCCTCCTGGTTCTCCGGCGGCTCGGGCGGCTTCTCACCTTCGCGCAGGCCCGTCTCGGGGTCCCAGGTCTTACCTCCGTGCAGCTTGACGATCTCGTTGGCAGCGGTGAAGCAGAGATCCGGCAACTCCTCCGTCATGATCCGGGTGACGTCCTGGACCATCCGGTTGTTGTCGTCGATCATGTCCTGATCGTTCTGCCACTCGGGGTTGCCGTCCTTGCGGCGATGCCACTGGTAGGCCTCTTCCCGGATGTCGTCCAGCGTGCCCACTTTGGTGCGCACCGCGTCGGCGAGGGTGGTCAGGTGCCCCGCCATCGCCGGCAGACTCGGGCCGAACTTGGTCAGGTTGTCCTGGATCTTCTTCGTCGATCCGACCAGCAGCTCCCGCTCGGGCGCCTGGTAGACCTCGTTCAGCCCCTGAAAGGTGTTGTGGATGCCGTCACCCATGTCGCTGAACTGCTGACCGAGGCCGCTCAGCTCCGACACGTTCTCGTCAAGGGCCTTGACCACGTTGTTCAGCTCCGTGATCGGAATGCCTTCCGGTTTGATCATGTCAGTTCAGTCCTCGGTCACACGCTGGGTCAACGAATACGTCTGGTACGGCGCGGCCACTGTCACGACTGTGGACGGGCCGCCACCATCGCCTGCTCGAGCGTCTGCGAACTCGGCGCGAACGAACTGATGCCGTGATCAGCCACCAGGAACAACTGATTCGCATAACCAGGCGGAACCAGGACGACATACTCCTCCGCCTGGTACGCCGTCCAGTCCGCCAACTCCTCCGGCGTTGCACCCAACTCAGGCCGCGGCGCCTGAGCAGTCAGCCACTCAGCGAGCCGCACCCGCGCCGCCTGGGCAACCTCTTCCGGCACCGGCTGTTGATCGGTCATACCGCGATGTTCTCCCCGGTCGGCTTCGTCTCTCGTGTGCCCGGCGGGTCCGGGACCTCCCCGTTCGCCGCGGCCTGTTGCGCGTTCATGGCCATCTCTTCCTGACCTCCCATGTAGGCCTTGACGGCGTTCTGCGCACCTTCCATCGAGGCAGTGACCTGCGTCGCCGCGGCTTCCAACGTCGGCGCCCAGTGCTGGGAGTACTCACCGACGGCCGCCGCGACGACCATGAAGGCGTCGTAGTTCAGGCCTTCCATGATGGCCTTCAGGTTCTCGCCGTACGTCGTCGCCAACCCGTTGAACGGCTCCGCTTCGGTCGCCGTGTCGGTGAGCACCTTGGTCACGCCCTGGACGTCGATGTCCCAGTCCACTGTCCCTCCTCAGATCTGTCGCACGTATCAGAACCGCCCTGGACGCACCCCCATGTTCGGGAGACGTCCAGGGCCGTGAAGATCCGGGGTCGGGTCAGCCGCCGATGCCATCGACGGCATCGGATGCCTTCTTCAAGGTCGCGGCGGCCGTTGCATCGTTAGCCTCGAGTGTCGACTTCAGCGAATCGATGATCGCCAGTGTCGATTCGGCCGCGGCGTCGAAGCGGTCCTCGACGGCGCGGTAGTTCTCGGTCACGCCGCTGGCAGACGCGTCCGACAGCGCCGCCGTCACGTTCTGCTTGTGCGTCGCGATCAGGCTCGAGATCTGCCCCGAGAGGCTGTTGATGGTCGACTGCACCTCGCCCGAGGCAGCAGTGTCATAGCTGTTGCGGTTAGCCATCGTCGACTCCTCTCTCAGCGCTTGCCGAACTTGGCGGCATTGAAGTCAGCCGCGGCCGTGTTCTTCTTCGCGGTGTCGGCCATCTCGGTGTCACCGGTGCGGAAGGCAGCGTCCATACCGGACTGGCCCTCATTGATGGCCGCGAGCCCGGCGTTCAGGTCAGCGGCAATGCCGTCGACGTTGGCCTTGAAAGAGTCGAACATCTGCTTGCCGGCACCACTCATCTTGCCTTCGAGCGGCTCCGCCGCCGCGACCAGTTGCTTGACCAGGCCGCCGAGGTCCTGGGTCCCGGTCGAGGTCTTCTTGCTCAACTGGCTCAGGGTGTCCTGGCCCATGTCCCAGCGTCCGGTCACTGTCTCTCCTTCGAGGTCTGGTTGCGCCACGATCACGATAGTCGGAGCTACGGGTCATTCCCCCAGCGGCACGACACGCCTGTGATCCTTTCGACCAGGATCGAAAGGATCACGTACCAACCACCTCGAATTTAGTTGCCCCAGTCAACCACCAATCAGTGTGAGCTATCCAACAGCGCGCCGACCGTCGCCTCAGCCCTCGTGGTCCAGCTTGGCCAGCGTTGCGTCGTCGATCGGCACCGGGGCGAGCACAGCGCGTTCGGCCAGCGACCGGATCGGGAACGTGCCTGAGCCCAATTCGATGAATCCGTGGGACAGCGAATAGGCGCCGCCCCGATCGAACAGCGCAAGCATCGGCTCGTACGGATCGTCCAACTCCGGGAACCGCTGCCGAGGCAGGTCCCCGAGCGCCGCCCACCGCACGATCGCCGCGGCGATCTCCGGCCGGATCGGGAACGGCGCGTCGGCTTCCGGGTCGATCTCGAGCCTCGCCAGCAGCGCCGGATCGACGGCAACCTCCGGATCCAGCGCGCCGGCCAGATCGCTGAACGGCCATCCCTCTGTCGCTCCGACCGCCTGCGCCCACTGTGCCGTACGCCGGAGGAACTCACGCGTCAACCGTGAGCGGGACCGCTGGTGCGCGTCGACCGCGTCATCGTCCCACTTCACCGCGAGGAGGCGCTCGACCATGCGCTCCGCGGCGTCCGTGTCGGTCACCATTCCAAACCTTCCTTCGCGATCCGGACGACCTCGTCCAAGTTCGACAGATCAGGCGCAAGACCACCTTCAGGCGGAGTCAGCCCGAGCTTTCGTTGCCAGTGTCGCAGCAGGTCGATCTTGTTGCCCTGAAGTGACAAAGGTGCGGCGGCATGTGCACCCGCGTTCTCGAGATTGTCGGGATAACCGCCGTCGTCGTCGTACAGATTCGGGTCGGCGTAGTTGTACGGCACTCCGGCCTCGAGCAGTTTCGCCTCCACATACTCGTGCGCGATCAGGGACCGCAGTTCGTTGATCTTCTTCGGCTCGCCTTCGAGCGCCCCCTCCATCGCCCCCTTCCACAGATCGGCGATCTGCTCAAGGGGAGTGAAGTAGCCGTGCCGCAGGTCACCCGGACCGATTGCGACGTCATGCGTGTTCACGAAGACGTTCCGCTTCGCCACCTCCACCAGGGCGGGGTCGAGCCCAGCCGCTTCGGCGACCTTCGGAACGTCGTCCGTCCTGGTGCGCATGTTCATGTAGAAATCTTCCACCCACTTCGGTGTCCCCGGATCGGCGACGAAATCGCGGTACGTCGGCTCTCCGACCGGGAAGTCCGAGTTCGGACATCGTGAAATCGAACCGTCCGGCTGCTCCACCGATCCGTTGGGACCCACTGACGAATCGGGATCCACTGACCCTTGGGGATCCGGTGACCCATAGGGTTCCGCTGATCTGTACGGCTCCGGCTGTGACCCGTACGACTGCGGCTGGCCGCCGTACTGCTGAGGAGGCCCACCTTGCTCCGGGTGCTGGCCTTGGTACTGGTCCGGCTGACCGTACGGCGACTCCGGCGGGTGCGGAGCTCCGTACGGGCCGCGCCCCTGCGGCCCGAACCCCTGGTACGGCGGCTGCTGGTGCTGCTCGGGGTGGTAGCCCGGCTCCTGCTGTTGGCCTGGGTGTGGCGGCTGCCCACCCTGCTCCGGCACCCCTTGCCACGGCTGACCGCCAAACTGCTGCGGCGGCTCCGGCTGCGTCGGGTCAAACCCCGGGTGCTGATGCGGCGGGAACTGACCCTCCGGCTGGCGCGGCGGTTGTCCCGCCTCATGCCAGGGCGGCTGATAGTCCGGCGGCTGCTGCCCCGGGTTGTACTCCGGCGGACGCTCCCCGGGATCGTGAACGTGCTGCTGGTACGGCGGTTGCCCCGCCTGCTGGTGTGACGGGTAGGAACCCTCCGGCTGATGCTGCGGGTACGGCTGCTGCCCGTCGTACTGACTGGGCTGCTGGTACGGCCCGGGCGGCTCGCTCGGCGACCCTGGCTGCCCAGGGTGCTGATGCGGCGGCCCGTACGGCTGACCCGGATGGTGCTGTGGGAACGACTGCTGCCCCGGATGCTGCGACGGCGGACCGTAAGGGTCCGGCTGACGCGGCGGCGCATACGGATCCGGCTGCCCCGGGTGTTGGTACGGCGACCCCGGCGGACCGTACGGCGATCCCGGCTGGTGCTGGGGTGGGAACGGTTGCTGCCCCGGCTGCGGTGAGTGCTGTGGCGGGAAGGGCGGCTGCTGGGGTGGGCCATCGGGCGAGTCTGGTTGCCCGTGGCCCGGTCCGAAGGACTGCTCCGGCGACGCGTGCTGGTACGGCGCCTGACCTTTTCCTGGCCCGAACAACTGCCCTGGCTGGTTACCCGGCTGAGGAGGCCTGTACTGCACCTCCGGCTGAGCGAACGGGTCCACCGGCCGCTGCGAATCCGCGGAACCAGACGGATCCGCCGGTCGCTGCGAAGGGCCGGAACCATACGGAACCGACGGCTGCCCAGGAGGAGGCGGCTGCTGCCCGTCGTACTGACGGGGCTGCTGATACGCCCGCGTGTCCGGCGCCTCCGGCTGGCCCGGATGAGTGTCCGGCTGGGGGTGCGACGGCCCATCGCCGACTGGCACGTCTGCCGGGTCACGGTAGTCACGGACCTTCAGGTGCCATCTTCCCTCCGAGTCCTGCCACTTCTCGGTCGGATAGAAGGTGGTGTGCGGCGGGTGCATGACTTCGTCGATACCCGCGGTCGGCTCGCGCAGGAAAGACATGTCCTTGGCGTGCTGCGCCTCGATGTGGAGTACCACCCTGCCTGCGAACATGTTATTGGAGCCGCTCCAAGCCACCCCGTCCTCAACTGTCTTGCCCGAGTGTGTGAACGCCGGCTCCGAGACAGCATTGCCGGGTATGTACCGGTCCAGGAACGCATTCAGTTCCGCCTCCGTGCGGAAGGGTATGCCGCGGTAGATCGTCCCCTTGAAGTCGGGCAGTTTGTTCATCGCCGACGTCGCCATGCGAACCAACGGGTCCCGCTCGACACTTGGGTCGCCCGCCCGGAACTTCGCGTTGATCGCCTCGTGCTTGGGCCCCGTCATCTCGTCCAGGGCGGTGATCTCCAAGTCGTCCATGCGAGCGCCGGGCTGCTGCGCGCCGCGTATCCGCTGATCTTGCAACTTCTCCCTGTTGAACGAGACAGAGCCAAGCGTGGCGCGGTACGCCGCGGCGTCCTCTGGGGACGCCTCGAACCTCCGGTCGGCCAACTCCGACCCCGCAAACGGCCGACGGTCCGGCTCACCTGGCCTACCCGGCACCTCGACAGCCCCGGGATCGCCCGCAGCACGCGGCACCGGAGCAAACGCCTCCGACGTGTGCGTCGCCGGCGCGATCCCGTCGCGCTCAGGTGCATCCGGCTCACGCACGCCCTCCGGGGTTTCCGGCTGATGTGCACTCTCCGGCGTCTGCGGCTCCGGCGTGTGCGGCTCCGGCGTGTGCGGCTCCGGCGTGTGCGGCTCCGGCGTGTGCGGCTCCGGCGTGTGCGGCTCCGGCGTGTGCGGCTCCGGCGGGCGGGCAGACGGCGGGACGAGCTCCGTCAGATCCCACTCATCACGGCTGATCCCGTCGCCCTCAGGGTTCAGCCGCTCCGCGATCGACGGCTGGTGCGAATCTCCCGGCGTACCGGAGCTCTGTGGCGTGCGCGGACTCTCCGGCGCATCTGGCGTGCGCGGGACCTCCGGAACATCCGGTGTGTGCGAGCTGTCCGGCAGGTCGGGGGTTTGCGAGCCGTGGATGGGGCGGGGCGCGCCCAAGCGGGTTTGCGGGGCCGGCGGGTCGGTCAGACCGCGCGGGACACCTTCCCACGCCTTACCTCGCTCACGGATGGCGAAGTCGAGCCTCGAGATGTGGCTGGCCAGCGGCGCCCGGCTGCTGTCCTTGACCATGTCTTTCAGGATCGCGTCCAGTTGCTTCTGGCTACCTTCGGGCAACTTCCGGGCCTCCGCCGACGGCTGACCGTCGACCCACTTCATCGACCCATCCGTGTCGACGACGGCGGCGAAGCGGTGCCCGGTGCCGTCGGTGAAGTACACGCCGATGTTGGCGTGAGTACCCGGCGGCCGACCCTGCAGCGCGTCACGGACCTTCTGGTACGCCGCTTGATCCACAGACCAATCGTCGTCGAGGCCCTGCGGACGGTCGAACGTGTTGGCCGCCGGTACATCCCTCAAGCCCATCCACTCGAGCGTCGTGTCCGGGCTCTCGCCCGCCGCGAACCTGTTCCCGGCGGCCAGCCGCGGCGGCTCGTCGTTGAGGATCTCGCACAGCGCGCGCGACACGTCCGGACAATTCATCCTGAAATGATCCGACAAGCCGTTGTCCGGGTTCACCTTGTGCACCCACTTGACCAGATTGCCGAGCGGATCGTCGCCGACGGCGTCCCGCAGCTCGAACTTGCGCGGGTCGTACGGATCCGGCGCGATGTGGTCGTTCATGTCGACCAAGGTCCTGGGCTTGTTCGGGGACGGATACACGTAGTCCGGCTTCATCTGGTCGATCTCGACCTGCCGCGCAAGCGGGTCGTCGTACCTGGGGTCGTTCCCGGCGTCGTACGGCGTGTTCGGATCACGCTGCGGCGTATGACGCGCGGGCGACGACGGGAACAGGTTCCGCGGCACCCGGCCGAACGGCTCCGCCTGCGGCCCGTTCAGCCAGGGCCCGGTCGGTGCGTTCCGAGTGTTCGGGGTGTGCGGCGTGTTCGGGGTGTTGGGCGTGCCGACATGAGTGGGTACGCCGGGATGCATCGGCATGACCGGTTGTACTGCGGGGTCGACGTTCCTGGGCGCTGCCGGTTCCGGAGTGTGCGGCGTGCCCTGGGGCGCCCGCGTGCTCGGAGTCGTCGGAGTGCTCTCCGGCGTGCGCGTCGTGCCCGGTGGATTCGACGTGTTCGTCTCCGGCGTGCGCGTCGTACCCGGTGGATTCGACGTGTTCGTCTCCGGCGTGCGCGTCTCGGGTGTGCTCGTGGTTTCAGGTGTGCGGGACGTCTCCGGACTGTTCGGCGCGTTCGTCTCCCGCGTGCGCGTCGTCTCCGGACTGTTCGGCGCGTTCGTCTCCCGCGTGCGCGTCGTCTCCGGACTGTTCGGCGCGTCCGTCTCCCGCGTGCGCGTCGTCTCCGGACTGTTCG
>NZ_JBEZZH010000006.1:0-66981 GCF_040639075.1 Kribbella sp. NPDC023972 | reverse complement strand
TCTGTTCGGCGCGTCCGTCTCCCGCGTGCGCGTCGTCTCCGGACTGTCCGGCGCGTCCGTCTCCCGCGCGCGCGACGTGTCCGTTGTACGCGACGTGTCCGTTGTGCGCGAGGTGTCGGTTGTGCGCGAGGTGTCGGTTGTACGCGAGGTGTCCGTTGTACGCGTCGTGTCTGGCGTACGCGTCGTCGGCGGCGTGGTCGAATCCGGCAGACGTGTGGTCGGCGGCGTCGTCGAATCCGGCGGACGTGTGGTCGGCGTCGTCGTAGTGGGGTCCGCGTGCCAAACCGGCGTCGTCGTACTGGGGTCCGCGTTCCAGACCGGCGTCGTCGTACCCGGATCCGTCGGCGAATCCGGGGTCGTCGTCGTGCCCGGGTCCGTGTGGGTTGGCGTGGAGTCGGCGCTTGGGGGGTGGGTGGTGTCGGGAACGTCGATGTCAGGCGTGTCGACTGAGGGGCTGTCCAGCGATGTGGTGTCGACCGACGGGCTGTCCGTCGTGAAATCGGGGGTGACCGAGGTGTTTGAGGTGTCGGACACGTCCGGGGCATCTACGTCCACCGTCACGTCCACCGGCGGGGCGCCGTGAAGCTTGAAGTTGTCGCCGAGGATCGGGATCTCTGACAGGCCGTTGACGACGTCTTTGACCGTTGGGATCTTCATCGCCGCGCTGAGGGCGGTGTCATGCACGGTGACCCGCAGGCTCCGGGCGAACTCGGCCGCCTTGGCGACCCTCGCCGCCGCGACGCCGTACTTGCCGGCCAGCGCCGCAGCCCTGAGTCCTGCGCCCGCGCCGAAGGTGCCGACAGTGAGCAGCACGTTGGTGGCCATCATCCCGAAGGCCTTGCCCGGATTGGTCTTCCATTCGTCCCAGGCGACGAAGCTTTCGAAC
Source organism: Kribbella sp. NPDC023972 (assembly GCF_040639075.1). Taxonomy (NCBI): domain Bacteria; kingdom Bacillati; phylum Actinomycetota; class Actinomycetes; order Propionibacteriales; family Kribbellaceae; genus Kribbella; species Kribbella sp. NPDC023972. The sequence goes on along the minus strand of NZ_JBEZZH010000006.1, from coordinate 66,095 downwards.
ATCTGGTCCGCCATCGACAGGCCCGTCTCCGTCGACTCCTTCATCTCTTCGGACCGCTCTATGCCGAAGACCTCTTCGCCGACCCACGCTCCGAACTGCGGCGGAGCTGAAGCCACTTGTACCAAGAGCATGCCAACGCCCTTCCAGGCGTTCTCCGCGTCTTCCCAGTCCGGCACGTCGTAGTTGAACCAGTCCTTCATCTTGTCCGAGAAGCCGGGGATCATGTCCAGCAGCGGCAGCACCGGCACCAGGGTCAGGATGCCCTCGAGCGTCTCGCCGAGGACCGTGACGACGCCGATCACGACGTTCCCCGGGAACATGACGACGTCCGCCCACGCGGGATAGTCCACGTCCTCTGCGGTCCCCCACGGCGGCGCCTCCGGTTCCGCCTCGTCCTCCGGCGGCGGGGGCGGCTCCTCGCCCTCGCGCAGGCCCGTCTCCGGGTCCCAGGTCTCGCCGCCGTGCAGCTTGACGATCTCGTTGGCAGCCGTGAAGCAGAGCTCCGGGAGCTCCTCCGTCATGATCCGGTTGACGGCCTCAACCAGGTTGTTGTTGGTGTCGACCAACGCCTGGTTCTGCTGCCAGTCGTCTCCTTCCTCCTCCTTCGACTCATGCCACGAGGTGGCCATGATCTGGAGGGCCAACAGCTCTCTCGCTCGGCTGCGCAGCTCGTCGGCCAGGGTCGCCAAGTGCCCCGCCATCGCCGGGAGACTCGGGCCGAACTCGTCGAGGTTCGTCTTGACCTTCAGCGTCGAGTTGACCAACAGCTCCCGCTCAGGTGCTTCGTAGACCTCGTTCAGCCCCTGGAACGTGTTGTGGATATCGCTGCCCACGTCGGTGAACGGCTCTCCGAGCGCGCTCAGCGGCGAGATGTTGGCCTCGAGGGCCTCGACCACGTGGTTCAGCTCCTCGACCGGGATGCCTTCCGGTTGGATCATGTCAGTTCAGTCCTCGGTCACACGCTGGGTCAACGAATACGTCTGGTACGGCGCGGCCACTGTCACGACTGTGGACGGGCCGCCACCATCGCCTGCTCGAGCGTCTGCGAACTCGGCGCGAACGAACTGATGCCGTGATCAGCCACCAAGAACAACTGATTCGCATAGCCGGGCGGAACGAGGACGACATACTCCTCCGCCTGGTACGCCGTCCAGTCCGCCAACTCCTCCGGCGTTGCACCCAACTCAGGCCGTGGCGCCTGAGCAGTCAGCCACTCAGCGAGCCGCACCCGCGCGGCCTGGGCAACCTCTTCCGGCACCGTCGTCGACTGCTCATCGGTCATACGGCGACGTCCCCGTCCTTGGTCGGCATCGCGTCCGTCGGGTCCGGGATGAACCCGTTCGCAGCGGCCCGTTGGGCGTTCATGGCCATCCCTTCCTGCCCTTCCATGTAGGCCAGGACGGCATTCTGCGCACCGGTCAGCGAGGCAGTGACCTGCGTCGCCGCGGCTTCCAGGGTCGGCGCCCAGTGCTCGGAGTACTCACCGATGGCCGCCGAGACGACGTTGAGGCAACCCAGCGCCGCCACGTCCCCTGCCAAGAAGCTTGGACCGTCGCGTGCCCCAGTCCGACGAGTGCCTGCGCCGACGACCATGTAGGTCGTTGCGTGCATCAGAGCCGTCAGCTTCTCGCCGTACGTCGTCAGCAACTCGTTGAACGGCTCCGCTGCGGTCGCCGTGTCGGTGAGCACCTTGAACGTGCCCTCGACGTCGATATCCCAGTCCACTGTCGCTCCTCAGGTCTGTCGCCGCGGGTCAGCACGGCCCTGGACGCACTCCCGTGTCCGGGAGACGTCCAGGGCCGTGAAGATCCGGGGTCGGGTCAGCCGCCGATGCCGTCGACGGCGTCGGAGGCCTTCTTCAAGGTCGCGGCGGCCGTTGCATCGTTAGCCTCGAGTGTCGACTTCAGCGAATCGATGATCGCCAGTGTCGATTCGGCCGCGGCGTCGAAGCGGTCCTCGACGGCGCGGTAGTTCTCGGTCACGCCGCTGGCAGACGCGTCCGACAGCGCCGCCGTCACGTTCTGCTTGTGCGTCGCGATCAGGCTCGAGATCTGCCCCGAGAGGCTGTTGATGGTCGACTGCACCTCGCCCGAGGCAGCAGTGTCATAGCTGTTGCGGTTAGCCATCGTCGACTCCTCTCTCAGCGCTTGGCGAACTTGGCGGCGTTGAAGTCGGCCCCGCCCTGGTTCTTCTTCGCGGTGTCGGCCATCTCGGTGTCACCGGTGCGGAAGGCAGCGTCCATACCGGACTGGCCCTCATTGATGGCCGCGAGCCCGGCGTTCAGGTCAGCGGCAATGCCGTCGACGTTGGCCTTGAAAGAGTCGAACATCTGCTTGCCGGCACCACTCATCTTGCCTTCAAGCGGCTCCGCCGCCGCGACCAGCCGCTGCACCAGGCCACCGAGGTCCTGGGTCCCGGTCGAGGTCTTCCTGCTCAACTGATTCAGGGTGTCCTGGCCCATGTCCCAGCGTCCGGTCACTGTCTCTCCTCCGAGGTGTCGTTGCGTCAGCAACTACGAAGCGCTCCCGCCCCGGCAGGCCGGGGCGGGAGCGCTGATGCACGGGAGTCGCCCTATCGGGACGTCACGCGCGCAGCCGCCGTACAAGGACGATCTCAGCTGCCGCTTTCTGCGCGCTTTCTGGTTGCTTTCTTGGCGACCGTCTTCTTGGCCGTCGTCGTCTTGGCTGCTGTCTTCTTGGCTGGGGCCTTCTTGGCTGGGGCCTTCTTCGCGGTCGCCTTCGCCGCGGCTGCCTGCTTCTTGGCGCTGGGCTTGGCGGCACGGCCGTTCAGGATCTCGGCCAGGAACTCACCGGTGTACGACGCCGGGTTGGCCGCGACGTCCTCCGGCGTACCCTCGGCCACCAGCGTCCCGCCGCGACGGCCGCCGTCCGGGCCGAGGTCGATGATCCAGTCGGCGGTCTTGATCACGTCGAGGTTGTGCTCGATGACCAGCACCGAGTTGCCCTTGTCCACCAGGCCGCCCAGGACGCCGAGCAGCTTGCGGATGTCCTCGAAGTGCAGGCCGGTGGTCGGCTCGTCCAGCACGTACACCGTCCGGCCGGTCGATCGCCGCTGCAACTCGGACGCCAGCTTCACTCGCTGCGCCTCACCACCGGACAGCGTCGGCGCCGGCTGACCGAGCCGGACGTACCCGAGGCCGACCTCGACCAGGGTCTTCAGGTGCCGCGAGATCGCCGGGATGGCGGCGAAGAACTCGGACGCCTCCTCGATCGGCATGTCCAGGATGTCCGCGACGGTCTTGCCCTTGTAATGCACCTCGAGCGTCTCGCGGTTGTACCGGGCGCCGTGACACACCTCGCACGGGACGTAGACGTCCGGCAGGAAGTTCATCTCGATCTTCAGCGTGCCGTCACCCGAGCACGCCTCGCACCGGCCGCCCTTGACGTTGAACGAGAACCGGCCCTGCTGGTACCCGCGGACCTTCGCCTCCGGCGTCTCGGCGAACAGCTTGCGGATGTGGTCCCACACGCCGGTGTAGGTAGCCGGGTTCGACCGGGGGGTCCGGCCGATCGGCGACTGATCGACGTGGATGACCTTGTCTACCAGCTCCATCCCGGAGATCTTCGTGTGCCGGCCGGGCACCGTGCGGGCGCCGTAGATCTGCCGCGCGAGTGACGTGTAGAGGATGTCGTTGACCAGCGTCGACTTGCCCGACCCGGACACCCCGGTGACGGCGACGAACACCCCGAGCGGGATGGTCACGTCGATGTCCTTCAGGTTGTTCTGCCGGGCGCCGTACACGGTCAGCTCGCGGCCCTCGGTGAGCGGCCGCCGGACCGCCGGGATCGGGATCTCCCGGCGGCCGGACACGTACGCGCCGGTGATCGAGTCCGGGTGGTTCTTCAGGTCCTCGACGGTGCCGGACACGACCACCTGGCCACCGTGCTCACCGGCGCCTGGGCCGATGTCGACGACCCAGTCGGCGTGGTCGATGGTGTCCTCGTCGTGCTCGACCACGATCAGCGTGTTGCCGAGGTCCTTCAACCGGACCAGGGTGTCGATCAGCCGCCGGTTGTCCCGCTGGTGCAGACCGATCGACGGCTCGTCCAGCACGTACAGTACGCCGACCAGCCCCGAGCCGATCTGGGTCGCGAGCCGGATCCGCTGCGCCTCACCGCCGGACAGCGAGCCGGCCGGGCGGCTCAGCGCCAGGTAGTCCAGGCCGACGTCCAGCAGGAACCGCAGCCGCTCGCCGATCTCCTTGACCACCCGCTCCGCGATCTGCTTCTCCCGCGGGGTCAGCTCCATCTGGCGGAGGAAATCGTGCACCTCGTCGATCGACATCGCGCTGATCTCGGCGATGTTCTTCCCGCCCAGGGTGACCGCCAGCGAGATCGGCTTCAGCCGGGCGCCGTTGCAGGCCAGGCACGGCACCTCGCGCATGTACTCCTCGAAGCGCTCCCGGCTGGTGTCGCTCGACGCCTCCGCGTGCCGCCGCTCGACGTACGGGATCACCCCCTCGAAGGTGGTGTAGTACGACCGCTCGCGGCCGTACCGGTTCTTGTAGGAGACGTGCACCTGGCGGTCGTGGCCGGTGAGCAGCGACTTCTTCGCCTTCGCCGGCAGCTCGCCGAACGGCGTACTGGTCTTGATCTTCAGGTCCTTGGCCAGGGCGGCCAGCAGGCGCTCGAAGTACTGCGAGACGTTCTGCCCCGACCAGGGCTGGATCGCGCCCTCCTCCAGCGACTTGGACGGGTCCGGGACCAGCAGCTCGGGGTCGACCTCCATCCGGGTGCCGAGACCGGTGCAGACCGGGCAGGCACCGTACGGCGAGTTGAACGAGAACGACCGGGGCTCCAGCTCGTCGATGGCGAGCGGATGATCGTTCGGGCAGGCGAGCTTCTCGGAGAACCGGCGCTCGCGGTGCGGGTCGTCCTCCGGCAGGTCGACGAAGTCGAGCACGACCAGGCCGCTGGCCAGGCCGAGCGCGGTCTCGATCGAGTCGGTCAGCCGCTGCTTCGCGGAGCTCTTCACCGCGAGCCGGTCGACCACGACCTCGATGGTGTGCTTCTTCTGCTTGTCCAGCTTCGGCGGGTCGATCAGCTGGATCGTCTCGCCGTCCACCCGGGCCCGGGACAGACCCTGACCGCTCAGCTGGCGGAACAGGTCGACGTACTCCCCCTTGCGGCCGCGGACGACCGGCGCGAGCACCTGGAACCGGGTGCCCTCCTCCAGCTCGAGCACCCGGTCCACGATCTGCTGCGGGGTCTGCCGCGCGATCGGCTCACCGCACTCCGGGCAGTGCGGACGGCCGGCCCGGGCGAACAGCAGCCGGAGGTAGTCGTAGACCTCGGTGATCGTGCCGACGGTCGAGCGCGGGTTGCGGGAGGTGGACTTCTGGTCGATCGAGACCGCCGGTGACAGACCCTCGATGAAGTCGACGTCCGGCTTGTCCATCTGACCCAGGAACTGACGCGCGTACGCCGACAGCGACTCGACGTAGCGACGCTGGCCCTCGGCGAAGATCGTGTCGAACGCCAGGCTCGACTTGCCCGACCCGGACAGGCCGGTGAAGACGATCATGGCCTCCCGCGGCAGGTCGACCGAGACGTCCTTCAGGTTGTGCTCACGTGCTCCGCGCACGATCAGACGGTCAGACACAAGCTCACTCTCAGCCGCTCTCGAGGGGTTCCGGGTGTTTGTCGGGCATGCCCGGTCATGCTAACGAGGCCCACCGACAAAAACTTCCGCCGCCGGACCGGGCGTCCCGATCGAGCCGGCTTCGAAAGTATATTCGATCGCGGAGAGTGGTTCTGGCAAACCGGCCGGACATGACTGGGCGGTGCCATCGATGCAAGGATCGGTCCGAGGACCGACACCCAGGAGGGCTGATGGCGGAGTACCACGGGAACGTCAAGGTTGGTGGGCCGGTGCAGACGCACGAGCTGGCCGAGCTGATGATCACCAAGGTCGCCGTCGGGCCGATGGACAACAACGCCTACCTGCTGCGCTGCCGGCGTACCGACGAGCAGGTGCTGATCGACGCGGCCAACGACGCCCAGACGCTGCTCAGGCTGATCGGCGACGCCGGGCTCGAGCGGGTCGTCACCACGCACCGGCACCAGGACCACTGGCAGGCGCTCGCCGAGGTGGTGGCCCGGACCAACGCGACGACGGTCGCCGGCCGGTACGACGCCGAGGGTATCGACGTACCCACCGACGAGCTGGTCGACGAGAACGCGGCCATCCCGGTCGGCCAGTGCTCGCTCCGGGTCATCCACCTGGTCGGCCACACCCCGGGCTCGATCGCCCTGCTGTACGACGACCCGGCCGGCGCACCGCACCTGTTCACCGGCGACTCGCTGTTCCCCGGGGGTCCTGGCCGGACAACAACTGCCGGGGAGTTCACCTCGCTCATGAACGGCCTGGAGCAGAAGGTCTTCGCGAAGCTGCCGGACGAGACGTGGGTCTATCCGGGCCATGGAGCCGACACGACCCTCGGCGCCGAGCGCCCGCGTTTGCAGGAGTACCGCGACCGAGGCTGGTAGGCGGCTGGGGCACCGAGCGGACGGGCGGAAACGGCATGGCGGACTTCCCCGATGTTGCCGCGTACTCGCACCATCGAACATGTAACCCGAGGATCCATCTCCATCAGGAGGGGACATGCAGAAGGCAGCAGCGCCGACGGCGACGTACACGGCCACGAGTGCCTGACCCGGCTGACCACCACCACCGTCCAGCTCGAGGAAGCTGGCTGACATGCACAGCACCGACGTCATGCCCCGTCGCCGCTGCCACGTCGAGAGGATCATCGGAGTGGCCGGGCTTGCGGGCACTGTGCTGCTGTTCGCCTCCGTGATCGCGATCAGCTGGGTGGACGAACCGCCGCTCGATGCCACCGCCGCCGAGGCGGCGGAGTTCTTCCGCAACAACGACGCGGCGTGGCAGCAACAGGCCGCAGCGCTCCGCGGCCTCGCGATGATGATGCTGCTCGTGTTCATGGCGGGTCTCAGCCTGATCCTCCGCCGGTTCGAGGGTGAGCCGCCCTGCTGTCAACAGTCGCCCTGGTGTCCGGGGTGTGGTTCGCGGCGTACCTCGTACTCGACGCCAGCGGCCAGGCGGCCGCCCACCGCGGCGCCGACCTCGACCCCGGACTGGCGGCCTACGACGTCGGCAGCATCGGGTTCGCCAACGCCTGGGTAGCGATGGGCAGCTTCGCCGTGGCATCCGGCTGGGTCATCGTCTCCACGCAGGCGATGCCGCAGTGGCTGGGTTGGTGGGGCGTTGCCAGCGGCGCCGGGCTGGCGGTGGCACGGTTTCCCCGAGTGGCGCGCCCGCGACTGGTGAGTCCCGCGATCATGACTCGAAGCCACTAGAGATCGACGAAGTCGCTCGATCCCGTGCGACTTGTGATTGCTCCTTTACAGTGTGTGCTCGCGCCCTTTAGGCTCAGCCCGCTTCCCGCATCTCCGGAAGGGGCGGATTGCGCGTTCACGGTGGAAATACTCCGGGGTGCCAAGCCTTCCGACATCGCCGGGCGGCAGCTCCGCGGGGATCCACGGAGCCGACGGTCGGCACTGTTCTTTCTCGCCGACCGTGACGCGTGCACGCGGTCCCATGGGACCCATGTCGTTCATCCACCAAGGGAGGAACCCCAAATGACCGCCACAGCTGACGTTCCCGAGTACTCACTCGATCGCACCGACCTGCTTGCCCCTCCCACGCAGTTCACCGAGCTGCAACAGGAACCACCGTCCCGGGTGCGGATCGCCGACGGCAGCACGCCGTGGCTGCTGACCCGGCACGCCGACGTGCGCGCCGTCTTGAGCGATCCTCGCGTGAGCGCCGACGACACGAAACCGGGCTACCCCCGGCTGATACCACTTCCACCGGGCTTGCTCTCGTTCGTGCGAATGGACGGCGAGGACCATCGGCGGCTGCGGCAGGCGCTGGTACCGGAGTTCACCCTGCGCCGGCTGGAAGCCCTGCGTCCGAAGGTGGAGCAGCTGGTGGAGGCGTTGCTCGACGACCTGTCCCGGCGGGAGAAGCCGGCGGACCTGATCGACGCGTTCGCCTTGCCACTGCCGTCCGCGGTGATCAGCCGGCTTCTCGGCGTTCCCGACGAGGACCATGGCTTCTTCCAAGCTCACAGCCGCACGATCACCGCGATGGACGAGTCGCCGGAAGCAGCGCAGGCCGCGTTCGGGGCCCTGACCGGATACCTGCACGAGCTGGTCGGCCGCAGGACGGTCGAGCCCGGTGACGACGTGCTCAGCCGGGTCGCCGAGTCGCATGTCAAGACCGGGAAGCTGACCCACGAGGAACTGACCGGAATGGCTTTCCTGCTCCTCCTCGCCGGGCACGAGACGACGGCGCATTCGCTCGGCCTCGGCACTCTGCTGTTGTTGAGCCACCCGGAGCAATGGGAGGCCCTGAAGGCGGATCCGACGCTTGCTCGCCAGGCGGCCGAAGAGGTGCTGCGCTACGTGCCGGTGGTCCACACCAACATCTCCCGGCTGGCGATGGAGGACATCGAGATCGGCGGCGTGACGATCGCCACCGGCGAGGGCATCATCTTGGCACTGCCCGCCGCGAACTGGGACGAGGAGGTCTTCCCGGCCGCGCAGAAGTTCGACATCCAGCGTGACTCGCAGTCCAACGTGGGATTCGGGTACGGCGTTCACCAGTGCCTCGGCCAGTCGCTGGCCCGGATCGAGCTCGCCGTGGCGTTCGAAGGGCTTGTGCGCCGGTTCCCGACCCTGCAGCTTGCCGCGCCGGCGAGCGAGCTGCGGTTCCGCATCGAGCACGCCACCTATGGCCTGCACGAACTGCCCGTGACCTGGTGACGAGACGACCATGGGTCTTAAGGTGAACCGGGAACTGTGCATCGGCGCCGGTCATTGCGTGCAGGTCGCCCCCGACCTGTTCGACCAGGACGAATCGGACGGCTTGGTCGTGCAACTCGTCGAGAATCCGGGAACGGACCTGCAAGGCGCGTTGCGCGAAGCCGCCTCGCTCTGCCCGTCGGGAGCCCTGGGAATCGACTCCTAGAACACCAGCCCGTCAGCCACCACTTGAGTTGAAGCCGCGCCGGCCCCGCGTCGTACCTGTGGGTCTTTCCTGCTGGACGACGACTGGGCCGGCGCCCCGCGGCGACTCGCTGTTCCCGGGCGGCGTCGGGAACACCCAGGGCGACGCCGAGCGGTTCACCTCACTGATCAACGACGAAGCCAAGCTCTTCAACCAGCTCCCCGACGAGACCTGGGTCTATCCCGGTCACGGTGGCGACACCACCCTCGGCAAGGAACGCCCCAACCTCCCGGAGTGGCGAGCCGGCGGCTGGTAGCCGGCTAGAAGACCAGCCGGTGCCGCTCGGCGATCGGCATTGTGGCCTCGAAGTCGACCTCACAACCGTACGTCGCTGCCAGAGCCGGCAGCGTGTCCGCGTCGTACTCGCCGCCTGGCTCAGCCAGCTTGCGGAACAGCTCCTCCAGACCACCGGGCGAAATGATCTCGAGGAGCCTGAGCGGCTCGTCACCGGCGTTCCAGAATGTGTGCCACTGCCCGCGCGGCTTGTAGACCAGCGTGCCGGCGTCCGCGAACACCTCGTCGTCACCGAGTAGTGCCCCCAGCCGGCCCTCCAGGACGAAGCTGTACTCGTCCTCGCGAGTGTGAAGGTGCAGCGCGATCGACGGCCACCCGCTCCGCGGCGGCCCGGCCTAGAGGCGTGAGCGCGCTTCCTCGATTTGCTTGCTGATGGTTCTGGCGCCGACGGACGCCGCGAGGTCCGTCGCCTCGTCGGCCAGCGCTCGTGCTTCCTCACCGTCGGACAAATAGATCAGGCCGACCAGGTTGGCGGCTACTCCGGCGGTGAAGCCGAGGGTACGGCGTACCGCGGTGGACTCCTCGAGAAGCGCGCGGGCCTCGTCCAGGTTGCCCGCCATGTGGGCGGCGATGCCAAGATGGCGGAGGGCATAGGACGAGGTCAGCTCGTCGCCGGTCTTCCGCGCGAGGTCGCGAGACCGCGTCAGTGCGGACAGCGCAGGTTCGGTCTCGTCGCGGACGACCTGATGGAAGCAGCCGATCCAGAAGAAGGCCTCGGCCTGGCCTCGCTCGTCGTCCACCGAGGTGTAGAGCGCCAGTGCCCGCTCGAACAGCTCCAGTTCCCGCGGATCCTCGACCCGATTCTCCAGGAACCGCCCGTGCAGCACTTTGCCTCGCGTGAGCAGCAGGTCGGCTTCGGCCGCATCCAGCTCCCGGTCGGCGGTCGTCAGCGCATCGGCCTCCGCGTTGAAGATCGCACGCTCGTACAGCTCCGCTGCCCGCCGAACTCGTTCATCCACCCGGCCGATCCTAAGCGGGCAGACCTGCTAGCGGTCGGTGAGCTCGGCAGGAAGGGCCACTACGTCGACGAGGGCGCCGTTGCGGATGGCGGTGATCTCGGTGCGGCGGTTGATGGCGTCTTCGAAGAGCAGGCGTTGCAGGGACTGGGCGTCGCGGAGGGGTGCGCCGTCGACGGCCAGGACGAGGTCGCCTTCGCGGAGGCCGGCCTGGGCGGCGGGGCTGCCGGCGATCACCTCGACGACCCGGAGCGCGGTGCGCTGGTCGAAGCGTTCAGCGAGCTGGGGTCGCAGCGGTGCGGGTTTCGTCACCAGCCCGAGGTAGGCACGCCGTACCCGCCCGTCGTGCAGCAATGAGTAGATGATCCGGCGGGTGGTCCCGTTCATCGGGACCGCGAGGCCGAGGCCGATACCGGCCACCGCGGTGTTGATGCCGATCACCCTGCCGTTGCCATCGGCAAGCGCTCCGCCGGAGTTGCCCGGGTTCAGCGCCGCGTCGGTCTGGATCACGTCCTCGATCATCCGGGTGGCGTTCCCGGCTCGCACCGGCAGCGACCGCCCGAGCGCGCTCACCACCCCGGCGGTCACACTCCCGGCCAGGCCGAGCGGGTTGCCGACCGCAACCACCAGGTTCCCCACCTTGAGCTGGTCCGCATCGCCGTACTCCGGCGGATCCGGGATGTCCCGGTCGGACCGCAGTACGGCGAGATCGGACAGCCGGTCGACTCCGACCACCCGCGCCTGCGCCGCCGTACCGTCCGCGAACTCAGCGGTGGCGAGTGAACCGCTGCCGACCACGTGCGCGTTCGTCAGCAGGTGGCCGTCGTCGGTCAGCACCACCCCCGACCCCGACGAGTCACCCCGCCGACTCGGGATCCGCAGGCTCGCCACTCGTGCGATCAAGCGCTCCGCCACCCCGGAGACCACCCGGGAGTAAGCGTCCAGTACGTCGTCCCCAGCAGTCTCTTCAGCCATGTCCGCCTCCCGATTACAACATTACGCCGCAAACACAACCGGCCAGCACCGTGAAGCGCGCCACAGAACTGACCGATCGGTTGAAAACTGGCCGATCGGTCAGGATGATGATTGACATGGCAGTCACCACCCCCGCCCGGGAGCGCACCCGGCACGAGGTCGTCCGGCAGGCGATGGACCTGTTCCAGGCCAAGGGCTACAACGCGACGTCACTGCAGGACATCGCGACCGCGGCCGGTTGCTCGAAGGCCACGGTGCTCTACCACTTCAACGGCAAGCCCGCGGTGCTGGCTGCCGTACTCGAACCGGCCGCGGCCGACCTCGCCGCGCTGATCCAGACCGTTGACCAGCTGCCGCGGGCCGAGGCGCAGGAGGTCGCGATCCGGCGGTTCACCGACCTCGCCGTCGTGCACCGGGGCGTCATCGACGTCATCCAGGACGTACTCCCGGTCATCGAGGAGATGCCCGAGGTCGCTGGGCTGGTCGCAGACGGCATGAAGCTGACCGGCTATCTGGCAGGCTCGGACGATTCGCTCGAGCGCGACCTGGCCACGTTCGCCATCAACGGTCTGCTCGGCGAGTGCCGGCATTCCGGTGACCGTAGCGACGAGGACCTCCGAAGACTCTGCGACATCGCTCTGCGGCGACTGCTCAAACCCGCCTGATCAACGTCTGAACCGGCTCGGCGCCCCATGGCGCCAGGTCTCCCCTGCACACGAACGGACACCTTCCCCGATGGCCAATCTGCTGTACCGGCTCGGCCGGTTCTCCTACCAGCGCCGGCGACTCGTCGCCGCCATCTGGGCGGCCTTCCTTGTTCTGCTGGGGGTCGGCGCGCTGACCTTCGGCGGCTCGACGACGAACACGTTCTCGATCCCCGGCACCGAGTCGCAGCGCGCGCTCGACGCCCTGAAGACCGAGCTGCCCGCGGCGAGCGGCGCCTCCGCCACCGTCGTGGTGAAGGCACCTGATGGCAAGACGCTTGCCGACCCGGCAGTCAAGGCCGCCGTCGGCACGACCGTCGCCCGGGCGGCGAAGGTCCCCGAGGTGATCGGGGCGGTCGATCCGTTCACCAGCAAGGCGATCAGTCCGGACGGCACCACCGCCCTGATCAGCGTCCAGTTCGCCAAGCCGGCCGACGAGCTGTCGAAGGAGAGCACCGAGGCGTACGACGGGCTCAGCGGACTCAGCTCCGGGGATCTTCAGGTAGTCCCGGGTGGCCAGATCGTCGGCGGCGTACCGGAGGTCGGGGCCACCGAAGTGATCGGCGTCGCGATCGCGGCCGTCGTATTGGTCGTCACCTTTGGTTCGCTGGTGGCGGCCGGGATGACGTTGCTCACCGCGCTGCTCGGCGTACTGGCCGGGATGGCCGGGCTGTTCCTGGTGACCGCGTTCGCGGACGTGTCGTCGACGGCGCCGATCCTGGCACTGATGCTGGGCTTGGCGGTCGGTATCGACTATGCGCTGTTCATCAGCTCACGGCACCGGACCCAGCTCGCCGAAGGCATGGACGAGGAGGAGTCGGTCGGCCGCGCGACCGCGACCGCGGGCTCGGCGGTGTTGTTCGCCGGCGCGACCGTGGTGATCGCGCTTGCCGGGCTGAGTGTGGTCGGCGTTCCGTTCCTGACCGCGATGGGCTTCGCGGCCGCGGCGACCGTCCTCACCGCGGTGCTGGTCGCGTTGACGCTGCTGCCCGCGCTGCTCGGGTTCGTCGGCAAGCGGGTGCTTCCGCGGAAGTTGCGCAAGGCCCCGACCGTCGCACCGGCCGAAGGGTTCGGATTCCGCTGGGGGCGGTTCACCACCCGCTTCCGCGTCCCGATCGTTGCTCTTGGCATCATCGGGCTCGGGCTGCTTGCGATTCCGGTGAAGGACATGCAACTGGCGTTGCCGGACGGCGCGTCGGCGGCGGCCGGGACCAACCAGCGGGTCGCCTACGACCTCACCGCGGCCGCTTTCGGCCCGGGCGCCAATGGCCCGCTGGTGGTCGTCGTGACAAGCGACAGCGCGGCGACGTCGGGTGCAGTCGTTGAGCAGGTACTCGCGAAGACGCAAGGACTGAAGGACGTCGTCGCGGCGCAGCCCGGTCCCGCGAGCCCGGACGGGTCGACGCGGCTGCTGCAGGTGATCCCGGCCAGCGGTCCGGCCACCGAGGAGACGGCCGACCTGGTGAAGAACCTGCGCACCGCCGTTCAGCCGCTGGCCACTGGTGACGCGACGATTTCGGTGACCGGTAACACGGCGGTCGGGGTCGATGTGTCCAACAAGCTGTCCGGCGCGTTGCCGACGTACCTGCTGCTCGTCATCGGGCTGTCGTTCCTGCTGTTGCTGCTCGCGTTCCGGTCGCTGCTGGTGCCGTTGAAGGCGACGCTCGGGTTCGTGCTGACGATCGGCGCGACGTTCGGGATCACGGTCGCGGTGTTCCAGCAGGGCTGGGGAGCTTCACTGCTCGGAGTGGACTCCCCCGGGCCGCTGGTCAGCTTCCTGCCGATCATCATGATGGGCGTGCTGTTCGGGCTGGCGATGGACTACGAGGTGTTCATCGTGTCCCGGGTCCGGGAGGAGTTCGTGCACGGCAAGCACGCGACCGAGGCAACCGTCGAGGGCCTCGGCCACGGCGCCCGCGTGGTCACCGCGGCGGCCCTGATCATGGCCTCCGTGTTCGCCGGCTTCATCATGGTCCACGACCCGATCATCAAAGCCATCGGCTTCGGCCTCACCATCGGCGTCCTCATCGACGCCTTCGTGGTCCGCATGACCCTGGTCCCCGCCGTCCTCAGCCTCCTCGGCGACCGCGCCTGGTGGTTCCCGAAGTGGCTCGACCGCATCACCCCCAAGGTAGACATCGAAGGCGAATCCCTCCGCGCCCCCACCAAACCAGCGGACAAACAGCCCGTCGGAGTGGGCTAACCGCCGGCACTGGCGGGTTGTGGACCAACTGGCGGGTTACAGCACGCCAGCGGTACAACAACCCGCCACCGGCCAATCACGCACAGAGGGGCACCGACAAGATCGGTGCCCCTCATGGGTCGGGCTGACAGGATTTGAACCTGCGGCCCCCTGGCCCCCAGCCAGGTGCGCTACCAAACTGCGCCACAGCCCGAAGCGCGCCTCCGAAGCGGCGAGCGGAGTAAACCTTACCTCATCGGAACCAGTGCTCTGACCAGGGTCCGGTCAGCGTTTCTTGTTCTTTTGGCGGGCTCGGATTTGGACGTGGACGGGGCTGCCGACGAAGCCGAAGTCTTCGCGCAACCGGCGTTCGATGAAGCGTTGGTACGACGGTTCGATGGCGCCGGAGGTGAAGATGGCGAAGGTCGGGGGCATCGTGGTCGCCTGGGTGCCAAAGAGGATCTTCGGTTGTTTGCCGGAGCGGACCGGGTGCGGGTGGGCGGCGACCAGGCGGCCGAGGAAGGCGTTCAGCTGGCCGGTCGGGACGCGGGTCTGCCAGCCTTCGAGGGCGGCTTCGATGGCCGGCACCAGCTTCTCCATGTGCCGGCCGGTGAGCGCGCTGATGTTCACCCGCGGCGCCCAGCGGAACTGGACCAGGTCGCGGTCGATCTCGCGCTCCAGGTAGTAGCGCCGGTCCTCGTCGACCAGGTCCCACTTGTTGTACGCGATCACCAGCGCCTTGCCGGCCTCCTCGACCGCGTTCATGATCCGCAGGTCCTGCTCCGACATCGGCTCCGAGGCGTCGATCACCACCACGACCACCTCGGCCCGCTCGATCGCCGCGTTGGTCCGCAGCGAGGCGTAGTACTCGTGGCCTTGAGCGTTCTTGACCTTCCGCCGGATGCCGGCCGTGTCGATGAACCGCCACTCCTTGCCGGCCAGCGTGATCAGCTCGTCCACCGGGTCGACCGTCGTACCGGCGACGTCGCTGACGACGACGCGGTCCTCCTTGGCGACCTTGTTCAGCAGCGAGGACTTGCCCACGTTCGGCTTGCCGACGATCGCGACCCGGCGCGGTCCGCCGGCCTCGGCGTCGCGCTCCGGCGGCGCCTCGGGCAGCGCGGCCAGGACGGCGTCCAGCATGTCGCCGGTGCCGCGGCCGTGCATCGCCGACACCGGGAACGGCTCGCCGATGCCGAGGCTCCACAGGTTCATCGCCTCGGACTCGACCCGCTGGTCGTCGACCTTGTTCGCGGCCAGTACGACGGGCTTGCCGGACTTCCGCAGTACCCGGACCACCGCCTCGTCGGCGTCCGTGATCCCGACCGTCGCGTCGACGACGAACAGCACCGCGTCGGCGGCGTTGATGGCGACCTCTGCCTGGGCGGCGACCAGCGCGGCCATCCCGACCGCGTCCGGGTCCCAGCCGCCGGTGTCGACCACGGTGAAGCCCCGGCCGGCCCAGTTGGCGTCGTACGAGACCCGGTCCCGGGTGACGCCCGGGGTGTCCTCGACGACGGCCTCGCGGCGGCCGATGATGCGGTTCACCAGCGTGGACTTGCCCACATTCGGCCGGCCCACGATCGCGAGCACGGGCAGCGGTCCCGTGTCCTCACGCTCGTGGGTGGGCTCGGCAAAGTCGTAGCCGGTGGGCAGGTCACTCATCAGGATCCTTCTTGTCTGGCTCGCCCGGGAGCGGGTGGCCGGTGGCTTCGACGGCCGCCCTGACATGGGCCCGCAGCACGTCGCCGATCTGGTCGGCAACCGCCCGTACGTCGGAATGCCTCCTCGGAAAGGGTACGCGGTCGATCCGGAACGGCTCGCCATAGACCACATCCACCCGGCTCCCGGCCGGTGGAAAACCCTCCACGTCTCCGTGCGGAAGGCGCGTTCCGAGCAGGGCCACCGGCAGGATCGGGGCGCCCGTGACCATGGCCAGGTAGGCCACCCCGGTGCGCACCTGGCGGAAGTCGCCCGGGCCGCGCGTCCCCTCCGGGTAGATGTTCAGCACCCGGCCGTCCCGCAACACCTTGATGGACTGCCGTACGGCGAGGACGTCGTACGACGACCGGTCGACCGGGATCTGCCCGAAGCGCCGCAGCAACCTGCCCTGCACACCACCGAAGGCCTCGATCTTGCCGAGCTGGTGCAGCATCCGCGGCGCGATCGCACCCAGCAGTGGACCGTCGAGCAGGCTCAGGTGGTTCGGGGTCATCAGCACCGGGCCGGTCCGCGGGAACAGATCCTGGTGGTGGACAGTCAGCCGGTAGCGGCGCTGGAAATACGTCCTGGCGATCCGGCGGGCCGGCAGTGCCAGCCGGTAGGGCAGTCGAGGCAGGTCGTCGGTGCGGGGCAGCTCCAGGTGCCCGGTCAGCTCTGCGGTCATGGGGCCTCCCGCCCTGGACTGAGGCCCCATGACCCGCCGCGCGGCAGCGCGGCCAAAAGCACAGCGACTGGAGCGACGAGGGAAGGGCGGGAGTCAAAGCCCCATGACCGAGCCGGCGCCGAAGGCCCGGCCGAAAGCACAGTCATGACTCCCGGTCGCCAGTGTCCACATCGGCGGCCTCGGCCTCCTTCGCGAGCCGGCTGATCACGTCGACGACCTCCTCCAGAGACAGATGTGTCGAGTCGATGGTGACCGCGCCGTCCGAGGCCACCAGGAACTGCGAGACGGTGGCGTCGTCGGCGTCGCGGCGGACGATCTGGTCCCGCAGCTGCTCGGCCGTCACCGCTCCGGCCGCCAGCTCGGCGCCCCGCCGGGCCAGCCGGGCCTCCTGGTCGGCGGTGAGATGCACCTTCAGCTCCGCGTCCGTCGCGACCACGGTGGCGATGTCGCGGCCCTCGACCACGATCCCGCCGGTCGGCTGGGCGTCGTCGATGATGGCGCGCTGGCGCCGGATCAGCTCCTTGCGGACGTCCAGGTTGGTGGCGATCTTGCTGACGCTCTCGCTGATCCGCGGCTCCCGGATCGCGGCCGTCACGTCGACGTCGTCGGCGATCACGAACTGCTTGCCGGGGTTGGTGCTGACCTCGAGCCGCAGCTCCCGGGCCCGCTCGGCCACCGCCGCCGTGTCGTCCAGGTCGAGGCCGTGCTCCAGCGCCGACCAGGTCACCGCGCGGTACGTCGCGCCGGTGTCGAGGTAGCGCAACCCCAGCCTGGTGGCGACGCCTCGGGCGGTGCTCGACTTACCGGAACCGCTCGGGCCGTCCACAGCGATGATCATGGCCCAGAGATTACCCGTGAGCGGGGACAATCCCCCGATCAGGACCGGCTGCCGGTGACTCGTGTACCGCGGTCAGCGGTGGACGACCCAGCCACGCTCGGTGAGGACCCGCACCAACTGGTCGACCGAACCGGGCTTGACGGCCAGCTCGACCTCACCGACCGGGCGGCCCGGGCTGTGGTCGATCCGCAGGTCTTCGACGTTGGCGCCGGACTCGGCGGCGTCCGCGAACAACCGGGCCAGCTGCCCCGGACGGTCGGGGATGGTGACCAGGACCGAGACCAGCTCGATATGCGGTGCGCCGTGCTTCCCCGGCACCCGGACCGCGCCCGAGACGCCCTGCCCGAGGATCGAGGTCAGCTCCTCGGCCGCCTCTTCTTTGCCCAGGGCAACAAGAACGCGATCGAGCTCGCCGCGGATCCGCTCCAGCAGGCCGGTCAGCGCGGCCGAGTTGGCGGACACGATCTGGGTCCACAGCCGCGGGTCGCCGGCCGCGATCCGGGTCACGTCACGGACGCCCTGCCCGGACAGCTGCAAGTGCGAATCCGGCGCGTCGGCCAGGGTCCCGGCCGCGAGCGCCGACATCAGGTGCGGCAGGTGCGACACCCGCGCGACCGCGAGGTCGTGGTCCTCGACCGACAGCTCGACCGTCCGCGCACCGGACGCCTCGGCCAGCCGCCGGACCAGCTCGACGGCCTCGGGCGCGCTGGTCTCATGCGGCGTGATCGCCCAGGTCGCCCCGTCGAACAAGTCCGCCCGCGCGGCGAGCGGTCCGTTGCGCTCGGACCCCGCCATCGGGTGACTGCCGACGTACCGGCTGAGATCAGTGGTCAACCGGGCCGCGTCCGCGAGCGGCTTCGACTTCACGCTCGCGGCGTCGGTGACGATCGCGTCGGTCTGCTCGAGCTGCTCCGCGACCACCTGACCGACGTGATCCGGCGGTACGGCGACCACCACGAGCTGAGGCTCGATCTGGACCAGCCGCGAGCCGGCCCCGATCCGCTCGGCCATCAGCGCGTTGTCCGGATCGGCGTCGACCAGCTCCACCACCACACCCAACCGGGCCAGCGCGAGGCCGATCGACGTACCGATCAGCCCGGCGCCGACGACCCGGACCGGCCCGCGAAGCTCGGTCACGGGGCCTCCCGGCCTGGACTGAGGAGCGGAGGGAGCGAAGCGACTGGAGTGACGAGGGAAGGGCGGGAGTCAAAGCCCCATGACCCGCCGCGCGGCAGCGCGGCAATGAGCACGGTCACCATGTCCTCACTGGGCGCCCGTCAGATCCGGGCGCAGCGCGACGGCACCGTGCAGGTAGACGTGCTGGATCTTCTCCCGCGACCGGGGCGACTCGGCGTGCACCATCATCCGGACCACCCGCGGCAGCGCGTGCGGGACGTCGATCTCCTGCATGCACATCAGCGGTACGTCGGTCAGCCCGATCTGCCGCCCGGCCACGGCGGGAAACTCCGAGCGCAGGTCGGGCGTGACGGTGAACAGGATGCTGATCAGGTCCTCGTGGTCCAGATCATTCGCCTCCAGGACCGCCTTCACCAGCTCGGCGGAGCGCTCGAGCAGGTGCTCGCGCTCGTCCACCTCCAGCTGGGTGGCACCCCGGATCGCCCGTACCGCCACGTGCCTGCCTCCTTAGTCGTCTACCTCAACCCTAGGGCAGAGCAGCCAGAGAGTGGACAGCCGTCTCGGACTGTGCGCCAGACGCCCTCTCGGCGGCGTCGACGGTCTGCTCCAGCAGCAGCGCGATCGTCATCGGCCCGACGCCGCCCGGGACCGGCGTGATCAGGCTCGCCACCTCGGCCGCCTCGTCGAAGTGGACGTCACCGACGTTGCCCTCGTTGTACCCGGCGTCGACCACCACCGCACCCGGCTTCAGCCAGTCACCCCGGACGAAGTTCGCCTTGCCGACGGCCGCCACCACGATGTCCGCGGTCCGGACGATCTCGGGCAGGTTGGTGGTCCGCGAGTGGGTGTAGGTGACGGTGGCGTTCGATGCCAGCAGCAACATCCCGGCCGGTTTGCCCAGGATCGGGCTGCGGCCGATGACGACCGCGTGCGCTCCGGCGAGCGGTACGTCGTACGCCTCGAGCAGCCGCAGGATGCCGCCCGGCGTACAGGACCGGAAGCCGGGCTCGCCGAACGCCATCGCGGCGAACGCGTGCATGGTCACCCCGTCGACGTCCTTGGCTGGGTCGATCGCCTCGAACGCGGCCCGCTCGTCGATGTGCGCGGGCACGGGATGCTGCAGCAGGATCCCGTGCACCTCCGGATCCTTGGACAGGCGGGTCAGTTCCGCGACGAGTTCCCCGGTCGTGGTCTCCGCAGGGAGGACCACGCTGCGTGACCCGATGCCGGCCTTCCTGCTCCGGTTCTGCTTCATCCGGACGTATGTCGCCGAGGCGGGGTCATCCCCGACCAGCACGGTCGCCAGGCACGGCTGGATGCCGGTCTTCTCTCGCAGGATCCGGGCACGTTCAGCCGCCTTCGTCACCAGCTCGGCGGCGAGGTCGGTTCCGATCATCAACTTGGCCATACGGCGCGCTCCTTCGGGCGTCGACAACAGGTCGGGTGCCCAGGCGCGCGGCTCAGCCGGATCCTCCGGCGGACCGTTCCCCGGTGGTTCTCCACCTCAACGCCAGTCGCGGTCCACCGGCCAGCCTACGCGACGAACCAGGAACGGCAGTCGTCCAGACCGACGACCTCGACCGGCGGGTGGGCGGCGGCCTGCCAGTGCTCACGGGTCAGGCGGAGCCGGTCGGAGATGACCGGCCGGCCGTACAGAACGTCGCGAGAGATCCCGTCCGGGCGGTAGCCGAGTTTGCGGGAAACGCCCTGGGACGCGGCATTGTCCTGGAACACCTCGGTCAACGCCGCCTCCGCGTCGAGCCCGTCGAAGGCGAGGTGCAGCAGAGCGAGGCGTGCCTCAGTCCCGAGACCTTGACCGTGGTAGGGCAGCCCGAGCCAGGACGTCGTCTTCACCTCGCGGAGGATGGCGAAATCCTGGGCTCGCAGGGTGACCATGCCGATGGGCGTCGTCCCCCGGAACACGCCGAGATCCAACGCCCAGTCCTGCGGAGTCCACTCGGCCAGAGTGCTCCAGTACCCCTGCAGCACGGTCCGGGCGCGTTCGGCGGGTGACGCGTCGGTCCACGGGGTCAGGAACGGCCGCTCCCCCGGCTCGTGGACACCGTTCGCGGCGACGTCGGCGAGCGCGGCGAGCTCCTCCTCGCCGGGCTGCCGGAGAACGAGCCGGTCGGTGGTCAGCCGGAGGCGGCGCAGCGGCCAGTGGTCGGTCAGCACCCGGCCATCCTGAGGTGCCCGCGGACCCCGGGCAACCTAATTGCCGGCCCGGCGCAGGATCACCTCGTGAACCTGTGGCGGTACGGCGCCAGCCGCCCAGCTCACCCGGATCGCCTCGACGGTGGTCGCGGGGAAGGTCACGGCGGTGTAGGCACCCTGGATCTGACCCGCTTGCCGCCAACCGGTCGCGGTCTTCAGTTCGAGCCGGCCCGGGGCGGTCGACCTGTCAGCCTGGAGGACGGTGAGTTGGTCGAGAGGTCGTGGCGTCGACAGGGTGATGACGAGAGCGTCCCCTTCGGTGGGCGCTGTCGCGGCGGTGTAGGTAGTGGTCACGTTGCGGTCGACTGCGTCGGACAACGCCGAGCCGTTCGCGGCGGCCGGCGTACCTGTTGCCGTCAGCACCAACTCGGAGCCGTCGGTGACCTGGATCGAGAACTCGCGGACCACCAGCCAGAACGACGGATTGTTGACAATCGCACGATAGCGGACGTAGCGGGCGGTGACGTCTGCGGTGAAACGCACCTCAGGGGTCGTCGCGCGGGTCAGCTCGGTCCACGTCTCACCGTCCGTGGAGTACTCCAGGGCGCCGGAGTGGATGTAGTCCTGCGGGCTGCCCGACTTGCCCATCAGTACGGCGATGTCGCCGATCGCACGCGGTGCGCCGAGATCGACGCGGATCTCGTCACCGGCCACCGGGGCACCGTTGCTCCAGTAGTACGTCGACTCGTCGCCGTCGATCATGCGGTCGGGGACGTTCTCGGCGTACGTGCGCTGTGAGCTGGACGCCGTACGGCCGGCCTCGATGCCCATCCACTGGTCGTGGACCCGGCCCGCCTCGGTGAGGAACGCGTCCGCAACGCCCTCGCCGATGCGCGGATACGTGTTGGAGTGCGGCAGGCGTGTGTCGCGGATCGCCTTGGCCTGAGCGACCAGCTGATCGATCCGTTGCCGGCTCGTCCAGGCGGCCGCACCGTTGCCCTCGGCCACTTCATCGAGGAGGCGGAGTGAACGCTGGAGTGCCTGACCCCACAGCACGGTCGCGTCCAGCCAAGCCTTTGCCTCGTCAGCGAACGCGGGGTCCTCCACACCACGCCGGAGCTGCGCGGGCGCCTTCTCGACAGCGGTGAAGTACGGCTTGATCGCCGCGATCGCCTCGTCGCGCTCCCCCGCCCGCCAGGTTGTCCAGAACGCTTCGGTCCGGGCGGCAAGGACCGGCGCGCTCTCGGGGTGCAGCGTCGAGTCGTAGGTGTTGAGGTCGGCGAAGACTTCCAGGGCCGCGATCGTCCGACGGTCTCCCCCGGCTCGTTCGGCGATCGCACGGTGCCAGGAGGCCTGCTCGTCGTACCGGGCCGGGTTCCAGCCGAGCTCGGCGAACGAGTACAGCGCGAGCTTGCTGACCGCGGCCTGGTTCATCGGGTTCGAGATCACGCCGGCGACGTGCTCAGCAATCCCGGGCTCGCGGCCGCTGTAGTCGGCCAGCGGGATGCGCCCGGCGAGGTAGTCGTTGACCGGATAGTTGTCCCAGATCAGGATGTCGTGCCCGAACACGGCCTTGGCCCGGGCCGCTTGTGCGGTCGTGATCGTGCGCGGGATGACCCCGATACCGGTCCAGTGCACGACCACCGCGCTGTCGAGCTGCTCCCGCAGGGCCTTCTTGTACGGCGTCTCGGACACGTTGTAGTACTCGGTCGGCACCATCTGCAGCGGGGCCAGATCAGGCTTCGACGCGACCCACTCGCGCTGGATCCGGTTGAGCAGCTCGCTCTGTGCCCGTCCGGCCGCGCCACCGCCGGTGCCGTACTTCTCCCGGTCCGCCGGACAGTGCCACGTGTTGTAGTTGATGTCGTCGAGGGGCACGTTGAACGCCCGCGCGCCCAGCGCGTAGAGCGCCTCGAACTTGGCGATCAGCGCCTGGTAGTCGCTGTCGGAGGTGTAGCAGATCGACAGGCCGGGTGAGAGCGCGAAGGTCAAGTCGACCTTGTTGCGCTGGGACCGCTCGATCAGCTCGCCGAGCTCGGCCAGCTTGTCGGCCGGGTACGGGTCACGCCACTGCTCGCGGTGGTACGGGTCGTCCTTCGGCGCGTACTCGTAGGTGTTCATCCGGTGCGCGCCGAGATAGTCGATGTGGTCGAGCCGGTCGGCATGCGACCACGGCGTACCGTAGAAGCCCTCGATCGAGCCGCGGTACCGCATCGTCGGCCAGTCGCGGATCTCGACTCCGTCCAGGTGGTTGCCCTGGACAAGCTGTGCGAACGTTCGCGCGGCGTAGTACGTCCCGTCGGTGTCGACGCCGTCGAGTACGACGTTCTTCCGGCCGGCGGCGAGCACATACCCCTCGGCCGGCAACCCCTTGGCGGGCTCGACGTCCAACCGCCGCAGCGCCTCCTCACTGCCTCCCAGCCAGATGGTCACGTCGGCCGGGCGATCACGAATCGTCCGTACGCCGGCCTCCTCGAGCGTCTCGCGGACGACGCGCTCGGCGTCCGGGTCCGCGGTCGGGCCGCGGACCAGGCCGACGGTCCGGCCGAGGTCGAACCCATCCCGGCGGTCGACGGTCTGCTGAGGCTCAGGCGTCACCGGCGCCGCCTCTCTGGTGACATCGGCCGAGGCGGCCGGGACGGACAGGGTCTGGGCGACGAGTGCGAGCAACACGATCGCTGACAGGCGCATGAGCAACTCCTCGGGCGGAAGGCGTTTGCACCTCCCATCCACTCAGTGCGCAGACCTGCTCGTCAAGCCCTTGGCGTGACCAGTTCCAGTCAAAGCAGACCGGCGTGGTCGAGGGCCAGGTAGGCGGCGTCGGTCCCGGTCATCGCACCGGGCGTCCGCAGCTCGGCCCGGAACTGCTCCACGGTCAGCTCGACCGGTACGCAGTCCTCGAACTCGTCCAGGGCCTGCCGGCCGTCGGGTGTACAGCCGCGCGCGATGGCGACGTACTTGCGGTAGACCGAGGAGGCGGCCGACCAGTTCCAGGTGACGAGCTCGAACGACTCGCAGGTGTAGCCGGTCTCCTCCTCGAGCTCGCGGACCCCGGCCACGGCGGGATCCTCGCCGGGCTCGACCAAGCCACCCGGCAGGTTCGTGACGACCTGGTCGGGGCCCGGGCGGAAGATCCGGATCGTGACGACCTTGCCTTCCGGCGTCAACGGCAGGACGGTGATGCCCGACGTGATCCCGGACGAGGTCTTGGGACCGAACACATCCCAGTCCGCCTCCCGCCCATCCGGCAGTCGATACCGCCGCTGCATCACCGTCAAATACCCGTTGAACCCCACCCGCTCATCCAGCATCACCCAGGCCCCGGGATCCCCATCCCGCCCTTCACCTGCCACGGATAGCCCAGGCACGGGGCCGACGGGTGGGACGGGAGCGGCCGCCGCGGAAGTGTTCTCCGGGGCGGCCGGCTCTCGGCTTGCTGAGGGGTCCGTCACAGCGGGCGGTTGTCGTGCGGGTCCTCCGGCGGGGCGACCGGTGCGTCGTCCTCCGGCGGCGCCACCGGGGCGTCGTCGGTCGCCGTCGGGCTCTTGTCGGCCTCCTGCGACGTGTCCGCCGCGGGCGACGGCTCGGACGGCGTGGTGTCCGGGCTCGACTCGGACAGGATGCGCGCGAGCGTCTCCTCCGAGATCCGCTTGAACTTGCGGACCTGCGTCCGGGTCCGGTCCAGGACAGCGACCTCGATCTGGTCCGGGGTCAGCTCCCGGACCTCGTTGCTGTCGTGCCCGAGCGCGTCCACCGCGAGCCGGAGCGCCCCGGCCAGCGAGATGCCCTCCTGGTAGTGCTCGCCGACGTAGTCCGCGACCTGCTCGGCCGGCCCGCCCATCACGGCGTACCCGCGGACGTCCGCGATGGAGCCGTCGTAGGTGAGCCGGTAGATCTGGTCATCGGCGGCGGTGGCGCCGATCTCGGCGACCAGGATCTCCACCTCGAGCGGCTTCTCGCCGCCGGAGGAGAAGATCGCGCCCAGCGTCTGCGCGTAGGCGTTGGCGAGCGCCCGGCCGGTGACGTCGCGCCGGTCGTAGGAGTACCCGCGCATGTCGGCCAGCCGGACGCCGGCGATCCGCAGGTTCTCGAACTCGTTGTACCGGCCGACCGCGGCGAACGCCATCCGGTCGTAGATCTCGGCCACCTTGTGCAATGCCGGCGACCGGTTCTCCGCCACGAACAGGATGCCGTCGGCGTACTGCAGCGCGATCGCGCTGCGGCCCTTGGAGATGCCCTTCCGGGCGAAGTCGGCCCGGTCCCGCATCAGCTGTTCGGGCGAGACGTAGAACGGAACGCTCATCGAAGGTGTCGTCCTCTATCAGTCGATGGGTCAGGTCAGGGACGCCGAGGCCGGGCCGTCCGGGCGGTTGTGCCGCTCGGCCCACGCGCGGTCGACGATGTCGGCCACCTCGCCCTCGGGCAGCCGCTGGTAGCCGTCCGCGGTGACCACACCGACCACCGGGAAGATCCGCCGCAACATGTCCGGTCCACCGGTCGCCGAGTCGTCGTCGGCGGCGTCGATCAGGGACTGGATCGCCACCGTGACGCAGTCGGTCGAGGACAGGTCCTCGCGGTAGAGCTTCTTCAGCGCGCCCCGGGCGAACAGCGAACCCGAGCCGACACTGTGGAAGTGGGTCTCCTCGTACCGACCGCCGGTCGGGTCGTAGGAGAAGATCCGGCCGCCCTTGATCTCCTGGTCGTAGCCCGCGAACAGCGGCACCACGGCCAGGCCCTGCATCGCCATCGCCAGGTTGCCCCGGATCAGCGCGCTCAGCCGGTTGGCCTTGCCGTCCAGGCTGAGCGTGGTGCCTTCGAGCTTCTCGTAGTGCTCCAGCTCGACCTGGAACAGCCGGACCATCTCCAGCCCGAACCCGGCCGAGCCGGCGAACGCGACCGCGGAGTACTCGTCGGCCGGGAACACCTTTTCGATATCACGCTGGGCGATGATGTTGCCCATCGTGGCCCGCCGGTCGCCGGCCATCACCACGCCACCGGGGAAGGTGGCGGCGACGATCGTCGTACCGTGCGGGACGTCGGCGGAAAAGTCTGCCGACCCCAGGCTGCGCCGTCCCGGCAACAGGTCGGGCGCGTGCCCGGCCAGGAAGTCCATGAACGACGAGCCACCTGGGGTCAGGAAGGCTTCCGGCAACCGGCCGGAGGCATCGAATGTCATCGAGCGGTTCACTCCCCACCCTTTTGCACGAACCCGCGGACGAACTCCTCGGCGTTCTCCTCGAGCACCTCGTCGATCTCGTCCAGGATCGAGTCGACATCCTCGTCGAGCCGCTCCTTGCGCTCGGCGACGTCCTCGGACGTCTCGACCTGCTCGACCTCTTCCTCGGTCGTCGAACGCTTCGGCTGCTTGTGCTGCTGCCCGCCGTCCTTCGCCATGGCACACACCTCCTAGAACCGCTGGGAGGGTCGCCCAACCGACCCTCAATAGCGACCCTACCCGGCGGCGCCCCCAGTAATGGTGCGAACCAGGTCACTCGCGGTGTCGCACTGGTCCAAAAGCGCTCCGACATGGGCTTTCGTGCCCCGCAACGGGTCCAGCGTCGGGATCCGCTGCAGTGACTCCTTACCGGGCAGGTCGAAGATCACCGAGTCCCAGGACGCGGCAGCGACCTGCGGCGCGTACTGCTGCATGCAGCGGCCGCGGAAGTACGCCCGGGTGTCCGTCGGCGGGTGCGAGACCGCCATCCGGATCTCCTCGTCGGTGACCAGCCGCTGCATCCGGCCGGACTTGACCAACTTGTAGTAAAGACCCTTGTCCGGGCGCAGGTCGGCGTACTGCAGATCGATCAGGTGCAGCTTCGGGTCGTCCCACTCCAGGCCGTCGCGGTCGCGGTAGGACTGCAGCAGCTTCAGCTTCGCGACCCAGTCCAGCTGGTCGGCCAGCTTCATCGGGTCGGTGGCGAGCTGGTCGAGCACGTGCTCCCAGCGATGCAGCACGTCCTTGGTCTGCCGGTCCGCGTCGTCGCCGTACTTGTCCTCGACGTACTTGCGGGCCTGCTCCAGGTACTCCGTCTGGAGCTGTACGGCGGTCAGCTTGCGACCGTCCTTGAGCGTCATCAGGTGGGTGCAGGTCGGGTCGTGGCTGATCTCGTGCAGTGCGGTGACCGGGCGGTCCACGCTCAGGTCGTCGGTCAGCCAGCCGTCCTCGATCATCGACAGCACCAGCGCGGTGGTGCCGACCTTGAGGTACGTCGAGATCTCCGACAGGTTGGCATCGCCGATGATCACGTGCAGCCGGCGGTAGCGGTCCGGATTCGCGTGCGGCTCGTCGCGGGTGTTGATGATCGGCCGCTTGAGCGTCGTCTCCAGGCCGACCTCGACCTCGAAGTAGTCGGCCCGCTGGCTGATCTGGAAGCCGTGCGCGGTGCCGTCCTGGCCGATCCCGACCCGGCCGGCGCCGGTCACCACCTGGCGGCTGACGAAGAACGGGGTCAGGTGCCGCACGATCGACGCGAACGGGGTCGAGCGGCGCATCAGGTAGTTCTCGTGCGAACCGTACGACGCGCCCTTGTTGTCGGTGTTGTTCTTGTAGAGGTTCAGCGGCGGCGCGCCGGGGATCTGCCGGGCCTGCCGTGCACCCTCCATGATCACCAGCTCACCGGCCTTGTCCCAGACCACCACGTCCCGCGGGTTGGTGGTCTCGGGCGCGGAGTACTCCGGGTGGGCGTGGTCGACGTACAGGCGGGCGCCGTTGGTGAGGATCACGTTGGCCAGGCCGGTCTCCTCGTCGGTCAGCTGACTGGAGTCGGCCACCTCCCGGCTCAGGTCGAACCCGCGCGCGTCCCGCAGCGGGTGCTCCTCGTCGAAGTCCCACCGCGTCTTGCGCGCGAGCGGCTGCGTCTGGGCGTAACCGTTCACCACCTGGCTCGAGGTCAGCATCGGGTTGGCCCCGGGCTGGCCTGGGACCGAGATGCCGAACTCGGTCTCGGTCCCCATGATCCGCCGAACACTCATGCGAACGAGCCTACGCGGTACCGGGGACGAAAGCCGTTGCCGTGTCCACAGGGTTACGTGTGAAACTTCCCGGGTGGACGAAATCGTGGCGATCCTGGACGACGACAACCAGGTCACCGGGTCGGCGCCGCGATCCGTCATGCGCCGGGACAACCTGCGCCACGCGGCGACCGGCGTACTCGTCCGGAATCCGGCGGGTCACATCTACGTGCACCGCCGGACCGCGACCAAGGACGTCTTCCCGGCGTGTTACGACTTCTCCGCGGGTGGTGTCATAGCCGCCGGCGAGGACCCGTACGACGCGGTCGTCCGCGAGCTGGCCGAGGAGCTCGGCATCACCGGCGTGGACCTGGTCAGACTCCCCGAAGGCGACTACGCCGACGAGTCCACCAACTACCACGCCTACCTCTACACCTGCGTCTGGGACGGCCCGGTCACCCACCAGCCGGAAGAGGTGTCCTGGGGCGCGTGGATGTCCCCTGCCGAGCTCGTACGACGCCTCGACGAGTGGCCCTTCGTCCCCGACACCACCGCCCTCCTAGGTCCGTACGTCCGCAGCCTCGTATGACCCGTTGAGAAGGCTCTGAGGGGCGGTCAGCGGGGATTGCGGCGCCCGAGGACACGGGCGAAGTTGATGCCGACCAGGCCGAGCCAGACGATGACCACGCCGTCGAGGCCCATCATGTCGGCCGCGATGGCCGTGAGCGGGATGGCGGCGACGACGGAGATGATCGCCAGGGCGAGGCCGCCGGGGTCGGTTTCGCGGGGTTTCAGGCCGGCTGCCTCCAGGAGCTGGTCTTGGGCGCGGAGCTCGACGGCCTGGCCGCGGCGCTCGGCGTCGCGGGCGTCGAGCTTCTCCAGGAAGCTGTCGATGATCTCAGCCTCGTACTCCGGCCCCAGCTCCTGCCGCGCGGCCACCGCCGCCCGCAGGTCCTTGCGCACCTCGTCCGTCGCCATAGCAGGAAGGTACCTCCACAGGGAGTCGCGGAGGGATCGGGGAAAACCCCGGTGCATCCCTCCGCGGTACCCGTTTCCCATGGGTCAGCTGTGCTGGACCTTCAGATCGAAGATGTGCACCTCACCGTAGTTGGACGCGCTGCACGGCGAAGACTTCTCGCAGTTCGCCTGGGTGTAGGCCCCGGCCTTGAAGTAGGCCCCCGACAACGACTTCTTCAACGTCGTCTGGAGTACGCCGTTGTAGTACGCCTTCACCTGGCCGCCGGACACCACGAACTTCGCCTCGAACGGCGTACCGAGCACATAGTTGCTGGTCACGAGCTTGTAGTTCGAGTCGTCGCCGTTCGTGATGTAGAGCTTCGTGCCCTCCAGCCGGAACACCGTGACGTCGTCGTCACCACCGTGGATCTGTGCACCGACCACATGCGGCTTCCCGGCGGGCAGCTTGACGAACGCCTCCTTCACGGTCAGCGTGTGCGTACCCGACGTCGACGACCAGGCCGCGTTCTTGGTGCCGTTGGCGGTCATCTCCCGCAGTTCGGCCCGCGGGTAGCTCGAACCACTTGTCGTCACTCCGTTGACCGGCGCCCGGAACTGCACGCCGTTCCCGTTGACCTTGAAGTACGGGTCCTTGCTGTACGTTGCCAGCGTCGGCTGCTTGATCTCCGTCGGCTTCTCGTCGGAGCCGATCGGCAGGGTGACCTTCCAGTTGGTCAGGTCCAGCACCTCGGCCGGTACGTCGCCACCCGGCGGTGTCGTCGGCGGATCGGTCGGGCCACCGCCCGCGCCCCAGACCTGGACCTCGGTCAGGCTGTTCCACGACCCGTGCTCGTCGTCGTCGACCAGTGTGTGCCCGTGACCGACGTACCGGACCTTGGTGGCGGTCACGTCGGTGATGTCGAAGGTCTCCAGGCCTGTCGTGGTGCCGCTACTCTCGCCGTCGTACACGGTCGTCCAGGTGCTGCCACTCGACACCTGCAACTCGAAGTCGTTGCGTCGTTCGTCGCCCTTGTAGACCGCCAGCTTGATCGCCGAGACGGTCGTGGCGGCACCCAGATCCAGTTCCAGCCACGCACCGTCGCCCTTCCCCGACCATCGCGTGCCCAGGTCGTCGTCGACCACGTTGCGGGGCAGGTTGTCGTCGCTCGTACTCGCCCGCACCGCACCGGCCGCGGGGGTGATCTCCCCGCTCGCCGCCGAGGTGCTGGGCAGGACACCCGCCCAGACCGCCCCACCCACCAGCGCCGCCGCGAGCAGCCCGGCCGTCGCGACCGTGATACCGGCTCTCTTCATTTCCCACTCCTCACCAAGGACAAGATCGAGCCTCATCCTGGTGGCGGAGACCGGCGTACCCCGGGCGGTTGCACGTTCCTGCCACGAACGCGGACTGCCCCCGGACAGTGGATGTCCAGGGGCAGTCGCCGTACGACGGGACTACAGGTACTGACCCGTGTTCGTGGCCGTGTCGATGGAGCGGCCCGGCTCGGTGCCCTGCTTGCCGGAGATGAGCGTCCGGATGTAGACGATCCGCTCGCCCTTCTTGCCGGAGATGCGGGCCCAGTCGTCCGGGTTCGTGGTGTTCGGGAGGTCTTCGTTCTCCTTGAACTCATCCACGCACGCCTGCAGCAGGTGCTGCACCCGCAGGCCCTTCTGGTTCTCGTCCAGGTAGGCCTTGATCGCCATCTTCTTGGCCCGGTCGACGATGTTCTGGATCATCGCGCCCGAGTTGAAGTCCTTGAAGTACAGGACCTCCTTGTCGCCGTTGGCGTAGGTGACCTCGAGGAACCGGTTCTCGTCGGCCTCGGTGTACATCCGCTCCACGACGCGCTGGATCATCCCGTTCACGCACTCGGCCTTGTCGCCGCCGAACTCGCTCAGGTCGTCGGCATGCAGCGGCAGGGTGGTGGTCAGGTACTTCGAGAAGATGTCCCGGGCGGCCTCGGCGTCGGGGCGCTCGATCTTGATCTTCACGTCCAGCCGACCGGGTCGCAGGATGGCCGGGTCGATCATGTCCTCACGGTTCGAGGCACCGATGACGAGCACGTTCTCCAGGCCCTCGACACCGTCGATCTCGCTCAGCAGCTGCGGCACGATGGTGTTCTCGACATCGGAGGAGACGCCGGAACCGCGGGTGCGGAACAGCGAGTCCATCTCGTCGAAGAACACGATCACCGGCATGCCCTCGGAGGCCTTCTCCCGGGCCCGCTGGAACACCAGCCGGATGTGCCGCTCGGTCTCGCCGACGTACTTGTTCAGCAGCTCCGGACCCTTGATGTTCAGGAAGAACGACTTCTGCCCGTCCACCCCGGTCCGCTCGGCCACCTTCTTGGCCAGCGAGTTGGCCACCGCCTTCGCGATCAGCGTCTTGCCACAGCCCGGCGGGCCGTACAGCAGGACACCCTTCGGCGGTTTGAGCTCGTGCTCGAGGAACAGGTCCTTGTGCAGGTACGGCAGCTCGACCGCGTCCCGGATCTGCTCGATCTGGCCGGACAGGCCACCGATCTGGGTGTAGTCGATGTCCGGGACCTCCTCGAGGATCAGCTCCTCGACCTCGGACTTCGGGATCTTCTCGTAGACGTACCCCGACCGTGCCTCCAGCAGCAGCGAGTCACCGGCCCGCAGGGGCTCGTCGAGCAGCGGCGACGCGAGCCGCACCACCCGCTCCTCGTCCGCCTGCGCGATCACCAGCGCCCGCTCGCCGTCGGCCAGCAGCTCCTTCAGCATCACCACGTCGCCGACGACCTCGAAGTCACAGGCCTCGACCACGTTCAGCGCCTCGTTCAGCATCAGTTCCTGGCCGAGCTTCAGCGCGTCCAGGTCGACCGACGGGCTCGCCGCGACGCGGAGCTTGCGGCCCCCGGTGAACACGTCCAGCGTGTCGTCGTCGTTGCGGCCGAGGAAGGTGCCGAAACCGGACGGCGGTTGGGCCAGCCGGTCGACCTCCTCCTTCAGGGCGATGATCTTCTCTCGCGCCTCCCGCAGCGTTTCGGCCAGCCGCTCGTTCTGAGCGGTGACACCCGCCAGGGAAGCCTGGGTTTCGGACAGCCTGCTCTCGAGCGACCGGCTGTCAGCCGGATGCTCCAACAACCGACGCCGCAGCGCTGCGACCTCGGCTTCCAGGTACCGGACCTGGTTGCGCAGCTCTGCCGCGGTAGGACTCTCGTCTCCAGCCACGATCATCACCTCACCATGTGGGGCTCGACCCTATGGACCTTACCCAGAAAACCTCGCCGGGCAAGCTGAATCCCATCACGTGTCGGTTGCGGATCAATCCGTTGCTCTCGGCATGTCTTCGGATGAATCCGTACGACGCGGTCCGGTGTAGTCGTCGCCGTACGCGCCAGGGGCCGGGCGGCGCTTCTTCCGGGGGGCCTGGACACCGTGTGCCATCCGCCGCGCGGTGACCAGGAACGCGGTGTGACCCTGCATCCGGTGACCCGGCCGGACCGCCAGTCCCTCGACGTGCCAGTCCCGGACCAGTGACTCCCAGGCGCGAGGCTCGGTGAACTCCCCATGAGCCCTCAGCGTCTCCACAACCCGGCTCAGCTGCGTCGTGGTGGCGACGTACGCGCAGAACACCCCGCCGGGTGACAGGGCCTCCGCGACGGCGTCCACGCACTCCCAGGGGGCCAGCATGTCGAGGACGACGCGGTCCACGTCGCGCTCGTTCAGCTTCTCGACCAGGTCACCGACCTCGAGCCGCCAGGCCGGGTGCTCGCCGCCGAAGAAACCGGTCACGTTCCTGCGGGCGACCTCGGCGAAATCTTCCCGCCGCTCGAACGAGATGACCTGTCCGTGGATCCCGACCGCGCGCAGCAGGGCCGTGGTCAGCGCGCCGGAGCCCGCCCCGGCCTCGACCACCTTCGCCCCCGGGAAGATGTCGGCCATGGTGACGATCTGCGCGGTGTCCTTCGGGTAGATCACCGCGGCGCCCCGCGGCATGGAAACCGAGTAGTCAGCCATCA
This sequence comes from Kribbella sp. NPDC023972, assembly GCF_040639075.1. Taxonomy (NCBI): domain Bacteria; kingdom Bacillati; phylum Actinomycetota; class Actinomycetes; order Propionibacteriales; family Kribbellaceae; genus Kribbella; species Kribbella sp. NPDC023972. The sequence continues at coordinate 33,524 of NZ_JBEZZH010000006.1, read as the reverse complement.
GCGGCCGCAGCGCCAGATACTCGACGCCGCCCTTCGACTTGATCACGACCGCGTCCGGGCCGTCGATCAGGTCGTCGTGCGCGATCCCGCCCTTGGTGGTGTGGAAGATCTTCCCGCGCTCCAGGAGCACCGAGTGCCGGCGGCCCTTGGAGTCCTGCAGGGTGATCCACTCGCCCTCCTGCAACGGTCCGTGGTGGACCCCGGAGAACGCCTGGTCGGGAAAGTCACGCAGCTCAGCCATAAGGCGCTCACCCTAACTCTGCTTATCGGCCGGGCCTTCGGCGCCGGCATGGTCATGGGGCTTTGACTCCCGGCCTTCCCTCGTCGCTCCAGTCGCTGCGCTCCCTCCGCTCCTCAGTCCAGGCAGGGAGGCCCCATGACCGTCAGCGGCCGCGGAAGGCGCGTTCCACGTCGGCGGTGGCGAGTACGCCGTACACGGATCCGGTGGCGTCGAGGACCAGGTACTCCGTGGAGGGCTGCTCACGCAGCGTCTTGAGGATCTCCTCGCCGGTGTCGTTGACACCGATGATGCGGCCCGCGCCGATTCGGGTCGCGACCTCGCTGACGTTGGTCCACGGTCGCTGGTTCGGCGCCACCGCGGCGACCGCGGCCTCGGACACCAGCGCGTGCGGCTTGCCCTCGCCGTCGATCACCACGACCGCCCCGGCCTGCGCCTCGCCGGCCAGCCGGACCGCTTCCGAGATCGGCGTACCGGAATGTACGGCGACCGCCCGCCGGGCCAGCGTGCGGACCTGCAACGCGGGCAGCTTGCGCTGCAGCCGGGCCTGCATCAGCGACGACGTCGAGCCCATCCAGAGGAAGAACCCGACCAGCAGCGCGATCAGGAAGTCGATCATCGACGGCTGCCGGTCCCAGATCTCCTCCAGCAGGAGCGGCGCGGCCAGCACCGCGATCGCGAGCAGCCGGCCGGCCCAGGCGGCCACGATGGTGCCGGTGTGCATGTTGCCGGTGATCTTCCAGACCACCGCCCGCAGCACCCAGCCGCCGTCCAGCGGCAGGCCGGGCAGCAGGTTCGTCACGCCGACGATCAGGTTCGCGATCCTCAGTTCCCACAGGGCGACGTACCCGACGCCCTCGTCGAACGCGCGGGAGCCGAGGTAGGCCAGCCCGCCGACCACCAGCGAGGCGATCGGGCCGACCACCGAGACGGCGAATTCCTCGAGTGGTGACTTCCGCTCGCCCTCGATGTGCGTACCGGCCGCGAAGAAGCCGAGATTGATCTCCGACACCCCGATGCCGAACCGCATCGCCATCAGCGCGTGCGCGAGCTCGTGCACCAGGATCGACAGCGTGAACGCGACCACGAACGCGAACGCGGCCAGGTAGCGCCAGCTGCCGAGGTCCGGGAACTGCTGCCCGATGATCGCGGCGAACCCGATCGCCAGCAGCATCGCCACCGGTAGCCAGGTGAACCGCATGGTCAGCCGGATCCCGCGGACACGACCGAGGACCCAGGTACCGGGCGGCGGTGGGCCGGCCGGCTGGGCGGGACTCTGGGGATCACGCGGTTCTGACATCAACCCAACGCTACTGGCCCTCGGGTAACTGTTTGCTACACACCCACGTTCAGCGTGGCGGTATACCCGCTGCTGACGGCCCCGGTGACCGTGGCGAGCTGGTGTACGCCGTCGTCGTCGCCGAAGACGTTGTCGTCCTCGAGCGACGTCTGCTGCATGTTCTCCGCGCTCCCGTCGTACCCGTCGGTGGCGTAGACCGTGTCGCAGACGTCCTTCGGGAACGCCAGCTGGGAGGTCGCGCTGATCTTCCCCGCCGCGGTGGCTTCGGACAGGCTGGAGTACACCTCGAAGTGGATGTGCGGCCAGCGGCCCCTGTACGCGGCCGGGAAGATAGTGGTGAAGGTGACCTTGCCGTTCGCGTCGGCGGCCTGGACGCCGCGGCAGTAGTTCTCGTTGGTGACGCCGTCGGAGTAGAGCGAGTAGCGGCCCTGCGCGTCGCAGTGCCACAGGTAGACGGCCGCGCCGGCCAGCGGTGTGTCCTTGTCCGCGTCCAGGATGGTGAGCTCGACCGTCAGCGGTACGCCGGCCGCGACGCCGGAGGCGGAGCCGAAGGACTTGGTGATGTCCTTGCGGACGATGCCGGACTCGGTCAGCACGTTCGGGCCGTTGGAGCCGTCACCGGGGTACGGTCCGGCCGTCTCCTGCGGGATCTCGTCCACGGCGGTGGTGCCGGTCGCCGTACTGCTGGTGGCGCTCGGCGAGCTGCTGGTCGTGGTGCCGGTCGTGTTGCTCGGTGTGCTCGACGTCGTCGTCGTACCGGTGGTCGAGTCGCCGGCGTCGTCGGTCGCGCAGCCGGCCACGACCGCGAGGCCGGCGCCGGCGAAGAGGCCGAGGAATCTCCGTCGCTGCAGCGTGCCGAGGTCGTACTCCAGCCCGAGGTCGTGTTCGCGCGGTGGTTTCTGCGGAGGGGTCATGATGGCTCCTTGCCGGTTCGTTGGCTCAAGCCTGGCAAGCGGAGCCGATGGTTTGCCGAAAGTCTGCTGGGAGTTCGCTGCGAACGGTTTTCCACAGCCTGGGGTGGTGCGCACGCGAAGTGTCGGTGGTCTCGCCTAGGGTTTCGGCATGAGCGTTGCAGTGGAAGCGGATCCGCATGTGCACCCACGTGGGGCATTGTCGCCGTCCCGGGCCGCGGATTTCATGAGCTGCCCGCTCAAGTACCGGTTCCGCGTGATCGACCGGCTGCCGGAGAAACCCTCGGCCGCGGCGGTCCGGGGCACGGTGGTGCACGGCGTGCTGGAGCGCCTGTTCGACCTGCCGCGCGGTCAGCGGACGCTGGAGCACGCGGCGGAGATGCTGGAGCCGCAGTGGCAGCAGGTGCTGGCCGCGGAGCCCGAGGTGGCTCAGCTGTTCGCCGAGGACGCCAGCGGCGAGGAGCTGGCCGGCTGGCTGGCCGAGGCGCACCAGCTGCTCGGCAAGTACTTCACCCTCGAGGACCCGAACGCGCTGGAGCCGGCCGAGCGGGAGCTGTACGTCGAGACCGAGCTCGACTCAGGCCTGGTACTGCGCGGCTACGTGGACCGGCTCGACGTCGCCCCGACCGGTGAGATCCGCGTGGTCGACTACAAGACCGGCCGGTCGCCCTCGGAGTTCTTCGAGGCCAAGGCGCTGTTCCAGATGAAGTTCTACGCGCTGGTGCTCTGGCGGCTGCGCGGAGTCGTACCCGCGATGCTGCAACTGGTGTATCTGGGCAACGGCGAGATCGTCCGCTACATCCCCGACGAGGCGGATCTGCGCGCTTGTGAACGCAAGATCTCGGCCCTGTGGACGGCGATCACCCGGGCCCTCGACTCCGGCGACTGGCGCCCGAGCCCCGGCCCACTCTGCGACTGGTGCGACCACAAGGCCCTCTGCCCCGCCTGGGGCGGCACTCCCCCACCCCTCCCGACCCGCTCAGCCGAGGAGATCGCCGCCGAATCCGCCGGCGTAGACCTCGTAGGTGTCGACGGCTGACCTCCCGTACCCGCCACCACCCGTTGGGACGTTGCACAGGTCCTGGTGAGTCGACACAAGGTATTTTCGGCTGTGATGCCAGATGTCTGGATGATGGTTCACCGGATCTCAGCCGCTTGCCTGTCGTCAGCCGCCGTGTATCCGTGACGAATCACCAGACCAGCGGTTCCGGTCCTGCCGACCGGGGAGAGTTTTGCGCCCGATCTGGGGCAAAACCCTCCCCAGTCCACCATCGGACCACCACCCCTGGTGGGCCGGCACATGGTATTTCCTGTTCTTGGCCGCCGGAGGTTGTGCCGGGACCCGCTTGCTGGTTGCTCGTGAGTGCGACCGGGAGGTGGTTGGGGGTGGAGGAACCCTGGGTGGATAGCGTTCGTCGCATGAGCGTGGTTCGGGCGGTCGGGTTGTGGAAGCGGTACGGCGGCGGGCAGACGCAGGTGGACGCGCTGGCCGACGTGAGTGCCGAGTTCGGGCAGGGCCGGTTCACCGCGATCATGGGTCCGTCGGGCTCCGGCAAGTCCACGCTGCTGCATTGTCTGGCCGGGCTGGACAAGCCGACGGACGGGCAGGTGTTCATCGGCGACCTGGACATCACCCGGCTGCCGGAGAAGCAGCTGACACATCTGCGCCGCGACCGGATCGGGTTCGTGTTCCAGGCGTTCAACCTGGTCCCGACGCTGACCGCGCTGGAGAACATCACGCTCCCGCTCGACCTGGCCGGCCGCAAACCCGACCGGGAGTGGCTCGACACCGTCGTCGACACGATCGGGCTGAAGGATCGCCTCCACCACAAGCCCGCCGAGCTGTCCGGCGGTCAGCAGCAGCGGGTCGCCTGTGCCCGCGCGCTCGCCTCCCGGCCCGACGTGGTGTTCGCCGACGAGCCCACCGGCAACCTCGACTCCCGGTCGTCGGCCGACGTACTCGACTTCCTGCATCGATCCGTTCGCGACTTCGGCCAGACCGTTGTGATGGTCACCCACGACCCGACGGCGGCGTCGTACGCGGATCGCGTGCTGTTTCTCGCCGATGGCCGGCTGCGTAGCGAGCTGCTCGACCCGACGGCCGAAACGGTGCTCGAGACCATGAAGCAGCTCGACGTGACCGCAGCAGCGGCCGGCTGATGCTCAAGCTCGCTCTCCGGTCGGTCCTCGCGCATCGGCTGCGGTTCGTGCTGTGCACGGTCGCGGTGCTGCTCGGGATCGGCTTCGTCGCGGGCGCGATGGTCTTCACCGACACGCTCTCGGCCGCGTTGAAGAAGAACTTCTCCACCAGTACGGCGGACATCACCGTCACTCCGGTCGACCCGGTCGAGGCCGGGTCCGGCCGGCCCGCGACGTTCACCTCCGACACGGTCGAGCGCATCGCCGCCGTGCCGGGAGTGGCCAGCGCCGACCCGGAGCTGCTGGTCGGCGACGTACAGATCCTCGCGCCGGACGGGAAACCGGTCGAGTCGCCAGGCCTGTCGACGTACGGCGGTGCGTGGCCGCGCGACGCACGGACGGCGCCGTTCCGGCTCCTCGACGGCAAGCCGCCGTGGGGCGACTCCCAGCTGGCCCTCGACCAGTCGACCGCGTCGCGGGCGGGGTACGTCGTCGGCGACCAGGTCCGCGTGATCACCTCGACCCAGGCCGTCACCGCCGAGCTGAGCGCGATCACCACCCCGCCGGTCGCCGGTGCGGCGGCCGGCGCACCGCTCGTCACCTTCGATCCGGCGACCGCCCAGCGACTCTTCCTCGGCGGACCCGGCTGGACCTCGGTCGGCGTCGCCCTCACCCCGGGCTCCGATCCGGAGACCGTCAGCAGGGCGATCGCCCAGACCATCGGTGACGGTGTCAAGGTCCGCACCGCCGCGCAGGTCGCGTCCGACGGCGAGAACGCCCTGGACAACGCGTTCGGCGGCTCCAGCACCGTGCTGATGCTGTTCGCCGGGCTCGCGTTGTTCGTCGGTGCGTTCCTGATCGTCAACACGTTCGCGATGCTCGTCGCGCAGCGATCCAGGGAGCTCGCCATGCTCCGGGCGATCGGCGCCTCCCGCGGGCAGGTGACCGCGACCGTGCTGATCGAGGCGCTGGTGATCGGCGCGCTGGGCTCCACGCTCGGCCTGCTGCTCGGCATCGGCGTGGCCGCGGGCATCCGGCTCGGCTATGAGTGGCTCGACCTGGCCATCCCCAGTGCCACCCTGCAGGTCAGTGCCGCGACGATCATCGCGTGCTACCTGATCGGCATCGGCGTCACGGTTGCCGCGGCGTACCCGGCCGCTCGCCGCGCCGGAAAGCTCCCGCCGATGGCCGCACTACGCGACGACGTCGCTCTCCCCGAGCGGTCGATGCTGGTCCGGCTGCTCATCGGCGGGTTCATGCTGCTGATGGCGGTGACGCTGTACCTGATCGCCCTGCAGGCCAACGGCCTCCCCGGCGCGGTACTCCTGGCCCTTGCCGCCGCGATCACCCTGCTGGGCATCGTGATGACCAGCCCGCTCGTCAGCCGGTACGCCGTACGCGCCCTGATGTGGCCGTTGGGCCGCAAGGCCCCGGTGACGCTGGGCCGCCGCAACGCCGAGCGCAACCCCCGCCGTACGTCGGCCACCGCGTCGGCGCTGATGATCTCCGTCGCGCTGATCAGCGGCCTGATCGTGATCGCCGCCTCGGCCAAGGCGTCCATCGAGCGGAACATCACCGACGCGATCGGCACGTCGGAACTCGTTGTCAGCTCCGACGGCCCGGACTCCTTCAGCCCGCGGATCGCCGACCGGATCGCCAAGGTCTCCGGCGTCGAGTCGGTGCACCGGGTCCGTCAGCGGCAAGGCAAGGTCGGGAACACCACCGTCCGGGTCAGCGGCATCAGCGACGGCACCCTCGACGGTCCGATCACCGCGAAGCTCGACTCCGGCTCCCGCGACGGACTCGGCAAAGGCCAGGCTCTGCTCCCCCGCACGTTGGCGAAGACCCTCGACCTGTCACCCGGCAAGACGTTCGACCTGACCACGACGACCGGCAAGCACCGTCTCACCGTCGCCGGCATCCTCGCCCCCAACCGCCAACTCAACGCGATCGTCCTCTCGCTGCCGACATACGACTCGATCGGCGGCGCACCGACCGACACGCTGCTGTACGTCGAAGTTGCCCAGAGCACCGGTCCCGCGCAGGCGGGGCAGGCGATCCTCGGCGAGCTGAAGGACTACCCGTCGATCCGGGTCCGCGACCAGCAGGCGTACGTCGCCGACGCGCGCGGACCGGTCAACGTCGCGCTCGGTGTCGTCGGCATGCTGCTCGGGCTGGCGATCCTGATCGCGATCCTGGGCATCGTGAACACGCTCGCTCTCGGGGTGGTCGAGCGGACCCGCGAGATCGGCCTGCTGCGGGCGATCGGGATGGATCGGCCGCAGCTCAGCCGGATGCTCCGGGTCGAGTCGATCGCGATCTCGCTGCTCGGCACGCTGCTCGGGTTGGTGATCGGTGTCGTGTTCGCCGCGTCCGTGCAGACGGTGATGGTCGATAACGGGCTGAGTGTCCTGGACATCCCGGTGCTCCAACTGGTGGCCGCGGCATTGCTTGCCGGGGTTGTCGGCGTACTGGCCGCGGTGTGGCCGTCCCGCCGAGCCGCACGGCTGGATGTCCTGCAAGCAATCGCCACTGAGTGAAGCCATAGGCCTCATAAGTAGATAACCTGCCGGTGTGCCGGGCACTGTGCAGTCCATCGAGCGGGCTGCCGCTGTGCTGCGACTGCTCGCGGCCGCCCCCGACGGGCTCGGGGTCGCCGACCTCGGCAACGCGCTCGGGCTGGCGAAGACGACCGTGCACGGGATTCTCCGGACCTTGCACCAGGTCGGGTTCGTCGAGCAGGACCACAGCGGCGCGCACTACCACCTGAGCGATGCGTTCGGCCGCCTCGGCGAGACCTACCTGGATCCGAACGAGCTCCGCAGCCGGGCGATCAACTGGGCCGACTCACTCGCCTCCCGCAGCGGCGAGGTCGTCCGCGTCGGCCGGCTGGTCGAGGGCAAGGTCGTGGTCGTCCACCACGTGTTCCGCCCGGACGACAGCGACCAGGACCTCGACGTCGGTACGACGCTGCCTCCGCACGCCTGCGCACTCGGCAAGGCCGTGCTGGCGTTCGACACCAGCGGAGCCGCCCGGCCGCGGAAGCTGGAGGCGTACACGACCAGGACGATCGTCGACCCGGCCCGGCTGGCCGAGGAACTGGCGGCGGTGCGGGCCAAGGGGTGGGCCGGAGAGTTCGAGGAGTACACCGTCGAGATGGCCAGTATCGCGGCGCCGATCCGCGGCCTCGGCGGCCTCGTGGTCGGTGCCGTCGGGATGACCGGCCGGATCGAGCGTCTCTGCGACAGCCGGCTGCGCCACCGTCCGGACCTGGTGAGCATGGTGCGCGCCACCGCTGAAGCCATCGGCCGCGACCTGCGGGAGGCCGGTTGATGGTCCGACGGGGGTGGATGAATGGCTGAGCAGTACGTGGCGGCGGTCGATCAGGGGACGAACTCATCGCGGTGCATTCTGTTCGACCGGCGCGGGCGGTTGGTCTCGGTGGCGCAACGCGAGCACCGGCAACTGTTCCCGCGGCCGGGCTGGGTCGAGCACGACGCGAGCGAGATCTGGCGGAACGTGGCCCGGGTGGTCCCGGCCGCGATTCGGCAGATCGGCGCCGAGGCGTCCCAGATCGTTGCCATCGGCATCACCAACCAGCGCGAGACCAGCCTGCTCTGGGACCGCCGGACCGGCCGGCCGATCGGCCACGCGGTGGTCTGGCAGGACACCCGGACCGACCGCCTGGTCACCGAACTGGCCGGCGACGAAGGCCCGGACCGGTTCGCGGATCTGTGCGGCCTGCCGCTCACGACGTACTTCTCCGCGCCGCGGATCCGCTGGATGCTCGACCACACCCCCGGCCTGCGGCAGCGCGCCGAACGCGGCGAGGTGCTGTTCGGCACGATGGAGACCTGGCTGATCTGGAACTTCACCGGCGGTGTGAACGGTGGTCTGCACGTCACCGACGTGACGAATGCCAGTCGCACGATGCTGATGAACATCGAGACCCTGCAGTGGGACGAGACGCTCTTACAGGCGTTCGACGTACCGCGGGCCGTATTGCCGGAGATCCGGCCGTCGTCCGGAGTGTTCGCGACCGCCACCGAGGTGCTGCCCGGCGTACGGATCGGGGCCGCGCTCGGCGATCAGCAGGCCGCGCTGTTCGGCCAGACGTGTTTCAGTGCCGGTGAGGCGAAGTGCACTTACGGCACCGGGTCGTTCCTGCTGTTGCACACCGGTCAGGAGATCGTCCGGTCGAAGCACGGCATGCTCACCACCGTCGCGTACCAGATCGGGGACGAGCCCGCGTCGTACGCGCTGGAAGGCTCGATGGCGGTGACCGGGTCGCTGGTGCAGTGGTTCCGCGACGGGCTCGGGCTGATCCACACCGCGGCCGAGATCGAGACGCTCGCGCGGAGGGTCGACGACAACGGCGGCGCGTACATCGTGCCGGCGTTCTCCGGCCTGTTCGCGCCGCATTGGCGTAGTGAGGCCCGCGGTGTCATCGCGGGACTGACCGGCTACATCACCAAGGGCCATCTGGCCCGGGCGGTGCTCGAGGCGACCGGGTTCCAGACACTCGAAGTGGTCGACGCGATGAACGCCGACTCCGGCATCGCCCCGACCGCGTTGAAGGTCGACGGCGGCATGACGGCGAACAACCTGCTGATGCAGTTCATCGCCGATCTGCTCGACGTCAGGGTGGTACGCCCGATGGTGACCGAGACGGTGTCGCTCGGCGCCGCCTACGCGGCCGGCCTGGCGGTCGGCTACTGGCCGGACCTGGAAGGACTCCGCAGCAACTGGCATCGAGCCGGCCAGTGGCTGCCGAACATGGACCCGGCCCGCCGCGCCGCCGAGTACCAGAACTGGAAGGCCGCCGTCCAGCGAACCTTCAACTGGATCCGCCCAGCGGAGTAGACCGCACCTCCACTGCATGCCATGGGACGACGGCCGACCGTGTACGACGTTGCCGCCCGCGGCACACCGTCCCGGTCGACAACCGCACCGGGATGACCGACCTCACCGCGCATCTCCTGCAAACACACGGCTTTCGCCGCTTCGTCTACCTAGGCGACACGCCCCTGCCCGAGTTCAGATCCCGGTACCACGGGTTCCATCGTGGCCTTTGCTCCAGTGCGGCGAGGTGCCGTGCCGAGTGCCGCGCAGTAGGTGAGGGACCGTCAGACACGGCCTAATCGGTGATCGGTGCGGCGTGCGCCTCCTCGAAGCCGGCGGCGGCCAGGCGATCGAGGGTCTGCTGAAGGACCGCGGTGTCCTCCAGCGTGCGGACCTCGGTGATCTTGCCCCACTTCATCCGCAGGAACTGATGGACGACGTTCTGGTACCGAGAGCCGTCCGCGACCTCGACGTCGACGGTCACCGCGGTCGCGACGCGCGTGTCCCACGGCCAGCCCGCGACCAGTACGTCGTGCACGTCGAACCGCGTGTTGGGCAGCAGCCGGAAGCATCGCTCCCACCACCGTCGCAACGCGTCGTGGGTGTGCCGCTCACCGGACAACGCGTGGTCGCCGTAGAACCGGTAGGTGAACGACGGCGCCATCCCGGCCACCATCGCCTCCCAGTTCCCCGCGCTGATCTGCGCGAACGCGTTCCGGACTTGCTTCGCCACGAATCGGTGATACATACGTCCAACCTAGGCACCTCACGCAACCCCGCGCGTTTGGTCACTCCATCCCCCGGCCCAGGCGGTCGAACTGCCCCTGGGGCGGCGCTGATCGCCACCGACCTCGCAGCAACCGGACACTGATGATGATGATCCACACCCAGAAGAGGGTGTACGGGATCAGCCACACCGGGCTCGTCCACAGCGCGCGACCAACCACGAACCCGGCACCCGCCACGACCGCCCACCAGCCGAGCCATGCCGGAAGCGATCAAGACGACAGGATGACCCAGCCGGCCGCCAGCAGGAAGCTCGCCAGGGCGAGCCACGCGTTCGCGAAACCCAGGTTGCCCTGATCGAAGGCCAGGCGGGCGAGTTGTGGATCCACACCGTCATCGACGCGGAACCCGGCCAGATCCCAGCCCGGGCTCATCACCGGGACCACGAACACGATGCCGGACACCAGTGCGACCACCGACCGCCAGGCAGGCTGACCCTCGGCGGCCCGCAGGACCGCCCAGAATCCGGCGAAGAACCAGAGCAAAGCGAGTGCGGCGATCAGGCCGAGAAAGGATCCGGCCGCGTAGAGCGTGTCGTTGCGCGCCTCGAAGAAGCCGAGGATCTCCTCGGCCGATGCGTCGAAGGCCGGCTCCCCGCCGCCGGCCTGCACCAGCGCCTGGCTGCCGGCCACCAGCACGATGCCGGCCAGTCCCGCGATCCCGGTGGCGACCGACAGGGTCCGCCACTGCCTGTTTGTTGCCTCCGCCCCCATATGTCCTCCCCTGGCTCACCCACTTCCGAGTAAGCCATGGGAGGACCGCACCGTCCAGACGTCAGGCAGGGGACACGATATCCGGGGCCTCCAGGCGGACCTTGTCGGCGGACTCGTCGTCGGGCTGGTCCTGGGAGTCTCGCTCGGACTGGACCCGGCGCAGGTAGAACGACACCTCGCGCTCGATCGTCGCCTCGTCCCAGCCGAGGACGGGTGCCACCAGCCGGGCCGCGGCCTCGGCCGCCCCGACGCCGCGATCCCAGGCCTCGATGGAGATCCGGGTCCGCCGGGCCAGGATGTCGTCGAGGTGACGAGCGCCTTCGGCCTTGGCGCCGTACACGATCTCGGCCTTGAGGTAGTCCTGCGTGCCGGGTAGCTGCTCACCCAGCGCCGGGTCCTCCGCCACCAGCTCGAGGACCTCGTCGATCAGGGTGCCGTACCGGTTGAGCAGGTGCTCGATCCGGGCGACGTGCAGGCCGGACCGTTGCGCGATCAGGTGCCGCTGGTTCCACAGCGCGTGGTAGCCGTCGGCACCGACCAGCGGGATGTTCTTGGTGGTGCATTTCGGCACCCGCCCGTCGAGGGCGTTCGCGACCGCGTCGATCGCGTCCTTGGCCATCACCCGATACGTCGTGTACTTGCCGCCGGCAACCACCACGAGACCCGGCGCGGCGTGTGCGACGACGTGCTCGCGGGACAGCTTCGACGTACTCTCCGACTCACCGGCCAGCAGCGGGCGCAGTCCGGCGTACACGCCTTCGACATCCTCGCGGGTCAACGGGGTGTTCAGGACCGCGTTGACGTGGTCGAGCAGGTACTCGATGTCCTTGCTGGTCGCGGCCGGGTGCGCCTTGTCCAGGTTCCAGTCGGTGTCCGTGGTGCCGATCAGCCAGTGCCGGCCCCACGGGATGATGAACAGCACCGACTTCTCGGTCCGCAGGATCATCCCGGTGCTGGACTGGATCCGGTCCTTCGGGACGACCAGGTGGATCCCCTTCGACGCGCGGACGTGGTACTGACCGCGCTCGCCGACCATCGCCTGGGTGTCATCGGTCCACACCCCGGTCGCGTTCACGACCTGCTTGGCCCGGACCTCGAACTCGCGGCCACTCTCCAGGTCCTTCGCCTGCACCCCGGTCACCCGCTCGCCCTGCCGCAGGAACCCGGTGACCTTGACCCGGTTGGCGACATGAGCGCCGTACGACGCTGCCGTCCGGGCCAGCTCCATGGTGTGCCGGGCGTCGTCGACCTGGGCGTCGTAGTACTGGATCGCGCCGACCAGGGCCGACTTCTTCAGGCTCGGCACCAGCCGCATCGCGCCGCGCCGGGTCAGGTGCCGGTGGATCGGCAGCCCGGCGCCGAGACCCGAGCTGACCGCCATTCCGTCGTACAGGGCGACACCGGCGCCGGCGTACAACCGCTCCCACCCGCGGTGCTGCAGCGGGTAGAGGAACGGCACCGGCTTCACCAGGTGCGGTGCCAGGCGTTGCAGGAGCAGCCCACGCTCCTGCAACGCCTCGTGCACCAGCCGGAAGTCGAGCATCTCCAGGTAGCGCAGGCCACCATGCACCAACTTGCTGGACCGGCTGGAGGTGCCGCTCGCGAAGTCGCGCGCCTCCAGCAGCCCGGTGGTCAGGCCCCGGGTCGCGGCGTCGAGGGCCGACCCGGCGCCGACCACCCCGCCACCGATCACCAGGACGTCCAGTTCCCGTCCGTCGGCCATCGCGTCGATGGCCTCGGCCCTCGCTTGCGGTGACAGAGCCACTGCGCCCACTGTGCTGTTCCTTCCGAATCTGTTGCGTGTCAATCAGTCGACGTCGACCCAGTCAAGAGTGCGCTGGACCGCCTTCTGCCAGCCGGCGTACCCCTGGGCCCGCTGCTCGTCGTCCCACTGCGGCTCCCACCGCTTGTCCTCGTTCCAGTTCTGCACCAGCTCGTCCTTGTTCTTCCAGAACCCGACGGCCAGGCCGGCCGCGTAGGCCGCCCCGAGCGCGGTGGTCTCCGCGACCACCGGCTTGCTCACCGAGACGCCGAGGATGTCGGCCTGCATCTGCATGCAGAGCTCGTTCGCGGTGACACCACCGTCCACCTTGAGCACCTCGAGCTTCACCCCGGAGTCCTTCTCCATCGCGTCCGCCACGTCCTTGCTCTGGTAGCAGATCGCTTCCAGTGTTGCGCGAGCCAGGTGGGCGTTGGTGTTGAACCGGGACAGGCCGACGATCGCGCCCCGGGCGTCGGAGCGCCAGTACGGCGCGAACAGGCCGGAGAACGCGGGCACGAAGTACACCCCGCCGTTGTCCGCGACCTGCCGGGCCAGCGTCTCGGTCTCGCTCGCACCGGAGATGATGCCGAGCTGGTCGCGCAGCCACTGGACCGCCGAGCCGGTCACCGCGATCGAACCCTCGAGCGCGTACACCGGCGCCTCGTCGCCGAACTTGTAGCACATCGTGCTGAGCAGGCCGGCCTTCGACCGGACCAGCTCGGTGCCGGTGTTCAGCAGCATGAAGTTACCGGTGCCGTAGGTGTTCTTGGCCTCACCCGGGTTGAAGCAGACCTGGCCGACGGTCGCCGCCTGCTGGTCGCCGAGGTCACCGGTCAGCGGCACCACGCCGCCCACCGGTCCGTTCGCCAGTGTCTCGCCGTACTTGTTCGGGTCCGACGAGGGGCGGATCTCCGGCAGCATCTGCCGCGGGATGTTGAAGAACGAGATCAGCTCGTCGTCCCAGTCGAGCGTCTCCAGGTTCATCAGCATGGTCCGGCTGGCGTTCGTCACGTCGGTGACATGGACACCGCCGTCGACGCCGCCGGTGAGGTTCCACAGCAGCCAGGTGTCGGTGTTGCCGAAGACGGCGTCACCCGCCTCGGCCGCCTCGCGCACGCCGTCGACGTTCTCCAGGATCCACTGCACCTTGCCGGCCGAGAAGTACGTCGCCGGCGGCAGCCCGGCCTTCTGCCGGATCACGTCGCCCCGGCCGTCGCGGTCGAGCGCGGAGGCGATCCGGTCGGTCCGGGTGTCCTGCCAGACGATCGCGTTGTAGTACGGCCGCCCGGTCCTGCGGTTCCAGACCACCGCGGTCTCGCGCTGGTTGGTGATGCCGAGCGCGGCCAGGTCACTGGCCTGCAGACCCTTCGCGTTCATCGCGGTCCGGATCACCGAGCTGGTCCGCTCCCAGATCTCCACCGGGTTGTGCTCGACCCAGCCGGCCTGCGGCAGGATCTGCTCGTGCTCCAGCTGGTGGATGCCCACCTCGTTGCCGGAGTGATCGAAGATCATGAAGCGGGTGCTCGTGGTGCCCTGGTCGACGGCACCGACGAAGTCAGCCATGGATAGTCCTCTCCTCACACGTGGTCACGCAGGTCATGCTGCCCTCTCCTCCGGGATCCGGCCCGGCTCTTCTTCCTCGTCGGCGATCGGCAGGTTGCGGCCGACCAGCAGGTCGTACAGGAACGCGCCGACCAGCGCCCCGATGATCGGCGCCACGATCGGCACCCAGAAATACAGATCCCCGAACTGATCTTTGAAGGCCCCTCCGTACCCGGTGAAGAAGGAGGCCAGCCGGGGCCCGAAGTCACGGGCCGGGTTGATCGCGTAGCCCGCGTTGGTGCCCCACGCCATCCCGATGCCGACCACCAGCAGGCCGACGATGAACGGCGCCAGGTTCGCCGCCGGGGACGTGTTGCGCAGGTCGGTGATCGCCAGGATGACGAACATCAGGATCGCCGTACCGATGATCTGGTCCCGGAAGCCGCCCCACATGCCGACACCGAGATCCAGGCTGCCGTTACCCGGCAGGGTGGAGAACACGCCCTGGCTCTTGATCGTGAGCCCGGGATCGAACTTGTTCAGTGCCTCGGTGTAGTTCCAGCGAACCACGAGCGCCGCCAGGAACGCCCCGAGGAACTGGGCCACCGAGTACGGCAGCACCTTCTTCCAGCTGAACCCGCGGAACGCCGCCAGCGCGATCGTCACCGCCGGGTTCAGGTGCGCGCCGGTCATCCGGCCCGCGGTGTAGATGCCCAGGGTCACGCCGATACCCCAGGCCCACGCGATGGAGTCGTGGTCCCCGAGGCCCTCGCCCCCGGCCACCACCTGCGCCACCACACCGCAGCCGAACAGGATCAGGATGAACGTGCCCGCGAGCTCGGCGGCACACTCCCCCAGGAGGGTCTTCGCCTTGACCGCTTCGGTCGTAGCCATGCCTTAGCCTCCCTTCCACACCGTGACGACCACGGCTGGCTGGAATCTAAGAGTGATCGCGAGACTGCACAACGCTCCCCGTTCGACATTGTCGAACGCCCCAGCCGTGTGCCGAGGATCTCACCTTGCCAACCGATTGGCGGCGGTTGGCGTCTGGGGTGTGGGTCTACTCGGGTTCTGGAGGGTTGGATGAACGTGTCGCTGCTTGCGGGTTGGTTTCCGGCGACGCTCGACGTCATCGCCGTGGGAGTCTTGCTGGTCGCGGTGGGGTGGCGGAATCGGCGGTGGCGATCGCGGTCGGTGCCGTTGATCGTGGGCGGAGCTGTCCTGGGAACGCTGATCGCGGCGTACCCGGGGACGCGCCTGCTCGGGATCACGGATCCGTTGCCGTTCCGGGTGTGGTTGTGGTTCGGGGCCGCGCTCGGTGCACTGATCCTGCTGGCCGCCGGGTGGCGGAGCGCTCGGTGGTGGCGGCGCGGGACGGCGGTTCTGGCGGCGGCGCTCGCGACGCTGGTGTGCGTCAACCAGATCAACCAGTTCGTCGGTTACTACCCGACCATCGACTCTGCGGTGAACGACTGGACCGACTCAGCGCTGCCGGGGCAGGTATCCATGTCGGGACTGGCCCACGACACCGGTACGGCGAAGCTGCCGCCGGCCGGACGGCTGGTCGCGGTGAACATCCCACCGGCGTACAGCGGTTTCAGGCATCGGCAGGAGCTGGTCTACCTGCCGCCGATCTGGTTCCAGGGCCACCATCGGCCCGCGCTCCCAGTGGTCGAGCTGATCGGCGGCGAGCGCGGCGGTCCGGGTGACTGGGTCCGGCTCGGCAACGCCGTACAGGTGTCCGACGCGTACGCACGCCGGCACCACGGGTACGCTCCCATCCTGGTCTTCACCGACCCGATAGCGAACTTCGACAACGACACCGAGTGCGTGAACGGACCGCGCGGAAACTCCGCCGACCACCTCGACCAGGACATCCCGCGTTTCGTCGAGAACACGTTCGGCGCCTCTCGGGATCCCCGCCAATGGGCCGTGGCCGGATTCTCGATGGGCGGCACCTGTGCTCTCGACCTGGTCGTCGAGCATCCGTCGACGTTCACCCACTTCGTCGACATCTCCGGCGACCTGGCCCCGAACAGCGGCAATCCCGCGCAGACCCTGCACGACCTGTACGGCGGGAACGTCGCTGCCGAGAAGGCGAACGAACCGCTCCTGGTGATGCGTGCCCATGGCCCGTACCACGGCGTGAGCGGCCTCTTCCTGACCAGTACCGCAGAGATCAGCCATCAGCACGAGGCCGAGGAACTGTCCAAGGCCGCGGCCAAGGTGGGCATCTGGTCCCGAGTCGAGATCTCTCCCGGCAGGCACGTCTGGCAGTTCGCGGGACCAGCGTTCGCGTCCGCCTACCCTTGGCTCGTGGACCAGCTGACCCCCGCTGACCATCCGGCGAGGTCGTCGAGACCGGCGTGATCCGTCAGCTCCGACGACTCGCGGCCGCGCTGCTGATCACTGCGCTCATCGGCATTCTGGCCGGTGGCGACACGGTCAGCGAGGTCCGACGGTCATCGCTCTCCGCCGCCGCTCAGCTCCGCGTCGTGGCTCTCGGAGACTCCGTCACCTCCGGCCGCAACTGCGGCTGTGCCCCCTTCCCGGACATCTACGGCGACCTCCTGCGCGCCCGCACCGACGCGCCGGTCACCGTCGACAACCTGGGTGCCGCCGGCCTCGACTCCACCGGCCTCCTCAGCCGCCTCGACCAGCACAACTCCCCCACCGAGCTGGCGACGGCATCGGCTGACGTCGTACTGCTCACCATCGGGGCCAATGACTTCGGCGACCACCATGACGACATCACCAGCGGCCACTGCACCGGCACCGGATGCGTGTCCGACGAGCTCGGACAACTCACCACGAACCTGGACCGGATCCTCGACCGCATCCACGCTCTGCGCGACGGACAACCGACCACGATCCTGATCACCGGCTACTGGAACGTCTTCCAGGACGGCCAAGTGGCACGCCGCTCGTTCCCCGCCAGCGGCCGGGCCGCGACAACCCAACTCACCCGCCGGGTCAACACGGTCATCGCATCAACCGCACGCTCCGGCCGAGCCGTCTACGTCGATCTCTACGGACCGTTCGAGAGCGTGGACGTCACCAACCTGCTCGCATCCGACGGCGATCACCCGAACGCCGCCGGTCACGCTCTGATCGCCCGGCTTCTCCTCGCGGCAACACCGGCCAACCTGACCGGTCACTGAAGTCAGTCGGTGTCGGTGTCGGGACTCGGGGCTGCGGCTACCGGCTTGTTCGAGGGCTGGTTCTCCGGGAAGTGGCAGGCAGCCTGGTGGCCGGGCGCGAGCTGCAGGAGCGGCGGCTCGGTGGTCTTGCAGATGTCTTGGGCTTTCCAGCAGCGGGTGTGGAAGCGGCAGGCGGGCGGTGGGTTGATCGGGCTGGGAACGTCGCCGACCAGGCGAATGCGTTCCTGCTTGGCCTTGCGCTTGGTGTCCGGGATCGGGACCGCCGAGAGCAGCGCCACCGTGTAGGGGTGCATCGGCTTCTCGTACAGGTCGACCCGGTCGGCGAGCTCGACGATCTTGCCCAGGTACATCACCGCGACCCGGTCCGAGACGTGCCGTACGACGGACAGGTCGTGGGCGATCATCACGTACGTCAGGTCGAACTCGCTCTGCAGGTCCTCGAGCAGGTTGACCACCTGCGCCTGGATCGACACGTCCAGCGCGGACACCGGCTCGTCGGCGACGATCAGCTTCGGGCGGAGGGCGAGCGTACGGGCGATACCGATGCGCTGGCGCTGACCGCCGGAGAACTCGTGCGGGTACCGGTTGTAGTGCTCCGGGCTCAGGCCGACCAGCTCGAGCAACTCCTGCACGGCCCTCTTCGTGCCCTGCTCGGTCTTCACCTTCTGCAGCTTGTACGGCGCCCCGACGATCTTGCCGACCGTGTGCCGCGGGTTGAGCGAGCCGTACGGGTCCTGGAAGATCATCTGCACGTCCCGCCGCAGCGGCCGCATCTGCCCCTCGCGGAGGTGACTGATGTCCCTGCCCTCGAAGACGATCTGGCCGGACGTCGGCTCCAGCAGCCGGGTGAGCAGCCGGCCGGTGGTGGTCTTGCCACAGCCGGACTCCCCCACCAGCGACAGGGTCTCGCCACGGGTCACGTTGAAGGTCAGACCGTCGACGGCCTGGACGGCGCCGGTCTGCCGCTGCAGCAGGCCCTTGCGGATCGGGAAGTGCTTCACCAGGCCGTTGACCGAGAGCAGTTCCTCACCGAGCTTGGGCTCGGTGACGCCCGGGACGGCGGTGGGTTCGGTGTTCCCAGATTTCACAGTCGTCACAGTCGTCGTCCCGTCACAGCTTCGGCTTGATGTCGGTCTCCCACGCTTTCTTGCGCTCTTCCGGGGAGAGGTGGCACGCGACCAGGTGGCCGCCGCCGATGTCCAGCAGCTCGGGCCGCTCGGTCTCGCTCGCGCCGCCGTTCAGGTGGGCGTAGTTGCAGCGCGGGTTGAAGGCGCAGCCCGACGGCACGTTGATCAGGCTCGGCGGGGTGCCCTTGATCGGGATCAGCCGCTCGCTGCGCTCCCGGTCGATCCGCGGCATCGAGCCGAGCAGACCCCAGGTGTACGGATGCTGCGGCCGGTCGAAGATGTCCTCGGCGCTGCTGTACTCGATCGCCCGGCCGGCGTACATCACCTGGATGTCGTCGGCCAGCTCGGCGACCACACCGAGGTCGTGGGTGATGATGATGACCGCGGAGTTGAACTCGCGCTGCAGGTCCCGGATCAGATCCAGGATCTGTGCCTGCACGGTCACGTCGAGCGCGGTGGTCGGCTCGTCCGCGATCAGCAGGTCGGGGTCGCAGGACAGCGCCATCGCGATCATCGCGCGCTGCCGCATACCGCCGGAGAACTGGTGCGGGTAGGCGTCCACCCGCTTGTCCGGTTGCGGGATGCCGACCCGGTCGAGCATCTCGATCGCGTGCTTGCGCGCGACCTGCTTGCTCACCTGGTTGTGCACCCGGTACGCCTCGACGATCTGGTGACCGACCGTGTAGAACGGGTGCATCGCCGACAGCGGGTCCTGGAAGATCATCGCCATCCGCTTACCGCGCAGCCGGCGGACCTCTTCCCGGCTGGACGAGATCAGGTCCTGGCCGTCGAGGAAGATCTCACCGCTGATCTTCGCGACGCCCGGCGGGTGCAGGCCCATGATCGACAGGCTGGTCACGCTCTTGCCCGAGCCGGACTCCCCCACGATGCCGAGCGTCCTGCCCCGCTCGAGCTTGAACGAGATCCCATCGACCGACTTCACCACACCGTCGTCGGTCGGGAAGTGCACCTTCAGGTCGCGGACGTCCAGGAAGGCCTCGCCGCGATCGATCCGCTGGACAGTGTCCTGAGCTTGGTCTTGGGGTTCGGTCACGAGATCCGCACTCTCGGGTCGACGACGGCGTACAGGAGATCGACGATCAGGTTCGCCAGCACGATGAAGAACGCCGCGATCAGCGTCACACCGAGCACCTTGGGCAGGTCGTTCGCCCGCAGCGCGATGACGGCGTACTGGCCGAGGCCCGGCAGCGAGAACGTCGTCTCGGTCAGGATCGCACCGCCCAGCAACAGCCCCAGGTCGAGACCGAAGATGGTCAGGATCGGTGTCAGCGCGGACCGCAGTCCGTGCTTCATCACCACGTCCCGCTCCGTCAGCCCCTTGGCCCGGGCGGTCCGGACGAAGTCCTCGTTCATCGTCTCGAGCATGCCGGCCCGGGTGAGTCGCGCGTACGCCGCCGCGTAGAGGAACGCGAGCGTGACCCACGGAAGGATCAGGTCGTACGCCCACCAGAGCGGGTTGGACGCGTCGATCGGGTTCGTCCCGCCTTGGGCCGTCCAGCCGAGCCCATAGCTGAAGATCGACAGGGACAGCAGACCGGTGAAGAAGATCGGTAGCGAGACACCGGCCAGCGCCACCGACATGAGTGACCGGTCCAGCGCGGACCCGCGTTTGAGGGCTGACACGATCCCCGTGCCGACTCCGGTGACGAGCCAGATGAACGCCGCGCCGGCCGCCAGTGACGCGGTCACCGGTAGTCGGTTGACCAGGTCCGGCCAGACCGGCTGCTGGGTCAGGAACGAGTAGCCGAAGCACGGCGCCGGGCAGTGCTCCGTCGCCGGCCCGTAGTTGTACTCCTGACCAGCGAACAGTCCCTTCACGAAGCGGCCGTACTGCTCGTAGAGGGGATCGGTGAACCCGAGCTTGACTGCGGTCTCGTGGATCTGCTCCTGACCCGCGCTCTTGCCGACGTAGCGCGAGGCCAGGTCGTCGGCGGACGCACCGCCGAGCTTGGGGACCAGGAAGAAGATCGAGAACGTGACGGCCGTGACGATGAAGAGCAGGACCACTGCTCCGATCACCCGGCGGACCAGATATGCGAACACCGTGCTCGGCGTGGTGGCCGGTGATCCTGCGGATCACCGGCCACCGTCAGCCTTCACCTACCTCTGCTGGCGAATGTTGGTCAGGGCAACCGAGGGACTACTTCAGGCCGATGCCCGCGTAGTCGTACATGTTCTGGCTGTCGCTGACGTACACATTGGCCAGCGTGTCCGGACGGAACAGCAGGCCCTTGGCCCAGATGCCCGGCAGTACGGCGGCCTGCTCCATGACCTTCTTGTCGACGTCGACCCAGATCTTCTCGCGCTTGGCCTTGTCGGTCTCCTTCAGCGCCTGGTCGATCAGCTGGTCGACCTCCGGGATCCGGATGCCCAGGTTGGTGTTACCACCGGTGGCCCGGATGACCCGGCTGTCCACGATCTGGCTCAGGAAGCCGAAACCGTCCGGCCAGTCAGCGCCCCAGCTGTAGACGATCAGGCCGAGGTTGTTCGCCTTCGCGTAGTCCGGCTTGCCGGCGTACAGCTTGGTGTAGTCGCCGGTCGGGAAGCCCTTCGGGGTCAGGTTGATGCCGACCCGCTTCAGCGACTGCTGCAGCGACTCCGCGACCGCCTTCTCCTTCGGCCGGTCCGCCCGGTAGGCGATGTTGGTGCTGAAGCCCTGCGGCATGCCGCACGCCGTCAGAGCCTCCTTGGCCTTGTCGACGTTGCCGTTCTTGTCCTTCTCGAAGCCGTAGTCGTCGAACTTCTCCGCCCCGGTGACCAGCGGCGGCATCAGGTTCGTGGCGATGTCGCCACCGATCGGACCGCCGTACGCCCGCTGGTAACCCTCGTGGTCGGCGGCGTACAGGATCGCCTTGCGGCAGTCGACGTTGTCGAGCGGCTTGACCTCGCTGTTGAACACGGTGAAGTTCAGCCGCGGCGCGGGCACGTTGTCGGCCTTGGCCTTCAGCTGCGGGTTCGCCAGGATCTTGGCCTGGGTCTCCGCGAGCACGCCGGTGCCGGCGATGTCGACGTCGAGGTCACCGGACTGCAGCCGGTTGTCGATGTCGGCGCCGTTGACGTTGTAGGCGACCGTGATCTTGTCCGGCAGCGCCTTCCGGCCCGAGTTCGGGTCGGTCGACGGGTCGTACTGGTCGTTGCGGATCAGGCTGAGGCCCTTGTTCGGGTCGTGGCTCTCGAACTTGTACGGGCCGGTGGAGATCGGGTGCAACTGGTACTTCGAACCGTTGTCCTTCGCCTGCGGCACCGGAGCGGTGGCCGGCAGCTGAGCGAAGTAGTCGAAGCCGGAGAAGGACTTGTTCAGATTGAAGACGATGGTGTAGTCGTCCGGCGTCTGGATGGCCTTGGCGATACCGGCCATCGTCGGGTCCTTGTAGACGCTGTAGCCCTTCGGCACGTCCAGCAGGAAGTCGTTGAAGTACGTCGGGCCGTTCGGCAGCGTCGCCTTGTCCAGGGAGCGGGCGACGGCGTACTTGACGTCCTTGGCCTTGACCTCGGTGCCGTCCTCGAACTTGATGCCCTTGCGGATCTTGTAGGTCCAGGTCTTGGCATCGTTGCTCGGTACACCAGCGGCCTCGGCGAGGTCCGGAACGACCTCCGCACCCTCCTTGCCCGGAGCCGACTTGAAGACCATCAGCGGTCGCACGTAGTTGCGGACAAGGTTCCAGGACAGGCCGTAGTAGGTGTCACCGGGGTCGGTGGAGTCCCACTTCTCCGTGATGGCCATCCGGAGCGTGCCACCCTTTTTGTCGCTCGGGCTGTAGACGCCCTTGACGGCCGCGTCGAACTCCGCCGTCGTGGTGTTCCCGCCGCCGCCTGACCCTCCGGAGCCTCCGTTGTCGCTGCCCCCGCAAGCCACCAGGCTCAACGCGACGGCCGCACTGACGGCGGTCGCCGTCGTGATGCGATTCCATCTCATCTCTTGTTGCACCCCTTTTTTCGTGAGAGCCAGGCTCCCTGATTGGAGAGAAGTCGTTATCGCGAGCGCGGGTCGAGGGCGTCCCGTAGCCCGTCGCCGAACAGGTTGAAGGCCAGCACCGTGACGAAGATGGCCAAGCCGGGCGGAACCATGTAGAGCGGCTCGACCTGGTACCAGTTCGCCGCTGTGGACAGCATGTCGCCCCAGCTGGCCGTCGGCGGCCGGACACCGACACCGAGGTACGACAGCGCCGCCTCGAACAGCACGTTCGTCGGGATCAGCAGGGTCGCGTACACCAGGATCGGGGCGATCAGGTTCGGCAGCAGCTCGGTGAACAGGATGTACGGCCGGCGGGCGCCGAGGCTCCGGGCCGCGTCGACGAACTCCCGTTCCCGCAGCGACAGCGTCTGACCGCGGATGATCCGGCCGATGTACGGCCAGCTGAAGAAACCGATGATGAAGACGATCAGCGCCACCCGCAGGGCGTCACCGCTCAGCCCGAGCAGCTTGTCCGGTACGGCGCCGACCAGCGCCAGCGCGAACAGCACCAGCGGGAACGCCAGGAAGATGTCCATCAAACGGCTGATCAGCGTGTCCACCCAGCCGCCGAAGTAGCCGGCGACGATACCCATCACGGTGCCGATCACGACCGACAGCAGGGTCGCCAGGAACGCGATCAGCAGCGAGATCCGGGCGCCGTACACGATCCGGGCGAAGATGTCGCGGCCGTTCACCGGCTCGATCCCGAACGGGTGGTCCCGGCTGATCCCGTTCCACTTCCCGATCGACGTCTGCAGCGACGGGTCGACCAGGTCCTGGTGGAAGTCGTTCGGCGTGACCCCGAACAGCTTGCAGATCAGCGGCGCGAAGATCGCGACCAGGACCAGGAACAGGACGAAGAAGCCGCCGACGATGGCGACCTTGTCGCGCTTGAGCCGCATCCAGGAGATCTGCCACAGCGACCGGCCCTCGATCTTGCGGACGCCTTGGAGTACGGCCTCCGGCTCGGCTGCCGACGATCCCGGCTCGACCTCGAGTGGCGTGCTCACGCGATGAGTTCCTCTGTTTCCTTCGATTCGACTCCAACGACCACCGGTAGTAGTGGCTGCCGCCTTAACCTGCCGCCATTACACGCCGGAGTCAAACGCGGAAAGTGCTGCGTTGCCCGATCGTGATCGTCAGGAAATCGTCCCGTATTGTGGACATTCGGCAGTAAACCACGGTGTCGTACCCACGGTCGCGGGGCTCTCGCGAACCGTTACTGTCATGGCATTTTTGTGTCACGCCGGTGATCACCGACGGAGGCCGGACAGGTACAGGAACGAGAGCGGATTCAGCGCCGCGTCGACGTTTTCCAGATCCTTGCCGGCGACCACCGTGAGCCGGCCCTGCCAGCTCGGGATCACCGGCGCCTCCTTGGCGAGCACACCCTGTAGCTGACTCACCAGCTTGTCCCGCTCGAGCCCGTTCTGCTCGGTCGTCTCCTGCTCCAGCAGCGCGGTGGCCGCCGCCGACCGGTAGCCGTTGTTGAACACCGCGCCGGTCCGGACGAACGGCGCCAGGTAGTCGTCCGCGTCCGGGTACTCCGGGATCCACCCACCGTGGTACAGGTCGTACGCCCCGGCCCGGGTGAGCTGCTGGTACTGCGGCCACTCCGCGCTTCGCAACGTCACCCGGAACAGGCCCGAGGCCTCCAGCTGCCGCTTCAGCTCGAGCACCTCGTTCTTCGCGCCGGCGCCGTACTCCACCGGCGTCCAGCCGACCGTCAGCGGCACCGGTACGGCGATCCCCGCTTGTCTGAGGATCGCTGCGGCCGCGGCCTTGCTCGGCTGGTTGTACTCGGTCTTGAACGTGTCGGCCTGGCCGCCGAACCCCGGCGGGACCACCGAGTACAGCGGCGTCACGTGGTCGCCGTACGCCTTCTTCACGATCGCCGGACGGTCGATCAGCTGGGCGACGGCCCGGCGTACGGCGGGTTTGCGGGCGGTCAGCGACTTCATCTGGAACGCGAAGAAACGGATCGCGGCGTAGTCGGCCTCGACCACCTGCAGCTGCTCGGCCTTGCGCAGCTTCTCCAGCATGCTCGGGCCGAAGCCGTGGAACGCCAGGTCGGCCTTCCCGGTGGTGATCGCCTGGTACAGCGCGGTCGAGTCCTTCACCAGGGTGATCTCGACACCGTCGTTCCGGGCGCCGCGCGGACCCTTGTACTTGTCGAACCGCCCGAGCGTGATCGTCTGCCCCGGCCGGTACGCCGTCAGCTGGTACGGCCCACTGCCCATCGCCTTGGTGTCGAGCAGCTTGTTCGCCGGGTAGAACTCCTCGTCCACGATCGACCCGGCGGTCGTGGTCAGCAGGTACGGCAGCCGCGCGTCCGGGCGCTTCAGGTTGAACACCGCGGTCAGGTCGTCCGGCGTACTGACCGAGGTGAGCGAGGAGAACATTGCGGCCGCGCCGGTCGGGTTCCGCAGCCGGAGCATCCGCTCGAAGCTGAACTTCACGTCCGACGAGGTCAGCTCGTGCCCGTTCGGGAAGGTCAGGCCTTCCTTCAAACTGCAGGTGTACGTCGTCGGCGAGTCGAACTGGCAGTCCGCGGCGTCCGGCACCGGGGTCGGCTTGCCGGGCATGATCGTCAGCAGCGTCTGGTACAGGTTCGCCTGGACGGTCCGCGAGCCGACGTCGTACGGCCCGGCCGGGTCGAGCGAGCTGATCGTGTCGGTGGTGGCGACCCGCACCACCATCGCCTTCGGCGTTTCGCTGCCCTGGTGCGGCGCGTTGTCGTCCGGCTCGCCACAACCGGCCAGCGCCAGCACGAGCGCGGCCGTCACCGCGACCCGGCACCACGACACGATCACCATCTCACCCTTCCCCAGCCCAATACCCCAGTAACTGCCCCAAGTGTCCCGTGGTGACGAGGGCTTCAACGATGGCGGCAGTCGTCACCACGGGACATGGCACCAAGTGACGGTAACGCGTCAGCGGAGCAAGTCGCGCAGTGACTCCGGGGTGAGCGGTTCGAGCGAGTCGACGACGAGCCGCCGGGGTGCCTCCGGGATCGTCACCCACTGCGGTACGGCGACTACGTAGGCGCCGGCCGCCGTACCGGCCTCGGCGCCGGTGTTCGAGTCCTCGATCACCACGCACTGGGCCGGATCGACGCCGAGCTTCGCGGCCGCGGTCAGGTACGGCTCTGGGTGCGGCTTGCCCTGCGTCACCTCGTCCCCGGCGACGATCACGTCGAACGGGTCCGGCGGCAGGTGCGGGAGCACAGCGTCGATCATCACCCGGTACGACGCCGACACCAAGGCGCAAGGCACTTCCTCCTTGCGCAACGCCTGCAGCAGGTCCAGCGCACCCGGCCGGAACTCGACCTCCTGTTTCAGCGCGTCGACCACCGCGCGGAACATCCGCTCGGCCAGCTCCTCGGCCGTGATCGCGCCGACCGGGATCCGCGACATCCAGACCTGCACCGCATCCCGCAGGTCGCTGCCGACCAGGTGCATGCAGTCCTCAACGGTCCAGATCGCGCCGAGCGAGCCGAGCAGCTCGATCTGCACCTCCGCCCAGACCTTCTCCGAGTCGACCAACGTCCCATCCATGTCCCACAACACTGCACCGAGACTCATGAGGCGTTGAAGTACTTTGCTTCGGGGTGGTGGACCACCAAGGCGTCGGTGGATTGTTCCGGGTGCAACTGCAACTCCTCAGATAGGTGTACGCCGATCCGTTCCGGCTCGAGCAACCGCACCAGTTTCTCGCGGTCCTCCAAGTCCGGACATGCCGGGTACCCGAACGAGTACCGCGAACCCCGGTACGCCTGGTCCCGCAGCATCCCGTCCAGGTCGCCGTCCTCCCGGCCGAACCCGAGCTCGTCGCGGACGCGGGCATGCCAGTACTCGGCCAACGCCTCGGTCAGCTGCACCGACAACCCGTGCAGCTCCAGGTAGTCGCGGTAGGCGTTGCGGGCGAACAGCTCGCCGGTCACCTCGGCGACCTTCTGCCCCATCGTGACCAGGTGGAACGCGACCACGTCGAGCTCACCGGACTCCTTCGGCCGGAAGAAGTCCGCCAGGCACAGGAACCGGTCGCGCCGCTGCCGCGGGAACTCGAACCGGTGCAGCTCGCGGTGATCGGACGGATCCAGGACGACGAGCGCGTTCCCCTCGGAGTAGCACGGCCAGTACCCGTACACGACGGCCGCCTCCATGATTCCCTCGGTCAGGATCCGGTCCATCCACAACCGCAGCCGCGGCCGGCCCTCGGTCTCGACGAGTTCGTCGTACGACGGCCCATCGGCGCCGCGGGTGCCACGCAGACCCCACTGACCGAGGAAGGTGGCCCGCTCGTCCAGATAGCCGGAGTAGTCGGCCAGCGGGATGCCCTTCACGATCCGCGAACCCCAGAACGGCGGCGCCGGTACGACGTTGTCCACGGCGACATCCGAGCGGGCCGGCACCTCGTCGAGCGGCCGGTCGAGAACCCGGGTCGAGGAGCGCACCCGGCGCTCGCGACGCTCGGGCAGCGCGGCCCCCGGCACGCCACGCTTCACCGCCATCGCGGCATCCATCAACCGCAGTCCCTCGAAGGCATCCCGCGCGTACCGGACCTCGCCTTCGAACAGGTTGCCGAGGTCCTGCTCGACGTACGCGCGGGTGAGGGCGGCACCGCCGAGCAGGACCGGCCAGCGCTTGGCCAGGCCGCGCTGGTTCAGCTCCTCGAGGTTCTCCTTCATCACCACGGTCGACTTCACCAGGAGGCCGGACATGCCGATCACGTCGGCCTTGTGCTCCTCGGCCGCCTCCAGGATCGCGTTCACGGGCTGCTTGATGCCGAGGTTGACCACGCTGTAGCCGTTGTTGGTCAGGATGATGTCGACCAGGTTCTTGCCGATGTCGTGCACATCGCCCTTGACCGTGGCCAGCACGATCGTGCCCTTGCCTTCGTCGTCGGTCTTCTCGATATGCGGTTCGAGGTACGCGACACACGTCTTCATCACCTCGGCCGACTGCAGCACGAACGGCAATTGCATCTGGCCGGAGCCGAACAGCTCGCCGACCACCTTCATCCCGGCGAGCAGATCGTCGTTGATGATGTCCAGCGCACTCTTGTCGGTCAGCGCCTGGTCCAGATCGCCTTCGACCCCGTTGCGCTCGCCGTCGATGATCCGCTGCTTCAGCCGCTCGGCCACCGGCAGCGCGGCCAGCTCCTCCAGCTTGCTCGCTTTCAGGTCCGACGTCTTCACGTCCGCGAACAGCTCCAGCAGCCGCTGCAACGGGTCGTACCCCTCGCGCCGCCGGTCATAGATCAGGTCCAGCGCGGCCTCACGCTGGTCGTCCGGGATCTTCGCCACCGGCATGATCCGGCTCGCGTGCACGATCGCCGAGTCCAGACCGGCCTGCACACACTCGTGCAGGAAGACGGAGTTCAGCACGTGCCGCGCCGCCGGGTTGAGGCCGAAGGAGATGTTCGACAGACCGAGCACGGTCTGTACGTCGGGCCGCCGCCTCTTCAGCTCCCGGATGGCCTCGATCGTCTCGATCCCGTCCCGCCGCGACTCCTCCTGCCCGGTCGCCAGCGTGAACGTCAGGCAGTCGACCAGGACGTCGTGACCGGCGATCCCGTAGTCGCGCTCCAGCGTCTCCAGCAGCCGCTCCGCGATCGCGACCTTCTTCGCGGCGGTCCGCGCCTGGCCCTCCTCGTCGATGGTCAGCGCGACGACGGCGGCGCCGTACTCCCGGGCGAGCCCCGCGATCCGGGCGAAGCGGGAGTCCTCGGCCTCGCCGTCCTCGAAGTTCACCGAGTTCAGCACGCAGCGGCCGCCGAGCATGTCCAGCCCCGCCCGCAGTACGGCGGGCTCGGTCGAGTCGAGCATGAGCGGCAGCGTCGACGCGGTGGCGAGCCGGCCGGCGATCTCCTTCATGTCGGCGACACCGTCCCGGCCGACGTAGTCGACGCACAGGTCGAGCAGGTGCGCGCCGTCCCGGATCTGGGCCCGGGCGATCTCGACGCACCCCTCCCAGTCCTCGGCCAGCATCGCCTCCCGGAACGCCTTCGAGCCGTTCGCGTTCGTCCGCTCCCCGATCGAGAGGTACGACGTGTCCTGCCGGAACGGCACGTGCTGGTACAGGCTCGACACGCCCGCCTCGGGCTGGGGATCGCGCTCGCGCACCGGGCGGCCGCCGACCCGCTCGACCACCTGACGCAGGTGCTCGGGCGTCGTACCGCAGCAGCCACCGACCAGCGACAGGCCGTAGCTGTTCACGAAGGTCTCGTGGGCGTCGGCGAGCTCCTCCGGCGTGAGCGGGTAGAACGCGCCGTCGGCGGTGAGCTGTGGGAGGCCGGCGTTCGGCATGCAGGCGAGCGGGACGGTCGAGTGTTTGGAGAGGTAGCGCAGGTGCTCGCTCATCTCCTTCGGGCCGGTCGCGCAGTTCAGGCCGATCAGGTCGATGCCGAGCGGCTCCAGCGCGGTCAGCGCGGCGCCGATCTCGGACCCGAGCAGCATCGTCCCGGTGGTCTCGACCGTGACCGAGACGATCACCGGGATCGTCGAGCCTGCCGCGTCGAGCGCCTTCCGGGCGCCGATCACACTCGCCTTGGTCTGCAGCAGGTCCTGGGTGGTCTCGACCAGGATCGCGTCCGCTCCCCCGTCGATGAGCCCGCGCGTGGTCTCGGCGTACGCGTCCCGCAGGGTGGTGAACGTGGTGTGGCCGAGGGTCGGGAGCTTGGTCCCGGGGCCGACGCTGCCGAGCACGAACCGCGGGTGGTCGGGGGTCGACGCCGCGTCGGCCGCCTCCCGGGCCAGCCGGGCGCCGGCCTCGCTGAGTTCGTGGATCCGGTCGGCGATGCCGTACTCCCCCAGGTTGGCGAAGTTGGCACCGAAGGTGTTCGTCTCGACACAGTCGACGCCGACGTCGAAGTACGCCGTGTGGATCGCCTTGACCACGTCCGGCCGGGTCAGGTTGAGGATCTCGTTACAGCCCTCGTGGCCCTCGAACTCGTCCAGCGACAGGTCGTAGGACTGCAGCATCGTGCCCATCGCCCCGTCGGCCACCACCACCCGCTCGGTCAACAGCTGGCGAAGCTCGGGCCGGCCGGCTCTGGACACGGAACCTCCAGGGATCGGGCCTGGCCGGGGCGGGGGCGGGCCAGGCTTGGACATGGACACCGGTCTCACATCGTAGTCGGCCCGGAACGTGCGTCCGCGACACTTTCCGCTGGACGTGAAACCCGGCGCACGGAGCCGTGCGACCACGTAGGCTGGCAGTCCGGTTTCCGGCAACCCGCCGGATGGCACAGAGACGACAGGGGGCCTGCGAGTGGTTGATCTCGCGAACCTGAGGGACCCGGTCGTGATCGCCGCGTTCGAGGGCTGGAACGATGCGGCCGAGGCGGCCACCGGAGCGGTCGACCACCTGATCGAGGAGTGGGGCGCCGAGCTCGTCACCGCGATCGACCCTGAGGACTACTACGACTTCCAGGTGAACCGGCCGCAGGTCGGCTTCGATGAGGACGGCGTACGCCGACTCACGTGGCCGACCACCCGGGTCTTCCTGGCCCGCCCCGACGACACCGGCCGGGACGTGGTGCTGATTCGCGGTATCGAGCCGAACATGCGCTGGCGCGGTTTCTGCCAGGAGCTGCTCGAAGTGGTCGACGAGTCGAACTCGCAGCTCGTCGTGGTCCTCGGCGCGCTGCTCGCGGACTCCCCGCACACCCGGCCGATCCCGGTCTCGGCCACCTCGGGCGACCCGGAGCTGGCTGCGTCGTGGAGCCTGGAGCCGTCGACGTACGAAGGCCCGACCGGTATCACCGGTGTGTTCGCCGACCTCTGCGGCACCCTCGGCGTACCGGCTGTCTCGATCTGGTCGGCGATCCCGCACTACATCGCCGGCAGCCCGTGCCCGAAGGCGTCTCTCGCGCTGCTCAGCAAGGTCGAGGCGCTGCTGGACCTGCAGATCCCCGAGGGTGACCTGCCCGAGCTCGCTCGGGCCTGGCAGCGCGGCGCCGACGAGCTCAGCGAGGAGGACCCGGAGGTCGCCGAGTACGTGCACTCCCTGGAGGAGCAGCGCGACACCGCCGACCTGCCCGAGGCCTCCGGCGACGCGATCGCCGCCGAGTTCGAGCGGTACCTCAAGCGGCGGAACAAGAACCACCCCGACTAGGCGTGCCGCGCAGTACGCGCTGGACTCGGCCTTCATCTGGCGGTCACTCTACCGTGGCGTAACTTCACCGATCGTCCTATTCTCGTCCGGGACGACAGCCGGGCGGGGATCACGGGAGCGGGTCATGCGCAGGTCACGGGGCGACGAGCGGGGTGGCAGCTCGATCCCTGCGCTCGCCGTGCTGGTCGTGCTCGGAGTCGCCGCGGTCGTGGGTTTCCGCGGTGCCGGCGAACCCGACGTCGACCTCAGCACGCTGACGAGCTCGACCACGCACACGACCATCGACACCGCTCCACTGGACTCTGAACCGTTCGACGGCACAGACGGATTGGTCGTCCACCCGCGGGCGGAGACCGCCGTCTACACCGCTCCGGACGCGGACGCGTTCGCCAAGATCGGGCCGACCCAGTTCGGTCCGACCTGGCTGCCCGTGGTCCAGCAGACCGATGGCTGGGTCCGCGTGCTGCTGCCGTCGAAGCCGAACCGCTCGACCGGCTGGTTGCCCGACCAGGATCTGGAGCGCGCCTCGTCGCCGTACCTGATCCGGGTGCACACGGGTTCGCGCACTCTCGAGCTGTTCCGGCAGGGCCGGCGCCTCGGTGTGTGGAAGGCGGGTGTCGGTGCGCGGAAGACTCCGACGCCTCCCGGCCGCACCTTCCTGCTCGGCTCGATCATCGACAACAAACGCTCGGCCTCGCCGGTGGTACTGCCGCTCGGTGCGCACAGTCCCACCCTCGACACGTTCGGCGGTGGGCCCGGCACGGTAGCGATCCACGGCTGGCCCCGGCCGGACGTCTTCGGCGCGGCCGTCAGCGCCGGGTGTGTCCGGGTGCCGAAGACGGCACTCGCCCTCCTGCAGAAGGTTCCCCTCGGGACCCTCGTCCTGATCGACAGCAAATGAAGGTGGAAGAGCAGATGCGACGACACTTCGCACCGACCGTCCTGACGGTCACGGCCGTGACCGGTGTGGTGGCGTTCAGCCTGGTCGCCAGTTCGCCGGTGGTCAACGCGGCGGCCCGGCCGTCCTCGGCGTACGCCGTCAGCGCGGAAGGACAGGTCCCGATCGACAAAACGCCGTACGCCGAATCCGCCGACGGCCGCCGGCACACCACGTCGGCACTCGAGCTGCCGAAGAACCCACTGCTGTCCGTCCGCGCCGGCACCGCCACGGCCGGAAACGACTCGGCGTCGGTCGAGCTCTTCGACGTGATCGTCGGCCCGGACGCCCTCAGCCAGGTCAAGGTCCCGCCGGAGCTCAAGCAGGCGTGTGCCACCCTGCCCGCGCAAGGCGCCAACGACTTGCCGATCCCGGACCTGCCGCTGCCCGACCTCGGTCTTCCACTCCCGGCTCCGAGCACGGGTGACCTGCCCGCCAAGAACCTGCCCGAGCTGTGCAACCTCCTGCTGACCCCACCCAGCTCGCTGCTCGGCATCGACGCCGTCAACGTCTGGTGCTCCGGCGACGACGGCGGCGTCGACATCGGCTCACTCACGCTGCTCGGCCAGAAGATCGCCGTACCGACCACAAAGCAGGAAGTCACGATCCCGGCGGCCCCGCTGGCCACGATCACCGTCAACCAACGCACCAAACGCTCGGACGGCTCCTTCACGATCACCGGCCTGACAATCAACCTCGGCAACGGCGCCCAGATCATCCGCCTGGCCTCAGCAACCTGCGCCAAGCCGCCCGCCAAGCCCACCGCCAAACCAACCCCCACTCAAAACCACCCCGCCCCGGTCGACCAGGCCCCCATGGCCCCGATCCCAACCCCAGTCAAGACCCACCACCCCGTCACCGGCTGACGCAGGCCTCCGGCTGTCCGGGGCCGGCGTGCTCGGGGTACGGCGTGGTCGGGGTACTCCGTGCTCGGGTACGGCGTGCTCGGGTACGGCATGGTCGGAAAGGGTGACTGCGGTTACGCGTGTTCCAGCAAGGGATTGTGGGGGCGCGGCTAGTCGCGTGCCTGCAGTGGATGCGGTGAGGGTCTGTGGATTGGGGATTGGCGGGATCGGGTCTGGCGGTCTGCGGAGGGATCACGCCACCAGCGCGTCCGGCAGGTAATCGCGGCAAATGGCTGGGTTCGCCTGCGTTTCGGGCCGATGCGGGTGCGGCTAACGGGTTATGTGTTCGCTGGCGTTGCAACGTCAGCGGTGACATAACCCGCCAGTGCGTCGCGCCGCAGGCTGGGTTGCCCGGCATGTGACCGGTTTCGTCCGCATCCCGGGATCCAATAGTCGGTCGCCGGGGGCTTGAACAGGAACTGGGGGCCATGGACGGGTTATTGCATGTGTCAGGACCCCGGAAGGTGTTCAAGCCCCCTGGTTCTGCCCGGATTGGACCAGCATGCGGACCACACCGCCCACCCACCGAAACCCCGGCCACACGTCCGGCAGCTGCTCCATCACGGTGAATGGGCCGGGCGGGGTGCGCCTGCGTTTCGGGGCACGGGGTTAGCGGCTGGCCGATTAGGTCACCGGTGGCGGGTTGCAGCACGCCAGTGGTGACATAACCCGCCAGCGGGACGCGCCGCTGGCCGGGTCGCCCGGCATATGAACGGTTTTGTCCGCATCCCGGGATTCGAGAGTCGGGCGCCGGGGGCTTGAACACGTCCTGGGGACCGGGGACATGTCATGGCTGTCTCCGGACCCCAGAAGTTGTTCAAGGTCCTGGGAACTGGCCGGCTGTGACCGGCATGCGAGCAAGATCGCCCACCCATCGAACACCGGCCCCCGGCCCCGATCCAGGCCCAAGGGAATCCGGCGCATCCAGGCCGGCACACCGTGTCCACCCCGGGGCACGTGACCACTCGGGTGAGCTGCTCCGGGATAGCTGCGTCCTTCCCTGGTCGTGGTGGCGTGGGTCAAGGGTCGAACTTGTTCGATCCGCGCAGCGGACGCCGAAGGCGC
>NZ_JBEZZH010000005.1:0-602914 GCF_040639075.1 Kribbella sp. NPDC023972 | reverse complement strand
GGTCCTGCCGCTCACCGGTACTGCGTGCGCGGGCGTGGGCGGCGCGTTCAACTCCGTCTCGGCTCCCGGCCCACGCCATCCGTGCGGTCTCAGGGGTTGACGATCTGGTCGCCCACCAGGGCCAGGGTCTGAATGGCGGCCAGGCCGTACAACGCTGTGGTGTTGGTGGAGACCCACTTGGCCGCCTGTGTC
The DNA here is from genome assembly GCF_040639075.1 of Kribbella sp. NPDC023972. Taxonomy (NCBI): domain Bacteria; kingdom Bacillati; phylum Actinomycetota; class Actinomycetes; order Propionibacteriales; family Kribbellaceae; genus Kribbella; species Kribbella sp. NPDC023972. The sequence goes on along the minus strand of NZ_JBEZZH010000005.1, from coordinate 602,722 downwards.
GGGTTCAGCGTGGTCTTCACCTCCTCGGCGGTCCACGGGAGGTTCGGCCCGTAGCCGTCGCCGGTGTAGAACTCCTTCCAGGCACGGGCGGCCAGGTCGTCCCGGTCCAGGCGGACGGCGGCGTACGCGGTCAGCCGGGCGTGACCCTGGCGGAGGATGAGGTTGCCGAAGTGCGCGCCGCACTCTGCCGTCTGCTCGGCCCGGGTGGCGTTGTAGAGCCGGCAGTACTGCAGCCACGCCGCCTCGAACGCCGGCATGTCGACCAGGTCGATCAGCTCCGCACAGATCTCGACCTGGCCGAACATCGCACTCAGGTGCGAGACACTCACGGTCTTCGCGGTGACCGGTGCGAAGCGCCCGGTGTCCAGGTCGTACAGCCCACCACCGGTGACGAAGCCGTTCGGCATCGCGCCGATCGTCTCCATGGTTCCGAGGAGTTTGGTGCGCGCAACGTCCGCCTTCGGTCCCTGGCGTTCCCACTCGGTCAGCCACGCCGCCGCCAGACCACTCCAGTCCGTGCCGAGTCCGATGGCGAGTGCATGCGGGTCGGGCTCGTACGGCTCGGTCCTGATCTTCCGCAGCGGGTCCAGCACCAGGAACGTGCGATCGGAGTCGACCAGCTCGGACAACAGGTCGCCAGTACGCTCGTCGGCGGTCAGGTAGTAGTAGAAGCGCCGGTAGATCGCCGTACTGATCCGTTGCTGCTTAGCACTGTCGGCCCAGTGCTGTACGCCGTGCCGCGTACCCAGACCGGCCCACTGCCCGAGGTGGTAGACGTCGACCTCACCAGTGTGGCGCGTCATGGCCTCAGCGAACCGGAAGATGTCGGCCCGTCCGGACCGCAGGAACGCGTACCAGAGCCACAGGTCCGGCGACAGCTCCGAGTTGTCCCACGCGTACCCGCCCACGTCGTACCGCCAGACCAGCCGGTCCTCGTCGAACGTGTGCATGATGTCGCCGTAGTCCCAGAACCCGTACCAGTGCCGCGACTCGACCTGCCCCCGGTAGAAGTCGAACAGGAAGTCCAGGTGGTCCTCGATCGCCTTCTTGGCCGGCACCGATCGGTCCACCGGCGTGACGAGCCCACCGAAGACCCGCGTGCTGACCAGCTGATCCACCGGGTTGATCAGCTGCGGGGGAGTCCGCACCTGATCAGCCATGTCACCCAAGCGCGAGGCGGTCGGGGTCGCCGCCAGCGCCCAGAAGGTCAGCTCACTGGTGCGTGCGATCCCGTACGGCGTACCGAACGCCGGCTCGTAGTCCTCGTAGGTGATGTTGAGGCCCTCGAGCTGCTTCGGGTACGTGTCCTGACCCATGCCGTCGTGGTAGAACCGGGTGTCCATCGGACCGGCCTCCGGCGACCACAGCCACACCGTGACCTCGGCCTCCTCGGTTGCCGCGCCCCGGATGTCCAGCTGGGTGGGATGCCGTTGCCAGAAGTCCCTTAGCCCAAAGGCGAAACCGCCACTCACGCCACCGACGTACCCGAGGCCCGAGGCACGCCGCCCTTGGTCGACCGGGATCCAGCCGTACCCCTTCTTGGTCCGCTTCTTCACCGTGAAGCCGTCCGCGGTGAGCTGACTGAGCGAGTAGTCGCCCCACTCGGGGATGTACTGCAGGCGCGTCGTCACCCGCTGGTCCCACGTCGACGGATCGGGCAGCTTGGTGCCGGCGACCTGTGCGGCCCGTACGGCGGCGCCCGGGTCACGCCGCAACCCGGTGATCCCCTTCACCGCCTCGGCCAGCATGCCGTGACCCTCGCCGACGAACCGGACATGACGGTCGTACGCCGCATCACGCAACGGCACCCGGAAACGCACCCCGAGGCCGGCGATGTAGTCCGTCTGCCCGTCGCGGTCGTAGACGAATGTGTGCACCATCCGGATGTTCTCGGCGCCGGCCGCGAAGTACAGCCGCACCGAGAACGGCAACCACGTCTTGCCCTTGCGGGACTTGTGCCGGCCCTCGATCCGTACCACCGCGCGGACCGGCCCGGACTGCTCGACGGTGACACGCGTGATGTCGCTCTCGTACCGCTCCCGGATCCCGCCGCCTTCCTCGTCCTCGGCGATCTTGTCCTGCTTGAGGTTGACCAGCTGGCCCTTCCGGGCGATCACCACGTCACCACGCCAGATCTGACTGATCAGCTCCGACCCGCTCTTCCGGATCCGTGCTTTGATCACACCGGTGTCGACGTCGACGTACGTCTTCTCCTGCTTGACCGTCACGGCCTGCGCCGGTGCGGCCGCCGTACCGGGGCCGAGGGTGTAGGACTCGGCTGGTCTGTCCACCGCGATAGCGTGCGCACTCCACTTGAGTGACCCGTCCGGCCAGTACGCCGTCGGCCAGCTCTGCAGCGGTACGGCGGTGCCGTCGGCAGCCTTGAGTGCAAAGGACTGGTTCGCCGGTAGGGCGCCCTTCGGCCATGGCGTACCCCACGTCGTGACGGCCGCGGTGCTGGGCTTGCCTTCCAGCCAGGTGAGCCTCACTTCTTGTACCTCGGCCTGCTGCGCGAATGCAGCCGCGGCGGGGGAGTCCAGCAAGGACACCGCCGGTACGGCGGCCATGCCAGCTAGGACTGTTCTCCGGGAGACCGTTGTGCCGTTTTCCACGCCGTTCCACCTCTGTCATTTCGGTGTTCGGGAATCAGGGACAGGTTCTGGATCGCTGCCAGCGCGTACTGGGCCGCGCCGTTGGTGCTGACGAAGGCGGCCTCGTCGATGGGCATCAGGCACCCGTCGATCGCAGTTGTCTTCCACTCCGCCTCACGCTGCAAGGCGTTGCGGTTGAGCTGGTCGCCTTCGTCGACGAAGAACTTGCGCCAGGCCAGCCGGGCGAGTTCCGCGTCGCCTGTGCGTGCTGCGGCGTACGCGGCGAGCCGACTGTGGGCCTGGACGAGTGAGATGCCTTGCAGCGGCTGGCCGACCTCTGCGGCCTGCTGCTCGGGTGGGAGCAAGTAGAGCCGGCAATAGTCCAGCCATGCCTTCTCGAACCCGGGTACGTCGAGGTCCAGGTCGATGAGCTCGGAACAGATCTCGGGCAGTCCGAAGAGCGAGGACAGGTGTGAGACCGCGATGGTCCGCCGGCTGGTGTCGAAGCGTCCGGTGGACAGGTCCAGTCGCGCATTCCCGGTCAGGAAGCCGTACCGCAGTGCTGCGATGTCGGCCATCGTTCCGACCAGCCGTGCACGGGCCCGCTCGTCCCCGTGCCGCTCCCACCGGGTGAGCCAGGCCGCGGCTAGTGCACCCCAGTCCACGCCCAGTTCGACCGACAGTGCATGCGGGTCGGGTGCGTAGGTATCAGGCCGCACCTTGCGCTGAGGATCGACGACCAGATACGTCTCCTCGACGGTCGCCAACTCGTCCATCAGATCGCCGGTGCGCTCGTCGGCGGTCAGGTAGTAGTAGAAGCGCCGGTAGATCGCGTTGGAGATGCGCGCCTGCTTACAACTACAACCCCAGTGCTGCACGTTGTGCCGAGAGCCGAGGCCCTTCCACCGGCCAAGGTGATGTACGTCGACCTCACCGGTGTGACGGGTCATCGCCTCGGCGAACCGGAACACATCGGCACGGCCGGTCCGAAGGTACTGGTACCAGAGCCACAGGTCCGGTGACAGCTCCGAGTTGTCCCACGCGTAGCCGCCCACGTCGTACCGCCACGTGTGCCGGTCACGGTCGTAGGTGTGCATGACGTCGCCGTAGTCCCAGAACCCGTACCAACGACGCTGCTCGCGCTGGCTGACGTAGTACTGGAAGAGGAAGTTCAGCCGGGCCTCGATGTCCTGGTCGTCGGCGGTCGGCAGACTCCAGCTGCCGAAGACACCTGCCTCCAGCAGACGGGCAGGAGCGACAGTCAGCAGGCCGGGGGAGTTGAGCAGTGCTGCGTGCTCGGCGAGTTCGTCCGCGGACGGTGTGGTGTCGTGAACTCGCAGCGTCAGCTCATGAGTACGCGCGATGCCGTGTGCGTTGCCGAAGCCTGGTTCGTAGTCCTCGTAGGTGATCTCGAGGCCTTCCAGCTGTTCGGCGTAGCTGTCCTGGTCCATGCCGTCGTGCCAGTACCGCACGTCCATGGCCGGTGCACTCGGCGACCACATCCACACCGTGGCCGTGGCCAGGTCGGTGGCCGCGTCGCGGATGTCCAGACGGGTCGGGTGCAGCTTCCAGAAGTCCCGGAGCCCGAAACCCAGTCCGCCGCTGGCACCACCGACGTACCCGTAGCCGGGTGACCTGGTGCCGGACGGGATGGTCACCCAGGCGTGGTCCCGGCCGGTCCGCTTGCGCAGGGTGAAACCGTCCGCGCTGGTCTGGTCGAGCGTGTAGTCGTTCCACTGCGGGATCAGGTGCAGCCGGTCCGACACCTCGGGGTTCGGGATCTCCTCGACCATGCGGCCGGCTACCTGCGTACGTCGTACTGCCTCACCTGGATCGCGGCGGAGGCCGGTGAGCCCGCGCACTGCCTCGGTGAGGAAGCCGGAAGGACCAGCCAGCCGGATGTGCCGGTTGTGCGGCTCGTCGCGCATCACGACGTCAGCGCTGAGGCCGAGACCGGCCAGGAAGTCGCGGTCCGGGTCGCCGTCCCAGATGAAGCTGTGCACGACCCGTACGTCGGTCGCACCGGCGTAGAAGTAGAGCCGGACACTGAACGGCAACCAGTCACCGTGCTTGCCCTCGAGCCTCACCACGGACCGCACCGGTCCGTCCTGCTCGACAATGAGATTGTCGACAACCGCGGTGGTCTGTTGGCGGGTGCGGCTCAGATCCTCGTCCGGCGCGTCCTGCCGCAGGCTGACGAGTCGAACATCGCGGACGACGGTCTGGTCGCCGTACTGGATGGACGCGATCAGCTGCGGTGCCTTGAGCACCCAGGTGACGTCGCCGGTCGTGACCCGGACCTCGTCGCCGGAGCGGTCGACCTGCACAGGCTGATCGGGTGTGGCAGGAGATCCGGTGACCAACTCGTACGACGACTCCGGCTGGGCGGACGGCCCGATCGCGTGGGCGGACCACTTGATCGAACCGTCCGGCCAGGTCGCCGTCGTCCAGCTCTGCACCGGCGTACCGTCGGCCAGCGCGAAGCTGGTGCCCTCGGCAACAGTTCCGCGCGGCCACGGGACACCCCAGGAGACGCCTTGTCTACAAGGGGTTTCCAGCCACTGAACCGTGGTCATGGGGCCTCCCGGCCTGGACTGAGGAGCGCTGGGAGCCCGCCGCGCCGGCGGCGTGGCATCAATACAGTCATTCCTTCACCGATCCGATCAGGACGCCCTTCGCGAAGTGCTTCTGCAGGAACGGGTAGAAGAACAGGATCGGCAGCGTCGCGACCACGACGACCGCGAACTTCAGCCCCTGCTCCGGGAACGTCACCGTCTCCAGTTGCTGGAGCACGTTCGCGGAGTCGGCGTTCGCCGCGGTCAGCTGCCGGACGATCACCTGCAGGGTCCACTTCCTGCTGTCGTCGATGTAGAGCAATGGCGACATGTAGTCGTTCCAGATCGCGACCGCGTAGAACAGCGAGAACGTCGCGATGATCGGCTTCGACAACGGCAGCACGATCCGCAGGAACACGTTCAGCTCGTTGCAGCCGTCGATCCGGGCCGCCTCCTCCAGTGCCTCGGGCAGCTGCTGGAAGAAGGTCTTCACGACGATCAGGTAGAACGGGTTGATCGCCAGCGGCAGGATCAGCGCCCAATAGCTGTTCAGCAGGCCCAGGTCACGCACTACCAGGTAGGTCGGGATCATGCCGCCGCTGAACACCAGCGTGAAGATCACCAGGTTCAGCACCAGTGCCCGGCCGGGGAGCTGACGCTTGGCCAGCGGGTAGGCCATGGTCAGCGTGAGCATCAACTGCACCACGGTGCCGACCGCTGTGACGCAAACCGTCGTCAGCAGTGCTCGGATGAACGTGTCGGTGGAGAAGATGTACTTGTACGTGTCGGTGACGAACTTCTCCGGCCACAGGAAGAATGGCCGCGAGCTGATCTCCGACTCGGTCGCGAACGATCCGGCCACCACGTACAGTAGCGGCAGCACGGTGGTCAGCGCCAGGGCGGTCAGCAGCACGATGTTCAGCAGGTCGAAGGCGCGGCTGCCCGGTGAGTCGTAGTACCGGACGGATTGTTGTTTCTTCAGCATCTGCAGTGTCCCCTCAGAAGAGCCCGCGCTGGCCGAGGCGCTTGGCCAGCCAGTTCGAGCCGAAGATCAGCAGGACACCGACGAGGCCCTTGAACAGGCCGACGGCGGTTGCGTAGCTGAACGCGCCCTGCGTGATGCCGATGTAGTAGACGAACGTGTCGAAGACGTCGGCGACGTCGCGGTTGAGCGAGGTGGTCATCAACCAGATCTGCTCGAACCCGGAGTCCAGCAGGTTGCCGGAGGTGAGGATGGCCATCACCACCACGGTCGGCGCGATCGAGGGCAGGGTGATGTGCCAGAACTGGCGCCACCGGCCGGCACCGTCCACGCGCGCCGCCTCGTACAGCTGGTTGTCGATCCCGGCCAGCGCGGCCAGGTAGATGATCGTGCCCCAGCCGGTCTGCTTCCACAGCAGCTGCAGCACGATCAGCGGCCGGAACCACTCCGCCTGCGCGACGTAGTCGGTCTTCTCCCCGCCGACCAGGCCGTGGATCCAGTTCGCGATCACGCCGAAGTCGACCGAGAACAGCAGGTAGGTCAGCGAGGCGACGATCGTCCAGGACAGGAAGTGCGGGATGTAGATGAGCGACTGCACCGACCGCTTCAGCACGTTGATCCGCAGCTCGTTCAGCATCAGCGCGACCACGATCGGCGCCGGGAAGACGAACACGACGGTGAGCAGGGCGAGCAGCAGGGTGTTGAACATCAGCCGGTTGAAGTCCGGCCCGGTGAACAGGTCCTGGAAGTGCTTCAGCCCGACCCACTCACTGCCCGAGTAGCCGAGGAACGGCACGTAGTCCTTGAACGCGATGGTCAGGCCGTACATCGGCAGGTATTTGAAGAGCAGGAAGTACACCAGGCCGGGCAGCAGCAACAGGTACAGCCAGCGGTAGCGGACCAGGTCGCGCCACAGCGGGACCGGCCGGGCCCGGCGTTTCCGCTTCGGGGACTGCGGCGCGGCCTCGGCCGCTGGGGGTACCACCTGGTTCGGCACCAGATCGGTGGCCACGGTGGCCTCCCTTCGGGCTAGGAGATGGGGGACAGGGGAGGTACGACGTCCGTGCGATGACCGCACGGACGCCGTACCGGGAAAGTCAGCCGCCGGCCTTGGCGACCAGGTCGTTGACCTCCTGGGCGATCTGGGTACCGCCGCTGTCGTGCCAGCGCTTGATCTGCGCCTTCAGCTGGTCCTCGGTGATCGCGCCGGACAGGTACTTGATCCTGGCGTCCGGGACGATGGTGTCGAGCGTCTGGCCCTTCGCCACGGCGGTCGGGGCGATCACGCCCAGCGCCGGGTTGTGCACCGCGGTCTTCAGGTCCTCGTTCATCAGGACGTCGAACAGCTCGCGCATCTTGCGGCTCGGTTCGTCGTTCGGCTTCAGCTTGTAGGCGCCCAGGCCGACGCTGGCTCGGGTGCCGAGCTGGATGAAGGCCTTGTCGACGTCGTTCTGGATCGTCTTGACCTTCGGGTCGTCCTGGTTGATCGGGACGGCGTACTCACCCTCGACCTTGAAGTTGCGGCCCTCGATGCCGTTGGTGAGCAGGATCGAACCTTCCTTCGACTGCAGCTTGTCCAACGTCTTCAGCACGTCGTCGAGCTGCTCCTCGGTCCGGATGCGCTGCTTGGAGATCGCGACGACGTCGTTGTATCCGGTGAAGGGATACGAGAACTTCTGCCCGTCGTCACGCTTCAGGTTCCCGACCAGTGTGACCTTGTCGAAGTCCTTCGGGTTCTTCTCCTTGAACATGTCGAGCAACTGGGTGGCCCGCACGTTCACGTCGATGATCATGCCGCCCTTGCCCTGCACGAACGGGTCGTTCCAGTTCGCGGTGTCCAAGGTGGCGAAGTCGCGGTTGACCAGGCCCTCGGTGACCCACTTGCGCAGCCAGCGGTTGGCCTCCAGGAACTCCGGTGTGTCGAAGCCCGGCACCAGCTTGCCGTCGCGCTCGCCCCAGCCGTTCGGTGCACCGAACCAGGTCTCGATCACGTCGAACGGGCTGGAGCTGGCGTAGTTGCCGGGCCACTTGGGGATGATCAGGCCGTAAGTGTCCTTCTTGCCGTTGCCGTCAGGGTCCTGCTCGGTGAAGGCCTTGGCGATCGCGTAGAGGTCGCCGACGGTCTGCGGCTCCTTCAGGCCGAGTTTGGCCAGCCAGTCCTTGCGGATCACGATGCCCGAGCGGAGCGCCGGCCGAACCCGGTAGATGCCGTACGTCTTGCCGTTGACCATCGAGTTCTTGGCGGTCTGCTCGCTGGCCGGCTTGAGGTTCGGGTACTTGTCCAGCTTGCCGGTCAGGTCCCAGAAGGCGCCGGCCTCGGCCGCCTTGACGAACGACGGGCTCTTCTCGTTGACCACCATCATGTCCGGGACGTTGTCCGAGGCAAGCGTCACGTTCGCCTTGTCGCCGTACTCCGCGTTCGGCACCCAGGTGATCTTGAGTTTCTTGCCGATCAGCTTCTCGACGGCCTGCTGCATCTCGCCGTTCGGATCGGGCGCGGTGCCGAACAGCTTCGTCATCACGGTCAGCTCGTTCATGCTGGCCTGCTGATCGTCGTCGCCGCCGCTGGAACAGCCGGCGGCCAGGAGCGCTGTGCTGAGCGCCAGCGAGGTCACTGCGGCGATCTTGTGTCGCAGCCGGGGGGGTGTGGTCATGAGTTCCCTTTCAGGTGCAGGCGCGCCTCGTTCTCGGCGAAGAAGCGCAGGCAGAGCCAGGTGTTGAGCTGGATCCAGCCGCCGCCGGCCAGCACGATCCCGAGCAGCGGGAACTTGCTGGACACGTAGGCGATGGACACCGCGACGAAGAGCAGGACAAGGGACGACGCCGGCCGCGCGAGCGCGACCAACGATGCCTTGGGCAACAACTCGCGGACCCGGAGGTCGTAGTGCACGGCCATCGGGAGCAGATAGGCGGAGATCACGCCGAGGGCGACCAGCGCGACGAGGCTGGCCAGTCGGGCGACCGACGCACTCGCGCCGAATGTCGCGAAGAACAGGTAGTTGCCGATCAGTACCACCGCGGCCGCCACCAGTGGCAGCACGACCAGCGAACCGCGGCGGAACTCGCGCCGGAACGTGGCAAGGAAGGCAGGCAGAGCATGAAACGATTCACCGGAAGACCTGCGTCTGGCCAAGGAATAGGCCGTAAGAGTAGCCGGACCGACACCCAGCGCGACGCCGCCGAGAATCGTGAAGCCGATCCACAACGCGTTCAGCTTGATCGCCCAGACGACCTCGTCGGCAGCGTCGTACAGCTTGATGGACCAACCGGTGGAGGACATCAGGCCTCCTTGGCCGGCCGGCGGCGTGGGGTGAAGTGGCGATGTGGCACGGGAGTTCCTGCCTCGTTCGGGCGAAAAGTGATGTGACCGTATGGTTGAATCGTCTCAATGTCAAGGCTTCGGAAAGCGTTTGTCAGAGACCGGTCATGAACTGATGCCGGGGCGTTGCCGGGCTGCCCGAAGTCGCGTCTACGGGCGTGAAATTCGCAGGTTCGCGTACTCGCCGATGAGCGGCGCCATCTGCCGGAAGCCGATCTTGCCGCCGGTCAGCGGCTGGTCGTCGTACCACTGGAAGCTGATGACATCGTTGACTGCGAACGAGATGTGGCCGTGGTCGACGGTCAGCCTCAGTTTGTAAGGACCTTGGGCGTCCATGACCGAGGGGAGTGGGTCCGGTCCCTGCGCGACGAGGTGGAAACCGTAGCTCTTGCGCAGATTGCAGGTGTGGAAGGCGCGCTCGGCCGGCCAGCGGCGGCGGAAGTACGAGACGTGGTAGGTGTCCAGGTCGCCGTGGTGGTACTGCTCGTACGGCCCTGTCCGTGGCGCCAGGTCGAACAGGTCCTCACCCGCGCGGCCCTTGGCGTGGAAGAACAGGATGCACAGGCCGGGCTCGCGGATCGGCCAGAAGTCCCACTCGACGGTGATGTCGGGCGGGAAGTCCTCCGGACACCACAGCACCACGTTGGCGTCCTGACCGTCCTCGGGCGGGCGCACGCTCTCCAGCCGGAGCCGGCCGAGCGGGAAGGAGACGGCGCCATCGCCTTCGAGGCGGAAACCTTTGACGTCATCGGCCGACGCCAGCGGATTCCGGTAGACGATCTCAGCGGCGTTTGCCGCGTCTTCAGGAGCGTTTGTAGGCACTGGACTCCCTGACGATCAGATCCGGCTGGAAGATCACCTGCCGATGGCGATGCCGGTCGGCCGCCTCGACCTCCTCCTGCAGCAACTCCATCGCCGACCGCCCGAGCATCTCGGCCGGCTGCCGCACGGACGACAGCGGTACGGCGGCCGCGCGGGCGAAGTCGATGTCGTCGTACCCGACGATCGCCATGTCGCGGGGCACACGCAGGCCGGCAACAGCCATTGCTTGCAGGAAGCCCAGCGCCAGCAGGTCATTCGCCAGGAACGCCGCGGTCGGCCGGCTCCGCGGCGGCAGCGCGGCGATCTGCTCACCGATCGCACGACCCTCGACCACACCCATCACGTCCACCTCGAACAGCTGCAGGTCGACGGTGCCCGCCTGCTCGGCCACCGTGGTGATGCCGGTCATCCGGTCGGACACCTGCTGCATGCTGAACGGCCCGCCGATGTAGGCGATCCGGCGATGACCGGACTCGATCAGGTGAGTCCCGGCCAGTCGACCGCCGAGCTGGTCGTCGACCGACACCGAGCACAGCCCGCGATCCGCCGTACGGTCGACGAGGACGACCGGCGTACCACGGTCAACCAATGCGGTCAGCCGTGGATCGTTGCTGTCGAACGGTGTGATCAGAATGCCGAGAACCCGCTGCTGCTCGAGCTGGTCGAGGTGATGACCCTCGCGAACCGGGTCGGTCTTGCTGTTGCAGACCATCACCACGGTGTCATGCTCGTACGCCAGCGCCTCGGCACCCTCGGCCAGGTCGGTGAAGAACGGGTTCGCGACATCGAGCACCACGAGCCCGACAGTCCGGCTGCGGCCGGCCCGCAGATGCCGGGCAGCCTCGTTCCGGACGAACCCGAGCGCGCGAATGCTGTCCTGCACCCGTTGCCGCGTCGCCGGGGCCACGATCCACGGCCGGTTGAGCACGTTGCTGACCGTGCCAACCGAGACACCGGCGCGGTGCGCGACCTCTTTGATGCTGGGCGTCGCCATCGTCCCTCGTACAGCGGTCGCAGTCCGACAAGAACCACCAGCTTATCCAGCCCTGATTGAATCGTCTAAATCCCCCGGGTCACACCGCCCGCGCCAGGCTCCGGACCACCTCCGGCGGTGGTCGCGCGTTTGGTGAGAGCGGATGCCAGATGTGTGGGTGATCGTCACCGGTCTGGGATCCGAACTGGTCGCCTGTCGCCAGCTCCGTGTGCTCGGGACGAATCACTGGACCAGCGGGTCCGGTCCTGCCGACCGGGGAGAGTTTTGCGCCCGATCCGGGGCAAAACCCTCCCCAAGTCCGCCATCGGACCAACCCCATCGAGGACCAGGCATGGACCCCCGAGAAGGGTCGACAGGGTAAGTGACTGATGAGTAACATCCGGGTATGAGTCAGATGTTGGGGTTGTGGGAGAGGTTGCGGGGGGTGCCGGGTGGGGACTGGGTGTTCTCCGTCGGGTTTGCGTGGAAGGCGCCTTATTTTTGGTCGGTTCGGCCGAGGTTTGTGCAGGTGAGCCCAAACTTCGCGGCGCTGGTGTTGCCGAAGCGGCGGGCTGTGCTGAACCACATCGGGACCGTGCATGCGATTGCTGTCTGCAACGGGTTGGAGGCGGCGATGGGGGCGTTGGCCGAGGCGACTGTTCCGGCCGGCAAGCGGTGGCTGCCGAAGGGGATGGAGGTTGCCTATCTGGCGAAGTCGACGTCTGATCTCACCTGTTCGGCCGAAACTGATCCGGAGGCATGGGTGGCGGGACCTGACGTTCCGGTGCGGGTGAAGGCTACCCGCGCCGATGGCACGGTTGTTGTCGAAGGCACCATTCATCTCTGGGTGACCGATCGGAAATAGCACACCCGTGTGATATAAATCGGGGCTATGTCCGGCAGCACTCCGACCTCCGTTGTCCGCACCGCGCCATACGGGCGTGTGGTGCTTGTTGGTGGAATCCTTGTCCTGCTTGCGGCCGCTGTCTGGTTGGTTGCTACGGGCAACACGGAGATCCGGTACTCCGCGGATCACGAGACCACCGATCCGATGTGGCTGCGCTGGATCCCGGCCGGTGTCGGCATCCTGCTGATCAGGCTGCTGCCGATGAGACTCGATCAAGCGGCAGGTGGACCTGCGGAGAGTAGGCAAGCATGGGTGCTGCTGGGGTTGGGTGTCGCGTTCGCGGTGCTGTTGAAGCTGACCGGGCAGTTCGAAGTGCTCAAGGCTGTGCTGCTGCTGATCGTGCCGCTCGTGCTGTTCCGGTGGTACGGCGGCAGGCCGGCAGCCAGCTGGCCTGCCACAGTCCGGTGGGAGCCGGTCATCCCGGTCGTCGCCTGGCTGATGTTGAGCTATGTGGGTCCGTTGGCTCCGGAGGGGCAGCGGCCTGACCTGCCGGCGCTGGAGCTCGCTGTTGCCGTGCTGCTCGGGTTCCTGGCGAACAGCGTGCTCGAGGAGTACTTCTACCGTCGCTGGCTGCAGACGAGGTGGGAGCAGTTGTTGGGGCCGTGGCCGGCCATCCTGATCGCCTCGATCGTGTGGGCGGTGTGGCATGTGTCCATCCAGGGGACCGGGACGTTCGGTGTGGACCTGGCGGCCACTCTGGTCAACCAGGGTGTGCTCGGTCTGTACCTCGGCTACCTGTGGAGTCGCTACCGCCGGATGTGGCCGTTGATCACCGTGCACGGCGCGACCAACGTCGTACCGGTATTGCTGTCGCTCGGGTGACCGGGCAGGACGTAGGGTCGGCGACGTGAGCGACGCGTTGCGGCTGGTGGACATCACCGAGGACCAGTTGGAAGCGGTGCGGCAGATCCGGATGGCAGCGTTCGGCCCGATGGGAGCCCGCGACCGGGACGAGTGGTTGAAGTTCGCGGCCAAGTTCGTCGCGGACGGCCGCTATCTCGGGGTGGCCGACGGCGACGACATCGTCGCGGCGGCCCGGATCTGCGCCTTCCACCAGTGGTGGGGCGGCCGCCGGGTTCCGATGGCAGGAGTCGCGGGAGTAGTCGTCTCGCCGGAGTACCGCGGGCGTGGGGTCGGCAGCCTGCTGATGCGTGCCGTGCTCCGGCGCAGTGTCGAGAATAGCTTTCCGCTGACCGCGCTGTATCCGGCGACGACCGTCATCTACCGGCACCTTGGCTACGAGTTCGGCGGCGGTCGCTACAGGTTCTCCTTTCCGGCGGCGGATCTGCGCACTCTCGGTGGCAAGGAGGTCGAGCTGCGCCGGGCCGGTCCGGACGACGCCCAGCTGTTCCTCGACATCGTCGGCCGGCTGCACGCGACCCGGCGTTCCAGCGGACCGCTCGTCTGGCCGGTGGACGAGGTGGCGGCCTGGCTCGCGGCGGAGGACAATTTCGCGTTCGCGGCCGACGACGGTTTCGTTGTCTACAACTGGTCCGGCGAGGACCTGTCCGTCGACGAGCTGATCGCGGGATCCGAGCAGACCGCGCGGGCCTTGTGGGCCACCGTCGGCTCCGGATCCTCGGTCGCCACCTCGGTTCATGCGCACATCTCGCCGGGGGATCCGGTCCATCTCCTGGCCGGGCAGGAAGCGGACAAGAAGGCCGAGGTTCAGCGCTGGATGCTGCGGCTGCTCGACGCACAGGCCGCGATTGCGGCGCGCGGATTCGCGCCAGGCGCCGTGCTGGAGGCTGACCTGCGCGTCGAGGATCCCGACGTACCCGAGAACGCCGGCGACTGGCATCTGTCGGTGGCGGACGGGTCGGGCCGGCTCACGCGCACACAGTCGGGCGGTGAGGCGGTCAGGCTCGGACCGCGCGGGTTGGCCGGCCTGTACGCCGGTACGCCGCTGAGCGTGCTCCGGACCGCCGGACTGGCGTCGGGTGGATCGACTGCCGCGGACGCGACTATCGACACCGCCTTCGCGGGCTCGACGCCGTACATGCTCGACTACTTCTGAGCCCGCTCAGGCGGTCCACGTCAGCCGGCGGGTTTCTCCAGGAGTTCGGTCAGCACGGCGACCAAGTGGCCGAGCTCGTCGGAGGAGATGGCCAGCGGCGGCAGCAGAACGACGACGTTCCCGAGCGGCCGGAGCCAGATCCCCTGGGACTGGGCACGCTGACAGAGCTCGAAACCTGCCCGCGGATGGCGGCTACTGAGCTCGATTCCGGTCATGATCCCGAGCCGCCGGACATCGGCCACGGCGGGCAGTTCGAGCAAGGGCTCGAGCAGCTGTCCGAGGATCGCTCCCTTGGATTCGGCGAGCTGCGGAAGGTCCAGCTCGGAGACCATGCGCAGGTTCTCCAGGGCCGCGGAGCAGGCCAGCGGGTTGGCGGCGAAGGTGTGGCCGTGGAAGAAGGTCCGCGCGAGCTCGAGACCGACGAAGGCGCTGGCCACCTGCTCGGTGGCCAGCATGGCCGAGATCGGCAGCACACCACCCGACAGGCCCTTTCCGCACAGCATGACGTCCGGGGTGATGCCGGCGTACTCAGTGGCCCACATCCGCCCCGTCCGGGCCACGCCGGCGGCGATCTCGTCACAGATCAGCAGGAATCCGTGCTGATCCGCCAGTCGGCGACAGGCCTGCAGGAAGCTCGGGTGGTAGGGATACATACCGCCCGCGGCCTGGATCATCGGCTCGACGATCAACGCGCAGCACTGGTCGCCGTACTCGGCCAGGGTGCGTTCCAAGGCCTCGATCGCGTGCTGAGCGGCGGCTGCCGGATCCTGGCCTCGTCCCGGTGCCGGGGACGCGGTACGCCGGACGTCGAGCAGGAGTGGTCCGTAGGTCCGGCGCATCAGGTTGCCACCGGCAACGCTGCTGCCCGCCACGCTGTCGCCGTGGAAGGACCCTTCCAGGTGAAGCACGAGGTCCCGGCGGTCGCCGGCCTGGACCGAGAACTGGTGAGCCAGCTTGATCGCCGCATCGACCATCGAGGCTCCGTCGCTGCCGAAGAACACCTTGGTCAGCCGCCGCCAGTCGTCCGGCGCGCCGGGAGCCATGGCCACGAGCCGCTCTGCCAGCTGGATTCCGGGTGTGTGCGTGGCACCGAAGAAGGTCGAGTGATCCAGCTGGTCGAGTTGTGCGGTGATGGCGGCTTTGAGCCGGGGATCGTTGTGCTGGTAGGTGGTGACCCAGAGCGAGGCGCCGCCGTCCAGGTAGCGACGTCCCGCGACGTCGGTCAGCCACACCCCGTCCGCGCGCTCGATGACGAGCGGGTCGTCACCAAGCCAGGTGTACTGCTGCGTGTAGGGATGCCACACCGCTTTCGCGTCGCGCTGTTGCCAGGTTGGAACGACCTCGGTCACGCCGGTTCTCCCTTGGTGTCGAGCTGGTGGTGGAACTCCTTGGCCCACGCGGCTGCCGCATCCGCGGCAGCGCGTTCGTAGGGCAGGACGGCCCGCAGGGCGTCCGCGGCCAGATCGAGCCGCGGCGAGTCGGCCGCGCCGGCCGCCGCGAAAGCCTTTCTGGCCCGGCGCCAGTGGCGGCCGGCCTCGGTGAGCGCACGAAGGAAATCCGCGCCGGGCTGTCCGGACCCATCGTCCGGCTGCAGTTGGCGTGCCGCCTTCAGCAGCCGCAGCCGGTCTCCCATCAACGTGCGGATGCAGTCGACCAACCGGATTCCGAGCAGCATCCGCACCTGACTGTCGGCCGAGTAGCGCGGCGCGAAGTGGGCGAAGGTGTCGATCGCGTACTCGATGCCGGCCAAGCCTCCGGCCAGGTGCAGATGGGGGCCATGGTCCGGGAACCCGGGCCCGCCCCACATCTCCGCCGCGGAGACCTCGAGAACGGCGCGGAACTCGGACTCCCAGGTGTCGGCGGGTTCGGAAAGCTCGTAGTCGAGGACGGTCAGGCGCCGGTCGAATGCCGGTCGGTACACCCGGGCCGGCACCGTCCCGTAGCCGTCCTCGGTGAACCATGGATGATTGTTGTGCATCCGGTCCCGGACCTGGAAACCGTCAGGCCCGGCGTCGAAGGCGATCGCGGCATGCAAGCTGCCGAGATTCCAGCCGAAGTGGGAGATGTACTCGACGAAAGTCCACTCGGTCTGGAAGATCGTGGCCAGGCCACGCGCCTTGCGTGCGCGGACGTGGTCCGGAAAGTCGGCCGGGTCGAGAGGGATCCACCGGGCGGCCAGGCCCTGATTGAATCTGGGTTCCTGGTAGTGGATGTTCGAGTACCCGCCGAACCACCAGTCCCGGGTGCCGAGCTCCACCTCGAAACCGAACCCGAGCGGCTGCAGCATGGGCCGCAGAGTGTCCTTGCCGTCGCGGAACCGCAGCAGGTGGTCGAGGGACTCGAAACCGCAGTTCAGCGACCAGTCGAAATGATGCACGGCATCTCTCCTCAATCCGTGGCTTCGCCGGCGCGACTCGAGGCACGACGGAACGGGCCGATGGTCAGCGCGGCCGCGCCGGCGAGAGCAGCGGCCACACCGGTGCCGACCAAGGTCAGCGAGACCCCTGCGATCGGGTCGCTGCCGAAGATCGTGACACCGTGGTCCACCGCGATCTCCGCGAGAGCCTGACCGGGATGGTTGGCGAACGGACCGGCGAGCAGAACGGCCACCGGGTTGGCGATTGCCAGCATGCCCGCGACCAAGGACGCCACCCGGCCGCGGAGGTTGTCCGGGCACTGTGCCTGGAAGAGAGCCATCGCGATTCCACCGACCGCGGGCAGGGTGAAGTTGATGACGACGGTGCCCACACACCACAGGACCGGATGGTTCAACCCGGTCAGCGCCTGGCCGGCCAAACCTGCCAGCACCAGACCGGCGCCCATGACAAGTCCGTCGAGGCGCTTCGGCGGACGGTACGCCAGGGCGAGTCCGCCCAGGATTCCACCGATCGCCCCGATGCCCTGCACCAGAGCCAGGACCTGGGTGCCGTCCTCTGCCCGTCCGAGCACCATCGGGGCCCGAAGGACGTACCGGGTACTGAGCATCAGGGTGGTGAACGGCAGCAGGAACGCCAGCACGAGCAGGTGCCGCCTCCCGGCGATGTAGTCCCACGCGACGCGCATCGACCGGGACTCTTTGGCGGACTCAGCATCGTCACCCGACGCGGTGACGATCTGTTTCCGCTGCAGTCTGAGCAGCCCGTACAGGACGAGTGCGATCAGGAAGCTCACGACATCGACCAGCAGCACGACCGGAATGCTTCCGATCGCCAGCAGCGCTCCGGCCAAGGCGGGCGCCACGACAAGGGCCACCGAACTGATGGTCCCGACGACGCCCTGGCCACGGCTGAGCTGGGCCCGCGGAAGGATCCACGCGGTCGTGGCGGCATAGGCGGGTTGCTGTACGCCGGCCACCGCGCCCGAGACCAGCGTCGTGCCGACCAGCATCCACGGCTCGAACACCCCGATCGCCAGCAGCACGAGCTCCACCGACGTCGTGATCAGTCCGCCCCACAAACAGACGTGCAGTGCCCGGGCCGAGCCGAACGAGTCGAGGAAGCGGCCGATCAGGAACGAGGCGCCGGCAGCACCGGCATAGCTGGCGAACAGCACGATCGACCACCAGGTGGCGCCGAACGGCCGCTCGACCGTCCACACACTGAACGCGAAGGCCGTACCTTGCGTACCGACCATCGAGACGCCCATGGCGATCGACAACTGGAGAAAGCTCCGCGGCATCTTCCGGTCGTCGGCGGTGACCTGCTCGGCCGGCGGGGCCGAGTTGTCGGCAGTCATGTCCCGATCCTCAACCGGAGGCTCTCGGGGCCACGGACCTGACTCGACCTGCGCCAGATGACCGTGTCCTCGTCGACCTGCCACCGGGGACCGAGGGCGAGCAACGCGTTCAACGCCACCAGCGACTGCTGCCGCGCCAGCCAGCCACCGGGGCAGTAGTGCGGCCCGAGACCCAGGGCGAGGTGGGGACCGGCCTGACGCTCGAGCTCGAGCTCGTCGGCGCCTGGGAACTTGCGGTCGTCCCGGTTGGCGCTCGCCAGCAGCAGCAAGACGCGTTGCCCGGCGTTGATCCGGTGGCCGTTGACCTCGACGTCTTCCAGCGCGACCCGGGAGGTGTTCTGCACGGAACCGTCGTACCGAAGCAGCTCGGTCACGTGCGCCGGCGCGAAGCCGCCCGCCTCTCGCACCTTGGCCAGCTGCTCGGGATTCCGTGCCAGCGCAACGATCGCGGTGCCGAGGAAGTGACTGGTCGTCTCGTGGCCGGCGACGAACATCAGTGCGCAGGTCGCCTCGATCTCCTCGGCC
Source organism: Kribbella sp. NPDC023972 (assembly GCF_040639075.1). NCBI lineage: Bacteria > Bacillati > Actinomycetota > Actinomycetes > Propionibacteriales > Kribbellaceae > Kribbella > Kribbella sp. NPDC023972. The sequence continues at coordinate 584,296 of NZ_JBEZZH010000005.1, read as the reverse complement.
GTCGCCTGCCCCGCGTCGATCGCCCGGCGGTACGACGACATCAGTGGAGCCGCATCGTCCTGCGCGTCGGCCAGCAGCGACCCGAACAGGTGCCGCAGATTCCGTGCGGCCTCCTCGCCACGGTCCCATTTCTCCTGGGTCATCCCAGGTTCCAGCGTGGCGAACAAATCCCGGGACCAGAGCCGAAGCCGCTCTCGGTCAAGGTCCGGTACACCGAGGAGGGTCGAGATGATCACATACGGCAGGTCCAGCGCGAGCACCTCCATCACGTCGAACCACTCACCGGCGCGGACCGGGCGCAGCATCTCGGCGACGACCCTGGCGGCGAGGTCGGTGAGCGGGACGTTCTGCTGAGGACTGAGCACCGACGACTGCAGGCGCTTGATCCGGGCGTGGAAGTCGCCGTCGCGATGAAGGATCCAGCGCGATTTCATCGTCATGATCTCGCTGGCCGACTCGGCGGCCGAGAGGTTGGCATAGCGCGGATCCTTGCCGAGCCGCTTGTCGCGCAGCATCGCCTCGACCGCGTCGTACCCGGGCACCAGCCAGCACTGGAGACGCTCGCTCCACGTGATCGCGTCCTCGTGGCGCAGCGCGACGTAGGTCGGGTAGGGATCGCTCAAGAAGGTCGGGTCGAGCAGGTCGACATCCAAGGTGGGCTTGATGATCGTCACCTCACCCGGTGATCGAGGTGAACTGATCGACGGCACTGTGCAGTGCCTTCACCCGCTCGGCGACCAGCGGATCGTCGGTCCGGATCCAGAGGTCCTGGGTCTCGAACCGGCACCCACGACTCAACTTCGCGCTGGCCAGCTCCTGGGCGTAGACGATGCGCTCGACACCCTCGGCGAGGGCGTTGTCGATCAGGCCGTAGAAGACCATGTTGAAGTACGCCGCGAGTGGCTTCGGCGCCGAGTCGAGAATGCCGACCAGGCGGGCGTAGTAGACGCGCTGGTGCAGGTTGAACTGCAGCGACGCGACCAGTTCGCCGTCGACGAGCAACTCCATCACCCGGGCGTCGGTGCCGAGCACATCGACGATCAGTTCGTTCCTGGACCGGATCGCGGCCACGTCGGCGAGGTCGACCTGGCCGTACTTCGCGAAGTTGAGCGCGCCCAGCCGCGCGGCCTCGTCCATCCGGTCGGCCAGCGGCAGTACCCGCAGCTCGACGCCGGGGGTGTCGGTCACCTTCCGCCGTTCCGCGCGGTAGACGCGTCGCCGCTTGCTGTCGAACTGCTCGAAGTACTCCTCCAGCGAACCGAAGTCGACGTCGAGGTAGAAGCTCTTGCTGACCGAGGCGCCGACATAGCGATCCGACACCGCCTCCACCAGCTCGGATGCTTCATGGGGGGTGAACAGCAGCGCCGTCGACACCGCGCCCTCGGTCTCGCCGTACTGCTCGATGTGCCGGATGAGTGCCCTGAGCAACCGAACGCGATCGGCCCGCTCGAACGCCGGGCTGATCCGGAAGTCGGCAGCCCGGCCGGCCCGGGTCACGACGGTCAGGCACGGCATCATCGGTGCCGGTGGCTCCCACGTGGGCAGGTCGGTCTTGATGAAGTTGCCGCGCAGCATGCCTTCGACATCGTATTGCGGTGGGATACCCGGCGGCATCACGTCGCCGGTCACCCCGGCGACCAGCCGGTCTCCGTCGTACAGCCGGAAGTACGTCGGCGCCTCGCCGTCGGACTTGGTCACCATCCGGCTCCACTCCGGACTGGAGAACAGCCGCCCGACTTTCGACAACGAGGGCAGCTCGTCCCACGCGGACTCATCGGCGGTCGTGCCCAGGGCCGTGTCGGCTCGGAACACCAGTCGGGCTTCGTCGATCGAGGTCATCAGTTCTCCGGGGTCAGCTGGATCAAGGTGGTGTTGACGGCTCGGTCTCCGACCGCCAGGCCGATGCTAAAGGCACCTGCCCGATCGTCGAGGAGATTTCCGGACGCGAGCTGGCCAGCCAGCGTATAAGCGGATCCGGCGGAGCCGGTGTCGCCGAGGACCGCGCCGAGGTCGACGGTGATCGCATCCGCGAACCGGCCCGCGGCCGCACGCTCGGCCGCGATGCTCGTCGCGGAGCCACAGCCTGTCAGTACGACGGATGCGATCGCCCCGGCACTGATTCCGCCGGCCAGCAGACAGTCGTCGATGCACTCCGCGAGCGCCGTCTCCGGGCTTGCCGATTGCGTGGTCGCCGGCAATCGGCGCTGCGCCACGTGGGTCACCGTGGCCAGGGTGCGTTCGGACCGTCGGCCACTCAGGCGGACCATCGCACAGCCCGCTGCCCAGGGCCGCGCACCATCGCGATCCTCGGCGATGCCACGGGTGGCCGTCGTCGCCCCTTCCTCGACACCGCCGGCCCACGCCACTTCCGCGCGGCGTTGCCGGATCAGCCGGCCGGCGTAGCGGACGGCCGTCGCGCCGCTGAGGACTCCTGCCGAGACGGTGGCGTTGGGGCCGCGCAGACCGTACCGGATCGCGACCTGGCCGGCGGCGTTGTTCATGATCGTCGCCGGGAACGCGGCCGGATTCATCACCGGCGGCTTGGCGAAGGCACCTTCGCAGAAGTTCCGCAGGCTGTTCAGGCTTCCGTTGGTGGTGCCGATCACCAGCGCGGCCGCGTCGCTGCCGGCGGTGGAGTCGTGGTCGCCCAGCAGGTCGCCGACGACCGCCGAGGTCATCAGGACCACCTCGTCGTAGAGCCGGGTCCCCTTCCGGCCCAACCGCTCTCGCAGGTCGAGGCCGATCGGCTGTGGACCAGGCACGGCCGCCGGATCCGTACGCGACGTACGCAAGGCCGCGACCAGCCAGTCCCGGCCGAGCTCGGCGCCGTGGACGGCCGACCAACCGTCGATGTGTACCTCGGGCATCGTCATCATCGCGCCTCGGCCAGTTCGGTGAAGATGGTGACGCAGTTGTTCCCGCCGAAGCCGGCGGAGTTGTTCTGGACGGCGGTGACCCGCGCCGGCCGGGACTGGTTCGGCACACAGTCCACGTCGCAGTCGGGGTCGGGACGCCGGAAGTTGATCGTCGGCGGGATGAAGCCGTCGGTGATGGCGAGTACAGCGGCACAGGCCGCGATCGCACTCGCGGCGCCCATGGTGTGTCCGAGCATGGACTTGATCGAGATCGTCGGCGGGACGTTGGCACCGTAGACGTCCTTGACGGCGGCGGTCTCGGTACTGTCGTTGAGTCTGGTGCCGGTGCCGTGCGCGCTGATCAGGCTGATCTCGTCCGGTCGCAGGTCCGCCCGGCGCAGGGCGAGGTCCATGCAACGTCGCAGGCTCTGCCGATTCGGTACGACGGCGTGATCGGCGTCGCAGGTCAGGGCGCCGGACCGCATCTCGACCAGAATGGGTGCGCCGCGGCCGGTCGCGTGTTCGAGGGTCTCGAGTACGAGCATGCCCGCGCCTTCTCCGGTCAGGATGCCGTCCCGGTCCAGGTCGAACGGCCGGCACGCCTCCGCGGCGATACTGCCCAGCCGGTCGAAGCCCAGGAACGTCTTGCGTGCCATCGCGTCGGCCCCACCGATGACGGCATAGTCGGCGTCACCCATCTGCAGGCAGTCGAACGCGTAGGTCAGGGCATAGTTCCCGGCCGCGCACGCGGACCCGATGGTCAGGCACTCGACCTCGCCGGTCAGCCCGAGTGCGTCGGCGACGGCCTCCGGGAGCATGCTGGAACTGTGGGTCGGGTGCTCGACCTGTGGCGATGGGCCGGCCAGCGCTGCCTCGAACTCGTAGGCGCACCCGTCAGTGGTGCCGACGGCAACGATCCCACGACTCGCCGGGGCTTCCAGCCGGGCCTGCCGGGCAGCCTCGAGACTCGCCAGTACCGCGAAGCCGGCCGCGCGCGAGGGACCCGGCGCAACCTCGAAGACCGAGTCGTCGACCTCGCAGCCCATCCGGCGATCGGTGCTCGACACGTCGAACAGCGTGATCGGCCGCGCGCCGGACCTGCCCGCGCGCAGCGCAGCCGTGAACTCGTCGACTCCGATCCCGATGCTGCTGACCACGCCGATCCCGGTGACCACCACCCGGCGCGGCTCAGCTGTCATCGCGACCGCTCTTCAGCTCGGCCAAACGGTCGGCGGTGAGCCGGTACAGGTCCGCGAGCGTCGCGACGTCCTTGATGTCGGACCGGTCGAACTTGAGCAGGAAGTGCTCCTCGATCCGCGACATGATCTCCATCCGGTCGAGGGAGTCCGCTTCATGGACCTCGGCCAGGTTGTCGTCGGCGGTCAGCTCGGTGTCGTCGATCTCCAGGATCTCGCAGACGGCGGCCCTGATCACCGCCCTGTCGTCGGTGGTCAGGATGTCCGGGACCTGCTGCGTGTTCTCAGTACTCACAATCGCTCCTCGTGGTCTCGGTCGATGTGGAAGGAGACGGGCACGATCGCGTCGATCCGACGATCACCGTGCCGCCGTGCGCCGGCCGGCGGCCGGCGAGCACGTCACAGACGACGGCGGCGACCTGCTGGGTGGTCAGCGCCGAGCCGTTCAGGGTGGCCCGCTGGTCGGCCAGGCCGGGGTTGAAGTCGTCGAGCACTGCCGCGACCGGGGAGTCGGTGAAGAGATCGGCGGACAGTACGGTCAAACGCAGACCGCGACGTTCCAGCTCTCCGGAGCGGGCGCGAAGGTCGTCCTCGCAGCGTCGCTTGGTCTCGGCGACCAACCGGTATCCCGCCGGGCAGTGGAACTCGCCCCACAGGTGAGCCGGGTGGCTGGTCACGTAGACGACCCGTCCGCCGGGGCGCATCAGGGCCGTGACCAGCTCGACGAGCCGCAGCTGGCCGAGATGGTTGATCCGGCGGACGGCGTCGGCCGACAGGTGCGGCTCGAGGCCGGCGGACGCACACAGCACCAGTGCGTCCACGTGCCTCCAGCGGGCCTGGAGCGCCTCGGCGAACCGGTCGGGGCCAGAGTCCGCGGCGAGGTCGGCCTGAACCGTGAACGAATCCGCGCCGCCGCACTCGCGGAGCACGCGGTCGGCACGCCGTCGCCGGGACTTGTAGCTGATCGCCACGGCATGACCTGTCCGGCTGAGGTTCCTCGCGACCTCGGCACCAAGACCCCGGGATCCTCCGGTGATCGCGACGTTCATGGCGCCGTCTGCTCTGCTCGCTCGCCGGTCATCAGTACGGCGAGGCGCTCGGCGTAGCCGGCCGCGTCGATCGGCAGCTCGACGTGTACGTCGTCGAGTCCGGACAGTGTGATCGCATTGGCGAGGTGGAGGCCGTCGAGGCAGTGCACGGCCTCGATCCGGCTGCGCTCACCCGTGCGGCGGATGCGCAGCAACTCTTGGTAGATCGCACGGTGTCCGCCCGCACCGTCCAGCACCCGCGGCTCGGTCCGAGCCGCGCTCACCGCAAACGGATCCGGCTCGGCCAGATACCGGTCGAACGCCGTGGCGAACCGGTGGACCGTCACCTGTGTCCCGGACAAGGTGATCCAGCCGCCGGTGCCGATGACTTCGAGCAGCTCCGCCGGGCCGCGTTCCGCCGTACTGATGTGCAGGCTGCCCACGCATCCCGACGGCCAGTCGATGAGGCAGTCGATCGTGTCCTCGGTCTGAATGGTGTGCTGCTGCCTCCGCCGCCGCGCGACGACGGACGAGGGCAGACCGAACACGTCCGTGAGCAGGTCGACGTAGTGCGGCGCCTGGTTCATCAACACCCCGCCGCCTTCGCCGGCCCACGTGCCTCGCCAGCGGCGTCCGGTGTAGTAGGCGGCGGTTCGCGGCTCGCAGACCAGAAGCCGGACCGTCTGAACCGAACCGAGTTCCCCGCTCCGCACCAGGTCCCGGACGGTCTGTACCGACTCACGGAACCGGTGCTGGAGGCAGACAACGAGCCGGCGGTTCAAGCGATCCGCCAGGCGTATCAGATCCGCCGCCCGCCCGATGTCGAGTGCGAGTGGTTTCTCGACGACGACGTCAGCTTCGGCTCGCAGACACGCCTCCACGTCGTCGGCGTGCCGGTTCGACGGGCTGAGGACCGCGATCACGTCAGGTGCTGTGCGGAGCAGTTCCCCGAGATCGCGGCACCGGGTGCCGGGAACTCCGGTGAACCCCGGCGGCTCCGGCCCAGGGTCGAAGTACGCGGTCACGGCGCCGCCGGCCGCTGCGATCGCGTCCAGATGTTTGGCCGCGATGGTCGCGTGGGCCCCGAGGATCCCGAAGTGCACGGTGTCGGTGGTCATGCGGACCTCGTCTCGTCGTTCGGATCCCATCGCATGGTGGGCAGGAAATGGCTGACGTCCGGCGCGATCCCGCGCTTGAACCGTGAGACGCCGTCCGCTGTGGCCGGCCCGCGGAGGCCGCCGAGGTCGTAGGTGCTGAACCCGCGGGCCGACAGCCACCGCATGGCCTCGAACTGCAGGTACTGCGTGCCCAGCGACGTCCGTTCCGCGAAGCCCTTCTGGTAGTAGCCGAGTCGGCCGGCGTGCAGGACCAGAGCGCCCGCGATGCGCTGTCCGCGCCACGTCAACACGAACAGCGAGGCGCCGTCCGCCGAGCGGTCGACGCAGGCGCGTTCGAGATAGGCCAACGGTGCCGGAGCGATTCCGGCCGCCGCCGCCATCCGGGAGTGCCGATCGGCGAACCAGACCAGGTCGTCCCGTTCCGTCGTACGCCGTACCGCGGCGCCTTGTTCCCGGGCGTACCGCACCGCCCGGCGTGCCTTCGGCGCGAAGGAGCCCAGCAGGGCCCCGTCGTCCGGCAGCAGGTCGATGCGCACCGTGTACTCGACCCACGGCCGGTCGACCGGCCGGAATCCCTGCTCGGCCAGTGCGGCGAGCAGTGGCTCGGAGTAGGGAAGGTACGGCTCGATCACGAGGCTGCGCACCGGCTCGGTGTGCTGCAGCAGACGGGTCAGCGCGAGCAGCGCGGACTCGTCTTCGGCAGCCGGGCCGTGGGGGAATTCCATCACTGTGCGGTCGCCGTCCTGACGGAGGTACGACGACCCGTACGCCACGACCCGTTGCCCCTCCGCCTCGAGGACGAAACGAGGACCCGCAGTGGCGCCGGGGACACATCCGTCCAGCCAGTCGATGAAGCCCGTCAGTTGCTGCGGTGTCGCCGACTCCCAGTCGAGTGGCCGGCCGGCGCCGTCGGAACGCGAACCGGCCGGCTGACGGAGCTGGAACGTCGCGGTCATTTGCGCACGATGGCCCAGACCGAGATCGGTACGTCGGGCTCGTTGTACGAAACGATCCGTTCCAGTTGCTCCCGGCCGCGGACCGGCGTGAAGCGGTACGGCCCGCCGTAGTGGATGACCGAGATGGCCTCTCGGTTGCCCCAGCCCTCGCACTGGTAGACGGTGCTGAAGTCGCGGACGAGCTCCCGCAGCCCGTCGGTCGTGAAGCGCCAGTAGTCGGTCGGGTTGTCGGCCCGTTTGTGCACCGGCACGTGGAAGCAGGTGGCGAGCAGGAGCCAGCCGCCCGGCTTCAGCACGCGATGCATCTCGTTGACCGCCACGAACGGGTTGCGGACGTGCTCGATCACCTGGTCACAGATGACGTAGTCGAAACTCGACGACTCGTAAGGCAGGTCGTGCACGTCCACCTGGGGCACGTCGGTCGGTGTGTACTCGATCGCGGCCGGCTCGAACATCGCGTGAATCGCGCCGTGTCCACCGCCCACCTCGAGTACAGCCCCACGGTGCTCACCGGTGCGGAAGAACTGACGGATCCGCTCGTACATCACCAGCCTGGTGATGTGGAAACCGTCCTCCGGGCGCATTGCGTCGACGTTGCCCAAGGACTGCCACGCGTCCAGGACGTCGGCCACCTCCGTGACCGACAGACCAACGGCGGAGGCAACTCGGACGGTCGTCGGGTCGGCCGTCGCGGGGCGTACATCCTGGTGAGTGCTCATGACCGCTCCGAGTGGTTGAGGGTGGGCATTCCGACACCGTCGAGCAGTGAGCTCTCCGGCCTGGCCGGCAGTTGGTGGAGGATCTCCGGCACCGCCAGTGCGATGCGGTGGCTGACGCGCTCGTCCCAGCCACTTGGTGGGGTGCCTTGCCGGTTCCAGCGCTCGCGCACCGCCTCCCGGGGCCGGCTGATCCAGGCATTCAGTGACAGGTGCCGGTCAGGCTCGAGGATCTCCGGACGTGCTGTGGCGGACACCAGCGAGAGGCAGCGCACCCGCCCGATCGCACACTCCTCCTGTACGCCGTCCGAGTCTGTGACGACCGCGCGAGCGGATCGCAGCAGTGCACCGAACGCGCGGTACGGCACGGGAGGCAACACGGTGACCCGTTCGTGCAAGTCGCCGAACAGGCCGGTCTCGGTCAGGTGCAGCTGAGTCTGTGGGTGGCAGGGAAACACCACCGGCAGGTCCTGGGCGATCTCGCTGATCAGCCCGACGAGGATGGACGACGCCGTCAGCGTGTCCGACTTGTGCAGCGTGGCCAGTACGTAGTCGTCCCGCACCAGACCGAACTCGGCCAGCACCTTCTCGTCCTCGACGGTCTGCGCGGTGCGCAGGAAGCACTCGGCCATCGGATTGCCGACCTGCCAGATCCGGTCGGCTGGGACCCCTTCGGCGAGCAGGTTCCGCGCGGCCGACTCGGTCGTGACGAGGTGGAACTGGGCACACGCGGCGATGATCCGCCGGTTGATCTCCTCGACGGTCTCGACTCCGCTGCGCAGGCCGGCCTCCAGATGGATCAACGGGATCCGCTCGCGGGCGCAGACCAGGGCACAGGCCAGGGCGGTGTTCACGTCGCCGATCGCCACCACGGCGCTCGGAGCATCGGCGCGGATGTCGGCCTCGATCGCGATCATCAGCGCACTGATCCGTTCCGCGGTGGTCTCGCCGCCGGCGACGCCCAGATTGCGATCCACTCTGACCTCCAGCTCGTCACAGAGATCCTGGCCGAGGAGCGGGTGAGTGTGCTGTCCGGTGTGAACCGTGGACCAGGTGAAGCCGGCCGCCGGATCCACGGTCGCGGCCGCGCGGAGGGCTTGCTGGAGTGTCCATGCTTTGGGGACGTTGGGCCTGGCGCCGAGGTAGACGGTCATATGAGGGACGTTGTGCGTTCCACTCACGACAGCTGGCCCGTGATCAACGCGGTGATCGAGTCAAGTCGGTCGTCACTCCACTCGGGCTGGACCTGGAACAGGACAGTGCGGCGCAAGCCCGCGAGCGTGCCGGCCGCGGTCTCGTCGATCACACAGGCGTCCTTGATGTAGCTCGGCCAGCCGGGGTACGAGTGAGTCTCGGCCGTTCCCGAACTCTCCGGATACACACCGATCTCCTCGGCCCGGAGGACGTGGGCGAGCCCCCGGGCCGCTTCAACGCTGGGAGTCCGGATCCCCACTGTGAGCCCCTCGGTCCCGTTCGGCACCCCGGGCAGATCGAGTTGTGCGGCGGTCAGCCTGGCCCGCAACCTTCCCGCGACCTCGCGGCCGCGGAGGACCAGCCGCTGTACGTCGTCCCACTGCGACAGCACCATCGCGGCGGTGATCTCGTTCATCCTGGAGCCGACGACGCCCGGGCCGGTCGGTTCTGGCCAGTCTTCGTACTGCGGACGCAGGAACCACGCCGAGTCAGTCAATTGGGTGACGGCCTTGAAGTGGCGGTCGTCGTTGGCCAGGACCATCCCGCCCTCACCGGCGCTCAGCATCTTCCGGGCCTGGAAACTGAAGACGGCCAGGTCCGAGACGCCGGTGTCCGGGCAGTCGCCGGTCAGGGCCATGCCGTCGAACTGCGAGAGGTCCTCGATCACCGGTATCCCCAGCTCGCGGCCCAGCCGGACCAAGGCCGCGGTGTCCGCGGGGCGGCCCCGCATGTGGACGATCATGATCGCCCTGGTGTTCCGGGACACCAGCCGGCGCGCATCCGTCACCGACATGGTCAGGTTCTCGTCGGAGCCCACCAGTACTGGGGTCGCGCCGGCGAACTGGACGGCCGACGGACACGCCACGAAGCTGTAGGCAGGGACCAGGACCTCGCCGCCGGCCACGCCGACCGCCGTCAAGGCACTGACCAGAGCCTGGGTCGCCGAGACCTGGCACACCGCGTAAGGCCGTCCGGTCCACTGCCGGAACCGTTCTTCCAACGAGTCGACCATGCCCGACCGCGGAACGCCGTCCCGGTCGTAATAGCGGCCGTACTGGCCTGAGTCGACTACGACCTGGCTGTATTTGAGGAAATTCTCGCCGATGGATTCCGCGCCGTACGATCTCAGGCCCATGTCAGCTGCACCACCCTTGCCAGACCCTTCTCGTCGCGATGAACCGTTGTCGTCATGTTTTCTCCGTCGAATATGTCGTGGGCGGCCGCTGTCAATTCGGGAATGCGCTCCGGGTCGAACTCGAACAATGCCGTGGCCGGTCGCCGGTCCCGGGCCCGCAGTTGCCGGAACAACGCGGGCAGCAATCCCGCCGTCGCATCGATCACGGCGACCCGCGGCTCGGCCCGGACCTCCGGCGGCAAGGACGTCTCGCTGCTGAGATAGGGGAGATTGGCGACGAGGATGTCCGGGACCCGGTCCACGCCGTCGAGCAGGTCCGACTGCCGGAAGTCGATCCGCCGGTCGACCCCAAGAGCCTTGGCGTTCAGTCGCGCGACCTCGAGTGCGTCGGCCGAGATGTCGGTCGCGGCGTACTCGGCGGCGTCACCGCACTCGGCGGCCAGGCTGCAGATCACGGCGCCGGAGCCGGTGCCGATCTCGACGACCGTGGATCCGGGCCGCTCGGTGACCGCCCCGATCGCCGTGCGCGCCAGCAGTTCGGTCTTCCGGCGCGGGACCAGGACGCGTTCGTCGACGACGAATCGGCGACCGAGGAACGTGCTGGCACCGCGCTCGTACTCGCTCCGGCCGGTCGGTGTCCCGGCGTACTGCGTGGACAGGTAGCCGGCGATCTGCGCCGCCCCGTCCGGACCCGCGCCGGCCGGGACCGCGGTAGGCCGGGCGGCCAGTGCACGCTGGATGGCGGCCGCGAGCTCGGCCGGGGCGGCCGAGCTGAGCTGGACCTGCTCGGTCTGCTCGAAGAACCGGCGGAGCCGGCCGTCCTGGTCGTCGACGGCACGCCGCGCACTGACCAGTACGGCGGCCACGCCACGCGCGGCGACCTCCTGCACCGTGTTGTAGCCGCCGAGGCCGATGAACAGATCCGTCCCGCGGAGAAGATCCGTCTTGGCATCGACGTACGGAACCACCGTGAGCGGCGGACCGCCGACCGGCACCCGCAGCGACTCCCGGAGATACGGACCCAGGATCAGCTGGACCGTGGCGGTTCCCAGCGTGCCCGTGCGGGCCAGCGCTTCGAGCGCCGCGGTCAGGAACTCTCCGGTGCCTCGATGGCCTCCGCCGCCCGGTGACACGACGATGCGCGGCCGTGGCTCGTCGGTCCACAGCCCGGTGGCTTCCGGCGTCCGGAGTACGTCGTCGGTGCCCCGGATGATGACGCCGCCACGGACGTCGCGCAGTGACGGCTCACCGAGTTGGAAGACGGTGTCGACCGCCGGGGCGTGCCGGACGACCCAGGCTCCAACATCGCTGACATCGGCCCGTGGACGGGCGATGAGAACCTGGCGGATCCCGCACCGGGCGGCCGCGGCGTACACCGCGTCGTGGACGACCACGTCGTGGACGACCAGATCCGGTGCTTCCTCGAACACCGCATCGACCACCGCCGTACAGAGGTTCGAACTGCCGTCACCGCCCCACCAGCCGTCGCCTCGTAAACAACCCTGGTACGACGGGATCACCACTTGCTCGAATTCGTAGTCCTCGAGCATGCGCTGTGGATGCTCGACCAGGAATTTCGACGTCCAGCCGTGGGCCTGGAGTGCGCGATGCACTGCGGAAAGCCGGGATGCGTGGCCGAGTCCTTCGTGATTCCAGCAGAAGCTGAATACCCGCAATTCAGATGATCGCCCCAACGATTTCCCCTCCTCATCCAACCGGGAAGTTACCGGCAGTGATCGGACCGTCGCAAGAAAATTGCAGGTTCCTGCAGCCCGCCTTGAAAAGGGCGGCTGGGTGTGATGGGCCCGGCACGGTACGGGTCGGCAAGCGCCGGCCGGGGCGGGCGCGGCGCCCGGCGCGTCGGTTTCGGCCGCGGCGTGCCACACCGTTAGGGTTGTCGAACAAACGTTCGGAGGTGGTCCATGCGGGTGCTCGGTGTCGACCCGGGGTTGACCCGGTGCGGCCTCGGCATCGTCGAGGGCTCACCCGGTAAGCCGCCGGCGCTGGTCGCCGTCGGCGTGATCCGGACGCCGGCCGAGCTGGACGTGGCCAAGCGGCTGGTCCGGATCGAGGCCGAGCTGGAGGAGTGGATCACGAAGTACCGGCCGGACTCGGTCGCGGTGGAGCGGGTGTTCGCGCAGCACAACGTGCGGACGGTGATGGGTACGGCGCAGGCGTCCGGCGTGGCCATGGTCGTCGCGGCCAGGCGTGGTCTGCCGGTGGCGTTGCACACGCCGAGTGAGGTGAAGGCCGCGGTCACCGGCTCCGGCCGGGCGGGTAAGGAGCAGGTCACCACGATGGTGACCCGGATCCTGAAGCTGGCCGAGCGGCCGACTCCCGCCGACGCCGCGGACGCGCTGGCGCTGGCGATCTGCCAGGTGTGGCGCGGAGGTACGACGTCCCGGCTGCAGGAGGCGGCGGGGAGCCGGGCGAACCTCGAGGCGTTGGCGCAGGCACAGTCCCGCCTGCAGGTGGCACGACTACGTGCCGCAGTGGCAGCCCAGGAGAGCAAGCGATGAGGACGGTCGCCTTTCCAATTGCCTGGCCGATCGCCGGCACCTCACCGACCTCCGGGCCGAAAGCCGGCAAACCGTCCGGGCTGCGGTGTGACTGTGTAGTGAGACGAGGAGGTGCGCGGTGATCGCGTTCGTGCGGGGATCGGTGGCGGCGATCGGGGTGGACAGTGCCGTGATCGAGGTCGGGGGAGTGGGGCTGCAGGTGTTCTGCCATCCCGGCACGCTGGCCGGGCTGCGGCCCGGGCAGGAGGCGCGCGTCTCCACCTCGATGGTGGTACGGGAGGACTCGCTGACCCTGTACGGATTCGCCGACGACGACGAGAAGAGCCTGTTCGAGCTGCTGCAGACGGCGTCCGGGGTCGGGCCGAAGCTGGCCCAGGCGGCGCTCGCCGTACTGAGTCCTGATCAGCTGCGACAGGCGGTCGCCACCGAGGATCTGGGCATGCTGGTGAAGGTGCCCGGAATCGGGAAGAAAGGTGCGCAGCGGATCGTGCTGGAACTGAAGGACAAGATCGGCGCCCCGTCGAAGACCGTGACCGGCCGGCCGCTGCAGACTGCCGAGGCCTGGCGCGAGCAGGTGCACGCCGGCCTCGTCGGGCTCGGCTGGTCCGCTCGCGATGCGGATGACGCGGTCACCGCGGTCTCGCCGCTGGCTGCCGACAGCCCGAACCCGTCCGTACCCGACCTGCTCCGCGCCGCGCTGCGCGTGCTGTCGAAGGCGTAGCCGATGGACGACAACGTCCGGCCGCTGGTCTCCGCGGATGCGGTGGACCTCGAGGAACGCAAGATCGAGTCCGCGCTGCGGCCGCGCACGCTGGCCGAGTTCGGCGGGCAGCGCCGCGTCAGCGAACAGCTCGAGCTGGTCCTGCACGCCGCTCGCGGCCGCAACCGGGCGCCGGACCACGTGCTGCTGTCCGGTCCGCCCGGCCTGGGCAAGACCACGCTGGCGATGATCATCGCCAGCGAGATGTCGGCCCCGTTGCGGGTGACCAGCGGCCCGGCGATCCAGCACGCCGGCGACCTGGCCGCGATCCTGTCCGGCCTGAGCGAGGGCGAGGTGCTGTTCCTCGACGAGATCCACCGGATGTCCCGGCCGGCCGAGGAACTGCTCTACATGGCGATGGAGGACTTCCGTGTCGACGTGATCGTCGGCAAGGGGCCGGGCGCGACCGCGATCCCGCTGGAGATCCCGCCGTTCACCCTGGTCGGCGCGACCACCCGGGCCGGCCTGTTGCCGGGGCCGCTGCGGGACAGGTTCGGGTTCACCGGTCACCTGGAGTTCTACGAGGCCGCCGAGCTGGAGAAGATCGTGAACCGATCGGCCGCGCTGCTCGAGGTCGACATCACCCCCGAGGGAGCGGCCGAGATCGCGTCCCGGTCCCGGGGTACGCCGCGGATCGCGAACCGGCTGCTGCGCCGGGTCCGCGACTATGCCGAGGTCCGCGCCGACGGGATCGTCACGCTCGCGCTGTCCAAGGCGGCGCTGGAGCTGTACGAGGTGGACAGGATGGGCCTGGACCGGCTGGACCGGTCCGTCCTGGACGCTCTGTGCCGTCGTTTCGGCGGCGGACCGGTGGGTCTTTCGACGCTGGCGGTTGCGGTCGGCGAAGAACGTGAGACCGTGGAGGAAGTGGCCGAACCATTCCTGGTCCGGTCCGGCTATCTGGCTCGTACGCCGCGCGGCCGCGTCGCCACGCCCGCGGCCTGGCGGCACATCGGCCTGAAAGTCCCGAAGGGCGCGACGTTCGCGGACACGCTCTTCGACACCGACGACACAGATTGAACAAGGCCCGGCGCCCGGTTGAGTAATTCAAAGTGACCCGGTGTCATGAGGTGATTGTTGCCACCCAGGGTTAGACTCCCCGGTGGCCTGACCTCAGGTCATTCCGTTGCGACCTGCGCGCCTGGGCAGAGCGCGCCGGAGCCCCCGTACTCTCGATGACGAAGGATTCTGAGTCCCGATGCAACTGATCGCCGTACCGATGGCCTCTTCCGGGGGCGGCTCCGGCTTCACGCTGCTGCTGCCGCTGATCCTGATCGTCGGGATGATCTGGTTCATGAGCCGCACCCAGCGCAAGCAGCGCCAGCGGCAGGCCGAGACCGTCGCCTCCCTCACTCCCGGCACGAAGGTGATCACCACCAGTGGCATGGTCGGGATCGTCGAGGAGACCGACGACGAGTACGTGACGCTGGAGATCTCCGACGGCGTCCTGATCCAGGTGGTCAAGGCCGCGATCGGCCGGATCCTTCCGGACGACGACGGCGCCGCCGACACCACCGCCGAGCCGGCCGACTCCACTGACGCCGACTCCGCCGAGGAGCTCGCGAAGGACCCGGTCGACGTACCGGACGCGGGCCGTGACAAGGCCGGTGACAAGACGGACGGCAAGGTGCAGGACACCTCCAAGCTGCCGCCGACGCACAGCGAGAACTGACCAGCAGTCCCAACGGCCTGCGGCGCGCCGACCGGCGTCCACCAGACGATGCGGCGCGCCCAGAAGCACAAAGGTTGAATCTGACGTGGCAACGACGACGACATCCCGCCCCGGGCGGTTACTGATCGTCTTGGGGGTCATCCTGGTCCTGCTGTTCGGGATCATGGCACTCACCAAGACGTGGGGCCCCAAGCTCGGCCTGGACCTACGCGGTGGCACCACCATCACGCTGACCGCGAAGTCCCTGGCCGGTGGCGGATCGGTGACCGCCGAGCAGCTGGACGAGGCGAAGAACATCATCTCCCAGCGGGTCAACGGCGCGGGTGTCGCGGAGGCCGACATCACCACCTCCGGGTCGAACCACATCAACGTGGCCGTCCCCGGCGCCACGCGGGACAGTCTGGTGCAGCAGGTCGGTCAGACCGCCCTGCTCTACTTCCGGATCGTGTACGACGCCCAGGCGGCAGCACCGGTGGCGACACCGTCACCGACGCCGACCGGGACGCCGACGGCGAAGCCGAGTGCGACGCCCAAGCCCAGCACCACGGTGAAGCCCAGTACGACGGTCAAGCCGAGCACCACGGTGACGCCGAGTGCGACGCCGAACGGCCGGGCCTGGAGCAGTGCGCTGGGACAGGCCGACCCGACCCCGACGCCCACCCCGAAGCCCAGTACGCCGGCGGCGACCACGCCCAAGCCGAGCACCCCGGCCGCGACCCCGTCGACGCCGGCCGCCTCGACCGATCCGCTGCAATACGTCCCGGACGCGGCCACGCAGACCGCCTTCGCGGCGTACAAGTGCGGTGACGAGCAGCAGGTCGACGACCCGAACAAGGCGTTGTTCGCCTGCGACCGGCAGGGGACGTACAAGTACCTGCTGGGTCCGGCGATCCTGAAGGGCACGGACCTGTCCGACGCCAGCGCGGGCATCCCGCAGGGTGGGTTCCAGTGGCAGGTCAACCTGCAGTTCACCGGCGAGGGTGGCGACAAGTTCTTCAAGGCGACCCAGAACATCGCCGCCCGGGGCCAGGGCCAGAACCTGTTCGCGATCGTGCTGGACAACGAGGTCATCTCGACGCCGAGCGTCGAGCAGGCGATCCCCGGCGGCCAGGCGCAGATCACCGGAACGTTCAGTGAGGCCGAGGCGCGCGACCTGGCGAACGTGCTGAAGTACGGCGCGCTGCCGGTCTCGTTCGACATCTCCTCGGTGGAGACCGTTTCGCCGCAACTGGGTGGGGACCAGTTGTCCGCCGGTATCTGGGCCGGTATCGCGGGTCTGGCCCTGGTCGTCCTCTTCTCGTTCCTGTACTACCGCGGCCTGGGCATCGTGGTGGTGCTGTCGCTCGCGGCGGCGGCCGCGCTGACGTACGCGAGCGTCGTACTGCTCGGCAAGGCGATCGGCTTCACCCTGACGCTGGCCGGTATCGCGGGTCTGATCGTCGCGATCGGCATCACCGCGGACTCGTTCGTCGTGTACTTCGAGCGACTCCGTGACGAGGTCCGGGAGGGCCGCAGTCTGCGGTCGTCGGTGGAGACCGGCTGGGCCCGGGCCAAACACACGATCATCGCCGCGGACTCGATCTCGCTGCTCGCCGCAATCGTGCTCTACATCCTCGCGATCGGCAGCGTCCGGGGCTTCGCCTTCACTCTCGGCCTGACCACGCTGATCGACCTGGTCGTGGTGTTCATCTTCACCAAGCCGCTGGTCACCCTGCTGGCGCGGACCAACTTCTTCGGTCACGGTCACAGGTTGTCCGGGCTGGATCCCGAGCACCTTGGCGTCGAGCGACTGCCCGGTCAGATGAAGCCTTCGGCTCGGCCGGCCAAGCCGTCGACGCGCAAGCCGCTGGGAGGGGAGGTCTGATGTCGAAGCTCGGGACTCTGGGTGCCAAGCTGCACAGTGGTGAGGTCTCCTACGACTTCATCGGCAAGCGCAAGTTCTGGTTCGTGGTGTCGCTGATCCTGATCGCCATCTCGCTGGCGGGGCTGTTCACCCGCGGCCTCGCGCTCGGCATCGAGTTCAAGGGCGGAGTCGAGTACCAGACCAACGTCAAGGTCACCGACAGCACGGTCCAGGACTTCAGCGACGCGGTGAAGGCGACCAACGCCAAGGATCTCGGCGACCCGGTCGTCACCACCGTCGGCACCGACAAGGTGCGGGTGCAGACCAAGCCGCTGTCCCAGGACGACATCACCAAGGTCCGGGCGGCGATCGCCCAGGAGGCCGGGGTCTCGGCCGACCAGGTGACGTCACAGCAGATCGGTGCCTCCTGGGGGCAGCAGATCGCGAACAAGGCGATCATCGCGCTGGTCGTGTTCCTCGGCCTGGTCTTCCTGGTCATCTGGGCGTACTTCCGGGAACCCAAGGCCTCGATGGCCGCCATCGTCGCGCTGCTGCACGACGTGCTGATCACGGTCGGCGTGTACGCGCTGGTCGGCTTCGACGTCACACCGGCCACCGTGATCGGCGTACTGACAATCCTGGGGTACTCGCTCTACGACACGGTCGTGGTGTTCGACAAGGTGCGGGAGAACACCCGGGGGATCACCGGGTCGAACCGGTTCACGTACTCCGATGCGACCAACCTTGCCGTCAACCAGACCGTCGTACGGTCGATCAACACCACGCTGATCGCGTTGCTGCCGGTCGGATCGATCCTCGTCGTCGGCACCGTCGTCCTCGGGACCGGACCGCTGAAGGACCTGTCGCTGGCGCTGTTCGTCGGTATCGCCGTCGGTGCGTACTCCTCGGTGTTCATCGCGCCGGCGCTGCTCGCGGTCTTCAAGGAGCGCGAGCCGGGGATGCAGGCGCTGAACCGCCGGGTCACCGCCAAGCGGGCGCAGTCCGCCGCCGCGGCTGCCACCGCCACTGGGGCCCCGGCCGCCGGTGCGCCGGTCGTGGTCGCCGCGGGCAAGGCGCCGGCCGCTCGGGCGCAGGACCGGCCTTCGGGTACGGCGCCGACGCCGGCGGCCCGGCCGATGAAGGCGACCGGATCCAAGCGGCCGCAGCCGACGCGTAAGCCGCGATCGAAGCGCGGCAAGTGATGCGGTCGCTCGAGCAGGTGCTGAAGGACGGGATCCGCGACATCCCGGACTATCCGCAGCCGGGGGTGGTGTTCAAGGACATCACTCCGCTGCTGGCCGACCACAACGGCTTCGCCCAGGTGGTCGAGGCGCTGGCCGCGTCCGGTACGGACGACGACGGCCGTCCGATGGTCGACAAGGTGGTCGGGATCGAGGCGCGCGGGTTCATCCTCGCCGCCCCGGTCGCGCTCGCCCTCGGCGCCGGGTTCGTCCCGGTGCGGAAGAAGGGCAAGCTGCCGGCGGCGACGTACGAGGAGTCGTACGCGCTGGAGTACGGCGAGGCGACCATCGAGGTGCACCAGGACGCCTTCGAGCCGGGCGACCGGGTCCTGGTCATCGACGACGTCCTCGCCACCGGCGGCACTGTCGAGGCCTGCCTCCGCCTCATCCGCCGCTGCGGCGCCGAGGTCACCGGCACGACGGTCCTGCTGGAACTCTCCTTTCTGCCCGGCCGCGAGCGCCTCGCCAACGAGCAAGTCACCGCCCTCCTCACGGTCTGACTTACCCGGCCCGGGCCGGGTAAGTGCTTACCCGAGCAGGTATGGGCTGTTACACAACGTCGTCGGAAGCTGGCGCGGCGTGTTGTCCACAGGGGCGGTCAACCTGGTTGGAGGCTTCCCCCTAGACTGGGGGTCTGTCGGCGGAGGGACACAAACGTGGGCGAAGACCCGGCGATGACGTCAGCGGTACCGAACGTCGTACCGCAGGAGCCCCCGCGCGCCCCGGCACCGGCGCGCCCCGCTCCCGTGTCACCGCCGCCTGCCGCCCAACCGCCTCGGATCGCGCCGGCCCGGGTCCGCGCCCGGCTCGCCCGCCTCGGCGGCACCAGGCACCCGAACCGCGCGCCGATGCTCGAGCCGCTGTTCCGGGTCGTCCGGGCCACCCACCCGAAGGCCGACCTCGGCATGATCGAGCGCGCCTACCGGACCGCGGAGAAGTACCACACCGGCCAGTTGCGCAAGAGCGGTGACGCCTACATCACCCATCCGCTCGCCGTCGCCACCATCCTGGCCGAGCTCGGTATGACCGCACCGACCCTGTGCGCCGCGCTGCTGCACGACACGGTCGAGGACACGCCGTACACGGTCGAGGAGCTGACCCGCGACTTCGGCGAAGAGATCGCCATGCTGGTCGACGGCGTGACCAAGCTGGACAAGGTCAAGTACGGCGAGTCCGCGCAGGCCGAGACGATCCGCAAGATGGTCGTCGCGATGGCCAAGGACATCCGGGTGCTGGTGATCAAGCTGGCCGACCGGCTGCACAACATGCGCACACTCGGCTTCCTGCGGCAGGAGAAGCAGGAGCGGATCGCCCGCGAGACGCTGGAGATCTACGCCCCGCTGGCCCACCGGCTCGGTATGAACACGATCAAGTGGGAGCTCGAGGACCTGTCCTTCTCGACCCTGCACCCGAAGGTGTACGACGAGATCGTCCGGCTGGTCGCCGAGCGCGCGCCGTCGCGCGACGAGTACCTCGCCTCCGTGATCGACCAGGTGCACGAGGACCTGCGCGCCGCCAAGGTGAAGGCGACCGTCACCGGCCGGCCGAAGCACTACTACTCGATCTACCAGAAGATGATCGTCCGCGGCCGCGAGTTCGGCGACATCTACGACCTGGTCGGCATCCGCGTCCTGGTCGAGTCTGTCCGGGACTGCTACGCGGCCCTCGGCATCCTGCACGCGCGATGGAATCCGGTGCCCGGCCGGTTCAAGGATTACATCGCGATGCCGAAGTTCAACATGTATCAGTCGCTGCACACCACCGTGATCGGCCCGCAGGGCAAGCCGGTGGAGTTGCAGATCCGGTCGTTCGCGATGCACCGCCGGGCGGAGTACGGCATCGCCGCGCACTGGAAGTACAAGGAGGACCCGACGTCGGCGGCGCCCGAGGTGGCCGGCCCACCCAGCACCGAGATCGGCGGGCCGAACGAGATGCCCTGGGTCCGGCAGTTGGTCGACTGGCAGCGGGAGACCTCCGACCCGTCGGAGTTCCTCGACTCGCTGCGGTTCGAGATCAACAACTCCGAGGTGTACGTCTTCACCCCGCGGGGTGACGTGATGTCGCTGCCGACCGGGTCGTCGCCGGTCGACTTCGCCTACGCGATCCACACCGAGGTCGGGCACCGCTGTATCGGCGCCCGGGTGAACGGCCGGCTCGTCCCGCTGGAGAGCACGCTCGAGAACGGTGACGTCGTCGAGGTCTTCACCTCGAAGGCGCAAGGCGCGGGTCCTTCCCGGGACTGGCTCTCGTTCGTCAAGAGCCCCCGGGCGCGGAACAAGATCAAGCACTGGTTCTCCAAGGAGCGCCGCGACGAGGCGATCGAGCACGGCAAGGACGCGATCGCCAAGCAGCTCCGCAAGGAGGGCCTGCCACTGCAGCGCCTGCTGTCGCACGAGACCCTCACCGCGGTCGCGAACTCGCTGCGCTACCCGGACGTGACCGGTCTGTACGCCGCGGTCGGCGAGAGTCACGTCAGCGCACAAGCCGTCGTACGGCGCCTGATCGAGACGTACGGCGGTGAAGAGGGCGCGGCCGAGGACCTGGCCGAGGGCCTGCGACTGCCCGCCACGCGAGAGCGCCGGAAGCGGACGGCTCGCGGCGACGCCGGCGTCATCGTCAAGGGCGCGACGGACGTGCTGTCGAAGCTGGCCCGGTGCTGTACGCCGGTCCCGGGCGACGAGATCATCGGCTGGATCACCCGCGGCGCCGGGGTTTCGGTGCACCGCGCCGACTGCGCCAACGTCGAGAACCTGCAGACCCAGCCGGAGCGCATCGTCGAGGTCGAATGGGCACCCACCGCCCAGTCGGTCTTCCTGGTCGCCATCCAGGTCGAGGCGCTGGACCGGGCCCGCCTGCTCTCGGACATCACCCGGGTGCTGTCCGACTACCACGTCAACATCCTGTCGGCGGCGCTGACCACGACCCGCGACCGGATCGCCAAGTCCCGCTTCACCTTCGAGATGGGCGATCCGACCCACCTCGGACACGTGCTCAAGGCAGTGCGCTCGGTCGAGGGCGTCTTCGACGTCTACCGCGTCACCCAGTAGGTGCTGTGGGCAACTGGTTCGGCGGCTCGTCGTCCGGGCCGGGGCTGAAGCTGTCCAACGGTGGCTCGGAGGTGTTCCTCGACGTACTCGCGTTGGCTGCTTGTGAGCTGGCGGAGACGTCCTTCGAGCGTGGGTTCGCGTTGTTGTTGTGCAACTCGCGGATCGGGTTGGGCAACGAGAGCTTCGACCTGGACGAGCTGCCGTGGTCGCCCGGCTGGGAGGCAGAGCATGCGTTCCTGCTGCGAGTGGTCGAGCTGGCGCAGAAGCATTTCCGCTGGGAGCTGCTCAGCTACGAACCGCCGTACGCGGATCGGTATCTGGCGGAGTACGCGGAAGTGGTCCGCGGATACCGGCCACCTGAGCAGCCGGTGGAGCTGCCGCGCATGTGGGATCCGAATCCGGCCGAGATCGCGTTCACTCGCTGTCCCGACCATGGCCTGTTCCTCGGCGACTACACAGACTGCCGCCTCTGTTCGTGAGCCGGGAGGCCGACCGGGCCAGCTTTCACCACCGTCTGGGGAGGCGGGGGTGTTGGCAGAGGAAGGCTCCTGCGGCTAGTTCCAGGGCGGGGTAGGAGCCCCAGACGTCGGGGCGCCGGACTGGGATGATGTGCCAACCGAGGGCTTCGAGTTCGGTACGGCGGTTTTCGTCGCGGGACTCGGCTTTGGCGCCGGAGTGCCAGGCGTCGCTGTCGTACTCGAGGCCCAGCCGGCGACCGTCGATCGGCCGATCGGGATAGCCGAGGTCAAGTCGATAGGAGCGCCCGGCACCGTCCACCCGGATCTGCAGGTCCGGTCGCCCGAACCCGGCGTCGATCAGCCGGAGCCGGAGCCAGGACTCACCAGGCGAGGCAGCGCGGCGATCGGCATACCGGAGGATCTCTTCGCCTTGGCGGAAGCCGCGCCGGCCTTCGTAGGCCGTCGAGGCGGCGCGGAGGATCCAGCGGTCGGCCTTGCCTGAGCGGAGGAAGGCGTCGACGGCGGAGAGAGCGAACGGTCTCGGCAGTTGCATCGCGAGCTCGACGGCGGTGGCGACCGGGCTGGTGACTCGCACGTCGCGGACCTCGACGACGTCAGTCGCATCGCGGGTCCAGCGGGCTTCCATCAAACACTCGGGACCCAGGGCCGTGGTGTCGATGCCGTGAATCCAGGCGGCGGTTCGCCCGCAGGCAACCCCGTCCGGCGGAATCACCAGACGTACCGCGTCGGCCCGCAACTCCAATGAGTCGGGGATCCGGATGTCGACGTACACACCCTTCATCACTTGGCGGATCTCGTTGCCGCCCAGCAGCCAGGCGAGCTTGCGTCCGACCTGCCGCGGTGTGAAGGGCAGACCGGCGAAGTAGTAGGGGAGGTCGTAGCGGAACATCCGTGCAGGATGGCTGAAATGGTGCGGCTCGTGCGTGCGGTTGTCCACAGGCAGGGGGCGGAGCCTGCCTGTGGACTTGTCAGTGGTCCGCGCCGATGGTTCGGCGGGTCACCCTGGTTCGCTGACCAGCCGGCCACGATCACGCCGTCTGGCGTACCCGGTCCGGGCCGCGATCAGTACCGGTTGTTGGCGTAGATGAGTCCGAGCAGCGCGCGGTCGGTGGCGCTTGTCGTGTGCCCATCTCTCATGATCGAGCTGGAGTACCGCTGGCTGTGCGACAGCCCGAACGTGTGCCCGACCTCGTGAGCGAACATGTCCGTCCACTCCGACCCACTGCGGCACGCTGAGTAGTACCGGGTTGAGCCGTCCGCCATCTTCGTGTCCGGCTGCAGGTTGATGATGACCGCCGCCTTCACGATGTAACCGTTGTAGTGGGTCGTCGGAGCACCCGCACACATGTTGTTGTTCGCCTTGTAAGCGGTGATCGGCACGTACTGGGACCGCGCGAACCCAGCGGCTGCACACTGACCCAATGCGTACCGGACGTGTACCCGGATTCCGTTCACCTGATACATGGCAGCCACCGCGGCGAGGGGTGCGTTCCGGATGTTCGACTCCAGGCAGACCGACTTCCGCGCGAACTGATATCCCTGATACCAGACGCCCGACGGCTCCGCCGCCTGCGCCGGCCCGGCGCCGACGATGGATGCGCCCAGTGCGATGACCGCAGCGAGAACGGGCGCTGCAGCTTTCTTGAGGAAGCCGGAACCCCAGCCGGTAGTACTCCGGGTGGAGCCGGCCGGACCAGACAGCTCAGGACGAGGACGGCGGTGCGCGGCGACGGCGGAGGTGGTTTGACGGCACCGCAGAGGGCGCGCGGGCAGGGCAAAGTGATAGGTCATGCGAAGCTCCCGACTGGTCGGTCGGGTGCCGGTTTCGCCTTTACTCCCCGCCAGGCCGCGTATGACGACCAAACTCCCAGCGGATCAACGTTCACCCCGGCGGTCACATTATGTAACCGATGGACCCAGTGTGCCCTAGAATCGTCACAATGGGTAGCGGTAGAGCGTTCAGATCACTGAACGGCCGCCCGCGGTTGGGCGCCAGACGTCACGCGTTCAGGCGTCAGCTGAAGTCGGAGAGGGCGTTCTGGGCTTGGGCCAGCCATTCGCGGCGCGCGGCGATGGCTTCGCGGGCCTCGGTGGCTTTGCGGGTGTTGCCTTGGGCCTCGTGTTTGGCGGCCTGTTTCTCCAGGTCGGCGATGAGGGACTGGAGTTGCTTGACCGTGGCCTCGGCGCGGGCGCGAGCTTCGGGGTTGCTGCGGTTCCAGACCTCGTCCTCGGCGGCCTTGACGGCCTGCTCGACGGCGCGCAGCCGGGAGTCGATCGCACGCATGGAGTCACGCGGGACCTTGCCGATCTGGTCCCAGCGGTCGAGCAGTTCGCGCAGTTGCTCGCGGGCCGCCTTCGCGTCCTCGACCGGCAGGATCGCCTCGATCTCGACCAGCAGGGCTTCCTTGGCCTTGAGGTTCTCCACCTGCTCGGCGTTCTCCTCGGCCTGTACGGCGTCGCGCGCACCGAAGAACGTGTCCTGAGCGGCCCGGAAGCGCGCCCACAGCTTGTCGTCGACCTCGCGCGGTGCCGGGCCGGCGGCCTTCCACTGCCGCATCAGGTCACGGAAGCGGCCGGATGTCGGACCCCAGTCGGTGGACGACGCGAGCGACTCCGCCTCGGCCGCCAGCCGCTCCTTCACCACGGCGGCTTCCTCCCGCTTGGAGGACAGCTCGGCGAAGTGCTGCTTGCGGTGCCGGGTGTACGTCGTACGTGCCGAGGAGAAGCGGTGCCACAGCTCGTCGTCGCTGGACTTGTCCAGTCGCGGCAGGGCCTTCCACTCGTCCAGCAGCTCACGCAGCCGGGTGACGCCGTGACGCCAGTCGGTGCCGGCCGCGATCGTCTCGGCCTCGGTGGCGATCTTGGTCTTGGCGGCGCGTGCCTCCTCCACCTTCGCGGCGCGCTCGGCCTTGCGCTTCTCGCGCTGCTGGGCGACCAGCGGGGTGAGCGCCTCCAGCCGGGCCCGCAGACCGTCGAGGTCGCCGACCGCCTGGGCCTCGTCGATCGCGCTGGTCACCTTCTTCACCGCGGCGCGGGCGTCGTCGGGGGACACGGTGCCCGCCTGGACGCGCTTCTCCAGCAGGTCGACCTCGAACGCCAGCGCGTCGTACCGGCGGGTGTAGAAGGCGAGAGCCTCCTCCGGGTTCGCGTCCGGCCACTGGCCGACCGCCCGCTCACCGTCCTTGGTCCGTACGAAGACCGTTCCGTCCTCGGCTACCCGGCCCCAGCTCTCTCCGGCCACAACTCGCCCCTTCCGGCGGTATGTATTGCGCTCGTGCCCATTCTGGTCAGTCACTGGTCCAACCGCGCGAACAGGGCCTGCCCGGGCGCGTCGAGCCGCTAACTCGACGCTTATCCCTGAACAATCACAAACTCCACGCTGTGACGCAACGGGGTTGCGTCACAATCCGGTTCGAACTCACCAGCGCGGCACCGGTAGCCTTAGTGGGTCCCGAACCGTTCCAGGAAGGTCAGTCGTGCTCATCGCCGGGTTCCCCGCGGGATCGTGGGGTACGAACTGCTACGTCGTCGCCACCGGCAAGGGCGCGGAATGTCTCGTCATCGACCCCGGTCAGGACGCGACCGCGGGCGTCGAGCAGGTGGTCCGGGAGAACAAGCTGAAGCCGGTCGCCGTCCTGCTCACCCACGGTCACGTCGACCACATGTTTTCCGTACTCCCGGTCTGCGGCACGTACGACGCGACCGCCTGGATCCACCCGGACGACCGGTACCTGCTCAGCGACCCGATGGCCGGGATCAGCCCGGAGTCGGCCCGGATGCTGCTCGGCGGCAAGCACGAGTTCGCCGAGCCGGATGACGTCGCCGAGCTCAAGGACGGCCTGAGCCTGGAGCTGGCCGGCCTGACCTTCACCGTCGACCACACCCCTGGGCACACCCGGGGCTCGGTCACGTTCACCACGCCGTACGACGGGCCGGAAGACGTGCCCGCGATTCTTTTCTCCGGTGACGTGTTGTTCGCCGGGTCGATCGGCCGGACGGATCTGCCAGGCGGCGACCATCCGGCCATGCTGCATACGTTGGCCACCAAGATCCTGCCGATGCGCGACGAGATCGTCGTCCTGCCGGGTCATGGTGGCCAGACCACGATCGGCCGGGAGAAGGCGACCAACCCCTACTTGCAGGACCTGGAGATACCGAAACAATGACCGAGCAGCGCGAGGGCATCATTCAACACAGCGCAACTTGTGCCTCATCGGCGCCCGCAGCGAAGCGAGGACGACGATGAGCCGGGTGACCCCGCTGAGTGGGTTCCCCGAGTTCTTGCCCGCAGACCGGATCGTCGAGCAGAAGTTCCTCGACGTGATCCGGGAGACGTTCGAGCTGCACGGATTCGCGTCGATCGAGACGCGTGCGGTGGAGCCGGTCGAGCGGCTGTCCAACCAGGGCGAGGACGCCGACAAGGAGATCTACGGCGTACGGCGGCTGGCCGCGGACAGCGCCGAGGACGCGGCGCTCGGTCTGCACTTCGACCTGACCGTGCCGTTCGCCCGCTACGTGCTGGAGAACAGCGGCAAACTGGTGTTCCCGTTCCGCCGCTACCAGATCCAGAAGGTGTGGCGCGGCGAGCGGCCGCAGGAGGGCCGCTTCCGCGAGTTCACCCAGGCCGATATCGACATCGTCGACAGCGGCGAGCTGCCGTTCCACTACGAGGTCGAGCTGCCGCTGGTCATCGCGGACGCGTTCCGCAAGCTGCCGATCCCGGCGTTCCGGATCCAGGTGAACACCCGCCAGATCCCGGAGGGCTTCTACCGCGGGCTCGGCATCGAGGACATCACCGGCGTCCTGAGGATCGTCGACAAGCTGGACAAGATCGGCCCGGACAAGGTGACCGACCTGCTGACCGGCGCTCCCGGCCTGTCGCCGGAGACGGCCAAGCAGGTACTGCGGCTGGCGGAGATCGCCACCACGGACGCGTCGTTCGCCGACCAGGTCCGGGCGCTCGGCGTGCAGCACGAGATCCTCGACCAGGGCCTCGAGCGGCTGACGCAGATCATGACGGCCGCCAACGAGCACGCCCCCGGGCTGCTGCTGGCCGATCTCAAGATCGCCCGCGGCCTGGACTACTACACCGGCACCGTCTACGAGACGCAGCTGATCGGTGACGAGGCCTACGGCTCGATCTGCTCCGGCGGCCGGTACGACT
Source organism: Kribbella sp. NPDC023972 (assembly GCF_040639075.1). Taxonomy (NCBI): domain Bacteria; kingdom Bacillati; phylum Actinomycetota; class Actinomycetes; order Propionibacteriales; family Kribbellaceae; genus Kribbella; species Kribbella sp. NPDC023972. The sequence goes on along the minus strand of NZ_JBEZZH010000005.1, from coordinate 557,373 downwards.
CGCTCGCCTCCGACGGCAAGACGACGTACCCGGGGGTCGGGATCTCGATCGGTGTGTCCCGCCTCCTGCACCGGCTGCTCGGCAAGGGCCTGGTGCGCAGCACCCGCAGTACGCCGACCGCCGTACTCGTGGCCCTGACCGCGGAAGAAGACCGGGCCGAGGCGATGCGGACCGCCGTACAACTGCGTGGCCGGGGGATTCCGGTGGAGGTGGCGCCGGCGGCGGCGAAGTTCGGGAAGCAGATCCGGTTCGCGGACCGGCGTGGCATTCCGTTCGTGTGGTTCAGCACCGAGAACGGTCCCGAGGTGAAGGACATCCGCAGCGGTGAGCAGGTGCCCGCCGATCCCGCCACCTGGACCCCGCCCACCGAAGACCTCCTTCCCCGTATCGACACACCCCAGGAGAACCAGTGATCCGTACCCATTCCGCAGGCTCGTTGCGCGCCGAGCACACCGGGCAGACCGTCACCCTGGCCGGCTGGGTGGCGCGGCGGCGTGATCACGGCGGCGTGGCGTTCATCGACCTGCGCGACTCCAGCGGCACCGTCCAGGTGGTCATCCGGGACGAGGAGGTCGCGCACCCGCTGCGGGCCGAGTTCTGCCTGAAGATCACCGGCGAGGTGAACGCGCGCCCCGAGGGCAACGCGAACCCGAACCTGCCGACCGGCGAGATCGAGGTGATCGCGACCGACGTCGAGGTGCTGAACTCCGCCGACCCGTTGCCGTTCCCGGTCGAGGAGCACCACGCGACCCCGGTGAACGAGGAGGTCCGGCTCAAGTACCGGTACCTCGACCTGCGCCGCCAGGGCCCGGGCGCGGCGCTCCGGCTGCGGAGCCAGGTGAACAAGGCGGCCCGCGACGTCCTCGCGAAGCACGACTTCGTCGAGATCGAGACGCCGACCCTGACCAAGTCGACGCCGGAGGGCGCGCGCGACTTCCTGGTGCCGGCCCGGCTGCAGCCCGGCTCGTGGTACGCGCTGCCGCAGTCGCCGCAGCTGTTCAAGCAATTGCTGATGGTGGCCGGGATGGAGCGGTACTACCAGATCGCCCGCTGCTACCGGGACGAGGACTTCCGCGCCGACCGCCAGCCGGAGTTCACCCAGCTCGACATCGAGATGAGCTTCGTCGACCAGGACGACGTGATCGCGCTGTCCGAGGAGATCCTGGCCGCCCTCTGGAAGCTCGTCGGGTACGACGTCCAGACCCCGATCCCGCGGATGACGTACGCCGAGGCGATGGCGCGGTTCGGCAGCGACAAGCCGGACCTGCGGATGGGGCTCGAGCTGGTCGAGTGCACGGAGTACTTCAAGAACACGCCGTTCCGGGTGTTCCAGGCGCCGTACGTCGGTGCCGTCGTGATGCCGGGTGGCGCGGACCAGCCCCGCAAGCAGCTGGACGCGTGGCAGGACTGGGCCAAGCAGCGTGGTGCGCGAGGGCTGGCGTACGTGCTGGTCGGTCAGGACGGCGAGCTGGGCGGGCCGGTCGCGAAGAACCTGTCCGAGGAGGAGCGGGCCGGGATCGCCGACCACGTCGGCGCGAAGCCGGGCGACTGCATCTTCTTCGCCGCCGGTCCGATGAAGTCGTCGCGGGCGCTGCTCGGTGCCGCACGGCTGGAGATCGGCCGCCGCGGTGGCCTGATCGACGAGTCGGTCTGGTCGTTCGTATGGGTGGTCGACGCGCCGCTGTTCGAGCCGGCCGACGAGGCGACCGCAGCGGGTGACGTCGCGGTGGGCTCCGGCGCCTGGACCGCCGTACACCATGCCTTCACGTCGCCGAAGCCGGACTCGCTGGACACCTTCGACACCGACCCGGGGTCGGCGCTGGCGTACGCGTACGACATCGTCTGCAACGGCAACGAGATCGGCGGCGGGTCGATCCGTATCCACCGAGAGGACGTGCAGAAGCGGGTCTTCAAGGTCATGGGCCTGTCGGACGAGGAGGCGAGTGAGAAGTTCGGCTTCCTGCTCGACGCGTTCAAGTTCGGCGCGCCACCGCACGGCGGGATCGCGTTCGGCTGGGACCGGATCACCGCGCTGCTGGCCGGGACCGAGTCGATCCGCGACGTGATCGCGTTCCCGAAGTCCGGCGGCGGATTCGACCCGCTGACGTCCGCGCCGGCGCCGATCACGCCGGCCCAGCGCAAGGAAGCCGGCGTCGACGCCACTCCGCAGCCGAAGGGCGACGCCAAGCAGGAGTCGAAGGGCGACGCGAAGCAGTAGCCGAGCGGTCCGCGTTGTCCCCTTGAGCAACCGGGCCAAGACGGTGAGAAAGTGACGATGCCGTGATGATCTGGCAACAGATTGTCATGGCATCGCCCATTTCTCCTTCCGCCCGGGAGTTCACATGCTCAAGCGCGTCCTCACGTCTGCTCTGGCGTTGGCCGGGGTTGTCACGATCGGTTTGGTTGCCGCGACCCCGGCATACGCCGGGACCTACCAGACCACGGCGACCGCCCTCAACATCCGCACCAACGCGTACCTGTCCGCGGCGGTGGTGAAGGTGCTGTCCGGCCCGACGTCGGTCGAGGTCGACTGCCAGAAGTCGGGTGACTCCGTCACCGTCGGCGGCCGGACCACGACCTGGTGGGCTCACCTGCCCGCACACAACGGGTTCGCGACCGTTGCCTATCTCAACACTCCGGAGACCAAGCTGTCCGGTGTCCCCGAGTGTGACGACCTCGAGCCGCCCGCCGCCGACGTGACGCTCGCCGACGTCCAGGCCATGTTCGGCAGCCGGATCGCGAACCCGTCGATCGTCCAGACCGGCCTGCCGTCACTGAACCAGGCGATGCGGGACGCGAACGTGAACACGCCGTACCGCAAGGCCGCCTGGCTCGCCACGCTGGTGCACGAGTCGCGACTGGAGTACAACATCCGCGAGATCGGCGACACCCGGCTGTACGGCGGCCGCGGCTACATCCAGCTCACCGGCGACTTCAACTACGGCCCGGCCGGCCGGTACTTCGGCATCGACCTGCTCGGCAACCCCGACCTGGCGCTGTCGTTGCAGTGGAGCGCGCCGATCGCCCGCTGGTACTGGACGGTGGCCCGCAACATCAACCCGTACGCCGACGCCCTCGACATGGGCCGGGTCAACGCCGCGATCGGGTACCCGGCCGGGACCGAGGACCAACGGCGCTGCGACTCGTTCAAGAACGCGATCCGCTACCTCACCGGGTCGGTGCCGAGCGGCGTCAAGTGCACCCGCCCAGCCAAGCTCGCCGGCGACACCACCCAACTCACCCGCACCCAGTTCGAAGCCCTCGCCCAGCCGTAGAGCACTGAAAAGCCAGCTTTCGGTTCACACCGAAAGACCACTGAGCTCGCGGAGCACCCGGTCGGCGTGGTCGCGGACGGCGGCGAAGTCGGCGGGCTGCACGATGGCGCCGCCGGCGTCCGTCATCAGGAGCTTCACCTGGTCGATGACGAGGCGCCGCCCGGTGTCGTCGGTGCAGAACTGCCCAGTGCTGTGCAGGGTTCGGAGCTGGGCCCGGACGACTCTCGGCTCGGCCTTGCCATATCGCCGTACCTGTCCACAGGCCAGATCGAGGTAGTACTCGAGGTCTCGCCCGGGGACGACGACCCGGAGCGCGCCGGCCTGGTCACGCAGGAATTGGCTGCCGAGCTCACGCCTGGCCAACGCGGCCAGGACGACGGACACGTGCTCGATCGCCTGGATCGACGTGTAGGGATCGTTGATGGCGGCCGACAGCGCCTTGACCGCGATGTCCGCGAGCTGTCGGACGCCCAACGCGACGTCCTGCTCGGCGGTCCGCTCGAAGCCGATCCGGATGGAGTCATGAGCGGCCGACGCCAGCCGGTCCAGTGCCGGTGGCGGGCCGGGCCGGTCCTGCCACACCTGCACGAGCGCGGAGCCGGCGATCACGTGCTCGCCGACCATGCGCGTCACCGAGGCCGTCACACCAGCGGCGGTTGCCGCGTCGGCCAGAGCCTCGGGATGGATCGTCTGTACGTAGCCCGAGCGGTACGCCGGTATGTCGACCGCCCAATCCGGTGCCACCGGACCCGGCTCGGTGGTCACGCCGACCGTCGGCAGGTCGCGGTCGATGACCTGAAGGGTGGTGCGCTCGACCCGGCGCATGACCTCGTCGATCTGGATCGAGTGGGTCAGGTGGTGGACGAAGAACACCAGCATCAGCAGGCTGACGAAGAGCAGCACCAGCGCGACGGTGACCGCGAGCCGGGGGTACTCGTCGGTCCGTTCGCCGGCCTTCACACCGACCGTGTAGAGGCCGGCGCTGCTGTAGGTGAAGGTCGCCACGAAGATGCTCAGCACGAACTGGTTCACCCGGTCGCGCAGGAAGTTGCGCAACAACCTGGGGGAGAACTGGGTGGAGGCGAGCTGGAGCGCCACCACGGTGAGGCCGAGCACCAGCGCGATCACGGTGGCCATCGTGCTGGCGATCGCGATCAGCAGGGAACGGGCGTCGTCGGCGGTGCCCTGGAACAGGAAACGGTCCCGCCACGATCCGGGCTCGACCTCGACGAAGGACAGGCTCGAGCCGGCGATGAGAGCGATCCCGACCGCCAGCGACGGCATCGCCCAGAGGGCTCCGCGCAGGTACTCGCTCGCCGCTTCCCGCCGCACACCGGCCACCCCCTCCTGTCGTCACTGTCGCGCCACCACCGGCGCGGGTCAACGGTCTACGCTCGGAGGGTGGCGGGCGACGTACCGGTGGAGCTGCTGGCGCACCTGCGGCGTGCCCGGGATGTTGCTGATCGCAACTATGCGGAGCCGCTCGACCTGGCCGCGCTGGCGGCCGCGGCCGGAGTGTCGAAGTACCACTTCCTGCGCTGTTTCGCGGCCGAGTACGGCGAGACGCCGATGCAGTACCTGACCCGGCGCCGGATCGAGCGGGCCACCGACCTGCTCCGGGCGACGAACCTGACCGTGACCGAGGTGTGCGGGCTGGTCGGATACAGCAGTCTCGGCTCGTTCTCGCAGCGGTTCACCGAGCTGGTCGGGATGAGTCCGTCGCAGTACCAGCGGACCCAGACCGGGACCCGGGTGCCCGGCTGCTTCGTGTTCATGCTCGGGCTGAACTCCGCAATTCCGGAGAAGCCGCAGGCGTATGGCAGGCCCTACCGTCGTACCGAGAGCACCGACGAGGAGGAACCATGATCACGAACATCAGCCTGATGAGCGTCTTCGTCAACGACATCGACGAGGCGAAGGCCTTCTACACCGAGAAACTCGGGTTCGTGCTGAAGACCGACATCTCGCTGCCCGACTTCCGCTGGTGCACCGTGCACCACCCCGACCATCCGGAGCTGGAGCTGCAGCTCGCGCTGCCCGGCCCGCCGCTGGACGAGGAGGCCACCGAGGCGATCCGGCGGATGATGGCGAAGGGGACGATGCACGGGTTCGGCATCGCCACCGACGACTGCCGCAAGACCTTCCAGGAACTGGTCGCCAAGGGTGTCGAGTACATCCAGGAGCCGTCCGACCGCCCGTACGGCGTCGAGGCCGTACTGCGCGACAACTCCGGCAACTGGCTCGTCCTGGTCGAGCAGAAGCCATACAGCCCGGAGGATTTCGCCTGACGCCTGGTAGTCGGGCATGGTGACTGGATGGACATCACGGTGGACCCGGTCGCGGCCACGCCGCCGTACGAACAGGTGCGGGCGCAGATCGAGGGGTTGATCCGGGCCGGCCAGCTGGCCCGAGGGACTCGGCTGCCGACGGTACGGCAGCTGTCGCTGGACCTCGGGCTGGCGGTGAACACGGTCGCCCGGGCGTACAAGGAGCTCGAGGCCGACCGTCTGGTCGAGACCCGCGGCCGCAACGGCACCTTCGTGCTGGCCTCGCGGAGCCGGGTCGACGACGAGGAGACCCGGGCCGCCGCCACCGTCTTCGCCCGCGCCGCCCACCGCGCCGACCTCAGCCTCTCCGAGGCCACCGAAATCCTCCGCCAAGCCTGGTGACCCACTGGAGGGTTGTAGCGCCGCTGGCGTGCTGTAACCCGACAGTCAGCACACAAGCCGCCAGTCGTGGTCGGAAACGATTCCAGATTGCTCGGGTCAACGTTGTAACGAGCCATGGACACGCTCTCTCGGCGTTGCTACTGTCCCCGCTGATTTGACATCGATGTCAACGACAGGGGAGTGGTCACGATGGTCTCGAGACGAACGTTCCTGGCGGGCAGCGGAGCGGTGACGGCGGGTGGGTTCGGGGTCTTCCAGGCCCTGCCCGCGAGCGCTGCCGACAACGCTGCCAGCGCCTCGGTCAGCGCACAGGTGGCGCGGTTGCTGCCCGCCTTCGAGCGGCCGGGGCGCCTGCACTACGGCGATGTCAGCAAGCTCAGCGGTGGCGACCAGACCCTGCTGACCACCTTGCAAGGCATCGTCAACCGCACCAAGCCCGAGCTCTACTTCCTCTACTCACCCGGTACGCCGGACGGCCCCGACGCCAGGTGGCTCGCCGACATGGGGCTGCCCACCACCCGGTACGACGATCCACTTGACCTGATCGCGAAGTACCGGCACCGCATCCGGGGTGCGATCGTCCACGATCCCGCCGTGCCGGACTCGCTCAACATCGCCACCACCCTGGCCGGCTTGGAGAACGCGGTCGTCGCCGACGCGGAGCAGGCCAGGGCACACGGCCTGCGGATCGTCAAAGACCTGCGCGGCATGTTCGACGGCGACCGGGTGAAGACCTACCGCTGGCAGTTGGAGAACCTGTTCCCGCGCTGCAACCAGAGGCTCCTGGCCGGTCTCCCGCCGACCATGGTCGTCCAGGCCGAGAACGTGCAGTGGACGGAGATCGCCCGCGAGACCCGGCAGCTCCGCGACTCGTCGAACCGTGGCAGCTACGACCTCGACGTCTCGGCCAAGCTCGGCAAGGAGGCGGTGTACGTCCGGTTCGGTGACTCGTTCGGCGACGACGGCTGGGGTGCGTCGGTGCTCGGAGTCTCGGTCAAGGCGAACGGCACCGAGATCGCGCGCTTCCTGCCGAACACACCGGAGGAGGCGCCGTACCTGTTCGAGGGCGGGAACTCGTCGATCGGCGGCGAGGGCAACCGGTACGCCGACGGCGGCAACTACTTCATCTACCGCTTCGCCCCACCGGCCGGTACGACGAGCCTGGTTGTCACGGTCGAGATGTGGAACCAGTACCTGGTCACCGCCACCGACACCGCGCCGACCCGGGTCGAGCCGTTCCCGTACTTCCGCGACTACGTGGTGGCGAGCAAGGCCCTGGTGAGCTGGCTACCACCGAACGGCCCGACCGGCGAGCTGCTGACCGAGCACTTCGACAAGGTCGGCCCGACGACGCCGTACGCGGGCTGGTTCTCGAACGACGTCGCGGGGGAGTGGGGCGGTGTCGACCTCGCGTCCCAAGGTGGTTCGGAGGTGCTGCCCGCGGACTTCTACATGAACGGCACCGTGCACTCAGGGTTCGTCGCGCCGATCTCGGACAAAATCCGGCCGGTACGGCGGCTGCAGCCGAAGAACAAGGTGTACGTCACGCTGACCTTCGGCGAGGGTGACAACGTGCAGTACTGCCAGCGGCGGATGCGCGACCTCTGGGACGACCCGCGCCGCGGCGAGGGAATGGTGAACTGGACGATCAGTCCGCTGCTCGCCGAGATCGGGCCGGGGCTGTTCAGCCACTACCAGCGGACGGCGACCGCCAACGACCTGCTGATCTGCGGACCGTCCGGTGCCGGGTACACCTACCCGGGCTCGTGGCCGGCCGACCAGTTGACGGGGTACCTCAAGCTGTCCGGAGCGTTCATGCGCCGTACCGGCCTGGACCTCGTGTACGCGTACAACCACCGAGGTGAGGACGGCTGGGTCGCGTTCCCGGAGGAGATCGCCCAGGGTTACGCCGACCACACGCCGCTGAAGGGCATCATCCAGTCCTGGGAGGGCGGCGACCTCCTGGTGAAACGAGGAGGCCTGCCGATCATCGGCAACTTCTCGCCGCCCGGGAAAGCCGTTGAGTACAAGGCCGCTCTGGACGCGCACATCGCGGGCTGGGACGGCGCGAGCCCGCTGTTCGTCGCCGGTGCCATCAACGCGTGGTCGTGGACACCGTCCGACATCGCGGAACTCGCGCCGCTGCTGAAGGACCCGTACGAGCTGGTCCTCGGCAACACCTTCTTCGACCTGCTCAACCGAGTTCTGTAGGAGACACGCTCCGGCGGGCGGTCCGCCAACGCCCGCCGGAGCGTGGGTTCACCGGAACAGCTTGTCCGCGTTGCGCAGGGCGTTGGCGGCTACCTGCTTGCCGAGGGTCGCTCCGACGGTGTCCGCCGTACGGGTGTGGATGCCGGACCAGACCCGCGCGTCGACGTTCTCGACCGTGAGCTGGTGCCAGTTGTTGTAGGTGCGCGTCACGCCGGGTGCTGTCGGGCTGCCGATCGTGTAGGGCGCCGCTGGCGGTGGAGTGAACGGCGCGTTGACTGAAGTCGACTCCAGTCCGTCGTTCGCACGCGATGCCAGAACTTCCTTTGCCTGCTGGCGTCCTGCGGCAACGCCTGCGCTCTCGCCAGGGCCGTCGGGGATGCGGGCCAGCGTTGTGGCCAGTGACTGGTCCAGCTCGGTCTTGCGGGCCGGCACGAGGGTCACCAGGGTCTCGTGGACCGCGCCGGCCAGTGCGGCTTCGTCGTACGGCGTGGAGCCGGCCGGGGACCGCAGGACGGCCCGACTGGCCGCAAGCCAGGCGATCGCCCACGTGCGGTTGTTGGTCACCTGCGTCGGCGCACCGGCCGCGGTGATGGTGTCAGCGGTGACGTCGTACCACTCGAGTGCGACATCCACCGTGCTGGTCGAGGCCGCGGTCGGGGCAGCGACCAGGGCGGACAGAGCGAGGGCGGGGACGACTCCCAGAGCAAGGGATCTGCGTAAGGTCTTCACCCCGTGATGGTGACATTTCGCAGCGGATAGTCACACACTGTATTACTACCTGGACACTAGACATTCGTCGTCACCTGGTGAGGTAGGGCGGTCGCCCGGCGGGGTGGCCGGGCGACCGCTGGGTGGGGGTCTGTCACCACTGGTGGGCGACGTCGACCACCAGGCGGGAGTCGGAGCCAGGCCCCGCGAGGGTGAAGACGCGGAACGGGAGCCGGGCGCGGACGCCGAGGCCGATCGTGGTCTGGCCCTCGAAGCTGCCGGCGTACGCGACCTGGCGGAAGGTGCTGTAGCCCGCGACGTTGGTCAGCTCACGGCTGTTCGCCGGCTTGTACGTCGACCGTCCGGCGTCGTCGTACGCCGGGGCACGGACGACGACCTGCAACTTCGCACCGCCGCGCAGCGGGACGGCGAAACCGGAGCCGTCCTGCGTGACGTTGGTGACGTAGCGGACGTCGTATCCGGGAGCACGTCCGCGGATGTCGACGACGAGCCGGTCGAAGCAGGCGTGCCGGCCGGTCCGGACGTCGGTGACCGGTGCGGCGGTCATCCGACTGTTTGCCTCGGGCAACGATCCCCAGCCGCGTGGGCACGAGGTGCTGGAAACGGTTGCGGTCGAGGCGGTTCGGGGGGCGGAGCTGGAGCCGGTGACGGCTGGTGCGGCGATCGCGGCCGCCGGGATCGCCATGATGGCAACGGCGGCGAGGATCGTCTTGCGTGAGATGTGGTGGATGTTCATGATGTCCCCCCTTTCAGGACACTTACTTGGACGACACCATTGACCAGCTGGTTGACTTTCAGGGCTGGTGATTTCTGGTAGTCGTTCGGGCACGATGTGCAGATGACCCCAGATGAGCTGCTCGAGGTGTTCCACCGCCGGATCCGGCTGCCCGACGCCGACGCGATCCCCGGCTGGAAGCAGGAGCACGACGGCCTGGTGCACCGCTCGTACGTCGAAGGACCGGACGGTGCCGGATTCGTCGAGACTCCGCGCGGCCTGGGCGACGACCCGGATGCGGTGATCGCGGCCCAGGTCGCCTTCTTCCGCGAGCGCGGGCTGCCGTTCGAGTGGAAGACGTACGCATACGACGAACCCGCCGACCTCGGTGAACGGCTGGTCCGCGCCGGGTTCACCGCCGACGAGCCGGAGACGCTGATCCTCGGTGAGGTCGACCGGATCCTGGAGCGGCCGTCCGCGCTGCCGTCGAAGCTGCGGTTGCGGGAGGCCGACGACCCGGCCGACTACCACCGGATCGCCGTACTGATGGACTCGCTGTGGCACAACGGGCTGGAGCGGATCGAGGATCGGCTGGCGGCCGAGGCGCGGATGTTCCCGGACCGGCTGTCCGTCTTCCTGGTCGAGGACGCGCTGAGAGGACCGGACGGGCCGGCGGTGTCGGCCGCGTGGATCCGGTTCCATCCCGGGACCGGGTTCGCCAGCCTGTGGGGTGGTGGCACGCTGCCGGAGTGGCGGCGGCGGGGCCTGTACAGCGCGCTGCTCGTGCACCGGGCCCGGCTCGCGAAGGAACGCGGATACGAGTTCCTCCGCGTGGACGCCTCGGACGACTCACGTCCGATCCTCCAGAAGCTCGGTCTGTACGGCGTCACGACCACGACGCCGTACAACTGGCAGCCCTGACACGCCCACCTGAGGTTCGGAACGACACGCTGAGGCTGTACGTTGCCGAATCATGGCTCTGAAGATCGCTTCCCGCTTCCGCCGGCTGCTGCAGCGCCCCGGCTCGATCGATCTCGGCCCGTACGAGCGGCTCACCCAGCTGGTCGGCGAGGCGGAGGAATCGGTCGTGTCCCTGACCGACGAAGAGCTCACCCTGGCCGTCGCCGAGCTGCGAACGACCGGCGGGCTGCACGAGGACGAGCAGATCGAGTTCCTCGCGCTTGCCCGGGAAGCGGGCAAACGCGCGATCGGCGAGCGGGCGTTCGACGGCCAGGTCGTCGGCGCGCTGGCGATGATGCAGGGCCGGGTCGTCGAGATGGCGACCGGTGAGGGCAAGACCCTCGCGGGTGCGTTCGCCGCCGCCGGGTACGCGATCGGCGGACGCAAGGTCCACGTCCTCGCGGTCAACGACTACCTGGCCCGCCGCGACGCCGAGTGGATGGGCCCGGTGTACGAGCTGCTCGGCGTGACCGTGTCGCACATCGGCCAGGCGTCCACGCCGGACGAACGGCGTACGGCGTACCAGGCGGAGGTCTGTTACGTGCCGGTGAGCGAGGTCGGCTTCGACATCCTGCGGGACCGGCTCGTGACCGACGTGGCCGACCGGGTCACGGTGAAGCCGGATGTGGCGCTGGTGGACGAGGCCGACTCGGTGCTGATCGACGAGGCCCGGGTGCCGCTGGTGCTGGCCGGCGCGACCCGGACCGAGGCGCTCGACGAGGACGTCGTACAGCTGGTCCGGACGCTGCGCGCGGGCGTCGACTACGAGATCGACGGCGACGGCCGCACGGTCGCGCTGACCGACAAGGGCACGGACAAGGTCGAGGAGGCGCTCGGCGGGATCAACCTGTACGAGGACGACCACCTCGACCGGCTGACCCAGATCAACGTCGCGCTGCACGCCGAGGTGCTGCTGCGCAAGGACGTCGACTACCTCGTCCGCGACGGCAAGGTCAGCCTGATCAACAACAACCGGGGCCGGATCGCCAAGCTGCAGCGTTGGCCCGACGGTCTGCAGGCCGCGGTCGAGGCCAAGGAGGCCGTGCCGGTCAGCGACTCCGGTGAGGTGCTCGACAGCATCACCGTCCAGGCGCTGGTGACCGGCTACAAGACCCTGTGCGGCATGACCGGTACGGCGGTCGTCGTCGGGGAGTCGCTGCAGGAGTTCTACGACGTCGAGGTGGCCGTCGTACCGCCGAACAAGCCGAACATCCGGGTCGACGAGCCGGACCGGTTGTACCTGACCGTCGAGCAGAAGAACGCCGCTCTGGTCGAGCACATCGCCGAGGTGCACGAGACCGGGCGGCCGATCCTGATCGGGACGCACAGTGTCGAGGAGTCGGAGCAGCTGAGTGACCGGCTCGAGGCGGCCGAGATCCCGCACGTCGTACTGAACGCCAAGAACGACGCCGAGGAGGCCGCGATCATCGCGGAGGCCGGTGTGCCGGGGACGGTGACCGTGTCGACGCAGATGGCCGGCCGGGGTACGGACATCCGGCTGGGCGGGCGCGACGAGTCGCACGACAAGGAGAAGGCCCTCGAGCTGGGCGGGCTCTACGTGATCGGGACCGGCCTGCACGCGTCCCGCCGGCTGGACGACCAGCTCCGCGGCCGCGCCGGCCGGCAGGGTGACCCGGGTGGGTCGCTGTTCTTCGCCAGCCTGGCCGACGAGCTCGTCACCCGGTACTCCGTCTCGTCGGGTCTGCGGCCGAACCCGGACTCGACCGGACGGCTGACCGATCGCAAGTCGATCGGCGTACTCGAGCACGCCCAGCGCGTCGCGGACGGCGCGAACGCGGAGCTGCACCGGACCACCTGGTCGTACCACCGGCTGACCGGTCAGCAGCGGGCGATCCTGCTCGACACCCGCGAGAAGGTGCTGGTCGACGACCTGGCGGCCGAGGAGCTGGCCGAGCGCGCCAAGGAGCGGTACGACGAACTGGTCGAGGAGCTCGGCGAGGACGTCGTGAAGGACGCGGCCCGGCGGATCGCGCTGCACCACCTGGACCGGCGCTGGACCGACCACCTGGCGTACCTGGCCGACCTGCGGGAGGGCATCCACCTGCGCTCGCTGGCGGGCGGCATCGTGCACCTGAAGCCGATCGACGAGTTCAACAAGTCCGCGATCGCGTCCTTCGACACCCTGATCGCCGACGCGTGGAACGACGCGGCCGAGACCTTCAAGACCGCCGAGATCACCGCGGACGGCCTCGACGAGGCCGCCAGCGGCGTCCCGCGCCCCACGGCCACCTGGACCTACCTCGTCAACGACAACCCCTTCGGCACCGAGGCCGACCGAATCCTCGGCCGCCTCCGCAACGCCATCAAACCCCAGTCGGGCGCGGAATCCGAGGAGATCCTCCCCGAGGAGTTCGACGAGGAAGACCTCCCCGAGGAACTCCGCGACGTCGACAACGAGGACCTGCCCGACGAGCTCCGCGACGCGGACGACGACGAACCCACAGACACCAAGAAGTAACCCTCCGCGCCACCGGCCTCGAGTCGTCGGTTTCGGTTGGGGTAACCGATTGCCGTGAGCCGGAATTGACGACTCGGCAGGGTCGGCGGTGGTGAGCGGGCCGGGCGGGGAGTGTCGGTGGGGGTGGTTAGGCTGCTGGTGTGAGTGATGGGTTGTTCGAGATTCCGGGTGCTCCCGCGCCTGCCCGGGGCGGCGGGAGCCTGGCCGACATGGACCACACGGCGGCTCCGTTGGCCGTTCGGATGCGGCCGCGGAGTCTCGACGAACTGGTGGGGCAGCAGCATTTGCTGGCTCCTGGTTCACCGCTGCGACGGCTGGTGGAGGGCGACCAGCCGATGTCACTGCTGCTCTGGGGCCCTCCCGGCACCGGCAAGACGACGATTGCGGCTGTGGTCTCGCATCAGACCAACCGGAGGTTCGTGGAGCTGTCGGCCGTCACCGCGGGGGTGAAGGACGTGCGGCAGGTGATTGATGCGGCTCGGCGGGATCTGTCCCGCGGGACCGGGGCTGTCGAGACCGTGTTGTTCATCGACGAGGTGCACCGGTTCACGAAGGCTCAGCAGGACGCGCTGCTGCCGGGGGTGGAGAACCGGTGGGTGACCCTGGTGGCGGCGACCACCGAGAATCCGTTCTTCTCGGTGATCTCACCGCTGCTGTCCCGGTCGCTGCTGCTGACGCTGGAATCGCTCACCGACGACGACATCGCCGTACTGCTGGATCGGGCGTTGACCGACGAGCGGGGCCTGAACGGGGAGTTCGAGCTCGCGGACGACGCTCGCGGCCACCTGCTCCGGATGGCCGGGGGAGATGCCCGGCGGGCGCTGACCTATCTGGAGGCCGCCGCCGGTGGTGCGCGGGCCAAGGCCGCCAAGGTCATCGACCTGAAGACGCTCGAGACCGCGGTGGACCGGGCAGCAGTGCGGTACGACCGGGCCGGCGACCAGCACTACGACGTCGCGTCGGCGTTGATCAAGTCGATCCGCGGTTCGGACGTGGACGCCGCGATGCACTACCTGGCCCGGATGATCGAGGCCGGGGAGGACCCGCGGTTCATCGCCCGCCGGCTGGTGATCTCGGCGAGCGAGGACATCGGCATGGGCGACCCGACCGCGCTCGGCGTCGCGGTGGCGGCGGCCGAAGCGGTGCAGCTGATCGGTATGCCCGAGGCCCGGATCAACCTGGCCCAGGCGGTCGTCGCCCTCGCGCTGGCACCGAAGTCCAACGCGGTGATCATGGCGGTCGACGCCGCGATCGCGGACGTGAAGGCGGGCAAGGTCGGCCCGGTCCCGCCTCATCTGCGCGACGCCCATTACGCCGGGGCGAAGAAGATCGGCCACGGCTCGTCGTACCAGTACTCCCACGACGACCCACGCGGCATCGTGCCGCAGCAGTACGCGCCGGACGTGATCGACGGCACCGACTACTACAAGCCCACCCGCCGCGGCGGCGAGGCGGCGTACGCGGACCGCGTCGCCAACATCCGCAAGATCCTGCGGGACCGCAAGTGAGCCGTACGTCGGACCACGTCGACGCCTTCAATCACGCCGTCACCACGGGCGACTGGGACACCTTCGCCCAGCGCTTCGCGCAAGACGCCTCGATGACGTTCGTCAACGTCCCCGCCGGTCCTTTCCACGGGCGTACGGCGATCGCCGCGGCCTACCGCGAAAACCCGCCCACCGAAACCATGACCCTCCTCGACGATGAAGGCGGCGCTGACGAGGGTCTGGATGCTGGCGGGCCGGTCCGATTCCGCTGGGCGAGTGGTGCGACCGGCACGATGGAGCTCAGCTGGGCACCCAATGGCGCGGTGCAGGCACTGACCGTTGCCTTCGACTAGTTGTCGATGGGTGCCTGCCTTGCGTCGTTGGCCGAGGTAGGTAGGCTTCCTGGCGACCTGGGGGTGAAAGGTTTTGCATTGAGGCAGTTCAACCCACCGCCCGGATGGCCGGAACCGCCGAACGTC
Source organism: Kribbella sp. NPDC023972 (assembly GCF_040639075.1). Taxonomy (NCBI): domain Bacteria; kingdom Bacillati; phylum Actinomycetota; class Actinomycetes; order Propionibacteriales; family Kribbellaceae; genus Kribbella; species Kribbella sp. NPDC023972. Next base: position 542,369 of record NZ_JBEZZH010000005.1, on the reverse strand, counting down.
CGGTGGCGGCCACCGAAGAACTTCAAACCCGACCGCTCCTGGCCGGAAGCTCCGCCCGGATGGTCGTTCTGGGTCGACCAGGACGGCCGGCCAGCGCGCGGACCGATCGGCAGGTACGGCGGTCCGCCCGTCCTGAAGCTCGGCGCCCTGGTGGTGACCGCGCTGACGCTGGCCGGTCTGCTCTTCTTCGTCCCGTTCCGGGCGAAGGAGTCGGCGACCACGACCCCGCCGGTCCCGGCAGCGTCCGAGAACATCCCGTCCGCCCGGGAGTCGTCGGCATCCAGAGGTACGACGACCAGGCCGCCGGTCGGCAAGCCGCTCGGGTCCACCCCCGACGACGCGACCGGGACACCCACACAGGAGCCCACGGACCAACTGGCAGCAGGTGGCCGGCTCGCTGGTACGCCGGGGTCGGCCAGCAGCTGGTTCCCTGCCGGCCGGCCGACGGCGACCCCGACCGCGCCGGCGCCCCGTGGTCGGCTCCGTCGTCACCGCCGCAGACGTCAACTGGCCCGAGCTCGACCGCGCCGACGACGCAGCCGTCGACACCGCAGCCGACGGCAACACAGCCGACGACGCAGCCTCCGTTCACCCCGTCGCCGACGCCGGCGGCACCCACGACTCTGCAGCCGTCGCCGACCCCGACCAAGCCCAGCACGCCGCCGCGGACTCCTACAGCGCCCAGCACCCCGGCGCCGTCGCCGAGTGCCAGCCCGCCGCAGCCGTCACCGACTATCACCCTCCCGGAGCTCCTACCGAGTATCGCGCCACCGGTCGTGCCGCGCCTGAGCGTCAGCGTCGGCTGACGCGCCGCAATCACGGTTTGGTGAGTGACTGTGATCTGAGGAATGGTGTCCTGGAGCGGACTGCGGTATCGCCGCGCGATAAGGTCGGGCGGTCCACGAGGTCGCAACGGAAGGTGGATCGTTTCCCATGAGCGTCGGTGAAGTCGCGGGCCTGATAGCCGCCTGCGCGCTGCTCATTCTGGTGGGCCTGCTGGCCTATCCGATCCTGAAGCTTGGCAAGGTCCTGGACGAGACCCGGATCATGGTGAAGGGCGTCTCCGACTCCAGCGTGCCGCTGCTCGGCGAAGTGACCAGTACCGTGGCTACTACCAACGCACAGCTCGCCAAGGTCGACACGATCACCGACAACGCGACCACGGTGACCACCAACGCGGCGGCCCTGATGTCGCTGTTCTCGGCGACCGCCGGCGGCCCGCTGGTGAAGGCGGCGGCGTTCACGTACGGCGTCCGCAAGGCGCTCGGCGACAGCCAGCGCAAAGACGTCAGCCGGCGAGTGAAGGAAGAGATGAAGGCGGAGCGCAAGGCCCGGAAGCGGGGTGACATCCGGTGAGGCGGATGTTCTGGCTGATCATCGGAGTCGCGGTCGGGGTGTACGCCGTGACCCGGCTGAAGAAGCGCGCCCAGGTGCTCGCCCCGGAGAGCCTGCAGGAGTCCGCGGCCAAGGTGGCTGCCGCGATCCGGCACTTCGGCGACGAGGTGCGCGAGGGCATGGCCGAGCGGGAGACCGAGTTGCGCGACGCCCTCGGCATCGACACAAACAGCGCCATGCCTTCGGCCCCACCCACAACCCACCCGGACACGCGTGAGGACTACCGGTAACACCCATGGAAACCAGTGAGATCAGGCGGCGGTTCCTGCGCTACTTCGAGGACCGTGGCCACACCGTGGTGCCGAGCGCGCCACTGCCGTCGCCGGACCCGAACCTGCTGTTCAACGTCGCGGGCATGGCCCAGTTCGTGCCGTACTTCGTGGGCCAGCAGACGCCGCCGTACTCGCGGGCGACGAGTGTGCAGAAGTGCGTCCGGACCCTCGACATCGACGAGGTCGGCAAGACCACCCGGCACGGCACGTTCTTCCAGATGAACGGCAACTTCTCCTTCGGCGACTACTTCAAGGAGAAGGCCATCGAGTACGCCTGGGAGCTGGTGACCAAGCCGCAGAACGAGGGCGGCTACGGCTTCGACGAGTCCGTGCTGTACGCCTCGGTGTACTACGAGGACGACGAGGCGATCGACCTGTGGAAGCGGGTCGCCGGCCTGCCCGACGACCGGATCGTCCGGCTCGGCATGAAGGACAACTTCTGGTCGATGGGCATCCCCGGTCCGTGCGGCCCGTGCTCGGAGATCCTGATCGACCGCGGCCCGGAGTTCGGCGCCGACCGGGACTGGGAGGCGGGCGACCGCTACCTGGAGTTCTGGAACCTGGTCTTCATGCAGAACATCCGTGGCGAGGGTGGCGGCAAGGAGGGCTACCCGATCCTCGGCGAGCTGCCGAAGAAGAACATCGACACCGGTCTCGGCCTGGAGCGGGTGGCGTACCTGCTGCAGGGCGTCGACAACATGTACGAGATCGACGAGATCTACCCGGTGATCGAGAAGGCGTCGGAGCTGAGCGGCCGCAAGTACGGCGCCGACCAGACCGACGACGTGCGGTTCCGGGTCATCGCCGACCACGTCCGCAGCGCGCTGATGCTGATCGGCGACGGCGTGAACCCGGGCAACGAGCAGGGCGGCTACGTGCTGCGCCGGCTGCTCCGCCGGGCGATCCGGTCGATGCGCCTGCTCGGCTACGAGGACCCGAGCCTGGTCGAGCTGCTGCCGGTCAGCCTGGAGCAGATGAGAAAGTCGTACCCGGAGCTGGAGTCCGACTTCGGCCGGATCAGCCAGGTCGCGTACGCCGAGGAGGAGGCGTTCCGGCGTACTCTCACGGCCGGGACGAGCATCTTCGACATCGCCGTCCGCGAGACCAAGGCCGGCGGCGCGCAGCAGCTCGAGGGCGCGAAGGCGTTCCAGTTGCACGACACGTACGGTTTCCCGATCGACCTGACCGTCGAGATGGCCGCCGAGCAGGGCCTGCAGGTGGACACCGAGGGCTTCAAGACGCTGATGAAGGAACAGCGCGAGCGGGCCAAGGCGGACGCGCGGGCGAAGAAAGCCGGTCATGCGGACACCTCGGGTTACCGGGAGCTGCGCGAGAAGGGCGTCACCGAGTTCACCGGCTACCAGGAGCTCGCCACCGACTCGCAGGTCCGCGGCCTGCTCCGGGAAGGCGTCGTGGCGCCGTCGGCCGAGCCGGGCGAGACCGTCGAGGTCGTGCTGGAGAAGACCCCGTTCTACGCCGAGTCCGGCGGTCAGATCGCCGACGAGGGCCTGATTGTCGCCGATGGCGTCAAGCTGCAGGTGCTCGACGTACAGAAGCCGGTCAAGGGCCTGATCGTGCACAAGGTCAAGGTGCTCGAGGGTGTCCTCCAGCCCGGCCTGGACGTGCACGCCGAGGTCGACCACGAGTGGCGCGTGTCCGCGTGCCAGGCGCACTCCGGGACGCACGTCGTGCACGCGGCGCTGCGGCAGGTGCTCGGCCCGAACGCGTTGCAGAGCGGCTCGTACAACAAGCCCGGCTACCTTCGGCTCGACTTCGCCTGGTCGTCGGCGCTGGACCAGGCGACCCGGTCCGAGATCGAAGAGGTCGCGAACATCGCGGTCCGCCGGGACCTCCCGGTGTCGGCGAAGTACATGACGCTGCCGGAGGCCCGGGAGTGGGGTGCGCTGGCGCTGTTCGGTGAGACGTACGACGAGCAGGTCCGGGTGGTGGAGATCGGCGGGCCGTGGTCCCGTGAGCTCTGCGGTGGCACGCATGTGAAGCACTCGTCGCAGGTCGGTGCGCTGACCATCACCGGCGAGTCCTCGGTCGGTGCCGGTGTCCGCCGGCTCGAGGCGTTCGTCGGCCTGGAGGCGCTGCGCTACCTCGGCAAGGAGCGGGCGCTGGTCCGGCTGCTCAGCGAGAATCTGAAGACCCGGCCGGAGGAGCTGCCCGCCAAGGTCGCGGACCTGGCCGAGCGGCTGCGGGCCGCGGAGAAGGAGCTGGAGCGGATGCGGGCCGGCCAGGTGCTGGCGGCCGCCGCCGAGCTGGCCGCGAACCCGAAGGACGTCTTCGGTGTCCAGTACGTCGGTCATCGCGCGCCCGACGGTGTGAACGGCGGAGACCTGCGGAAGCTGGCGCTCGACGTCCGCGGCCGGATGCCCGCCGACAAGCCGGCCGTGGTCGCCGTACTGAGTGTGAACGACGGCAAGCCCGGCGTGGTGATCGCGCTCAACGACACCGCTCGCGAGTGGCGGCTGAAGGCCGGCGACCTGGTCCGGGTCGCGGCCGAGAAGCTGGGCGGTCGCGGTGGCGGCAAGGACGACGTCGCGCAGGGCGGTGGCACCGACCCGGCCGGTGCGGAGGACGCGCTGGCCGCGGTCGAGCACACCATCGGCCAGCTCGTCACGGGCTGATGCGTTCCTGACGAGACCTGACGAGACCTGATGAGAGCCAGATGAGGCGTGGCGTGCGGCTCGCACTGGACATCGGCGACGTCCGGATCGGCGTCGCCAGCAGCGACCCGCACGGAATCCTGGCCACCCCGGTGGAGACGATCCGCCGGGGGCCCGGTGATCTGGATAGGATCGCCGCACTCGTCGCCGAATTGGAGGCGGTCGAGATCGTGGTCGGGCTGCCGCGCTCGCTGTCCGGAGGCGAAGGTCCGGCCGCGGTGAAGATCCGGGAAACGGCGGAACTGGTGCGGGCAAAGGTGCAGGAGGGCAACTCGGGGACGGGGGTGCGGCTGGTGGACGAGCGGTTCACCACGGTCACCGCCGAGCGCATGCTGCGGGAACGGGGTAAGAAGGGCTCCAAGCGGCGGGCCGTGGTCGACCAGGCCGCGGCGGTCGTGATTCTGCAACACGCGCTCGATGTCGAGCGTGAGACTGGGAACCCACCCGGGAGGCCCCTGTGAACAGAATATCGGTGGATGACGACGTGACCGACGGTGACGATCTCAGCGCCGGCCTCGGGCTCCGGCCGGAGAGCCGGGTCGAGCGCCGGGCGAACCGGCGCAAGGCCCGCGCGCGGCGTGGGTTCGGCTGTTTCGCCGGCCTGATCTCGCTGGTCGTCGTCGGCGCGCTGGTGGCCGGGGCCGTGATCGGATTCGGCAAGGGCCGGGACGCGATCGAGCAGATGTTCGCCGCCCCCGACTTCGAGGGCAGCGGCACCGGGACGGTCGTGGTCGAGGTCACCCAGGGGCAGAGCGCGCAGGCGATCGCGGACACGCTGGAGAAGAAGGGCGTGGTGAAGAGCGCCAAGGCGTTCGAGCGCGCCGCCCGCGACGACCCGCGCTCGCGGCAGCTGCAGGCCGGTACCTACACCCTGCACAAGGAGATGTCGGCCAAGGCCGCGCTCGAGCTGATGCTCGACACCGGCAAGTCGATCCTGGTCACCCGGATCGGGTTCCGGGCCGGCCTGACCAAGGCCGAGGTCAGCGAGACGCTGCAGAAGTCGCCGAAGCTCAAGCTGCCGGCCGGGGCCGCCGCGACCGCGCTGGGCAAGCCGGCCGCGCTGGGCCTGCCGCCGTACGCGCGCAACAACGCCGAGGGCTTCCTGTACCCGGGCACGTACGACGTGCCGAAGGGTGCGACGGCGTACTCGATCATCAAGCTGATGACGGCGCAGTACGCGAAGGCCGCGGCCGAGCTGAACCTGGTCAAGACCGCGCAGGGCAAGAAGCTGGACCCGTACCAGGCGGTGATCGTGGCCAGCATCATCGGCGCCGAGACGAACCGGCCGCAGGACTACGCCAAGGTGTCCCGGGTGATCTACAACCGGCTCCGGGTCGGGATGCGGCTGCAGATGGACTCGACCGTCCACTACGTGGTCGGCCGCGACGGCGGCGTGTTCACCACGCCGGAGCAGCGCGACATGGACTCGCCGTACAACACCTACAAGGTCAAGGGCCTGCCGCCGACGCCGATCAACTCGCCGACCAAGGACACGCTGCGGGCGGCGCTCAACCCGGCCCAGGGCAACTGGCTGTACTTCACCTTGGTCAACCTCGACACCGGTGAGACGGCGTTCGCGAGTACGTCGGAGGAGCACCAGGCGAACGTGAAGAAGCTGCAGACGTGGTGCGCCGCGCACAAGGGACGGTGCTGAGTTGACCCGGTGTGCAGTGCTCGGGTCGCCGATTGCGCACTCGTTGTCGCCGGCGATGCACCGGGCCGCGTACGCCGCGCTCGGCCTCGACTGGCGGTACGACGCCTTCGAGGTCGGCGAGGACGAGTTGCGCGAGTTCGTCGCCTCGCTCGGCGACGACGTCCGCGGGCTGTCCCTGACGATGCCGCTGAAGCGGGTCGCGCTCGACCTGGTGGACACGGTCGACCCGGTCGCGGAGCTGATCGGTGCGGCGAACACGATGCTGTTCGAGCCGGACGGATCGCGGTCGGCGCACAACACCGACGTACCGGGGCTGGTGAACGCCTTCGCCGAGCGGGGGATCACCGCCGCCGACAGCGCCGTGGTCCTGGGTGGCGGGGCGACCGCGGCGTCCACGCTGGCCGCGATGCGCGGGCTGAAGGTCAGCGAGGTGACTGTCGTCGTGCGGGATGTGTCGAGGGCCGAGCGGCTGCTGGACCTCGCGGCCGAGCTCGGCCTGAAGACGTCCGTCGCGGACTTCTCGCAGGTGGAGCAGATCGGCGGGTTCGACCTGTGCGTGTCCACGCTGCCGGGTGGTGCTGTCGACCCGTGGGCCGAGCACTTCGCCGGGGTCGCGCCGGTGGTGTTCGACGTGGCGTACCACCCGTGGCCGACCGGTCTGGCGATCGCGGCGCACCGGATCGGTACAGAGCTGTTGAACGGACTTGATCTCCTCGTGCATCAGGCGGTCCTCCAGGTGGAGATGATGACTGGTAGGTCGCCGGCACCTCTGGCGGCCATGAGGGCCGCCGCCCGTGAGGAGCTCGAGGATCGTGGGCCAGTTTGACCGCCGGACACTGCTGAAAGCAGGCCTGAAAGCAGGCGCTGTCGTCACCGCCGGAGCACTGACCAGCTGCTCTGACACGAGTCCTGCCAGCGCCGGCGCGAACACCGCGGCCGCGCCGAACTGGAACAGCTTCTCCCGTTCGCTCAAGGGCCGGCTGTTCATGCCCTCGACGGCCGGCTACGCGGCCGCGCACCAGCTCTTCAACCCGCGCTGGGACTCGGTCCAGCCGGCCGCGGTGGTCAAGGCGGCGAACGCCACCGACGTCCAGAAGGCGATCAACTTCGCCCGCGGCAACAAGCTGGTGATGGTCCCGAAGGGCGGCGGCCACTCGTACGTCGGTGCGTCCACCATCAGCAAGGGCCTGATGGTCGACCTCGGCGCGATCCGCGGGATGAGCTATACGAACGGCGTCCTCACCGTCGGCGCCGGCGCACGGCTGTACGACGTGCACGCCTTCCTGGACAAGTACGGGCGCTCGTTGCCGACCGGCACGTGTCCGACGGTCGGGGTCGCCGGGCTCACGCTCGGCGGCGGGCTGGGTATCCACACCAGGGCCTTCGGGCTGACCTGCGACCGGCTGTTGTCGATGGGCGTGATCACGGCCGATGGTGTCGCCCGCAACGTCAGCACCACGGTGGATCCGGACCTGTTCTGGGCGCTGCGGGGCAGCGGCGGCGGGAACCTCGGCGTGGTCACGTCGTTCCGGTTCGCCACCATCCCGGCGACGAAGCTCGGGTTCTTCCGGCTGACCTGGCCGGAGTCGAAGGCCGCCGCGGTCGTCCGCGGCTGGCAGAAGTTCGCCCAGTCGGCGCCGATCACGTCCTGGGTCAATCTGCACATCGATGCCCGCAGCAACGGAACGCTGTCGATCCACGTGCTCGGCATCTCCACCACCGGCAACGCGGCGGCGGCCGCCGCCCAGTTGGAGTCGTTCGTCGGCTCGCGGGCCTCGACACGATCGATCACGGTGAAGACGCACCTGGAGGCGGTCAAGTACCTGGGTGGCGGGACGACCAGCCCGCGGACCGGGTTCCTGGCGGGTTCCGACGTACTGAAAGGCCCGATGAACGCGGCCACGATCACCGCGCTGCTCGGTGCGGTGAAGGCGGCGGCGCGGGCGAAGACGCCGGCGACGGCGATCATCGACCCGCTCGGCGGACAGGCCGCCAAGCAGCCCACCGGCGGCGCGTCCTGGCCGTGGCGGTCGGCGCTCGGCGTGATCCAGTGGTACTGCGGCACGCCCGCACACCCGACGTCGGCGCAGCTCAAGATCGCGCAGACCTTCATCACCAACGGCCATCGCGCGGTCCGGGCGTACTCGGCCGGCGGCTACGTGAACTACGTCGAGACCGGCCGCTCGGTCAGCACGTACTACGGCGCGAGCCTGACCCGGCTGCGGACAGTCAAGAAGAAGTACGACCCGGCCAACTTCTTCCACACCGCTTACACCCTCGTCTAGCTAGTCTCCCGCCATGAGGTTTTGGCGGGTCGTCGCAGGGGTGCTGGCGCTGGGGTTCGTCGCGGCAGGGGTGACGCCCGCCTGGGCGTGCGCGTGCGGCGGCTATCTGCCGGATACGGGGTCGCGGGCCCGGGCGTACGGCGAGAACGCGCTGGTGCGGTACGACGACGGCACCGAGCAGATCACGTTGTCGATGGCGATCAACGGCTCGTCGAAGAAGGCGGCCTGGATCATGCCGGTGCCCGCCGCGGCCACGGTCGAGCTCGGCGAGACCGGGCTGTTCAACCGGCTGGCGCGGATGACCCGGCCGAAGGTCGTCGTCCGCAAGACCTACTGGCCGTTCCGGGATCTCGGCGTGATGGGCAGCGGCCGCGACTCGGCCGGCGCATCCAAGCCCGGGGCCGGTGTGAACGTGCGGCAGCAGATGCTGCTCGGACCGTTCTCGGTCGCGCGGCTCGAAGGGACGAGCGGGACCGCGGTGACCGATTGGCTGCGCACCAACGGGTACGTCGTACCGCCCACGCTCGCGGAGAACCTGACGCCGTACCTGACCGAGAAGTGGGAGATCGTCGCGGTGAAACTCGCGCCGAAGCAGCCCGGCGAGAGCATGAGCGGAGCGACGCCGCCGCTGCGGTTGACGTTCGCCTCGGACCGGATCGTCTACCCGATGCGCCTCAGCAAGGGCGCGACCACCGAGCAGACGGTCACCGTGTACGTCGCCGCCGCGCACCGGGTCGACGCGACCAAGCTTCCGGTCGCCGACCTCGAGCCGGAGCTGCTGTACGCCGGACGCGTCCGGGACGACGCGCTGACCGCGCCGGCCGATTACCTGACGGCGTACTCGGTCACCTACCGGGAGCCGAGCCGGATCACCGACGACTTCACCTTCGAACGGGCCGCGACCGACGAGGAGTATCAGCGGATCGAGTACGTGACCCGCAACGACGGCTTCTGGAGCACGATCGGCGTACTGGCCGGCGGCGTCCTGCTGCTGGGAGTCGGCGCCGCGGTCGTCGCGCGAATCCTGGTCCGCCGGTCGTCCACAGGTCGCGCGTAGCGGCGGGCGAAATCGTCTAGGCTCCTGGATCGTGCCGGCTGACAACGCGTTGCTCGCCGCAGGGGCCGGGGTGGCCTGCTGTGGACCCGCGGCGTACCTGCTGGGGCCATGGCTGATGCGGCGCATCCCCGAGCCGTCGCTGGAGGAGGACGAGACCAAGATCCCGTACGCCGACCTGGCCGGCCGGCGGGCGGCGTACTGGTGTGGTCTCCTCGCGGCGGTGTCCGGGGGCCTGCTCGGGTGGGCGCTCGGGACAAGTCCGGTGCTGGTGGCCTGGCTCTTGCTGGTCGTGGTCGGCGCTGTCCTCGGGTATATCGACGCGCGGACGCGATACTTGCCCTCGGCGATCATCTGGCCGTCGTACGTGCTGGTCGGGCTGGCTCTGCTCGGTGCGGCTGTGGTGTCGGGGGAGTGGGGATCGTTCCGTCGCGCGGTCCTTGCGGGCGTGATCGGGTTCGCGGTGTTCTACGTGCTGTGGTTCGTGTTCCCGCGGGGTGTGGGGTTCGGCGACGTCCGGCTGTCGGGGCTGCTCGGGCTCGCGCTCGGCTGGCTGGGCTGGGGTGAGTTCATCACCGGTCTGTACGGCGGTTTCTTCCTCGGTGCGGTCGTCGGGATCGGGTTGATCGTGGCGAAGGTGATGACGCGCAAGCAGATGGTCCCGTTCGGGCCGTTCATGCTGATCGGCGCGCTCGGCGGCGTACTGCTCGGTGGACCGCTTGCGAAGTTGTACGTCGGATAGGGGACGTGGTCGTTCAGCCTGACGACGGACGCGAGTCACCGGCGTCGCTGCCTAGGGTCGAGGCACATCGAATCTGGGGAGGAACGACATGCCAGTCAGCCGTCGAGGTCTGTTGGCCGGGACCGGGATCGCAGCAGCCGGACTCGCCGTTCCCGGTACGGCGTCAGCCGCCACGACCAAGTTGGTCACCGGCGAGAAGATCCGGCCGGACGACGCGCGGTACCAGGACCTGGTGCGCCGTGGGCAGAACCGGCGCTTCGTCGCCAAGCCCGAGTACGCCCGCGTGATCACGTCGACCGAGGACGCCGTACAGGCTGTGCAGGAAGCCGTTCGGACCGGCAAGCGGATCGCGGTCCGCGGCGGAGGTCACTGCTTCGAGGACTTCGTGGACAGCAGCGACACCGAGGTGCTGCTGGACATGTCGACGTACAACGAGGTCTCCTTCGACACCCGCTACCGGGCCTTCTCGATCGGCGCGGGCGCCACGCTGGAGACGGTCTACAAGGAGTTGTTCTACGGCTGGGGCGTGACCGTGCCCGGCGGTGGCTGCCTCGGTGTCGGGGTCGGCGGTCACTTCAGCGGCGGTGGGTACGGGCCGCTGTCGCGGAAGTACGGATCTGTCGTGGATCACCTGTACGGCGTGGAGGTCGTGGTCGTCGACGCACGCGGCCGGGCCCGGTCGGTGGTGGCGACGCGCGACAACGCCTACCAGGATCTGTGGTGGGCGCACACCGGTGGCGGCGGCGGGAACTTCGGGGTGGTCACCCGCTACCTGATGCGGAGTGCGGACGCGACCGGCCGGGAGCCGTCCGAACTGTTGCCCAAGGCACCGGCTGCGTTGCTGTCCAGCCTGATCGTGTACGACTGGAAGACGATCGGGCAACCCGAGTTCGTCCGCGCGCTGCGGAACTTCTTCGACTTCTACGAACGCAACAACACCGCCGAGTCGCCGTACGCGACGCTCTACAGCCCGCTGATCCTGACCCATTCGTCGGCCGGGAGCTTCCTGCTCTCGACGCAGCTGGACGCCGCGGCGCCGAACGCGGCCGCGTTGATGAAGGCGTTCAACGCGGCGATGGTCGAAGGCCTGGACCCGAAGCCGCAGGTGATCGAGGTCGGCGAGGGGCCTTTCCTGCACACCACGATGGAGCGGTCGATCGCCGAGACGCCGACGCCGGGCCGGGGCAAGTACAAGGCCGGCTACCTGAGGAAGGGGTACACCGACGCGCAACTGGTGACGCTCTACCGGGGCCTGACCGACACGTCGTACAACGGACCGCAGTCCTCGGTTCTGTTCGTCCCGTACGGCGGCAAGGTGAACACGGTCCCGTCCGACGCGACCGCCACGGCGCAGCGCGACGTGATGTGCAAGATGGTGATGGCCGCCGGCTGGACCGACCCGGCGGAGGACGCCAAGCACCTGGCCTGGCTGCGCAAGCTGTACGCCGACATCTACAAGGACACCGGTGGGGCGCCGGTCCCCAACGCGATCAATGCGGGGTCATACATCAACTACCCCGATGTTGACTTGGCCGATCCGGCGTACAACAAGTCCGGGGTGCCGTGGCACGACCTCTACTACCTCGGCAACTACCCCCGCCTCCAGCGAATCAAGGCGAAGTGGGATCCCCGCAACATCTTCCACCACAAACTGGCGATCCAGCCTCGGTGAAAGTCACCAGCCTGGGTAGCGGGTGGACCAGGCGGTGTGGGGGCCGTAATCGCCGTGGAGGCGGGTGGGAGTGGTGAACTCCAGGGCGAAGTCGTCGGCCAGTTGAAGGATGACCGGACGGCCCTCGACGGTGAAGACGAGCTCTGCGGGCAGGGCCGTCTCACCGTGGAGGGCGCCCAGGATGTTCCCGCAGATGGCGCCGGTGGAGTCGCTGTCGCCGGAGTGCGTGACGGCGAGGGCCAGAGCGTCGAGGAACTGCTCGGGCTCGGGGTAGGCGAGGGCCGCGTAGACGGCGATGGCCAGCGCTTCCTCGGCGACCCAGCCGCCACCCAGTTGCTCAACGGTCGCCGGCCCGTGCCCGGGCGCGGTGGCCGCGAGGTGGCGTGCGGCCGCGAGCGCCGTACTGGTCTCCTGATGGTCCGGCCGTTCGGCGAGCATCGCGGCGGTGGTGTCCAGGGCCGTGTTCAGGTCGGCGCCGCCGCAGATCTCCCGGATGATCACGGCCAGGGCGCCCGAGGCCAGCTTGCCGGTCGGGTGGCCGTGCGTGTAGCCGGCGGCCTCGGCCGCCGTGTCGAACACCCAATCCCGGTCGAACCACTTCGCCGGCAGCAGCCCGAACGGCGCCACCCGCATCACGCCGCCGCAGCCCTTGGAGTCGTTCACGGCCTGCCCACCGAACTGCTCGATCCGGGCGCTGCCCTTGCGTGCTGCCCGCAATGCGCTGAGACACGTGTTGCCCGGCGCACGTCGCGCGTACAGCCATGGCTCGGCCTGCAACCAGCCGTCGCGTTCACCGCTGGGCGCCCGGAGCTCCTGTGTGTCCAGCCAGCGGTCGTAGGCGTGGTGTACGACGGCCACTGTGAACCCGATCCCGCGATCGGTCCGCACGCCCGCGCGGATCAGACCCTCGACAGTGAACAGCGTCATCTGGGTGTCGTCGGTGATCGTCCCTGGCGGCCAGCCGGCCGAACCGGAGACGAAGGTCCGCAGCCGATCGGGGTGCGCGGCAACGATCGACCGCCCGCTCTCGAACTCGACCGGGCCGCCCAGTGCGTCGCCGATCGCTCCACCCAGCAGGCAGCCGCGAATCCGCGCCCGCCACGTCTCCTCCGCAGCCCGAGTCATGGCGAAACCCTATCCATGGTGGTGTCAGCGCTACCTCCAAGACGGGTTCCGGGGCCAGTTCCCGCTCGGCCATCAGCTTCTACGGTCGTTGAGAGACCGAAAGGAGCGACCTGATGACCACCGCATTCCGCCGTACCGCCGGCCGCGTAGCCGTGGCGGCACTCTCCTGTGTGGCTCTAGCGGGCGCCGCGATCGCCGGTGGCCAGGCGGCGCGGGAGTCGACTGGCTGCACGGAGTCAGCCCTCGGCAAGACGTTCGACGTCGTCCTGTCCTTCCGGGACGCCCTCTCGCCCGACACCGCCCAGGCCTGCCTGCCACGCCAGTAGCCACCGGGCTGCTGGTGAGACCGGGGTCGGGGTGGTGGGGGGCGCGTGGAAGAATCGGGGCCATGCTGCGCTGGCTCACCGCCGGCGAGTCGCACGGACAAGCGCTCGTCGCCGTACTCGAAGGTCTTCCCGCAGGCGTCCAGGTCACCACGGATGACGTGGCCGACGCCTTGGCTCGTCGTCGGCTGGGGTACGGCCGCGGCGCCCGGATGAAGTTCGAGCGGGACGAGGTGACGTTCGTCGGCGGCTTCCGGCACGGGCTCTCACTGGGCAGCCCGGTCGCGATCCAGGTGGGCAACACCGAGTGGCCGAAGTGGGAGCAGGTGATGTCCGCTGACCCGGTCGACCCGGCGACGCTGGCCGACCTGGCCCGGAACGCGCCGCTGACCCGCCCGCGCCCCGGCCATGCGGACCTGGCCGGCATGCAGAAGTACGGTTTCGACGAGGCCCGCCCGGTGCTCGAGCGGGCCAGCGCCCGCGAGACCGCCGCCCGGGTCGCGCTCGGCGAGGTCGCCGCCCGCTTCCTCAACCAGGCGTACGGCGTGACCATCGTCAGCCATGTCGTCGAGCTCGGCACGGTCAAGGCGCCGTACGGCGTGATCCCGTCGTACGACGACGTCGCGAAGCTGGACGCGGACCCGGTCCGCTGCCTGGACGCGGACGCGAGCAAGGCGATGGTGGCCGAGATCGACGCCGCGCAGAAGGCCGGTGACACCCTCGGCGGCGTGGTCGAGGTGGTCGTGGACGGGCTCCCGCCAGGCCTCGGCAGCTACGTGCACTGGGACCGGCGGCTCGACTCGAAGCTGGCCGGCGCGCTGATGGGGATCCAGGCGATCAAGGGTGTCGAGCTCGGCGACGGGTTCGAGCTGGCCCGGACCCCCGGGTCGAAGGCCCATGACGAGATCGTCGCCCAGGACGGCGTCATCCGGCGGACCGGCGGTCGCTCCGGTGGCACCGAGGGTGGGATGAGCACGGGCGAGACGCTGCGGGTGCGGGCCGCGATGAAGCCGATCGCGACCGTGCCACGGGCGCTGCGCACGATCGACACCACCACCGGCGAGGCCGCGTCGGCGCATCACCAGCGCTCGGACGTGTGCGCCGTACCGGCCGCGGGCATCGTGGCCGAGGCGATGGTGGCGCTGGTGCTGGCCGACGTCGCGCTGGAGAAGTTCGGCGGCGACTCGGTCGCGGAGACCTCGCGCAACCACAAGGCGTACCTGGCCAGCCTGCCGTCGACCATCACGCCGCGGGAGTGGGCGGACCAGTGAGCCCGGTCGTCGTTCTGGTAGGGCCACCGGGATCGGGCAAGTCGACCGTCGCGGCACTGCTGGCCGAGCGCCTCGGCGCGCGGCACCGCGACACCGACAGCGACATCGAGGCGTCCGCCGGCCAGCCGATCCCGGACATCTTCGTCGACCACGGCGAGCCGCACTTCCGCGCGCTGGAGCGGGCCGCGATCGTCGCCGCGCTCCAGGGCGACGACGTGCTGTCGCTCGGCGGCGGCGCGATCCTCGATCCGGACACCCGGGCGGACCTGGCCGGCCACAACGTCGTCTTCCTGGACGTCAGCCTCGGCGAGGCGGTCAAGCGGGTAGGCCTCGGGGTCGCCCGCCCGCTGCTGCTGGGCAATGTCCGCACCCAGTTGCGCAACCTGATGGAGGCGCGTCGTCCGCTGTACGTCGAGGTCGCCAAGCTGACCGTGCAGACCGACAACCGCACGCCGGACGAGATCGCCGCCGAGATCCTGGAGCACCTCGGTTGACTGGGTTTTTGGCCGGGCCATCGGCTCCCGGTTCCCTACGCTCCTCAGTCCAGGCCGGGAGGGCCCGTGACCGTTGAACCCACCCGGATCCGGGTCGCCGCGGCGGCGCCGTACGACGTTGTGATCGGCAACAACCTGCTCGGTGAGCTGCCCGGGCTGCTCGGGGCCGGCGTCCAGCGCGTCGCCGTCATCCACCCGCGCGCGCTGCGGACCAGCGGTGACGCGATCCGCGACGACCTCACCGGCAGCGGCTTCACCGCGCATGCGATCGAGATCCCGGACGCCGAGGACGCCAAGTCCGCGGAGGTGCTCGCGTACTGCTGGTCGGTGCTCGGGCAGGCCGGGTTCACCCGCTCCGACGCGATCGTCAGCGTCGGCGGCGGTACGACGACCGACCTGGCCGGCTTCGTCGCCGCGACCTGGCTGCGTGGCGTGAAGGTCGTGCACATCCCGACCACCCTGCTCGGCATGGTCGACGCGGCGGTCGGTGGCAAGACCGGTATCAACACGGCCGAGGGGAAGAACCTGGTCGGCGCGTTCTGGGAGCCGGCCGGGGTGCTGTGTGACCTCGCCGCGCTGGAGACGCTGCCGCGCAACGACTACGTCAGCGGTCTCGCCGAGGTGGTGAAGTGTGGCTTCATCGCGGACCCGGTGATCCTCGACCTGGTGGAGAAGGATCCGGCCGGCGCCTCGAGCCCGGCGTACGACGCCACCGAGGAACTGATCGCCCGCGCGATTCAGGTGAAGGCGGACACGGTCGGCGCGGACCTGCGGGAGCGGACCACCACGGCCGGCGGACCGATCGGCCGGGAAGCGCTGAACTACGGCCACACGCTCGGCCACGCGATCGAGCGGGTCGAGCGGTACAAGTGGCGGCACGGCGCGGCGATCAGCATCGGCATGGTGTTCGTCGCTGAACTGGCCCGCGCGGCCGGTCGCCTCGACGACGCGACCGCCGACCGGCATCGCGCCGTACTGGAGTCCCTCGGGCTGCCGGTGACGTACCGCGCCGACGCCTGGCCGCACCTGCAGGACGCGATGAAGCTGGACAAGAAGACCCGGGCCGACCGCCTCCGGTTCGTCGTCCTGGACGGCCTGGCCAAGCCGGCCATCTTCGAGGCACCGGACCCGAGCCTGCTGGTCGCGGCGTACGCAGAGATCAGCTGACGGTGTTGAATGCCGCGCTGCCGCGCGGCGGGTCATGGGGCTTTGGCTCCCGCCCTTCCCTCGTCGCTCCAGTCGCTTCGCTCCCTGCGCTCCTCAGTCCAGGGCGGGAGGCCCCATGACCGGGTTGAACGCCGCGCCTCCCGCACGGGGTTGACCGGAAGCGGTCACCTGTCGGACTCGCTCTTGTTCATCGGTGGAAACCACTCCAAGATGCTGTGAGACATCTTGGAAAGGGCTTTCCGATGGGCAGAAGGCTGGGGCGCGTCCTGCTGGGCGTGGTGTTGCTCGGGGTAGGACTGCTGCCGTCCAGCGCCGCCGCGACGGAGTCCAGCGGCGGGACCGAGTACTACGTCGACGCCGTCCACGGTTCCGACGACGCGAAGGGCACCTCGCCCGCCCGCGCCTGGCGCACCCTGCAGAAGGTCAACGCGACCACCTTCGAGCCCGGCGACCGGATCCTGCTCCGGGCCGGCCAGAGCTGGGGCGGTCAACTCTGGCCGAAGGGCTCCGGCGCGACCCGGCGGCCGATCGTCATCGACAAATACGGTTTCGGCTCGAAGCCCGCGATCCACGGCGGCGGTGAGGTGGCCGAGACGGTCCGCCTGTTCAACCAGCACGACTGGGAGATCCGCAACCTCGAGGTCACCAACGCCAAGCCGCTCACCGGCGAACCCGGCACCAACCTGCGCGACCTGCGCGGTATCGAGGTGGCCGGCGACGCCGGTGGCACGCTCAGCCACTTCGTCATCGACGGTGTCGACGTACATGACGTCACCGGCGAGGTGAACTGGATCGGCGGCGACCCGGCCGGCAACAGGCCCGGTGTCACCTTCCAGACCGGCTGGGACCGCTCGAAGAACACCGGCGGCATCGTCTTCCGCGGCACCGTCGCCGACATCGCCGCCCCCGGTACGCCGACCGTCCTCAACGACATCCTGGTCCAGAACTCATCGGTGAAGCGCACGTCCTTCGCCGGCATCGTCGTCAAGCAGCACACCGGCTCGTCCGAGGGTGCGGTGAAGACCGGCTGGGGCGAGCGCGCGAACGCCACCGACCCGCGCTTCACCCCGCACACGAACGTTGTCATCCGCAACAACTTCGTCCAGCAGGACGGCAACGACTATGCCTGCAACGGGATGTACCTGACCGACGTCCGCGGCGGCCTGGTCGAGGGCAACGTGGTCTACCGCGCCGGTACGTCGGGGATCGAGGCGTACTACGCCGACGACGTGGTCATCCAGCACAACGAGGTGTACGAGACGCAGCAGAAGGCCGGCGGCGCGGACTCCAACGCGATCGACCCGGACAAGGCGACCACGCGGATCCTGGTGCAGTACAACTTCGTCCACCACAACGGTGACGGGATCCTGATCTGCCAGTTCTCCTTCGGTGACACGGTCGTCCGCTACAACACGATCGCCGGGAATTCGCGCTACCAGATCTACCTGCACTCCGACCGCGCGGCGACAGCGAAGATCTACAACAACACGATCTACAGCGATCGCAGTGATCACCTGATCTACGGCTACGGCAGTTCGCTGAACGCGACGTACGACATCCGGAACAACATCCTGTACTCCACCCGTGCCAACGCCTCGCTGACCACGAGTCCGACGATCACCTACGACAACAACCTGTACGCCGGCGCGCCCCTCGTCGTACCGGCATCCGACCGTCGTCCGGTGCTGGGAGACCCGTTGTTCCAGGCAACGCTGACCGGCCCGTACGGCACCGAGGCGAGCGGTCCGCGGCTGGATCGGGCCTTAGCGCTGCTGCCGACCTCGGGATCAGTCGCCGTCGGTACCGGTGCCGCGATCGCGGACAACGGTGGCCGCGACTACGCCGGGACGGCGGTCTATCGCGGCCTGCCCGAGCTCGGCGCCTTCGAGTACCGGACGCCGGCGGGACAGACCTGGGAGTCGGTCAACGGTTTTGTCCGAGACCAGTTCGGGCATGCGGTGGAGGGCGCGACCGTCGTGCTGGAGACACCACATCGGACCTATCGTGCCTCGACCGGAACGGGTGGCTTCTACCGGATCGCAGGCCTGCCGTTCGGTACGGCTGCCAGCGTGACGGCCAGCAAGGACGGCTATGACGCCGCCACTGCGACCGTCGCCGTACGCCGTGGGGACACCACTCGGCAGGATCTGACCATTGGGCTGCAAGACACCGATGGGTCGATCGCCGGACGGGTGCTCGATCAACGAGCCGGGGCATTGCCGGGTGCTCTTGTCACCGTGCTGGCGGGCGGCGAGGTCGTCGGGTCGACGCAGTCGGGTGCGGACGGTGGCTTCCTGGTGCCGGATGTCTCGATGGGCGACGGCTACACCGTGGTGGCGAAACTCGACGGACGGCACACGGTGGAACGTTCCGGCCTCTCGGTCCTGCCCGCTGCCACCGCCGACGCCGGTGCGTTCCTGCTGGCGGATCCGGTGCGCGACGAGTTGCAGGAGCATGACTTCGACAGTCTGCCCCCTGGTGCGCTGCCCGACGGTACTGATGGATGGACGGTGAGTGCCGTCGGCAACGCGGTCGACGTCGCCGAGGTTCCGTCGACAACGGACCGGAGCGTGCGACTCGCGCGCTCGGCGAACACGGGAGGAGCCGCCGGGACCGGTGTCTCGCAGGTATTTGGGACTCCGCTCCGCGGCCTGGTGACTATCGAGGCGCGGGTGATGCGGGATCAGCCGTACGTGTCGGGCAGCAACTGGTTCGGCCTGCCCTACCTCTACAACTCGAGCGGCGCCGCGGCGGTCAGCCTGGCCTTCGACAAGGGAAACATCGTCGCGTACGAAGGCTCGACCTCCCGCACCGTCGGGACGTACGAGCTCGGCCGGTGGTACGACGTACGGCTGGTCGTGGACACGGTGAACGAGCGGTTCGACCTGTTCATCGACGGCGCCCGGATCAGCCACGACCAGCGGTTCCGCACCGCCATGCCTGCTGTGGCGGGTATCGCGTTCTACGCCAACAGTTCCAACTATGGCAGTGCGTACGTCGACGATGTACGCATCTCGTACGGCATCTGAAGGGAATTGCCTGATGCGACGGTTATGGGCGGTGGCGCTGGCAGCCGTGATGGCGGTGTCGGCCTGCTCGAGCGGGTCGTCCGGCTCGACCGATCTGTCCGACGAGCCGGTCACGCTGCGGTTCACCTGGTGGGGTTCGGATGCCCGGCACCAGCGGACCCAGCAAGTGATGGACCTGTTCCACAAGAAGCACCCGAACATCACCGTCAAAGGTGAGTTCAAGGACTGGAACGGCTACTGGGACAGCCTCGCCACCACGGTCGCAGCGAACGACGCCCCCGACGTGATCCAGATGGACGAGCTGTATCTGGCGTCGTACGCCGACCGCGGCGCACTGCTCGACCTGAAGACTCAGGGCGAGCACCTGAAGCTGGACGGCATCGACCCGAAGGCGCTGTCCACCGGGGTGATCGACGAGAAGCAGTACGCGGTGCCGGTCGGGCTCGCGTCGTACTCACTCGTGGCCAACACGGACCTGTTCGCGAAGTACGGCGTACCGCTCCCGGACGACAGCACGTGGACCTGGGACGACCTGTGGGCGCTCGGCGCGAGGATCTCGGCGGCGAGCGGTGGCAAGATCTCGGGTCTGCAGTCGTACGGAATGGACGCCGGCGGCCTCATCATCCAGGCGCGCCAGCAGGGGAACTCGCTGTACGACGAGGCCGGCAAGGTGGTGATCAAGCCGGAGATCGTCGCCGACTACTTCAGCCAGGGTGCGAGGCTGTCGAAGGAAGGCGTCACGCCGAAGCCCGGTCTGATCATCGAGCAGGCGACCGCGACCCTCGACCAGTCGGCGACGGCGACCAACACGGCGGCGCTCGGGTTCTGGTGGAACACCCAGCTCACCTCGCTGACCAAGGCGAGTGGGCAGAACCTCAAGCTGCTCAAGCTGCCGGGGGAGTCGACCGGGGCGAAGCCCGCCGCGTACTACAAGCCGTCGATGTTCTGGTCGATCTCGTCCCGCAGCAAGCACCCGGCCGAAGCCGCGCTGTTCGTGGACTTCCTGGCGAACAGCCAGGAGGCCGGTGACATCCTGCTCACCGACCGGGGCGTGCCGGCGAACACGTCGGTCCGGACGGCGATCGCACCGAAGCTCGCCTCCACCGACAAGGCCGCCGCCGACTACCTCGCCGCGATCAAGGTCTCCGACCCGCCGCGGGTGACACCCAACGGCGGCAACGCGATCGACGACTCGCTGCGCCGGCACTCCGAGGACGTACTGTTCGGCCGGCAACCGGCCGACAAGGCAGCCGCCGGCTTCATCGCGGAACTCCAGCAAGAGATCGACTCAGCCTCCTGAAAGGGCTCGTATGTCTGACAGCACGTACCGGATCGCGATCGTCGGCACCGGCGGTATCGCCAACGCCCATGCCGGGGCGGTGAAGGCCCTGCCCGACCGGGCCGAGCTCGTCGGTGCGGTCGACGTCGACGTCGACCGGGCGAACACGTTCGCGACCAAGTGGGACATTCCCGCCGTGTACCCGAGCCTGACCGAGCTACTCGCGGCCGGTGACGTCGACCTCGTCCTTCTGTGTACGCCGCCGGGCTCGCACGTGCCGTTGGCCGCGGAGTGCCTGGCGGCGAATGTCGACGTACTGGTGGAGAAGCCGCCGACGTTGTCGCTGGACGAGCTCGACGCGCTGCTCGACGCGGAGCAGGCCTCGTCCGCGCAGGTGGTGTGTGTCTTCCAGCATCGGTTCGGATCCGGGGCGGTGCGGCTGCGCGAGCTTGCCGCGGACGGGGTGCTCGGCCGGCCGTTGGTTGCCTTGTGCAACACGACGTGGTACCGGGACGACGAGTACTTCGCGATGCCGTGGCGCGGGACCTTCGAGGTCGAGGGCGGCGGGCCGACGATGGGGCACGGGATCCACCAGTTCGACCTGCTGCTGTCGATCCTCGGCCCGTGGGAGAAGGTCACCGCGATCGCCGCTCGGCAGGCGCGGCCGACCAAGACCGAGGACGTGTCGATGGCGCTGGTCACCTTCGAGAACGGCGCGGTCGCGTCGATCGTCAACTCGCTGGTCTCGCCGCGAGAGACCTCCCAGCTCCGCTTCGACTACGAGCACGCGACGGTCGAACTCGAACACCTCTACGGCTACCAGAACTCCGACTGGACGATCACGCCCGCCCCGGGCTCCGATGCCATCGCCTCAGCCTGGTCCACCAACCTCCCCGAGGTCCCCAGCGGCCACACCGCGCAACTGACGGCAGTCCTGGACGCCCTGGCAGCCGGCGAACCCGCACCCGTCCCGCTCGCCGAAGCCCGCAACACCATCGAACTCGCCGCCGCCATCTACGCCTCAGCCTTCACCGACAAGCCAATCCGCCGAGGCGACCTCACCCGAGGCACCCCCTACGCCACCCGAATGGGCGGCCCCGGCGCCCCTTGGTCCTAACCCCCGACCAGCTCCGATTCCCGGCCCTCACCTCTCCCGGGGCCGGGAATCGGAGCTGACCGCCATCCACCCGATCCCGGGGCGTCTCCCGGTCCTGGTGGCGACGCTGACCGCCGACTGGGAGGACGCGCCACTCGCGTACACCGCTCGTACGACGAAACTGGTCCTGGTGCGCGATCCGCTCTACTAGGGTGGGGGTGTGACTGGGCGACGGGTGCTGGTGCTGAACGGGCCGAATCTTGGGCGACTGGGGTCGCGGGAGCCGGAGAAGTACGGTACGACGACGTTCGCCGACCTGGTCGCGGAGTGCGAGAAGACCGGGGCCGAGCTCGGGCTGGAGGTCGAGGTCCGGCAGACCGATGACGAGGCCGAGCTGGTGGGCTGGCTGCACGAGGCGGCCGACGGCAAGCTGCCGGTGGTGCTCAACCCGGCCGCCTTCACGCACTACTCGTACTCCCTGCGCGACGCCTGC
Organism: Kribbella sp. NPDC023972; assembly: GCF_040639075.1. NCBI lineage: Bacteria > Bacillati > Actinomycetota > Actinomycetes > Propionibacteriales > Kribbellaceae > Kribbella > Kribbella sp. NPDC023972. The sequence goes on along the minus strand of NZ_JBEZZH010000005.1, from coordinate 520,346 downwards.
GCCCAGCGGACCGCGCCGCTGATCGAGATCCACCTCACCAACCCCGCCACCCGCGAGGAGTTCCGGCACACCAGCGTCGTGGCCGGCGTGGCCACCGGCACCATCGCCGGTTTCGGCGTCGACTCCTACCGGCTGGCCCTGCGCGCGATCAGCTCGCTGGCGGACTGATAACCAATCTGCCCTTTCGGGCATCTAGCAGGTGAGGGCAGGCCGACCGGGCCGCATGCGGCCCCGGGATCGCGGTGAACGCCGATGCATCACGCTTGGCGTTGGGTCGTGATCCGGCCGTCACCGGTCTTAAGCCTGGCTGAAGGGTCGGGTGCACGATCGGAATCGACGATTTGGGGGCTCGTGTGACTACGGATTCGGACCGTTCCGTTCATCAACGCTCTGGGGGAGTGACAAGTATGCCGACGCAGCAACGTATTCCTGTCTGGGTGAAGTCCCTCGACCCGCTGTCGCAGGTCGGGTTGGTGCACGCGCTGAGGCAGCGGCCGGAGATCGCGCTGCTCACCGACGCCGACCTGGCGGCGCGACAGGGCCAGTCGACCGATCAGCACACCGCGCCGCCAGTGATCGCGTTGATCGCCGTCGACTCGCTCGACTCGGCAGCGGTCCAGGTGCTCCGGTCGGCAACGCAACGCGGCTGTCGCCGGGCCGTGCTGATCGGCAGCACGATCGACGACGACGCGTTGATGGCCGCGGTCGAGCTGGGGGTGTCCGGGGTGCTTCGGCGTACCGAGGCGACGGCCGACCGGATCGTGCACTTGCTCAAGTCCGCCGCTGCGGGTGACGCCAGCCTGCCGCCAGATCTGCTGGGTCGGTTGCTCGGCCAGGTGTCGCGGGTGCAGCGGCACGTGCTGGCACCGCGCGGGCTGTCCCACACCGGGCTGTCCGACCGCGAGACGCAGGTCCTGCAGTTGGTGGCCGACGGCAAGGACACTCAGGAGATCGCCCGGGAGCTGTCCTACTCGGAGCGCACGGTCAAGAACGTCCTGCACGACGTGACCAGCCGCCTGCAACTGAGGAACCGCTCCCACGCCGTCGCCTACGCCCTCCGCGAGGGCCTGATCTAGCGCAACGCAAACCCGGCTCGCTTCCCGCGAGGTGCCTCAGTAACCCACGGTGAATCGGGTGCCGACGTGACGTGCCTGCTCGGCCTCGTCGACGAGCGCGACCGCGAAGTCCTCCATCGAGATGGACGACGTACCGTCTGCTGCAGTCACGAGGCGGTCAGTGCCCAGCCGGTAGTCGCCGGTACGAGTGCCCGGTTCAAGGAGAGCGGGTGGACTGACGTAGGTCCAGCTCACGTCGGTGGCAGCGCGGACAAGGTCGAGTTGCTCGTTGCAGGCGTGGGCGATCGGGCGCCAATCGGGTGGGAAGTCCGGCGACTCCACCACGGTCAGGCCGGTGCCGGGGACCATCAGGCTGCCCGCGCCGCCGACCAGGATGAGTCGTACGCCGCTGGATCTCAGGCCGATGAGCAATCCCTTGGCCGCCTGGACGAGTTCGTCCTCGTGACCGGGCCGCGGCCGCGTCGCGCTGATGACGACGTCGTGGTCCCGGCTCAGTACGGCGACGTCGTCCGGATCGCCGGCGTCACCACGCCGGAGGTCGCTGGACGCCGGTGCGCGGCTGACGCCGGTCACCTGGTGGCCGCGGGCAACTGCTTCCCGGACGACGCGGCTGCCAACAGCACCGGAGGCTCCGAAGACGAGGATGCGCACGTGATGACCTTTCGCTTGAGTTGGGCGGTGATGAGGGCAGCGAGGACGATGAGGCCGCCAACCACCTGGGCGGTGGTCAGGCGCTGGTCGAGGACCAGCCAGCCGAGGAGGGTGGCCATCACCGGGCTGAGCAGACCGAGGAAGGTGACGTCGGTGGGGGAGAGGCCGCGCAGGCCGCGGAACCACAAGGCGTAGGCCAGCGCTGAGCCGATGATGGTCAGGTACGCGTAACCGGCCAGGTTTGCAGCGGTCAACGCTGCCGGCGGTGCGCCCTCGACGAGGTAGGCGACGGGCAGCAGGACCAGGCCGCCGGCGACGAGCTGCCAACCGGTGGTGGCGAGCAGAGGGGCGGGCGACGTCCATCGCTTGCTCAGTACGACGCCGAAGGCCATCACTACGGCTCCACCCAGCGCGGCAACGACGCCGACTGTGTCGAGCCGCGCATCGGCCCGCAGCACGAGCAGGCTGACCCCGAACACCCCGGCAATCGCCGCCAGGACCGTCCGCGTCGACAGCCGCTCACGCAGCAGACCGGTCGACAGTACGGCGACCAGCAGCGGCTGGATCGCGCCGACTGTCGCGGCGACACCACCAGGCAGCCGGTACGCACCGATGAACAGCAGCGCGAAGAACGCGCCGATGTTGAGCGTGCCGAGGACAAGCGAACGCCACCACCAACTTCCGCGCGGCAGCGTCCGGGTGATCGCGATGAGCAGCAGCCCGGCCGGGAGCGCGCGGATCACCGCGGCCAGCAGGGGTCGGCCGGGTGGGAGTAGTTCGGTGGTGACCAGGTAGGTGGTGCCCCACAGCAGCGGCGTGATCGCAGTGACCAGGATGAGGGAGAGTCGATTGCTTAGCACTAAGATAAAGTATCTCAGCACTAAGCAATCTTCAATCCCTCACCGCTAAGCAATCTGGATTAGGCTGGGCAGCATGGCTGATCACGTCGACCTGGTGCTCGAGCAATGGGGTGAGCAGCGGCCGGACCTGGATGCCTCGCCGATGGCGGTGCTCGGGCGGCTGAAGCGGCTGGCCCTGCTGGTCGACACCGAGTTGCGCCGCAACTTCGCGCGCCACGACCTCGACTCCGCGTCGTTCGACGTACTGGCGACGCTGCGCCGGAGCAACGCCGAGCACAGCCTGACCCCGGCCGGCCTGATGCGGTCGTCGATGGTGACGTCCGGCGCGATCACCCAGCGGCTGGACCGGCTGGAGGCACGCGGCCTGGTCAAACGGGCGCCCAGCGAGACCGACGGTCGCGGAGTCCAGGTGACCCTGACCGAGGAGGGTCTGCGGCTCATCGACGACGTACTGCCGACCCATCTCGAGACCGAGAACCGGTTGCTGGCGGGGCTGTCGGCGGAGGAGCAGGAGCGGCTCGCGGACACGTTGCGGACACTGCTCGAGTCCCTCGGTGACAAAAGGGACTGACACGACGCCCGGGCGTCAACTGGACTGGGTAGTCCCCGGACGCGGTGGGTTGCGGACTGTTTGCCAGAGCTCGTCGATGTCGGAGCGATCTTCGGGCTCGGCGGTGTCGACCCAGCCGCTGGCCCAGGTGTGCTCCTCGCGGTCGAGGTCGAAGATCGACTCGGCGAAGGCGGCCGAGCCGACGTACCGGGCCTCCTCCTGCTCCGGCTCCGGCGCCGGTACGGCGGCCGGCTTGGACGGCCTCTTTGACCGAGGCGGTGTGGAACCGGCCGGAGCGACCAGGCCGCGGGCGTACTCCTGCGCCTCGAGGATGCCCATGTCCTGCTCGTCGCACAGCAACCGGATCGCGCCGACCTCGTTGCCGGACTTCATCAACTCCCGCACCCGCTTGTCGGTCTCCTGCCTCGGGGTCGGCAGGTTGTGCTGCGGCGGGCGGTGACCCTGGGGTGGCCCGTACGACGGCAGCCACTGCGCGGGCGGTTGGTACTGCGTGGCCGGCTGGTACTGCGCGGGCGGCTGGTTCGGCGGGGGAGTGGCGTACTGGTTGGGCGCGGGCTGGGTGAACTGCCCCTGGATCTGGACCGGCTGGCCGACGTACTGCCCCTGGGCCTGCTCGATCAGCTTCTGCACGCGAGCATTCGGGTGCTTGCCGGTCCCGGACCCCTGCTGTTTCAGCTTGCCGGCCACACTCGCCACGATCAGGACGATGATGAAGATCGCGAACTCCAGCATCGGCAACCTCCGTCGTCACGCTCGCCCTCCGGGACTGCCAGCCTAAGCCCCCGCAGGGCCGGGAGCCGCGGAATCGGAGGAAAGGGCAGGTGACCGCTACAATCCGGTGTTACCGCTGATCAATTTCGAAGGGCATATCCGCGTGGCAACGACGAACGACCTCAAGAACGGCATGGTGCTCGACCTGGACGGGCAGCTGTGGTCCGTCGTCTGGTTCCAGCACCACAAGCCCGGCAAGGGCGGCGCGGTCGTCCGGACCAAGCTGAAGAACGTGCTCTCCGGCAAGGTGGTCGACAAGACCTTCAACGCGGACGTCAAGGTCGAGGTCGCAACCGTCGACAAGCGCGACATGACCTATCTCTACAACGACGGCACGTCGTACGTGTTCATGGACAAGTCCACCTACGACCAGCTGCAGATCCAGCCCGACGTGGTCGGCGACGCCGCCCACTTCCTGCTGGAGAACCAGGACGCCATCGTCGCGGTGCACGACGACCTGCCGCTGTACGTCGAGCTCCCGGCCTCGGTCGAGCTCGTGGTGGAGTACACCGAGCCCGGCCTGCAGGGCGACCGCTCCACCGGTGGCACCAAGCCGGCCAAGCTGGAAACCGGCTACACCATTCAGGTGCCGCTGTTCCTGACCACGGGTGAGAAGGTCAAGGTCGACACCCGTACGGGTGACTACCTCGGTCGCGTCACCTCCTGATCGCCAAGAGCTGACACGGAGAGCTGACAACAGAACATGTCTGCCCGTAGCAAGGCCCGCAAGCGCGCACTGGACGTGCTGTTCGAGTCGGAGGTCAGGGGCCTGCCGGTGGGCGGCACCCTGGCCGACCGGGTGGCCGACAACGACCCGCCGGTGAACGAGTTCACCGTGGCGCTGGTCGAAGGTGTCGCGAAGCACATCGACGTGATCGACGAGTTGCTGGAGACCCACTCGGTCGGCTGGTCCCTGGACCGGATGCCGGCCGTGGATCGCAACATCCTGCGGATCGGAAGCTACGAGCTGCTGTTCGACGACCAGGTGCCGGACGTGGTCGCGGTGAGCGAGGCGGTCGCGCTGGCGCGGGATCTGTCCACCGACGAGTCGCCGGCGTTCGTGAACGGGCTGCTGGCCAGACTGCTGCAGCTCAAGCCCACGCTGGGAGTCTGAGCCCACTCCGGAGGGTCTGAGTCCGTTCTAGGGACGGGGACGAGGGGGCGAGCCCTCTCGGGATGCTCAGCAGGACGATCCTGGTGATCAGGCCCGGTGACCGTCTCGGTACGGTCCCGGGCCGGTTCTGCGTCCCCGGTGGTGTCGGCGCGGGAGAACGGACCCGGCCTGGCGCGTCAGGTGAGGTGATACCTGGCGCATGTCGTGCGTCGTAGTGCTCTGTTCGTCGTACTGCGTTGGACTTCGGCGCTGGGTGGAAGGCGGGCGGCCGCGGGCCAGCTGCTACGAGCCCCGACCGTCTCTGCTGCCTTCTTCGATCAGGCGCCGGCTGCCTCGGACTCCCCGACGTCGCCCTTGGCCTCCGGGTTCAGCACACCCCAGGAGATGAAGCGCTCGGTCAGAGTCGTCGGCGACTCGTCGTAGATCACGGCCAGGGTGCGCATATCGTCCTGCCGGATCGACAGCACCTTGCCGTTGTAGTCCCCACGCTGAGCCTGGATCGTGGCCGCGTACCGCGTCAGCGGACCGGCCTCACTCGCGTCGAGGTGTTGCAGAGCCTCCAGGTCGAGGATCAACCGGGGAGGAGCGGCAGCCGCGGCGGCCGCGCTGGCGGAACCGGGCAGCAGTTCACGGATCGGCACGCCGTAGAAATCGGCGAGCTCTGCGAGCTTCTGGACGGTGACGGCTCGATCGCCACGCTCGTACGAGCCGACGACGACCGCCTTCCAGCGACCCTTGGACTTCTCTTCCACGCCGTGCAGCGACAGTCCTTGCTGCTGGCGGATGGCACGCAACTTGCCACCCAGTGTCTTCGCGTATTCGCTAGGCACGCTGGTTCTTCCCTCCGACTAGTGTCGTTCATGATCCGGACCGCCGGAACGGCCCGGCCGGCAAAACCCCCCTCGATTACACAGAGTAACAATATTCCGGCTAAAAGGCCAGCGTCAAGACGGCGTGTCACTTCCGATACCATGTCAAGTGGTCCGAACGTCCTTTAAAGACCCGTCCAGTGAGGCGGGAAAGGAGGAACGGTAGCGATGAACCATGCCCAGAGCGGTGCGCCGAAGCGCGGCAGCCGCACGGTCCTGGACGCTTCCGACATATCCCGGGCACTGACCCGGATCGCGCACGAGATCCTCGAGCGCAACCGCGGTGCCGACCCGGTCGTCCTGCTCGGCATTCCCACCCGCGGCGTCGGCCTGGCCGCCCGCATCTCGGCCCGGATCGCGGCCGTCGAGGGGCAGAGCGTGCCGACCGGATCACTCGATGTGACGATGTATCGCGACGACATCGGTCTCAAACCACCCCGCGGCCTGGAGCACACCGACATCCCGCCGGGCGGAATCGACGGCAAGGTCGTCGTCCTGGTCGACGACGTGCTGTTCTCCGGCCGCACGATCCGGGCCGCGCTCGACGCGATCGGCGACATCGGCCGGCCGCGCGCGGTCCAACTGGCGGTCCTGGTCGACCGTGGTCACCGCGAACTGCCGATCCGCGCCGACTACGTGGGCAAGAACCTGCCCACCTCCCTGGTCGAGCGCGTCACCGTCCACCTGACCGAGTACGACGGCGAGGACGCCGTCCTGATCGCCGACAAGGCCACTCCGGGCCCGGGCAACGGTGCCGACCAGACTGAGGTTGTGAAGGGGGCGAAGGCGTGATGAGGCACCTGCTGAGTGCGGGGGACCTGTCCCGCGACGAGGCGAACCTGATCCTCGACACGGCCGAGGAGATGCGGTCGCTGGCCGACCGGCCGATCAAGAAGCTGCCGGCGCTACGCGGCCGGACCGTGGTGAACCTGTTCTTCGAGGACTCCACCCGGACCCGGATCTCGTTCGAGGCGGCCGCCAAGCGGCTGTCCGCCGACGTGATCAACTTCTCTGCCAAGGGCTCGAGCGTCAGCAAGGGCGAGAGTCTGAAGGACACCGCGCTGACACTGCAGGCGATGGGGGCCGACGGTGTGGTCTGCCGGCACGGCTCGTCCGGCGCGCCGCACCTGCTCGCCACCTCGGGCTGGATGACCGGCTCGGTGGTCAACGCCGGTGACGGGACGCACGAGCACCCGACCCAGGCGCTGCTCGACGCGTTCACCATGCGCAGGCACCTCGGCTCGCTGGAGGGCCGCCGGATCACCATCGTCGGCGACGTCCTGCACTCGCGGGTGGCCCGGTCGAACGTGCTGCTGCTGTCGACGCTGGGCGCCGACGTGACCGTGGTCGCGCCGCCGACCCTGCTCCCGGTCGACATGAGCAAGTGGCCGTGTGCCACGTCGTATGACCTGGATGCGAGCCTGGCCAAGAGTGACGCGGTGATGATGCTGCGGGTCCAGCGCGAGCGGATGAACGACGCGTACTTCCCGAGCGCCCGCGAGTACACCCGCCGCTACGGCCTCGACGTGCACCGGATGGCCCAGCTGCCGGATGAGGCGATCGTGCTGCACCCCGGCCCGATGAACCGCGGGATGGAGATCAGCGCCGACGTGGCCGACTCCACCCGCTCGGTGATCGTCGAACAGGTCACCAACGGCGTCGCCATCCGGATGGCCGTCCTCTACCTACTTCTGTCCGGCAGCAACGAGAACACTGAGGAGCAGACCGCATGACCGCGTATCTGATCACCGGAGCGAGCATCGTCGGCGGTGAGGTGGCGGACCTGCTGGTCGATAACGGGGAGATCGTTGCTGTCGGCACCAACCTCGACACTCCAGCCGAGGTCGAGACGATCGACGCCGACGGCCTGATCGCGTTGCCGGGCCTGGTCGACCTGCACACGCACCTGCGCGAGCCCGGTCGCGAGGACGCCGAGACCGTCCGCACCGGTACCCGGGCCGCGGCGATGGGTGGTTTCACCGCCGTGTTCGCGATGGCCAACACCGACCCGGTCGCCGACACCGCCGGCGTGGTCGAGCAGGTCTGGCGCCTCGGCCGCGAAAGCGGGTACGCCGATGTCTATCCGATCGGCGCGGTCACGGTCGGCCGGCAGGGGACTCAGCTCGCTGAGCTGGGCGCGATGGCGGACTCGGCGGCGCGAGTGCGGGTGTTCTCCGACGACGGCGACTGCGTCTGGGACGCGGCCCTGATGCGCCGCGCGCTGGAGTACGTGAAGGCGTTCGGCGGCGTGATCGCCCAGCACGCGCAGGAGCCGCGGCTCACCCAGGGCGCACAGATGAACGAGGGTGCGCTGTCCGGCGTCCTTGGCCTGACCGGCTGGCCGAGTGTCGCGGAGGAGGCGATCATCGCCCGCGACATCCTGCTGAACGCCCACGTCGGCTCGAAGTTGCACATCTGCCACCTGTCCACCAAGGGCTCGGTGGAGATCGTCCGGGCGGCGAAGAAGCGGGGCTTCGAGGTGACCGCCGAGGTCACCCCGCACCACCTGCTGCTGACCGAGGATCTGGCCGCCTCCTACAACCCGGTCTACAAGGTGAACCCGCCGCTGCGGACCAAGGAGGATGTCGAGGCGGTCCGTGAGGGCCTGGCCGACGGCACCATCGACATCGTCGCCACCGACCACGCGCCGCACCCGGTCGAGGACAAGGACTGCGAGTGGAGCGCGGCCGCGTTCGGCATGCTCGGCCTGGAGACGGCGCTGAGCGTGGTCCAGCACGCGATGATCGACACCAAGCTGATGACCTGGGCGGAGGTGGCCGACCGGATGAGCTACCGCCCGGCCGTGATCGGTCAGGCGCCGGAGCACGGGCAGCCGCTCGAAGCCGGTGCCCCGGCCAATCTGGTGCTCGTCGATCCGTCGGCGGAGCGGACGGTCGTGTCACAGGAGTCGGCGTCGCTGTCACGGAACACGCCGTTCGACGGGATGACGCTGCCGGGCAAGGTGGTGGCGACGTTCCTGAGAGGTACGCCGACCGTCCTGGGCGGGAAGCTCGCCCGGTGAAGGCGTTCCTCGGCATTCTCGGCACGCTGCTGGTGATCGCGGCGGGCTACTACGGCATGTACCGGGGCTGGCGGAACCGCCAGGCCCGGCAGACCGACCTGGCGCCGCTCCCACCGGTGCCTGGGGACGACAAGTCCCACGGCGTGGAGGGCGTGTACGTCGCCACCACGGCAGCAGGCGACTGGATGGACCGGATCGCCGTGCACGAACTGGGCGTCCGCAGTACCGCGGACCTGGCCGTCAGCGAGGCCGGCCTGATCTTCCACCGGCAAGGCGCGGCGGATGTGTTCATCCCCGCGGACCACCTGACCGGCGTCCGGACCGACCGCGGTATCGCCGGCAAGGTGACCGCGGAGAAGTCCGGCCTGGTGGTGGTCACCTGGAACCACGACGGCCGTGAGCTCGACACCGGGTTCCGGCCCCGCCGGAAGGCAGACACCGCCCCCCTGACCGAATCCATCTCGACCCTGATCGGAGCCGAGCAAAGATGAGCCAGCCCGCCCATAATCCAGCACTGCTGGTCCTGGAGGACGGCCGGTCGTTCGCCGGTACGTCGTACGGAGCGACCGGCGAGACGTTCGGCGAGGCGGTGTTCACCACCGGGATGACCGGCTACCAGGAGACGCTGACCGACCCGTCGTACCACCGGCAGATCGTCACCCAGACCGCACCACACATCGGCAACACCGGCGTCAACGACGAGGACGACGAGTCGCAGAAGATCTGGGTCGCCGGGTACGTCGTCCGCGACCCCGCCCGGGTGCCGTCGAACTGGCGCGCCACGCGCTCGCTGGACGACCAGCTGCGCGCCCAGGGCATCGTCGGGATCTCCGGTATCGACACCCGGGCGCTGACCCGGCACCTGCGCGAGCGTGGTGCGATGCGGTCCGGGATCTCCACCGAGATCCTCGACCCGGCCGCGCTGCTGGCGAAGGTGCTCGAGCAGCCGCCGATGGTCGGCGCCGACCTCGCCTCCGAGGTGACCACCTTCGAGCCGTACGTCGTACCGGCGGAGGGCGAGAAGCGGTTCACCGTGGTCGCGCTCGACCTCGGGATCAAGTCGATGACGCCGAAGCGGATGGCCGAGCGCGGCATCGAGGTGCACGTGCTGCCGGCCACCGCGTCACTGGACGAGGTCCTCGCGGTGAATCCCGACGGCATCTTCATGAGCAACGGCCCGGGCGACCCGGAGACCACCGAGCACCCGACCACGCTGCTCAAGCAGCTGCTGGAGCGGAACAAGCCGTACTTCGGCATCTGCTTCGGCAACCAGGTGTTCGGCCGGGCGCTCGGACTGGGCACGTTCAAGCTGAAGTACGGGCACCGCGGCATCAACCAGCCGGTCCTCGACCGGGCCACCGGGAAGGTGGAGATCACCGCGCAGAACCACGGGTTCGCCGTGGACGCGCCGATCGAGGAGACGGTGCAGACGCCGTACGGGACCGCGGAGGTCAGCCATGTCTCGCTGAACGACAACGTGGTCGAGGGACTGCGCCTGACCGGGCGGGACGGTCGCGTGCTGGCCTTCTCGGTGCAGTACCACCCCGAGGCGGCGGCTGGTCCCCACGACTCGGCGTACCTCTTCGACCGCTTTGTGGAACTGATGGAAGGTCGCAGCTGATGCCACGTCGTACAGATATCGAGTCGGTGCTGGTGATCGGCTCCGGTCCGATCGTGATCGGCCAGGCCTGTGAGTTCGACTACTCGGGCACCCAGGCCTGCCGGGTGCTCAAGGAGGAGGGTTTCCGGGTCGTCCTGGTGAACTCGAACCCGGCCACGATCATGACCGACCCGGAGTTCGCCGACGCCACCTACGTCGAGCCGATCACCCCGGAGTACGTCGAGAAGGTGATCGAGAAGGAGCGGCCGAACGCGCTGCTCGCCACCCTCGGCGGCCAGACCGCGCTGAACGCGGCGATCTCGCTGCACGACAACGGCGTACTGGAGAAGTACGGCGTCGAGCTGATCGGCGCGTCCGTCGACGCGATCCAGCGCGGCGAGAACCGGGAGTCGTTCAAGCAGATCGTGGAGAAGCTCGGCGCGGAGGTCGCCCGGTCGCGGATCTGCCACTCGATCGACGACGTCCTCGGCGCCGCGGACGAACTCGGCTACCCGCTGGTCGTGCGGCCGTCGTTCACGATGGGCGGCGTCGGCTCCGGGATGGCGTACGACGAGGCCGACCTGCGCCGGATCGCCGGCGCCGGCCTGCAGGCCAGCCCGACCACCGAGGTGCTGATCGAGGAGTCGATCCTCGGCTGGAAGGAGTACGAGCTGGAGGTGATGCGCGACAAGGCCGACAACGTCGTCATCATCTGCTCGATCGAGAACGTCGACCCGATGGGCGTGCACACCGGCGACTCGGTCACGGTCGCGCCGGCGATGACGCTGACCGACCGCGAGTACCAGGTGATGCGGGATCTGGCGATCGGCATCATCCGCGAGGTCGGCGTCGACACCGGCGGCTGCAACATCCAGTTCGCGGTCAACCCGGTGGACGGCCGGCTGATCGTGATCGAGATGAACCCGCGGGTGTCGCGGTCGTCCGCGCTGGCGTCGAAGGCGACCGGCTTCCCGATCGCGAAGATCGCCGCCAAGGTGGCCATCGGCTACACCCTGGACGAGATCCCGAACGACATCACCCGGCAGACGCCGGCCAGCTTCGAGCCGACGCTGGACTACGTGGTGGTGAAGGTGCCGCGGTTCGCGTTCGAGAAGTTCCCGGCCGCGGACGCGACGCTGACCACGCACATGAAAAGTGTCGGCGAGGCGATGGCGATCGGCCGGAACTACACCGAGGCGCTGCAGAAGGCGCTCCGCTCGCTGGAGAAGCCGGAGGCCAGGTTCTCCTGGGCCGGCTCGCCGGCGACCGAGCTGGAACCGTTGCTGGAGGCAATCAAGACGCCGCACGACGGGCGGTTGCGGACGATCATGGACGCGATCCGGGCGGGGGCGACCCCGGAGCAGATCTTCGAGAACACCCGGATCGACCCGTGGTTCGTGGACCAGCTGTACCTGATCCACGAGACCGCGCTGCAGGTCGCGGCCGCGCCGCGGCTCACTCCCGAGGTGCTGCGGCTGGCCAAGCGGCACGGGTTCTCCGACCTGCAGCTGGCCGAGATCCGCGGGCTGACCGAGGACGTCGTCCGGGGTGTCCGTCAGGCGCTCGGGATCCGGCCGGTCTACAAGACGGTCGACACCTGTGCGGCCGAGTTCAAGGCCGAGACGCCGTACCACTACTCGTCGTACGACGAGGAGACGGAAGTCGCGCAGCGCGAGACCCCGGCGGTGCTGATCCTCGGCTCCGGGCCGAACCGGATCGGGCAGGGGATCGAGTTCGACTACTCCTGTGTGCACGCGTCGCTGGCGCTGCGCGAGGCCGGCTACTGCACGGTGATGGTCAACTGCAACCCGGAGACGGTCTCGACCGACTACGACACCTCCGATCGGCTGTACTTCGAGCCGCTCACCTGTGAGGACGTGCTCGAGATCGTGTACGCCGAGCTGCAGGCCGGGCCGGTGGCCGGGGTGATCGTGCAGCTCGGCGGCCAGACACCGCTGGGTCTGGCGCAGCGGCTCGCGGATGCCGGCGTACCGATCGTCGGGACCTCGCCGGAGGCGATCCACCTGGCCGAGGAGCGGGGTGCGTTCGGGAAGGTGCTCGCGGACGCGGCGCTGCCGGCCCCGAAGCACGGTACGGCGATGTCGGCCGGGGAAGCACAGCGGATCGCCGAGGAGATCGGCTTCCCGGTGCTGGTGCGGCCGTCGTACGTGCTGGGTGGTCGCGGGATGGAGATCGTCTACAGCTCCGCCGAGCTGGACGCGGCCCTGGAGCGGCTGGGTAGCGGTGCCGCCTTCGAGCACCCGGTGCTGATCGACCGGTTCCTGGACGACGCGGTCGAGATCGACGTGGACGGGTTGTTCGACGGGGACGAGCTTTTCCTCGGCGGCGTGATGGAGCACATCGAGGAGGCGGGGGTGCACTCCGGCGACTCGTCGTGTGCGCTGCCGCCGATCACGCTCGGCAACGCGGACATCGAGAAGATCCGGGTATCGACCGAGGCGATCGCTCGCGGCGTCGGCGTACGCGGTCTGCTGAACGTGCAGTACGCGCTCGCCGGTGACGTGCTCTACGTCCTGGAGGCGAACCCGCGCGCGTCCCGGACGGTGCCGTTCGTGTCCAAGGCGACCGCGACCCCGCTGGCCAAGGCGGCGGCCCGGGTGATGCTCGGGGCCACGATCTCCGAGCTGCGGGCCGAGGGGATGCTGCCGGCCGAGGGCGACGGTGGCACGCTGCCGGCCTCGACACCGATCGCGGTCAAGGAGGCCGTGATGCCGTTCAACCGGTTCCGCACCATCGACGGCCGGTCGGTGGACACCGTGCTCGGCCCGGAGATGCGCTCGACCGGTGAGGTGATGGGCATCGACGACACCTTCGGTACGGCGTTCGCGAAGTCGCAGGCGGGAGCGTCACAGCCGCTGCCAGGGTCCGGCAAGGTGTTCGTGTCGGTCGCGAACCGGGACAAGCGGCACATGATCTTCCCGGTGAAGCGGCTGGCGGACCTGGGCTTCCAGATCTACGCGACCGAAGGTACGGCGGACGTCCTGCGGCGCAACGGGGTCGAGGCGGTCACGGTGCGCAAGAGCAGCCAGGGGCCGGGCCCGAACGGTGAGCCGACGATCGTGCAGATGGTCCAGGACGGCGAGCTCAACCTCATCGTCAACACCCCGATCGGGATCACCCAGGGCGGATCGCCGCGCCTCGACGGGTACGAGATCCGCAGTGCGGCGGTGGCGCGCAACATCCCGTGCATCACCACGGTGCAGGGGCTGGCGGCCGCCGTCCAGGGGATCGAGGCCCAGCAGGCCGGGGACATCGGCGTACGGTCGCTGCAGGACTGGGTGTCGAGGATCCGTGGTGTGCAGTGACTTCGACGTACAGGCGGGTTGTCCGGCCAGTGCTGTTCCGGCTGGGCAAGGGGGACGCGGAGGTCGCGCACGAGCGGACGTTGCAGGGCCTGCGCCTGCTGAGCCGTGTCCCCGGGCTGTCCCGGTTGCCGGCGGGCTCGGAGCGGACGGTCTTCGGCGTCCGTTTCCCGGGCCCGGTCGGGCTGGCCGCGGGGATGGACAAGAACGGGATCGCGTTGCGGGCCTGGCCCGCGCTCGGGTTCGGGTTCGTCGAGGTCGGCACGGTGACGGCGCACCCGCAGCCGGGCAACCCGCGGCCGAGGCTCTTCCGGTTGGTCGAGCACGAGGCCGTGATCAACCGGATGGGGTTCAACAACCTCGGCTCGGAGGCGCTGGCCGAGCGGCTGGCGGCGTACGGACCGCTCGGGTACCCGCTGGGGATCTCGATCGGGAAGTCCAAGGTGACTCCGCTGGAGGATGCCGTCGAGGACTATGTGACCTCGCTGCGCCGGCTGTACCGGTACGGCGACTACTTCGCCGTCAACGTGAGTTCGCCGAACACGCCGGGGCTGCGGGCCTTGCAGGATGCCGGGCATCTGCGTGAGCTGTTGACCGCACTGCACGCCGAGGCAGCTGATCTGAGTGCGGGCGGCCTGGCGGGCAAGCCGATCCTGGTGAAGATCGCCCCGGACCTGACCTCGTCGGCGATCGACGAGTTGCTGCAGGTGTGCACCGATATCGGTGTCGCGGGGATCATCGCCACCAACACGACCATCGGCCGGCCAGGGGTCGAGTCGCATCCGCTGGCGGCCGAGACCGGCGGGCTGTCCGGGCGGCCGCTGACCGAGACGGCGGCCAAGACGGTCGCCCACATCCACGCGCAAACCGGGGGAGCACTGCCCATCATCGGGGTCGGCGGGATCCTCGATCCCACCGACGCCGTACGCCTCGTCGACGCCGGCGCCAGCCTGGTCCAGCTCTACACCGGGCTGATCTACCGCGGACCCGGCCTGGTCCGCCGAATCAACAGGAGCTTGCCATGAGCAACCAACCGTTCGGGGTCCGGCTGCGGTCCGCGATGGACGCACGTGGCCCGCTGTGTGTGGGGATCGACCCGCACGCCCATCTGCTGGACTCCTGGGGTCTGCCGGACACCCCGGAGGGGCTGGCGTCGTTCACGTACGGCGTGGTGGACGCGCTGGCCGATCGGGTCGCGGTGTTCAAACCGCAGTCGGCGTTCTTCGAGCGCTTCGGCTCTGCGGGCATCGCCGTCCTCGAGCAAGCGACGATCCGGCTGCGCGAGGCGGGTGCGCTGGTGATCATCGACGCCAAGCGCGGTGACATCGGGTCGACCATGGCTGGCTACGCGTCGGCGTACCTGGCGGAGAAGGGGCCGCTGGCGTGTGATGCGCTGACGGTCAGCCCGTACCTCGGATTCGGGTCGCTGCAGCCCGCCATCGACGAGGCGCGTGCTGCCGGCGCGGGGCTGTTCGTGCTCGCGCTGACGTCGAACCCGGAAGGCCCGCAGTTCCAGTCGGCGCGCACTGTCGACGGCCCGACCGTCGCGGGTGCGGTGCTGGACGGTCTGCGCGCGTTGAACGCCGATGCGGACGATCTCGGCTCCTTCGGTGCCGTGGTGGGTGCGACCATCGCTTCCACGGAGGAGGATCTCGACATCCGCGGCCCGCTGCTGGCCCCCGGTCTGGGAGCCCAGGGCGGTACGGCCGAGGGGCTGGCCAAGGTCTTCGGCGCGGCGGTGCGGAACGTCGTACCGGCGAGCTCGCGGGAGATCCTCGGCGCCGGGCCGTCGGCTGCCGCCCTTCAGGATGCGGCCGATCGGGCGAACGAGGCTTACCGGACCGTCCTGGGATACTGACCGCCGTTACCGTTCTCGGTATGAGTGCCTTCGTCTCCGGGCTGGAGCTGAGCCGGCGGTTCTATACCGAGGCGGTCCGGCCGGTGCTGGCGTCGTCGTACCCGGACCTGCCGTACAGCGCGGCGCTGCTCGGCCGGGGCTCGGAGGTGCTGGGCTTCGACGACGAGATGTCGGGGGACCACAACTCGGAGCCCCGTGTCGAGCTGTTCCTGCGCAAGGAGGATCGGGTCCGGCATGGCGCATCGCTCGACGAGCTGCTGCGCCGGGAGGTGCCCACGCAGTTCGCGGATCGGCCGACCGAGTTCGGGGTGCATACGGTCCGCGGGTACTTCCTGGAGCAGCTGGACTTCGACGTCGAGAGTGAGATCAAGCCGCGGGACTGGTTCACGTTCCCGGAGCAGAACCTGCGGATGCTCACCGCGGGCGCGGTCTTCCACGACGAGGTGGGGTTGCAGAAGGTCCGCGACCGGCTCGGGTACTACCCGCGCGACGTGTGGCTCTACCTGCAGATCGCGGCGTGGTGGCGGGTCCATCCAGAGGTCAATCTGGCCGGCCGCGCCGGGTTCGTGGGGGACGAGCTCGGGTCGGCGCTGATCGGGGCGCAACTCGTGCACGACCTGATGCAGCTGTGCTTCCTGATGGAGCGGCAGTACGCGCCGTACTCGAAGTGGTTCGGGACAGCCTTCTCCCGGCTGGCCTGCGCTGAGGAGTTGTCGCCTCTGTTCGGCAATGTTCTCCGGACCGAGTCGTGGCAGGAACGCGAGGAGGCGTTGATGGCGGCGTACGCCGGTGTGGCCGGTGTGCACAACCGGCTGCGGATCACGGCACCGGTGACGACCGGCGTGGAGCAGCTGTGGGGTCGGCCGTTCACGGTGGTCTGGGGCGACTTCCCGGGTGCGCTGCTGGCCGAGATCAAGGATCCGGAGGTACGGCGGATCGCCGAGCGCTGGCCGGTCGGCGGGATCGACCGGATCAGGGACGTGCTCTGGGCCGCGTGCGACCGCCGGCGACTGGTCGCGCTCTTCGACTCGGGCACCTGGTAAGCGGGGCGCCTGGTAAGCGGGGCGCCTGGTAATCAGGGCGCCTGGTAGAGGCTGGTGATCAGGGCGACGGCGGCCTGGGTCGCCGGGTGTGGGTCCTCGCGGTGCCAGATGAGGTGGACGTCGACGGGTGGCGCGTCCCGGACCGGGCGGTAGACGACACCGTCGCGGCGGTACTGCGTGACGGTCGACTGCGGGGTCAGGCCGACGTACCGGCCGGCCGCGATCGCCGCCAGCCAGTCGTCGACGTCGTGGGTGTACTCGAACTCCGGCCGGGCATCTTCCGGCCAGAGGTCGACCGTCGTACTGCCGGTACGGCGGTCGATCGCGAGCGTGCGGTGGCGGAGCTGGTCGAGGGTGAGGGTGCGCTTCGTCGCCAACGGGTCGTCGGCGGCCAGAGCGCAGTACCTGCGTTCCTGCGCGACCGTCGCGTGGGCGAATCGTCTCTCGTCGACCTGGGTCCGTACGATCGCGAGGTCGCACAGACCTTCGGCCAGTCCACCGGTCGCTGTGTTCGTCCGGACGAGTTGCAGCTCGACGTCCGGATGCTCAGCCGCCCACCGCCGCTGGAACTCCGCCGTATGCCGACCCACCGCCGACCACGCGTGCCCCACTCGCAACCGCGTGTGTCCGGTCGTTGCCTCGCGCACCAACTCGTCCACCTCGGCCAGCACCTGCCGAGCCCGCGCCAGCACCTGCACGCCCGCCGTCGGCGGCGTGATCGTCCGACTGGTCCGATGCAGCAACCGCACTCCAAGCACCCGCTCCAGACTCAGCAGATTCCGCGACACCGCCGCCTGCGAAACGCCCAACTCGATCGCGGCATCCGTAAACGTCCCCGCCTCCACGATCCCGACCAGACACCGCAGCTGCCTAAGCTCCACATCCATAACCCCACCGTATAGATCCACCCCCAGATGCATTTTGCGAATACCCGCCACCCGCGCACTCTCAACCCATGACCCCGCCCAACCCGACCACCACCCGCCCGACCACATCCCACGGCGCAGCCGACTCCAACATCCCGGCCCCTCCGCCGGGTTCGTCGGGTGGCCCGGGCCTGCCGGTGCCGGGTTCGTCGGGTGATGGGTCCCCGCCGGTGCCGAGTTCGTCGCGCGGTGCGACCCCGCCGGTGCCCGGGTCGTCCAGTGGCGGGCGGCTAGTGGGGGTGTTGATGATGCTGGGAAGTGGGCTGTCCACCCAGGTGGGTGCGTCGATGGGCGCGCTGGCGCTTCCGGTGCTGGGGCCGGCGGGGGTCGTGGCTATCCGGCAGTGGGTGGCGGGCGTGGTGCTGGTCGCGGTGGGGCGGCCGCAGTGGCGTGCGATCACGGGCAAGCACTGGCGGTTGGTGCTGGGGCTGGCCGCGGTGTTCGCGGTGATGAATCTGTCGTTGTACACGGCGATCGACCGCGTCGGCCTCGGTCTCGCGGTGACGTTGGAGTTCCTCGGGCCGTTGGCCGTCGGGCTGCTGGGGTCCCGGCGGTTGATCGACCTGCTCTGTGCTCTGGCCGTCGCACCCGCCGTCGTGCTGCTGACCCGGCCACAAGCGACCACGGACTACTTCGGCATCGGCTTCGGCCTGCTGGCAGCACTCTGCTGGGCCTGCTACATCCTGCTCAGCCGCCGCATCGGCCGTGAACTGCCCGGCGTACAGGGTGTGGCAGCGGCAGCCGCGGTGTCCGGGCTGGCCTACGTCCCGATCGGCATCGTCGCGCTCTGGCACCACCGGCCGACCCTCGCGACGCTCGCGTACGCCGTCGCGGCCGGCGTGCTGTCGTCCGCCGTACCGTTCCTGGCCGACCTGCTCACGCTGCGCCGGGTGCCGGCTCAGTTCTTCGGTGTCTTCATGAGCGTCAACCCGGTTCTCGCCGCCCTGGTCGGGATCGTGGTGCTCGACCAGTACCTCGGCTCGCTCGACTGGCTGGCCATCGGGGTGATCGTGAGCGCCAATGCGGTCGCCTTGTCGGCCGGGCGACGCGGGACATCACGGCACGGTTCCAGTCCAGGGATGCGATGTTCTTCACGGCGTGCCCTCCGCCCTGGTGACCCCGGGATTCGGAAGGGTTGCGGTGCGACGGGGAGCGACGGTCTTCCCGCGGAAGAGTAAGGATCTCAATGCGTAAGGTTGCGGCCCTCGCGGCAGTAGTGACAATGAGCGTCGGTGTGTTGACGGCGTGCTCGGGCGGCGACTACTGCGGCGAACTGCAGAACTATGCCGAGGCGGTCAAGAACCTCGACATCAAGGACACCGCGGCGGTGGACAAGATGCGCGGCGAGGCGGAGAAGCTGTCGAAGTCGGCGCCGGACGACCTGAAGGACGACTGGAAGATCGTCCTGGACTACGCCGACAAGGCGAGTGAGGCGAAGGGCGACACGGCGAAGCTGCAGGAGCTGTTCAAGAACGACGGCGAGAAGATCAAGAACGCGTCCGACGCGATCGCCAAGCAGGCCAAGGACACCTGCAAGGTCGAGATCAAGAACTGACCGCCGACGCCCGGTGGCGGCTTGTGTGACGGCTGACGTGCTGCAACGCGTCAGCCCCGCAACAAGCCGCCAGCGGGCTGGCTCCGGCCGCGGGGGAGCGGCCGGAAAGGATTCGTTTCGGATGGGTTGGTGACTGGCTGTAGCGTCGGGGTCAGCACCCCCGAGGACCGACCTCCCGACCCCCGAGGATGAGAGCTTTGAAGCGCACACTCGCCGTGGCCGCGACGCTGATCGCCGGCACCGCCAGCCTGACCGCCTGCACCGAGGAGCAGGCGTACTGCGTCGACCTGGCCGGGTACGCCGCCAACGCGGTCAACGTGGACCCGCAGAACCCGGCCGACTACACCAAGATCCTCGAGGACGCGAAGAAGCTGCAGGGCTCCGCGCCGGCCGAGGTGAAGGACGACTGGGGTGTCGTGGTCGCGTTCGCCGAGAAGGCCAAGGCGGCGGGCACGGACCGTGTCGAGCTGGCTCGGCTGAGCAAGGAGACCGGCGGCGTGATGACGGCGTACAAGACGATCAGCACGCACGCGAAGGACTCCTGCAAGGTCGACGTCCCGCAGCTGAACTGAGACTGGAACGCTCGATTCCGCCGCGTCGCGGGTCGATCCCGGCTTCTGCACAGTGACCTGCCCGAAGCCGTGTTAGGTTCCCTTGCGAAGCCACACAACGGGACAGGTGAAACGGTGCCACTTCCTTCTTTGACCCCGGAGCAGCGAGCGGCGGCTCTGGACAAGGCCGCGGCGGCGCGGCGTGAACGAGCCGAGATCAAGAACCGGATCCGGCACTCGGGAGCGTCTCCGACGGAGGTGCTCCACGAGGGGCAGACCAACGACGTGATCGGCAAGATGCGGGTCAGCGCGCTGCTGCAGTGCATCCCGGGTGTGGGCAAGGTCCGCGCCCAGCAGATCATGGAACGCGCGGGGATCTCGGAGACGCGGCGGGTGCGCGGCCTCGGCTCGAACCAGATCGCCGCTCTCGAACGCGAATTCGCCGAGTGAGCCAGATCGAAACCCTGGCCGGCTCGTTGGACACTGGTGTGAAGATGACCACGCACAGGACGGACGACGCGACCATGGCTCCGCGGCAGAGCGCGCCCCGCACGGCCCGGCTGACCGTGCTGGCGGGGCCGACCGCGGTCGGCAAGGGGACGGTGGCGGCGGAGATCCGGGAGCGGTTCCCGGAGATCTGGATCTCCGTGTCGGCCACGACCCGCAAGCCGCGGCCGGGTGAGGTGCACGGCGTGCACTACCTGTTCGTGTCGGACCAGGAGTTCGACCGGATGATCGCCGACGGCGAGCTGCTCGAGTGGGCCGTGGTGCACAAGGCGGCCCGGTACGGTACGCCGAAGCAGCCGGTGCTGGACAAGCTCGCCGAGGGCCGGCCGGCCCTGCTGGAGATCGACCTGCAGGGCGCCCGCCAGGTCCGCGAGACGATGCCGGACGCCCAGTTCGTCTTCCTCGCGCCGCCGAGCTGGGACGAGCTGGTCCGCCGGCTGGTCGGCCGAGGCACGGAAACGGCCGAGGAACGGGAGCGCCGGCTGGAGACGGCGACGCTGGAGCTGGCCGCCGAGAAGGAGTTCGACGTGACGATCGTGAACGCCTCGGTTCGGGAGGCTGCCGATCAGTTGGTAAAGTTGATTCGATAACCCCTTCCATTCCTGGAAAGAGCTGAACTTGTCTGGCAACCAGCCCGTCGCCATCGGCATCACCTCCCCGCCGATCGACGACCTGCTCACCCACACCGACTCCAAGTACAAGCTCGTGCTGTACTCGGCCAAGCGGGCGCGGCAGATCAACGCCTACTACTCCCAGCTCGGCGAGGGCCTGCTCGAGTACGTCGGTCCGCTGGTCGAGACCCACGTCCAGGAGAAGCCGCTGTCGATCGCGATGCGCGAGATCAACGAGGGCGTGCTGACCTGCACCGACATCGACCCCGAGGCCGAGGCGGAAGCCGCCGCCGCGGAGAAGTCCGCGTAACCGACGCCCGATGACGACCGGGAACGGGGTCTGTTGATGTCCGCAACCGGTGATCAGACCCCCGGAGCCGATCACGGCCCGGGGGCTTCGGTCGTTCCCGCCGAGACCGAGACCGACGCCGGGGGTACGCCGGCTCCGGCGCGGCGGCCGAACGTCGTGCTCGGCGTCGGCGGCGGCATCGCGGCGTACAAGGTCTGTGATCTGCTCCGGCGGCTGACCGAGTCCGGGCACCGGGTCCGGGTGGTGCCGACCGCCGCCGCGCTGGAGTTCGTCGGCGCGGCGACCTGGGCGGCGCTGTCCGGTCAGCCGGTGACGGCGGATCCGTTCGACGACGTGCACGAGGTTCCGCACGTCCGGATCGGCAAGGCGGCCGAGCTGGTGGTGGTCGCCCCGGCCACGGCCAACCTGATCGCCAAGGCCGCGCACGGCCTGGCCGACGACCTGCTCACCAACACGTTGCTGACGGCCCGCTGCCCGATCCTGTTCGCGGCCGCGATGCACACCGAGATGTGGGAGCACCCGGCCACGCAGGCGAACGTCGCCACCCTCCGGTCCCGCGGCATCACCGTGCTCGACCCCGCGGTCGGCCGCCTCACCGGCGCCGACACCGGTCGCGGCCGGCTGCCCGAGCCGTCCGAGATCTTCGCGATCAGCCAGCTGATGCTCGCCGACGAGGCCGCCCGGGCCGCCGGGCAGGCGGTGGCCGACCTGACCGGCAAGCAGGTCCTGATCAGCGCCGGCGGCACCCGCGAGCACCTCGACCCGGTCCGCTACCTCGGCAACTCCTCGTCCGGCAAGCAGGGGTACGCGCTGGCCCGGATCGCCGCCGCTCGCGGCGCCAAGGTCACCCTGGTCGCCGCCAACTCCGAGCTGCCCGACCCGGCCGGCGTCCAGGTCGTCCCGGTCACCTCGACGCGCGACCTGTACGACGAGATCACCGGACGCGCCGGTGACGCGGACGCGATCGTGATGGCGGCGGCGCCGGCCGACTTCCGGCCGGCCGACGTGGCGGAGCACAAGATCAAGAAGACCGCCGACGGCTCGGTCCCGGCGGTCAGCCTGGTGCAGAACCCGGACATCCTGCAGACGATCTCGCACGACCGCCGCCGTCCCGGCCAGGTGATCGTCGGTTTCGCGGCCGAGACCGGCGACGCGGAGCACAGTGTGCTCGAGCTCGGCCGGGCCAAGCTGGAGCGCAAGGGCTGCGACCTGCTGGTGGTGAACGACGTCTCCGGCGGCAAGGTCTTCGGCAGCGACACCAACGAAGCCGTCATCCTCGACCGCGAAGGCTCCGCCCTCCCCGTCCCCTCCGGCTCCAAGGACGCCCTAGCCGGCGTCATCTGGAACCTCGTCGCCACCCACTGGCCCTAACCCCCGCCCGCCCCGTCCCATTTGCCTGGCTCACCAGCCAAATGGTGGGTTTGCCACCGCGATTCAGGGTGCAGAACCCACCACCTGACTGGTTAGCCAGCGAAATGGGGCGGAAGCGGACAGGAACTGACCGGTTCTGGCTTTAGCGTCGGGGTATGAAGATTTCGTGGCGGGCGGTGGTGGGGCGGCGGATGCGGCGGCATCACTTGGCAGGTGATCCAGCGGGTTCCGCGGCGGACGCCGTACGGGCTATGTGTGGGGCGCATGCGCAGGTGTTGTCGGCGGGGGAGGTGTCGGTGGCGCTGCGGGTCGGCGGGGCGACCCGGGAGCTGGTCCAGCAGGCGGACGGCGTGGTGAAGACACTCGGGCCCCGTGGCACGGTCCATCTTTTGCCTCTGGACGACCTGCCGATGTGGACCGGTGCACTGTCGGCGCTGCCGCCCGGTCCGCCGCGGCCCGAGCGCATGCGGATGACTCCGGAACAGACCGCTGACGTGATCGCGGCCATCGGCGACGCGCTCGCCCACGACGACCTGACCGTCGACGAGCTGACGGACGAGGTCGTACGTCGTACCGGCGCCTGGGCGGGTGATCCGGTCATCGAGGCCTTCCAGGGCAACTGGCCGCGCTGGCGGCAGGTGATCCCGGCCGCTGCCAATGCGGGCCTCCTCTGCTACGGACCGAATCGCGGCCGCAAGACGACGTACTCGAACCCGCATCGCTTCAAGCCGTTCGAGCCGCTGCCCGGCGAGAAGGCGTTCACCGAGCTCCTGTACAACTACCTGTACTCCTACGGCCCGGCGACACCGCAGCAGTTCGCCCGGTGGCTCAACACCACTCCGACCTTCGTCAAGCCGTACTTCGCCGACCTCCCGCACGTGGAGCTCGAAGGCCAACAGGTCTGGCACGCGCCGGGTGATGACGACTTCCCGGACGACCCGGTGCGCGGTGTGAGGCTGCTGCCGTACTTCGACGCCTACGGTGTCGGCAGCTTCCCGCGGGAACTACTTTTTCCCGGCAAGGCGTTCACCCGGGCGCTGGCTCGCGGTCAGGCCGGCAACTACCCGCTCCTGCTGGTCGACGGCATCGTCGCCGGTGTCTGGCACCAGAAGAAGTCCGGCCGCAAGCTGCACGTCACGGTCGAGGCGCTCACCTCCCTCAACCGCACCCGGCTGCGCCAGCTGGACGCCGAGGTGGACCGGTTGGCTGCGATCCTTGATTGCACGCCGACACTCACCCTGGGCGAGGTGGCCGTCGGTCCGCACGCCTGAAACCGACTCCTCCATCCAGCATATGATCACGCGTCTCGAATGATGGATGAATTCGGAGCGTCACCGGGACTCCGGAGGAAACTGCTGGCATACTTCCCAGATGCATCGCTATCCGCCGGTGCACGGGGGGATCGTGTGGAAGTAGCTGCGGTTCGTAGCCACAGCCGCGCGGCACAAGAGGAATCCGAGGGAGAATTGTGGCGAGCCGCCTTTTCACGTCCGAGTCGGTGACCGAGGGTCACCCGGACAAGATCGCTGACCAGATCAGCGACTCCATTCTCGACGCCCTGCTGGCCGAGGACCCGAAGAGCCGCGTCGCGGTCGAGACCCTGGTCACCACCGGGTTGGTCGTCGTCGCGGGTGAGGTCACCACGACGGCGTACGTCGACATCCCCGGGATCGTCCGAGCGCGCATCCTCGAGATCGGGTACGACTCGTCGCTGAAGGGGTTCGACGGCGCGTCCTGTGGGGTCACCGTGGCGATCGGAAGTCAGTCGGCGGACATCGCCCAGGGGGTCGACACGGCGTACGAGACGCGCGCGGACGCGTCCCACGACGCACTGGACCTGCAGGGGGCGGGCGACCAGGGCCTGATGTTCGGCTACGCGTCGAACGAGACGCCCGAGCTGATGCCGCTGCCGATCACCATCGCGCACCGGCTGTCCGCGCGGCTGTCCGAGGTCCGCAAGGACGGCACGATGGCCTACCTGCGCCCGGACGGCAAGACCCAGGTCACGGTCGAGTACGACGGTGACAAGGCGGTCCGGATCGACACCGTGGTGGTGTCCAGCCAGCACGCGGCCGACATCAGCCTGGACT
This sequence comes from Kribbella sp. NPDC023972, assembly GCF_040639075.1. NCBI lineage: Bacteria > Bacillati > Actinomycetota > Actinomycetes > Propionibacteriales > Kribbellaceae > Kribbella > Kribbella sp. NPDC023972. The sequence continues at coordinate 495,667 of NZ_JBEZZH010000005.1, read as the reverse complement.
CGATGCTGACCCCGGACATCAAGAAGCACGTGGTCGACCCGGTGCTCGAGCAGTTCGACATCGACTCGGCCGGCTACAAGCTGCTGGTGAACCCCACCGGGCGGTTCGAGATCGGCGGCCCGATGGGCGACGCCGGCCTGACCGGCCGGAAGATCATCATCGACACGTACGGCGGGATGGCCCGGCACGGTGGTGGTGCGTTCTCCGGCAAGGACCCGTCGAAGGTGGACCGGTCGGCGGCGTACGCGATGCGCTGGGTGGCGAAGAACATCGTCGCCGCCGGGCTGGCGGACCGGGTCGAGTGCCAGGTCGCGTACGCGATCGGCAAGGCCGCTCCGGTCGGCTTCTACGTCGACACGTTCGGCACCGAGAAGGTGCCGGTGGACAAGATCAGCGACGCGGTCCGCGAAGTGTTCGACCTGCGCCCGGCCGCGATCATCCGGGACCTGGACCTGCTCCGCCCGATCTACGCCCAGACCGCGCGGAACGGCCACTTCGGCCGCACCGGCGAGGACTTCACCTGGGAGCGCACCGACCGGGTCGAGGAGCTGAAGGCCGCGGTCAACAAGTAGGACGAACGGCCTGCGACCCGGTTGTCCACAGCCGGGTCGCGGCCTTCGCACGCACTGTCGCCCGGGCGGACTAGAGTTTCCCAGTGACATCGACCGGGGACTCGCCTGAGCAGCTGACGCTGCTGCGGGACACCGTTCGCAGGTCCCGGACGAAGGAGCCGGCCGGGATCACCTCGTCGTTGCCGGTGGCCCGGATCGCGGTCGACGTCTCGTTGCCACACCTGGACCGCCCGTTCGACTACCTCGTGCCCGAGGATCTGGCCGCGGCCGCGCAGCCGGGCGTCCGGGTGAAGGTCCGCTTCGCCGGCAAGGACCTGGACGGGTTCGTGCTGGAGCGACTCGAGTCGTCCGACCACGAGGGCAAGCTGTCCCGGATCCGCAAGGTCGTCTCGCCCGAGCAGGTGCTGACTCCGGAGATCGCCGACCTCTGCCGCTCCGTCGCCGACCGGTACGCCGGGGTCTTCGCGGATGTGACCCGGCTGGCAGTCCCACCCCGGCATGCGAAGGTCGAGGGGGAGCCGAGGCGCTGTGACCAGCCCGCGCGTCCACCGCTGTCCACCTCGCGATCCGAGTGGTCGCCGTACCCGACGGGGTTCCTCGACGCGGTGGCTCGCTCGGAGTCGCCGCGCGCGATCTGGACCGCCGTACCAGGAGCCGATTGGGCGCTGGCGTTCGCGCAGGCGGCGGCGGTGTGTGCGGCGTCGGGGCGTGGTGCGTTGCTGCTCGCGCCGGATGCTCGTGACCTCGAGCGGCTCGCGGTGGCGTGTACGGCGGTGCTCGGCGACTCCGGGTTCGTCACGTTGTCGGCCGATCTCGGGCCGACGGCTCGGTATCGCGCGTTCCTCGCCGCCTTGCGGGGGTGTGCGCGGGTGGTGATCGGGACGCGCGCGGCCGCGTTCGCCCCGGTGGCGGATCTCGGTCTGGTCGCGTTGTGGGACGACGGCGACGACTCGTACGCCGAGCCGCGTGCGCCGTACCCGCATGCCCGGGAAGTCCTTCTGCTGCGGGCGTATCGGCAGCAGTGTGCCGCGTTGCTCGGCGGGTATGCCCGCTCGGTGGAGGCGGCGGCGTTGCTGGAGTCCGGGTTCGCGAACGAGCTGATCGCGGATCGCACGGTGATCCGGGCGGCCGCTCCCGCGGTGCACATCGCGGGGGAGTCGGACACCGATCTCGCGCGTGATCCGGCGGCCCGGGCGGCCCGGTTGCCGCATCGCGCTTTCGAGATCGCCCGGGAGGGTTTGCGGTCCGGGCCCGTGCTGGTGCAGGTGCCGCGGGCGGGGTATCTGCCGAGCCTGGTGTGTCAGACCTGCCGGGCGCCGTCACGGTGCTCGACCTGCGGTGGGACGTTGCGTCGGACCGAGGGGTCCGGGCCGGCGAGTTGCAGCGTGTGCGGCCGGCCGGCCGCTGACCATCGGTGCCCGGAGTGCGGTGACACCCGGATGCGCGCTGCCGTCGTCGGCGCTCGTCGTACGGCGGAGGAGCTGGGGCGCGCGTTTCCCGGACTGGTCGTGCGTACGTCGGGGGGCGACAACGTGCTGGACGTCGTACCGGACAAGCCGGCGTTGATCGTGAGCACACCGGGAGCCGAGCCGGTCGCCGAAGGCGGATACAGCGCTGCGCTGCTGCTTGACACCTGGCTGATGCTCGCCCGGCCCGACCTGCGGGCGCCGGAGGAGGCCGTCCGCCGATGGTTCAACGCGGCGACGCTCGTCCGCCCGACGGGCGCCGTGATTCTCGTCGGCGAACCATCTGCCTTCCCGCTGCAGGCGGTTGTCCGCTGGAGCCCTGAAGGCTTCGCCTCCCGGGAGGTCGAGGAACGCCGGGCCGCCCGCTTGGCGCCCGCGGCCAAGCTGGCCGAGCTCACCGGTCCGTCCGAGGCCGTCACCGACCTGATCGCCCGCCTCCGTCAGTTGCTCCCGGCAACCGCTGCGTTGGAGGTCCTCGGCCCGGTCGACGTTGACGACGAGACCGTGCGAGCTGTCGTGCGCACGCCACGAGCAGCCGGTTCGGCGCTGGCCCGCGCTCTGAAGGAAGCTCAATCCGCCCGCAGCGCCAAGAAGAACCCGGGCTCGGTGCGGGTTCAGGTCGACCCGCCGAGCTTCGGCTAGGTGGTGGATGCCAGGGGCTCGGCGGGGCCGCCTGGACCCGCACCGAGCTCCGTCGGCTAGGCCGTCGAGGCCAGGGGAGTGTCGGCGGCGCTGAGGAGCTGGTTGCCGAGCGAGGTGCGGTAGTAGAGCACCGCGCGGCCGTCGCGGCGCGAGTCGACCACGCCCGCGCTGCGCAGGATGCTCAAGTGCACGCTCAGCGTCGGTGCCGACACGCCGAGCTGGTTGGCCAGGTGTGTCGTGGACATCGGCAGGTCAAGGTGGCTCACGATCGCCGCCCGAGTCCGGCCGACCAAGTCCGCGAGCGGTGAGTCGGTGGTGTCCTGGCGGTCCTCCCACAACCGGCCGAGACCACGCGGCGGGTAGGTGACCGTCGGCACGTGCGGCGCGGCGGTCACCGCCAGGCCGGCCGGCCAGCCGAACACGCACGGCACCAGCAGCACGCCCTGCCCGGCCATCGGCTCACCGTCACAGGCGTACGGCCGATCGATCTCGATCCGGCTGCTGCTGAACCGCACCGACGGATGCAGGTTGCGGAACAGCCGCTCGATCCCGCCGCTGGCCAGCTCGTCGAGCCGGAACGTCAGGTCGTCCTGCAGCAGCGCACGCATCCGCCGCCAGTCCGGCTCGATCGCGCGTCGCCAGTAGCTCTCCAGCGAGGAGGTGATCAGGTCCAGCGCCTTGGCCGGGTGGGCGATCAGGTCCGGCAGCAGCGGGTGCGGGGTGTCATGGTGCAACTTGCCGATCTCCTCGACGACGAGATCGTGCGGGGTTGCGGCGATCGCGGCCAGGCCCGACTCGAAGCTCGTGGTCCGGCGCGGCGGCGCCGGCGTGATGAAGTCCGGGATGTACCCGATCGGCGGAACGAGTGCCTTGAGCAACGTCAGGTCCGGGCCGTCGATGATCGGCTGGACCTTCTGCAACCACGGCCCGTGCACGCTCCGTGCGGTGTTGTTGCTCAGGGCCCGCACACTGGTGACGGCCTCCCACACCGGCGACACCGCGAACCGGATCCGGCCCACGTCGCCGGCGTTCAACCTGATCGTGATCACCGGCCCACCCTAACTGATTAGTCCTGTGCCTAATCGTCGACAGTGCTGGGGCCAGGCCCCGAGAGTTGTCCCCATGAGTGCAATCGCCGCTGTCGAGACGCCCGCGCCCGCCCTGCCGCGGGCGTTCTGGGCGCTCTGGGTCTGCCAGCTGGTCAACCGGCTCGGCAGCTTCGTCCAGCCTTTCCTCGTCCTCTACCTGACCCAGGACCGGCAGATCTCCGCCGGTACGGCGGGTGCCGTCGCGGCCGCGGTCGGTGCCGGGTCGGTGGCGTCGCAGCTCGTCGGCGGCTGGCTGGCCGACCGTATCGGTCGCCGGTTCACCATGCTGATGTGCTTCTTCGGCACCGCCGCCGCGCTCATCCTGCTGGGGTCGGCCCGGTCGATGGTGATGATCTGGGTGGCGGCGTTCGTGGTCGGCCTGCTCGGTGACCTGTTCCGGCCGGCCGTCCAGGCGACGGTGGCCGATCTGCTCCAGCCCGGCGAGCGAGTTCGCGCGTACGGCCTGCTCTTCTGGGCGATCAACCTCGGCTTCTCCGTCTCGACCGTGAGCGCGGGTGTGCTGGCGTCGATCGGCTACGGCCTGCTCTTCTGGCTGAACGCCGGTACGTCGGTGATCGCCGGCCTGGTGATCTGGGCGATGGTCCCGGAGAGCCGCCCGGCGCTGGACGACGGCAGCTTGCGCCGGCCACTGCTGCCGGTGGCACTCCGGGACACCGTGTTCCTGCTGATGATCCTGCTCCAGATCGGCTACGCCACCATCTACTTCCAGGGCTACTCGACGCTGCCGCTGGCGATGGCGGACGACGGCCTGCCGTCCTCGACGTACGGGCTGGTGATCGCGCTCAACGGGGTGGTGATCGTGCTGGTCCAGCCGTTCCTCGGCAAGCGGCTGGCGAAGTTCGACCGGCCGAAGCTGCTCGCCGCGTCGATGCTGGTCGTCGGTCTCGGGTTCGGCGTCGGTGCGGTCGTGCACGACTGGTGGGGTTACGGGCTGTCCGTGGTCGTCTGGACGATCGGCGAGATCGGGTTCGCGGCCGTGATCGGTGCGGTGTTCGCCGACCTCGCTCCGGTCGACCTGCGCGGCGGCTACATGGGGATGTCTGGGATGGCCTTCGGCATCGGCACAGTGATCGGGCCGCTCGCCGGGACGAACGCCCTCGAGTACTTCGGCCCGACCATCACCTGGCTCGGCTGTGCACTGCTGGGTGTGCTGCTCTTCATCGGGCAGTTCGCGCTGGCACCGGCTCTGCACGCGCGAGCCGCCGCGAACGCGGCGACCGCATGAGATGAGCGGTCGCGACCGGCCACCGTGGCCGCTGCGCCCTTCGCATAGGGTTGCGGGCATGACGCAGCGGACGATCGACGTGGTGGTGTTCGACATCGGCGGGGTGCTGCTGGACTGGAACCCCGACTATCTGTACGCCGACCTGATCCCGGACGAGCAGGAGCGGACCCGGTTCCTGACCGAGGTGACCACGCGGGAGTGGAACCATCAGCAGGACGCGGGCCGGCCGTGGGCCGAGGCGATCGCCGAGCTGACCGCGCTGCACCCCCAGCACGCCGAGTGGATCGAGGCGTACGACACCGGCTGGCTGAAGATGGTCAAGGGACTCTTCGAGGACACCGTCGCGCTGGTCGGCGAGATCCGCGAGCTGGGTGTTCCGACGTACGCGCTGACGAACTTCTCGGCGGAGAAGTGGGAGATCGCGAAGGAGACGTTCCCGATCCTGACCGGGTTCGACGGTGAGGTCGTGTCCGGCGTCGAGCAGGCGGTGAAGCCGGACGAGAAGATCTACCGGATCCTGCTGGAGCGGTTCGGCCTGGACGCGGCGCGCACGTTCTACACCGACGACGTGCAGCACAACGTCGACGGCGCCCGCGCGGTCGGCATCGACGCCGAGCTGTTCACCGACGCCGCGACGCTCCGCGGCCACCTGCGCGCCCGCGGGCTGGCGCTCACGTAGCGGGGGCGGAGAAAGTTTCGGTGTACGCCGGGGTGGTCGCGAGCTGGGCCGCCTCGACATAGACGGTGTCGTCCTGGCAGGTCAGCGGAGTCAGTGCCGTGCCGGGCTTGCCGGAGTAGATGCGCTGCGGCTGCCGCATACCCGGGCGCCAGCGGTTGATCTGGTATGCCTCGCTGCCGTCGCCGACAGTTCTCGTCTCCCAGAAGATCCAGTTGCCGCAGGCAACGATCGTGTCGGTGACGATCACCCCGAGCGGCCGGGCGGGGGAGTCGGCCGAGTCCCGGACGTACGCCTTGCTCTCGTACTGATCCGGGTCCGACGCCGCCACCTCGGACCACACCGTCGCACCGCTCAGCGACGCACCGCTCCACTGCAGGCAGTTGGTTGCAGCCGGCACCGGACGGGCCTTGCCGCTGGACAGGGAGGCGACCAGGATGCGCTTACAGCGGCGACTGGTCTCCGGTGCGGTGATCTCGCTGAACGTCACCGTGTCGGCCGAGATCACCGGGTCAGCGATGTACCCGGGATTCGCCACGCAGGTGACGGGTCGCGAGGTGAGGGTCGCGAGGTCGGCCAGGATCAGGCAGGAACGGTTCTTGGTGTCCGTGGAGCTGTAGGCGAAGGTGCCGCCGTACGCGCCGATCTCTGGTTCGGAGACTTTGGGGAGGCGGCCGAGGCTGGTCGGGCGGCCGGTGGTCAGGTCGTACCGGAACACCTTGATTTCCGGGTCGGGGCCGTCCGACCGGATGTCCTCGATCAAGGCCCACTGATCGTCGATCACCACCGGCGACTGCGCGACGAAGCCGGCGGCCGGCACGTGCTTGACGACGACCTTCTTGCTGGTCCGGTCGGTGATGGTCGTCGTACCCGCCTCGTCGCTGCCGCGGGTCACGACGTACTTCCGCTGCTGGGTGACGAGGTGCAGGCCGTTCACGGGTTGGCGGAGCACCTTCGTCCACCGCGGCGGCGTTGTGTCCGCCGAGGTTGGCTGTGTCGGTGTCGGTGTGCTGGTCGTCGTCGTACTCGGGCTGGTCGGCTTGCTGGACGGGCTGCTCGTGCTCTCGGGGGAGGATGAGCAGCCGGCGACGAGCAGCAGGACGGCGAAGGCCGCCAGGGGTGCACGGCGCATCAGGTCAGAGGCCGATGTTCTGGAAGGAGTTGGCCAGGGTCGCGTTGAACAGGGCGGTCGCCGGGATGTTCTTCGGGCCGTCGGTGACGTTGCCGCGACTGTTGAACCGGCGCTCGTTGAACACCTCGAAGATCGCGATCGTGCCCTTCGCCCGGTTGTACCCGCGGCCGACCTGGAAGTGGCCGCTGTGGTTGAACGCCAGGTACGGGAAATAGCGCTTCAGCAGTTGGGTGTGCTCGATGATCGGCGCCGGCTGACCGTCACCGAGGTGGTTCTGGTGCACGGTGAAGAACTTCTGTGCGTTCCAGTGACCGACGTTCTGGATGATGTAGGTGCCGGCGGCGCGATCCCAGTTCGTCTTGCGGTTGGTCTGCTGGACCATCGCGGAGATCGCCGTACCGGCGGTCGTGGTGCCGAGGTCCTTGGCCCAGGACGCCTGGGTGTCCTTCTGCTTGTCGTCGGCCCAGTCGATCGACTGGAACGTCGCCGGCCCACACCAGTACCCCTTCTCCTGCGAGGTCTGGAACCCCTTCATGATGTACGACGACGCCGGGAGCTTCGCCGGCGCTTGACCGGGCACCGGCGTCGGCGTTCCCTGACTGGGCGCACTCCTAGTAGGGGACGGGAATGTAGCGGCCGGCTCGGAGGAGGCATCCAGCAACCGGAGAGCGCGGGCTTTGTCGCGGCCGTCCCAAGCGGCTTGCATCTCGTCCAACTCAGCGTTCACGCGGGCACTCTTCGGCATCGACGTACGCTCGGCGACGAAGGCCTGCGGGGTGAGATCTCCCGTGGGGAGGTCCTGCTCGACACCGGCCTCCCCGTCGGCGCGCAGGCTCGGCGGGCTCATCATCTCCTGGATCTGCGCTCCGCTCGGCAGTTGATCCACGAACCCGAGACCGAGACAGTAGTTCTCCTCCTCGAGCTTGAAGCACCGCATGACCGACGACGCCTGCGTGGAAGTGTCTGCGGACCGCAGTTCGCCGTCGCCGGGTGAGGTCTCGGTGACCTGCTTCGCCAGCTCACTCCAGGTGTTGGCGGTCGGGAGCTGGCCGGCCGGTTCAGGGCTCGCGGCCGACCGAGGCTCGCGCGGTTCGGCGAAGGCGGTGAGGGGTGCCTGGGCTAGCAGGACCCCCAAGAGGATCAGTGTTGCCCCCCGTGCTGCTGTGGGCATTGGGTCTCCCGTTGGGCGTGTGATGTTGTGACTGTAGGTACGCCTGAGACCACAGTACGTGCTTATGGCAACGATGTGGAGGCCCCCTCCCCGCCGTAGTCCCCGCCGGAGGCCAACTAGACTTGCCGGGTCCCGGTCCGTGGAACGCTGGAGAGTCTGTTGTCGGTCACACCCATCCGCCTGTTCGGCGATCCCGTCCTGACCACCAAGGCGGAGCCGGTCGTCGACTTCGACGCCGAGCTGCGCCGCCTGGTCCAGGACCTCACCGACACCATGCAGGCCGCCCCCGGCTCGGGCCTGGCCGCGCCGCAGATCGGTGTCGGTCTGCGCGTCTTCACCTGGCACATCGAGGGCGAGCTCGGGCACCTGGTCAACCCGGAGCTGACGCTGTCCGCGGACGAGCAGTTCGGCCCGGAAGGCTGTCTGTCCATCCCCGGCCTCACCTTCGACTGCCGCCGCGCCCAGTCGGTCATCGCCCGCGGCTTCAACATGTACGGCGACCCGGTGGTGATCGAGGGCTCGGACCTGCTGGCCCGGTGCATCCAGCACGAGACCGACCACCTGGACGGCGTCCTGTTCATCGACCGGCTCGACACCGAGACCCGGAAGCAGGCGATGAAGGCGATCCGCGAGGCGGACTGGTCCGGTCTGGGCGGCGTACCGCAGGTGAAGGTGTCCCCGCACTCGATGAATGGATTCGGACTGTGAGGGTGGTCTTCGCCGGTACGCCGGAACCGGCCGTCGCCGCGCTGAGGGCGATCGTTGCCAGCCGCCACGAAGTGGTTGCCGTCGTCACCCGTCCGGACGCACCGGCCGGCCGCGGCCGAAAGCTGGTCGCGTCACCGGTCGCCCAGCTCGCCGAGGAGCTCGGTGTCGAGATCCTCAAGCCGGTCAAGCCGAGCGACCCGGATTTCCTGGCCCGGCTGACCGAGATCGCACCGGACTGCTGCCCGGTCGTCGCGTACGGCGGATTGTTGCCCCAGGCAGCGTTGGACATCCCGGAGCACGGCTGGATCAACCTGCACTTCTCGGTGCTGCCGGCCTGGCGCGGCGCCGCGCCGGTGCAGCACGCGATCATCGCCGGTGACGACGTGACCGGGGCCAGCACGTTCCGGATCGTGAAGGCGCTCGACGCCGGCCCGGTGTACGGCGTACTGACCGAGCCGATCGGACCCGAGGACACGTCCGGCGATCTGCTCGCCCGGCTGGCGGAGTCGGGTGCGAAGTTGCTGGTCGACACCCTGGACGGGATCGAGGCCGGCGTCCTGGAGGCGCGGGAGCAGCCGGCCGACGGGGTCACGCTGGCGCCGAAGATCACGGTCGAGGACGCCGAGCTGGATCTGAGTGCGCCGGCACAGCGGGTGGATCGGCTGGTTCGGGGGTGCAACCCGGCGCCGGGGGCGTGGACGACGTTCCGCGGCGAGCGGCTGAAGGTCCTCGCCGTACGGCTCACGGACGAGGAGCTGAAGCCCGGTGAGCTGCGCGCGACCAAGTCGAGCGTGAAGGCCGGGACCGGGAGCAAGGCGGTCGAGCTGGTGACGGTTCAGCCGCAGGGCAAGAAGCCGATGGCCGCGGCCGACTGGGCCCGCGGTGTGCGGCTGACGGATCAGGACCGCTTAGGGCCGGAGGCGTGAACGACCGGACGCCCCGCAATCGGGCGCCGCAGCGACGGCCGGACCGGGTACGCCGGGTCGCGTACCAGGTCATCCGCCAGGTCACCGCCGAGGGCGGGTACGCGAACCTCGCGCTCAACAAGGCGCTCCGCGAGCAACGCCTCGGCGGCCGGGACGCCGCGTTCTGCACCGAGCTCGTGCACGGCACCCTGCGCTGGCAGGGCACGTACGACGCCTTCCTCAGCCGCAGCGTGTCCCGCCCGCTGGCCGACCTCGACCCAGAGCTGCTCGACCTGCTTCGCCTGGGCACGCACCAGCTGCTGCGAATGCGAGTCGACTCCTACGCCGCCGTCAACGAGATGGTCACCCTCACCCGCGCGGAGATCGGCCAGAAGCGCAGCGGTCTGGTGAACGCCGTGCTCCGCAAGATCAGCCAACGCACCTTTCCCCAATGGATCGCAGCCGTCGCACCTCCCGTCGAGGAGGACCGCCTCGGCCATCTCGCGGTCGCCAAAGCCCATCCCCGCTGGGTGATAGAGGCCTTCGCGCAAGCACTAGGGGAGAAGCCGGGTAGCGCCGACCCCGACCGTGGGCTCGAGCGGTTGCTTGACGCCGATAACGAGCCGCCGCGGGTGACGTTGATCGCTCGGCCGGGGCTGGCGGACGTGGATGAGTTGATCGAAGCCGGCGCCACACGCGCGCGGTGGTCGCCGTACGCGGCGGTCCTGCAGGGCGGTGGTGATCCGGGACGGATCCAGGCGGTGGCGACCGGGCGGGCTGGTGTGCAGGACGAGGGCTCGCAGTTGGTCGCGATCGCGCTGGCGACCGCCCCACTCGACGGCGAGGACACCAAGTGGCTCGACCTCTGCGCGGGGCCTGGCGGGAAGTCTGCTCTGCTCGCCACTCTCGTCAACCAACGCGACGGGCAACTGACCGCCGTCGAGCCGCTCAAGCATCGCGCCGAGCTCGTTCGCGCCAACGTCCGCGCGATCCCGGGCGACCACAAGGTCCTGATTGGCGACGGGACGAAGCCGACCTGGCCGGCCGGGTCGTTCGACCGGGTGCTTGCGGACGTTCCGTGCAGCGGGCTCGGGGCGCTTCGGCGGCGGCCGGAGGCTCGCTGGCGTCGTACGCCGGACGACGTGATCGACCTGCGGCCACTCCAGGAGGATCTGCTCGACTCGGCGATCACCTCGGTCCGGCCGGGTGGCGTGGTGGCGTACGTCACCTGTTCTCCACACCCCGACGAGACCCGGGCGGTGGTGGACGCCGTACTCGGCCGCCGGGACGACGCACACGTCGAGGACGCCCGCGGTCTGTTCCCCGACGTACCTGACCTCGGCGAAGGTCCCGACGTGCAACTGTGGCCCCACCTGCACGGCACCGACGCGATGTACCTGGCCCTGATCCGGCGGTCGTAGTGTGGACCTGCTGTCAGGTGCAAGGGGTGGAACGGTCATGATAGGCGGGTGACAACGACCGCCACTCGTCCTGCCCGTTCGGCTCAGCAGCACCAGATCGTCGGGCTCAGCGCCGCCTTCGGCATCGGGATGCTGGTCGCGATCCAGTCCAGGATCAACGGCGAGCTCGGCCACGTCCTCGCCGACGGCGTCGCGGCCGCACTGATCTCGTTCGGTTCCGGCCTGCTGATCCTGCTCATCGGTACGGCGCTGGTCCCGCGGATCCGCCGTTCACTCGGCAACGTCTGGCGCGCGGTCCGTACGCCGATGCGCGGTCACGGCGGTCTGCGCTGGTGGCAGTGCATCGGGGGAGTCGCGGGTGCGTTCCTGGTCGCGACCCAGTCGATCACCGTCTCCGTGATCGGTGTGGCCGTCTTCACCGTGGCCGGCGTAGCCGGTCAGGCGGTGAGCAGTCTGGTCGTCGATCGCCTCGGCTTCGGTCCGGCTGGTCCGCAGCCGTACACCACGCTTCGGGTCCTCGGCGCGGTCATGGCGTTGGCAGCCGTCGTACTCGCGGTGTCATCGCAGCTGACTCACCCGGACGGCCTGCTGCTCGCGGTGCTGCCCGCACTGGCCGGTGTCGGCTCGGCGGTCCAGCAGGCCATCAACGGGCGTGTCGCACGCACCGCCTCACAGGACGCGTTCGGCGCTGTCGCGGCCGGCGTGGTCAACTTCCTCGTCGGCTTCATTGCGTTGCTGGTCGTCTTCCTCGTCGACGTCACGGTGCGCGGCGCGCCGCAACACCTGCCGAGTGAGCCCTGGCTGTACCTCGGTGGTGCGTGCGGAGTCATCTTCATCAGCGCCGCTGCGGCGGTGGTCCGGGTGGTCGGCGTGTTCGTGCTCGGGCTGGGGACGCTCGCCGGACAGCTGATCGCCAGCCTGTGCATCGACCTGTTCGTCCCGGCCGCCGACAAGGCCGTCACCTTCCCGGTCGTCGCCGGGACCGTGCTGGCCTTGGTCGCCGTCGTGGTCGCGGCCGTCCCGAACCTACGCCGCTGACGCCTCCGCGTCCGTCCCCGCCGTACGCTGCTGCCGCCTTCGCGGCCGTCCCGGCCTTACGCCGCGGACGCCTCCGCGGCGAGGGTTGGCTTCCGCCGGATGCTCCGCAGCAGGCCCTGCGACACCGCGACACCGAGCAAGACGATCAGGGCGCCGACCGGCTGGTACCAGGTGAGGTGCTCGTGCAGCACGATCACGCCGACCAGGATCGAGAAGATCGGCATCAGGTAGGTCACCATCGACGACCGGCTCGCCCCGATCAGCCGGATGTTGCGCAGGCTGAGCACGAACGCGAGCCCGCTACCGAGCGCGCCCAGCGCGAGCACGCTGCCGACCACCTCGATCGACAGCGACCACGGCACCGGCGGCGCCTCCCGCGTGACGATCGGCGCGACCACGGCGAGCTGGACGGCGGCGCAGAGCAGCAAGCTGGCGGACAGCGCCGTACCGGACAGAGTCGTGCCGGCGATGAACCGCTTCTGGTACGGCACCGCGAGGCCGTAGCAGACGGCCGCCAGCATGCACAGCGCCTGACCGGTCAGGTCCGCGCCGCCCTGCACGTTCCAGGCGCCGAGTACCACGAGCATGCCGCCGAAGCCGACGGTCAACCCGAGCACCCGCTGCAGCGAGAAGGTCTCGGTGCGGAAGATCAGCACCGCGATCGGCAGCACCACGAGCGGGGTGATGCCGTTCCAGATCCCCGCCAGCAGGGACGGGATCCGCTGCTCGCCGTACCCGAACAGTGTCCACGGGATCGCCGACCCGACCGCGCCGACCACGAACGAGTGCACCCACATGCGCGGCTCGCGGGGAAGCGACTCGCGCTTCACCGCCAGGATCATCAGCAGCACCAGCGACCCGGCGATCACCCGCCCGAGCGCCAGGTAGAGCGGATGCACCTCCCGGACGCCGACGGAGATGAACAGGAAGCTGCAACCCCAGATGGCCGCCAGGGCCAGCATGGTCGGAAGCCAGGCCTGCAGCGGGACCCGGTCAGTAGTCGTCACGGTGCTCACTCCTGACATCCTGCACTACATCGCCGACAACTCGTGCATATTTACCCGGCATCGGGCAGCGCTGGTGAGGAATGGACAACCGCTGGCCGTCACGGTGGTGTCGGGAGAGGATGACCGTCATGGGTGTCTTCGATGTTGCTGCTGTCCGGAAACAGTTCCCCGCCCTCGACGAAGGGGCCGCTCATTTCGACGGCCCCGGCGGTTCGCAGACGCCGCGGGTGGTCGCCGAAGCGGTCGCCACCACCATGACCTCGGCGATGGCCAACCGCGGCACACTGACGGCTGCCGAGCGCCGAGCCGACGAGACCGTCGTCGCCGCCCGGGAGGCTATCGCTGACCTGCTCGGTACGGACCCGCGCGGCATCGTGTTCGGCCGCAGCATGACCCAGCTGACGTATGACTTCTCCCGGACCCTCGCCAAGACCTTGGGCCCCGGTGACGAGATCATCGTCACCCGGCTCGACCACGACGCGAACGTCCGCCCGTGGGTGCAGGCCGCCGAGGCCGTCGGTGCCACTGTCCGCTGGCTCGGCTTCGACGCCGAAACCTCGGAGCTGGACGACATCGCACCGCTGCTCACTGACCGGACCCGCCTGGTCGCGGTCACCGCCGCGTCCAACCTGCTCGGCACCCGTCCCGACACCGAGCGGATCGCCGACCTCGTCCACCAGGCCGGAGCGCTCCTGTACGTCGACGGCGTCCACCTGACCGCGCACGCCCCGGTCGACGCGACGTACGCCGACTTCTACGTCTGCTCGCCGTACAAGTTCTTCGGCCCGCATCTCGGTGCTCTGACTGCTTCGCCGGAGCTGCTCGAGACGCTCCATCCGGACAAGCTCGCGCCATCGACGGACGTCGTACCGGAACGCTTCGAGCTCGGCACACTGCCGTATGAGCTGCTCGCCGGCACCACGGCAGCCGTCGACTTCCTGGCCGGTCTCGGTGGCACCGGAACGACCCGGCGCGAGCGACTACAGAGCTCGCTGCGGCTCGTCGAGGAGTACGAGGACAACCTCCGCGACGATCTGGAAGCCCGGCTGGCGGCCATCCCAGGTGTGAAGCTCTACGGTCACGCGGCACGTCGTACGCCGACTCTGCTGTTCACCGTCGACGGGTGGACACCAGCGGCCGTGGCGGAGCGCCTCGCGGCGGCCAACGTCAACGCGCCGGCCGGATCGTTCTACGCCTACGAGCCTGCCCGGCACCTAGGGCTCGGCGCCGCCGGAGCCATCCGCGCCGGCCTCGCGCCGTACACGGACCAGTCCGATGTCGACCGTCTGATCGCCGCTGTGACAAGCCTTGACGCTGTCTCGACCGACTAACTAAAGTCTCTGGGGAAATTCCGTCCGCAAGGGAGTCAGGTGAACGAACCGAGCGCGGTCTTCGTCCAGGCTGAACCCTCGGACCCCCTGACCACGGCCGTGCGCAGCGGCCCGACCTGGTCGGCGGCGGGTATCGCGGTGACCTGGTCCGACGGCACCGTCGAGGTCAGTGCGCGGACCCTCTCCCGCGTCGCGATCCGCTGGTCCGAACCGCTGCCCGCCGAGGCCCTCATCGTCGGCGACGCGTGGGAACGTTCGTACGGCGATCTTCAGTGGCGACACCAGCAACCCGAGCGACTGCTGCCGTGGTACTTCCTCAGCCACGACCCGAGGACTGGCCGTAGCACCGGCGCAGGCGTGGACGTCCAGCCGAACGCTTTCTGCTCGTGGACGGTCGACGCCGACGGCTTCACGCTGTGGCTCGACCTTCGCAACGGCGGCGGCCCAACCCAGCTGAACGGCCGGACGCTGACTGCCGCGACCGTCCGCCGGTTCGAGGACGCAGGCACGCCCTGGCTGACCCTGCATGCAGCGGTCGCCACCATGAGCTCCCGGCTACCGGCGCGACCTGAGCCCGTGCCGGTAGTCGGGGCGAACAACTGGTACTACGCGTACGGCGAGAACTTTGACGAGAAGGCGGTTCTCAAGGACGCGATGACGGTCGTCGAGCTCGCCGACGGTCATCCGGTCAAACCGTTCAGCGTCGTGGACGACGGCTGGTACCCGGGTGGTATCGCCTCCGGTGGACCGTGGGACGCCGGCACCCCCGAAGTCTTCGACGACATGGCCGGCACCGCGTCGGCGATCAAACAGCTCGGTGCCCGGCCCGGTCTGTGGTTCCGTCCGCTGCGGGTTCGCGAGCCCGCCCGCGCACTGGATCCGTCGTACCCGGAAGTCCTCGACCTTGTCCGCACCGACCTGCAGCGGTTCAAGGACTGGGGTTTCGAGCTGGTGAAGCACGACTTCAGCACGTACGACATGTTCGGCCGCTGGGGACCGTCGATGGTGTCCGGGCTGACCGACGAGGGTCGGCAGTTCCACGATCAGACCCGTACGTCGGCCGAGATCGTCCTCGCGTTCTACCGCGAGATCCGCCTGGCCGCTGAAGGTGTCGTGCTGATCGGGTGCAACACCGTCGGCCACCTCGCGGCCGGGCTGGTCGACGTACAGCGGACCGGGGACGACACGTCCGGGCGGGACTGGGAGCGGACCCGGAGGATGGGCGTGAACACGCTCGCGTTCCGGTTGCCGCAGCACCATCGCTTCTTCACAGTCGATGCCGACTGCGTCCCGTGCACCCCGCAGACGCCGTGGGAGCTGAACCAGCGGTTCCTCGACCTGGTCGCCCGATCAGGTACGGCGCTGTTCGTGTCGGTCGATCCGGTCGCGCGGACAGAGCAGTCGGACCGGGCGCTGAGCGAAGGTATACGGTTGGCCCTCAGTGGTGGGGACGGGCCCGGGCTCGAGCCGGCCGACTGGCTGGTGAACACCACGCCGAACTCGTGGCGATCCGGCGCCGAGACGATCCACTACGACTGGTCGCGCCCGTGGGGCGCTGATCCGGTTTCACCGTGACGTCTGGGGGACTAGTGGCTGTACGCCGGGGGACCAATCTGGATCGCGTCGGCGGTTTCAACGACGCCGTGGTGCTGGACGCGATTCGTCGTACCGAACAACTCAGCCGGGTCGAGCTGGCCGAGGCGACCGGCCTGTCCGGGCAGGCGATCTCCAACATCATCCGCCGGTTGCTGGACGCCGGCCTGGTCCGCGAGGCGGGTCGGCAGAAGAGCGCAGGTCTCGGGAAGCCGCGGACCCTGCTCGAGCTCGAGCCGTCCGGCCAGTACGCCGTCGGTGTGCACTTGGACCCGGCCGTCGTGACCGTCGTGGTGCTCGACCTGACCGGCGAAGTGGTCGCCCGTCGCAGCGTCGGCACACCGCACGCCGATGATCCCGACGTGCTGATCGACCGGATCGCGGCAACGATCGAGGACGTGATCAGCCAGGCCGGGGCGCCGCGCGAGCGCGTGATCGGGGCCGGGATCGCGGCCCCTGGTCCGATCGACGTCGAGCGTGGTGTCGTCGTGGATCCGCCGAACCTGTCGGCCTGGCACCTGGTGCCACTGCGCGACGAGCTGCAGGCGCGGACCGGGCTGCCGGTGCTGCTCGACAAGGACGTGACCGCCGCGGCCGCCGCCGAGAAATGGGTGAGTGGATCGGAGCGGCACGCCAACTTCGTGTTCTTCTACCTGGGCACCGGGATCGGCGCCGGGCTGGTGGTCGGCGACGAGGTCGTGCGTGGATCGTCGAGCAACGCCGGCGAGATCGGTCATGTGATCGTCGACCCCGACGGCCCGGTCTGCTACTGCGGCCGACGCGGCTGCGCCGGTGAGACGAGCCAGCCGCGATTCCTGGTGCAGCAAGCGGTCCAGGCCGGCGTACTTGCCCAGGGCATCGATCTCGACGACCGGCAGGCCGTGGACGCGGCGTTCGCCACGTTGTGCGAAGTGGCACAAGCAGGTCCTGGCGTGGCACGGGAGATCGTTGCCGCACTCGCCGAGCGGGTCGCGAAGGTGGTCGAAGACATCGCGAACCTGCTCGATCTCGACCGAGTCGTGTTCGGCGGCCCGCACTGGGAGCAGCTCGCGCCGTTCTTCGGTGAAACCGTCGAGGCCGCGCTAAAGGAACGCTTCCTGGTCCGCTCGGTCCATCCGTTCGACGTCTCCGGTACGGCGCTCGGCGTGGACGTCGGCGCGATCGGAGCGGCCAGCCTGGTTCTCGACCAGACCTTCTCGCCGAATCCGTCGGTGCTGTTGCCGGAAGGCGAACTCGTGAGTGGTGAAAGGTGATGTGTTGATGATCGATCCCGAGGTGCTCGACCGCGCCACCGTGGCGGTTCGCCGGGCGACCGGTGACAAGGTGATCGCGGAGATGTTCCGGCGATCGATGGCGGAGAACCTGCCGGCGGTCGCCGAGCGGCTGCCGGACGGGACGACATTCGTGCTGACCGGGGACATCCCGGCGATGTGGTTGCGCGACTCGGCCGCCCAGCTCCGGCCGTACCTGCTGCTGTGTCGCGAGGACCCGGCGCTGCAGGACGTGCTGATCGGTGTCCTGCATCGCCAGCTCGAGTACGTCGTACTCGACCCGTACGCGAACGCGTTCAACCGGGAGCCGAACGGCGCCGGTCACGTCACCGACGAGACCGAGATGTCGCCGTGGGTGTGGGAGCGCAAGTACGAGATCGACTCGCTCTGCTTCCCGCTCGAGCTGGCCTACCGGCTGTGGCGGATCACCGGCCGGGCCGACGTGATCGACGAGCGGTTCAAGGCCGCGGCGGAGGCGATCATCGAGCTGTGGACCGTCGAGCAGGATCACGAGAACAGGTCGCCGTACCGGTTCCAGCGACGTGATGACCGGCCGTCGGACACGCTCGTGCGGGAGGGACGCGGTCGGCTGACCCGGCCGACCGGGATGTCCTGGAGTGCGTTCCGGCCGAGTGACGACGCGACCGAGCTCGGGTTCAACGTGCCCGGCAACATGTTCGCGTCGGTCGTGCTCGGGTATCTGGAGGCGATCGCGACCGAAGCACTGCACGACTCCGGGTTGGCCACGCGGGCGAAGGAGCTCCGGGCCGACATCGACGACGGCATCGCTCAGTACGGGACGGTCGAGCACCCTGTCCACGGCCGGGTGTACGCCTACGAGGTCGACGGCATGGGCGGGTCGCTGCTGCTCGATGACGCCAACATGCCAAGTCTGTTGTCGATCCCGCTGACCGGGTACGCCGCCGCCGACGACCCGACGTACCTCGCCACTCGCCGGCTGCTGTTGAGTCCGGAGAACCCGTACTACTACAGCGGTACGCACGCCGCCGGCATCGGGAGCCCGCACACCCCGCCGAACTACGTGTGGCCGATCGCCCTTGCTGTGCAGGGATTGTCGAGTACGTCGGCCGACGAGCGCCAACGGCTGCTGGAGCTCCTGCGGGACACCACGGGCGGTACCGGCCAGATGCACGAGGGATTCGACGTCGACGATCCGTCGCGGTTCACCCGGGAGTGGTTCTCGTGGGCGAACGCGATGTTCTGTGAGCTCGCCCTGGTACACGCCGGAATCAAGTGACGTCCCGGCGGCGGGTCGTCCAGCCGGCCAGTACGGCGAACATCGCGCAGTAGGCCAGCAACGTCAGCAGGGCACGCCCGCCGCCGACCGCGTCGCGAACCCCGGGCGGCGCGTCGGCGGCCGCCATCCCGGTCACGTTGAAGACCAGCGAGCCGGCATTCGCGCCGGGGAGCGCGTCGGACAGGAACTCGAGATCGGGCAGCAGGCTGCTGACCACCCCGGCCAGCAGCGTCTCGATCCCGAGGATCCAGACGACGCCGAGCCCGATCGGCAGTGCGACGTTGCGGAAGGCAACGGCCAGGACCGCCCCGGCCAGGCACCACATCACCAGCACCAGCCAGCCACCGGCGAGCCCTTCCAGCACCGCCGTCACGCCGGGCCAGTCCGTCGAACCGTTCTCGACGGCCGCGATCCCGATGCTGCACAGTGCGCAGGCGACGAAGATCCCCAGCACCCAGACCGCGACCATGGTCGCCAGCGCGAGGAACTGCGCGGCGAGTACGGCGCCGCGACCCGGCCGCTGGGTGAGGATCGTCTTGAGCGTGCCCCAGGTGTACTCGCCGCCGACCACGATCGCACCCAGCACGAGCGCCAGCGCGCCGGCGAAGATCGGGTAGCCGCCGATGGTGTTGTCCAGCACCCGTTCCGGCAGCATCCCGCGCAGGATCTCGCTCCGCGGTACGCCGTCGGTCTGCGGGTTCTCGTCGCCGGTCACGTAGCCCAGGTAGGGCAGTAGATAGCCGAAGATGAGGCTGAGCACGAGTCCGGCGCCGAACAGCACCCAGACCGCCGAACGCTTGCGGAGCTTCAGCACCTCCGCGCGGTAGCTACCCAACATCGGACTTCTCCTCGCTGGTGAGCTCGAAGAACACGTCCTCGAGAGCCCGTTCCGTGCTGTGCAGCTCCGACACCGCGATCCCGGCCTCGACCAGGACCCGGTTGACCTCGGCCGCCTTGGCCGGCTCCACCTTCACCCGCAGCGTCTCGTCGTACTGGTGCACCGTGCCGGCGCCGAGGAAGTCGGTCAGGATGGTCTGCGCCTGGTCCCGCGGGGCGGCCCGGACCACCAGTTCCCGCTCACCGCGCAGGTCCTCGACGTTGTGCTCGGCAACCATCCGGCCGGAGTTGATGATCCCGACCCGGTCACAGATCTGCTGCACCTCGCCGAGCAGATGGCTGGACAGCAGTACGGTCCGGCCGCCGGAGCCGAGCTCGCGGATCAGCCGGCGCATGTCGCGCATGCCGGCCGGGTCGAGCCCGTTCGTCGGCTCGTCCAGGATGACCAGCTCGGGATCCTTCAGCAGCGCCGCGGCGACCCCGAGCCGCTGCTTCATCCCCAGGGAGTACGTCGAGAAGCGGTCCCGGGCCCGATCGGTCAGGTCGACCAGCTCCAGCACCTCGTCGATCCTCCGGCGCGGCACCTCGGCGTACTCGGCCAGCAGTCGCAGGTTGTCCAGACCGGACAGGTACGGGTAGAACGCCGGCGACTCGATCATCGACCCGGTCCGGCCCAGTACGGCGGGCTGCCCGGGCGCACCGCCGAGCACGCGGACCTCGCCGCTCGTCGGCGCGATCAGCCCGGTGAGGATCCGGAGCGTCGTCGTCTTCCCGGCACCGTTCGGTCCGAGGAACCCATACACCTCCCCGGGGAGGACAGTCAGATCGACACCGTCAACCGCGAGGGTGTCGCCGTAGCGTTTCGTCAGCCCGGTCACCTCGACCAGCGGAGCACCTGTCGTGTTCATACCGCCGAGACTGCCGGTCACCGGCTGGTTCTCGCGTCGGCCAGGGGGAGTGACCGGAACTACCGCATGAGGAGTACACCCCACCCCTCACGACCTTCCCCGCCAACTTCCCCCGCTGCCTGCACACTGGCCCCTGCACGCTGCCTTCACTGGCGCCCGCAGCATCGAGTGTGGGGAGTTGGTAGCAGGTATGCGCTTGCCGGGCGCACGGTGCTCACACTCGATGGCTCTCCGCACGGTGGCTTCACTGGCGCCTGCACGGTGGCTTCAGTGGCGGACGCGGCGTGAAAAGCTCAACCCAGCCAGCCGGGGCGGACGAGGCCGGTCTGGTAGGCGACCACGACGAGCTGGGCGCGGTCG
Organism: Kribbella sp. NPDC023972; assembly: GCF_040639075.1. Taxonomy (NCBI): domain Bacteria; kingdom Bacillati; phylum Actinomycetota; class Actinomycetes; order Propionibacteriales; family Kribbellaceae; genus Kribbella; species Kribbella sp. NPDC023972. The sequence goes on along the minus strand of NZ_JBEZZH010000005.1, from coordinate 475,037 downwards.
CGGACGCCGAGTTTGATCATCGCGCGGCTGACGTGGGTCTTCGCGGTGGCCGGGCTGAGCACCAGCCGCTCGGCGATCTCGTCGTTCGACAGGCCTTCGCCGACCAGGGCGACGATCTCCTTCTCCCGGTCGGTGAGGACATCGAGCTCCTTGCTGGCACGCGGCTGCCGGCTCCGCGAAGCGAACTCCGCCACCAGCCGCCGGGTCACACCGGGGGACAGCAGCGCGTCACCGCGTGCCACCACCCGCACGGCCTGCAGCAGCTCGACCGGCTCGGTGTCCTTGACCAGGAACCCGCTGGCCCCGACCCGGAGCGCCTCGAACACGTACTCGTCCAGGTCGAACGTCGTCAGGATGACGACGTGGACGTCGTTCAGCGTCTCGTCGGCGCCGATCTGCCGGGTCGCCTCCAGGCCGTCGGTACCGGGCATCCGGATGTCCATCAGCACCACGTCGGGCTTCTCCGCCCGCGCCACCGTGACCGCCTCGGCACCGTCCGACACCTCGCCGATCACCGTGATGTCGTCCTCGGCGTTCAGCAACGACCGGAACCCGGCCCGCACCAGCGCCTGGTCATCCGCCAGCAGCACCCGAATCATGCGCCCACGCTAAAGCATCTGTCAGGCCAACCCCGCGTCATGGGCCAGCAGGGCTATCTGAGTGCGGTTGCCGAGCTCGAGTTTGGTGAGGATGTGGGAGATGTGCGCTTTCACCGTCGCCACGCTCATGTAGAGCTCGGCGGCGATCTGGGCGTTCGCCTTGCCCTGGGCGACCGCGAGCATCACGTCGTACTCCCGCGGTGACAGGCGGGTGAGCGCCTGCCGCGCGACCGTGTGTGCGTCCGCGATGGCCTTTGCCGGCTGGGGCCTGCTGGCCATCCTGGAACGCCGTACGCTCAATGCACGCAAGGTCTGGACCGTCCTCGCGGTGATCGCCTGCACCACCTCGCTCGGCAGCCCTCTCAGCAGCGGCATCGGCGTTGGCGCCAAGCTCGGCCTCGCCTCACTCCACCTGGTCGTCGGCGCCACGGTCATCCTCGGCTTGCGCCGTACCGCGTTGTCCGCCGCCGAACGGTGCTAGGGCGGCCGCTTCGTAGAAGTTCTGGATGTGGGCGGTGACCTGGTCGGCGGCCGCGTCGGGTTCACCGCCCCGGATCGCCTTCAGGATGGCGCGGTGCTCGGCGCGCAACCCGACCGCGGTCGCCTCCCAGTCGGGCAGATTGGGTACGGCGGCCAGCACGTACCCGTGAATCGCCGATCGCAACGATGCCATCACCGCCGCGATCAGCACGTTCCCGGCCAGTCCGGACAACGCCACGTGGAACTCCGCGTCGAGCAGATGGAACTCCTCGGGCGACAGCCCGCCGTCCTCCATCCGATCCAGCAAGTCCTCGGCCAGCTTGAGCTCACCGGCGTCCATCTGCCGCCCCGCCGCCTCCCGGGCGGCCCAGGACTCCAGCAGGATGCGGGTCTGGACGACATCAGCCATCGGCAGGTGATTAGTTGCCAAGTGCAACCGCAGGACGGCGGTCAGCGGCGACACCGGCTCCGCGACGATCACCGCACCGGCCTCCGGACCGGACCCGGTGGCTGTCCGGACCACCCCCATCGCCTCCAGCACCCGGACCGCTTCGCGGACCGACGGCCGGCTGATCCCCAGCTGCTCCGCCAGCACCCGCTCCCCGGGCAGCCGCTCGCCGATCCGCAGTCGTCCCGACGCCAGCTCGGCCTCGACCCGGTGCAGCACCAGCTCATAATTCTTCACGCCCGCTCCAACCCGCTTCGGGAAGAATTCCTCAGGAGTCCGGGGAGGGAACTGCCCCCGAATTGGCCAGAAAACCTCCCCGAATCCACCTGCCCTGTGGGGGTGAGGGGGATGGGGAGGGGGTGCATGTGGACGACTCTACCTGTGTGGTCGGACCACAGGCTATGCTGTGGTCCGACCACACGACCACGTCCGCCCTTGCCGGCCCTTCGGAGTACCGATGACCGATCGACAGCTGCCCAAATGGTCCGAGCTCAAGCCGTTGCTGCGGCCGAAGCCGATCACGGTGAACCCGACCGACCGCCGGCTCGAGAAGGCGCTCACCATTCCCGACCTGCGGGCGATCGCGAAGCGCCGGACGCCGCGCTCGGTGTTCGACTACACCGACGGCGCGGCCGAGGCGGAGATCAGCCTGCGCCGGGCCCGCCGGCTGTTCGCCGAGCTGGAGCTGCAGCCGTCGATCCTGCGCGACGTGTCCGACCTCGACCTCGGCACGTCGATCCTCGGTGGCCGCTCGGAGCTGCCGTTCGCGTTCGCGCCGACCGGCTTCACCCGGATGATGAACCACGAGGGCGAGAGCGCGGTGGTCAAGGTCGCCGAGCAGATCGGCATCCCGTACGCGCTGTCCACCATGGGTACGACGTCGATCGAGGACGTCGCCGCGGCCGCGCCGGACGCACGCAAGTGGTTCCAGCTGTACGTGTGGAAGGACCGCGACGCGGGCGAGGATCTGGTGAAGCGGTCGGCCGCGGCCGGGTACGAGGCGCTGATGCTGACCGTCGACGTACCGGTGGCCGGTGCGCGGCTGCGCGACGTACGCAACGGCTTCACCATCCCGCCGTCGCTGACCGCGAAGACCGTCCTGGACGCGTCGCTGCACCCGGCGTGGTGGGCCAACCTGCTCACTACGCGGCCGTTGACGTTCGCGTCGCTCTCCAGCTGGGACGGTACGGTCGCCGACCTGCTCGACACGCTGTTCGACCCGACGATGACGATCGACGACCTCAACTGGCTACGGTCGATCTGGTCCGGCCCGCTGATCGTCAAGGGCATCCAGACGGTCGACGACGCGCGCCGGGTGGTCGACGCGGGCGCCGACGCGATCGTCCTGTCCAACCACGGCGGCCGGCAGCTGGACCGCGCGCCCACACCGCTGCGCATCCTGCCCGAGGTTCGCAAGGCGATCGGCACCGACGCCGAGATCTACCTCGACACCGGCATCATGTCCGGCGCCGACATCGTCGCCGCCATCGCGTTGGGCGCCGACGCCTGCCTGGTCGGCCGCGCCTACCTCTACGGCCTGATGGCCGGCGGTGAGCGTGGCGTCGCGAGAGCCGCCGAGATCCTCACCAAGGAAGTCCGCCGCACCATGGCCCTCCTCGGCGTCTCCCGGGTAGCCGACCTCAACCCCTCCCACGTCCGCTTGCCGGCTTAGGCCGTGTCTGGCGACTACAGCGGCAGGTGGGCGGTGATGCGCAGGCTGCCGGTGGGGGTGCGGGTGGCGGTCAGGGTGCCGCCGAGGGCGGTGGCTCGCTCGCGCATGCCGATGATGCCGTTGCCCTCCTTGGGCGGACCGGTAAGGGACTGACCGTCGTCGTCGACCTGGATGACGAGCGCGTCCTCGCCGTACTGGATGCGCACGGTCGCGGCGTTCGCCTTGGCGTGCCGGACGATGTTGGTGAGCGACTCCTGGATGATGCGGAAGGCGGCGCGGTCGAGCCTGGTCGGTAACGGGTGCGGGTCGCCGTGGACGATCGTGTGCACCTCCAGGCCGGCGCGGGACGTCCGGCTGACCAGCTGCTCGAGCCCTTCGAGGCCGGCGACCGGCTGCCGCGGCGCGGACTCGTCCGACTGCCGCAGGATGCCGACGATCGACCGCAGCTCCACCAGCGCTTCTTTGCTCGCTTCCTTGATCGCGGCGAGCGCGGGACCGGCCTGCTCCGGCTGCCGATCGACCAGGTGCAGCGCGGTCGACGCCTGCACGTTGATCAGCGAGATGTGGTGGGCCACCACGTCGTGCAGCTCCTGCGCGATCCGCAGCCGTTCCTCGCCGGCCTTGCGCAGCTCGGCCTCCTGGCGGGTCCGGGCCGCCGCCATGGCCCGGTCCCGCTGGGCGCGGAAGAGCTCGGCGGTGAACCCGAGGACGACGAAGATCGTGCCGACCAGGAGGATCTGGTAGATGCCGTCCTCGTTGATGCCGAGGATCAGCCGGCCGCCGACATGGCCGACGTACAGGGCGACGATGCCGGCCCAGCCGGCCAGTCGATGGCCGCAACGGATCACCGTGAAGGCGGCGATCACGAACGAGAAGATCACCGGGCCGTACGGGTACTGCATCAGCATGTAGGCCAGCGTCGAACAGACCGTTGCCCACAGCACCGGAACCGGACGGGTCCGGCGCCAGTACAGCGACACCGACCCGATCAGGATCAGCACCACCATGAGCCAGTCGGCCTCCCGGCGGTCCGTCTGGCTGTCGGCGGCACCGAACGAACCCGCCAGCGTGACCGCACTGATCACCGCGGGCAGCGCGATGCGCTTGGCCCGGGCTCCCCAGGGCGGCGGCGCGATCGGCTCGGTCGTGGTCACACTACGGAACCGTAGAGGGCTAGCCGGTGCGATGTCATCGTCGCCACGGAGTATTCCGGCCTGCTCCGTCCGTGGTACTCAGTACTTGACCTGGTAGATCCCCTCCTCGTAGGCCTTGCCGTAGTAGGCCTCGAGCTCGGCCAGGTCCTCGTCCTGGCGGTCCAGCGCCTTCGCGATCCTCGCCCGGCTCGGCATCGCCTCCGGGTTCCAGGTCTCGGGCTTCCACAGCTGCGAGCGCAGGAACGACTTCGAGCAGTGGTGGAAGATCTCCTCGATCTCCACCAGCAGCGCCAGTTGCGGGCGGTTGCCGCGGACGATCATCTCGTCGAAGAACGGCGCCTCCTTCAGGATCCGGGCCCGCCCGTTGATCCGCAGCGTTTCGCCACGCCCGGGGATGAAGTAGATCAGCCCGACGTGCGGGTTGGTGAGGATGTTGCCGAACCCGTCGACCCGCCGGTTGCCGGCCCGCTCCGGGATGGCGATCGTGCTGTCGCCGATGACCTTGGTGAACCCGGCCGGGTCGCCCTTGGGGGAGACGTCGCAGGTGCCGTCCGCCGCCGAGGTGGCGATCAGGCAGAACGGCGACGCGGCCAGCCACTGCCGGTCCAGCTCGTGCAACTCCTTGCGGGCCTTGCCGGCGGTGGATGCCAGCGGCGCCGGCACGATCTCGCGCAGCTCGTCGTACGTCGTGACCTCTACCAGTCCGGGGATCTCCATCAGGCGGCGTTCTCCTCTACCAGCGACGGCTGGGCGTCCTCGTTGACAGCCCTCGTCCGCGCAGCCCATCGTACGGCGGGACCAGTTGCGCAACTGGTCCCCAGGAACAGTGCACCCACTGCGATCCAGCCGATCGGACCCCACCCGAGGACGACGGTTGTGAGCAGCGCCGGCCCGGCCATGCGGGCGATGGCCGGGCCGGTGCCGAAGAAGCCCTGGTACTGCCCCTGCTTGTCGGCGGGGGCGAGGCCGAAGCTGATCTCCCACGCTCCCGATGCCAGCTTCATCTCGCCGAGGGTCAGGAGGGCCGCACCGCTGATCAGTACGACGGCTGCCGTCGTGGCGTTGAGATTCGCGGCGGAGACGGCGAACACCGCGCATGCGGCCAGCATGGCGACTCCGGCGTACCGGATGGAGCGGGTGGCCGTGCGGAGGTCCTTCACGGTTCGCGCTGTCCGTACTTGGAAGAGGGTCACTCCGAGCGTGTTGACGATCAGGAGTGAGGCCACGACCCAGTCGGGCGCGTCGGTGCGGGTGACGATCCACAGCGGTACGACCAGGCTGAGCAGGGGCATGAAGAGCAGCATGATCGCGTTCAGCAGCGCGAGTACGGCGTACGGACGATCACGCAGTACGGCGAGGCGCGGCTCGCCCTTGATCCGGACGCTGACGGCTACGGCCGGGACGCGGTGGATGAGCCGGGCTGCGATCAGGAAGCTGACGGCGTCGAGCGCGAAGACTGTGAGGTACGCCGGTGCCGTGTCGTAGTGGAGGGCGATACCGCCGAGTGCTGCGCCGACTGCCAGTCCTGCGTTGACTGTGGACTGCAGGAAGGCGCGAATGCGAGTGCGCTCAGCAGGCTCGACCAGACCGGCCAGCAGTGCCTGCCGTGCGGCGGTCAGGCCGGTCTGACTGCTTGCGTACACGATCGCGGCGACCAGAAAGAGCGGGAAGCTCCGGACGACCAGGAACGCGGCGACCGACGCGGCGGTGGTCAGAGCCAGGAGGATGGCGATGCCGCGGGCGCCCTTCCGATCGGCGAGGTTGCCCAGTGGAACACCGGCGAGAAACCCGATCAGCCAGGCGACCGTCAAGCCGAGCCCGACCTCGGCCGTCGACAGGCCGACGATCCGCGTGAAGAACAACGCCGACGTGACAATGAACGCGCCGTCCCCGACCGAGTTCGCCAGCTGCGCCATCGCGAGGTCCCGAGCTACCCCGGCAGGCGGCAGGAACCGTGCGTGGCCACCACCGCTGTGGTTTGCCTGCCCGCTGCGGACGCGGCCGCTCGTGATGCTCATCTCGGTCTCCCTCGGCTCGGTATGACTCGAGCCTAGGAGCGCCGCGGCCCACCATGCAGATCCATTTCACCGCAGATCTGATGGGCCAATTCCTTGGCTGATATTGGTCTGTGGATAAGTCAAATCAAGGGTGGGAACGACGGCACCTTGTAGGTATGAGCTTCCAAGACCTCCCGCAGACCTGGCCCGACCACCCACTCTCCGACCCCGTCCTGACGGCGAATGTCGTCGACCTGCTCGTCAGCCTCGGCGATCGGCAGCGCGGCACCTTCACCGTCGTCCTCTGCGACGCCGACGACCACTACATCGCCACCGTCGCGATCGACCTGCCGTCGGAGTTTCGCGCCGCAACGACGAGCCTCCGGCCGAGTGACCTGTGCTCCACCGCCTTCGGCGCGATCATTCCGGCTGTCCGCACCGCCCCTGGCACTGGGCTGCTGCTCGCTCTGGGACGTCCAGGGCCCGACTTCTGGCCCGAGCTCGACGCCGAGTGGGCCGAAGCCGCCACCCACCTCTGCCGCGTCGCCGGAGTCCGCCTCCTCGGCTTCTACGTCGCCTCAGCCCACCACATCTACCAACCGGAGGTGCGACTCCATGCCGCCGCTTGACGTCCGCCGCCAAAAACCAGAACTCATCCGTCGGCTCGGAACGTGCTGCGGGCGTCACCGAAGCCGCCACCGCGCGCGACCCCACGGGGAACGTCCGCCGCTGGGAAGCCGGTCAGCGAACGTTGTGGGGGCGGTACTGGATGCTGATGCGGGGGCCTTTGTGGCCGGTGGCTTTGGGGATGGCGTGTTCCCAGGTGCGCTGGCAGGAGCCGCCCATGACGATGAGGTCGCCGTGGCCCAGGGGGTAGCGGACGGTTGAGCCGACTGGGCCGGTCGCGGCGCCTGGGCGCGGACGGAGTGCCAGAACGCGGGGTTCGCCGACGGAGAGGATGGCGACCATCGTGTCCTCGTGGTTGCCGCGCCCGATCCGGTCGCCGTGCCAGGCGACGCTGTCCCGGCCGTCGCGGTAGAAGCACAAGCCGGCCGTACGGAACGGCTCGCCCAGCTCCTCCGCATAGTGGGCGGTGAGCCGGTCGCGTGCCTCGTCGAGGATCGGCAGCGGCAGTTCCTCATTCTCCCCGTAGAAGCAGAGCAGCCGCGGTACGTCGACGACCCGGTCGTACATCTGCCGTCGCTCCGCCTGCCACGGCACGTCTCGCGCCAACCGCTCGTACACCTGATCCGCCCCGGTCAGCCACCGCGGCAGTACGTCGATCCACGCGCCCAGGCCGAGGTCCGTCCGCTGGATCCCGTCCAGCGAACCCAGCGCGGGATCCTCGAACGCGTCCAGTAACGAGCCCTGAAGATCAGCAGCCATACATCCACCATACCCGAGATTCGAACAGGTGTTCCCCTGAATTCCCGCCTGAGGCCGGACGAACCGGCGGATGGGGGAGACTGCGGTACGTCGACCTACCGGCTGGAGGATGGATGCCTCGTCTGCTGATCCGCAACGTCTCCGTACTGATCGTCCCCGAGTCCGGCGACTGCGGCGTCGACGAGTCCCAGGACATCCACATCCACGACGGTCAGATCACCGCGATCGTCCCCACCGGCACGGGCCCGGAGTCCGCGAGGGCCGAAGCCGCCCGGGGTGCCGATCCGACGGAGGTGGTCGAGGGGACCGGGCTGATCGCGGTGCCGGGGCTGGTCAACTCGCATACGCACAGTCCGATGGTGATGATGCGGGGAGCGGCCGAGGACCTGTCGATCGAGGACTGGTTCAACCAGCGGATCTGGCCGATGGAGGTGAACCTGACGCCCGAGCGCGTCCGCGTCGGCGGACGTCTCGCCTGTGCGGAGATGCTGCTCGCCGGCGTGACCACGTACGTCGACCACTACTTCCACGCCGACCAGATCGCCGAAGCCGCGCTCGAAGCCGGGATCCGCGCCGACCTCGCCCCCACCTTCTTCTCGTCGGCTGGCCCGGAGGTCATCGAAGCCGCCATCACCACAGCCCGCGGCCTCCGCACCCGAGGCCCGCGCATCACGGCCAGCCTGGGCCCGCATGCGACGTACACGGTCAGCGACGAGGACTTACGTCGTACGGCGGACATCGCACGAGCCGAAGGGTTCCGCCTCCACCTCCACGCCGCGGAGACCGACGACCAGACGCAGTCGTCCGTCGACCGGCTCGGCGTGACACCGATGCAGGTGCTGGAGCGGACCGGCGTGCTGGACGCCGGAGCCCTCATCGCCCACGGATGCGGCATCCGTGAAGCCGACCTGCCCATCCTCGAGCAGTTCGCCGACCGCACGACCGTCGCCAGTTGCCCGAAGGTCTACCTCAAGCTCGCCATGGGCACGGTGACGCCCATCAAAGGCCTGCAGTCCATCGGGGTGAGAGTCGGCGTCGGCACTGACGGGGCTGCCGTCCACAACACGCTCGACGTCTGGGAATCGCTGCGCCTGGTCGCGCTGACCCAGAAGCAACGCGAGCAGGACGCCGAGTGGATGAACGTGTCCGACACCCTCCGCCTGGCCACCAGGGGAGGCGCCGCAGCGGCCGGCCTCGCCGACCAGAGCGGCGCACTCGAGCCAGGCCGCCAAGCCGACATCGCCCTGATCGACCTGTCCGGCCCGCATTGCCAGCCCGTGCACGACCCCAGAGCAGCTCTCGTGTACTCCGTCCGCTCGTCCGACGTGGTGACCGTGCTGGTCGCCGGCGAGGTCGTCGTGCGCGATCGCCGACTCACCAGGATGAACCTCGAGGAAGTCCTCGCCGACGCCAAGGACCTCGCCCACACCCTGGTCGACCTCTCCAAGGGCGGAGCCGTCCAGCACTACGCGCCATGAAACGCAGTCCGCCCCGGCCAACCGGCCGGGGCGGACTGTTCAACCACTGATTCAGCTGATGGTGAGGATCTTGTTCGGAGTGAACACCTGCGTGTGGTCGGCATCGCCGGGGAACCAGACCCGGTAGGCGATCTGACCGCGTACCGCCGGCTTGATCCCGAACGCGTATGCACCCGAAGTGCTCAGCTTGACCCAGGCGATCGACTTCCAGGTCTTGTTGCCGTACTGCTGCAGGTACACGTACTTGCCCGAGTGCGCCGGAGCGACGTACCCACTGAACTTTGTCGTCCCGCCGAGCCTGATCGCCGTCGGCGACAGCGTGGCCGAGATCGTCGGCGTCACCTGCACGGTGACGTCAGGCGTCCGGGTCCCCATCATGTCGGCGTTGCCCGGGAACGTCAGCATGTACACCGACGACACCGCCGGCTTGTGCACGAACGACATGTTCCCGGTCGACGACGTCTTCAGCGCCGCGAGCAGCTTGAACGTGGACACGTTCTTGGGCCGCACGTACAGGTTGACCGGCAGCCCGGCGAGCGGTCCGTTGGCGGGCAGCGTGCTGCCCTTGATCGTGACCGAGCCGCCGTACTTGAGCAGCGTCGTCGACAGCGCGATGCCTGTCTTCACCCCCCACAGTCGCGACACCGCCGCCGGGCTGACCTTGCCGCTGCGATCCTTCACCCAGGCGGCGTAGGTGTACGTCGTGTTCTGCGCGAGCCCGGTGTTCTTGAACGCTGACGCCGTACCCGCGTAGACGAGGGTGCCGGTGGTCAGCGTCGGCACCGCGTTCCCGGCGTTGCGGCGCACGATCACCTGGTCGAGATCCGACATCGGCGAGAGCTTCCACGCCAGGTTCGCGGCCAGGTACGCGCCGTTCGCGTCGAACACCGGCGCCGCCGGCACCTGGTCGATCGTCGAGAAGACACTGCTGAACGCTGCGAGTGGCGTGCCACCGGCCTCCTGGACCCCACTGACGACGATCCGGTACGGCGCGTTGTCGAGCAGCGGAGCGGTCGGCGTGATCTCGGCCTTCTTGGTCGCCTCGTCGTACTGGACGGTGGCGCCCACGGTGGAACCGGTCTTGCCGTTCACCAGCCGCACCGTGCTCGGCGTGACGCTGGTCGCGAGCACCGGACGCGCGAACGTCACCACCGGCTTGGTGGTCACGGGCTGAACCGCCGACATGTCGGCTGGCTCGACGTCACGCACGGGGTACGCGGTCCCAGGACTCGTGCCGCCCGAACCTCCCTCGGTGACGCTCAGCGTGTACGGGCGAGTGTCCCGCGACCCGTTGTCGTTGCGGACGGCGATGTACGTCGAGCCCGCGGCCACGCTGACGTTCGCGGTCGCGGTCAGCGGTGCGGGCACGGTCGGGTTCGCCGGGAACGGGTTCACCGCGGTCGCCAGCCGCTCCAGGTCGAAGTTGTACACCTCGACGCGCGGACCGATGTTCACCGGGAGGTCGAGGTCGAACTCCGAGCCCGTGAGCGACACCTTGAGGTTGCGGGCCGCGGCCGAGGTCACCACGTACCAGTCGACGTCCCCCTCGACACCGAATGTCGAGCTGACCGGGGTCGTGAGCGCCCGCGCCCGGGTCGGCTGGTCGTTGCCGTCGGCACCGGCCACCGGGAAGTCGGTGGTCCACTTGCCGCCCAGGGCGTAGTACGCGTCCAGGATGCCCGCGCCGTAGTACGGGTCGTTACCCCGCGGACCCGCGTCCCGGGCGGTCGCCTTCAGCCGGGCCATGACCTGCGCCGGGGTGAACGACGGCCACTTGTTCCGCACCAGCGCCGCGACACCTGCGACGATCGGGGACGAGAACGACGTACCCGACAGGCCGGTCCAGTACGGCTCATAGCCGCTCGGGGTCTGCGCCCGCGGTGCCGTGCTTGTGATGTCAAAGCCGGGGGCTGCGATGTCGACCGGGTCACCGTAGGTGCTGAAGTCGGTCAGCGCGCCGTACCAGTTGGTGGCGCCGACCGAGAGGACCTCCGGGTAGGCGGCTGGGTAGTGCGGATCGGAGATGCCGGTGTTGCCGGCCGCGGCGACCAGGACGACGCCCTTCGCGACCGCGTTCTTGATCGCGGTGTGCAGGATCGGGTTGTCGCCTTCGCCGCCGAGCGACATGTTGATCACCCGGACGCCGTTCTTGACCGCCCAGTTGATGCCGTTGATGACAGTGGCGTCGCTGCCGCTGCCGGTGTCGTCGAGCACCTTCACCGGCCGGACCTTCGCGTTCCAGGCCACCCCGGCGACGCCGATGGAGTTGCCGGTGCCGGCCGCGATGATGCCGGTCACCGCCGTACCGTGGCCGTCGCCGTCGTTGGGCGGCAGCGCGGTGTTGAAGGTGTTGTAGCCGGGCAGCAGGTGGCCGGCCAGGTCCGGGTGACCGGCGTCGACGCCGGTGTCCAGTACGCCGATCACCTGGGCGCCGGCGGACTTGGACAGATCCCAGGCCGCGTTGACCCGGACGGTCGGCAGGTACTTCTGGTAGTTGGTGTAGAGCCAGTCGTTCGGCGTGGCGGACTTCCGCCGGAGATAGTTGAGGGAGGCAAGCTCGACCGCCGGCTCGGCCTTGACCTTCTTCAGGAGTTCTGGAGCCGGCACGTCACCGGTGATGGTGACGACGTCCGAGGTGACAGACACGTCTGGCTTGGCCTTGGCCTTGGACAACGCGGCTTTTCGGGCCGAGGTCGTTGCCTTCGGCTTGAACTGCACGATCACGGACTTCGCGTCGTACGCGGGTCCGGTGGTGCGGTCGGGATGGAATTTCGCCTGGAACGGACGATGTTGCGTCGACACGTCGGCGGTACCGGAGGAACCGGTCACCGCCACCAGCGTCGCCGCAACCATGGCCGCGGGAATGCCCAGGCGCAGCAGTTGAGCAGGGCGGACAGACAAGGGGACCCCCCCAAGGGTCTGAAAGTGATAGTCGAGCGGAGTATGCCAGAGGACTGGTCCGGTATCCGCGTCCAGCCCGATGTCAAAAGCTGCAAGCTTGCCGCCGTCCGTGCGCTCTAAGCTTGCGCCTCATTGTCGAGGAGGCGTGGATGGCGGCACCGAGTTCCGATCTGAGCGGTTGGCGGCGAGCGCCGTTCACGGGGGCGGGGCTGACCTATGACTGCTTCGAGAAGGGCGAAGGGCCGGGGGGCATGCTCATTCCCGAGATTCCCGGGCTGACGCCGGAGGTGCTCGGTCTCGGTGATCATCTCGTCGGGGAGGGGTTCACCGTCGTCATTCCTTCTCCGTTCGGTACGCCGGGACGCCGCGAGACGACCGGTTACGCGCTGGGGGTGATCGCGCGGATGTGTGTCGCGAAGGAGTTTCGCGCGTTCGCGGCCGACGCCGAGCGGCCGATCACGAAGTACCTGCGGGCCGTCGCCGCCGACCTCGCCGCGCGGACGCCGGGACGCGGCGTCGGGGTGATCGGGATGTGCTTCACCGGCGGCTTCGCGCTGGCCACCGCGGTGGAGGATGCGGTGCTGGCGCCGGTGCTGAGCCAGCCGTCCACGCCGTTCGCGGTGACCCCGGGGCTGCGCCGCGACGCAGGCGTGTCCCGGCAGGAGCTCGAGGTGGTGAAGGAGCGGACGCGGACGGGCGGTCTGTGCCTGCTGGGGCTGCGGTTCAGCCGTGACCGGATGTCACCGGCCGAACGGTTCACCACGCTGCGCGAACAGCTCGGCGACGCGTTCGAGGTGATCGAGCTCGACAGCGGTCCGGGTAATCCTGACGGCTACGGCAGGACGGCTCACTCGGTGCTCACCCGCGAGCTGCGGGAGAACCCGCCGAACTCGGCCGTGCAGGCCCGCGCCCGGACCGTCGAGTTCCTCCGGCAGCACCTGACTGCTACCCGGCGGTGACCCTCAGTGCGAAATGTTACAGCAGCGTTGAGGAATGCTCAGCGTGTGGTTATGCCGACGTAGAGTGGGGAAGCTGCCCGGAGTCCGGTGCGGATCGTTGCGTTGTGCAAGGGAGGGGGAGCGGTGCGTGACGCGGAGTGATTTCCTCTGGTCGTGGGCACCGGAGACATGGCACGATCGGCCACCGGAGGCACATCAGGGGGCGGGCATGGCGATGGCCAGGCACCAGACGAGTGAGGCTGTATGAACGGGCGGACAGCGCAGGAGAGCCGGCTCCCGGTGAACGGGACCGCGGCGGCGAACGGGACCAATGGTCACGCTCCGCAACCGGAGTCTCAGATGGACGACCTCGCGGCGGGCGAGACCGCCGAGCCGGACGAAACCGCTCAGCCCGCGGAGGAGTGGACGCCGCGCACCAACGGCCGGACGAACGGCACCACGTTGGGCGAGTTCAACACACCCGTCCGGGTCGACGAGATCGCTGTCGCCGCGATGGCACTGTCGGAGAACCTGCAGGCGGCCACCCGCGGTATGCCGGAAACCCCTCAGTTGCGGCGTTTCCGCCGTGACCTCGACCAGGCCGCCAGCACCTTTCGGTCCATCGCCGGTGAGCTGGAGGCGACCGCGGGCAGCCTGATTCGACTGGCCGCGAACGAAGGTCAGCCGTGCGGTGTCGGCTGGGGCGTCTGCCCCGAGCACGGCCTCACCTTGATGAACGTCGGCGAGACCGTCACCTGCCACGTGCTCGGCTGCCACCGCACGAACGAGGGCGCTGTCGAGCGCTGTGAGCACCCGGTCGCCTACCGCGTCGTCGACGCGGCCGGCCCGGCCCTGCTCACCTGCGCCGGCCACGCGATCGCCTGCCGTCTCTACCTCGACGACGCGGTCATCACCCTGGCGTCCGACAGCCTCGAGTTGTTCTAGAGCGTCGGAGGTGTAGGCCGCACCGAGCTCAGTGGTGCCTGGCCTTGGAACGCGTGGTACACGTCCAGGTAGCCGGGCCGGCCGTGTCGCACCACCTTGCCGACCACATCCCCTGGCGGGCTGGTGGCGGAGGCGAGCTGCGTGCCGCCCAGGGTGGTCGCGGCGGTGGCGGCGAGGAAAGCGCGCCGGGAAAGGGTCATCTGAAGCTCCTGATGGGGGCGGGCAGGAGAGGTGCGGCGAGAGTACAAACGCTTCATAGGTCGCGCAAGAGTTGAACGGCCAGTACGCAAGTTCCGGAACCAACGCAGGCTCTGGTCAGAGAGAGCGTTTGCCCAGTACGGTCGGCGACACCTGGTCGGGGCTGTCGGGGTGGGTTGGCAAATACACCGTCGCAACATCTTGACGCCGCTTCAGCGCCGTACTTAGTTTGTTGGTTCAACAGACAAAGTCTGTCAACGGGCTCACGACGACTGGTGGGGTGGGGTTTCGTATGACGCTGACGGACGGCCGCCGCCGGGGAAACCGGGTCGTTGCCGCCGACCACGTCTCGCTCCGCCGTAACAACCTCTCCGTCGTCCTGCGCCACGTCCGCGACCTCGGCCCACGCTCCCGGGCGCGGATCGCCGCCGACACCGGCCTCAACAAGGCAACCGTGAGCAGCCTGGTCGCCGAGCTCGTCGAGCGAGGCCTGCTCCGCGAAGGCCCGGCCGACTCCACCCGCGCACTCGGGCGCCCCGGCCAGCTCGTCGAGCTCGACGGCACCGGAGTCTGCGGCGTGGGTGCCGAGATCAACGTCGACTACCTCGCCGTCACCGCCCTCGACCTGTCCGGCGACACCGTCAGCGAACGACGTGTCCCGCTGGACGTCGCCCACCTCGACCCGGGTACGACGCTCGACCGCCTGGCCGAGGTGATGCGCGAAGCCGTCGCGGCGGTCGACGCTCGAGGTGGCCAGGTCGCCGGTGTGACCCTCGCCGTACCGGGTCTGGTTCAGGTCGACGCCGGTGAGCTCAAGCTGGCGCCGAACCTGGGCTGGGGCGAGATCCCGGTCGTCCGCGAGATGCGCGAGCGGCTGGGCGAGCCGTCGTACCCGCTGCATGTGGACAACGAGGCGAACCTCGCGGCGCTGGCGGCGTACTCGGAGCTGCGGAAGTCCGAGGCGGTCCAGGACATCGTCCTGCTGACCGGGGCGGTCGGTGTCGGCGGTGGGGTGGTGTCGAACGGGCATCTGCTCCGCGGCGGGCACGGGTACAGCGGCGAGGTCGGGCACATGCCGGTGGCGCCGGCCGGCCGGGCCTGCGGCTGCGGGCGGACCGGCTGCTGGGAGACGGTCGTCGGCTTGACCGCACTGTTGCACAAGGCAACGGACTCTGACGATCCGGTCCGCGATCCGTCGCTGGACGTCGATCGGCGGCTGGCCGAGATCACCGCGCGCGCGGAGGCCGGTGACGAGCGGACGCTGACCGCGCTGGACGAGGTCGGAACCTGGCTGGGGATTGGGGGAGCGATCCTGGTGAACATCCTGAACCCGGACGTGCTCGTGCTCGGCGGCTACTTCGCCGTCCTCGGGCCGTGGCTGGAGGAACCACTGGAGACGGCGATCCGCGAGCGCGTGATCGCCCCGGACGGCGGCGGCTGCCGCGTGGTGCGCTCGGAGCTCGGTTTCACCGCGGCGGTGCGCGGCGGTGCGCAGATCTCGCTCGACCAGGTCTTCGTCGACCCGACGACGATCGGCCGGGCCGAAGCGGGGGTGGCGCAATGAGGGACCTGCTCACGATGACCGGCATCGTCAAGGAGTTCCCCGGGGTCCGGGCCCTCGACGGCGTGGACCTGGATGTCCGCACCGGTGAGGTGCACTGCCTGCTCGGCCAGAACGGCGCGGGCAAGTCCACGCTCATCCGGGTGCTGACCGGCGCCCACCAGCCCGATGCCGGCACGATCCACATCAACGGCGAGCAGGTGCAGCTCAACACCCCGACCGCCGCGATCCAGCGGGGCATCGCCGCGATCTACCAGGAGCTCGACCTGGTCCCGGAGCTGACCGTTGCCGAGAACATCTTTCTCGGTCACGAGCCGGCCCGGTTCGGCTTCAGCCGCAGGCACGAGGCGACCGCCCGGGCCCGCGAGATCCTCCGCGGTCTGGGTCACGGCGAGATCCCTGTCCACCGCACGGTCGGCTCGCTTCCGGCCGCGGGACAGCAGGTGGTCAGCATGGCCCGCGCGCTGTCCCGGGACGCCCGCCTGATCGTGATGGACGAACCGTCCGCGGTGCTCGACCCCGAAGAGGTCGCCAACCTGTTCCGGGTCATCCGCGACCTCACCGCGCGCGGTGTCGCCGTGGTCTACATCTCGCACCGGCTCGAGGAGATCCGCCAGATCGGCGACCGCGTCACCGTGCTGAAGGACGGCGCCACCGTCGCGACCGGTCTCGACGCACGCGAGACGCCCACCAAGGAACTCATCCGGTTGATGACCGGCCGCTCGATCGAGTACGTCTTCCCGCCCCGCCGGGAGATCCTCAGTACCGCGCCGGTCGTGCTCGAGGTGGACAGGCTGACCCGGCCGGGCGAGTTCGCCGGGATCGGCTTCACCGTCCGGGCCGGCGAGATCCTCGGTCTGGCCGGACTGGTCGGCTCGGGCCGTTCCGAAGTACTGGAGACCGTGTACGGCGCTCGCCGGGCAGCGGCCGGATCGGTACGGGTCGACGGCGTGACGCTGCGACCGGGCCGGGTGCAGGCCGCCGTGAAGGCGGGCGTCGGGCTGGCGCCGGAGGAGCGGAAGAGCCAGGCGCTGCTGCTGGACGAGGCCGTCTACAAGAACATCACGGTGTCGACCATGCAGCGGTTCGCCAGCGGGGGATTCCTGAACGGCCGGGCCGAGCGGGAAGCGGCCGCTGAACTGTCCAGGGCGCTGGATGTCCGCCCGGCCGGCGTGGACCATCCGGTCCGCAACCTGTCCGGCGGCAACCAGCAGAAGGTCGTGCTGGCCCGGTGGCTGTTGCGGGACTGCCGCGTCCTGCTCCTCGACGAACCGACGCGGGGTGTCGACGTCGGCGCGCGGTCCGAGATCTACGCGCTGATTCACAAGCTGGCCGCCAACGGGGTCGCGATCGTGCTGGTCTCCAGCGAGGTCGAGGAAGTTCTCGGTCTCGCCGACCGGGTCGTCGTACTGCGGGAGGGACGGGCCGTGCACAGCGGACCCGCGCAAGACATCGACGAGCACCAGGTCCTCGACCTGGTGATGGAAGGAAGTGCCGTGTCATGAGAGAGGACGTTGCCCGACCCCCTGAGCAGACCGCATCGTCGCAAGCGACCGTCACACCGCCCGCGGTGCCGCGGTCCGGCAACCCGCTGAGAACCGGCATGGGACGCAACGTCGGCCTGGTGGTGGCGTTGGTCCTGCTCTGCCTCGTCGGCATCGTCACCGCCGGCGACACCTTCGCGACGGGCGCCAACCTGCTGACCATCCTGCGGCTGGCCGCTGTCATCGGCGTGGTCAGCATCGGCATGACGTTCGTGATCACCGGCGGCGGTATCGACCTGTCCGTCGGCGCAATGGTCGCCCTAGCCTCGGTCTGGGCCACCACGCTGGCGACCCAGCAGCTGGCGACCGACGCCCACTGGATCTTCATGGTCAGTACGGCGCTCGTGGTCGGAGCGGCCTGTGGTCTGGTCAACGGACTGCTCGTTGCCTACGGCAAGGTCGTGCCGTTCATCGCGACGCTGGCGATGCTGGCCGCCGCGCGTGGCCTGGCCGAGATCATCTCCGACCGCAGGACGCAGATCATCTCGGTGAACGGCTTCGTCGACTTCTTCGGCGGGTCGCTGATCGGCGTACCGGTGCTGGTCTGGATCTTCGTGCTGGTCGCCGCGGCCGGCTGGGTGGTGCTGAACCGGACCACGTTCGGCCGCCGTACCTTCGCCGTCGGCGGTAACGCCGAAGCCGCCCGGCTCGCCGGGATCAAGGTGCAGCGGCACACCGTCGCGCTCTATGTCCTGGCCGGACTGTGCTGCGGGATCGCCGCCGTGATGCTGATGGCCCGGACGACGACCGGCAGTTCGACCCACGGTCAGTTGTACGAGCTGGACGCGATCGCGGCCGTGGTGATCGGCGGCACGCTGCTGTCCGGTGGCCGCGGAACGATCGTCGGCACGGTGTTCGGCGTACTGATCTTCACCACCCTGAACAACGTCTTCACCCTGAACAACCTGAGCATCTCCGCCCAGTCGGTGGCCAAGGGCCTGATCATCGTGATCGCCGTTCTTCTCCAGCAGCGGCTGGCCGGAGGCGATCGTGTCTCCGCCGCCCGCACCACCCGCCCGTAGAAGGAGGACAATGATGTCCGCACGTTCCGTCCGAACCCTGATCGTCGCCGGCTTGAGCGTGGTCGCGCTGGCGGCCTGCACCAGCAACACCCCGGAGGCCGAGAAGAACGACAACCCGCCCGCGAACTCCGGCGTCGCGGCCGGGAAGAACGACGAGCCGGGGCAGAAGGTCCGGATCGGGTTCTCCGCGCCGGCCGCCGACCACGGCTGGATGGGCGCCATCACCAAGGCCACCCAGGCGGAGGCGAAGAAGTACTCCGACATCGAGCTGATCGTTGCCGAGGGTACCAACGATGTGAACCTGCAGATCAGCCAGGTGGAGACCTTCATCAACCAGAAGGTGGACGCGATCGTGCTGCTGCCGTTCGACGGCGCGGCGCTCACGCCGGTGGCGATCAAGGCGATGGAGGCCGGCATCACCGTGGTGAACGTGGACCGCGAGTTCGACAGCACGTTCGCGGCCCGGACCACCATCCTCGGTGACAACAAGGGGATGGGCATCTCCGCCGGCACCTACATCTGCCAGGAGCTGAAGGGCAAGAAGGACGCGGTGATCGCCGAGATCGCCGGGATCGACTCGCTGCCGCTGACCCAGGCCCGCAGCCAGGGCTTCAAGGAGGCACTGGCCGACTGCGGCCTGAAGGTGAGCAACCGGGTCGCCGCCGAGTTCACCGTCGAGTCCGGTGAGAAGGCCGCCGCCAACCTGTTGCAGGCGGCGCCGAAGCTCGACGCGATCTGGAACCACGACGACGACCAGGGCGTCGGCGTGATGGCGGCGATCAAGAACTCCGGCCGCAAGGAGTTCTTCGTGGTCGGCGGGGCCGGCTCGGCGAACGTGATGCGCGACATCAAGTCCGGCGCCAATTTGCTGCGGGCAACCGTCATCTACCCGTCCACGCAGGGCGCGGACGGCGTCCGGCTGGCCCGGCTGCTGGTGCAGAAGAAGGCCCTCGGCGACCTGGTGGAGGTCGAGGTGCCGCGCACCATCCAGCTGTACGCACCGGTGGTGACCAAGGACAACGTGGACCAGTACCTGCCCACCGCCTTCGAGAGCTAAGAGGAGAGAAATGACGAACCTGGGCATCGGCCTGATCGGCTACGCGTTCATGGGCGCGGCCCATTCGCAGGCCTGGCGGAGCGCGCCGCGCTTCTTCGACCTGCCGCTGAACCCGGAGATGAGCGTGCTCTGCGGCCGCAACCCCGAAGCGGTCGCGGCCGCGGCGACCAAGCTCGGCTGGAACGAGACCGAGACCGACTGGCGCAAGCTGCTCGGCCGCGACGACATCCAGCTGATCGACATCTGCACGCCGGGGGACAGCCACGCCGAGATCGCCATCGCCGCCCTCGAGGCCGGTAAGCACGTGCTGTGCGAGAAGCCGCTGGCCAACACGGTCAAGGAGGCCGAGGCGATGACCGCGGCCGCCGAGGCGGCGGCGGCCAAGGGGATCAGGTCGATGGTCGGGTTCACCTACCGCCGGGTGCCGGCGATCGGGCTGGCGCGCCAGCTCGTTGCCGAGGGCAAGCTCGGCACCATCCGGCACGTCCGGGCGCAGTACCTGCAGGACTGGATCGCCGACCCGGAGGCGCCGCTGTCCTGGCGGCTGGACAAGGAGAAGGCCGGATCGGGCGCCCTCGGCGACATCGGCGCCCACATCATCGACCTGACGCAGTACATCACCGGCGACAACATCGCGGAGGTGAGCGGTCAGCTGGAGACGTTCGTGAAGGAGCGCCCGGTCGCCGCCGAGCACTCCGGTCTGGCCGGTACGGCGGGAACCGAACGCGGACCGGTGACGGTCGACGACGCGGCCGTGTTCCTGGCCAGGTTCGGTTCCGGCGCGCTGGGCGTCTTCGAGGCGACCCGGTTCGCGACCGGCCGGAAGAACGCGATCCGGATCGAGATCAACGGCAGCCTGGGCAGTCTGGCGTTCGACTTCGAGGACATGAACCTGCTGCACTTCTACGACGCGACCGAGGACGCGAAGACGGCCGGCTTCCGCCGGATCCTCGCCACCGAGTCCGCCCACCCGTACGTCGCAGCCTGGTGGCCGCCCGGCCACCTGCTCGGCTACGAGCACGGGTTCACCCATCAAGCCGTCGACCTGGTCACCGCGATCGCCGAAGGCGCCGATCCGACCCCGTCGTTCGCCGACGGGCTGCGCGTCCAGCGAGTGCTGGCCGCGATCGAGGCCAGCTCGACTTCACGTCAATGGCAGGAGATTCCCGAATGAATGCGTACACCCCGACCAAGGACGACAAGTTCTCCTTCGGTCTGTGGACGATCGGCTGGCAAGGTGTCGACGTCTTCGGTACGGCGGTCCGGCCGCCGATGGACCCGATCCACGCGGTTGAGAAGCTGGCGGAGCTGGGCGCCTCCGCGATCTCGTTCCACGACGACGATCTGGTGCCCGACGACAACACCCGGCAGCAGGTGCTCGAGCGGTTCACCAAGGCGCTGGCCGACACCGGCATCGTGGTGGAGATGGCGACCACGAACCTGTTCGCCCACCCGGTCTTCAAGGACGGCGGCCTGACCGCAAACGATCGCTCCGTACGGCGGTACGCGCTGTCGAAGCTGCTGCGCAACCTCGACCTCGCGGCCGAGCTGGGTGCGTCGACGTACGTGCTCTGGGGTGGTCGTGAAGGTGCGGAGTCGGGCGGCTCGAAGGACGTCCGGGCCGCGCTCGACCGGTACAAGGAGTCGATGGACCTGCTCACGGCGTACGTCCGTGAGCAGGGCTACAACATCAGGTTCGCTCTCGAGCCGAAGCCGAACGAGCCGCGCGGTGACATCCTGCTCCCGTCGATCGGCCATGCCATTGCCTTCATCAACGACCTCGAGGACCCCGAGCTGGTCGGGATCAACCCGGAGGTCGGGCACGAGGAGATGGCCGGGCTGAACTACGCGCACGGCATCGCGCAGGCGCTGTGGCACGGGAAGCTGTACCACATCGACCTCAACGGGCAGCACGGTCCGCGATTCGACCAGGACCTGCGCTTCGGGGCCGGCAACCTGCGCGGCGCGTTCTGGACAGTCGACGTACTGCAGGGGTCCGAGGGCCGGCCCGGGTACGACGGTTACGTCCACTTCGACTACAAGCCGCCGCGGACCGAGGACGAGGAAGGCGTGTGGGAGACCGCCCGCGCGTCGATGCGCAACTACCTGATCCTGCGCGACAAGGTGGCCGCGTTCCGGGCCGACCCGGAGGTGCAGGAGGCGCTGGCCGCCGCCCGCGTCGCCGAGCTGTCCGAGCCCACGCTGGGCGACGGCGAGACGCTCGACGACCTCCGCAACGAGAAGTACGACCCGGACGCGCTGGCCGAGCGCGGTCTCGGGTTCGAGAGGCTGGACCAGCTGGCGATGGAGCACCTGCTCGGCGTCCGGTAATCACTGTGCCGGTTCGGCGCCCCCGCCCGGGCGCCGTACCGGCGTGTTCTTAGACGAAAGGAGCACATGCGTCATGGCTCGACCGATCACCCTGTTCACCGGCCAGTGGGCCGACCTGCCGTTCGAGGAGGTGGCCCGACTGGCCTCGGATTGGGGGTACGACGGCCTGGAGATCGCCTGCTGGGGTGACCATCTCGACGTCCGCAGGGCCGCCGAGGACGACGCGTACGTGCGCGACCGGCTGGACATCCTGGAAAAGCACAACCTCAAGCTGTGGACGATCTCGAACCACCTGCTCGGTCAGGCCGTCTGCGACGACCCGATCGACCAGCGTCACCAGGCGATCCTGCCCGCGCACATCTGGGGCGACGGTGACCCGGAAGGTGTCCGGCAGCGCGCCGCCGAGGAGATGAAGACGACTGCCCGCGCCGCCCGTGCGCTCGGCGTCGACGTGGTCGTCGGCTTCACCGGTTCGTCGATCTGGAAGACCGTCGCGATGTTCCCGCCGGTGCCACCGGCCATGGTCGAGGCCGGCTACCGGGACTTCGCGGACCGCTGGAACCCGATCCTCGACGTGTTCGACGAGGTCGGCGTCCGGTTCGCGCACGAGGTGCACCCGTCCGAGATCGCTTACGACTACTGGTCGACGACCGCGGCGCTGGAGGCGATCGGGCACCGGGAGGCCTTCGGGCTCAACTGGGACCCGTCGCACTTCGTCTGGCAGGACCTCGACCCGGTCGGCTTCCTCTGGGACTTCAAGGACCGGATCTACCACGTCGACTGCAAGGACGCGAAGCGTCAGGTCGGCAACGGCCGCAACGGCCGGATGGGTTCGCACCTGGCCTGGGGCGACCCCCGGCGCGGCTGGGACTTCGTGTCCACCGGCCACGGCGACGTACCGTGGGAGGCCTGCTTCCGGATGCTGAACACGATCGGGTACGACGGCCCGATCTCGGTGGAATGGGAGGACGCCGGCATGGACCGCCTCGTCGGCGCCGCCGAAGCCCTCCAGTTCGTCCGCTCCCTCGCCTTCGACCCCCCAACCGCCTCCTTCGACGCCGCCTTCTCGTCCTGAACCGATCTGAAGGACTCCTGGAGGTCTCCGACCACGAGGCCGGGGACCTCCAGGGCGCTGAAGTCGCGCGGGCTGACGGCTAGGCTCAGTGGTATGGATGCCAGCTGGCCGGCGGCACCGCGGCTGCGGCGGCCGCGGATCCTGCGCCAGGAGTGGCGGGAGCTGACGTTCCTGCACTGGGCCGTGGATCCCGCCGTGGTCGCGCACTTCTTCCCAGCCGGCACCAGCCCGGACACCTTCGAGGGACGCACGTACGTCGGCCTCGTCGCGTTCCGGATGGTCGACACCGGCTTGCCCTACGGGCCGGCGGTCCCGTACTGGGGCGCGTTCCTGGAAACCAACGTCCGCCTGTACTCCGTCGACACCTCAGGCCGGCGTGGCGTCGTCTTCCTGAGCCTGGACGCCGACCGGCTGCCCGTCGTCGCGGCCGCCCGAGCCGTCTTCGGCCTCCCGTACCGCTGGGCCCGCATGACACATGTTGCTGACGGCAACCAGCACCTTTACACGTCAACCATCCGCTGGCCAGGCGTCCAAGCCTCCGCGACTGTCACTGTGCGCGTAGGTCAACCGCTCGAACCAGGACCACTCGAAGAGTTCCTCACCGCCCGCTGGGGTCTGCACATCCATCGAGCCGGCCGGACCTGGTACCTCCCCAACTACCACCCAGCCTGGCCCCTCCACACCGCCGACCTGCTGACCTTCGAGGACCGCGGCCTCCTGGCCTCAGTGGGCCTCACCGACCTGACCCGGCCACCCGACCACATCGCCTACAGCGCCGGCGTCCCGGCCGAGTTCGCCTTGCCCGACCGCATCTAGGACCTGTCAGCGCATGAGCTCGGCGGTCTGTTTGGTGATGAACTCGAGGCCGACCTGGTGCGACCATCGGTGGACCTCGGTCGCCAGCGCACGTGCGCCGGCGGTGTTGCCTTCGTCGCGTAGTAGGACGGCGAGGAGGGCTTGTTGGGCCAGTGCCCCCAGGAGATGGCCTACCTTCTGGCGGAGTTCGGTCGAGCGTTCCCACTGCTCGCGGGCGAGCTCGAGGTCACCTTCGGTGTGGGCGTGGTCGCCGAGGTGGCGGAGGGCCAGGGAGGCGAGGAGATCGTCGCCAGATCGCTCACCGAGCTCCAAAGCTGTGGTGAAGTGGGTGAAGGCCGCCGTCTGGTCAGCGGCGAGGTTATCGGCGATGACGCCGGCATAGAACGACGCCAAGCCCCGGCGCGCGTCGTCAGGTGCCTCGTCGCGCAGGTGCAACGCGCGTCCGGTCAGTGCAACTGCTTTCGTCTGGTCGCGTGCTTCAGCGCCGGACGCTGTCGTGTCCGGGCGGAACAGCGCTTTCGAGTAGTCCTTGCGCAGGTGGAGCATGGCCAGGTCCCAGCTGCTGGTTGCGTCAGGCAAGTTTTCCAGTGCCTCCGCGGCGGCGGTGAGTTCGGGTCCGGCCTGGTCTGTCTGCTGGGCGAAGTCCTGGTCTACGGCGACTTCGGCGAGGGCCAGGGCGAGGGCGCGGCGATCGGCTGGGTCGTCGGCGGTCGCGGCGCGGAGGAGGTCGGTCGCTGCGGTCCATCGGGCCGCGCGCATTAGCAGAGTGGCGGCGGTGATGAGTGCGGGTACGGCGAGCTGGGCCATCGGATGTCCTCACGGGGGAGTTGATGATGCCCGCAGAGTATTTCGACGTCGAAATATTTGACAACTAAGCTTCAGTCGGTGAAAAGTTAGACGGGTGAAGGATTCGGTGGATGAGCATGTCGACCTCTGGGCCAACGAGTTGCCGGACTTGGATCGGCGGGTCGAGGGGATCACGGTGCGGCTGCAGGTGCTGACGAAGTACCTGGACCGGCACCGGGACGCGGTCCTGGCGGAGTACGGGTTGCAGTGGTGGGAGTTCAAGACGCTGCACATGCTGCGCCGGGGCGGAACGCCGTACCGCGCGACGCCGGGGGAGCTGGCCAAGCAGCTCGGCATGTCGGCGGCTGCGCTCACCAACCGGCTGGACGCGCTCGAGAAGCGTGGGTACGTCGAGCGGACCCATGACCGCGACGATCGCCGCAAGGTGGTCGCGACCCTCACGCCGGCCGGGCACAAGGTCTGGGAGGAAGGCATCGACCAGATCCAGCGCGTCGAGCAGGAGCTCGTAGAGGAGCTCTCCTCGAGTGACCGGATTCGCCTGGAAGCCCTCCTCCGCCGCCTCGTCCTCGCTACGGAGAAGTCCGGTTGATCCGACGGGTCGGACCGGTCCGCACGGCACGCTCGACAGCAGCGTCCCCGACAGCAGCGTCGCCGACAGCGCTCGCCGACCGCGGTCGCGGGGAGTGATCGCGCCGACCGATGTCAAGATGCCGCGAGCTGATCCGACGTCCAGGTATAGGCACCACCTCGGGTGCTGATGAACTGGAGGACGGACGGATGGAACCGCTGAACCTGATGGTCTCGCTCAGTCACTTCGCCAACGAGAAGAACGAGCGCCACCAATACCTGAGCGACGACCCGCGCCGCACGATCCGGGCACGTGCCGGTCGTCGGAGTCGTCGCGGGCAGGCTGAGCACCGGCCCGAGGATTCCTACGGCTGGTGGCGGAGTGCGTGGCGCGGAGTGACGAAGGCTACGACTCGGTGAAATGAGGCGCGGGATCGCCGTACCTCGTGCCAGAGTCCACGTGTGACGGGATCTTCGAAGAATGCACAGGCCGCCGCTTTGCTGGCGGCGTACGACGAACAGCTGCGGGGCGGGAGTGAAGGCGCGGGGGTGCCGACGAGTATGGATGGGCCGGTGATTCGGGTTGAGTATCCGAATCGCGGGTTCGTGAGTTACCGCTCGCTGGAAGGGCTCGACGGCGCCGAGGTGGACGCGTTGATCGCGCGCCAGCGGGACTTCTTCGCCGCCAAGGGGCAGGCGGTCGAGTGGAAGCTGCGCGGACACGACCAGCCGGCGGATCTGCCCGACCGGCTCCGGGCGGCCGGCTTCGAACCCGAGGAACAGGAGACCGTGCTGGTCGCCGAGAGCGCGGACATCGTCGAGCGGCTGCGCGGGCGCGAATCCGTCGACGGCGTCGCGATCCGGCGTACCGGCGAGACGGTCGACTTCGAGCGGATCGCCGCGATGGAATCGATCGTCTGGAACGACGACTGGTCCTGGCTGGCCGACGAGCTGGTCCGACACCAGGCTACGGGGTTGACCGACATCTACATTGCCGAGGCAGCCGGTCAGGTCGTGTCGGCGGCGTGGGCGGTCTACAAGCAGGGCACCGACTTCACCGGTCTGTGGGGCGGTTCGACCCTCGCCGAATGGCGAGGCAAGGGCATCTACAAGGCGCTGGTCGCCATCCGTGCCGCCAGGGCTGAGGAACTCGGCTACAAGTACCTCCAGGTCGACGCTTCCGACGACAGTTCGCCGATCCTCCAGCGCCTCGGTTTCGTGCCCGTCACCACGACCACCCCGTGGGTGCACACCCCGAAGTGACCGGCATCGGACTACCGGTTGTAGCGCTATTGACACGTACAGGCGCGACCCCTACATTACGGGAAACGCTTTCCCGTGCACAGGAAGGCGTTAGCTCCCGTTTCGTGTGACCAGCTGGCCGGGACGGGAGTCCGCGGATCAATGGGCCCGCCCCACCCATCGCGCTCCCGCGCCCGACGCTGGACGGTCTGCCACCATGAAACGTCGTCTGAAGCCACTCTTCGCGACCGCCGTCGCGATCACCACACTGACCGCCGGTCTCACGGCGGCCCACGCCGAAGCCAAGCCCGCAGCCGAGCTGAACGCTCCGGCTACGCTCGCGGCCACGTCGAACGCCTCGGCCCAGCCCGCTGCTGTATCGATCAAGGCCCTCAACAGTCTCGTCCCCACCGACACGGCCAACCTCGGCCGCGGTCTGGTCAGCCTGCGAACCACGAACGGCAACTTCCTGTCCTGGCGGTTGCTGCACAACGACCCGGCGAACCTCGAGTACGCCGTCTACCGCGACTCCACCCGGATCGCGACCACCAAGGTCACCAACTACCTGGACGAGGGCGCCCCGCCCAACGCCCGCTACAGCATCCGCCCGCTCATCGGCGGCACCGAAGCCCGGACACCGGCGACCGCCGACGGCGAGGTGTCGACCCTGGCCGCCAGTCAGGACGTACCGATCCAGAAACCGGCCGGCGGCACGACCCCTGACGGCGTCGCCTACACCTACACCGCCAACGATGCGTCCGTCGCCGACCTCGACGCCGATGGCGCGTACGAGATCGTCCTCAAGTGGGACCCGACGAACGCGAAGGACAACTCGCAGGCCGGCTACACCGGCAACGTCTACCTCGACGCGTACGAGCTCAACGGCACCCGCAAGTGGCGGATCGACCTCGGCCGCAACATCCGCGCTGGTGCGCACTACACGCAGTTCCAGGTCTTCGACTACGACGGCGACAGTCGCGCCGAGGTGGTGGTGAAGACCGCCGACGGCTCCCGCTCCGGCACCGGCCAGGTGATCGGCAACGCGAACGCCGACCATCGGAACTCCTCCGGCTACATCCTCACCGGCCCGGAGTACCTGACCGTCTTCAGCGGCGCCGACGGTGAGGTGCTCGCGACCGCCAACTACGTCCCGCCGCGCGGCACCGTGTCGTCGTGGGGCGATTCGTACGGCAACCGGGTCGACCGCTTCCTCGCCGGTACGGCGTACGTCTCGGGAACGCGGCCGAGCATCATCGAGGCCCGCGGCTACTACACGCGGTCGGTCATCTCGGCGTGGGACTACTCGAACCGGACGCTGACGCGGCGCTGGACGTTCGACAGCAGCAGCTCGAGCAACGGGTCGGCGTGGACCGGGCAGGGCAACCACCAGCTGTCGATCGCCGACGTCGACAGTGACGGTCGCGACGAGATCATGTACGGCGCGATGGCGATCGACGACAACGGCTACGGCCTGTGGGTCAACGGACTCGGCCACGGGGATGCCTACCACGTAGGCGATCTGGTGCCGAGTCGCGCTGGGCTCGAGGTCTACAAGCCGTCCGAGGATGGGTCCAAACCGGCCGACTGGGTGGCCGACGCGCGGACCGGCCAAACGTTGTGGCGTGCCGCGTCGTGTGGTTGCGACAACGGCCGTGCGGTGGGCGACGACATCTGGTCCGGTCATGCCGGTGCCGAGGTGTGGTCGTCGGCCGTCGCCGGGCTGAGATCGGCGACGAACGGCGCACAGGTCGCCAGCCGCAAACCCGGGTCGACGAACTTCGTGATCTGGTGGGACGGCGACCGGCAGCGCGAACTGCTGGACGGCACCCACATCGACAAGTACGGCACCGGCGGCGACACACGGTTGCTCACGGCAAGCGGCGTACGTGCCAACAACGGAACCAAGGCCACGCCGGCGTTGCAGGCCGACATTCTGGGCGACTGGCGGGAAGAGGTCATCTGGCCGACGTCGAACGACACCGCGTTGCGGATCTACTCGACGACCGACTCGACGAGCGTTTCGCACGTCTCCCTGATGCAGGACCGCATGTACCGGGTCGCGGTCGCCTGGCAGAACACCGGCTACAACCAGCCACCCCACGCCAGCTTCCTCAATCCCTGATCAGGCCGGAGGGCGCCTTCGTCATCGCGAAGGCGCCCTCCGGGCTCAGGATGCCGGGCGATACATGGCGTAGTGGATCGGCCCGCGGTGGGGGAGTTCGAGTTCGGCGACGACGGTGAAGCCGAGGGATTCGTAGAAGGCGAGGTTGGCTGGGTCCTGGGTTTCCAGGAAGGCGGGGGAGTGCTCGGCGTCGGCGGCAGCCAAGCCGGGGGTGATGACGGCCCGGCCGAGGCCCTGGCACTGGCGGTCCGGATCGACGCCGACCACGGCGAGGAACCACACCGGCTCGCGGGGTCGGAAGATGCCCATCGCCTGCTCGCACTCGGCGGCCAGCGCCGCGCGTGTGCCCGCCAGCTTCGCGAACGCGTCGGCGTGGGCTGCGAAGGCGTCCGGGGGAGTGGCCGGCGTGGTCCAGACCGCGACGGCACTGGCGTCGTCGGTGACCCAGACGCGGCCGTGCCGCAGGCCGATCCCGGTCAGGAAGAGTCGCTGGTACTCCGTCAGCCGATCAAGGTAGTTGTCCGGGTCGAGGCCCATCCGCGTCATCGGGTAGTCCTCGAACGCCCGGGTCAGTGTGCGCACCGCCGCGTCGACGTCCGCATCCGAAGCCTGCCGCACCTTCATGGTCCGAGCCTACGTTTTCAGCGTCCGCACGATCAGGTCCGCAACGGCTCGCATGCCGGCCGCGTTCGGATGGTAGGGCACGAACCCGCCGAGGAAGCCGGGGCGCAGGCTGAACCCGGTCGTCCAGGGCTCGGACGAGCCGATCGCATGGTCCTGGCTCGCGGCCGAGGACGCGATCAGCTCGGCGCCAGCGGTGGCGGCCGCCTTGGCGAAGGCTGCGGCGAGCCCATCGGCCATCAGAGCCACGCTGGGCAGTTGCTCTTCATTCAGTGGTACGTCGAGACGCGGCCGGGTACTCGGTCCGACCAGGGCCAGGTAGTCGACCAGCAGGATGCGCGCCGATGGGGCCCGCTCCCGCACCCGCTCGACGACGGTGACGAGCGAATCCGTGACGGCCTGGTAGGCGGCGTCGTCCTTGAGGTAGCTGACTCTTGCCCGGATCCGGTTCGCGACCCGGCGGCCGAGGAGGGTCGCGGGCTTGGCCAGCGTGTTCAGCATGCTGCCGCGGAGGAACGTCCCGACGAACTCGAGATCGTTGCCTCCGGCAGTGATCGTGACGAGCGTGGTGTCGGGCCCGACAGCCTCGACCTGGGGTGGTGCCGCGTCCTGCGGGGTGTCGACGAGGTTCGCGGTGGTCGCGCCGCAGTAGGTGACGTCGACGAGGTCGAGCTTCAGGTCGGCGGCAACCAGGTGCGGATAGTTGTTGCCTGATCGTCCCGCCGCCTTGTGCGCGATCGGGCTGATTCCTGGGCCCGCGGCGAACGAGCTGCCGAGGGCGACGTACCGACTGCCGGGTTCGATCACCGGACCACGATAGCCGCGCCCTGCCACCCTGACTCGGCAACCCTGCAAACGACTGACTCGGCAACCCTGCAAACGAAGCGACGGCCCCAGCCACGTCCGCGTCGGCCGCAACCTCGGCACCGGGCCGTGTCGAAATCGTTGCCTGATCCTCCCGAACCGACCGGTTCGAGGGATCCCCCCGGGGTACCTGGCGGGCAGAGTCCGCCGGGTCGGCCGGTGGACCGCAACGGCCAGAGGGAGGGGTCGAGATGGCAGACGTACATGCCGGTCGGATGACGGCGACGACGATTCAGAAGGCTGCGACGGCGGTCGCCGCGGTCTTTCTGCTGGTCGGCGTCTTGGGGTTCATTCCGGGTGTCACCACAAGCTACGACACGATGACCTTCAGTGGGTTCGAGTCGGACGCCCTGCTGCTGGGCATCTTCGAGGTGTCGATCCTGCACAACATCGTGCACCTGCTGTTCGGTGTCGTCGGGCTGGTGATGGCGCGCAGCTTCCAGGGGGCCAGGGCATTCCTGATCGGTGGCGGCGTCGTGTACGCCGTGCTGTTCATCTACGGTCTGGTGATCGAGCATGACAGCTCGGCGAACTTCGTGCCGGTGAACCCCGCGGACAACTGGCTGCATGTGGTGCTGGCCGTCGGCATGATCGCCCTCGGTCTGCTCCTCGGCCGGGCGGGGACGAAGGGGGCCGCGGTCCGGAACGACTGAGCCCGAACCGGGGTCAGGAACCACTGAGCCTGGAACCGGGAACCGTACCGGGCCGCTGACCGGGCATACTTCGGCGCGTGAGTGACGACGTGTTCGGGACAGCTGGGATTCGGGAGCGGGTGCTGGCCGGCTGGGCGGCGGCCCCGGTGCGGTTCCGGGAGGATGCGAACGCCGAGGAGGACCTCGCGCTCGGTGGGTATGCCGACCGGGTCGTCGCCGAGCTGGCGCAGAACGCGGCGGATGCGGCTGCGCGCGGAGGCACGCCAGGACGGGTGTTGTACGAATTCCGCGGCACCACACTGGTCGTTGCGAACACGGGTACGCCGTTGTCCGCCGAGGGGGTCGAGTCACTGGCGACACTGCGCGCCTCGGCCAAGCGGGACGAGGCGACAGTCGGGCGGTTCGGCGTCGGTTTCGCCGCCGTACTCGCGGTCACGGACGAGCCGGTGATCCTCTCGCGGAGCGGCGGTGTGCGCTTCTCGAAGGCGGACACCGCGGCCGCGATCGCGGACCTCGGGTCGGCCGGGCTGGAGACCGAGGTACGACGGCGCGACGGCCAGGTCCCCGTACTGCGACTGCCGTTCGAGGCGCACGGTGAGCCGCCGGAGGGTTATGACACGGCAGTCATCCTGCCCCTCCGAGACGAGGCCGCGGCCGCGCTGGTACGTCGCCTTCTCGACGAAGCCGGCGACGCGCTTCTCCTCGCCCTCCCCGGTCTCGAACGCATCGAGATCGCGACGGCCGACGGCCACCGCGTGATCGAGGATGCCGAGTCTCGCTGGCACGTGCATCGCGTAGCCGGCGTCTTCGACGACCACGAACGAGAGCAGTTGCTGGCCGACCGTCCCACCGAGGAACGCACCCGGCCCCAGTGGTCGGTCCTGTGGGCCCTGCCGCGGGATGAGGCCGTCGAGCTGCCAGGAGTCGTGCACGCGCCGACGCCGACCGACGAGGCGCTCAGTCTGCATGCGTTGCTGTTGGCAACTTTTCCCTTGGATCCCACGCGGCGTCATGTGGCCCAGGGCCCGTTGACGGATCGGCTGGTGCGGGAAGCCGCGGCCGCGTACGCCGAGCTGCTCAGGCTGAGGGCTGAAGACGGGGACGACGTACTGCGGCTGGTGCCGACCGGCCTGGCGGCGGGCGCGTTGGATCGGGCGGTCCGGGATGAGATCACCGCCGTCCTGCCGGACACGGCGATCCTCAGAGCGGTGGCGGACGGGGCGCTGATCCGGCCTCGGGATGCGGTGGTCGTGGAAGGGGCCGATGAAGCCTTCACCACAACGCTGGCACCGCTCGTGCCTGGGCTGGTTCGGTCCAGTCTTCAGTTCCGGACCGCCCTCGATGCCCTCCAGGTACGTCGGCTGGAGCTGGCTGAGGTTGTCGACCAGCTCGGCGCCAACGAATCGCCGCAGTGGTGGCGCGGTCTCTACGCCTCGCTGGCCGGCATGGTGACGGACGCGCTTTTGCGCGAATCCCTCGGCACCCTGCCCGTCCCGCTCGCCGACGGCCGCCTTGTCCGCGGTGTCCGCGGCCTCCTTCTCCCAGGCTCCGATCTGCCCGTCGACGTCCTCAAGGAGTTCGGCGAGTACGGCGTCCGCGTCGTCCACCCCGAGGCTGTCGACCCAGCGCTCGAACGCCTCGGCGCACTGCCGGCGACGCCGCGCACGTTGCTGGAGGACAGCGCCGTACGCACGGCTGTCGAGCACTCGCTGGAAGCCGACGATCCGGACGCCATCGCTCACGCCGTCCTGAGTCTGGTCGCCGCCGACCCGTCCCAGGCGGACGGCCTGTGGTGGCTTGCCGACCTCGCGCTCAGGGACGCCGACGGCGATCTCGTCCCGGCGAACGCGCTCGTCATTCCGGGGTCCGAGGCCGAGTCCGTGCTCGACCGCGACGAGGTCGCGCCGGTGGACCAGGCACTGCTCGACCGCTACGGATTGCCCGCGCTGGAGGCGGTCGGCGTACTCGCGACCCTCGGTGTGGTGACGGCCTCGGACGTCGCGCTCGACGAGTTGCCCGAAGCGCTCAACGACCTCGACGGGATCGAGGACTGGGCGTACGACGTGGCACCGGACGGCTCCCGGTACGGCGCGACGGTCGGGGAGCTGAGCGCGATCCGGGACCTGGACTGGATCACCGACGATGCCTGGCCGCGGGTCCTCGAACTGTTCGGCTCGTCGCCGGATCTGCGCCGTGCCCTGGTCACTCAGGTACGCGTCGTCGGTCCCGATGACCGCGCGCTCGGTGTCCCGTCGTACTCGGCCTGGTGGATCCGCGAACGCGTGCTGCTCGAGGACGGCGAACCCCTGGCAGGACGGGCCGATCCGGACGCCGACCCGGTGCTGGCGAGCTTCCTTGACGAGGCCCCGGAGTGGACGGCGGGGCTCGATCCCGAGGTGCGTACGGCGGTCGGGCTGGTCCGCGAGGTCGGCGATCTCGATGCCGACGGCATCAGTCTGCTGCTGGAACGGCTCGCGGATCCGGATCGCGAGGTCGACGAGAGCGCGATCCTGCGACTCTGGAGCCAGCTCGGCACGCTGCCCGTGTTCCCGGGTGCTGCGCCGGAGCAGGTCCGGGTCCTCGCGGACGACGGTCTGACCCGCGTCACCGGGGCGAGCCGTGCGGTGGTCGTGGATGGCCCGATGTGGTTACAGCGTGAGGATCTGGGCGGTTTCGTCGTCGCCTCCGGTGCGGCGGCGGACGGGCTGAGCGACCTGTTCGACGTACCGATGGCACAGGAAGTTGCCGAGGGCAAGGTCGACGGTGACGGTACGGAGGCCGACGTACCGGCGATCGTGCGTGAGTTGGTCCCCGAGGTCCCGGCGATGTGGTGGGAGCACGAGGAGCTGACGGTCGACGGGGCCGAGGTGTCGTGGTGGGTGGACGATGACGGCGCTCCGCATGCGGCGACCTTCGACGGTTTGGCCAAGGCGCTGGCCTGGGCGAGTGGCCGGTGGGACCAGCGGCATGTGATCCGCGCGGTGCTCAGCGAGCCCGGCCGCAGCTCCGAACTCCTGGTGGACGCCGCCTACGACTGAGCCAGCGCGCGCAGGGCGGGATTGTCGATGTCGGCGCTGAGCGATCGAGCGGCAGCGGTGGCCCGTTGGTCGCCGAGCCGGCCGAGGTGCAGCTGGGCGTGCACCTGCAGCTCCCGCAGGTCACAGCGAGCCGCAAGCGAGGCAAGGCTGCTCGCCAAACCCTGGGCACGCTCACCGTCGGATCGGTCGAGCGCGGTCCCCGTCGCGGTGTCGAGGACGTGCGCGTGGACCCACTGATACCGATCGGGTTCACGGCTCGCCCGGGTCAGCGCGAGATCGAGCCACTCGGTCGCGCCCGGATAGTCGCCCCGGCCGGCGTGCAGCAACGCGAGGCCGCGGCCCGCCATACCTTCCCAGCACGGGTCGTTCAGCTGGCAGCCCAGCGCCCAGGCCTGCTCGAAGCCCTCCGCCGAGGTGTCCAGCTTGCCGGCGTACAGATCGAGCTCGGCAGCAAGGGCTTGCGGCCACGGCAGGAAGGCGATCCAGCGTTCCTGCCGTACGAGCTCGAGCGTCTCGGCCAGGACCGTGGCCGCCTGGCTGTATTCCGATCGCAGCAGATGCGCCCGGCCGACCAGGGAGAGTGACCACGCCTGCTGCCGGGGATCGCCGCAGCGGGCGGCGAGTTCGGCCGATTCACCCAGCTGGTCGAAGGCGGCCGGATAGTCGGCCCGGTCGGACGAGTTCATCCCGCGTACACCGAGGATGGCGGCGGACTCCGCGTCGGTCTCGGCGAGCGCCTGGGCCTTGGACAGCCACTCGTCCGCGGTCTTGCGCCGGCCGGCCTGGACCTCGATGAATCCGAGCTCGCGCAGCGCCAGCACCGAAGTCGGCCGTTCACCGGCTTGCTCGGCGACCAGGACGGCCTCGTGCAGGATGATCGCGCCCTCCTCGTCGTGACCGCGGATCGCGTGCACGAGGGCACCACCGAGGGCCGCGAGTGCCCTTGCTTCCAACGTCTTGTCGTGGCACTGGACCGCGAGCGCCGCGGCCTGGCGCAGACATTGCAAACCGGCGTCGACCGCACCAGCCACGATCGCCGCGCGCCCGGCCTGAAGCTGACTGACCGCGGCCGCCCGGCCAGTCAGCGGCGGACCCGGCCGCGGACGGACCTCAGCGGCGTCCCGCAGCGAGCCGGACACCCCGATGCCGAGCTCGCGGCGGAACAGGTCCTCGCAGATCGCGATCTGCCGCAGCGCGCCGACCCGATCGCTCGACGCGGCGAGGCTCCGGATCAGCAGTTCATGGTTGCCCTGCTCATACGGATTGATCTCAACCGCCTTTGCGGCAAAGGGAATTGCCGCGTTGGACTGTCCGGCCGCGAGCAACGCGATGGCGTTCTGCCGAAGCCGCGCCTCGATCGCACCGGCGACCCGGCGACGCTCCACCAGCAACCACGACTCGAACTCCGGACAGGACTCCAGCTCCACGCCCTCCAGGAGATCGCCGCCGACCGTGAGCAGTGAC
The DNA here is from genome assembly GCF_040639075.1 of Kribbella sp. NPDC023972. Classification (NCBI taxonomy): domain Bacteria; kingdom Bacillati; phylum Actinomycetota; class Actinomycetes; order Propionibacteriales; family Kribbellaceae; genus Kribbella; species Kribbella sp. NPDC023972. Next base: position 440,057 of record NZ_JBEZZH010000005.1, on the reverse strand, counting down.
TCCGGTTCCGCCGACGGCTCGGTCAGCGCCAGCACGTCGACGATCGTCGTACCGTCGAGCGCCGTCACCACCGGATCCCCGCTGAGCAGTTCCGGTCCGCCGATCGCGCGCCGGAGCTCGGCCAAGGTCCAGCGCAGGGCGCCGAGCGGATCCTCGGCGTCGGCGAAGAACAGCTCGGCGAGCCGGCGCCGGCTGGGCGGCCGCTCGGCCAGCACCAGGTAGCCGAGCAGCGCCCAGGCCTTCCGCCCCCGCGGCTGACGACCGGGCGCCCCGCCGTACTCGATCACCGGCGCACCCAGAAGCCGGATCGTCACCATCGCCATCCCCCTTCCCCCCGATCCCATTTGGCTGGCTGACCCACCAGCTTGGGGGTTTGCCACCCGGAATCACGGTGGCAAACCCCGCATTCGATGGGTCAACCAGTCAAATGCCCCCAGGATCAGTGTGACCCCTCAGCGGCGGATTCCCACCGCTTCCAGGTATTCCGCGCGGGCGGCGACCGTACCGTCGTCGGCGTAGTCGAACGGACGCGGTACGTCGGCGAGCTCGCGGGCGAACTGGTGCAGGTCTTCGCCGTCCAGGGTCCCGGCCAGCCGGGTGATCGGTCCGTAGAAGTCCCGGAACCAGTCCGAGAAGTGCTCCGGCGAGTGGTAGCGGAACACGTACTCGCGCCGGTTCAGCGCGACCCACTCGACCCGGTCACCGAACAGCTCGAAGAGGTGATCCTCCGTGCCCCACAGCGTCGGCGGGCGGACCCCGGCCGGCGGTGGTGCCCACTTCGACACCGTCTTGAACAGCTGCCCGACCATGCCGGTCGGGGTCCAGCTCGCCAGCGCGATCTTGCCGCCCGTCGCCGTCACCCGGACCAGTTCGTCGGCGGCCTGCTGGTGGTTCGGCGCGAACATCACGCCGACCGTGCTGCAGACCAGGTCGAACGACGTGTCCGGAACCGGCAGGTTCTCGGCATCGCCCTCGGTGAAGGTCACCGGCAGGTGTTCGGCGGCGGCGCGCTCGCGGCCCTGCTCCAGCAGGTTCGGAGCGTAGTCGACGCCGGTCGCCTCGGCGAAGCGGCGTGCGGCCGCCATCGCCGCATTGCCCTGACCACAGGCGACATCCAGGACCCGTTGCCCGGCCCGTACGTCGGCGGCCTCGACCAGGAGTTCGGCGATGATCTGCAGGGTGTTGCCCACCCGCGGGTAGTCGCCCGTTTGCCAGGCGGCCCGCTGCTTGTCCTTGATCGCCTCGAAATCCACGGCCGTGTTCGTCATGTCTCCCCCTGTTTCCCGCGACCGCCCGGTGCGGTCCGTCGTACTCGATGGAAGACGCCCGCCGTGTGACGCGGCGTGTGACGAACTCCGGACGTCTCCGCCCGCGGCTCATTAGGCAGAGCGAAGCAACGTTGTCAGAGGTTGGTATATCGACTGACCTGGGGGTTCGGCGTGATTGTTTCAACGTGGCAATGAACTCTTGCCAACGTTGTCATCGCTACTTATAGTCCGTGACACCTCTCGGTCGGTGACCGCCCTGTCCGCGCAAGGAAATCGGAGGTGACGTTCGTCATGAGCGCCGTATCAGACACGAATGAAGGGCCGCGCCCGCAGTTCGAAGACGTCGATGACGTGGTCCGCTATCAGCTGAGCCGGCGGAGCCTGGTCGGAGGCGGCGCGGCCGCCGCGCTGACCGGCCTGCTTGCCGCCTGCTCCGGCAACGGCGGCTCCTACTCCGACAAGCCCGCCAACAACCAGCCCGCCGCGACCAAGTCAGTCCAGATCGGCAAGGCCAACATCCCGGTCCCGCGGGATCAGTCGGTGATCGTCGGCCAGGTCGAGTACACGGTCTTCGACAGCTTCAACGGGATGATCCCGAACGGCTCACCCGGGGGCGCGGGCGTCGAGCTCGCCACCGAGCCGTTGTTCTTCCTCAGCTTCGCCACCGGCAAGCTGACGCCGTGGCTGGCGACGGAGTACAAGTACAACGACAGCCACACCGAGCTGACCATGAAGTTCGATCCGAACGCGCACTGGAGCGACGGTCAGCCGCTGGGCGCGAACGACTTCAAGTTCACCGTCATGCTGCTGAAGGACCGGCCCGACCTGTTCGGCGGCGGCGGCGAGCTGAAGGAGTTCGTGAAGGACGTCGAGGTGACGGACGACCACACCGCGGTGGTCAAACTGCTCAAGCCGACGCCGCGGCTCCACTACAACTTCATCGCGGCGATCTCCGGCGCGCCGATCAACGTCATGCCCGAGCACGTGTGGAAGTCGCAGGACCCGACCAAGTACAAGGACAACCCGCCGGTCCGGTCCGGGCCGTACAAGCTGAAGCAGGCGATCCGCAACCAGAAGATGTTCGTCTGGGAGAAGGACCCGAACTACTGGAACAGGGGCAAGCTCGACGTCAAGCCGCAGTACGTGATCTTCCAGAGCATGTCGAAGCAGGCCGACCAGGCCGCGCTGGCGTTCGAGCGAGCCGAGTTCGACGTCGGCTCGATCGACGCCCAGCACGCCAAGCAGCTGAGCAACACCGGCTACCCGAACCTGCAGACCACGCAGTTCCACGACCCGAACCCGCGGGTGCTGTGGCTGAACTGCGACCCGGCCCGGGGTGTGATGGCGGAGCCGAAGATGCGCTGGGCGATCAACTACTGCCTGGACCGGGAGAAGATCGGCAAGTCGGTGTGGCAGGTCGAGGTACCGCCCGCGAGCTACCCGTGGGCCGACTACCCAACCAACGACAAGTGGAAGAACGACGAACTGGCGAACAAGTACAAGTTCGAGTACAACCTGGACAAGGCCAGCGAGCTGCTGGACGAGATCGCACCGAAGAACGCGTCCGGCAAGCGCACCTACAAGGGCAAGGAGATCGTCCTCGAGATCATCACGCCCGCGCAGGTCGACAAGGACGAGTACGCGATCGCCAACGTGCTGAAGACCGACCTCGCGAAGGTCGGGGTGCCGGCCACGCTGCGCAGCCTGTCCGGCAGCGTGCACGACGAGAAGTTCCAGCGCGGCGAGTACGACATCGACTCGAGCTGGGCCGGGTTCGCCATCGACCCCGAGCAGCTGTACACCGACTGGGAGAGCAGCAAGGCGCAACCGGTCGGCAAGAACGCCGCCGGTAAGAACAAGATGCGGTTCCGGAACCCGAAGTTCGACGAGGTCTCCCACCAGCTGGCCGGAATGGACCCGAACAGCGAGGAGGCGAAACCGCTGCTCGACCAGGCGCTGGAGATCTACTTCCAGGAGCTGCCGATGCTGCCGGTGATCCAGACCGGCTACCCGCAGTTCTTCAACACCACCTTCTGGACCGGCTGGCCGACCGACGACGACCTCTACGAGGTGCCGCTGAACTGGTGGCCGCACTTCACCTTCGTGCTCGGCAAGATCAAGCCCACCGGGCAGAAGGGACCGGCGTGACGGCGGAAGCCCCGCCGGTGGCAGCTGTCGACAAGAGCCAGGACTCGGCACCTTCCTCGGGGGTGCGGGCCTGGCTGTCACGGCATCCGCTGGCGGCATACGCGATCCGCCGGTTCGGGCTGTACCTGGTCGAGCTGTGGGGCGCGCTCACCATCGCGTTCTTCTTCTTCCGGCTGATTCCTGGTGACCCGATCCAGACGCTGATCCAGACACTGCAGCAGAACTACATCTACAACCAGCAGGCGAGCGCCGAGATCATCGCCCGCTATCAGCAGGAGTTCGGCCTCACCGGGAACCTGTTCTCCCAGTACCTGAAGTACATGGAGAAACTGATCCTGCACGGCGATCTGGGCCCGTCGCTGATCAACTACCCGACGCCGGCTCAGGACGTGATCCTGAGATCGTTGCCCTGGACAATCGGTCTGCTCGGGATCTCCGCCGTGCTGGCCTGGGTCCTCGGCGTCGTCATCGGTGCGATCGCCGGCTGGCGGCGCGGCAAGCTCGGATCCGCGATCGCGACCAACCTGTCGATCGCGCTGTCTCACGTGCCGTACTTCTTCGTCGCGCTGATCCTGGTGTACATCTTCGCCTACTCGATGGGCATGCTGCCGGCGAGATCGGCGTACGACTCCTCCATCAATCCGGGGATCACGCCGCAGTTCATCGGCAGTGTGCTGAAGCACGGGTTGCTGCCGGGCCTGTCGATCGTGCTGATCGGCACGTTCAGCTGGATCCTGTCCACCCGGATGCTGATGGTCCCGGTACTCGGCGAGGACTACCTGGTGTACGCCGAGGCGAAGGGCCTGAAGGGCCGGCGGATCCTGACCCGGTACGCATTGCGGAACTGCTACCTGCCGCAGATCACCGCGTTCGGCATCTCGCTCGGCTTCATCTTCAACGGCAATGTGCTGGTCGAGCAGCTGTTCAACTACCCGGGTCTCGGCACCACGCTGGTCACGGCGATCCAGCAGCTCGACTTCAACACCATCCTCGGCGTTACCGACATAGCGATCTTCTCGGTGCTGACCGCCGTCCTGCCCCTGGATCTCCTACTGCCACTGCTTGACCCGCGGGTCAAGTACTGGAATTGACGTCCTCCCCGTCCTGAAGAGACGGGGATTCCAACCACTACGCGGAGGTAGCGTGTTGAGGTTCACGCTTCGGCGAGACCCGTACGGGCGTCTCTCGGCGTGCGCTGACGGCCCGTCCGGCCGCGATGTTCGCTGCCGCGTTCACGTCCGCGTTCGCCAGGTGCCCGCAGGCCACACACCGGAAGACCGCTTGGCTCTCGCGGTTTCCCCATGCGCGATGCCCACAGACGCTGCAGGTCTGCGACGTGAACGCGGGATTCACTTTCTCGACCCGGCCCGCGGCCTTGTGCTCCAGGCGCCGGACCAGCAGGCCCCAGCCGTTGGCGAGGATGCCCCGGTTCAGTCCGGCCTTGGCGCGGCGACGGTTCGGCAAATACACGCCTGGCCGTTCGGGATCGGGCTTGGGCTTGGGTCGCCCGGTCATCTGCGTGATCCGCAGGTCCTCGACCCGGATGACATCGAAGCGGCGGGCGAGGGCGGTGCTGGTTTTCTCGACCCAGTCCTTGCGTCGGTCGCCGGAACGGGCGTGCAGCTTGGCGATCGCGGCCTGCACCCGGCGTCGCCGGTTGGAGCCGCGACGGCACCGGGCCAGGCGGCGTCGCAGGTGCTTCAGCCGTTCCTGTTCACGGTCCGACAGTCCTGGGCACGACAGGAGTTCGCCGGTGGACAGGGCGGCCGAGACTGCGATGCCGCGGTCGACGCCGACGACCTCACCTGTGCCAGATGCGGGGATCGGTGGTGGGATGACGGCGAACGCAAGGTGCCAGCGGCCCGCGCGGTCGCGGGTGATGCGGTACGACTTCGCGTCGGGAACGGTACGGGACAGCCGGAAACGTACCCATCCGACCTTGGGCACCCGCACCCATCCCCGGTTGCGGTTCAGCTTGACCACGCGACCCGCTTGCGGGCCGACGATCCGAAATCCTTCGTGCAGGCCGGCTCTGCGCCACGTCGGTCGTCGGTGGGTCCCGGCGTAGAAGTTCTTGACGGCTTGGTCGAAGTCTCGCAGCGCTTGCTGTTGGACGGTCTGCGACCCTGCCCGCAGCCAGTCGAACTCGGCCCGGGCCTCGGTCAACTGCCGGCATTGCGCAGCAAAGCCTGGTGCCGCGGCGTTGTCGCGGGTCCACATCGACCACTGCTCAAGCGCCAGGTTCCACACGTATCGGGCATACCTGCACTGCTCCAGCAACGCAGTCTGCTGTGCGGCGGTCGGGTACATCCGGTATCGCGACATGCCGCTGATCCAATCAGCCGGGACCGACAGTTCCCGATCTCCGAAGGGAGGCAGTCGTGGTGCCCCGGCCCTGAAGGCCGAGGCTTCCCCGCGACGAATCCGATGAGCAGAGCAATTACCGCAATACTGCGAACCGTCCGGAACAGCCGCCGGCTCGCGGCCGGACTGGTCATCCTCGGACTGATGGTTCTGCTGGCGCTGTTCAGCCCACTGATCACGAAGGCCATCGGTGGCGACCAGGACCCGATCGAGGTGGCGGCGTACGAGAAGTGGCTCGTGCCGGGGCCCGGACATCTGCTGGGCACCGATCAGTTCGGCCGGGACGTGTTCGCGATGGTGGTGAAGGCGCTGTCGGTGTCGTTGCAGATCGGCGCTATTGCCGGGGTGATCTCGACTGTGGTCGGGGTGATCGTGGCGTTCGTGGCCGGGTACAAGGGTGGATGGATCGACGGGGTGCTGTCGACGTTCACCGGGGTGCTGCTGGTCATTCCGACGTTCCCGTTGCTGATCGCGTTGTCGGCGTACGCGAAGAACGTCAGCCTGTTCCAGGTCGGGGTGATGATCTCGATCTTCTCCTGGCCGTTCGCGGCGAAGACGATCCGGGCGCAGGTGCTGAGCCTGCGGTCGCGCCCGTACGTCGACCTGGCCCGGGTGAGCAAGGCGCGTGACCTCGAGATCATCACCACCGAGCTGCTGCCGAACCTGCTGCCGTTCATCGGGGTCGGGTTCGCGTCGTCGGCGCTGGGGGCGATCTTCGGGCTGGTCGGCCTGGAGGTGATCGGGCTCGGGCCGGGTGGCGTGATCGACCTCGGCCAGATCATCTTCAACGCGATCAACACCGGGGCGCTGACCCTGGGCGCGTGGCCGATGTTCGTGGTTCCGATCGTGCTGCTGACGTTGCTGTTCGCGGCGCTGAACATGATCAATATCGGGCTGGAAGAGGTCTACAACCCGCGGCTGAGGGGAGTGGCCGGTGAATGACTCGGTGCTGGAAGTGAAGGGACTGGAGGTCACCTACTCCACCAACCGCGGTGACGTGAAGGCGGTGCGCGACCTGGATCTCGCCGTCCGCCGAGGCGAGATCCTCGGAATCGCGGGGGAGTCGGGCAGTGGAAAGAGCACGCTGGCGGTCGCGTTGCTGCGATTGCTGAAACCGCCGGGCAGGGTGACGGCCGGCTCGGCGATGTTCCATCCGGCCAAGCGTTCACCGGTGGATCTGCTGAAGGTGAACGGCGAGCAGCTTCGGGTCCTGCGGTGGTCGGCGTTGTCGTACCTGCCGCAGGGATCGATGAGCTCGCTCAACCCGGTGATGCGGGTGCAGGACCAGTTCAAGGACGTGATCCTGGAACACGCGCCGGCGCGCAAGGCCTCGCTGGGGGAGTTGATCCCCAGGCTGCTCGGCCAGGTCGGGTTGGAGCCGCGGGTCGCGCGGATGTATCCGCACGAGCTGTCGGGCGGGATGAAGCAGCGGGTGCTGATGGCGATCGCCGTCGCCCTCGAACCGGACCTGGTGATCGCCGACGAGCCGACCACGGCGCTGGACGTGACGATCCAGCGCGTGATCCTGCAGTCCCTGGCCGACCTGCGCACCGACTTCGGTGTGACGCTGATGGTGATCTCGCACGACATGGGTGTACACGCCCAGTTGGCCGACCGGGTCGCGGTCATGTACGAAGGCCGGCTGGTGGAGGTCGGCGACGTACGGCAGGTGTTCAAGGACCCGCAGGACCCCTACACCCGCCAGCTGATCGAGTCGATTCCGCGACTGGGACGGAGGGCCTCATGAAGTCCGAGCTCGAACTTCGTGGCGTGCAGCAACGATTCCATGCCCGTGGGGTGGCCGGCGGCTACATCACCGCGGTCGACGACGTGAGCTTCACGCTCGCGGCCGAACCGCCGCAGGTGGTCAGCCTGGTCGGGCAGAGCGGCAGCGGGAAGAGCACGATCGCCCGTAACGTGCTCGGCCTGCAGAAGCCGACCGCCGGGTCCGTGCTGTACGGCGGCAAGGACATCTTCAAGCTGAGCAGGGCCGAGTACGACGCGTACCGGCGCGACGTCCAGCCGGTGTTCCAGGATCCTTACGCGATCTTCAATCCCTTCTACCGCGTGGATCGGGCGCTGTGGAAGGCGGTGAAGAAGTTCGGGCTGGCGTCGACCCGGTCCGCCGGCTTGAAATTGATCGAGGAGTCACTGCGCGCCGTCCGGCTGGAGCCCGAGAACGTGCTCGGCCGCTACCCGCACCAGTTGTCCGGCGGCCAGCGGCAACGCATCATGCTGGCCCGGGTACACATGCTGCGGCCGTCGTTCATCATCGCGGACGAGCCGGTGTCGATGCTGGACGCCCAGGTGCGCAAGCACTTCCTGGACATCCTGCTCGACTTCCAGCGCGAACACGGCATGACCACGCTCTTCATCACCCACGACCTGTCCACCGTCTACTACCTGGGCGGCGAGGTTATGGTCATCACCAAGGGCTCCATCGTCGAACGCGGCCCGGTGTCGACCGTCATGCACGAGCCGTCGCACCCGTACACGAAACTCCTGCTCGACTCCATCCCCCAACCCGACCCCGACAACCGCTGGACCACCCGCATCAAGGTCGACGAACTCGACGAGGAGGAGAAGACCGAAGCCCCCGCCGCCAGCGCCCCGGAAACCCCGATCATCTGAAGGCAACCTTCGGTCAGACCGTCCGGATCGCGGGGTCGCTGAGGCCTGAGGCGCCGGTTTCGACGTGGCCGGCGAAGCGGCGGAGGTACGTCGGGTCCGAGTCGGTGGCGACGTGGACGTCGTACCAGCGGCTGGTGGTGGTCACGGTGTGAGTGGTCTTGCCTGGGCGAAGGGTGAAGGTCTTGGGGCTTCCGCCGTACGCGTTGGTGATGGTGATGCGGACGGCGGTGGTCGTGGTGAAGGTGAGGTCGAGGTCGCCGGTGTGGGGGTTGTCGCGGGCGGTGACCTCGAGGGTGGTGGCGGGCTTGCCCTTGAAGGCACGCAGAAAGCCGTTCGGGCCGTGCACGGTCAGATCGTAGACGCCGTTGGAGTACACGGTGTTCCAGCTGTCCGCGATGCTCTTGCCGGCCTCGGTGGTGTACGTCCACGGACCGTCGGTCCGGTTCGCGGACGTGATCAGGAACTGGGCGCCGGCCTCGGGGCCGGAGCTGAACGTCAGCGTGTACTTGCCACCGGCAACTGATCCGTCGATGACCGATGCGTAGGGCAACGGCCTGGTACGGCGACGGCCGCGCTCCTGGGCCGGGACACTGCCGACCGCGGGCGGCGTCGGCCGGTAGTCCGGGTGCCGGTCGTTGTCCGGGGGCTCGTACGCCGAGGTGTCGGGCAGGTCCGCCGGCCGGGTGTTCGACGTACCGAAGTCGAAGGCGGAGGTGAGGTCACCGCAGATCGCCCGCCGCCACGGCGAGATGTTCGGCTCGTGCACACCGAACCGGCGCTCCATGAACCGGATGATCGAGGTGTGGTCGAACACTTCCGAGCAGCTGTAACCACCGGTGCTCCAGGGCGACACCACGAACATCGGCACCCGCGGCCCGAGTCCGTACGGCCCGGCGACGTACTTGCTGCTGCCAGGGTAGTAGTCCAGCGTCGTGTCGATTGTCGACAACCCCTGCGCGGCGGACGCCGGCGGGTACGGCGGGACGATGTGATCGAAGAAGCCGTCGTTCTCGTCGTACGTGACGAACAGCGCGGTCTTGCTCCAGACCTCGGGGTTGGCGGTGAGCGCATCGAGGACCTGGGAGATGTACCAGGCGCCGTAGTTGGTCGGCCAGTTCGAGTGCTCGCTGAACGCCTCGGGGGCGGCGATCCAGGAGATCTGGGGAAGGCGGCCGGCCTTGACGTCCGCGGCCAGCCGGCCGAACAGGTTCTCACCGGTCTTCGCGTTGGTGCCGGTGCGGGCTTTCTCGTACAGCGCGTCGCCCGGCTGGGCGTTGCGGTAGGTGTTGAAGTACAGCAGCGAGTTGTCGCCGTAGTTGCCGCGGTACGCGTCCTCGATCCAGCCCCAGTGGCCGGCCGCGTCGAGGCCGTCGCCGATGTCCTGGTAGATCCTCCACGAGACACCGGCCTGCTCGAGCCGTTCCGGGTACGTCGTCCAGCCGTAGCCGAGCTCGTCGTTCCCCAGCACCGGGCCGCCGCCGGTGCCGTCGTTGCCGGTGTACCCGGTCCACAGGTAGTAGCGGTTCGGGTCGGTCGCGCCGATGAACGAGCAGTGGTAGGCGTCGCAGATGGTGAACTTGTCCGCGAGCGCGAAGTGGAACGGGATGTCCTCGCGGGTCAGGTACGCCATCGTGACCGCGGACTTGGCCGCGATCCACTGGTTGTACTTGCCTTTGTTGATGGCCTGCTGTCCGTCCGGCCAACTGTGCGGCAGGCCCTGCAGGAACTGCAGGCCGAGGTCGTCGGCCTCCGGGTGGAACGGCAGCGTCTCCTGGCCGGTGCTGCTCGTCTGGTGCCAGATCGGCTGACCGCTTGGCAACGTCACCGGCCGGGGATCGCCGAACCCGCGGACACCCTTGAGCGTGCCGAAGTAGTGGTCGAACGAACGGTTCTCCTGCATCAGCACGACGATGTGCTCGACATCCTCGATACTGCCGTGCCGGCGATGCGCCGGGACCGCGGCCGCCTGCTCGATGCTGTTCGCCATCGCACTGAACGCGGCCGTGGCCCCGGCGAGCTCTAGGAACCTCCGACGGTTGATGTCTGGCATGCGCGTCTCCTGGTGGGCGGTGGGGCGGGTGGAGTCTGGAACACCAGCACTGCATCGCAGGCACCCTAGCCTGAACGATTAACCGATGGAAGATGAACTCTGCTGTCTGTTCCAGGCACGTTTCACACTGTTCCGAGCGTTCAAACGGTGGTTCGATCACCGATGGTGATTGCTCCTTGCCACGAACGGGGGGAGACTTGATGGCGCGGCCTGGGGGACCCGGGGTGGGGAGGCTGCGATGGACGGGCGGGCGCTCGCTGGGGCCGCCGGATCGGACGTGGACCACCAGCGGATCCAAGGTCAGCTCGCGGCCTTGTCCGACCAGTTCTCCGCGGCCAACGAAGTACTCTCCGCGGTCGGCCGCTCGGCCGGCGACCCGGACCGGGTGCTCACCACGATCGTCGAGAGCGCGCGCCGGCTGTGCCGGTCGCAGGCAGCTCAGCTGTACGTGTTCGGGAACGGGTACTACCGGCTCCTCAAAGCCGTCGGGATGTCGGAGGAGTCGATCCGCTACATCACCGAGCGCCCGATCCCGATGGATCGTGGGACGTTGATCGGCCGGGCCGGCCTGGATCACACCACCCAGCAGATCGCCGACGTCTTGGCCGATCCGGACTACAACCGCCAGGACCTGCAGCGGGTAGGGGGCTTCCGGACCACGATGGGCGCGCCGATGCTGATCGACGACGAGGTGGTCGGGGTGCTGGGCGTCTGGCGCAACGACGTCAGTCCGTTCGACCAGCGGGAGCAGAACCTCCTGACCGCCTTCGCGGGGCAGGCGGCGATGGCCGTCAACAGCGTGAAGCTGGTTCAGCAGCTCGAGGCGCGCGGCGCCGAGCTGGCCCGCCGGGTCAATGAACTGGAGGCGCTGCGCGAGGTCGGTGAGGCGGTCAACTCCAGCCTCGACGTGACCGAGGTGCTGTCGACCATCGCCAAGCACGCCGTCCGGATCTCGGCGACGGACGGTGGTTCGATCATGGAGTACGACCAGGACGAGCAGTGCTTCCTGGTGCGGAGCGTCTACCAAACCGATCCGGGCGTGATCGAACGGCTGCGGACGACCCGCATCCACCTCGACGAGACGTTGGTCGGCCGCGCGGCCAAGCTCGGCCGGCCGCTGGCGGTGCCGGATCTCGGTACGGCCGAGCTGGATCCACACCTGGCCGTGCTGTACGAGGCCGGCTGGCGCTCGCTGGTCGCCGTACCGCTGCTGCGCGCGGGGCAGATCCTCGGCTCGCTGGTCGTGCGCCGCAAGCGGCCGGGCGAGTTTTCAGCCGAGGCGCTGACGCTGCTGGAGATGTTCGCCGATCAGTCGACGCTCGCGCTGCTGAACGCACGGCTGTTCCGGGAGCTCAAACAGCGCAGTGCGGAGCTCGAGGTCGCGAGCCGGCACAAGTCCGAGTTCCTGGCCAGCATGTCGCACGAGTTGCGTACGCCGCTGAACGCCGTTCTCGGATTCTCCGAAGTGCTGCTGGAGCGCATGTTCGGGGAGCTCAACGAACGGCAGGAGGAGTACCTTCGCGACATCCACGGCTCGGGCAGGCACCTGCTCGAACTGCTGAACGAGATCCTCGACCTGTCCAAGGTCGAGGCCGGCCGGATGGAGCTGGAGTACTCGACCTTCCCGCTGCGCCGGGTGCTGGAGAACACCGCGTCGATGCTGCGCGAACGGGCCACCGCGCACAGCATCGATGTCCGGGTCGAGATCGACCCGGACATCGACCAGGTGTACGCCGACGAGCTGCGGCTCAAGCAGGTCGTGCTCAACCTCATGACGAACGCGGTCAAGTTCACCGACGACGGCGGCTCGGTGGTGGTCCGTGCGACCCGGTCCGGTGGCGACATCCACATCGCCGTCACCGACACCGGTCGCGGCGTCCCGGCGGAGGATCGCGAGCGGATCTTCGAGTCGTTCCAGCAGGGCGGCCGAGGTCCGTCGCAGGAGGAGGGCACCGGGCTGGGGCTGACGCTGTCGCGCCGGATCGTCGAGCTGCTCGGCGGCCGGATGTGGTTGGAGAGCGAGGTCGGGGCCGGCAGCACGTTCGGATTCTCCTTGCGCAGCAGGGAGAACGAGGGTCGGCCGGACGCGAGCCGGCGGGTCGGTGACGTGGTCGTCATCGAGGACGACCGGCCGTCGGTCGACCTGATGACGGCGTACCTGTCCGGAGCGGCGTTGCGGGTCACGGTGGCCGGTGACGGCCAGTCCGGGCTTGACGCCGTACGCCGGGTCCGGCCAGTCGCCGTACTGCTGGACATCAGGTTGCCGGGGATCGACGGGTGGGCGGTCCTCCAGGCGCTGAAGGCCGAACCGGCAACGCGCGACATCCCGGTCGTCATCGTCTCGATCGTCGACGAACGGGCGCGCGGCGCCGCTCTCGGTGCCGCCGGCTATCTGGTCAAGCCGGTCAGCCGGGACGCCTTGCTCCACGCTCTGAGAGCGGTGGGAGCCGTTACAGACGAGGGGGAGCATAGATGAACCCAGGGCGGATCCTGGTCGTGGAAGACAATCCGAAGAATCTCAAGCTGGTGCGCGACGTATTGCGATTCTCCGGCTACGAGGTGATCGAGGCGACCTCGGGCGAGGACGGGGTCCGGCTGGCGGCGTCGGAGGAACCGGACCTGATCCTGATGGATCTGCAACTGCCCGGTATCGACGGCGCCGAGGCGTTGCGCCGGATCCGGGCGAGCGAGCGGACCCGCGACGTACCGGTGGTGGCGGTGACGGCGTTCGCGATGGATCATGACCGTGAGCGCGCGTTCGCGTCGGGATTCACCGGGTACGTCGAGAAGCCGATCAGCATCCGCCGGCTTCCCGAGCAGGTCAGGGACTTCCTCCGGCTCGGCGGTGCCCCATGACCGTATTGATGCCACGCCTCCGGCGCGGCGGGTCATGGGGCTTTGACTCCCGTCCTTCCCTCGTCGCTTCAGTCGCTTCGCTCCCTACACTCCTCAGTCCAGGCCGGGAGGCCCCATGACCAGGGTGCTGGTGGTCGACGACCAGCCGCCGAACGTCCGGTTGCTGGAAGCGATCCTCGCTCCGCGCGGGTACGACGTCCTGACGGCCTCCTCGGGGGAACAGGCGCTGGAGCTGATCGGTGCCGAGGACATCGATCTCGTCCTGCTGGACATTCTGATGCCCGGCATCGACGGGTACGAGGTGTGCCGCCGGATCCGCGATCAGGTGGACACGGCGTACCTGCCGGTCGTGATGGTCACGGCCAGCGGTGACGAGCAGAAGGTGAAGGCGCTCGAGGCCGGGGCGGACGACTTCCTGACCAAGCCGGTCAACCAGAGTGAACTGCTCGCCCGGGTGGCGTCGCTGGCGAGGATCAAGCGGTACCAGGACACGATCAAACGCCAGACCGCCGAGCTGACCGCCTGGAACCGGGAACTGGAGTCGCGGGTCGAGAGCCAGGTGTCGCAGCTGCAGCGGATGAGCCGGTTGCGCCGGTTCCTCAGCCCGCAACTGGCCGAGCTGATCGTCGACTCCGGTGACGAGTCGTTCCTGGCCAGTCACCGGCGCGAGATCGTCGTGGTCTTCTGCGACCTGCGCGGCTTCACCACCTTCGCGGAGGCGAGCGAGCCGGAGGAGGTGATGGGCGTGCTGGAGGAGTACCACCAGGCGCTCGGCGACCTGATCTTCCGGTTCGAGGGAACCCTGGAACGGTTCGCGGGTGACGGACTGATGGTGTTCTTCAACGATCCGGTCCGATGCGAGGACGGCCCGTTACGCGCGTTGCGGATGGGTGTGGCGATGCGGACCCGGGTGCGTGGGCTGGCCGAGACGTGGAGCCGGCGCGGGCACGACCTCGCGCTCGGCATCGGGGTCGCCCAGGGATACGCGACGCTGGGCACGATCGGCTTCGACACACGGCTCGACTACGCCGCGATCGGCAGCGTGACCAACCTCGCGGCCAGATTGTGCGCCGACGCCGAACCCTGGCAGATCTTGGCGACCGAACGCGTCTACAGCGCCGCCGGCGACGTGGTCATCGGCGAGGACGTGGGGCACCGGGAGGTTCGTGGGTTCAGCCGGACCGTGCACGCCTTCAGCATCCGCGGTCTCGACAACTCCAGGATCGCGTCATGACGGTACACATTGCCTCGCCTTCGGCGCCGACGGGTCTTGGGGCCCTTGCCTCCCGCCCTTCCCTCGTCACGCCGCTCCTCAGTCCAGGCCGGGAGGCACCATGACCGGCGACCTGTGGACTCCGCCCGGCGAGGCGGCGCGCGGGTTGTCCGCGCTCACCGAAGACGAGCGCTATCTCCGATTCGACCAGCTACAGGAGCGGATGGCCGGCGTCTGGGAGGCGATGCGGATGAACTACGACGACGAGTCCGTCGTCGTCGTACCCTCGATCACGCTCGACAAGACCCAGGCCGCGGGGACCGGGACCATGATGCAGGCCTACGAGGAGCGCTTCCTGTTCCTGCTGATCCTGCTGCGGGAACCGCGGTTGCGGATGGTCTACGTGACCTCGATGCCGATCGCACCCGAGATCGTCGAGTACTACCTGGCCTTGCTGCCCGGCGTGATCCCGAGCCACGCCCGCGCCCGGCTGTCGCTGATCGCGGTCAACGACGCCTCGCCGGTCGCGCTCAGCGAGAAGCTGCTGGCCCGGCCGCGGCTGCTCCGCCGGATCGGCGCGCTGATCCCGAACCCGATGCGCTCGCACCTGGTGCCCTACAACACGACCGAGCTGGAACGCGACGTCGCGATCAGTCTCGGCATCCCGATGTACGGCGCCGATCCGCGGCTGGCGCCACTGGGCTCGAAGTCCGGGTGCCGGCGGCTGTTCGCGGAGGTCGGCGTACCGCATCCGCTGGGCGCGGAGAACCTGCGCAGCCTTGACGACTTGGCCGGCGCGCTGCTGACGATGCGCGCCGAACGGCCGGCCATGGACAGCGCGATCGTGAAGCTCAATGAGGGTGTCTCCGGCGAGGGCAACGCCGTGGTCCGGCTGACGGGGCTACCGGCGCCCGGTACGGAGGGGGAGCGGGACGAGGTGCTGAAGCGGCTACGCGAGATGGAGTTGGAGTCCCCGTCGACGCCCTTCGAGGTCTACCTCGCCAAGTTCGCCGAGAACGGCGGGATCGTGGAGGAGCGGATCGCCGGCGACGACCTGCGCAGCCCGAGCGTCCAGCTCCGGGTCGTGCCCGGTGGCGAGGTCGAGTTGCTGTCGACACACGACCAGCTGCTCGGCGGAGCGAGTGGTCAGAGCTACCTGGGGTGTGTGTTCCCGGCTGCGCCGGGATACGCGCGACTGATCACCGAGCATGCCGCGACGATCGGGCGGGAGCTCGCGCGCAGAGGTGCACTCGGGCGGTTCGCGGTCGACTTCGTCGTGGTCCGCCGGGCCGACGGCGGCTGGACGCCGTACGCGATCGAACTGAATCTGCGCAAGGGCGGCACGACGCATCCGTTCCTGACGTTGCAGTTCCTGACCGACGGGCGCTACGACCCGGGGACCGCGCTGTTCCTGACCCCCGGTGGCCACGAAAAGCACCTGGTGGCGACCGATCACCTCGAGTCGGATCTGCTCAAGGGATTGATGCCGGCGGACCTGTTCGACATCGTGGCGCGGCACGGGTTGCACTTCGACCAGTCCCGGCAGGTCGGGGTGGTGTTCCACATGATCAGCTGCCTGACCGAGGTCGGCCGGCTTGGGCTCACGGCGGTGGGCGACACCGCGGCGGAGGCGGATCGGCGGTACCGTGATGCTTCCCGCATCGTGCTGGCGGAGGCAGAGCAGGCCTTCGCGGAACATCCGCTTCCAGTCTGAGGGGATTGATGCAGCAAGTCTGGTACGTCGCCTACGGGTCCAATCTCGCGCTCGGCCGCTTTCGGTGCTACCTGGCCGGCGGCCGCCCTGCCGGCGGGGCGCGGGTCTACCCGGGCTGCCGCGATCGGCGTGATCCTGATCGGATCGCCGCCGTCGAGGTGCCGGGTGGGCTGGTGTTCGCGGGGGAGTCGAGGACGTGGGGTGGAGGGTCGGCGTTCTACGACCCCGAGATGCCGGGACGGGTGGCTGCGCGGGCCTATCTGGTGACGCCGGATCAGTTCGGTGATGTCGCCGCTCAGGAGATGCGCCGCGAACCCGGCGGCGAATTCGCTCGCGACCTGGCTGGCCTGCTGCCCGGTGTCGACACCGTCCACGCGATGGGCGAAGGCCACTACGAGACGGTGGCCCGGTTGGGCGAGCAGGACGGCGTACCCATGTTCACCGTCACCCACGGCACGGCCGCAGATCTCGAGCCGAAGGCGCCCACACTTCCGTACCTCCGCTGGATCGCCGCCGGACTGTCCGAGGCACACGGCTGGACCGCTCGCCGGGTCGCGGAGTACCTGCTTTCCGCGCCCGGCGTCAGCGGTGTCTGGACGTTTGACGAGCTGGCTGAACTTACTGCCTGATTGCGTTGCAGGTGGCGGTGGATTTCTTGGTGGGGTCGCTTTCTGACACTGCGGTCAGGGTGATCTTGGCGAGCGGGCTTGTGCCGGCCTTTGCATGGACGGGGACTGCGACCTGTTCACCGGCGTTGGCGGTGGTCAGAGCGTTGGGGAGGGACATCGACCAGCCCTGGCCGTCGATCTTGGCGGTGAGGCGGTAGACATCGCCCTTGAGGTATGACGTGACGTCCTCGGGGTGTTGCCTTCCGGTGCCTGCGTTGCCGGTGTTGGTGAGGGGGAAGTTGCAGGTCAGTACGCCGTTCTGGCCCTTCACCGCGGCTGCCGGGGTGACCCGGACACCGCGCTGCTGCGGTCCCGCGCCGTCGAGGGATCGGATGGCGACCGTGTAGGACAGCACGCCGTGGCGGTCCCGCCGTACGTTGGTGATGTAGAAGTGCAGGCGGTTGGCGGCGTCGGTGTACTCGTACTCGCTGCCCGAGTTCGTGCCGGCGTGGAACAGCGCGTCCGACAGCTGGCGGTAGTCGCCGATCGTGATCGGGATCTTGGTACCGTCAGGCAGCACGTAGTCGGTCATGTTGATGTCCTGCGGGTTCGCGTCGATGACCCACTCGAACGGCGCCCGGTCCTCGTTCTTCGTCTTCGCCAGCAGGACGCCGGAGTCGGGTGTGAACGAGTCGGTGCCCATCCGGTCGACGACCTCGATCGTGTAGTTCTGGTACCCGCGGCCGTCGCACATCGGGTCCTTCGCGACGTCGCACGCGGGGGCGAGATCACCGGCGGTGCCGAGCTCGATGTTGACGCCGGCCAGACCCTTCGGTCCCGGCTGCACGGCCCGGGCGGTGACGTCGGCGATCACCACGCCCGAGGACTTCAACGCGTCCCGGGACAGCCGCAGGACGTTCTGCTCGTCGACCATCTGGAGCTTGATCTTGTTCCGCAGCATGTGCTGGGCGCCCATCGACCCACCGCCGGTCGCCGGGATCATCCACCGGCTGTGTGGTCCACCCGGTCCGTTGAAGCTGCCGCGGCTGAGCATCTCCCAGATCCCGGTGTACGCGCGCCGCGGTGGTACGCCGTACGGGTTGTTGTAGTTGTCGCCGATACCGAGGATGTGGCTCAGCTCGTGGGCGTAGACGCCCATGCCGGAGCTCTCGGCCTGGGTCGACGAACCGCCGCCCGCGTTCGGCCAGATCGACGCGCCGGCGGCCCAGGAGGTCCATTCGACGTACCGGGTGTTCGACCAGTTCGGCAGGTTCGGGTCCGGTGGCCCGAACGCCTCGGTCACGTCCTCCTTGGCCGGGAACTTCATCATCCCGAACTCCTGCCAGGTGGACGACTCGTCCTGCCCGGCGCTCAGGTAGAAGACGAAGTCGAAACCGGCCGGCACCTCCGGGCCGGCGGCCGCGACCCAGGCGGCGCGGGCGTCGGTCCGGATGTTCTTGGTGCAGGTGTCCCCGGCCGGACAGGCGGTGCCGCCCTGGAACTCCATCGCGTACTCGTGCGACTTGCCGGGCATCCGGTACGGGCCGAACGCGGTCAGCTCGACGCCGTACCGGCCGCCGGAGTCCTCCATCCAGTACTCGTGGATGGTGTGACCGCGGTTCAGCGTGCCGGGGGTGTTGAGGAAGTCCTGGTAGAACTGGGCGACCTGCTCCCGCGGTACGCCGTTCGCCTCGGCGCTCGGGTTGCCGAATGGTGTCGAGCCCTTCGGCTTGGTCACGACGAAATCCTGGTTCGGGTAGTCGACCAGGACGAGCGCGCCCTTGAAGGTCCGGGTGGACCCCTTGACGCTCGGATCGGCCCAGTTCGTCCCGGGCGGCTTGCGGTAGTCGCTCCAGGTCATGTGGTCCGGGTTCTCCCAGTTCTGCGGATCGATCGGCCCGGGCAACCCGTCGCCGGTCGTCGATGCGATCCGCTGCTGCTCACCCGACTCTTGCCAGGGCTGCTTCTGCGGCCAGTGCGGGTACTGCCAGGCATTCGCGGGATCCGGGGGAGGCGCGGCATCCGGCGCGGCGATTGCCAGACCCGGCACCGAAACAGCAGCCAGTACGGCGACCAGCCGCAGGACAACACGAAACTTCCGTTGCTCAGACACGGGCGGGCATCCGATCGACGAAGGGGCGGGACAACGGCTGACATCAGCATGCCTCGCGACATGGCCGACCAAACTGCTGAGATGACTGTATACAGTATGGAATGAAGCCGTTAGCCTGGGCGTTTGCGTCGTTGGTGGATGGAGGCCGCATGTATGTCGTGACGAACCCTGCGAACGGGGAGTTGGTCGAGGAGGTGGCCAACTCGACGGACGAGGAGGTGCGGGAGGCGATCGGGCGGGTGCACTCGGGGTATCCGGGATGGCGAAGCCGGTCGGTGGAGGAGCGGGCCGGGATTGTGGCGCGGGCTGCGGAGTTGTTCGAGGAGCGGGCCGACGAGCTGGCCGCGATCATGACGCTGGAGATGGGCAAGCGGATCAACGAGGGCCGCGGCGAGATCGGCATCGTGGTCGACATCTTCCGGTACTACGCCGAGAACGGGCCGGCGTTGCTGGCCGACGAACCGCTGGACATCAAAGGTGGCAAGGCGGTCATCACCAAGAGCCCGATCGGCGCGCTGCTCGGGATCATGCCGTGGAACTTCCCGTGCTACCAGGTAGCCCGCTTCGTCGCGCCGAACCTGGTGCTCGGCAACACCATCCTGCTCAAGCACGCGTCGATCTGCCCACGCTCGGCCCGTGCGATCGAGGCTGTGCTGCGCGATGCCGGCATACCGGACGACGTCTACGTGAACACGTTCGCGTCCAGCCGGCAGGTCCCCGCGATCCTGGCCGACCCACGGATCCAGGGCGTCTCGCTGACCGGGAGCGAACAGGCCGGTGTGTCGGTCGCCGCCGAGGCCGGGCGGCACCTGAAGAAGACCGTGCTCGAACTCGGTGGCTCGGATCCGCTGATCATCCTCGACACCGACGACATGGACGAGACGGTCAACGCCACCGCGACCGCGCGGATGCGGAACTGCGGCCAGTCGTGCAACGCGCCGAAGCGGATGATCGTGCTCGCCGACATCTATGACGAGTACGTCGACCGCCTGACCAAGCGGGTCGCGGAGTACTACGTCCCCGGCGATCCGGCCGATCCGCAGACCCGGCTGCCACCACTCGCGTCGATCGCGGCGGCCGACGAGGTTGCGGGCCAGATCGCCAAGGCGGTCGAGCAGGGCGCGACGCTGCGGACCGGCGGCCACCGGATCGAGCCCGGTGCCTACCTGGACGCGACCGTACTCACCGACGTCACGCCCGGGATGGACGCGTACTACGAGGAGATCTTCGGTCCGGTGGTGATCGTGTTCCGGGCCGAGACCGAGGACGACGCGGTCCGGCTGGCCAACGACACCCCGTTCGGCCTCGGTGCCAGCGTGTGGGGGACCGACCCCGAGCGCCTCCGCCGCGTCGCCGAACGGATCGACGCCGGCATGGTCTACCTCAACCGGGCCGGCGGCTCCCAGGCGGACCTGCCCTTCGGCGGGATCAAACGCTCCGGCATCGGCCGCGAACTCGGCCCGGCCGGCATCGAGGAGTTCATGAACAAGAAGTCGATCCGGCTCTGAGACGCCGGAGCGCAGGGCGGCGCCGGGACCGGCGACCAGCCTGGAGCGGCACCTCACCTCCAACCCGCCCGTCGCGCGCGGCGCGACGGGCGGTTCTCTGATCCGAGGGCTTTTGAAGCGGGGCGTTGTGCGCTTATCGTTGCGCACCTGACGTGACGGGCCGGTGACAGTGAGGAACCGGCCCGGCCAGATCTGTTCCGTGAGGACGGCCGGCACGCCCACCGGCCGGGAAAGAGTGGCTGCAGATGAAGCGTTTCCGCCTTCGTTCCGCCCTATTGGCAACCACCTGCGCCGTCGGCCTCGTCGTACCGCTGACCGGTACGGCGACCGCGGCGAACCCTTCAACCGTCCACGAGGCCGCCATGACCCAGGCCGAGCAGGCCAAGGTCACCGACTTCTGGACAACCGAGCGGATGCGGTCCGCCGTGCCGATCGACCGACTGCTCAAGCCGAAGCAGCGGTTGGCCGGTACGGTCGCCGCCGGGAAGCCGACCACGGTCGCACCGACCGCCTTCCCGAACGGCGGCGGTCAGTGGACCGGCGGCGGCAAGATCGTCAGCACCGAAGGCCGGGTGTTCTTCACCTACCAGGGCCGTACTGCGTCCTGTAGCGGCACGGCGGTGACGAGTACGAACGAGAGCACTGTGATCACCGCCGGGCACTGCGTGAAGCTCGACGGTGCGTTCCACACCAACTGGGTGTTCGTCCCCGCGTACAACAACGGCAGCACGCCGTACGGGACGTGGACCGCGAAGAAGACCTACGCGACGCCGCAGTGGGTGGCCGGCGAGGACATCAACTACGACGTCGGCGCCGCCGTGGTGAATCCGCTCAACGGCCAGAGCCTCACCGACGTGGTCGGCGGCCAGGGCATCGCGTTCAACCAGGCACGCGGCCAGAACATGTACGCGTTCGGTTACCCGGCCGCCGCGCCGTACGACGGCTCGAAGCTGATCTACTGCAGTGGCTCGACCTTCAACGCGTTCATCTCCGACGGGATCGGGATGACGTGTGACATGACCGGCGGCTCGAGTGGCGGCGGCTGGTTCCTGCGGTTCAGCGAGGCGACCGGCGCCGGCATCGTCAACTCTGTGAACAGCTACAAGATCAACTTCATCCCGACCTGGATGTTCGGCCCGTACTTCGGCACCGACGCCCAGAACGTCTACACCACCGCCCAGGCTGGTTGATCCGTCACGCCGCAGCGGACCGCACGTGCTGCCGTGCGGTCCGCCGCGAGATGCCGGGTCAGGAGTTGCCGCGGTCGCAGGCCGTACCGTCGCCGTTCTTGTCGAGTGCTTCGGAGTACCCCGGATCGCCGCGGTGCAGGGGCGCCTTGCCGGCGGCGCGGACCTCGGCGCAGTTCTGGTACGCGACCGTCACGGTGGTCGTGGTCGGTGCGCTTGTGGGTTGGCTGGTGGGCTTCGGGGTCGAAGACCGCTGCGTCGTGGATGATGCCGGCTCGGTTGGCTTCGAGCTCGGCGGGGAAGTTGGCGTTGGCTCCCACGTGGATTCGTCCGTAGGTGTCGTGGTCGGGCTGGTCTGGGCGGCCTCGGTTTCGGGCGCGGTCGGCGTACCCTCCGGCGCCGGTGCCGACTCGACCGCGGTCGACGGAGCTGCGGTGGGTGCCGAATCGTCGCCGCTGAACGGGTTGAACAGCACCAGTCCGAGTAGGGCGAGCACGACGGGCGCGCCCGCGCCGAGTTTGACGACGCTCGGACCGCCGTACCGGCCGATCGGTCCGCGGACCGGGCGACCGTTCTCGTCGACCCAGAACCTCCAGCCGGCAGGTGCGGGCGGCCAGGACTCCGCCGGGCCCCACCGCTTCGGCGGTCGCCACCTGGCGTTCGGCGGGTCGGGCCAGCCGGGTGGCGTATTGAACTGCCTCACTCAACCTCCTGATCCAGGCGAGGTCGCCGTCGCGCGAAGCAGCCTACCGAGGATTGCTCACGAAGTGTGGCAGGGGCCCCGAAACCCTTTATTTCATACGTTTGACCGTCCGGTCGCACGCCGCGGCCGAGCGCCCGGACCAGGTCGCGGTACGGCGTCGCGCGGTGACACAACGGTATGGCCGGCCTCGCAACGGATCTCGGTGTGCACGACGGCGCCGCAGTCGCGATGGGCGATGGTGAGCGGTGAACCCTCCGGGCCGACCAGGTACTTGTCGCCCCAGTCGCGGATCGCGATGAGCAACGGGTAGAGGTCGAAGCCTTTCTCGGTCAGCCGGTACTCGTCGCGCTGCCGGGCGCCGGGTTCGCGGTACGGCACCCGGCGGAGGATGCCGTGGTCGACGAGTGTGGCCAGCCGGTTGGACAGCACCTGGCGGGGGATCGCGGTGCGGATCCGCAAATCGTCGAACCGGCGGATGCCGTTGAACACCTCGCGCAGCACCACCACGGTCCACCGCTCGCCGAGAATCTCCATCGCCCGTCCGATCGGGCAGTTCTCCACCGACCAGTCCAGTGCGTCATACCTCATGGGGACATCGTAGTGAGGGCTAGGTCTCGTTGACAGACCCAGGGGGTGATGCGAGCCTCGGTCCATGACTGAGACCCAGCAGGCGACCCGCAGCCGCACCTTCACCTGGTCCGACCCGGCCCTGACCGCGGCGTCGCTCGGCGCGGTCTCCGGACTGGAGATGCTGCAGGCGATGCGGGACGGCGAGATCCCGGCGCCGCCGATCCTGCAGCTCGTCGGCGGGACCGGGTTCGAGGTCGAGGAGGGCAAGGTCACGGTCTTCATGCCGGCCGCGGAGTTCCACTACAACCCCCTCGGCACCGTGCACGGCGGCATCATCGCCACGCTGCTCGACACCGCCGCCGGCTGCACCGTGCATTCGACGCTCCCGGCCGGCGTCGGTTACACCTCACTCGACCTGATGACGAGGTTCATCAAGCCGGTCACGGTGGCCTCCGGGCTGCTCCGCTGCGAAGGCGCGATCATCAACCGCGGCCGCCGCACCGCCACCGCCGAATCCAGCCTGTACGACGAACGCGGGACGCTACTGGCCCACGCCACTTCCGCCTGCCTCCTCTTCGACGTCCCGACACCGTGACCCTCAGCCGGTAGCCGCACAACGCGTGGTGCCCGGACCGCCGGGGAGCCACCACAGAACCGCCTGAAATACACCGCAGGGAAGCAGCTCGTCGGTCACACCGGAGCGGATGGCTCAGCCGGCGGCCGCCTTCTCGGCGCCGACCAGGCGGATGCAGGTGGCCAGTCCGGAGATGGCGGCCTCCACCTCGGGGAGCTCGGGGTAGGTGGGGGCGATCCGGATCGTGCGGTCCTCCGGGTCGTCGCCGTACGGGTGGCTGGCGCCGGCCGGGGTGAGGGCGATACCGGCGGCCTTCGCCTTGGCGACGACCGCGCGGGCGCAGCCCTCCGGGACCTGCAGGGAGATGAAGTAGCCGCCGGCCGGGCTGGTCCACGACGCCAGGCCGGTGCCGCCGAGCTCGGCGGTGAGGATCTTGTCGACCGCCTCGAACTTGGGCCGGATCAGCTCGGCCAGCTTGCGCATGTGCGCCCGCAGCCCGTCGGCGTCGCGGAGGAAGCGGACGTGCCGGAGCTGGTTGATCTTGTCCGGGCCGATGCTGCGCTTCGAGGTGTGGCTCAGCCACCAGGCGACGTTGGCGGGGGAGGACCCGAAGAACGCCACCCCGCAGCCGGCGAAGGTGATCTTCGAGCTGGACCCGAACACGAACGCCCGGTCCGGATGACCGTGCTCCGCACACAGCGCCAGGACGTCGGCGATCTGCGTCTCGGTGTCGGTCAGGTGGTGCACGGCGTACGCGTTGTCCCAGAAGATCCGGAAGTCCGGCGCCGCGGTCTCCATCGCCGCCAGCCGGCGGACTGTCTCGTCCGAGTAGACCGTGCCGTCAGGGTTGCTGTACTTCGGCACGCACCAGATGCCCTTGACCCGTGGATCCGCGGCGACCAGCCGCTCGACGACGTCCATGTCCGGACCGTCCGGCGTCATCGGCACCGGGACCATCGTGATGCCGAACCGCTCGCACACCGAGAAGTGCCGGTCGTACCCGGGCACCGGGCACAGGAAGGCGATCTCCGGCTCGTCGACCCAGCGTCGCTCCGCACCTGGTACGACGCCCAGCAGCGCGAACACGATCGCGTCGTGCATGAGCTCGAGGCTGGAGTTGCCTGCCGCCAGCAGCTGGCCGGCCGGGACCTGCAGTGCGTCGGCGAAGATCGCCCGCAGCTCCGGCAGCCCTTCGAGACCGCCGTAGTTGCGCAGGTCGGCACCGTCGGCGGACACCGGGTGACCCGGCTGGTCGAGCATCCCGTTCGCGAGGTCGAGTTGACGCGGCGACGGCTTGCCCCGGGTCAGGTCGAGCTTCAGCCCTCGCGCGACAAGGTCGTCGTACTCCTGGCGGGCGCGGTGCAGCTCGTCGACGGTCACAGGATTTCCCTTCAGCAGTGGCGATGATGCTTGGCCACAGCCTAGTGACCCACCCCACCGTCCCGCGCGCGGATATCCACAGACCGGTCAGCGGCCGCGACGGCAGTTGGGGAACTTCGGGTCCCAGGGCGGGCAGGGCGGGAAGTTGGGCGGCGGCTTGATCGTCGGCGGGGTGACCGGAGGTGTCGGCGGCGGTGTGGGCGGTTGCGCCTTGCTCCCGTTGGAGAGGAACAACGTGACGGTCGCGCCGGCCGGCGCGCCGTCCTCCTGTCGCGGGGTGGTGTAGGCGACGGTGCCCGCCTGCGCGTCCGAGTCCACCGGCTCGGGGGCGACCTGGGCCTTGAAGCCGAGCTCCGCCAGCTTGGCGATCGCTTCGGCCGGCGGCATCCCCTTCAGGTACGGCAGATCCTTCACGTTGCCGCGGATCGTCTTGTCATCCGGCGCCACGAACCTGCTCGACGGCAGACCCTTCAGCGCCAGTTCCATCGCGGTCTTCCAGACTGGACCGGCCGTACCCGAACCGGACGCGTCGCCGATCTTCTTGCCGTTCAGGGTCAGTCTGGCCAGGTCCTCGTACTTCGGGGTGGCGTCGGCCACCACCGACGCGGCGGCGAGCTTGCTGGAGTAGCCGGCGAACCAGACGGCGATGTTGCCGTTGATCGTTCCGGTCTTGCCGGCCAGGTCGCTCTTGCCGAACTTCAGCTTGCCGCCGGTGCCACCCGGCTCCATCACCTTCTCCAGCACGTAGTTGACGCCGTCGGCGACCGTCGGCGACAGAGCGCGCTTGCAACTCGGCCCTGGTGTTGCGACCGCCTTGCCCTTGCTGGTGGTGACCGCGGTGATCACCTGGGGCTTGCAGTACATCCCGCGGGCGGCGAAGGTCGCGTAGGCGTTGGCGAGCATCAGCGGGGTGATCAGACCGGCGGATCCGAGGGTGAACGAGACGACCTGCTCCAGCGGCTGCATCGTCTGGGCGTCGTACATGCCGAGCTTGGCGGCGACGGTGGCGATCGGGCAGAGGCCGATCTGCTGGGACAGCTGCAGGAAGTAGGTGTTCGTCGAGGCGCGGGCCGCGTCGACCATGGACGGGTCGGCGATCGTCTTGGTGGAGTTCTTCGGGGTGTAGTCGTCGGCGGACGTCGTACCCGTGCAGGTGCTGAATTTCTTGCCGCTCAGGTTGATCGTCTGCGGCGAGTTGATCCGGTACGTCGTCGGGACGCCCTTCTGGATCGCGGCCGCGATCGTGAACGCCTTCATCGTCGAGCCGTTCTGGAACCCGCCGTACCCACCGGGGTAGGACTTCTCGACGTTGTAGTTGTACGTCGTCTGGTTCTTCTTGGTGCCGTACGGCCTGCTCTGCGCCATCGCCTTCACCAGCCCGGTGCCGGGCTGGACGATGCTGATCGCGGCGACCGCGGAGTCGGTGGGCTTGGAGTGCTTCTGGATCGAGGCCTCGGCCGCCTTCTGGATCTTCGGGTCGAGCGACGTGCGGACGATCAGGCCGGCGGTCTCGATGTAGTTCTCGCGGTCCTCCTTGGACTTGCCGAAGGCGGGGTTCTCCTTCAGCTTGGCCACGATGTAGTCGCAGTAGAACGGGTACTTCGAGTTGGCGCAGCCGTTCGGCAGGTTGCGGATCTTGGCCGGGTCGAGCACCGGCGTCTTGATCGCGTCCTCGGCCTGCTTCGCCGTGATGATGTTCAGCTCCTGCATCCGGCGCAGTACGACATCCCGGCGGTCCTTGGCCCGCTTCGGGTTGTTGGTCGGGTTGTAGCCGGTCGGGTTCTTCACCAGGCCCGCCAGCAGCGCGGCCTGCGGCAGGTTGAGCTTCGAGGCGTGGACGCCGAAGTAGTGCATGGCCGCGGCCTCGACGCCGTACGAGCGATCGCCGAAGAAGGCCAGGTTGAGGTAGCGGTTGAGGATCTCGTTCTTGGAGAACTGCCTCTCGACCGCGATGGCGTAGCGCAGCTCGGCGATCTTGCGCTCGTACGTCTCCGCGGTGGCCGCCTGGATCTCCTCCGGCGTGCGTGCCTTCGCGACCAGGCTGAGCTTCACGTACTGCTGGGTGATGGTCGAACCGCCCTGCTGGACCGAACCCTGCGTCTGGTTGCGCAGCAGTGCTCGCAAAGTGCCCTTGGCGTCCAGTGCGCCGTGCTCGAAGAACCTGTAGTCCTCGATCGCGACGATCGCCTGGAGCATCACCGGGCTGATCTGCTTGAGCGTGACCGGCGTCCGGTTCTCCTGGTACAGCGTGGCGATCAGCGAACCGTCGGCGGCGAGGATCTGGCTCTTCTGGGCGAGGGGCGCCGTCTGCAGGTCCTGCGGAAGGTCCTGCACGGTCTCGTGCGCCTTCTCGGTGGTGACTCCGGCCAGGCCGGCGAACGGAAGTGCCAGGCCCGCGACCAGTGCGCCGCAGAGACCACTGACCAACAGGAACAGCAGCGCCGACTGAACGACGTTGGGCCGGGCGGGCTCGCCTCTGTGCATGGTCCGGCAGATTACGTCAGGACAGGGCTTTCCGGGACCTTTTCGTTACGGACTTAACCTATCTGCCCCAAGCATCTCACCCAGTGTGGCGACATGCTCACGTGAAGGAGTCTAGGAGGCTGCGATCGAGGGGTAGTGGTTGGGGGCTGCGGAGGCGCGGATGATCAGGGTGGTTGCCAGCTCGACGTGGTGGGAGTCGACCTTTTCGCCGGCCGCCAGTTGGAGGGCCGTGCGGAGCGCCACGGCCCCCATTTCGCGCAGCGGCTGCTTGACGGTGGTGAGTGGGGGAGATGCCAGCCGGGCCACCTCGGTGTCGTCGAAGCCGACCACGCTGAGGTCGTCGGGGACCCGGAGACCGCGGGCGCGGGCCGCCTCCAGAATGCCGAGGGCGACCTCGTCGCTGCCGGCGAAGATCGCGGTCGGACGATCAGGCAGATCGAGCAGGCTGGCTCCGCCGGCCAGGCCGTCGTCGTACAGGAAGTCCCGCAGCCAGATGTACTCCGGTGGCACCGGTGCGCCGACCGCTTCCATCGCGCTGCGGAAACCGCTCATCCGGGCCTGGTTGCAGCCCGACGTGGGCGGCCCGCCGACGTACGCGATCCGGCGGTGGCCGAGGGACAGCAGGTGCTGGGTGGCCGCCATCCCGCCGGCGAAGTTGGTCGAGCCGACGCTGGTGACGTCAGGCTGCGGGATGTTGGCCGGGTCGACGACCACCAGCGGCAGCCGGGCCCGGGACAGCGCGGCGAGGTCGGCGTCGGCGAGCTCGCTGGTGATGCCGATGGCGGCGCGCCGGCCGTTGGCGATCAACTCACGGATCCAGCGCGCGGCCCGCCCGGTGCTCGAGGTCTGCGGATGCCTCGGGTGCGCATTCAGTACGACGTCGACGCCGGCCAGCTGCCCCGCCTCGACGACGCCCTGGATCACCTCGACCGAGTAGGCGTTCACCACGCCTTGGTAGAACAGCTCGACGGTGTCGCGCTCGACCGGTTCGGGCCGGCGGCCGACGTACCCGTGCTTCTCGAGGATGTCCTGCACCCGTGCCCGGGTGGCGGGTGAGACGTCGCTGCGCCCGTTGAGCACCTTGGAGACCGTGGCGACCGAGACTCCGGCCGTGTCGGCGACGGTGGCCAGGGTGACGCGACCCTTCAACCGCGGCATCTCATCACCCTCCTCCTGTTTCCTGGCGGTTCACCGGCGTGAGGTCGACCGGGGTCGTCAGCGTGCGCTCGTGCCCCACCACCCTCACATCCCCGGTAACCCGGACAAAAGCACGACACGGCAGGTCCTGCGACGACGTGCCGATCATCACCTCGACGTCACCCGGCTCGACGATGCGCAGCAGATCGGGCCCTGTGTACGCCATGCGGTCCGCATGCACACGGAAGGTGACATCGGTCGCCGCCCCCGGCCCCAGCGACACTCGTGCAAACCCGGTGAGCTGCTTCAGTGGCCGGGCGATCCGCGCCACCACATCGTGCAGGTAGAGCTGCACCACCTCGTCGCCGGACCGGTCGCCGGTGTTGCGGACCCGCACGGTCGCGGTGAACTCACCGTCGGTCCCGATCTCTGTACCACTCAGCCTCAGCTCGCCGATCTCGAAGCTGGTGTACGACGATCCGTACCCGAACGGGAACAACGGCCGCGCCTCGAGCCCGCTGATCCCGGCACTCTCCACACTGCCGAGCGCCGGCTGCAGGTACGTACCGGGCTGCCCACCGACGTGCCGCGGGATCTGCACCGGCAGCTTGCCGCTCGGCACGATCCGACCACTCAGTACGCCGGCGATCGCGGCCGCACCCTGCTGACCGGGAATGAACGCCTGGATCAGACCGGCGACCCGGTCCGCGATGTCGCCGAGCGCGTACGGCCGGCCCGAGACGACCACCACGACGACCGGCGTACCGGAGTCGAGCAGCTGCGCAAGCAGTTCGTCTTGTACACCGGGCAGTCTGAGGTCCTCGGCGTCGCAGCCTTCGCCGGACGTGCCGTGGCCGAACAGTCCGGAGCGATCCCCGACGTACGCGATGCACAGCTCGGCGTCACGCGCTGCCGCGACTGCGGCCTCGAAACCCGACCTGTCGTCGCCGTTGACCTCACAGCCCTTCTGATGCACGAGTTCCACGCCGCCGATTTCGTTGCGCAAGGCATCAAGCGGGCTGAGCACCCCGACTCCGAGACCGCGGTCGGGGTAGCGCGGCAGCACATGATTGGGGAACGCGTAGCATCCCATCAGCGTGCGCGGGTCGTCCGCACCTGGCCCGACCACCGCGATCTTGCGCAGTTCGCGATTCAGCGGCAGGGCCGAGCCCGCGTCGAGCAGTACGACGGACCGCTCGGCGAGTTGTCCCGCGATGGCGCGATTTTCGTCCGAGTCGAGGTCGACGCCGCCTGCGCGGACCGAACCTTCCGGCGTCCAGTCGGGATCGAGCAGGCCCAGCTTGACCTTCTGCAGCAGTAGCCGCCGGGCCGCGCGATCGACCAGCTCCTCGGAGACCTCGCCCGACTTGACCTTGTCGAGCAGGCCCGCGAACCCGATGGTGTCCGGCAGTTCGACATCGGTCCCGGCCGTCAGCGCGACCGCACCGGCGTCCGCGTTGTCGACGGCGACCCTGTGCATCGACGCGAGGAACGGCACAGCCCAGTAGTCCGACACGACCGTTCCGCCGAAACCCCAGTCGTCGCGCAGTACGTCGGTGAACAGCCAAGGATCCGCACTCGCCGGCAGACCATCGATGTCCGAGTACGAGCTCATCACCGAGCCCGCGTCGGCGGTCGCGATCGCGGTCTCGAACGTCGGCAGGATGAAATCGAGCAGCTCACGACGCCCCATCGACACCGGCCCGTGGTTGCGACCGGCCCTCGACGCCGAGTACCCGGCGAAATGCTTCAGCGTCGCAACCACACCGGCACTCTGCAGACCGCGCACGTACGCCGACCCGAGAATGGCGACCAGGTACGGATCCTCACCGATCGTCTCCTCCACCCGGCCCCAGCGATAGTCACGGACGACGTCCAGCACCGGTGACAAGCCTTGGTGCACACCGACCGCGGCCATGTCGCGCCCGATCGCCGCGGCCATCCGCTCGACCAGCTCCGGATCGAACGTCGCTCCCCAGGCGATCGAAGCCGGATAGACGGTGGCGCCGTACGTCGTGAAGCCGGTCAGGCACTCCTCATGCACCAGCGCGGGGACGCCGAGCCGGGATCCCTCGAGTACGACGTGGTGCTGGCGGATCACCTCTGCCACGCCGTGCTCGACGGACTGCGGCACGCTGCCCCAGACCCGGGTGAGGTGGCCGAGGCCATGGCGGCTCGCCTCCTCCAGCGACAGTGAACCGCCGGTCGCGAACACGTCCTCCATCGGCGCGACGTTGATCGTCTCCTCTTCGGGGAGCTCGTGATCGGCCATGTCGTTGCCTGCCCAGCGGCTGCCGAGCTGCGCGATCTTCTCCTCCAGCGTCATGGCCTGCAGCACAAGCTCCGCGCGCTTGTCTGGTGGCAGCGCGGTGTCGTACCAAGGCCGGTCCGACGGGAAGGAGGAGGTCGGGGTGGACAAGAGATTCTCCCTTAACCTGAAGCCTTTGCCGTGACAAAGTATCGAAAAGTTTTCGAGGTTTCGGATCGTGATCGGCGCATTCGTCACGGTGCTCGGGATGTCTGTGATCGCCTGTGACAGCAGGGAATCCGTGACCTCACTGTGACCGCAAACTACCGGTAGTTCAAGTCTTGACAGCGAAACGACCGAAATCTACGTTACGAAACATAGTCGTCATCGAGGTGCTCGCGGTCTGGTCGGGGCACCCCGCAACCCACGCGCCGTGGAACGGTCCGCGGCATGGAGTACGGAGCTCACTGTGGATCCCATCACGACATCTCGGCGTTCCTTCCTCGGCCTGGTCGGCGGCGGCGCGCTCGCGGCCGGCCTTGCTGCTTGCGGTACCTCAGGACCACAGAGCTCCGGTAACTCCACCGGTGGTGCGGCGGCCGGCAGCGGTGCGACGTACTGGTTCCTGACCGGTCAGCCGCAGCAGGCGATCCGGGAAGCTCAGGTCAAGCGGTTCAACGACGCGAACTCAGGCACCCAGATCAAGTACACCGAGTTCCAGAACGACGCGTTCAAGCAGAAGATCAAGACCGCCATCGGCGCCAGCCAGGGGCCGACGCTGATCTGGGGCTGGGGTGGCGGCGGCCTGAAGAGTTACGTCGACGCCGGCCAGGTCGAGGACCTGACCCCGTGGTTCGAGGAGAACAAGGAGCTGAAGGAGTCGATCTTCCCGTCCGCCTTCGGTGCCGCGACCGTCGGCGGCAAGATCTACGCGATGCCGGTCGAGACGACGACGCCGATCGTGCTGTTCTACGACAAGCGGGCTTTCGAGAAGATCGGGGCCGAGCCGCCGAAGTCGTGGGGCGACATCATGGACCTGGTGCCGAAGTTCAACGGCGCCGGGATCGCACCGTTCTCCCTCGGCGGCCAGTCGCGCTGGACCAACATGATGTGGCTGGAGTTCCTGTTCGACCGGATCGGCGGCAGCGAGGTGTTCCAGAACATCTTCGACGGCAAGCCGAACAGCTGGTCCGACCCGTCCGCGCTGAAGGCGCTCGACGAGATGCAGAAGCTGATCAAGGCCAACGGGTTCATCAAGGGCTTCTCCTCGATCACCGCCGACTCCAACGCCGACCAGGCGCTGCTGTTCACCGGCAAGGCCGCGATGATGCTGCACGGCGCCTGGACCTACGGCAACATGAAGGCGTCCGGCGGCGACTTCGTCACCGGCGGCCACCTCGGCTACATGAACTTCCCGCCGGTCGACGGCGGCAAGGGCGACCCGAGTGACACCGTCGGCAACCCGGGCCAGTACCTGTCCATCTCCTCCAAGGCCAGCCAGGGCGAGAAGGACACCGCGAAGAAGTTCCTCGCCGGCAACACCCTCGACGACGCCTCGGTCGAGGCCTGGGTCAAGTCCGGCAACATCCCGGTGGTGAAGAGCGCCAAGGACAAGCTCTCCACGGTCACGGACAAGAACGACTCCGAGTGGCTGAACTTCGTCTACGACACCTCGGCGAACGCGAAGAACTTCGCCCAGTCGTGGGACCAGGCGCTCAGCCCGACCCAGGCCGAGACCCTGCTCGACAACATCGCCAAGCTGTTCCAGCTGTCGATCTCACCCCAGCAGTTCGCCGACAGCATGAACGCTGTGATCGGTAAGTGACGTGGCCGATCTGTCCGGCGGTCCAGTCGCCACCGGCTGGGCCGCCTCGCCCACCGGCCTGCCACACCCGGGTGGCCGGCGCCCAGGTTCGCCGCACGCCGCCGGCCGGAGCGGGCCGGTTGCCTGGATGGCCATCCCGGCGCTGGCGATCTTCATCGTCTTCGGAATTGTGCCGCTGTTCGGGGTGCTGTTCCTCAGCTTCACCCAGTGGGACGGCCTCGGCGCCATCCACCCGACCGGTTTCGCCAACTGGCGCTCGGTGCTGAGCGACCCGGGGTTGCCGCACTCGATCTGGGTCACGTTCGAGATCATGATCCTGTCCTGGGCGGTGCAGACGCCGCTCAGTCTGCTGCTCGGCACGTTCCTGGCCGGCCGGCAGCGGTACCGCGGCTTCCTGGCCGTGCTGTTCTTCGTCCCGCTGCTGCTCAGCTCGGCCGCGATCGCGATCACCTACAAGGCGCTGCTCGACCCGAACTTCGGGCTCGGCGCGGGGCTGAAGATCGGGTTCCTGACCCAGGACTGGCTCGGCAACAGCACCCTCGCCCTCGGCGTGGTCATCTTCGTGGTGTCCTGGCAGTTCATCCCGTTCCACTCGCTGATCTATCAAGGCGGCGTCCGGCAGATCCCCACCTCCATGTACGAGGCCGCGTCGATCGACGGGGCCGGCCGGGTGCGGCAGTTCTTCAGCATCACCGTGCCGCAACTGAAGTACACGATCATCACGTCGTCGACGCTGATGGTGGTCGGCTCGCTGACCTTCTTCGACCTGATCTTCGTCCTCACCGCGGGTGGGCCCGGCGACGCGACCCGGGTGCTCGCCCTCGACATGTACAAGCGCGGCTTCCAGGCGAACCTGATGGGCCCGGCGAGTGTGATCGCCGTACTGCTGGTCCTGATCGGCCTCGCCCTCGCGCTGCTGCTGCGCAGACTCGGCGGCAGTACGACGGCCAGCCAGCAGGAAGGTGCGTGACATGGCAGTGGCGACCAGCGGCGCCGGTACGGCGAGCCGCGGTACCTCTCGCGGACGGTTGAACTCCCGCAAACTGCTGCAGCTGAACTGGTTCGGCGGAGCGGCGGCCTGGTTGTGGCTGGTGATCGTGATGGTCCCGCTGTACTGGATCGTGGTGACCAGCTTCAAGGACCAGACGGCGTACTTCAGCCAGAACCCGTTCGCGCTGCCGAGCGCGCCGACGCTGGCGAACTACAAGCTCGTGATCGAGTCCGACTTCCCGCAGTACTTCCTCAACAGCGTGATCGTCACGGCCGGGACCATCGTCCCGGCGGTCGCGATCGCGTTCATGGCGGCGTACGCGATCGTCCGCGGTGCCGGTGGCAAGTTCCTCGCCGGGGTCAACGGGTTGTTCCTGATGGGGCTGGCGATCCCGCTGCAGGCCACCATCATCCCGGTCTACCTGCTGATCATCCGGATGCGCCTCTACGACAGCCTGCTGGCGATCATCCTGCCGTCGATCGCGTTCGCGATCCCCTTGTCGGTGCTGGTGCTGGCGAACTTCATCCGCGACGTGCCGAAGGAACTGTTCGAGTCGATGCGCGTCGACGGCGCGAGCGAGTGGGACATGCTGCGCGGTCTCGCGCTGCCGCTGACCCGGCCGGCTCTCGTCACGGTCAGCATCTACAACGGCCTGGGCGTGTGGAACGGCTTCCTGCTTCCGCTGATCCTGACCCAGAGCCCGGACAAGCGCACCCTCCCGCTGGCGCTGTGGACCTTCCAAGGTCAGTACAGCGTGAACATCCCTGCCGTGCTCGCCTCCGTCATGCTCACCACGTTGCCCATCGTCCTCCTCTACGCCATCGGCCGCCGGCAACTCCTCAGCGGTCTCACCGCCGGCTTCAGCCGCTGATCATCCCTTGCGGTCCGCGAGCCCCCGAGTCGCGAACACAGCAGCAGCGAGGATGGCCGCCGACAGCGCCGTCAGAAGCATCAGCGGTACGGCGTTGTCGGCTGGACGATGGTTGTTGGAGAGCAGGCTCATCAGTGCGCGGACCGGAGACAGCCAGCGAAGCAGGAGTACGGCGAGGATGGCAGCGGCGGCGGTGAGCATCGCGATGCCGATCCGGGGGATGACGAGGCGGGAGCAGAGCAAGCCGATGGCGATGCCGATCATGGCGGCGGCCAGTTGGGCGATGCCGCCGATGGTGAGGGCGCCGGCTGTGACGACGTGCTTGCCCGTGACGATCGGATAGACGAGGCCGATCACCAGGAGCGGCATGCACCAGGTCAGGACGACGGCGACCGTGATCGCGAGGACGCGAAGAGAGCTGCCGATCATGACCAAGGTGATCGTGCGTTGGGTCGGGTCCTCGTGGTTGACGATGCTGACGGTCAGCCACGTGGTGCAGACGAGCATGGCCAGGACGCAGAAGGCGTAGGAGGACTGGAGCGGACCTGAGTCCGAGGTGGTGCCGACGGCCATCGCGGCCAGGAAGATGAGCGTCGGTGGCAGGTAGCGCTGGGAGAGCAGGACACTGGTGAGCAGGTAGCGATACAGAGCGGTCACTCAGACCTCACCTGGCGAACGGTGGTGACCGACCAGCCGTGGTTCAGCGCGGTCAGTAGTGCGGCGTCGTGGCGACCGGTCGGCAGGGTCAGCGTGACGCCGTCGGCATGTCGTCGTACCTCAAGGACGTCTGGGTATGCGGACCAGTCGAGCTGTTGGCCCGCGGTCAAAGAGATCTCGGTGAGGGAACTGCCGGTCGAGGTGACCAGTCTGCCGTCACGAAGTTCGCAGACCCGCGTTGCTGTCGAGCGGACGACCTGGTCGGAGTGCTCGGTGAAGGCGACTGCGGCACCGTCCGCGGCGGCTTCGGCGAGGAGTTCGCGCAAGGTCCCGTGCGCGGCCGCGTCCAGGCCGGACCACGGTTCGTCGAGCACCAGCAACTCTGGCGGTTCGAGCAAGGCCTGGGCGAGCGCGACCTTCTGCGCGTTGCCCTTCGACAGCTTGCGCATCGGCGTGTCCGCACCACCTGCCAACGCCAGCCTGTCCAGCAGTTCGTCGGAGCGGTCCCTGGCCGCGCGGTCGCTCAACCCGCGGATC
Source organism: Kribbella sp. NPDC023972 (assembly GCF_040639075.1). NCBI lineage: Bacteria > Bacillati > Actinomycetota > Actinomycetes > Propionibacteriales > Kribbellaceae > Kribbella > Kribbella sp. NPDC023972. Next base: position 404,420 of record NZ_JBEZZH010000005.1, on the reverse strand, counting down.
CGGCCCATGTGCCGCAGGTACGCCGACGCCGACAGCCGATCGTGCGACGTGAAGACGTCCGGCACGTAGCTCGTGATCCGGGCATTCCGTCGTACTGTCCCCGAGGACGGGCGCGACAGCCCGACCATGAGTTTCAGTACGGTCGACTTCCCCGAGCCGTTGGCGCCGACCAGGGCAAGAAGTTCACCGGCTGCGACCTGAAGGTCGACGTCCGCCAAGATCTCACGCCTACGGCCGTACCTCTTCGAGACTCTCCGCAGCCGCACGACCTCCATGCGTTGAGCCTATCCGGGCCTGGGGGTTCATCACGCGGGACAGCGGTCGGGTGAGGACGACGGAGACGAGCAGTGACGCGGCGGCGAACACGGTGATCGCCGGGGCAGGCGAGGTCAGGTCGGCGAGTGCGCCGGCCAGGATCGCGACGATCCCGAACGTCGTCATCCGCAACGCCGACTCGAGGCCCAGGACCTGACCGCGCAGATCGGCAGGCGTCAGGTCGACGAGAACCTCCTGCTGGGACAGGGATGCCGCGTAACCGCTGCTGCCGACGGCCACGAGAACGGACAGGACGGCGATGGGGAGATCTAAGGCGAAGCCGAGGAACGGTACGGCGAGCAGGATGCGCAGCCAGCGCCCGGCCACGCGGCGCCCCGAGCGGCTGAGGAAGCGGCCGACGACGAGGTCACCGGTCATCATGCCGGCGGCTCCCGCGGCCAGCAGCCAGCCGGCGTCCGGACCGGCGTACGGGACGAACAGCGCCTCGCAACCGACGATCAGGCCGTTCGGAAGAGTCAGTGCCAGCAGCAACGGTCGGGTGCTGGCCCGGCCGAGCAAGCGCCGGTTGCCACGCCAGGTCTCGGTGAAGCTCGTCCGGGCGACCCGTCGTGCGTCGCGGTCCCGCAGTCCGAAGCGGAGGATCGGAACGGCCAGCGCCGAGCAGCCGGTCGCCAGCCAGAGAACGGTCGACGGACTGAGGGCCTGGAGCAACAATCCGGCGGTGCCGAAGCCGGCGATCTGCATGGCGCCGACGGACAGGTTCATCGCCGAGCGGCCGAGCACGAACTGGTCCTGGTCGACCACCTCGTTCAGCAGACCCCAACGTACGCCGGAGCCGATCGACAGGCCGTAGGCCACGAGCAGGGCGAGCAGCAGACGGGTTCCCGCATTGAGATCCAGCGCGGCCTGAGCACCGACGGCGATTGCCGACAATCCGGCGAGCATGGTCAGGACGCGACGCGGCCGCGCGGTGTCGGCCGCCGACATCAGCGTCGACGCACCCAGTACCTGTGCCAGCGACGGCCCGAACATCACCAGGGCGGCCAGCAGCGCCGACCCGGTCGCGGCGTCGACCATCAGGGCCAGCGTCAGGCTGGTCATGGTCGACGACGCGTTACCCAGCGCGCTGCCGATCCACAGGCTGCGGAACTCCCGCTTCGCGAAGATCTGCCGATAGGTGCTCATCCACGTCCTCGCTTCGCTCCGGGCGCGGATGGGACACGAGATGCACTGTGCTTGAGGATGAACTCGCTTCGCTCCTTCATGCCAAGCGAGCATCGACGCAGAACCCCTCAGCGCCTACAGTTTCGGGTGGAGGCGAAACGTTGTCCGAGTTCCTCGTCGACGCCGACACCCTGGCGAACGCCCGGTTCGGCACGTCGCAGCTCACCGAGACGGTGTCCGCGCTGAAGCTCCTGCGGGCGCCCACCGAGCCCTGGCACCGCGCCTGGAAGGACGCCCACGTCGCCGCCTTCCAGGACCAGCTGCAGCAGAATCCGATCTGGGCGGCGATCGTCGACAACGCGTTCGGGCGTAGCTGGGTGGCCGACTTCCTCACTGTCCCGCCGCTCGAGCCGGACCAGGAGTTGTCCGACGAACTCGAGCTGCTGACCAGCCTGGACGACGACCAGATCCGCGCGGACCTGAGCGTCGTACGGACACCGCTGCCGGACATCCTGACCGAGTCGACCGGGCTGGCTGGGCAGGCGGCCGAGCTGCTCACCTGGATCTGGACGGAGACGATCGAACCCGACTGGCCGCGGCGGCTGCGATTGCTCCAGGCCGACATCGTGTCCCGGACATCCCGGCTCAGTGAGCACGGCTGGTCCGGCGTACTGCGGGGGCTCGGTCCCGATGTCCGGTGGCTGGGCGAGGGACGTCTGCAGGTCAACCGCTGGGACTACCCGGCGACGGATGTCCGCGGACGCGATCTGATGTTCATCGCAGCCCACACGAACAAGGTCAACGTGTCCTGGCGCAAGCCGGATCGGTTCGCGCTCACCTATCCCGTCACCGGGATCTTCGCCGGCACCGAAACTCCGGCCGAGCCCTTGGTCCAGCTGCTCGGTCGCAACCGAGCCCGGATCCTGGTCGAGGCCGCCGAACCGGTCAGCACCACGGTGCTGGTCGCCGCGACCGGCCTGTCCCTGGCCACGGTGTCGGACCACCTCCGCGTCCTGACCGACGCCGGCCTGCTCGAACGCCGCCGCTCCGGCCGCTCGGTCCTCTACTGGCAATCCGACACCGGCCGCCGCGTCATACGACGCCCGCTACCGAACCGCCGGAGACCTTAAGCCAGAGCCGCAGCCGGCCCGGCAGAGGCGGCGCGGCGCGAGGTATCCCGGTGGGCGTACCCGACGATCGCCACGTCATCTTGATCGTTGACTAGGGCAACTGGATTTCGGTTGCGAGGGGGAGGTCGGTGACTGAGGAGCCGGCGTGGAGGTTGAAGGTGCCGGGTTCGGTGGTCCAGCCGTTGGCCCAGTGGTCGAAGGTGTGGTTGTGGAGCTGGACGGTGATCTCGCGGCGCTGGCCTGCTTCCAGGCGGACGACGGCGAAACCGGCCAGCCAGCGGGCCGGGCGGTCCACGGTGGTTTCGGGGCGTTCGGCGTACACCTGGATGACGTGCTTGCCGGCTCGGTCGCCTGAGTTGTGCACGGTGAGGGCGACGGACGACGGGTCGATGGCGCGGAGGTCGGACAGGGACCAGGTCGTGTAGCCGAGGCCGTGGCCAAGGGCGTAGGCGGGCTCGGTGCCGGCCCGGAGCCAGGCGCGGTAGCCGATGTGGATGCCTTCGTCGTACCGGAGCACACCGTCGCGTGGGGTCACATCGATGACCGGTACGTCGGACTCCTCGTGCGGCCACGTGGTGGGGAGGCGGCCACCGGGCTCGACGACGCCGAGCAGTACGTCGGCCAAAGCGTTGCCGTACTCCTGGCCACCGAAGTAGGTGACCAGGAGTGCGGCAACCTCGCCGCGCCAGGGCAGCAGGACGGGCGAGCCTGCGTTGACGACCACGACCGTGCGCGGGTTCGCCGCGACGACGGCACGGACCAGGTCGTCCTGCCGGCCGGGGAGTGCCAGCGTGCTGCGGTCGTGGCCTTCGGACTCGACCTTGGCGTTCGTGCCGACCACGACGACCGCGACCTCCGCCGCGCGCGCCGCCGCGACGGCCTCGTCGATCAGCGCCTGCGGGTCCGAAGGGTCCGGCTCGACACCGACGGTGATGCTGAAGGCGTTGCCGAGACCGCCTTCCCGCGTCGGCAGCTCGAGCTCCACGCGTACGTCGATCGGCTGGCCCGCGATCACGTCGAGCGGGGCGGAGACGGACGGCGGTGACAGTAACGCGGCACCCAGATCGGTGCCGACCGGGACCGCGACCTCCTCGCGCAGAAGCTTGCCGTCGGCAAAGATCCGGCCGCGGCCGACCGACGCGAACCCGAGCAGGATCGAGCCCGGCTCCGCCGGCGTGTACGTCGTCCGGAACTCGAAGACCGCGGTGTTCTCGATCGGCGCGTTCCCGCCGAGATACACCAGCGCACTGGAGAACCGGTCCTCGGCGAACAGCTCGGCGCCGTCGGCGCCGAGGAAGCGCACCCGGGCGCCCGGCTCCCCGGTCTGCGGATTCGTCATCGTGGCCAGCGGCAGCTCCGCGATGCCGTCCTGCACGACCGCACCGATCGAGTACGTCACCTCGGCATCGGGGAGCGCCGCGCGCAGTCCGTCGAGCGGCGAGACCACGGACGTCGGGATGACGGTCGCACTGCCGCCGCCCTGTGTCCGCGCGTCCCGGGCGTTGTGCCCGATCACCGCGACCCTCGACAAGGCCGAAGCCTGCCACGGGAGCTCGCCCTCGTTGCGCAGCAGGACCGAGCCCTCGGCCGCCGCGGTCCGGGCGAACGCGACGCCGTCGACCTGCGGAACCTCGGCCGGCTTCTCGAACCCTTCGAGCGCGCCGACCCGAGCGCCGAGCCTGAGCAGCCGCAGCACCTTGCGGTCGATCGCGTCCTCCTTGATCTCCCCGGCGCGCACCGCCTCGACCAGTGCCTCACCCCACGCGCCGCCGGGTCCCGGCATGGCCAGATCCTGCGAGTGCTTGGCACTCTCCAGGCTGCGTACGGCGGTCCAGTCGCTGACCGCGACGCCGTCGAAACCCCACTCACTGTTCAGCGGGGTCTCGAGCAGTTCGTTCTCCGACGCGGTCGCACCGTTGATCGAGTTGTACGCACTCATCACCAGCCAGGCCTTCGACTCGGTGACCGCCTTCTCGAACGCCAGCAGGTACACCTCGCGCAACGCGCGATCACTCACCACGACATCGGCGGTGAAGCGCTCGGACTCGAAGTCGTTGGCGACGTAGTGCTTCGGGGTCGCACCGACACCGAGCTCCTGCACGCCGGCCACGTAGGCGGCGGCGAGCTCGGCGGTCAGTACGGGATCTTCGCTGAACGCCTCGAAGTGCCGCCCACCGAGCGGCGACCGGTGCAGGTTGATGGTCGGCCCGAGTACGACGTCCACCCCCTTGCGACGCGCCTCGAGTGCGGACACCACGCCGTACCGATGGGCGATCTCGAGATCCCAGGACGACGAGAGCGCGGTCGCCGACGGGAGGTTGAGCGACGGGTCACGCTCGTCCCAGACCGGGCCGCGGACACCGCTCGGGCCGTCGGACAGCACCATCGACCGCAGCCCGACCGTGGGGAGCGGGTGGGTGGACCAGAAGTCCTGGCCGGTGAGGATCAGGACCTTCTCCTCGAGCGTGAGCCGGCCGAGCAGGTCGGTGAAGTCAACAGGTGTCGGGCTCATGCGTGTCACTGTACGCGCGAAAACCGAGTGGTGCTAGGTTTTGAAGTATGGCAACGACCAGAGGCCCGTACGCCAAAGGGGTCGCCAAGCGCGAGGAGATCCTGCGCGCCGCGCTGGAGGTGATCGCGCGGCACGGCTACCGCAAGACATCGACGCGTGAGCTCGCCGCCGCCGTCGGTCTGAGCGAGGCAGGTCTGCTGCACTACTTCGGCTCGAAGGAAAAGCTCTTCGAAGCGGTCCTGCGGGCTCGCGACGAGGCCGACACCGCCCGTCTGGACGAGCGCGAGGACGATGTGGTCGGCAAGCTGGTCGCGATCGTCCGGCACAACAGTGACGTACCAGGCCTGGTCCAGCTGTACTCGACCTTCTCCGCAGAAGCCGGTGATCCGCAGCACGGCGCCCACGACTTCTTCGTGGATCGTTACCAGCGCCTGCGAGAGTCCCTGGCTGACGCCGTCCGGGCGCGGCAGGCGGACGGGACGATCAGCACGGCAGCGGATCCGGAGAAGATCGCCACCCTGCTGATCGCCTTGTCCGACGGGCTACAGGTCCAGTCGCAGTTCCGCCTCGACACCGAGCCGGCCGAGGTGATGGATCACCTGCTGGCGTTGCTGCGACCTACTTCGCGTACATGACGGTGCCGAAGCCGGTCTGGTCGAAGCCGCCGCTGGTCGAGCCGTAGTCGCCGCCTCCTCCCTCCGGCCGGACCTGCGCGGCCATCTGGGAGATGTAGGGCACGGACAAGTACTTACGCCGCGTGTAGTGGAAGTGCAGGATGTCCCACACCGGCCTGATGTGCCCGCGGCCCGCGCTGGAGATCACCGTGTGCTCGCGGTACGCACAGTTTGTGCTTGTGCCCCACGTGTACTTGGTGAACGGTACGTCCTGACCGAGGTTGTACTTCGCGACGTACTGCGCTGCCTTCAGGAAGCGGTTGTTGTCGTAACCGTAGAGATCCTCGCCCTGGTTCCAGGCCATCTCGCAGAAGGCGCCCATCTGCCCGATGCCCATGACGGTATGGCCCTGGTCGCGCCCGGACTCCTGCCACTGCGCCAGGCCCTGGTCGTCGTACACGAAGGGGATGGCGTGCCGGATCGAGCCGTTGCCCGCGCCGTTCTTGAAGTAGTTCACGGCCTGGTCGTACTTCGCGGCGTCGTCGCACAGGATGCCGATGGCAAGGATCGAGTTCATGTTGCACAGATCCCAGTTGGCCCAGTAGTTCGTGATGCAGGCGCCGTTGTGGTTGCGGAGGAAGTCGTTGTTCAGCGGGTAGAAGACATTGAGCATCATCGTCTTGAACCGCGCCAGGTCGAAGCCCGGGTAGCCCCGCATCAGCTCGGCGACGTTGGCGAACTGGTAACCGTAGATGCCGGCCGCCAGGAACCGGTCTGCGTTACCGGTCACCGTGGTCAGCGTGGCGGACCAGGCGTTGAGGATGTTGCGGGCGCAGTCGCCGTGCGCGGCGGAGCCGGAGATCCACCAGCGCAGGGCGTTCTGATAGGCAGCGTGGATGTCGTTGTACAGGATGCCGTAGTTCTGGCCGTCGCCGCCGCGGATGATCGTGGCCTGCGGGTTGGGTCGCCAGGTCGACTGGGCGTGACCGTTGGCGATCAGCTTGTTGTACCCGGCCAGCCAGGGATTGGTGCCTTCGGCAACCCGGGCCTTGGCCCGGTTCAGGTCACCCCAGCTGTGCAGTGCACCGGGGTGGGTGAAGGTGGCCGGCGCGGCGTCCGCGGATGGACCGAGGGCGGTGACGCCGGCGGTGGCCGCGACTCCGGCGGCGGCCACACCTCCGGCGGCTTTGAGCAGCGTTCGTCGATCGATCTCCTTCATGTCCTTCTCCTTCGGGGCGGTGGAGCGGTGGGCTAGGAAACAGTCAGGATGAGACTCGCCGTCGTGGTGCGCGTGGGCGCGGTTATCGGGCTGCTGCTGCCTCCGCCGTGGTGAGGAAGCGCAGGTTGCGGACGTGGTCGTTGACGAACATCGGCACGCCGTCGGAGGCCAGATACCAGGCGGGCTTGCCGCCGCTGTCGCGGATGACGCGGCCGTTGACGACGAGGTTCTCGAAGGTGACGTCCTTGATGAGGTGTTCAGCGTCGAGACCGAGCATCATCGACATGTCGGCGTGGGTACCGGTGTAGGAGAGGTCCTTGATGTAGACGGACTCGATGCCCCGGCCGGGCGCGGTGTTCCACTTGGGGTTGAAGGTGACCCGCATGTGGATGAGCTGGCCCCAACGGATGTCCTCCACGCGCATGCCGTCGACCTTCACGTCCCGCACGAGGTTGCCGTCGCCGGGATTGATGGCGATGCAGCCGTGGTAGAGGAGCTGCGGCTCACGGTGGTCGAGGATGTCGATGTTCTCGAAGCGAAGGTTCTCCAGTACCTCGGGGGCGTTCGGGTCGGGGTTGCCGTGCGTGCCGATATTGATCGGGTGGGCGACATCGGCCCAGAGGGTGGAGTTCTTGACGGTGATGTTCCGGGTGTCGCCGTAGTAGTCCCAGCGGTGGGTGTAGATGGCGATGCAGTCGTCGGAGTTGCGCATGAAGACGCCGTCGATGGTGACGTTCTCGGAGCAGAAGATGTCGATGCCGTCGCCCCAGCCCAGGTGGCTGAAGGAGCGCAGGCTCTTGATCTTGACGTTCTCCGACTCGGCGACCGTGATGGTGTTGTACCGGGGGTTGAGCACCGTGATGCCCTCGACCTGGACGTTCTGGGAGTCGTGGACGTAGATCGCGCCGCCCGTGGCGTTGTAGATCATGCCGCGGCCGATCAGCCGGGCGTTCTCCACCCCCTCGAAGACGACGTTCGAGGTGAGGACGGCGCCGCCGGCGAGGTAGACGGTCTGGCCGCTGGCGACCTTCAGCGTGCGGTCGGCGTGGGTGTGGACGCCGGGGCCGAAGTAGATGACCTTCGGGTCGTTCTCGTCGGGCCGCTCGGTCTCGATGGGGTTGGCGAACAGGTGCAGGCAGTCGAAGATCTTGTCGTCGAGCTGGATGACGAGGCCGCGGGGGCGGTCGAGGGTGAAGCGCAGGGTGCTGCCCAGCACCTCGGGCGTGATGCCGTAGGAGTCGGGGCGGATGCGGGCCTTGTCGAAGCCCCCCTTGGTGTAGGTGACCTCGACCTCGACGGTGCCGGAGAAGTCGAAGGCGGCCATCGAGGAGTTCTGGGCCGTGTTGCGGCCGGTCAGGGGGTCGATCAGCGCCAGTTTGGCCAGGTAGACGCCAAGCGTTTCCCATGTGCCGCCGACCGGGCGGACCTTCACGGTGAAGGCGGCGTTGGTCGGCACACCGGACGGGATCGGGTAGGTGATGACGGTGTTCCCGACGGCGGTCTGCTCCCCGGCAGCGGCCCGACCGGCGCCGAGGACGCCGGAGGCGGCTCCCACGAGGGCGGCGCCGGCCGCCTTCAGGGTCGTGCGGCGGGTGACTGACATGCTCATAAGGGCGGCTCCTTGGTCAGGTGATCGACACGCGGTCGAAGACGGTGGTGTTGAGGACGAACGGGTTGCGGGACACGACCGCGAGTCCGGCGTGGTACGGCGCATCGCCGAAGGCCGGGATCGCGACGGGCTGGCCGAGGGGGACCCAGGTCGTGCCGTCCGTGGAGGTCTCGGCGAGGAACGTGTCGCCGGTGCGGTGCAGGCGGAGCCAGACGGCGGTGCCTGTCGTCTCGGTGGTGACCAGGCCGGTCGCCACGCGAAGTCGTCGTACGAACTGCATCTTGTCGCCGGTCTGGATGACGCCGGCCGACTGGTCGAACGGTGACAGGGACTTGGTCATGAGCAGGCCGATCCGGCCGCCGGGGTCACCGCTCACGACGCGAGCGGTGATCGTTCGGTCGCCGGTGACCAACTGGGACGCGTACTGCGCTGTCATGCCCTGGTTGATCACGTTCAGGTCGACGCCGGCGCCGCGGACGGTGAAACGTCCGCCGTCGAAGCTGGTGATACCGGGAGTGCGGATGGCGACCGCGCTGTAGGTGGCGAGCTGACGCTCGTCGAGCACGTAGTCGCCGATGTCTCGGTAGGCCCACGGCTCGGGTGGCGGCGCGGTGACCGTCAACGCGACCGGTGCGGTGGCTGACGCGGTGGCGTTGCGGGCTTTGATCTCGATGGTGAAAAGCCCTTGCTCTGAAGGCTTTCCGGAGATGACGCCGGTGCGTGGGTCGACGGCGAGGCCGCGGGGAAGGCCGGTGGCGTGGTACGTCGCGGGGTCGTTGGTGGCGGCGATGCGGTACTGGAAGCTGGTGCCGACGTTCGCGTAGGCAGCGGAGGCGCTGGTGATCTCCGGAGCCGGCGGGGTAGGCATCGTCGCCTCGGCCACGTTCGAGCCGGGGCCGTTCGTCTTGGCCACCACATAGCGGTACGTCGTACCCGGTGTGCCGGTCGCGTCGCGGTAGCGGGTCTCGACACCGAAGCCGGAGACATTCGTGGCGATGGTTTGGAACGGTCCACCTGAACTGCGCCGGACCGTGTAGTTGGCGGACACGTCGAGGTCGGTCCAGGCGAGCTCGATCGCGCTCGTCGTACTCTTCGCCGTCAAGGGTCCAACAGGTGCGGCTGGTCTCGAGGCGGTGAAGTTGTCGAAGGCGGCTGTGGTCGTCTCGCTGTCGCCGAGGCAGCCGCAGACGGCGATACCGACGTACAGTTGCCGGCCGAACTCGAGCTTGGACGAGCCGACCTCGGTCCAGGTCTTGCCGTCAGGGGAGATCGAGCCGGTGAACCTGTTGCCGTTGCGGACGATGCGGACCCAGTACGGGCGACGTAGCCGGTAGCCGTCGCTGGCGGCTTCGACGTACGGCGCGGGGAGTGGGGTCGCGGACGTGGGGAGCGTGCCGAGGTTGGAGATCGGGAAGCCGGCGTTGACGGTGATCGCTTGTTGCTGCGTCGGCGGTACGAGCGTGCTGCCCGTTCCGGTCGTCGGTCCGCCGGTAGTCGGTCGGACCGTCCACACTCCGCTCCAAGTGTGCAGGGGGAGGCCCTTGATCAGCATGGACGCGTGGGCGGAGTCTGGGTTCAGGGTCTGGCGCATCATCACGCCGAGGGTCGCGTACTGCGAACTCACCGGGTGGACCACGCGGGCGGTGACCGTGCCGTCGCCGAACAGCGGCACGTAGACGAAACGGAAACTGTCGCTGATATCGCTGCCGGCGGCCTCGACGACCAGCGTCTGGCCGTCGAAGTCGGTCCGTCCTTCCCGGATCGCCCCGATGTCTTTACTTGCCCAGGGCAATCTCTGGGTCGCGATCGGCAAGGACTCCGCGCTGGTGCCGACGGCGTTGGTGGCCTGGACCGTGTACTGGTACGTGCGGCCCGACTGCTTCGGCGTACTGTCTGTGTAGGTTGTCGTCGTGATGCCGGTCGCGATCACTGCCGAGTCTCGCCGGACGGTGTAGGTCGTCGCGTCGACGGATCGCGCCCAGTTCAGTACGTCGCCGTGGACGGTCAGGCCGGACGGGACGCCTGGTGTGACCGGGGCGGACGGCGTCGCACCGGAGTGCGTCAGGGTCCCGAATCCTGGGTGGTCGTCGTTGGTGCCTTCGACGCGACTGCGAACGACCTGTTCCAGGTACGGCGCCTGCAGGCCGCGGCGGCCGACGTAGTGGGCGTAGGCAAGCTCGTAGATCGGCTGGAACTGGCCGCGGTTGCCGACGGCAATGGACGTCTTGAGATACTTTCCGGTGCGGTCGAGATCCTGGACGAAGGGCACGGTGTCGTCGCCGAGGTTGTAGCGGGCGGTGTACTCGAAGCCCTTCAGGATCCGGTTGTCGCTGTGGCCGAACAGGTCGACGCCCTGGTTCCACGCGACCGCCGCGGTGTTGGCGAGTAGTCCGAGAGCGAGTTGCGCATAGGCCTGGCTGCGTCCGCTCTCCTGACCTTGACCGCTCGCCTCGACCACGATGTGCTCGATCCGGCCGTTGCCCGCGCCGGCGACGGCGTACCGGACGGCGTCCTCGAACATCACCCGGTCGTCGCAGAACACCGCGATCGCGATGATCGCCTGCAGGGCGGCGACGTCCCAGTTGCCGTTGGCAAACAACGCGGTGCCGGCGAACGAGCGGTACCAGACCGTGCGGAACGACTCCCGGCAGCGTTCCACGTCAGCCGCTGTCCAGCCGTCGTACCCGCTGTGGAGGAGCAGTTCGGCCGCGTTGGCGAACTTGAAGCCCTGCAGGCCGGACCCGAGCTGTCCGTCGGCGCCGGTGATCACTTCCAGGCTCCCGGACCAGGCGTTCAGGATGTCGCGCGCCTTGTCGGCGTGCCGGACGTCGCCGGTGACGCACCACATCAACGCGTTCTGGTACGCCGCGCAGGAGTCGCTGACCGCCTCGGCCATGAAGTTCGCCGGACCCCGGCCCCACGAGGTGATGTGCCCGGTGTTGCGGACCACATAGTTGTACGACGACCTGGCGTGTGCGGCGAGCGCGAGAAAGCCGTTGTACACCGGGGCCTGTTGCGCGGCGACCGCGGTGCGCATGCGCTCCAGGTCGGCTGCCGAGTGGAGGAGACCGGGGTGAGCGAAGGTGGCGGCTGAGTACGCGGTGGCCGCGGAGGCGGTGGGGGAGAGGTGCGCCGCGACGATCGAACCGCCGGTGGCGATGAGCAGGGTACGACGGTTCAGGACCGGGTTCACCATGGATGTCTCCCTGGGGCGGCAGGCGGCGGGGTAGCGGCAGGCGGTGGGGGCGGCGGGCGGTGGGGCGGCAAGCGGTGGGCTGGCGGCAATCACCTTGCCGGGCGGAGTTGGACCGGTCAACGGACCGTCTCCGATCGAAAATTTCGGACTGATTGGATCGATCGAATGCTGGTCTTCGACGGTCCCTGGGCCGATCATTGGACCGGTCATTCCCTATCGGACGAGGGGCGCTGCTGCCAGTGGTCACGATCAAGGACGTCGCGCTCCGGGCCGGAGTCACCAAGCAGACGGTCTCGAACGTCATCAACCAGCGCCCGGTGGTCAAGGCGGACACCCGGGCCCGGGTCGAGCAGGCGATCGCCGAGCTCGGGTACACCCCGAGCCTGCTCGCCCGCGGCCTGGCCACCGGGCGGACGATGATGATCGGCCTGGTCGTGCCGACGCTGGCGAACCCGTTCTACACCGAGCTGATCACCCGCCTGGAGCGTGGCCTGGAGACCGACGGCTACGGCATCGCCCTGTGCACCACGGATGGCGATCCCGATCGGGCGGCCCGGCAGCTCGTCACCCTCAAACGGCGCTACATCGACGGGCTCATCCTGTTCGACGACGGTAACGTCAGCCGCCACCTGGACCTGGTCCGGCAGTTGGGTCTTCCGTTCGTGCTGTGCGGATCCGAGACCGCGATCCCGGACGCCAGCCCGGTGGTGACCTTCGACCACGGCCACGCCGGCTACCTGGCCGGTGCACACCTGCGGGACCTCGGTCATCGGGAGATCGCGGTGATCGGTGAGTTCCCCGCGCACGAGGTGCGGCTCGGCGGTGCTCAGCGCGCGCTGGCCGAAGGCTCGATCGCCATCCGCCCGGCCCGGATCGGACCGACCCAGGCGAAGTCCCAGCACGGCGGTTTCGAGGCGGCGGCGCGGGTCCTGACGGATCACCCCGAGGTGACAGCGGTCATCGCGACCCACGACCTGCTGGCGCTCGGCGTCCTGCAGGCGGCGGCCGCGCTGGGCCGGCGGGTTCCCGACGACCTCTCGGTGATCGGGATCGACGACATCATCCCGGCCGCCGAGGCTCAGCCCGCACTCACCACGGTCGCCTTCCCGATCGACCGGCTGGCCGAGGAGGCGATCGGCACCCTGCTCGGGCCGTCGCGGGAGACGGTCTCCCTGTCGCCGCACCTGGTGGTCCGGGCCAGTACGTCGTACCGGGTTGGCGGGCGCGGGATAGTAGGGGCATGACGAGATCCGCGGATGAGGCCGCCGAACCGATGGCGGCTCCGGTGGCCGACCGGCGGGTGCTGACGAAGGAAGTCTGGCTGGTTCTGGCGTTGTCGCTCGGGGCGTCCGCGGTGTCGGCGATCATCTCGTTCACCGGCGTGCTCACCTCGGCGAAGCCGATCAGCAGCCAGACCGCGGTCATCGTCGGGTCCCGTGCACCCGGCCGCCCGTGGCTGGACTTGACTTGGCAGATCTTCGCGGTGGTGACCGCGCTCGTGCCGGTGGCGCTGGTCGCACACTTCCTGGCCCGCGGTGGCGAGACCATGCGCACCCTGGGGTTCGACCTGCGGGACCGGTTCCGCGACCTCGGGCGGGGGACCGCGGTCGCCGCGGCGATCGGTGGCGCCGGGATCGTGTTCTACCTCGCCGCCTACGCCACCGGGGCGAACCTGACCGTCGACCCGGCCCGCTTGCCGGACACCTGGTGGCGGATCCCGATCCTGATCGCGGTGGCCGTCCAGAACGCCGTACTCGAGGAGGTCATCGTGCTGGCCTACCTCAACCGGCGGCTGGACCAACTCGGCTGGTCCGTCGGCCGCAGTACGGCGGCCAGCGCGCTGCTGCGGGGCTCGTACCACCTCTACCAGGGTCTCGGCGGGTTCTTCGGCAACGTGATCATGGGTGCCGTCTTCTGCTATCTCTACCGGCGCTGGGGCCGGGTGATGCCGCTGGTCGTGGCCCACACCCTGATCGACATCGGGGCGCTGGTGGGTGCGACGTACCTGATCGGGAAGGTGGGCTGGCTGCCGGGCTGACCAACCTGGCGGCTGATCCGTAACCGATCGGTGTTTCGTCAGGTTGTGAGTGTCGTGACTGTTCACGGGGAGATCATGAGTCCGCCGGAGATCGATCCGGGTTTGGCGGCCGCGGCACTGGCGGTGTTCGCGCACCGGCACGAGGTGGTCCATCTGCTGTACGCCGCGGGCGACGAGCCGGACGCACTGACCCGGATCGCCGACCTCCTGCACGTCGACGAGGCGACGATCAGCCGGGTCCTGGACCAGCCGCTGCGCTGGATGCTCCCCCAGTTCCGCATCGAACTGGAAGCCATCGCCGCCGACCCAACCACCCCGCCAACCACCTGATCCCACCCGAGACCCGCCGGACCACGCTCTCACCAGCCGACGGGACGCGATCGACGCCGGCGAGCCTGCCGGGTGTGATTCAGATCGGCGCGCCCGCGGTGACCAGGCCGCCGTCGATGACGAGGTCTTGGCCGTTGATGTACGACGCCTCGTCGGAGGCGAGGAACGCGACGGCGGCGGCGACGTCCTCGGCGGTGCCGATACGGCCGGCGGGCACGGCCGCCACCACCGCAGCGTGGGCCTCGGGGGTGACGTTGTCGTGGAACATCGGGGTCTCGATGTAGCCGGGGCTCACCGAGTTGACCCGGATCCGCCGGGAGGCCAACTCAGCGGCGAACGTGTGGGTCAGGTTGTGCACGGCCGCCTTGGTCGCGGCGTACACGGATGCGCCCGCCAGCCCGCGCTGGATGGTCCAGGACGCGTTGATGACGACCGCGGCGCCGTCGGACAGCAGCGGGCTCAGCTTCTGGACAGTGAAGAACACGCCTTTGAAATTGATGTCCACGACCCGGTCGAACTCGGCCTCGCCGGTCTGCTCGGCGGGTTTGAACCCGGCCACTCCCGCGTTGGCGAAGACAACGTCGAGGCGCCCGAGGCGGTCCCGGACGGTGGTGACGAGGGTGTCGAGATCGGCCAGGTCGGCCGCGTCGCCGGGCACCGCGACAACCCGGTCCGGGGTCGCGAGGGTCGAGGCCGCCGTGTCGAGCCGGGTCTTGTCGCGTCCGGTGATGACGACGTGGGCGCCCTCGGCCAGCAGCCGGCGGGCCGCGGCCAGGCCCATCCCGCTGGAGCCGCCGGTGACGAGTGCGGTCTTTCCTTCGAATCGATGCGTCATACCGCCCAGCGTGCCGCTTGTTGCGCCGGGCAACCAGTGTGTGGTGAACCTGGGTCCGGCACCACCACCCGAGGCCTAGGCCGGCCGCGGGACGTAGAGCTCCAGGTACCAGTCGGGGTGGCCGGTGACGGTCAGCGTGGTCAGGTCGAAGAACAGTTCACCGACCTCTGGATGGTTCACTGCCTTGACCGCCTGCCCTGGTACGCCGACCTCCTGGCGTGCCCACAACTCGGCGAACTCCGGGCTCGCCGCGCTGACCTCGTCCACCACCCGCCGGAACGCGGGATCGCCGGGAGCACGTGCCGCGTCCGCGCGGAACGCGGCGACGACAGCCGGTGCGACCGCCGCCCAGTGCAGGTGCATCCCGCGGTACCGCTCGTTGGTGAAGAAGGAGATCAGGCAGTTGTGGTCGGTGTCGTCGTACCCGAAGACCGTTCGGGTGGCGTCGTTGATCGACAGCAGGTTCCAGTACCGGTCCCGGAGGATGGCCGGCCGCGGCGACCAGGCGTCGACCAGGCGCTGCAGTTCGGGGGAGACCTCGCTGCCCGAGTCCGGGCTCAGCGGCGGATTGAGACCGGCCAGCAGATACAGATGCGCCCGCGCCGGCTCACTCAGCAGCAGCGCCTTGCTGATCGCGTCGAGTACGTCGCCCGACACGTTGATGTCCCGCCCCTGCTCGAGCCAGGTGTACCACGAGACCCCGACCCCGGCCAGCGACGCGACCTCCTCCCGCCGCAACCCCGGCGTACGCCGCCGGCCGGCATCCGGAAGCCCGACTTCAGCAGGCGTCACCGCCGCGCGCCGAGCCCTCAAGAACTCTCGCAATTCCTCCCGCCGCGCCACCCCACGAGACTAACGGGTGGGCTACGGCTGCTCGAGTTCCGCGATCACGCCGAAGTGGTCGGTGCCGAAGACGCCACGGACAGGGCGGTCGAAGAGGCGTTCGGCGGAGTGGATGCGAAGGGTCGGGCCGCGGACGTCGCAGCGGACCATGATGTAGTCGATCCGCCGTGGTGGGATGCGTCCCCAGTCGGCCTCGGCGACGATGAGCGGGTTCTCCAGCGTGAAGGTGTGCCCGCTGTCGCCCGGGTGCGCGAACTCCCAGACGTCCTGGTAATTGACGCTCAGGTCGCCGAGCGACTGCCGTCCCGTCCAGAACCGCACGCTGCTCGTCTCCGGCCGGGCGTCGAAGTCCCCGGCGAGTACGACGTGCAGGTCGCGGCCGGCGACGAGTCGTTCGATCGCCCGGGCCGCGGCCACCGCCTGCAGTTCGCGCTCGTGCTCGTACGTGACCTGCCAGTTCGGCTTGTGGTTCACGAACAGTACCGGCCCGACCGGTGTGTCGAACTCGGCCGCCGTGCTCCGGCCCGGGAAGTCCTGGGGATCGACGCGCTCTGTCACGCACAGATCGATCTCCTCGACGGCGACCGCGGGCCATCGGCTGACAATCGAGCACCCCACGCCTTCAGGGGTACGACGGCCTTGGTGCAGCACGTGGTAGTCGTCGCCGAACAGCTCCGCCGTCTGGTCCGAGTCGTCGGTGACCACCGTCTCCTGCAGGGCGATCAGGTCGGGTTTCAGCAGGCGGAATCCGTCGCGGAGGACATCCCGGCGGGCTGCCCAGTCGCCGTGCCGGCACCAGATGTTCAGTGTCGCGACGCGCAGTGTCTCAGCCATACACCAGGCGGTACCCCGGGCGCATTCGCTCATGCGCACCTGCGAATGGGTCGCAGGAGGTAGGTTCGGAGGGTGGAAAGTCATGGGGCCGATGTGCTCGAGATTGCGGACGAGTTGACCGAGGCGTACGTGGAGGTGTTCACGGCGCCGCCGTGGGAGCATCGGGATCCGGAGGAGACCAGAGTCGCGTTCCGGGGGCGTCTTGACGGGGACGCGCGGCGGGACGGGTTCCGGGCGCTGATCGAGCGGTCGGCCGACGGGGCGATCGCGGGGTTCGTCACCGGGTGGACGACGCCGTCGCCGTTCCGGACTGACCGTGCGTACGGGAAGGTGCTCCAGCGGCTGGGGAAGGAGCAGGTGGAGGAGTTGCTGGTCGGCGCCTTCGAGATCGACGAGCTCGGCGTGCTGAAGAGCGCACGGGGGACGGGTCTCGGCCGGCGGCTGCTGGAGGCGGCTGTCGCCGAGCATCCACGAGCGTGGCTGCTGACCTGGAACCAGGCGTACGACACGATCGCCTTCTACCGTCGCGTCGGCTGGCAGGAACCTCCGGTTCGCGGACCGGAAACCGACGTCGTCGTCTTCGTAGCCCCGACCTGATCGGCCGGTAGCCGGCGGGTTGGTTGATGGCTGGCGGGTTGTAACCCGCTATCGGTCACACAACCCGCTGCGGTGTGAGGCTGAAGAGTTCGGTGGCGTTGCGCCACATGACGGCTTCCTCCTCCGGCGGGGTGAGGTTGGCGGCCTCGAAGGCGCCGAGGGCCACCGAGGGGTCGATCAAGGTGGCATCGGTGCCGAACATGAGGCGGGACGGACCGAGCTGGTCCAGGATCCAGCGGATCCGGTTGGCCTCGGGGGCGGACCAGCAGGGTTCGAACCAGATGCGGTCGCTGCGGTCGGCGGCCTCCGGGACCAGCGGCCAGCCGTTCGCGCCCATGTGACCGGCGATCACCCGGGCACCCGGCACCCGGGCGGCGACGTCGGCCAGGTCGAGCACGTTCTCGCCCCAGGTGTGCACCAAGGTGGGCAGGCCGAACTCGGTGGTCAGCTCGATCGCGGCCCGCATTCCGGGGGAGTCGATCGGGGTCCGGCTGTACTCGGTGTGGATCTTCGCGCCGACCCAGCGGGTCCGGCCGTCGCCGGCGAGCAACTCGCCGAGGTCGGCCCGGGCTTCGTCCAGGCGTCGCGGGTCGACCACCAGCATGCCGCGCAACCGCGGGTCCGCCGGGAGTTGCGCCGCGAGCGCTCGGTTGCCGGCCGGAGCGTCGTACACTATGGCCTCGATCGCGGACACCAGCTGGATGTCGATCCCGAACCTGTCCATCAGCTCGCTGTTCACACTGACACTGCCGACGTCCATGGAGAAGAACCACGGCCCCCAGTGCGCGTGCACGTCGATGATCATGGTTGCTCCAGGAGTCTGGTGAGGTTGTCGCCTGCGGTGCGGGCGATCTCTTCCGGACTGAGTTTGGAGGTGAGCAGGCGTCGGACGACTGCCTGCGACTCGTGGAACGGCGTACGACAACCGAGCACCAGCCGATCGGAGCCGACCTCCGCGGCGACGAGCTCCAGCGAGTCCGGGCCGGTCAGCATCCGCGTCGACGTGTGGAATCCGGTCTCACCGCGCGCCATCACGACGAAATCGCCCAGGTAGTAGAAGTGCGTGTCGAGGAACACGACCCGCGCCCCGAGCCCTCGCAAGGCCGGACCCACCTTCCGTACGTCGCCCTCGGTGAAAATCGTCACCCCCGCGTCCACCAGCAGCCGCACGACATGCCCGAAGGCCGGGAAACTCGGCTCGACCCCCTGCGACGTCGGCGCCAGCCGGATCGCCCGCGGCCGCTCAGGTCCGGCCAGCAGTCGCTCGAGCTCGCGCTCGGCTCCCAACGGATCCCGCAGATCCAGCACCGGGCAGACGGTCCAACCGTTGCCGTCAGCAACTTGAGCGGCCTCGTCGTTCCCACTCGGTACATCGAAGAACGTCGCCCGCAGGGACGACACCACACCACCCGAGATCCCGGTCGCCTTCATCACGTCGCGGACCGTCTCGGCCCGGCTCCAGCGACCCGTCGTCACGTCATGGCCGACCAGTACGTCGCAGTCCAGCAGCACGGGTACGTCGTTCATCCCGCCACCTTAGACAGTGCGGTGTGGACCTTGCGGATCGCGGTGACGATGTCGTCGACGTCGCTCTCGGTGTAGTTCTCGTTCCAGGGCAGGACGAGCAGTCGATGGTTGATCAGCTCCTCGGCGTTCGGGCACAGGCCGACGGGATACTCGACGTCCTGCAACGGGAAGTGGGAATCCCCGTAGGTGATCCGATCCCGCAGCGCCGGTGCGGCGTACAGCGGGCTGGTCAGGTAGCCGCCGTTCGCCGGGATGCCCTCAGCGGTGAGTGCGGCCGCCCACTCCTGCAGGTCGCCCGCGATCGCCGGATCGAGGATCAGCGGGTATTGCCAGTAGACGTGGTCGCCGGTGTCCGGTGGGGCCGTGATCCCGGCCAGGTCACCGATCCCGGCGGTGGCCCGGGCAGCCGCCGTACGACGATCCGCCACCACGCCGGCCAGGCGCGACAACTGGGCGCGGGTGACCGCGCCGACCAGCTCGGTCATGCGGTAGTTGAGCGCGAGGAAGAGGTAGTTCCGCTCGTTGGTGGCTCGCGGCCAGCCCTTGTCGGCGAACAGCCGCATCCGGCGGGCGAGCGCCGCGTCGTCGGTGACGACGAGCCCGCCGTCCCCGGCGCTGATGTGCTTGGTCTGCTGCAGGCTGAAGCAGCCGATGTGCCCGACCCGGCCGGTCAGCGTGTCACCGACCGGCGCGAGGTACGCCTGCGCGCAGTCCTCGATCAGGACGATTCCGTGCTGGTCGCACAGCTCCCGCAGCTCGACGATCGGCGCCGGCTTGCCGAACAGGTGCACGGCCATCACGGCCCTGGTCCGTGGCGTGATGGCGGCGGCGACCGCGGCCGGATCGAGGTTGCCGGTGACCGGGTCCACGTCCGCGAACACGGGCACCGCGTTCTGCATCAAGATCGGGAACACCGTGCCCATGTCGCTGATCGGCGTGGTGATGATCTCGTCACCGGGCGCCGGGTCGACCGCGGCGACCGCCAGGTGCAAGGCCGCCGTACCGGAACTGCAGGCGACCGCGTGCCCGGCGCCGAGGAGCTCCGCGAACTCCTGCTCCAGCGCGGGAACCTCGGTGCCCCAGGTGGCCGACAGCATGCCACTGCGGAGGACCCGCTCAGCGGCCTTCACCTCCTCGTCACCGAAGCGCCGGCCGGAGGCGTCCATCACCGACGGCAGCGGGGTCGAGCGCACCGGCGTGCCGCCGTCCCGGGCGAGTCCGTTCTGGTCCATCGAAACATTCCCCACGTGGTCGAAAAGCTGTCGAGGTTGCTCAGGGGTCCCGCGGTCGTTGAAGTTGCTCAGGGCAACGGTAGCTGGACGAGATCGCGGTCGGCGAGGCCCCACACGCTGTGCGGTGCTCCGCCGCGGACCGGCGACAGCTGGGGCACCGTGTACCACCCGTCGCCGAGCTTGTTCACCAGGAGTTTCGCCTCGGTGAGACCCGGGCCGAGCTGGTACAGGTTCCCGCCGAAGTTCGTCTCACAATAGACGCCGGTCCGGTCGGTGTAGATCTCCCCGTAACCGGATAGCTTGTTCGTTCCGCGGACGACCGTGCGCGTGCTGAGGTTGTAGGTGAACCAGCCACCGCTGGTCCGCTTCAGGACGCCGTACAGGATGCCGTCCTTGACCGCGACGCTCTGGATCGATCGCTCTCCGGCCAGTGGATCGACGGTCCACAGCAGCTTCCGCCGGGCCAGGTCGAAGGCGCCGATCGCGGCGGAGCTCCGGGCCGGCGTGATGCCGCCACCACCGACGACGTCGCCGCCGAGATAGGCGATACCGTCCACGATCGAGACCGACATGACGCTCTGATCGGGCAGCACGCCGTAATACACCTCGAGCTCCCCGGTCCTGGTGTCCAGGAGGGTGAGAGCGCCGATGAGCTTCCCGGTCCCGGGTGCCGAGGCGATCGCGAGCAACTTCGTCTTCTCGTCGTACGCCGCCTGCCAGGGCCGGATCTGGTCGTGGCCGATGAACCCGAAGCTGTGCACTTCCTTGGTCCGGGGGTTGATGCCGACCACCTCCGTGCTCGGGTAGATCGCCGAGTACAGCCGGTCGTTCACCCAGGTCAGGGTCTTGGCCTCGCCCGGCACGCGGATCCGGCGGGTGGTGCCGGTGCCGATCGCGTGCTCGGTGACGACCCAGTGACCGCCGACGTACAGGTGCGGGTTGCCGAGCTCGATCGACTGCGGCTTGTCCGGCGCGGGGGTGAAACCGGCGTCGACGAGATCGAGCAGCTCGAACGAGCCGGTCGCCAGATCCAGCCACCAGAGCACACCGGACCCGGTCGAGCCGAGGAGCGTGGACTCATCGAGCAGCACGAGCCGCCGATGTTCGTCGGCCGGCGCCGGGGTGGCTACTGCGGTCAGTGTCGTGTCGCTCGGCCCGCAGGACCACACCGTGCCCGACCGACGGGTGGTCAGGTACGCCGTACCGCCCGCGCTGACCGCGATCGCGTCGACTCCGGTCTCGCCGTCCGGCAGCGGGACGATGCGAACATCGCTGCCGTCGAACGCCATGCTCACCAGTGCGCCGGACGCGCCCGCGTAGATCCGGTCCTGGCTCGCTGCGAATGGGCCGAAGTTCTGTCCGCGCAAAGCCGCCGGGGTGAGGTCACGGAAGGTCTTGGCGGCCCGGTCATAGCCGACGAGCTGGGACGGTGTGTAGATCCCGGCGTAGACGAAGTTGCCCGCAGCGCCGACGTACCGTCCGTACTGCGCGCCCGGCACCGGAGCGCCGAGCCGGGTCAGGGCGTTCGTCGCGGGATCGATGTGCCAGACAGTCCCATTGGGATAGCTGACGGCGAAGACCTGCCCATCGGGTGCGGTCGTCATGTCCCACACGAAGCCACCCGCGCCGGCCAGGCTGCCAACCCGGCTCAGCTGAGCACTCACCGGGTCGAAGCAGTAGACATCCGCCACCGGGTAGAGGCCGACGTACACCTTCCCGTCGGCAACGGTGATGCCCCAACCACCTTCACCGACCGGCAGATCGATCGTCCGGGTGACCTGCCGGGTGGTCAGCGAGACCTCCACCAGCTTCGGCGGCACGATCCCGCGGGTGATGACGTACGCATGCCCGTCGTGCACGGCCATCGCCACCACCGCCGCGGTCAGGCAGGCGGCTCCGAACCTGGGCAGCATCGACCCGTCGACGGGATCGGCGGCTGGGACAGCAGCTTGCGCTGCCGAGATCGGCAGGGCGGTGGCCGCGCCGGTGAGGAGGGCGCCGGTCAGCACCGTACGGCGAGAGATCGTCATCGGAGGGCCTCACTTCTCGCGGGGAGATTGCCGATCCGGACCAGGTGACGGCCCTTGATCGTGTAGAGGGCGTCGCCGGTGTGCGACGTCGTGATCAACGGATAGCTGTAGATCTGGGCACCCAGACCGTCCACGACAGTGATCACCGTTGGGGGTCCGGATCGGCGGGGAACGACCTGGAAGACTCGCTTGCTGTCAGTGCCGAACAGCCCGGCGCGGGCGATCGTCAGCCGGCTCTGACCCGTGCCGATCGCAACAGTCGAGAGCACCTCGCCGGTGCCTGGATCGAGTACGGCGAGCCGCCCGTCGTCGGTGGTCGCGTAGAGCCGGCCGCGATAGACCAGAACGTCGCTGTAGGTCTGCGCGCCGGACAGCGGCGCGACCTCCCACAGGGTGCGGTTACGGCGCAGGTCGAAGGCGACGACTGTTGCCTCGGGCAAGATCGGGTCGGTGCCGAGGCTGTTCCGGGTCGCGCCGCCCAGGTACGCGACACCGTCCTGGCTGGCGACCGACCGGACCGACTGCTGCGGTACGACGCCGCGGTGCACCTCGAGTTCCCCGGTGTCCAGATGCTGCTCGGTGAGCGTGCCGTCGTACTTGCCGTAGTCGGGCTCGGTGGAGATCAGCCAGGTCTGCGAAGCGGCGTCGTACGCCTCGTCGGTCGGGCGGGTCTGCTCGTTGCCGATCCGGCGGAGCTCGTGCAGGCCGGAGCCGTCCGGTTTCATCGACCACAGCCGGGCGAGGGTGTAGACGCCGAGGTAGACCTCCCGGCCGACCGGGGTCAGCGTCTTGGCCTCGCCGGGCAGGAAAGTCCGCGTACTGGTGCCGGTCGCGAGATCGTGCACCTGGATACCGGCCTTGCCGCTGACGAGCACCGAGGTCGCGGTGGCAGCGATACCCATCGCCTGCTCCGGCGCCGGCGGCAGACCGGCGGTGCCAAGGTCGGTCCCACTGAAAGTGCCGCTGGCCCGGTCGAACTCGACGACCTGGCTGGTCAGCTCAGCCCGGATGGTCGAGCCGTTGACGAAGATCCGGTTGAAGTAGGCCCCGTCGTACGGCGAACCAAGTCGCTCGAGCCTGGAGTCGGCGTACCGGTACAGAGTGCCGGACGGACGAGTGCCGAGGTACACGTCACCGGTGGGCGCGTCGATCGTGATGGCGGTGACGTACTGATCGCCGCCTGGGGTCTGCACCTCGACCGGTTTGCTCAGGTCGGCCGTGTTGAACAGGAGCATCGTCCCGGTGGGGGAGAGCCCGGCGGCGAGCGTCGTCCCGGACAGGTCGAGCGTGGCGACGAAGGTGCGGTCCGCGTACGCCTCCGGGAGCACATCGCGGCGCGAACCGGTGGTGCGGTCGATCGCGATGAGGTGAGCCTTCGTGCCGACGCCTGCGTAGATGGTGGTCGCATCGGCGGCGATGCTGCGCACGTACTGCTGACCCGGGACGGCGGCGCCGTACGCCTTGGTGGCTCCGGTGACGGGGTCGTACTCGTGGACGGCGCCGTCCGGGTACGTGCCGGCCACGATCTTGCCGTCGGGGGTGGCGGCGATCGACCAGATGAACGAACCGAACCGGGTGACCTTGGTCGCCGTGCCGGTGGTGGTGTCGATCCGGTAGAGGTCGCCGGGGGTGTAAAGGCCGACGTACAGGTCCGTGCCGAGGTGAGTCATGGCCCACGCGCCGGCGCCGGTCGGCAGCGTGATCGTCCGGTCGATGGTGCGAGTGACGGGGTCGAACGCGCCGACCTGGATCGGAGTGACGCCGGAGGTCACGGTCCAGATCCGGTCGCCGACCTGCTCGGCGACGCTGGTCGACGTGACCGCCGAGGCTGGGCCGAGGCTGTCAACGGTCACCGCGCTCACGGCGGCCGTGCTGGGACTGACCGAAACGCTCACGAGTGCTGCGCAAATGACGAACGCGCCGAGCAGTTTCCGCGCAAATCGCTTGTCCACAAGGCCTCCCGGGACATCGCCGCCAGTTTTACGGTCATGGCTGAAATTACCCGGCAGAGTACGCGCGCCCGAAACGGCACGTCAACAGCACAACAGCCAGGGTGTGGACAACTGCCGGAAGGAACGTCAGAGGTGGACGCGGTAGACGAGTCAGAGGTGGACGCGGTAGACGACCAGCGGCCGGCCGCTGCCGGTGCCGATCTGGGTGCCGGTGGCATCGGCCAGTCCGGCCCGCTCCAGCCGGTTCAGCACGCGCCGGGCGGTCCGCGGCTGGATGCCGAGGTGATCGGCGACGGTGCGGGTGGTCAGCCCTTCCGGCGTCGCGTGCACGAGCTCCTGCAGCCGCTCCAGCGTTGCTTTCGACAAGCCGGCGCGCTGCGCGAGCAGCTGCAGTTTCGTCCGTTGCAGTGCGCGCGGCGCCGCGCCTCCGGCCAGGATGAGATCGATGTCGTTGCGCAACGACACGACGGCCGCCGTCCGCCCGGCCGTCTTCGCGCGGCCGAGCGCGCGCCGCGCCAGCGCCTCGGTCTCGGTTCCCGAGCCGCCGATGCCGAACCCGATCCGCACCGGCCCGAACTCTTCCTTGAGCCTGGTCAGCATGCCGAGCTCGGTGAACGAAGCGGTCGCCTGCTCGAGCGGTCCGCGGGTCGCCACGACCAGATACCGCTTGTCGTCGTACCGGATCACGCTGCCGCCGAGGGAGCCGGCCTCGCGCCGCAGTGCCTGTTCACCTTCCGGTGCGATCTCGACCAGGCCGAGCGCGATCCGCGCATCGTCACTGCGCAAAGCGTCATGAACGAGCAGCAGGCTGTTCACCGCGGCCCGGACGGAGTGGACCGACGGAGCCAGCCGGATGGTGGTCCGCTCGGTGCGGAGTTTCTCGTACGCCGACCGCAGACAGGTGACGGCGACCGTCGCCCCGGCCTCGCGGTGGAACGCGATCACCTCATCGGCGCCCAGGCCGCGGCGGTACGGAAGCACCCTGACATCGGCCGTCGGCAGACCGACCTCTTCCAGCGTCTCGTGGACCTGCGCCTGTGCCAGTACGTCGATACTCATCGAGGTGACGTCCTGGCCTTCGCGGAGCAGTTGGACCAGGGCTCGCATCAGCGTCGCACCGGTGTACTCGACGTGCGCGGCCGGGCGGTCCAGCAGGTCGTGTGCGGCGGCGATCTGGTAGGGCACGACGCCGGTGAACAGCCACGCGTCGACACTCGGCGGCGCCTCGGCCATCACCCGGGGAGTGTCGGTCTCACGCCGGTAGCGCAGCGGCACGACCTCGACACCGCGCAGAGCCGCGACGATGCGGCTGGTGGAGGTGACCAGGTCGGACGGCCCGATGACACCGATCGTCGTCACCATACCGGCGTCCCCTCCTTCATCGGCCCAGTCTCACCAGATCGTGAGGGCGCTGCAAGAACCCTCGCCGTACAACACTGGCACCCATGGCCCGACGCATTGCCCTGATCGAGCTGGACACCTCACATCCTGCAGCATTCGTGCCGCTGCTGCGCGAGCTCGGCCAGGAGGTCACCGCTGTACTCGACTCAGGGGGCGTCCGGCCGCCGTCGTACGCCGGTGAGTTCGCCAAGCGGCACGGGATCCCGACCGTGGCGACCAGCCTGGAGGACTTGCCGGGGGACCTCGCGATGCTGCTGGGGTGTGACTGGGACCTGCGGTACGAGCAGGCATGCACGCTGCTGGACGCTGGGATGGCGGTCTTGCTCGACAAGCCGCTCGCGGGCCGGGTCGGCGACCTGCGCGATCTCGCCGCCCGTGCTGCCGCCGGACAGCCGGTCAGCGGCGGGTCCTCGTTCCGCTGCATCCCGGAGGCGATCGCTTGGCGGGAGCGTGGTGAGACGGCCTCCCTCGTGCTGGTTGGTTGCGCCGGGCACCCGTTCTACTACGGCGTCCACGCGGTGTCCTTCGCGGAGGCGCTGCTCGGTCCGGGCTTCACGGCTGCGCGGGCTTTGGACCAGTCGAGCCGTCGTGGGCTGCTCCGCCATGCGAGTGGTGCCGAGGTGCTGGTCGACATCCACGACGGCTACCCGTACTTCGCCACCGTGGCCACGTCCTACTCGGTCGAGTACCTGCAGCCCGATCCGGTAAGTGTCTACGAACCGTTCCTGTCCGCCCACTTGCTGCACGACAAGCCGCCGTATCTCAGTGTGGAACCCGAACTGATGCTGCTGGCGCTGGCCCACTCCGCCGCCACCGGCGGTGACTGGGTGGACCCGCAGACTCTGCCTGACTCGTTCTCACCTTGGGACGCCGCCGCCTACACAGCCGCCTACACGCCCCCGGCATGACCGCAGCATGACCGCGGCATGACAGTCGGTGCGGTGGGTACCGGAGCAGTGCCGCCGGCCGATGGTTCGCTCGCACACCGTGTCACCGGCCGGCTGCACCGCGCCACTTGAGCGTCCCTTGAGGGGCGCTGCAGGGCACTGTGAAGGGAGGACCGATGAACGAGCTCACGCACACTCTGGTCCGACTCGAGGATGTCGGCCTCACCCTGGCCGACCCGGCCGACGATCTGCGCGGTCGTACGGTCGTGGATCGCAACGGTGACGAGACCGGCAAGGTCGACGGGTTGCTCATCGACGAGGACGAGCGCCGGGTGCGGTTCCTGGAGGTCGGTTCAGGCGGCTTCCTCGGGATCGGCGAGACGAAGAGGCTGGTCCCGGTCGATGCCATCACCCGCGTCGACGAGGACAACGTTCACATCTCCACCGAGCGCGACCGGGTCGTCGGCGCTCCGGTGTACGACCCGGACGTCGTTCCCGAACGCAACTACATCGAGGACGTCTACGGGTACTACGACACGCCACCCTTCTGGGGTCCCGGCTACTTCTACCGAGGCTGGCCGCGTTAGTCGTACCTTGCCTGTGTGACCTCAGGGGGCCGGGATGAAGGACCGCGCTTCGGGATCCTCGGTGATCTCGAGGTGACGGTGGATCGCCGGCGGCTCGCGCTCGGGGGACCGAAACAGCGCGGGCTGCTGGCGATGCTGCTCATTCACGTGAACCAGCCCGTGTCAGCCGGCCGCTTGACGGAGGCGCTGTGGGGGAGCAGCCCGCCGGCCGGTGCCGAGGTCACGCTGCGAACGCACGTGTCGCATCTACGTCGTCACCTGGCCTCGATCGGGGCGGACGGCGTACTGATCACTCGGCCGTCGGGCTACAGCCTCGTGGTTGATCCGGAGCAGGTGGATGCCTATCGGTTCGAGCGACTCGCCGGCTTGGGGCAGGAAGCCGTCGGGCTGGCCGATCCGGAGCGGGCCGCTGGGTTGCTGCGCGAAGCACTCGACTTGTGGCGCGGATCGGTTCTGCAGGATCTCGATCGGCCCCTGTTCGCCGAAGCCGAGACCGTGCGACTGGAGGGCCTTCGCCTCGACGCCGTGGAGGCCCGGATCAGCGCGGATCTCGCCTGACTCACCGCCTGCGCACCTGGGAGCAGCAAGGCGGGATCCCCGCGCAGGATCGCGGTCTCGAGCGCGGCCAGCGCAGGACCGGGGTCCAGCCCGAGCTCGTCGGCCAGACGGGGTGCGCGACGTACTACGGCATCGGCTGCAGGCGTTGCCGGATGGGGTTCAGCAGGTCGTCCGGTGTGCCGCCGTCCTCGGACGGGAGGCCGAGTTCGGGGTGCTCGCGCGGCTGGTCGACCTGGCCGAGGATCCGTTGATCGATGCGCTGGATCACGCTGTCGGCGCCGGGTTCCTGGTGGAGGCGGGAAGTTCGTGGAAGGCCACCTACAGCTTCCCGCACGACCTGATGCGGGAGGCCGTGTACGGCGACCTGCCGCAAACCCGGCGGCAACGGCTGCACGTCCGCGCGGCCGAGGCCTTGCTGTTGCCGGGAGCAACCGTCGGCCCGGCCGCTGTGCAGCTGAGAGCGGCCGGTCCGGCCGCGGATCCGGAACGGGCCGCGGAGCTCAGCTTGCAGGCGGCCGACGAGGCGGCCCGGCTCTACGCCTGGCATGAGGCCGTGGATCATGCCGAGGCGGCGATCGACGTCCTCGAACAGGCCGGCGCGAGGCCTGAGCGGCGAGCAGCTGCCGCGGTGCAGACCGCCGTGCTCCGGCTCAAGTCGAGTATCGGCGACCGGCGGGCGGTCCAGCTCTTGGAGACCGCGCTGGAGCTGTACCGCCTGATCGGCGACGACGACGCTGCCGCAACAGTGCACGGCCGGCTCGGCGGTGCCCTGTGCACGAACCACTCGGTGATGGACATCCCGCGCGCGATCGAGCATCTCGCCGCCGCGGAGCGATTGAACGGCGACCGCTTCCACCTTCATCGCGGGATGACGCAGGCCGCGATGTACGGCGTACGCACCGAAGTTCTCGGGGATGCCGCGGGCCGGGCGGAGGCGTTGGCGAGCGAGCTGGGCCGCCGGGATCTGGTGGTGATGGCGTCGTGGGGCCGGGGCTGGTACGAGTTCAACCGCGGACGGTTGAGTGACGCGGCGAACGTCCGGGAAGCGATGTGGGCGACCGCGCACGAGCTGGCCGATCCGTACCTCGGCTGGACCTCGGTGAGTGGTGCCGCGTTGTGTGCGACGGAGTACCTGCTGGACCCGGTCGCGGGCCGGGCCTGGTGCCGGCGCGGCCTCGCGCAGGCGCGGTTCGACACGTTCGAGCATCCGCACGACACCATCGTCGATCAGCTCGCGCTGGCGTTGGCGGCGATGGGCGACCTGGACGATGCGCGCCGGGTGGCCGAGCCGTTGCCGGCGGATGCCGTCAGCCGGCGGGTCCTGACGTTTCTGGGCGGCGACTGGGTCCGGGCTGAGCAGGAATGGGCTGCGGCGCTCTACCGGGACGAGGAGGCGGGCGACTTCCATGACGCCGCTTTGAACGCTCGCTGGCTCGCCGGCGTACGCAGGCTCCTCGGGGACCACGACGGGGCTGTTGACGTGCTGAGGCGTGCGGTGACGATCGGAGTCGAAGGCCCGCAGGTGCCGACTGAGCTCGCGGCCCGGGCCGAGCTCGCTCAACTGCTGGCGGACCCGGCGGAGGCAGCGGCTCAACTCGAGCGCTGCGACGAGATTCTGGCCGGTGGCGAGGACTGGCGCGGGCTGGCCGGTGTGGTCGAGCTCGCGCGTGGGGTGGTGACCGGGGCGGACGATGCCTATCAGCGTGCGGTCGAGATCTTCACGACGTACCGGCTGCCGTGGCGGCGAGCGGCCGCGTTGAAGGCTGCGTTGAAAGCAAGGGGCCGCTGACTCAACACAGCTTCAACATCGCGCGGTCATCGTGGCTGCCATGAACCAATCGTTGGCAGCCGACAGCGCGAGGCTGTTCGGGTCACTTTTCGCCGCGCAGGCGAGTCTTCTCGTGCTCAGCCCGATCCTGTCCGAGGTCGCGACCGACTTCGGCGTCTCACCCGCCACGGCGGGCCAGCTCCGGGCGATCTCCGGCGTGGCCGCGGCACTCGTCGCGATCGGCCTGGTGATTGGCCGCCGGCGCTGGGAGCTCCGGCGACTGCTCGAGCTGGGGCTGGGTCTGCTGTCGGTCGCCGTCTCGGCGAGTGTGCTCGCCCCGACCTTCGCCTGGCTCGCGGCCGCACAAGCCGTGCTCGGTGCCGGGGTGTCCCTGGTCCTGGCGGCCGGACTGGCAGCAGCCGCGAGCTGGGCACCGGAAGGCGAGCGCGCCACGCTGCTGTCCTGGGCGATGGTCGGCGCGCCGAGCGCCTGGATCGCCGGTATGCCGGTGATCGGCCTGCTCGGCGCTCACAGTTGGCGACTCGCCTGGCTTGTCCCACTCGTCGCGAGCGCGCTGACTCTGAACGCAGTCGCCCGACGCGAGCGCGGTACGCCGGAGCCGGAACCCGCCCCTGTGCGCTCGCTGCTGCGCGGACGGGGCGCGACCCGCTGGGCCGTCGGAGAACTGCTGGCGTACGGCGGTTGGTCCGGTGTGCTCGTGTACGTCGGGGGACTGTTGACCGATGCCCACCGGGCGTCGCCCGCAGCGACCGGCCTCGCGCTGGGCGGCGGAGCGATCGCCTATGTCGTCGCCACCTTCCTGGCCCGGCGCTGGGTGGACCGGGCGGCCCGGCCGATGGTGCTCGCCGCCGGCTCGGCGATGGTCGCCGCGGCACTGATCCTGGGCGCGGTCCGGCCGTCTTTCGCCTTCTCCGTGCTGATGTGGGCGGTGACCGCCTTCTTCGCCGGGGTGCGGATGATGGCGGGCAGCACGGCCGGGCTCGACCTGGCCGGTGTCGGCCCGCTGCAGGCGATGAGTGTTCGCGCCGCCTCGATGCAGGCCGGATACCTGGCCGGCGCCGTCCTCGGAGGGGTAGGACTGGCGCTCGGCGGGTGGACGGCGGTCGGGGTCGCGCTCGCCGTACCGCTGCTCCTTGCCGTCGTCGTGACGGCGACGGATGATCGGATAGCCGCCCGTGCGAAGGTGGGTGTGCGATGACGGAGCGGTACGACGCTGTCGTCGTTGGCGCGCGCTGCGCGGGGTCCACGCTCGCGGCACTGCTCGCCCGGGCCGGCTGGCGAGTCCTTCTGCTGGATCGTGATCAGTTCCCGAGCGATACCGTGTCCACGCACGTGATGTTTCCGGACACGCTGCAGCGCCTGGACGAGCTCGGTGTGCTGGCTGAGCTGAAGGCCTCGCACGAGCTGCGGATGGTGAACTTCAGTTGGCGGGTTCTCGGTCACGACGTGGCCGGTGGCTTCACGCCGATCGGGGGCCACGACCGGGCGACGTGCGTCCGCCGGATCACTCTTGACGCCGCGTTGGTCGAGGTGGCCAAGGCATCCGGGGTCGAGTTCCGCGCCGGCGTCGAGGTGTCGGGGCTGATCGGTGACGACCCGGTGCAGGGCGTCGTACTCGCTACCGGCGAACGGATCGAGTCCACCTGGGTATTCGGAGCGGACGGGCGGGTGTCGAAGGTGGCGCGGCGACTGGGTGTACCCGCGACGGACGAGCGACGCGGTGAGATGGCGTTCCTGCTGGCCTATTGGCGTGGGTTGCCGCCGTCCGACTGGTGCCACATCGACGTACACGAGCAGTCGGCGTTGATGTCGGTGCCGTGCGAGGACGGAATCCACCTGTTGTCCGTGACCGGTACGCCGGACATCACGCGAGGCTCGGCCGCACAACGCGAGGAGCGCTACCTGGCCGCGCTGCACCAGTTCCCGGCCGTGCTGAACGCCCGGCTGCTGGACAACGCGGAGCGGATCTCGCCGATCGTCGTCGTCCCGGAGACGATGCTCCGGGGCCACTACCGGACGGCGGCCGGACCGGGCTGGGCGCTGCTCGGCGACGCCGGGCACTTCAAGCATCCGGTGACGGCACAGGGCATCGGCGACGCGATCGAGCAGGCCTGGTACATCGGCACGACGTTGACGGCCGGCGGCGACCTGGACGGCTACCAGGAATGGCGGGACAAGCGAGCCGCCGAGTACTACGAGTGGTCCTACGCCCTGGCGGTGTTCGCGCGCGGCCGGGCCGCCGCGACCTTCTCCGGACTGGCCTCGGATCCCGTGGCCGGCCAGGAGTTCCTCGACACCTTCACCAAGCGGGTCCGTCCGTCGCAGGTCACCAGCCGGGAACGCATCGCGCGCTGGACCGCCGCCTGGTCGTACGACGACGGACGGCGCCAGGTCCTCGCGCTGGATCTCGACGAGGAGCGGCCGGCGCTGCAGGTGCCGGCCTGCCCGGAGTGGACGGTGCGCGACCTGATCGCGCATCTCGCCGGGATCGCTCGGGACACCCTTCGAGGGGCGTACTTCCCGGACGCCATCGACGCCTGGCGCGATCCACAGATCGCCGAGCGGCGTGATGCGTGGACGGCCGGCCAGGTGTCCGCCCGCGCGGACCGGCCGATCGAGTCGGTGCTTCGCGAGTTCGACGAGTACGGCGGCCAGCTGGTGACGATGTTGCGCCGTGGCGAGGGACCGGACGGGCCGGACTGGTTGCTCTCGGCACCGGTCGCTGACCTGGCCGTCCACCTCGCGGATCTTCGGGAAGCCCTCGGCCTCGAACCCGACGAGACCTCACCCATCGCCCAGTTCGGCTTCGCGGCGTACCGGGACTGGCTGCAGGCCCGGATCGCCGACAACGGCCTGCTGCCGCTGCGGCTGTCCGACGGTGCCAAGGATTGGGTACTGGGCCGGGGCGAACCAGCGGTCAGCTTGATTGCCGACCGCACCGAGTTGTTCCGTGCGATCACCGGACGCCGCAGTGCGCCGGAGATTCGCGGATACGAGTGGTACGGCGATCCTGCGCCGTACCTGCCGATCATCGCGCCGTACCCACTCCGGGCCGGCGTACCTGACTAGGGAGGGGTTTCCATGACCACCACATTCGAGGACATCAAGGCCAAACAGCGCGCGACCTGGGGGAGCGGCGACTATGCGAAGATCGCGTGGGTGACCGTGCCGGTCGCCGAGACACTGGTCGCCACGGTCGACCCGCGGCCCGGTGCGACCGTGCTGGACGTGGCGACGGGGACCGGCCACGTCGCGCTCGCCGCGGCCCGCCGGTTCGCGGTCGTCAGCGGTATCGACTACGTACCCGAGCTGGTCGCCGCCGCGCAACGACGGGCGGAGGCGGAGGGGCTCACGATCGACTTCCGCGAGGCGGACGCGGAGAACCTCCCGTTCGGGGACGACTCGTTCGACTACGTGATGTCGGCCATCGGCGTGATGTTCACCGCCAACCACCAGAAGGCCGCGGACGAGCTGGTTCGGGTCGCCAGGCCAGGTGGACGGATCGGGCTGGCGAGCTGGACGCCGACCGGGTTCATCGGGCAGTTGCTGAAGACGGTCGGGCGGCACGCGGCACCGCCGCCTGGTGCGCTGCCGCCCACCCGCTGGGGGACTGAGGAGGTACTGCGGGAGCTGTTCGGTGAGCGGGTCAGTTCTGTGGAAACGACCGTTGCGAAGGTGACGCAGCGGTTCGAGTCGGCCGAGCATTTCGCTGACTTCTTCCTGACGTACTACGGCCCGACGTACAAAGCCGCGGAACGGCTCGACGAGGACGGCCGGCGTGCCTTCCGAGCCGACCTGATCGAGCTGGCGAACGGGGCGAACCACGCAGCCGACGGCACGCTCGCGTGCGACTGGGAATACCTGATCGCCGTCGCCACCAAGGTCTAGTGACAACGCCGGCGAGCTGCTCTTCGACATGGTTCGCTACGTTTCGACCATGAACAGGACGATGTCATGGATCGCCGAGGGTACGGCGCTCAGCCGCAGTGCCCTCGTCGACCTGGACGGCCAGTCGCTGCTGCCCGGCTGGACCAGGAAGCATGTCGCCGCGCATCTCGCGCTGAACGCCGAGGCGCTCGGCAACCTCGTGCACTGGGCGAGGACCGGCGAGGAGCGGCCGATGTACGCATCGCCCGAGCAACGCAACGCGGACATCGACGCCGGTGCGCTGCGGCCGGCTGACGAGCTGCTCGACTGGTTCGACGAGTCCGCGCGGTCCTTGACGGACGCCATGGCGACGCTGACCGACGGGCAGTGGCAGGCACGGGTGCGGACCGCCCAAGGCCGGGAGGTCCCGGCGACCGCGATCCCGTGGATGCGCAGCCGCGAGGTGATGATCCACGCGGTCGACCTCGGCACCGGGGTGACGTTCGCCGAGCTGCCGACCGACTTCCTCGAGGAGTTGTGTGCCGACATCCGGGCCAAGCGTGGCGACGTACCGGATGTGCGCGGGCCACTGCCCCAGGTAGCGGCGTACTTGGCCGGGCGGGCGTATGAGAGCGTGACCACCGCCGACGGATCACCTGCGCAGCCTCTGCCGCCCTGGCTGTAGAGATCGTCGAGGCCGCTCCGACGTAGCAGATGACTACGGAGGAGGCGCCCGATGATGAGACCCGAACAGGTGCTGCGGACGTACATCACGCTCATGACGGTGTCGACGGCCGCCTCGTCGATGATCTGGGGCGTCAACACGCTGTTCCTGCTCGACGCCGGGTTGAGCATCGGGGAGGCCTTCGCGGCCAATGCGTTCTTCACCGCGGGGATGGTGCTGTTCGAGGTACCTACCGGTGTGGTCGCGGATACGGTCGGGCGGCGTACGTCGTACCTCCTCGGGACGGTCACGCTGACGGGGTCCACGCTGCTGTATCTGCTGTTGTGGCAGACCGGCGCGCCGTTCGCGGCCTGGGCGGTGGCGTCGGTGCTGCTCGGACTGGGGTTCACGTTCTTCAGCGGCGCCACCGAGGCGTGGCTGGTGGACGGGCTGCAGGCGACCGGGTACACCGGCTCGCTCGACGCGGCGTTCGCCAAGGGACAGATCGCGAACGGTATAGCCATGCTCGGCGGGTCGATCGGCGGCGGTCTGCTCGCGCACGTGACGAATCTCGGTGTCCCGTACGTCGTCCGCGCGGCGCTGCTCGCGGTCACCTTCGTGGTGGCCTGGCTGGCGATGCACGACATCGGTTTCACGCCGAAGCCGCGGGTGTCGGTCGTGACGGAGATCCGCGGGATCCTGCGGGCCTCGCTCGACCACGGGCTGCTGAATCCGCCGGTCCGGTGGGTGATGCTCGCCGCGCCGTTCACCGCTGGGGTCAGCATGTTCGGCTTCTACGCCGCGCAGCCTTATCTTCTCGAGTTGTACGGCAGGAGCGACTCGTATGCGATCGTGGGTGTGAGCGCCGGCTTGGTTGCTGGTGCGCAGATTCTCGGCGGCGCTTCGGCCGCGTACGTCTCGCGCTCGTTCCGTCGGCGTACGACGGTGATGCTCGTTGCCACCGGGGCGGTCGTTGTCGTGCTGGTGCTGTTCGCGTTGGCGTCGAACTTCTGGGGTGCGTTGGTGTTGCTGGCTCTGTGGGCGGTGCTGTTCGCGGCGATCGCTCCGGTGCGGCAGGCGTACCTCAACGAGCTGATCCCGTCGGCGCAGCGGGCGACTGTGTTGTCCTCGGACAGCCTGCTGGCCTCCGGCGGGGGCGTGGTGATCCAGCCGGCTCTCGGCCGGGCCGCCGACGTCTGGGGCTACGGCCCGGCGTACGTCATCGGCGCGGTCATCCAGCTCCTGGCGCTGCCGTTCATCCTGCTGGCCCGCCGCTCGCACACGGTGGAGAAATTACGGGTCCCGGTCGCCGCGTGAGGGATTCGGGATCGGGTACCGGTCTACGCATGCGGGATGAGCAATTGGTCGAGACGATGCGACAACTGGCGAAGTCGCTGACGCCGGGTGCGCTGGACGAGACGTTGAGTAATATCACCGCCGCGGCGGTGGAACTGCTGCCGCAGGTCGAGTACGCCAGCATCACCCTGCTGCATCAGGACGAGCGGCTTGAGACCGTCGCGCCCACCGACGAGCTCCTGCTGCCGGTCGACGCGGCGCAGTACGAGCTGCGCGAAGGGCCGTGCTACATGGCGGCGGAGAACAGCGTGCACGTCATCTCCCCGGACCTGGCCACCGACCAGCGCTTCCCCAGGTACGCCGATGTCGCCCTGGCGGCGGGGATCAGGGCGCAGGCCGGTCTGCGACTGTTCGACGCGCCGAAGGCGAACGGTGCCCTCAACCTGTACTCCCATACGGTCGGGGCGTTCGAGGATTTCGAGTCCCTCCACGCGCTGTTCGCCCATCAGTCGGCGACCGCGATCGAGTACGCCCGCGAGATCCAGAATCTCGAGGAGGCCGTCCGCACCCGGACGACGATCGGCCAGGCGGTCGGCATCGTGATGGAACGGTACAAACTCCCCGAGCAGCGCGCCTTCGCCTTCCTCACCAGGCTCTCGCAGACCAGCAACACCAAACTCAGGCGGATCGCCGAGGAGATCGTCGACCAGCTCCAGCGCCAGGGCAGCCAACTCTGATGAAAAGCACAGGCTGACGCGCCGGTTTGCCCTCTACCCTGAGGGCCGTGACTGTGCAGATGGTTGTGTTGAACGGTGGGTCGAGCTCGGGCAAGTCGGGGATCGTGCGGTGTTTGCAGGCGGTGCTGCCGGATGCGTGGCTGGCGTTCGGGGTGGACGACTTCGTCGACGCGCTGCCCGCCGCGATGCGCGACTCCGACGCGGGGATCGAGTTCAAGCCGGACGGCGACATCGCGGTCGGGCCGGTTTTCCGTCAGCTCGACACGGCTTGGGTGGCCGGCGTCGTCGCCATGTCCCGGGCGGGGGCGCGGGTGATCGTCGATGACGTCTTCCTCGGCGGAGCGGCCTCGCAGCAGCGCTGGAAAGAAGCGATCGGGGACCTCGACGTGCTGTGGGTCGGCGTCCGCTGTGATGCGGAGGTCGCCTCCGGCCGCGAGCTCGCCCGCGGCGACCGCGTCGTCGGCATGGCCGCTTTACAGGCGGACGTCGTCCACGAAGGCGTGAAGTACGACGTAGAAGTCGACACCACCCACACCGAATCCATCACCTGCGCCCACACCATCGCCGCCCACCTGTGACCCACCGTCGCTAGGTCAACGCGGGGAGGACCTGGCGGCCGAAGGTTTCGATGAAGGGTTGCTGGTGCTGGCCGACGTGGTGGAGGTAGATCTCGTCGAAACCGAGGTCTACCGCCTCGCGGATGCAGTCGACGAAGCGTGCGGCGTCCGAGGAGATCACCACGCTGCGGTGCATGTCCTCGGGCCGGATGTACTTGGCGGCCAGGTCGAACTCCTCGGCGGTCGCGAGGTTCCAGCACAGGGGTGCCTCGAAGACGTTGGATCGCCATTGGTCGAAGGCGATGTTCAGCGCCTCGTCCTCGTCCGGCGCCCAGCTCACGTGGATCTGCACCGCGAGCGGCTTGCCGTCGCCGCCGTTCTCCCGGAACGCGGCCACCATCCGCTTCAGCAGCTCCGGCGGCTGCCAGATCGTCACCAGGCCCTCGGCCCACTCACCGGCCCACCGCGCGGTCGCCTCGCTCACCGCCAGCGCAAGCATCCGCGGCGGTTGCACGGGTAGCGTCCACAACCTCGCGCGGTCGACCCGGACCAAGCCGTGGTGGGTGACTTCCTCACCCGTGAGCAGTGCGCGGATCACGTCGACGGACTCTTTCAGGCGGGCATTGCGGGTGTCCTTGTCCGGCCAGGGATCGCCGGTGATGTGCTCGTTCAGGAACTCACCGCTGCCGAACCCGGCGGACAGCCGGCCGGGGAACATCTCAGCCAGGGTCGCGAGGGCCTGCGCGACGATCGCGGGGTGATAGCGCTGTCCCGGCGTACTCACGACTCCGACCGGAATCGACGTGGTCGCCATCGCCGCGCCCAGCCACGACAACGCGAAACCGGACTCACCCTGCCGTCGGCTCCACGGTGTGAAGTGGTCCGAGCACCACGCGGCCTGGAACCCCGCTTGCTCGGCCGACTGGATGTCCCGCAGCAACTGGCTGGGCGGGATCTGCTCGTGCGACGCGTGCCATCCGACGACGGGCATGCAGAAACCTCCGGATCCTCGATCCGACTGCCGGTGCCCGTCCCCGTCACCGCCAAAACCCCCGCTCGAGCGCTGGTGCTCCGCACGCCGTTTGAACTGGTCGGTACATTGTGCGGGTGCTGACGGCCAAGGGAGCGGCGACGCGGGGGCGGATCGTGGCGGCGGCGGCCGCGGAGATCCGGGAGCGGGGGATCGCGGCGGTGACGCTCGACGACATCGGACGGCGCAGCGGTACGGGGAAGAGCCAGTTGTTCCACTACTTCCCCGACGGCAAGGAACAGTTGCTGCTCGCGGTGGCCGAGCGCGAGGCCGACCGGGTGATCGAGGATCAGCAGCCGCAGCTCGGGAGCCTGACCTCCTGGCAGGCGTGGCACGAATGGCGGGACGTTGTCGTCGAGAGGTACCGGCGCCAGGGCGTGAACTGCCCCCTCGGCGTGCTGATCACGGAGATCGGCCGGCACACTCCGGCCGCGCAGGCGGTGACCGGCAGGCTGCTGGCCCAGTGGCAGCAGCGGGTCCGGGCCGGCATCGAGGACATGCAGGCCGTCGGCGAGATCCGGGCGGACGTCGACCCCGACCGGGCCGCGGCGGCGTTGATCGCCGCGATCCAGGGCGGGGTCGTCATCCTGATGTCGTCGGGCTCGTCCAAGCATCTCGAGGACGCCTTGGACCTCTGCCTCGACTACCTGCGCGTCAGTTCCAGTTGACGACGGGTGAGCGATAGCCGTCGGGTTTGTCGGCGACCTTGGCGCCAGGGCTGACCAGCCAGCCTTGGTACGCCGGCGTGAACATGCGGTAGACCGACTCCGGCGGTACGGCGCTCGCCTCGTCGAGAGCCGCCCGCAACTCCGCGGGGAGCTCGAAGTCGAGGGCCGCCAGGCTGCTGTCCAGCTGCTCCGGACGACTGGCGCCGACGATCGCCGACGCGATGCCGGGCTGGGTGGCGACCCAGTTGAGCGCGACCTGGGCCATTGTCACCCCGAGTTTGTCCGCGACGGTTTCGACGGTTTTCAACAGGTCCCAGTGCCGATCCGACCACGTCGGCACCCCAGCACCGTCACCGGTCAGCCGCCCGTCACCCGCTACGCCCTGGTTGTCTCGCCGGTACTTCCCGGTGAGGAAGCCGCCGCCGAGCGGGCTCCACGCGGTGATGCCGAGGCCCAGGGTCTGGCCGGCCGCGACGTGCTCTGTCTCGATCGTCCGTTCGACCAGGGAGTACGGCAGTTGCAGGCTCACCATCGGTGCGAGTCCGTGCGCATCCGCGAGCGTCTGTGCGCGGGCGGCGTACCAGGCGGGGACGTCGGACAGGCCGGCGTACCGGATCTTGCCGGCGGTGGTGAGGTCGTCGAACGTGCGCAGGACCTCTTCGACCGGAGTGATGCGGTCCCAGGTGTGCAGCAGGAACAGGTCGAGGTAGTCGGTGCGCAGACGGCGCAGCGAGGCCTCGACCGCGCGCATCATGTGCTTGCGGCCGTTGCCGCCCGCGTTCGGGTCGCCGGGGTCGACGCTGTTGGTGAACTTGGTGGTGAGCACCATCCGCTCCCGGATCCCGGCCTCGTCGATCAGATTGCCGAGGATCGTCTCGCTCTCGCCCGCGGTGTAGAAGTCGGCCGTGTCGATGAAGTTGCCGCCGGCCTCGACGTACCGGCGGAAGATGGGCCGGGCCTCATCCTCGGTCTTCCCGTACGCCGCGTGGAAGCCGCCGGTGCCGAAGTTCATCGTGCCCAGGGCCAGCCGGCTCACCCGAAGTCCGGACCGGCCGAGGAGGTAGTACTGATCAAGTGACATGCCCTTGATCGTGGCTCGCAAAAAATGGACCCACAAGTACAAAATGAGGGGCCAGGTGCCGGCCCGCCGGTCATGAGGGCCAGCCTATGGTGGGGGCGACGTCGGTGAAGGGATCGCAGGTGCGTGGCATGACCCGCGGTCGATTCCGCTGCCGATGCCGGCCATGCCTCGGACCGCTCCGGCTCAACGGCTGGCGGCTGCGGCTGAGCGATTGGGTTGGGGGACTCTCGACGTACCGCTGCTGATCAACTCCGTCGACTACCAGGGCCGATCCGGCTGTGTGCGGTGTGGACAGTGTGTCGGGTTCGCCTGCCCGGTCGAGGCCAAGGGAGGGACCCACAACACCGCACTGCCGGCCGCGCTCGCGACTGGCCGGTGCACGCTGGTGACTGAGACGACGGCTGATCGGCTAGTGACCGCACACGGCCGGGTCGTCGGCGTCGCCTTGGTCGGGTACGACGGGACCGGCCGGGTCTGGCGTCATACGGTGAACTGCGCCGAGGTGGTCGTCGCCGCCGGCGCCACCGAGACACCACGCTTGCTCCTCAACAGCGCGCATGACCGCGAGCCCGACGGCCTCGGCAACAACCGGGACCAGGTGGGCCGGTATCTGCAGGCTCATGTGTACGCCGGAGCGGTCGGACTGTTCGACGACGAGGTGGCCGACCTGGTCGGGCCGGGGGTGTCGATCGCGATCTGCGACTTCCGGCACGGCAACGACGGGATCGTGGGCGGCGGGATGCTGGCGAACGAGTTCGTCCCGACACCGGCCGCGACGTACGAATATCTGACCGCGGCGGGGCTGATCCCGCGCGCCGGTGCGGCCGGTAAGCGGGCGATGCGGCGGGAGACGCGCCGGATGATGCGGGTGGTCGGGCCGATCCAGGAGGTCACGTCAGCGGAGTCGAGGGTGCGGGTGGATCGGGACGTGGTGGACCGGTTCGGCAATCCGGTCGTGGTGATCAGCGGGTCGATTCATCCTGAGGATGTCCGGGCGCAGGCGTACATGAGTGAGAAGGCTCGGCAGTGGCTGGTCGAGGCCGGCGCGGTGCGGACTGCGGTCGGGGATCTCGGGACCACGCAGCAAGCCAGTAGCGGCCAGCATCAGGCCGGCAGTTGTCGGATGGGTGCGGATCCGGGCCGCTCGGTCACTGACCCTCACGGTCGCGTTTGGGGTCACGACAACGTGTGGATCGCCGACGCCTCGGTGCACGTGACCAACGGGGGAGTGAACCCGGTGCTGACCGTGCTGGCCAACTCGCTCCGCATCGCCGAGCGCCTGGTCAGCTGACGGTTCAGCTGACTGTCAGCTGAGGACGCGGGAGATGCCGACGCCGCTACGGGCCTCACGACCGTACTTGGCCACCTCGGCAGCGAGGTCCAGCCGGCCGACACCTGTCTTCTGCCGGTCCTCGTCAGTGAGCAGGTCCGCCGGGATGATCCAGACGATCTCGAACTCCAGCCCGTTCGGGTCCCTGCCGTACAGCGACTTGGTGGTGCCGTGGTCCGACGCCCCGACCAGTGCGCCGGCCTCGGCCAGCGTCGCGGACAGGTCCTCGAGGTCGCCGAGGGTGTCCACCTCCCAGGCGAGGTGGTAGAGGCCGACCGTCGTCCGCCCGGCGCCGGATGGCCCGGCCTGGGCGCCGAGCTCGAACAGCCCGAGGTCGTGGTCGTTGGTCGAGCCGGGCGCGCGCAGGAACGCCGCACCCTGGAACGCGTCGCCGGTCTCGGTGTACCCGAAGCCGAGCACGTCCCGGTAGAAGGCGACGCTCTCGGCCAGGTCGCGCACGAACAGCACCGCGTGGTTCAGCCGGAAGATCGCCATCACGCACTCCTTCTCATGGATGTCACCACCCATGATAGTTGAATACTCAACTTAAGGCTAGCGGCCTGGTCTCCGGCGCTGTCCGCCGCGGCGGTCGGGCTTCTTGACGGCCTTCCGGGCCGGGACGGGCTTCCTGGCGGGCTCGGGGCCGCGGCTGCTGTTCACGGTCCGGCCGCGGACGATGCCGATGAGTTGCTCCATCAGCTCGGTCGTCTCATCCTCCGGCCAGGACAACGCGACTCCCGACTCCGGCGCGTCCACGAGCGGCCGGTAGGTGAGGTCGCGCCGGTGATGCAGCCGTGCGAGGGACTGCGGTACGACGACCAGCCCGGTCCCGGCCGCGACGAGTGCGACGGCGTCCGCGGTGGTCGCCGGCCGCTCGTCGATCACCCGGCCCGGCGGGCGCTCCCAGTCGAGTACGTCGTCCAGCGGATGAAGCATCAGTTCGTCAGCCAGGTCCTCGGCGGTCACCTCCTCGACCGCGGTGACGACATGGTCCTTCGGGATCACGACGACCGTCGTCTCGACGTACAAGGGGATGGCGTGCAGACCAGTCCGGTCGATCGGCAAGCGCAGCAACGCCGCGTCGATCTCGCGACCGCGGACCAGGGAGTCTGCGTCGGCGGCCGTGACCTGGATGAGGTCGAGGGGGATGCCGCGGGACCGCTCTTGCCAGATCCGCGCCCACTTGGCGGGCGTCACCCCTGGGACGTACCCGAGCCTGAAGGACGTTGGGGGGCCGGTCACCTGCTCAGGTTACCGGGTGTGATCGCTACCCTTGCTGCCATGACGGCGCACAAGACACCCCAGACGATGAAGCCCGCCACGGCGGCGAAGAAGCTGGGCGTGTACCTCCAGGCCACTCCGGCGGACTTCCAGGAGGGCGTCGTGTCCCGCGAGGAGCTGAACGCTCTGCAGGCCGACCCACCCGAGTGGCTGCGCGAGCTCCGACGTACCGGCCCGCACCCACGCGCCGTGGTGGCCGCGAAACTCGGCGTCTCGATCAGCGGCCTGGCCCGGGCCGGCATCACCGAAGCCCTCACCACCGACCAGATCGAAGCCCTGAAATCCGAGAACCCCGACTGGCTCCAGCACGAACGCGCCATCCAGGCCGACGTTCGCAAGGAGGCCGCCCGGCTCAAGGAACAGGCGCGTGAAGAGTAGTCCGGTGGAGTGGGTGTTTCGATCCGCAAAGCCAACGGACGTCGAGGCGATCGCCGAGTTGCGGGCCGTGGTGATGCGGCCGGACCTGGAGCGGTTGGGGCGGTTCGACGAACACCGCGTGCGGCAGCGGTTCCGGGATTCGTTTTCGCCCCAGCACACGTCGGTGATCGTGGTCGCCGGTGCCTTCGCGGGGTCCGTGACGGTGCGCCCGGCCGAGGAGGGACGGTGGCTGGAGCATTTCTACCTTGGTCCGGACCACCAGGGCCGTGGACTCGGATCGGCTGTTCTGCGGACGCTGCTGGGTCGGGCCGACGCCGACGGCGTACCCGTCCGCCTCAACGTCCTGCAGGGCAGCGCCGCCCAGCGGTTGTACGAGCGGCACGGATTCACCGTCGAGGGCCAGGACCCGGTCGACGTCTACATGGTGCGCCATCCCCAAGGAACGTAGGGCACTCCGCGGGCTCCACACCCTCGGCTATCGGGTGGTCAGCGCCGACTGGGTGATGGTCGTTCCGGCCGAGGTGTGAGTTGATCGCCGGTGAGGACACGGTGAACCGCCGGCTGAACGGCTCGCTCGTCGGTGAGCACGGCGGCGACGTGACCATCCGGACGAATCAGCCAGGCTTCGCCGGGACGTGCGCCCAGTACGGCGTTGTCGAGGCCGAGCTCATGCAGGCTGATCACCCGGTGCGGGGCGGACGCCTCCAGCCGAGCTGACCAGGTTGTTGTCAGGAGCAACAAACCGTCCCTGACCAGCTCGCGCAACCGGCCGCCTCCGGTCACGGGTGCGTCAGGAATGAGGATGCCGGGACCAGGTGGTGACAACTGACCGCGTGCGGGCCGGCCGGCGAAGGGCCTTGTCGGATCGGGTGTGGTGAGCGGCGAATCGACGTACCAGAAGGGCTCGGCGAAGCGGCCCGAGTCGACGTCCACCACCTTGGCCGGATCGGCGACCGCGGCGTCTAGGAGGG
Source organism: Kribbella sp. NPDC023972 (assembly GCF_040639075.1). NCBI lineage: Bacteria > Bacillati > Actinomycetota > Actinomycetes > Propionibacteriales > Kribbellaceae > Kribbella > Kribbella sp. NPDC023972. The sequence goes on along the minus strand of NZ_JBEZZH010000005.1, from coordinate 361,400 downwards.
CCCGTCGCAGCGACCAGTGCGCCGCGTCCGGCGGCACCAGGAACCGCATGGTGGCGCTGGTGACCTCGAGGTTCTCGAGCGCGGCCGCGTGCCGTTCGAGGTGGTAGGTCTCGAGGAGTTCCTCCGGTGCCCAGCCGCGCAGGACGAACGCCAGCTTCCAGGCCGCGTTCTCGGCGTCCGGGACGCCGGAGTTCAGCCCGCGGGCGCCGAACGGCGCGTACAGGTGGGCGCAGTCGCCGGCGAGCAAGACGCGGCCGACCCGCATTCGATCCGCACAACGGGAATGGAACCGGTACACCGACTGCCACACGATCTCGTACGGACGATCACCGACGATCATCCGGATCCGCGCGTCGAGCCGGCCGTCCGCGCGCTCGGCGTCCGCGTCGAAGTCCTCGGGCACCTGCCAGTCGATCCGGTACGTCGAGTCCGGGCACGGATGGATGAGCACCTGGCGATCCGGGTTCCAGACCGGATCGAAGTAGAACCGCCGCTCGGTCCCCCAGCCCGGCAGGTCCGCCCGGATGTCGCAGATCAGGAACCGGTCGTCGAAGCTCTCACCGACGAACCCCACCCCGAGCTGTTGCCGCAGTGTGTCGGCCCGCGCCCCGGCGCACAGAACGGCGTACGGGACCTTCAACTGGCCGGGCGCACAGGTCAGCGTCACACCAGAGTCGTCCTGGGAGATCGCGGTGACCTCGGCGTCCCACCGTACGTCGATCAGCGGTTGCCGGGCGATGCACTCGTCGAGGATCGCCTCGGTGCGGCTCTGGGAGATGTTCACGCACGGCGGCAAGGCCGAGGGCCCCGGATCCGCGAACGACCAGGAGAACAGCTCATGGTCGCGGTAGAACGTGCGCGCGGTGGTCCAGGCCAGGCCTTCACGGGCGATCCGGTCCGCACCGACCGAGGCCCAGATGTCGAGCACGTCCCGCTGCTGGCAGATCGACTTCGAACCGACGACATCGCGGCGGGGGCGCTGGTCGAGCAGGACCACCCGGATGCCCCAGCGGGCCAGCAGGAGCGCGGTGGTCTGTCCGACCGGTCCGTTCCCGATCACCGCGACCAGAGGGTCGTCAGACAAGGCTGTCCCAAACCTCGCGGTCGCGTTCTGCGGTCCAGATGCGCGGCCAGTCGATCCCGTCGAGTTCCTCCCACAGACGCTGTACGTCGAACGGCAGGCAGTGCTCGAAGATCGGCCAGCGACCGTACTGCGGGGCCAGCGCGTCATGCGCGGCCTGGAACGCCTCCGCGACCGTCCCACCGCGGGAATGGATCGCCCCGACCTTCTCCCGCAGCACGAGCAGGAAGTGGCGGGTCTGCCCGATCGCGGCATCGACCGCCTCACGCCCGCGCGGTACGGCGCCGCGGCCGCCGACGAGGACCTCGGCCTCGAACGCCTTCACGCGGTCGAGCGTGCCGGTCGACCAGTCGGCGTGGAAGGCGTCACCGGTGTACAGCGCGGCCTGCGCTTCGACCAGATCGCCGGCGAACAGCACGCGGTGCTTGGGCAGCCACGCGACGATGTCGCCGGCGGTGTGGCCGCGACCGCAGTACTGCAGGACCAGCTCGCCGCGGTTCCCGCCGAGGTCGATGGTGAGCCGATCGGAGAACGTCACGTCCGGCCAGGTGAGGCCCGGGATGGAGGACGGGTCCTTGAACAGCCGCGGCATCCGGCCGAACTCGCTGTCCCAGTCCTGCCGGCCGCGTTCCGCGATCAGCTTGCGGGTGTTGTCGTGCGTGATGATCACGTCGGCGTCGAACGCGGACGCACCGAGCACGCGCACCGCGTGATAGTGGCTGAGCACCAGGTACCGCACCGGCTTCGTGGTGTGCTCCCGCAGCTTGTCCAGCCACTCGCGGGCGGCGACGGGCGTGGCCCTGGCCTCGAAGGCGACCAGGAACTCCTCACCCTCGATCGCCCCGACATTCGGATCGCCCTCGGCAGTCAGCGCGTACACCCCGTCAGCGAGGACCTCCAGCGTCTCAGTCTTCTCAGCCAGGTCGGCCGAAGACGCAAACGGTTTCACCCGGACCTCCTCAGGGACGACCGATTCCTGACACACACCGTGACACCCGCCGCGGGATCGGTAAAGGATCGAGACCATGAGTCCCAACGTCATCGTCTTTCTCACTGATCAGCAGCGTTGGGACACCAGCGGGTTGCAGGGGAATCCGGTGGGGCTGACGCCGAATCTGGATCGAGTCGGGCGGGCGGGGACGCACTTCGCGAACTCGTTCACCTGCCAGCCACTGTGCACCCCGGCGCGCGCGACGCTCCAGACCGGCCTCTACCCGACAACCGCCGGCCCGCACCGCAACGGGATCCCGCTGCCCGGCGACGCCAGGACGCTCGCACACCATTTCGGTGCCGCGGGCTACGCAACGGCGTACGTCGGCAAGTGGCACCTCGGCGACTCGTCGTCTCGTGGTCCGGTGCGGTCTGAGCAGCGTGGCGGCTACGAGTACTGGCTGGCCGCGAACGCGCTCGAACACACCTCGGACTCCTACAACACGATCGTGTACGACGGTTCCGGTGCCCAGGTGAAGCTTCCTGGGTACCGCGTCGACGCGCTGACCGACGCGGCCATCCGGTACGTCGCCGAGCCGAAAGACCGGCCGTTCTTCCTGTTCCTGTCCCTGCTCGAACCGCATCACCAGAACCGGCGCGACGACTACCCGGCGCCGGAGGGTTACGAAGAGGCCTACCGCGGTGCATGGACGCCGCCCGACCTGGCCACGCTGGGTGGGACGTCGTACCGGCAACTGCCCGGGTACTACGGGATGGTCAAGCGGATCGACGAGGCGTACGGCCGGCTGCTCGACGCGCTGACCAGTCTCGGCCGGCGCGACGACACGATCGTCCTGTTCACGTCCGACCACGGGAACCACTTCAAGACCCGCAACTCCGAGTACAAGCGGTCGGTGCATGACGCCTCGATCCGGGTGCCGACTGTGGCCACCGGCGGCATCTTCACCGGTGGCGGGCAGGTCAACCAGTTGGTCAGTCACGTCGACCTCGCGCCAACACTGCTCGATGCCGCCGGACTGCCGGTGCCGAAGGAGATGCAGGGTAGGTCGGCCGTTCCGTTGCTGCACAACCGGAACGCCGAGTGGGGTGATGACGTGTTCGTCCAGGTCAGCGAGTCGGAGACGGCCCGCGCGGTGCGAACCCAGCGCTGGAAGTACGGCGTCGTCGCACCGGACTGCGATCCCGGCGCACCCGGTTCGGACCACTACGTCGAGACCTACCTGTTCGACCTGCTGGCCGACCCGTACGAGCTCGACAACCTGATCGGCTACCGCTCACACACGCACGTCGCCGCGCGGCTGCGGGAGAGACTGATCAGCCGGATGACCGACGCGGGGGAGGCGCCGCCCACGATCGCTGGGAGCCCCGAGCGTGACTCAGGCCAGCTGCAGATCGAGCCGGCCGAGGCTGAGCTCTAGGACGTCAGGTCCTTGAAGGCGGACAGGGCGCGCTGGATGTTCTCGACCGAGTTGGCGTACGAGAACCGCAGGTGGCCCTCGCCGTACGCGCCGAACGCCGTCCCTGGCAGGCAGGCGACGCCGGCCTCCTCGAGCAGACGGTCGGCCAGGGTGGCGGCGGACATGCCGAGCTCGGTGATGTTCGGGAACGCGTAGAACGCGCCGCCCGGCTCGACACACGACACCCCTGGTACGGCGTTCAGGCCCGAGACGATCACGTCGCGGCGTTCCCGGAAGGCGTCGAGCATGGTGTCGACGTCGTCCCAGGGACCTTCGAGGGCCGCGATCGCGGCGTGCTGGCTGAAGGCCGACGTACAGGAGACCGAGTTGATCACCAGCCGGGTGATCGGCTCGATCAGCGGCGACGGGAACACGCCGAAACCGAGCCGCCAGCCGGTCATCGCGAACGTCTTCGACCAGCCGTCGAGCAGGATCGTCCGCTCGGCCATCCCGTCGAGGTCGAGCACGCTGTGGTGGTCACCGTCGTACCGCAGCGCCCAGTAGACCTCGTCGCTGAGCACGACCAGGTCGTGCCGGATCGCGATCTCGACGATCGCCTCCAGCTGCTCGGGTGTGGAGGCACTGCCGCACGGGTTGTGCGGGGAGTTGAGGATGAGCAGCTTGGTCCGGTCGGTGACGAGGGAGGCAAGCTCCTCGGGGTCGATGACGAACCCGTTCTCCTCGCGCAGCGGCACCGGGACCGGCTTGGCGCCGGCGAACGCGGCGATCGACGCGTACATCGGGAAGCCCGGGTCCGGGTAGAGGACCTCGTCGCCCTCCTCGCACAGCGCCAGGATGGCGAAGAACATGATCGGCTTGGCGCCGGGCGTGATCAGCACCCGGTCGGGCGTGGTCGTCAGCCGGTTCGTGCGCTCCAGGAAGTCCGCCACCGCGGTCCGCAGCTCGGGGATGCCCGGCGCGGGGACGTAGTGCGTGTGGCCCTTGTCCAGGGCCTGCTGCGCGGCGGCCGCGACATGGGCCGGGGTGTCGAAGTCCGGCTCGCCGATTTCGAGGTGCACGATCTCGCGACCGCTCGCCTCCAGTGCCTTGGCTTTGGCCAGCACCTCGAACGCCGACTCGGTCCCGAGACGTTCCATCCGCCCAGCTAGTTTCACAAGTCCGAGACTAGTCCACCCTGTGGCTGGGCGCTGAAACCGATTGCCGCGCGTGGAATCATCGGCACCAACAGCTGAAGAAGGAGCACGGATGGCACGGGTAGCGGTCACCGGCAGCAGCGGCAAACTCGGCCGGGCGGTCGTCGATCACCTGCTGGACAACGGCTGGGACGTGGTCGCCCTGGACCAGGCCGCGCCGGCGCGGGCCGGCGTCACGTCGACGCGGGTCGACCTGACCGATTTCGGCCAGACCTACGAGGCGCTCGCCGGGATCGACGACCGGCACGACGGTGTCGACGCGGTCGTCCACCTGGCCGCGATCCCGGCGCCGGGGCTGCGGCCGAACGCGGCGACCTTCGAGAACAACATGGTGGCCACCTACAACGTGTTCTCGGCCGCGCTGCGGGCCGGGGTGCGCAACCTCGTCTGGGCGTCGAGCGAGACCGTGCTGGGCCTGCCGTTCGACGAGTTCCCGCCGTACGTGCCGGTGGACGAGGAGTACGCGCCGCGGCCGAACAGCACCTACTCCCTGGTGAAGACGCTGGAGGAGGAGCTGGCCCGGCAGCTGGTCCGGTGGCACCCGGACCTCAAGCTGATCGGCCTGCGGTTCTCCAACGTGATGTACCCCGAGGACTACGCGGCCTTCCCGTCGTTCGACGCCGACGCGCGGCTGCGCAAGTGGAACCTCTGGGGCTACATCGATGCGCGCGACGGTGCCCAGGCGGTCCGCAAGGCGCTCGAGTACGACGCCACCGGCACCGACGTGTTCATCATCGCGAACGCGGACACGGTGATGACCCGGCCCAACGAGGAGCTGCTGGCCGAAGTGTTCCCCGGCGTACCGGTGAAGCGGCCCTTCGGCCCGAACGAGACCCTGCTGTCCATCGACAAGGCCCGCAAGCTCCTCGGTTACGAGCCCCAGCACTCCTGGCGCGACTAGGCCGGTCCGAAGGGGAACAGCTTGTCCGGGTCGTACGTCGCCCGGACGTCGCCCAGCCGGGCGAACGTCTCGGCCGGCCAGCACGCCTCGTACACACCGGGGACCGAGAAACTGCCCGCGAAGTTGACGGTCATCTCGGCCGAGATCCAGCCCGCGAGCGGGCCGAGCACGCCGTCGACCGCCGTCGGCAGGACCTCCGCGAACAGGTTCGGATCCGGAACGCCGATGATCGCCAGGCTGTAGGCGGCGCCGCGCCCGCCGACCGCACTGCCTTCCGGTACGTCGCGGTGCATCGCTCCACCGAGGTGCCGGATCTCGACGGCGATGAGGGGCAGTTGCCGGTCCGGTCCGGCGACGTCGAGGAAGGTGCCGGCGAAGTCGGCGTCGACCTCGTTCAGAAGCACCGCGCGGTCCCAGGCCGGAAGCGGGTCCCTGGGGTCGTTGTGGATCAGCGCGATGTCGCTCGCCGGCATTTCGCCGATCCCGCCGAGCACCGCCGTACCGGCGTCCCGGATCGGCTGGAACAGCCGCTCGCCCTCGGCCGGGTCGCCGACGAACGCGTACCGGACGGTCAGCGTGGTCTTGCCCTGGAGCGGTTCGGGGATGGCGTCCAGCGGCGGCAGCCGGAGGATCGCGACCGAGGAGTTCACCGTCTCGGGAACGGTCCTGGTCCACTCGAGCCAGGTGGTGAGCACCGACTCGATGTCGTCGGCGCCGAAGAACAGCGAGCCGCCGTACAGGGTGCTGAGCTCGACGAGCTCGAAGTCCATCGAGGTGACCAGGCCGAGGCCGCCCTTGCCGCCGCGCAGCGCCCAGAACAGGTCGGCGTTCTCATCGGCGTTGGCCGTGACGACCTCGCCGGTGCCAGTGACGACGCGGAAGCCGCGCGCCCAGTCGGACGAGATGCCGTACGTCCGCGACAGCGGCCCGAGTCCGCCGCCGAGCGTGTAGCCGATGCAGCCGACCGCGTCGGAGGCTCCGGTGATCGGCGCGAGCCCGTGCTCTGCCGCGGCCGCGACCACCTCGGCCCACCGGCACCCCGCCTCGATGTGCGCGATCCGGCCGTCGACGGTGACCTTCGACATCCGGGAGGTCGTCACCAGGACGCCACCGTCGATCGATCTCGCTGAACCATGCCCGGTCGCGAGGACGCGGAGCGGCGTTCCGCTGTCCGCCGCCGTGCGCACCACCGCGACGGCATCCGCCTCCGACGTGATCCCGACGGCCACCTCGGGCGTGTGCCGTGCGGCGAGATTGAAACCCGCCACCTCCGCGGCGAATCCCTCGTCCGCGGGCGCGAACACCGGCCCTTCCACCACATCCCGAAGCCGTTCCACCACTTCAGACATGACTGCCTCCCTCTCCGGGTCAGCAGTCTTCCCCTCGAAGGGGTCAGCTGATGCGAACGCGGAGGCGGCGGAAGCCGCGGCCCTTGCTCTCCATCTTCACGACCTCCATCCGGCCGATCATCGCGGTGGAGGCGACGTGGGTGCCGCCGTCGGCCTGGGTGTCGAGGCCCTCGATGTCGACGATGCGGACGACCTCGATATCGGGGGCAGCAGGTTGGTGGCGGTGCGGATGATGTCGGGGATCGCGAACGCTTCCTCCCGCGGCAGGTTGGCCACCGTGATCCGGCGGTCGGTCCGGATCTCCGCGTTCACCGCCTCGGCGACCCGGTCCTTGAAGTCCGGCGGGACCTCGGCCAGGTCGAAGTCCATCCGGGCCGTCAGCGGCTCCATGTTCCCGCCGGTGACCAGCGCGCCGAAGTCGCGGAAGACCACACCGGTCAGCACGTGCAGGCCGGAGTGCGTCCGCATCAGGTCGGTACGGCGCTGGTCGTCCAGCGCACCGCGGACCGCGGTCCCGGCCGGCGGAACGGGGTCCTCCTCGTGCGGCACCAGGTACAGGTCGTCACCCTTGACCGTGCCCACGATGCGGGTCCGCACCCCGCCCCAGAGCAGCACGCCCTGGTCCGGCGGCTGGCCGCCTCCGCCGGGATAGAACGCGGATCGATCGAGCACGATGCCGCGTTCCGGGTCGAGGCCGACGACGACCGCGTCCCACTCCCGCAGCGTCGGGTCGTCGAGGTCCAGCCGATGCGTGTGTCCGTGCTGACTCACGTTGCCGAATCTAGCAACCAGCCGTTGACGCCCAGGCGGGGCGGCGTGGATTCTCGACTCAGGGGTGGGGGAGATGGGGCAACGCAGTCCACTGGTGACGCTGGCGGCCGCAGCCGCCGGCCTGGTCGCGCTGCTCGTCGTGAACAGCACCCAGACCGACTCCGCGGCCCCTGGTGCCGCCGCGACCACACGACCCGCCACGACAACGTCTCCGCCGCCGACTCCCACGGAGACCCCCACCACGCCGTCCGCCACCCCGACGCAGCAGGTCGTCGCGGTCTTCACCGGACGTACGACGGGACGCGCGGCCACTCTCGCGGTCGCGGTGAAGGGCGGCCGAGCCGCGGCGTACGTCTGCGACGGCCGCAGTGTCGAGGCCTGGCTGACCGGAACGCTGACCGCCGGCCGGATCACACTGCGTTCCAGGGCCGGTGACCAGCTGGTCGGCACCCTGGCCACCGAGGCCGTCACCGGAACGATCACGGTGCGCGGCCGCCAGCTGTCCTTCACGATCGACAAGGCGGACCCGCCGGCGGGCCTGTATCGCGCACGCACCTCGCGCAACACCATCGGCTGGATCGTCCTGCCCGACGGCAGTCAGGTCGGTATCGACAATGACGGCACCGCCGCTCCCGCACCCCCGCTCGACCTGGCCAGCAGTACGGCGACGATCGGCGGTACGGCGGTCGCGGCCACGTCGATCACCGGCGACGAGACGTTCTGAGGAGTGTCATGACGACGACTGTGCCGGTCCGGGCCGCGAGCCGGGTCGCGCTCCCGCTGTCCGTCGGGGCCGCGGTGGCCGTCGTACTCGGCGTCTATGGTCGACTGCACGATCCGACCGGTGTCGCGGTGAACGTCGCGGGTTTCTCCGGCCCATTGTCGGTCAAGGCTTGGCTGGCCACGCTCGCTCTGGTGCTGGCCGTCGTACAACTGATCTCTGCGCTGGCTCTCTTCGGGCACCTTCGGGGGTTGGCCGGGCGGCGGTGGGTCGGGCCGCTGCACCGGTGGTCGGGACGAGCGGCCGTTCTGGTCACGCTGCCGGTGGTCGCGCATTGCCTGTACGCGTTGGGATTCCGGTACGACGAGCCGCGGGTGCTGGTGCACTCGTTGCTCGGCTGCTTCTTCTACGGCGCGTTCGCGGCCAAGATGCTCACCCTGAGCCGGAACGACCTGCCGCGCTGGCTGCTGCCGGTGGTCGGCGGGGCTGTCTTCACCGGCCTGGTCGGGCTGTGGCTGACCTCGTCGCTGTGGTTCTTCACCACCTTCGGCATCATTCGTTGAGAGGACCCGCCGTGGACGAACCGAGTCGCCGTACTGTCCTCGCCGCCGGTGCTGCCGCCGTCGCCGCGGTCGCCGGGTGCAGCACGTACGGCGAACCTCAGCAAGCGCCGGCCAGCTCGGCCCCGGCCGGCACCGCGATCGCCAAGACCGGTGACATCCCGGTCGGCGGTGGAGTCGTCATCGGTGACAGCCAGGTCGTCATCACCCAGCCGACCGCGGGCACCTTCAAGGCCTTCACCTCGGTCTGCACACATCAGCAGTGCCAGGTGGCCGGCGTCTCGGGCGGCACGATCAACTGCGACTGTCATGGCAGCAAGTACGACATCAACGACGGGTCGGTGGTGAAGGACCCGGCGCCGCAGCCGCTGGCGGCCAAGCGGATCACCGTCTCCGGGGATTCCATCCAGCTCGCTTGAGTTCAAGCGCCCTTCAACTGCCATCCTGCCGGCATGGTCGAATTCGGAATACAGGTGACGCCGACCCCGGAGATCGGGTTGCATCGGGAGCTGGTCGCGGCGGCGGAGGAGGCTGGGCTCGACCTGGTCGCGGTGCAGGACCATCCGTACGCGCCCAGCCAAATTGACGCGATGGCGCTGATCGGAGATCTACTGGCCAGGACCGAGCGGCTGCGGTTCTTCCCGGACGTGGCACCGCTGCCGCTGCGGCCGCCGGGGATGCTCGCGCAGGCGGCCGCGGCGCTCGACGTGCTGTCGGGTGGGCGGTTCGAGCTAGGTCTCGGGGCGGGCGGGATTCCGCGGGGTATCACCGGTATCGGTGGCCCGGACCGTACGCCGGCCGAGGCGCTCGACGCGTTGGCCGAGGGGATCGGGCTGCTCCGGCGACTGTGGACGGAGCCCGGCCGAGTGGTTGCTGACGGCAAGTACTACCCGCTGAACCTGCGCACCGGACCGCTGCCGGCGCACGACATCTCGATCTGGGTCGGCTCGGTCGGGCCACGGTCGATGCGCCTCACCGGCCGGCTCGCCGACGGCTGGGCCGCCCCGATCCCGCAGTACCTCGGGTACGACGAATGGGCCGGGGCGAACGCGATCATCGACGAGGCGGCCAAGGAAGCCGGCCGGGATCCGGCGGACGTGCTCCGGATCGCCCAGGTGGTCGGGACGATCACCGACGTACCCGGTGACACTGACACCACGCGGGGCGCCGAGCCGCTGCGGGGCACGCCGGATCAGTGGGCGGCCTTCTTCGCGCGGCTGGCGACCGAGCAGCCGTTCCGGACGTTCATCTTCTGGCCGGAGCAGCACGACCTGACCCAGCTCACCCGGTTCGCGGCGGACGTCGTACCGGCGACTCGGGCGCTGCTGGACTGATTACCACGGGTGACGACGCTCCGGATCAGGGGGCCGACTCGACGGTAGGGCTTCCGGACTGAAAACCTGTGCCAGCGGACGGCCACAAACAACCTGGCCCGGCCGCACAATGCAGGGTGAGACACGGAGGCGGGCGATGTTCAAGCGTATCGCAGTGGTGAACCGGGGCGAGGCCGCGATGCGGCTGATCAATGCGGTGCGTGAGGTCAACGCCGAGGGCGGTGAGCCGATCGAGACGATCGCTCTGTTCACCGACGGTGAGCGGACCGCTACGTTCGTCCGGGAGGCCGACATCGCCTACCCGCTCGGCCCGGCGTCGGCCCGTCCGTACCTCGACCTGCGGGTGCTCGAGCGCGCGCTGCGGGAGACCGAGGCCGACGCCGCCTGGGTCGGCTGGGGTTTCGTCGCCGAGGATCCCGCCTTCGCGGAGCTGTGCGACCGGATCGGCGTGACCTTCATCGGGCCGCCGGCCGAGGCGATGCGCAAGCTGGGCGACAAGATCGGGTCCAAGCTGATCGCCGAGGAGGTCGGCGTACCGGTTGCGCCCTGGAGTCGCGGCGCGGTCGAGTCGCTGGACGCGGCGCTGGAGGCAGCGGCCACGATCGGCTATCCGCTGATGCTGAAGGCGACCGCGGGCGGTGGCGGCCGGGGGATCCGGGTGATCCGGTCGGCCGAGGAGCTCGAGGACGCGTACGCGCGGACCAGTGATGAGGCGGCTCGTGCGTTCGGCAGCGGCGTGGTGTTCCTGGAGCGCCTGGTCACCGGCGCGCGGCACGTCGAGGTGCAGGTCATCGCCGACGGTCAGGGCACCGCCTGGGCGCTCGGTGTCCGGGACTGCTCGGTGCAGCGCCGGAACCAGAAGGTGATCGAGGAGTCCGCCTCTCCGCTGCTGTCCGCGGCGCAGGTCGAGGACCTGAAGGCCTCGGCCGAGCGGCTGGCCCTCGCGGTCGGTTACCGCGGCGCCGCGACCGTCGAGTTCCTGTACCACCCCGGGGACAAGACGTTCGCCTTCCTCGAGGTGAACACCCGGCTGCAGGTCGAGCACCCGATCACCGAGCTGACCACCGACTTCGACCTGGTGAAGGCCCAGCTCCACGTCGCCGCCGGGCACCGGCTGGACGGCATCAAGCCGGCCGAGACCGGGCACGCCGTCGAGGCCCGGCTGAACGCCGAGGACCCGGACCGCGACTTCGCGCCGTCGCCCGGGCGGATCGCCGTACTGGATCTGCCGGCCGGTCCCGGCGTACGGGTGGACACCGGGGTGAGCGCCGGGGACACCATCCCGGCCGACTTCGACTCGATGATCGCGAAGATCATCGCCTACGGCCGGACCCGCGACGAGGCGCTGGCCCGGCTGCGCCGGGCGGTGGCCGCGACCACCGTGCTGATCGAGGGCGGCACCACCAACAAGAGCTTCATCCTCGAGCTGCTGGACCAGCCGGAGGTGATCGACGGCAGCGCCGACACCGGCTGGATCGACCGGGTCCGCGGCGAAGGCCGGCTCGTCTCGCACCGGCACTCGGGCATCGCGCTGGTCGCGGCGGCGATCGAGGGCTACGAGGAAGCCGAGCAGGTCGAGCGGACGCGGTTGCTGGAGACCGCCCATGGCGGCCGTCCGCAGGTGCAGCACGAGGTGGGCCGGGCGATCGACCTGAAGCTTCGCGGGGTCGGATACCGAGTGACCATCGCGCGCATCGGTCCGGACCGGTTCCGCGTCGGTGTCGGCAGCGGCTCCGAGTTCAAGGTCGTGGACGCTGAGCTGGAGCGGCTGGACTCCTACTCCAGCCGGCTCGTCGTCGGCGGGCAGCGGTTCCGGCTGGTCACCGCCACGCACGGGCCTGTCCACCTGGTCGAGGTGGACGGTGTCACCCACCGGGTCAGCCGGGACGAAGGCGGCGTACTGCGTTCTCCCGCACCGGCACTCGTGGTCGCGACTCCGGTCCACAGCGGCGGCGTGGTCGAGGCCGGTGCGCCGGTGCTGGTGCTCGAGAGCATGAAGATGGAGACGGTGCTCAACGCGCCGTTCAAGGCCACCGTCAAGGAGTTGCTCGTCGCCACCGGCAGCCAGGTGGAGACCGGTGCACCGCTGGTCCGGCTGGAGCCTGTCGACGACGAGGCCGTGGCGGAGGAGGCTGCGCCGGTGGAGAACGGCGTACAGCTGGATCTCCCGAACGGGTCGGGGGAGAAGTCGGCGGCCGAGCGTGCCGAGCGTGGGCTGGACGACCTGCGCAGCATGCTGCTCGGGTTCGACATCGACCCGCGGGACGAGGGCGGCATGCTGTCCGACTACCTGTCCGCGCGGGCGGAGCTGCCGGAGCCGCCGGTGTCCGCCGAGATCGAGCTGCTGCAGGTGTTCGCGGATTTCGCCGAGCTGAGCCGCAACCGGCCGGCCGGTGAGGAGATCAGCACCGAGAACCGGGTGCACAGCCCGCGTGAGCACTTCCACACGTACTTGCAGAGCCTGGACCCGGAGCGGGGCGGTCTGCCGGCGGAGTTCCAGGCCCGGCTCGGCCGGGTGCTCAGCCACTACGGCGTGACCGATTTCGAGCGCAGCACCGAGCTGGAAGAGGCGGTCTTCCGGATCTTCCTCGCCCAGCAGCGGTCCACCCCGGACGTGCTGTTGGTGATGTCGGTGCTGCAGCGCTGGATCGCCGAGGCGCGGCCGGCCACGCCGCTGGACGAAGGCGCGCACGAGCTGCTGGACCGGTTGGTGCTGGCCACCCAGCTGCGCTTCCCGGTGATCGGCGACCTGGCCCGGAGTGTGCGGTTCCGCTGGTTCGACCAGCCGTTGGTGGACGCGGACCGCGCCTCGGTACTGGCCGGTGTGAGCGACGAGGTCGCATCCCTCGCCGCGGACCCGGCCGCGCAAGACCGCAAGGAGCGGATCGACACGCTGGCGGCCATCCCGGAGCCGATCGTGCGCTTCCTCGCTCAGCGGCTCGAGCGCGGCTGGGGTGAGCGGGAGCCGATGCTCGAGGTGCTCATCCGCCGGCACTACCGCGAGTACGAGCTGCACGACCTGCGTGAGTTCGCCGTCGACGGGCGGCCGTTCGCGACCGCGGAGTACTCGATCGACGACCGGCTGAGCCATCTGGTCACCACGGTCGGCACGGTCACCGAGCTGGCCGACCTGGAGAGCGGGCTGGTCCGGGCGCTGACCGCTCAGGTCGAGGCCCGCCCGGCCGGCCACGAGGTAGTGGCCGAGCTTTACCTGTACGGCCCGGACATGCCCGAGGGGCAGCAGGAAGCGTCGGACACCCTGCGCGCGCTGGTCGACGCGCTTCCGGTCTCCCAGCAGGTACGGCGGTTCACCGTCGCGATCGCACCGGGTCAGGAGCGGCCGGTGTCGTACTTCACCTACCGCCCGGCCGGCGGCTCGGTGGCCGAGGACGACAACGTGCGCGGCGTACACCCGATGGTCGGCCGGCGGCTGACCTTGTGGCGGCTGCACGACTTCCGGATCACCCGGCTGGATGCGCCCGAGGACGTGCTGCTCTACCACTGCGTGGCGCGCGACAACGAGGCCGACCAGCGCCTCGTCGCCCTGGCGCAGGTGCGCCAGTTCGCCGTGGTCCGGGACGAGGACGGCCAGGTGACGTCGCTCCCGCACGCGGAGCGGGCGATCGCGAACTGCCTGGAGGCGATCCGGCGGGCCCGCGCCGAACGCGGCCCGGCCGGTGCGAAGCTGGACATGAACCATGTCTGGGTGCACATCTGGCCCGAGGTCAAGGCACAGGTCGACGAACTGACCGCGCTGCGCCGCAACATCGCCCCGCTGACCGCGGGGGCCGGCATCGAGGAGGTTCTGGTCCAGGGCCGGGTCGCGACGCCGGACGGTTCGGTCAACCTGCTGGCCGCGCGGTTCTGCTACCAGCCCGGTGCAGGTGTCGTCACGTCGGTCGAACAGCCGCCGACCGAGCGGTTGAAGCCGCTCGACGACTACGCGCAGAAGGTCCAGCGGTCCCGCCGTCGCAACACCGTCTACCCGTACGAGGTGGCCGGCATGGTGGCCGGGCCGGGTGGCGTCTGGACGGAGTACGACCTGGACGACGCCGGCGCCCTGGTGCCGGTGGAGCGGCCACGCGGACTGAACAAGGCCGGCCTGATCGTCGGGGTGGTCACCACCCCGACCTCCCGGCATCCCGAGGGCGTCACCCGCGTCGTACTGAGTGGCGATCCGACCAAGGCGCTCGGCGCGGTGGCCGAAGCGGAGTGCTCGCGGATCATCGCCGCGCTCGACCTGGCCGAGCGGATGCGGGTGCCGGTCGAGTGGTACTCGCTGTCCGCCGGTGCCCGGATCTCGATGGACTCCGGCACCGAGAACATGGACTGGGTGGCGAGGGCGCTGAAGCGGATCGTCGAGTTCACCCAGGACGGCGGCGAGATCAACATCGTCGTGGCCGGTATCAACGTCGGCGCGCAGCCGTACTGGAACGCCGAGGCGACGATGCTGATGCACACCAAGGGCATCCTGGTGATGACGCCGGACAGCGCGATGGTGCTGACCGGCAAGCAGTCGCTGGACTTCTCCGGCGGGGTGTCCGCGGAGGACAACTTCGGCATCGGCGGCTACGACCGGGTGATGGGCCCGAACGGCCAGGCGCAGTACTGGGCACCCGACCTGAAGGGTGCGCGGGACGTGCTGATGGCGCACTACGACCACACGTACGTCGTACCCGGCGAAACCGGTCCGCGCCGGGCCGAGACGTCGGACCCGGTGGATCGCGACGTCACGACGTACCCGCACCAGGTCGCCGGCAGCGACTTCCGCACCGTCGGCGAGATCTTCTCGTCCGCGACGAACCCGGAGCGGAAGAAGGCGTTCGACATCCGCACGCTGATGCGGGCCGTCACTGACCAGGACCACCCGGTGCTGGAGCGCTGGGCCGGGATGGCCGACGCTGACACCGCGGTGGTGCAGGACGCGCGGCTCGGCGGGTACCCGGTCTGCCTGCTCGGGATCGAGTCCCGCTCGGTGCCGCGCCGTGGCTTCCCGCCCGCCGACGGGCCGGACACCTACACCGCGGGCACGCTGTTCCCGCGGTCGTCGAAGAAGACGGCCCGGGCGATCAACGCGGCCAGCGGCAACCGTCCGCTGGTGGTGCTGGCCAACCTGTCCGGTTTCGACGGCTCGCCCGACTCGATGCGGAACCTGCAGCTCGAGTACGGCGCCGAGATCGGCCGGGCGATCGTGAACTTCGAGGGCCCGATCGTGTTCTGCGTGGTGTCGCGCTATCACGGCGGCGCGTTCGTGGTGTTCTCCAAGGCGTTGAACCCGTCGATGACAGTGCTCGCGGTGGAGGGCTCGTTCGCGTCGGTGATCGGCGGTGCACCGGCGGCAGCGGTCGTGTTCGCCGGTGAGGTCGACGCCAGGACCGCGGCGGACCCGCGGGTGGCGTCGCTGGCCGAGCGGGTGCGGGAGGCGACCGGGGCCGAGCGGGCCGCGCTGGCGACCGAGCTGGCCGAGGTGCGTACCGCCGTACGGGCCGAGAAGCTCGGCGAGGTGGCGACCGGGTTCGACCGGGTGCACAGCATCCAGCGGGCCGTCGAGGTCGGCTCGGTCGACGCGGTGATCAGCGCGGCCGAGTTGCGGCCCCGGTTGATCGAGGCAATCGCCGCTGGCCTGGCACAAGCTGACTAGCCCACTTAACCTGGAGGTATGCGCCCCGGCAGGGACGGTGGCAACAAAGTTCGCGCACTGGTGACCTTCCTCACCGTGAGCGTGTTGTCAGGCGCGCTGGCGGCGGGGCTGGTGATCCCGTTCGCCGGCCTGGCCGGGATCGGCAGCGAGAAGGTCGTCGAGACGGTGCAGACGCTGCCGCGTGAGCTGGAGATCGAGCCGGTCGCCGTACGGAGCCGGATCCTCGCCGCGGACGGCACGCTGATCGCCACGCTGTACGAGCAGAACCGCGTGCCGGTGTCATTGAGCTCTATCAACCCGATCATGCGCAAGGCGATCGTGGCGATCGAGGACTCGCGCTTCTACGAGCACGGCGCGCTCGACCTGAAGGGCACGCTGCGCGCGATGCTGCGCAACCAGACCGAGGGCGAGGTGCAGCAGGGCGGGTCGAGTATCACCCAGCAGTACGTGAAGCTCAGCCTGGTCGAGAAGGCGCGGACCGCCGAGGAGCGCCGTAAGGCCACCGCGGTCACGTACGAGCGGAAGCTGACCGAGCTGCGGTACGCGATCGCGGTCGAGAGTCAGTACTCCAAGGACCAGATCCTCGAGCGGTACCTCAACCTGGTCAACTTCGGCGACGGCACGTACGGCGTGCAGGTTGCCGCGCAGCACTACTTCAGGACCAGCGCGAAGAACCTCACCCTTCCCCAGGCCGCCCTGCTGGCCGGCCTGGTCAAGAACCCGACCGGTTACGACCCGACCAACGACATGGCCCGGGCGAAGGCCCGTCGCGACCTGGTGATCAAGCGGATGCTCGAGTTGCGGGTCATCTCCGTGCATCAGGCGAACCAGGCCCTCAAGACCCCGGTGATCGACCCGGAGAAGGTCCTCAAGGTGCCGAACGGCTGCGCCAACTCGAAGTACCCCTTCTACTGCGAGTACGTCGTCTCGAAGCTCCTCCAGAATCCGGCGCTCGGCCGGACCGCCAAGGACCGGGACCACTACCTCAAGACCGGCGGCCTGACGATCACGACCTCTCTGGACCGCCGGATGCAGGCGGCCGCCCAGGCGTCGATCAACGAGCACAGCAAGCGAACCGACAGCGCCATCGCGGCCATCACGATCGTCGAGCCCGGCACCGGGCTGGTGAAGGCGATGGTGCAGAGCAGGCCGTACGGCCGCGGCCGCTTCCAGACCGCCTACAACTACAACGTCGAGAAGTC
The DNA here is from genome assembly GCF_040639075.1 of Kribbella sp. NPDC023972. NCBI lineage: Bacteria > Bacillati > Actinomycetota > Actinomycetes > Propionibacteriales > Kribbellaceae > Kribbella > Kribbella sp. NPDC023972. The sequence continues at coordinate 344,278 of NZ_JBEZZH010000005.1, read as the reverse complement.
GTACGCCGGCGGGTTCGGCGGGTTCCAGAACGGCTCGACGATGAAGGCGTTCACCATCGCGGCCGCGATCTCGAAGGGCATCCCGCTGGACTATCGGATCAACTCGCCGCAGCAGATCGATCTCAGTGGGAAGCGGTTCCAGACCTGCTCGGGCTGGACCAGGGACCCGAGCTACCGGCCGCAGAACTCGACCCGGGGCGGCAACCTCACGATGGTCGAGGCGGCCCGGTACTCGACGAACACGTACTTCCTCCAGCTGTCGCAGCGCGTCGGCCTGTGCCCGATCGCCAAGATCGCCCAGTCGCTGGGGATGTACAACGGGCAGACCATGGAGCCGCTGGACCAGGTGATCTCCTACACGCTGGGCGTCGGCTACGTGACGCCGTTGATGCTGTCCAACGCGTACGCGACGTTCGCGGCCCGGGGCAAGTACTGCACGCCGCTGCTCATCACCTCCGTGAAGGACAAGGCCCGCCGGCCGATCGAGACTCCCGGCATGGACTGTCAGCAGGTGCTGAAGCCGGAGGTGGCCGACGGGGTGAACCGGGTGCTCAGCGCGGTGATGGAGCCGGGCGGCACCGGCGGCCGGCTGAACTTCGGCAAGTGGGACCTGGCCGGCAAGACCGGAACGATCCAGGAGAACAAGGCCGTCTGGTACGCCGGTTATGCGCCGAACCTGGCCGCGGCCGCCGTGGTCGCCGACGCGAACCTGCCGTACACGAACCTGATGTACCGCCACACTCTGAACGGCCGCGACATCTCCGACCCCACCGGCTCCGGTACCGCCGGCCCGCTCTGGCAGACCGCGATGCAGGGCGCGCTCAAGGGCATGCCGCTGCGCCGGTTCGTCGCTCCCACGGCGATCGCGGCCGCCGGCGACCGCAAGGAGATTCCGCCGGTCAACGGCATGAGCCCGGACGAGGCCGCGGACCGGCTCCGCCAGGCCGGCTTCGACGTCGTCATCGCCGAGGACCGGGTCGACTCGCCGGAGACCGAAGGCACGGTCGCCTACACCGACCCGAGATCCCGCGACGGCGCCCCGGCGGGATCCCTCGTCACCATCTATCTGTCCGACGGAAACTGAGGCGCTTTCAGCACTTTCAGGTGCTTTCGGCCACTTTCGTCGCTTCAGAGGGGGCGGAGGTCGGTGCCGGGGATCCAGGAGACGCGGCCGTCCTTGTCCCGGACGCGGCCGATCCACTCGCCGTTGTCGCGGATCCAGACGTCCAGCTCGCCGTTGTGCCACTGGGCGCGCTGGACCGGCTGGGCCGGATCCACCTTCCGGACGGCGTCGGCCGGTCGCGGGCCGTGAGCGTCGTACTGGACGTCGAGATCGCTGGCTATCCGGTGGGCCTCCGACTCGTCGTCGATGTCTGTTGCCCGCCACCCGTTGACCGCGCCGTCCCAGACGCCGAATCTGCCCGATCCGTCGTCAGAAGGTCGCACCGTGAACCGCCCAAGCATGTCTTCAGATTAGCGCTACTTCGAACACATGTTCTAGTCTTGTGGTCGACGGAGGTGTGTGCGATGGGCTACGACAATCCGTCGATTCGAGGGCGCCACAGGGCGAGACAAGGAGTCAGGCGATGACGCATCCGCGGTGCATACGTCACACCAAGCCGTCGCACTCAACTCGGGAGGCGTTGTGAAGCTCCTTCTCACATCCGGAGGCGTTACGAACGAGAGCATCCGCGATGCGCTGGTCGATCTGCTGGGCAAGCCGATCTCCGAGTCCCGTGCGCTCTGCATCCCCACAGCGCAGTGGGGCCACCCGATGCTCGGGCCCGCCTCGGTGCGAAGCTCCGTCGCCGGCGAGCCTCCGTTTCACATGATGACCAGCCTGGGCTGGGCGACCTTGGGCGTCCTGGAGCTCACCGCGCTGCCCAGCATCGGCGAGGAGCGGTGGGTGCCGTGGGTCCGAGAGGCCGACGTGCTGCTGGTGGACGGCGGCGAAGCGACCTACCTGTACCACTGGATGCGACAGTCAGGGCTGTCGGACGTCATCTCGTCGCTACCCGAGACGGTCTGGGTGGGGCTCAGTGCCGGCAGCATGGTGATGACGCCGCGGATCGGTGACGACTTCGTCAACTGGCCTTCCGCGCCGGACGACCGCACGCTCGGGGTCGTCGACTTCTCGATCTACCCGCACCTGGACCACGAACTCATGCCGGGGAACACCATGGCCGATGCGGAGAGATGGGCCACCGACATCGCAGGTCCGGCGTACGCGATCGACGACCAGACCGCCATCAAGGTGACCGACGGCACCGTCGAGGTCATCTCCGAAGGACACTGGAAGGCCTTCCCCGCAGAGCCGTCGGCTGCGTCCACGATGCAACCGCCCAGGTCACCCACCGAAACTCAGTTCGGAGCTTAAGGGAAAATATGTTCTAGTCTTGTGGTTGACGGGAGGTGGGTGCGATGGGCTACGACAATCCGCCGATCAAATGGTCCGAGCTGGAGCGCAAGCTGTCGGACCGCTCACGGCCGGGCAGTCACGGCAATCGCCCGGTAACCGCCGACGGTGGCGACAGCCCGGCGTGGTCGCAGCACCGCGGGCCGTATGTACCGCTCGCCGCCCGTCGCCCGGAGCACGCGGTTCCCTACGCGGAGCTGCACGTGCACTCGAACTTCTCCTTCCTGGACGGCGCGTCGCAGCCGGAGGACCTGGTCGAGGCCGCGGTCCGGCAGGGGTTGCACGCGTTGGCGCTGACCGATCACGACGGGTTCTACGGCGCGGCCCGGTTCGCCGAGGCAGCCGCGGCGTACGAGTTGACCACCGTGTTCGGGGCCGAGCTCTCCCTCGGCCTGACCGGCCCGCAGAACGGTGTGGCCGATCCCGAGGGCAGTCATCTGCTGGTGCTGGCGGAGGGCCAGGAGGGGTACCACAAACTGGCCGGCGCGATCACCGAGGCGCAACTGGCCGGTGGTGAGAAGGGCCGCCCGGTCTACGACCTGGACGATCTCGCTGAGCGTGGTCGTGACCACTGGCTGATCCTGACCGGCTGCCGGAAGGGCCTGATCCGGCAGGCCTTGGAGCTTGGTGGGTACGCCGACGGTCCGGCCGCCGCGGGGCGCGAGCTGGACCGGTTGGTCGGCCTGTTCGGCAAGGACCGGGTGGTGGTCGAGCTGATCGACCACCACCTGCCGACCGACTCGCCCCGGAACCAGGTGCTGGCCGGCCTGGCCGCGGACCGCGGGCTCCCGATAGTTGCCACCAACAACGTCCACTACGCCACCCCGGCGCAGCACAAGCTGGCCGCCGCGCTGGCCGCCGTCCGGGCCCGGCGGGACCTGGACTCGATGGATGGCTGGCTGCCGCCGGCCGGGATGGCGTTCCTGCGGTCGGGCGCCGAGATGACCGCGCGGTTCCAGAAGTTCCCGGGCGCGGTGGCGCGGTCGGTGACCCTCGCGGACCAGTTGGCGTTCGACCTGGCCCGGGCGAAACCGAAGCTGCCGTTGCGGGACGTGCCGGAGGGACACGACCCGATGTCCTGGTTGCGGCACCTCACCTTCGAGGGCGCCGCGTTGCGGTACGGGACCCGCGAGGAGCGCCCGGATGCGTACGAGCGGCTGCAGCGGGAGCTGGACGTCATCGAGGAGAAGGGCTTCCCGGGGTACTTCCTGATCGTCGAGGACATCGTCCGCTTCGCGCACGACCACGGAATCCTGTGCCAGGGCCGCGGCTCGGCGGCGAACTCGGCGGTCTGTTACGCGCTCGGGATCACCGCGGTCGACAGCATCCTCTACAACCTGCCGTTCGAGCGGTTCCTCGCCTCGACCCGAACCGAGGAGCCGGATATCGATGTCGACTTCGACTCCGACCGCCGGGAGGAGGTGATCCAGTACGTCTATGAGAAGTACGGTCGCCGGAACGCGGCCCAGGTGGCGAACGTGATCAGCTACCGGCCGAAGTCCGCCGTCCGGGACATGGCCAAGGCCCTCGGGTACTCGGTCGGCCAGCAGGACGCGTGGTCGAAGCAGGTGGACGGGTGGAGTCCGGAGATCACCTCGACCGAGCACGACATCCCGCCGCGGGTGGTGGAGATGGCGACCACGTTGCTGAAGTTCCCGCGGCATCTGGGCATCCACTCCGGCGGGATGGTGCTGACCGAGCGGCCGGTGGGGGAGGTGGTGCCGATCGAGCACGCCCGGATGGAGAACCGCACGGTCCTGCAGTGGGACAAGGACGACTGTGCCTGGATGGGGCTGGTGAAGTTCGACCTGCTCGGGCTCGGGATGCTGGCCGCGCTGCAGTACTGCATCGAGCTGGTCCGCGAGCATCTGGGGGAGTCGTGGCTGCTGCACACGATCCCGAAGGAGGAGGCCGGCGTCTACGACCAGCTGTGCCGGGCGGACTCGGTCGGAGTGTTCCAGGTGGAGTCGCGGGCACAGATGGCGACGCTGCCCCGGTTGAAGCCACGGAAGTTCTACGACCTGGTCACCGAGATCGCGCTGATCCGGCCCGGCCCGATCCAGGGTGGCGCGGTCCATCCGTACATCCGGCGCCGGACCGGGGAGGAGCCCATCACCTACCTGCACCCGAAGCTGCGGCCGGTGCTGGAGCGGACCATGGGCGTGCCGCTGTTCCAGGAGCAGCTGATGCAGATGGCGATGGCGGTCGGCGAGATCGACGGTGACGAGGCCGACCTGCTCCGGCGTGCGATGGGATCGAAGCGCGGGATCGAGAAGATCTCGTCACTGAAGGAGAAGCTGTACGCCGGGATGGCCCGCAACGGGATCACCGGGGACCTGGCCGACGAGATCTACGACAAGATCGAAGCCTTCGCGAACTTCGGTTTCGCCGAGTCCCACTCGATCAGCTTCGCCCTGCTGGTCTACTCCAGCACCTGGCTGCGGTTGCACTACCCGGCCGCGTTCCTGGCCGCGTTGCTCCGGGCCCAGCCGATGGGGTTCTACTCACCCCAGTCCCTGGTCGCCGACGCCCGCCGTCACGGTGTGGAGGTACGCCGGCCCGACCTGCATCTCTCGGGTGTCGACGCAGGCCTCGAGCAACTGGTCGACGGGCAGCAGCTCACCGGGCCGACCGGCTCGCCGGACTGCCTGGTGGATCCGCAGCCGTTGGTCGGTCCGTTCGACCCGAAGGCGCCGTTCGACTCCACCTTGCATCGTCGCGACGGCGCGTTCGCGGTCCGGCTGGGGTTGTCGGAGGTGCGCACGATCGGCGAGAAGGGTGCGAAGCTGATCGTCGAGGAACGCGACCGCGGTGGGCCGTTCAGCGAGATGGCCGACCTGGTCCGGCGGACCGGGATCACCGCCGTGCAGGTGGAGGCGCTGGCCACGGCCGGGGCCTTCGACTGCTTCGGGCTCGATCGCCGGCAGGCGTTGTGGGAGGCCGGCCGGGCCGCCGAGGAACGTCCCGGTCAGCTCGCCGGGATCACCGCCGCCGGCCCGCCGCCCACCCTGCCCGGGATGACCGACATCGAGTCCGACATGGCCGACCTGTGGTCGACCTCGATCACCACCACCAGCCACCCGATCCAGCGCATCCGCGACAAGCTGCGGGCCGAAGGAATCCTTTCCGCCGCCCAGCTCCGCGAGGCGCCCGCGGGCAGCCGGGTCCGCGTCGCCGGTGTCGTCACCCATCGGCAGCGCCCGGCCACCGCCTCCGGCGTCACCTTCATGAACCTCGAGGACGAGACCGGCATGGCGAACATCGTCATCACCGTCGGCTGCTGGCACCGCCACGCCACCGTCGCCCGAACCGCCGGCGCCCTCATCATCCGCGGCCGCGTCGAACGCGCCGGCGAAGTCACCAACCTCTCCGCCGACCACCTCCAACGCCTCCCTCTATCCGCCAAAACCACCTCCCGCGACTTCAGGTGACCGGGGTGTCCAGTGGCGGGTGGGATGCTTCGACTAGGGGGTGAGGCGGCCTGATCGGGGTCGCGTGGCGGGAGGTGTGTGGTGAAGTACATGATCATGATGGCCGGCGGGGTCGGGGAGAGCGTGCAGGGGCGGTCGCCGGAGTGGATCGACGGGTTGATGACGCTGATCATGGGGGTCGACCTGGAGTTGCGGGAGACCGGTGAACTGGTCGACTCGCAGAAGCTTGCCGACCCGGCGACCGCGAAGACGGTGCGGTTCGTCGACTCCAAGGCGATCCCGACAGATGGGCCCTTCGCCGAGATCAAGGAGTCGGTCGCGGGTTACTGGATCGTCGAGGGAACCGAGGAGCGAGCCCTGGAGATCGCGGCCAAGGTGGTCCAGTACACCGAGTACCCGATGGAGGTACGCCGCATCATGGACCAGCCCCCGGACCTGTGAGCCCTATGAGTCGGCCGTGTTGTCAAGGAGCTGCGGCCGTGGCGAGTCGGCCGGCCACGCGAGGAGCTGGCAGACCGTGTTGCCGACGGGTCGGGAGGCCGGCGAACCGGCGGTGCCGGTGAGGGGGTGTGGGGTTGGTGAGTGATCGTGGGGTTGAGGAGTTGTTGCGGGGGTTGGCGCCGGGGGTTCTGGCTGGGTTGGCTCGGCGGTATGGGCAGTTCGAGGCTTGTGAGGATGCGACTCAGGAGGCGCTGCTCGCGGCGTTGAGGCAATGGCCGGTGGAGGGGGTGCCGCGGCATCCGCGGGCGTGGTTGCTGACCGCGGCACGGCGTACGTTGATCGATGCCTGGCGCAACGAAGCGGCGCGGCGTGAGCGGGAGCGGCGCGTCGGGGCGACGCCGGATTCCTGGGTGAGCCGGGTCGCCGGGCCGGGTCCGGAGGAGGTGCCGGGCGATGACGACACGCTGGTCCTGCTCTTCCTGTGCTGCCATCCCGCGCTCGCTCCCGAGGCCCAGATCGCCTTGACCTTGCGGGCGGTCGGCGGCCTGACCACAGCGGAGATCGCCGGCGCGTTCCTGGTCCCTGAAGCGACCATGGCCAAGCGGATCACCAGAGCGAAGCGGACCATCGCCGCGTCCGGGCTGAGGTTCGAGCCACCGCCCGCGGATGAGCTCCCGGCCCGGCTGCAGGCGGTCATGGCCGTCCTCTACCTCGTGTTCAACGAGGGATACACCGCGACGTCCGGGCCGAGCCTGCACCGCGTCCACCTGTCCGCCGAGGCCATCCGGCTCGCCCGGCTGCTCCACCGGCTGCGGCCGGCCGATGGGGAGGTGGCCGGACTGCTGGCGCTGATGCTGCTCACCGATGCTCGCCGCCCAGCGCGGACCCGCCCGGACGGTTCGTTGGTGCTGCTGGAGGATCAGGACCGCTCGCGCTGGGATGCCACCTTGATCGGCGAAGGCCTGGAGCTGATCGCGAACACGCTCGGACGCTTCCCAGTCGGCGCGTACCAGGTCCAGGCCGCGATCGCCGCCGTACACGACGAAGCCCCGACGGCGGAGGCGACGGACTGGCCGCAGATCCTCGCCCTGTACGACACGCTGGATCGCATCGCTCCCGGCCCCACGGTCACCATGAGCCGCGCCGTCGCGATCGCGAGGGTCCACGGACCGCGCGCCGGCCTGGCCCTGCTCGGCACCCTCGACACCGACACTGCCGCCGTACGCTCACACCGTCTGCATGCCGTCCGCGGCCATCTCCTCGAACTGGCCGGCGACCGCGCCCAAGCCCGCGAGGCCTACCTGCGGGCCGCCCAACTCACCGCGAGCGTGCCCGAACAGCGCCACCTCCAACTCCGCTACGCCCAGCTCTCCGACCGCCGCTAGTCGCGGCTGGTGATCCAGCGCCGCCACGCCCCACTCACCGCCGCTGACGCTGACGACGCGGCCGGCCTCGCTAGCGGGGCTGGGGGAGTTTGGTGTTCCAGTGGTGGAGTTGCTCGGTGAGCCAGGGGACGAGGGGGTCGCCGATCGCGGTGTCGATGCCGAGGTAGCGGACGCCGACGGCGGCCAGGGTGAGCAGACCGAGGAAGAGGCCCAGGACGTTGAGCGCGCTGCCGGCGACATCCGCGCGGTGGGTGCTGACGAGGCCGATCAGGCCGGCGAGCACGGCCAGTACGGCGAACACCAGCGACACGCCGAACAGGATCGAGAACGTTGCCGTGAGCACCGCTCCGAGACCGCACATCAGCGCGGTCTCCGCCGCCGCGGACATCCGCGCCCGCGGCGCGGGCGACTCTTCCAGAAGGTCCTGCAGCACGTCGCCTCGAGGGCTGTCCCCGTACGTGGCCATACCTCAAGGCTAAGCCGCAAACACCCCGCCGACGATCAACCAATGATCACGAAAACAGCCCACTTCGGCGTACGCTCAACAGGAGGGGAGAAAACGATGGCAGTCGATGTCCTGACCGAGATCGTGATCGACCGGCCGGTGCACGTGGTGGCGGAGTACGTCGCGGATCCGTCCAACGCGCCGGAGTGGTACGCGAACATCGAGTCGGTGCAGTGGCAGACGGAGCCAGGGGTCGCGGTCGGTTCGCGGATGGACTTCGTTGCCCACTTCCTCGGCCGCCGGATCGCCTACACCTACGAGATCGTCGAGTTCGTTCCGGACGAGCGAATGGTGATGCGCACCGCGCAGGGCCCGTTCCCGATGGAGACCAGCTACCAGTGGTCCGCTCCGGACAATCGGTCCACCCACATGACCCTTCGCAACCGCGGCGAGCCGTCAGGCTTCGCCGGTGTCGCGGCGCCCCTGATGTCGGCGGCCATGCGCCGCGCCAACAACAAAGACCTCGCCCGCCTCAAATCGCTCCTCGAATCCCGCTGAAGGTTGTGGTGGAGGGCGCGGCTGCGGGTCAGGTCAGGTGCGGCGCGATCAGGTCCAGGAGTTGCTGATGGGTGGCGGGATCGGCGGCTGCGACCAGGCCGGGACCGGTGTGGAGAGGTTGGCCACGGAAGTCTGTGATGGTGCACCCCGCCGATTCGCACAGAAGTGTGCCGGCGGTGAAGTGAACGCTGTCGGTGAGCGTGCCGTTGGTGATGTAAGCGGCTCGGCGGCCGACCGCGACCCAGGCCAGCGTAAGAGTGCTGGACGAGACGCGCCCGGCGAACGCTGCACGGAACTTCTCGTCGGTCAGCAGTTGCGCGCCGAGGAAGTCGGACCCGGGCGGCGCGTCGATGTCGACGTCGACCAGCCGTGACCTGGCGGTTGGCGTGGCGGGGGAGTCGGCGCCGTTCAGGCGGACGTTGGCCGTCGTGCCGTCCGCCCAGAACACCTCTCCGGTCAAGGGCTGAGCAACGGCGGCGACACCTGCACCCGGCAGCGCGACGTTGACCGAGAACAGCGGTGTCTCGGCCGCGAAGTTGAGAGTCCCGCACAGCGGGTCCACCAACCAAGTACGTGCCGCCTCGCCGGTCGCGCCGTACTCCTCGCCGATCACCGCGTCGTCCGGCCGCGCGGCGCGGATCACCTCGAGGATCGCCCGCTCCGCTTCCAGGTCCGCCTCGGTCGCGAAGTCGGTCGGCGACTTGTCGTACCGGTTCAGGGCCCCGCCGTACTTCCGTCGTACGACGTCCGCCCCGGCCTCGGCCGCCTCGATCGCTACCTCGACATCACGTGGTTGGTCCATTCCGGCATCCAACAACAGGCCCGAAGCGGTTCGAACGCCGGGGCCCGTGGGCTCAGGCCGACGACTCTCTCGTCGGCTGAGGAAGTTCGTGGTGGGGACGCGACTGCCACAGGGCCCATTCGGCGCTGACGTCGCCGGCGGTGCGGAGGAGGAGTGGGAGGTGGTCGCGGAGGAGTTTCTCGGTGCTGGTCTCGGCGGCGTGGACGGTCACGTTCATGGCGGCCCGGACCGTCCCGGTGCCGTCGCGGACCGGCGCCGCCACCGAGCGGACGCCGGGCGCGAGCTCCTCGTCGGCCAAGGCCCAGCCCCGGGCCCGGATCTCGGTCAGCTCGTCGCGGAGCTGCTCCGCGGTCCGACCGATGTACGGCGGGAGCCCGGCGCGACTCGGCAGTGCGAGCGTCTCGGCCAGCTGGTCGGGGGAGAGGGCTGCGAGCAACACCTTGCCCTGTGAGGTTTGTGCGGCCGGGAAGCGCGTCCCGATGTCGACCCGCAAAGCGATGATCTTCGGCACCGAAACCCGGGCGACGTACACGATGTCGGAACCGTCGAGCTGCGCCATCGACGACGACTCGCCCGTGCGGGCCACCAGCGCCTTGAGATGCGGTTTCGCGATATCCCACAGCCCCAGGGCGCCGACGTACGCCATGCCGAGCGTCAGCACCTTCGGCGTCAGCTGGAAGGACCCATTGGTCGACCGGACGAACCCGAGCTCCTCCAGGGTCAGCAGCAGCCGGCGTGCGGTCGGACGGGCCAGCCCGGCCGCGGCTGCCACCTCGGACAGGGACATCGTGCGGTGATCCGCGTCGAAGCAGGCGAGCACGTCCAGCCCGCGAGCCAGTGACTCGACGAAATCAGGGCCCGCGCCGCGTCCTGCCATCAGTTCCTGCCTCCCGTGATACGACGTACGTCCGCAGCCTACTGAGGTCACGCGCCGAAGATCGTGCCGCGTGCCTCACGCGTCGAGTCGGACTTGTACTCGGTGTACTGGTACGGGTTGTCGAGCACCTCGTCCTTGGGCAGATCCGGGTTCATCCCACCCGCCCAGGCCTCGTCGCCCAGCGCCGAGCGGAGGTAGTCCACGGTCGCCTCGACGGCATGTCGTACGGCGGGAAGGTCGACGCCGACCAACTGGTTCGCGTACTTCACCACGCGGCCGTCGACGAGCACGGTGTGGACGTCGCCGCGCTGGGCCTGGAACGCCACGTGCCCGTAGGGGTTGATCAGCGGGAAGGACACCGGCGAGTTGTCGTTCTTGATCAGGACGACGTCCGCCTTCTTCCCGGGCTCGAGACTGCCGAGATCGTCACGGCCTATCGCGTGAGCGCCGCCCCGGGTGGCCCAGTCGACGACATGCTCGGCGCGCAGGTGGCTGTGCGTCACGGTGTCGCCCTTCAGGTGGGCCTCGAGGTGCTCGCGGGCCCGGTCGGCGCCGAGCGTCGTACGCATCGCGGTGAACAGGTCGCCGCTCCACCAGACGCTGGTATCCATCGACAGCGACACCGGGATGCCGTACTTGCGGACCTGCCAGGTGGGCGGATAGCCCTGGCCGGCGCTCTGCTCGGACTCGGTGGAAACGGAGATCGAGCCGCCGGTCGCGGCGATCCGCTGGTAGGAGTCCTCGGTCAGCGTCGCCGCGTGCACGTAGATGTTCTGCGGCGTCATGAAGCCGTTCTCGTGCATCAGCCGGATGCCGTCGTCGTTGGTGGCACCCCACACACCGGCATGCGTGGTCACACCGAGGCCGAGGTCGCGAGCGACTTCGAAGGCGGCTCGCTCGGGGAAGGAAGGATCGCCGGTGACATCGAAGGCCAGTTGAAGACCCAGGCCGCCGTCGTCGCGGAGCCGCTCCAGGAACGCGCGGACGGCCGGATCCGCGGTCCACTCCCAGGGCCCGGCCTGAATGTTGCCGTAGGCAAGGACGAACCGCCCGGGGACGGACCGGAGCGCGTCCACCGCGGCTTCGGCGTGGTCGACGGACCGCAACCCGTGCGACCAGTCCACCGTGGTGGTGACCCCGGCCTCGAGCGACTCCCAGGCCGAGGTCAGGTTGCCGGCGTGGATGTCCTCGGGGCGGAAGGTCTTGCCGTGCTCGAGGTAGTACCAGACGAAGTACTGCGTCAGCGTCCAGTCGGCGCCGTACGCGCGCATCGCGGTTTGCCACATGTGCCGGTGCGTGTCGATCATCCCCGGCATCACGATCCCGCCGCGAGCGTCGATCTCCTGCGTGCCCTCGGGTACGTCGACCGACGTGCCGACGGCCTCGATCCGGTCGTCGACCACCAGTACGTCGCCTTCGGTCAGCACCGTGTGGTTGTCGTCCATGGTCAGCACGGTCCCGCCGCGCAGCAGCACCGGCCGTCCCGCCACCGGCGTCTCGGCAGTGGTCATGATCCCCTCCAGAGTCGCGCCGGACATACGTCCGTATCCCGGTCACCTCGGCGATAGCGCCACTATCCGAGCGCTCGTGGGCAGTGTCAAGGGGTCGCCATCGGCTGCTTGACAGCGGCAGCACGCACTCCCAAACTGAGGCGACAAAGCGTTTGCGGACAACTGTCCGAAGGAGGTTGTCACGGTGCCCGATGCGCGAGGTCCGCTGGCGGGGTTGCTGGTCGCCGACTTCTCCCGGATCCTGGCCGGCCCGTATGCGACCATGCTGCTGGCCGACCTCGGCGCCGAGGTGGTCAAGGTCGAGGCACCCGGCGGCGACGACACCCGGTCGTGGCAGCCGCCGGTCCGCGACGGCGTCTCGACGTACTACCTCGCGGTGAACCGGAACAAGCGGTCGATCGCCCTCGACCTGAAGGACCCGCAGGATCTGGCCGCTGCTCAGGCGCTGGCCCGGCGGGCCGACGTACTGCTGGAGAACTTCAAGCCGGGCGGGCTGGCGCGGTTCGGGCTCGACTACGACTCGGTCGCGGCCGCGAACCCGCGCGTCGTCTACGCCTCGATCAGCGGGTTCGGCAGCGGGCCGAAGGGGGCGGTGCTGCCGGGGTACGACCTGATCGTCCAAGCGATCTCGGGGCTGATGAGTCTCACCGGTGACCGGGAGGGCGAACCGTTCCGGGCCGGCATCTCGGTGTTCGACGTGATGGCCGGGCTGCACGCGACGATCGGCGTACTGTCCGCGCTGAACGCCCGGCACGAGACCGGCCGGGGCCAGCATGTCGAGGTCAACCTGCTGTCATCAGCGCTGTCCGGGCTGGTGAACCAGTCGAGCGCGTACGTCGCGGGCGGCGTCGTACCACTGCGGATGGGCAACAGCCATCCCAGCTTGTTCCCGTACGAGCCGCTGCCGTGCTCCGACGGCGAGCTGATCATCACGGCTGGGAACAACGGACAGTTCCGCCGGTTGACCGAGGTCCTCGGTGTACCGGAGCTGGCCGATGACCCGCGGTTCGACCAGAACGAGAAGCGGACGGCGAACCGGGCGGAGCTGCGGCCCCTGCTGGTCGATCGGTTGCGGACCCGGACGCGGATGGAATGGTTCCGCGACATCATCGCCGCGGGCGTCCCGTGCGGGCCGATCAACACCATCGACGCCGGTGTCTCCTTCGCCGAGGACATCGGGCTCGATCCGGTCGTGACCATCGGAGACATCCCGACCGTGCGGAACCCGATCACCTTCTCCGAAACGCAGCCTTCGTATCGCCTGCCACCACCGGAGCTGGACGAACACGGCGCCGAACTCCGCCGCTGGCTCACAAACGAGGAGCGTTCGGCATGACGACTTTTCCGACCTCATTGGGTACGTCGACCGCCGACGAGATCCGCCTGCTCGGCAAGGACCTCACGGCCGACCTGATGGGCAAGGTCGGATTCGGTGAACTCGCCTTCTGGCTGGTGGCTCTGCGCCGGCCGACGCCGTCCGAGACCCGGCTCTTCGAAGCGGTCCTGGTCGCGCTGGCCGACCACGGCTTCACGCCGACGGCGATCGCGGCGCGGCTGACCTATCTGTCCGCGCCGGACTCTCTGCAGGGCGCGCTCGCCGCCGGTCTGCTCGGCGGTGGTTCCCGCTTTCTCGGGGTCACAGAGGACTGCGGGATGTATCTGCACGAGGCACTGCTCGAACATGAGTTGCCCGCCGACGACGAGGGCTGGGACGCGCTTGCGCTCGAGGTGGTCACCGAGACCCGTGCGGCCGGCAAGTACGTGCCCGGCCTCGGGCATCCGGTGCACAAGGTGCGGGACCCGCGGACGCCCGTGCTGATCGGCATCGCCGCGGCAGAAGGATTGCTCGGGCCACACCTGCAGTTGTTCGAAGCCATCGGGCGGGTACACGAGCGGGTCCTCGGCCGGAAGCTCCCGCTGAACGGCGCCGGAGTCTGCGGCGCGGCCCTCGCCGACCTCGGGCTGCCGGTCGAGCTGTTGCGGGGATTCGCCTTACTGGCAAGGGCTGCCGGGCTGCTCGGCCAACTGGCTGAGGAGCGCCGCCGACCGATCGGCATGGATGCCTACCTCACTGTCGACCGCAACGCGGTGTACGTCGACCCGACCGAATAGAGGAGCAGCACATGGCCACAGTCGTCGCGGTCATCGCCTCCACGCACCATCCGTTCTACTACCGCGCGAGTACGTCGACCGGCGCCGACCGGCCGCCGTTCACCGACGAGTGGGTGGCCAAGATCGAGGCCTTCCGGGAGACCCTCACCAAGGCCCGACCGGACATCCTGGTGATGGTCGGCAGTGACCACTTCCACCAGCTCTGGCTGGACAACATGCCCCAGTTCCTGGTCGGCAAAGCGCCGTACTTCGACGCGAACTGGTACAACGAGGAGCGCGAGTTCGGGCTGCCGCGGTTCACGCTGCCGGGGGAGGAGCGGCTGGCCGCGCACATCCTGCGGAACGGGCTGGACGCGGGGTTCGATCTTGCCTTCAGCAACGAACTGCGGATCGATCACAGCATCACCTGCCCGATCATCACGCTCCGGCCGGAGGCGGACCTGCCGATCGTGCCGATCTACACCAACATCTTCGCGCCACCGCTGCCGCGACCGAAGCGGTTCGTCGAGCTGGGCCGGACGATCCGGCAGCTGGTCGAGTCCTGGCCGGACGACCAGCGGGTGGCGATCATCGGCACCGGGCATCTGTCCCTCGAACTCGGCGGGCCGCGGCAGTTCGGTGCCCACGGCCCCGATCCGGAGTTCGACCGGAGGGCGATCGACTGGATCGCCGGCGGCGACATCGACGGCTGCCTGGCCGAGGTGACCCTGGACAGCCTGCACCTGCCCGGCAACGCGACCCACGGGTTCATGGACTTCATGCTGATGATGGGTGTGGCCGGCGCCGGCGCGAAGGCCGACCACGTCGACTCGCTCGACCTGTTCCACACCATGGAGGCGTACTTCACCTGGTATCCGAACGGAGTACCGGCATGAGCAAGTACTTGTTGGACAAGTTCCTCTTCACCGTCGATCGCGATCCTGAACTGGTCGAGCGGTACCGCGAGGACCCCGCGGGAACGGTGGCGTGGTGGGAAGCGGAGCTGGCCAATCAGATCCTCAACTGCACACCCGGTGAGAAGTCCACCTGGCTCGCGTTCACCGACGAGGAACGGCGGGTGCTGGTCGAGCAGGACCATGTGGCGCTGTTCCGGCTGGGGGCGCATCCGTTCCTCACGTTGACGTTGTTCATCGCGATGTTCGAGCGCGACCACGGGCCGCTGGAGTACCAGAAGGCCTACGGCAAGGCGCTGCAGCACTTCTCCCTGCCCTATCCGGATATCGCCACTTAGGAGATCGCGTGCGAGCAGCCGTCCTGCGCGTCCATGGTGAAGCGCCGTCCCACGGTGAGCACCCGGACCCCGTCCCGTCGGAGGGACAGTCGGTCGTCCGCGTGACCGCGGCACCCGTCGTTCCGCTGGATCTGTTGTGTGCTTCTGGTACGTCGTACTTCGGCCCGCCCGAGGTCCCGTACGTACCAGGGGTGCAAGGGGTCGGCGTGGTCGAGCGGTCGGCAGTCGTTGCTCCCGGCACCAAGGTGTTCTTCGCGACCTCGGCCGGTATGTCGCCGGGTGATGGGAGCTTCGCCGAGCTGTGCGCCGTACCCGATCAGGATCTCGTTGTTCTCGAGACGCCGGTGCCCGACACCGAGGTGGCTGCCCTCGGGTTGTCCGGGGTTGCTGCGTGGATGGTGCTGACCTGGCGGGCACAGTTGCAGCCGGGTGAGCGGGTGCTCGTGCTGGGCGGCGGTGGAGCCGTCGGTCAGGCCGCCATCGGTACGGCGCGAGTCCTCAAGGCCTCCCGAGTCGTCGCCGTTTGCCGCTCTGAAGCTGCTCGGCAGCGGGCGCTGGCAGCTGGTGCGGATGAAGTGGTCAGCCTGGCCTCCGACGACCTCGAGGGGGCGCTCACCGACGCGACCGGCGGTGCCGTCGACGTCGTCGTGGATCCCGTCTTCGGGGCGGTGGCGACCGCGGCCGCGCGACTCCTGGCGCCCGGTGGTCGCTTGGTGAACCTGGGCGGCGCGGCCGGCGACGAGGCGACGTTCTCCTCGGCGATCCTGCGCAGCCGCACCGCCGGCATCCTCGGCTACACCAACAACGCCCTCACCCCAAACCAACGCCGTGACGCCCTCACCGCCGTTCTCCAGCACGCGGCGGCAGGCGCCATCGCGGTTGCCCACGAAACAGCTCCCTTACCCGACGTCACCACCGCGTGGCACCGCCAATCCAGCGGTCAGACCTTGGGCCGTCTCGTCCTGACCCCCTAGGCCACCTGACCACGCCGTCGGAAATGTCTTGGCAAGCGTTTGCTGGCACACTTCAGAGTCATGCGTGAGCCTGTGGTGGTCAATGACAACGGTGCGTGGTGCTGGTTTCAGGACGAGCGGGCGGTGGTGGACCCGGAGAGCCAGACGTTAGTGGTCGGGTCGATCGCGGCGCCGGAGGGTCCTGGCGGTGACGACCGGGCCGGGAACGTCGAGCTGACCGTTGTCGATCTGCGGTCAGGTTCGAGTGAGGTCGTCGTACTGCATGAGCGGCTCGAGGCGGACGATCATGACGTGCCGGCGTTGTGGCGGCGGGCGGATGGGCGATGGCTTGCCGTCTACACGAAGCACAAAACGGACGACCTGACTCGGTGGCGAGTGAGTGAGCCCGGGGATCCGCGGACGTGGGGGCCGGAGCGGACCTTCGACTGGAGTGAGTTCACCGGCGGGCGCGGGGTGACCTACTCGAACCTGCACGTGCTCGACGGGCGGCTGTACTGCTTCGCTCGTGCGGTCAACGACGATCAGTGCGCGCTCGTGTCCGACGATGACGGTGACACCTGGACGTACGCCGGCAAGCTGTTCACCCGGCCGAAGGTGGGCTACGTCAACGGCTACACGCGGTACGTCTCGACGCCGACACGGATCGACCTGGTCACGACCGATCACCATCCGCGCGACTACAACAACTCGATCTACCACGGCTATCTCGAGGCCGGCGCGTTGCACCGGACCGACGGGACGGTAGTGGATCCGGTCGCGCTGAAAGGTGATGCGCCGTCGCAGGCCGAGTTGACCACGGTGCTCGAAGCCGGGTCGCTGTGGGACGGCGAGCCGATGACGCACTGCTGGACGGTCGACATCCGGCGCGCCGCCGACGGGACGCTCGCCGCCATTCTGCTCGCTCGCCAGGACACCCTCGACAATCCTGCCGATGCTTTCGAGCGGCTGCACGAAGTACGGGATCACCGTTTCTTCTACGCGCGGCTGGCCCCGGGTGGGGAGTGGCAGGTGCAGCAACTGGCCAAGGCCGGTCCGGGCCTGCTGCCGCACGAGAACGACTACACCGGGCTGGTCGCGATCGATCCGTACGACCTGGCCTCCCTGTACGTCTCGACCCCGGTCGACCCGCGTGACGGCGCCGAGTTGCCGCATCACGAGATCTTCCATGCCCGCCTCACCGACGCCGGTACGACGTGGACGCCGGTCACGGAGAACTCCGACGTCGACAACCTGCGCCCGATCGTCGCGCCCGGCGACCCGGCGCGAGTCCCGCTGCTGTGGTTCCGCGGGGTGATGACGGCGTCCCAGCACTACAACTGCGAGGTCGTCCTCCTTGACCAACCGCGAGACTGAAGTCAGCTGGTGGCGGGAGCTCTGGCTCCCGCTGCTGGCCTCGGTGGTCTGCCTCGTCGCTGGTGTGGCGGCCTGGCCGCTGACCGGCGAGTGGCGCTGGGCCGTCACCGCCGTCATCGCTGCCCTGACCGCGGCTCCGCTGATCGTCGCGCTGTTCCTGATCTTCACCGAGGAGTACGACGCGTTCGCAGGCTGCATCTGGTTGGTGATGCTGGTAACCCTGCTGGCTGTCCCGGCCGGGCTGCATGTCTGGTTGTGGACCGGCAACGGGGTGTGGGGATTCGTCGCGCTGGCCGGCCCGTTCGCCGCGATCTTCGTCGCCGTCACCGCGGCGATTGTCGAGTCCGACGCCGACCGGTGAGGGTCAGACCTTGCGTCTGAGGGCGATGACCGAGATCGGGGCGAAGACGACCATGATGGCGCCGGCCCAGAGCAGGGTCCAGGCGACCGGCTCGGCGACCGGGCCGCCGACCAGGAGCCCGCGGGCGGCGTCGGACAGGATGGTCACCGGGTTCGCCTCGACGACCGGCTGCAGCCAGCCCGGCATGGTCTCGGTGGGGACGAAGACGTTGCTGACGAAGGTCACCGGGAACAGCACCGTGAACCCGAAGAGCTGAACCTGTTCCGGATCACGGGCGATCACACCGACCAGCACCGAGACCCACGAGAACGCCAGCGCGAAAACCAGCACCAGACCGACCATGGCGAGCAGGTTCAGCACGGAGGTCTCCACCCGGAACCCCATCAGATACCCGACGGCGAGCAGCAGGAACACCGACCACGCGTGCTTGACCAGGTCCGCCGCGATCCGCCCGGCCAGCGGTGCCCAGCGGGCGATCGGCAACGACCGCAACCGGTCGAAGACGCCCTTGGTCAGATCGGTGTTCAGCCCGGTGCCGACGTACATCGTCACGAAGAACATGTTCATCACGATGATGCCGGGCAGGGTGAGCCGCAGGTACTCGCCGGTGCTGCCGGAGATCGCGCCGCCGAAGATGTAGGTGAACAGGACGACGAACAGGATCGGCTGGAAGCTGTAGTCGCCGAGCTCCCATGGGTTGTGCCTGATCTGCACGATCGTCCGCCATGCCAACGTGGCTGTCTGCTGCAGGCCCTGCAGAGGACCGACCCTCGCGTTCATGCCCGGACCCTTTCGGCCGTCTCGTCAGATTCTTCCTCGACCGCATGCCCGGTGAGCGACAGGAACACCTCGTTCAGGCTCGCGCCGCGCAAGGTGAGGGTGCTGATCACGACGCCGGCGTCGTCCAGCCGCCGTACGACGGCCGGCAGGACGGCCGGGTCCGTGACGGGGGCGGTCACCAGTTCGCGGTCGACCTCGGGCTCGGCCTTCGTCAGTTCTCCGACGACCGACACGACGGTGGGCAGGTCCGACGGGTCGACCGGTCGTACGGCGAGGGACTGTGCCCCGGCCTTCGCCTTCAGTTCGTCCGGCGTACCGGTGGCGATCAGCTTGCCGTGGTCGATGACGGCGATGTTGTCGGCCAGCGCGTCGGCCTCGTCGAGGTACTGGGTGGTCAGCAGGACCGTGGATCCCGCGCGCACCAGGTCGCGGACGATGTTCCAGAGGTCCAGCCGGGCACGCGGGTCGAGTCCGGTCGTCGGTTCGTCGAGGAACAGGATGCGCGGCCGCCCGACCAGGCTCGCGGCTAGGTCGAGCCGGCGCCGCATGCCGCCCGAGTACGTCTTGGTGGCGCGGTCCGCGGCCTCGGCGAGCCCGAATTCCTGCAGCAGTTCGGCGGCGCGCCGGCGTGCCTCGCGACGGGACTGGCCGAGCAGTCGTCCGATCAGCA
Organism: Kribbella sp. NPDC023972; assembly: GCF_040639075.1. Lineage (NCBI taxonomy): Bacteria > Bacillati > Actinomycetota > Actinomycetes > Propionibacteriales > Kribbellaceae > Kribbella > Kribbella sp. NPDC023972. The sequence continues at coordinate 324,931 of NZ_JBEZZH010000005.1, read as the reverse complement.
ACAGGTTCTCGGTTCCGGTCAGGTTCTCGTCGACGGCGGCGTACTGTCCGGTGAGTCCGATCAGCTGCCGGACCTGGTGCGCCTCCCGCTGTACGTCGTACCCGCCGACCGTGGCCCAGCCCCCGTCCGCCCGCAGCAGGGTCGCCAGCGCGCGGACCGCGGTGGTCTTGCCCGCACCGTTCGGGCCGAGTAGGCCGAGGACGGTCCCGGTCGGTACCGCCAGATCGACTCCGGCCAGGGCCTCCGTGTCGCCGAACCGCTTGGTTAGTCCTTCCGCCCAGATCGAGTGGTCCATCCCGTGCCCCTCCGAAGCTCGGTTTGACCTCCCAGTCGACTACTCGATCATCGTCGCGTCAACATGCAGTTCGAGCCGCTTCCCGTGCTGCGGCAGGGTCTTCGGCGGCGAGGGCCGCGGTTGCGGCGTGGCGGCATTGGTCGAGGGTCACGGTGGCCAGGCGAGCGCCGACGGCGGGCAGCGCAGCGGTTGCCGCTGACAACGACGTGATGCCGAGACCGGTGAGAACGCAGGCCAGCAAGGGATCCGCTGCGGCCTCGCCACAGACGCCGACGGGTTTGCCGGCCACCTGACCGGCGCGGGCGACCTGTGCCACCAGTGCGAGGTGCGCGGGCTGCCACGGGTCGGTCAGGGTGGCGAGCTCGGGCGACAGCCGGTCGGCAGCCATCGTGTACTGCGTCAGGTCATTCGTGCCGATCGACAGGAAGTCCACGTGCTCCAGTACCCGGTCGGCGAGGAGAGCGACCGCGGGTACTTCGACCATCACGCCGGCGACCAGGCCACGGCTGCGGGCGCGCTCGGCGAAGAACCGTGCGTCCGCGACGGTGGCGACCATCGGGGCCATCACCCACGGCAGCTCGCCCGTCCGTTCCGCGGCCTTGGCGATCGCGTCCAGTTGACGGTCCAGGATGCCCGGATCGGCGAAGGCGAGGCGGAGCCCGCGTACGCCGAGCGCCGGGTTCGGCTCGTCGGTCGCGCCGGTGAATGCGAGCGGCTTGTCCGATCCGGCGTCCAATGTCCGTACGACGACCTTCCGGCCCGCGAAGGCGCGGAGTACCTCGGCGTACAGGTCGGCCTGCTCGGCGACGGTCGGTTCGGTCTCCCGGTTGAGGAAGGCGAGCTCGGTCCGGAAGAGTCCGACACCTTCGGCCTGGCTTTGGGCCGCCTGCTGGGCGGACGGCCCGTCCTGCACGTTGGCGAGGATGCCGACCGGGTGACCGTCGGCCGTACGGCCCGGGCCGTGCCATGACGCCGTCACCGCACGCTGGTCGGCGGCGGCCCGGACCGCTGCCCGAGCCGTGGTCTCGTCGGGCTCGATGAGGATCTCGCCGGTGTCGCCGTTCACCAGAACCGGCGTACCCACTCCGATCTCGGGGAGATCGGTGACCGCGACAACGCAGGGGATCCCGAGTTGCCGGGCGATGATCGCGGTGTGGCTGGTCGGCCCGCCGAGCCGGGTCGCGAGGGCCACGGTCAGCTCGTCGAGGCCGGCGGTGTCGGCGGGGGAGAGGTCGTCGGCGACGAGCACGGACGGTTCGGTGGGATGCGGTACGCCGGGCTCCGGCTGGCCGGTGAGCTCGGCGACGATCCGGTCGCGGATGTCGTGCAGATCCGTGACGCGCTCGGCCATCAGGCCGCCGAGCTGGGTGAACAGCGCGGCGAACTGATCCGTCGCCGCCGCGCACGCATGCACGGCGTCGGAGCCGGCCTGGATCCGCTGAGCGGCCGCAGCGCTGAGCCCACGGTCCCGCGCCAGGTCGGCGGTCGCACTGAGCACCTCGGCGGCCGCGCCGGCCGCCAATCCCGCGCGCTCGGTCAGCCGGGTGGCGACGGTTGCCGCGGCGGCGTCGTACCTGGCGATCTCAGCGGCCCGATCCTCCTCGGCGACGGTCGTCGGGGCCGGGATCGCGGGGCGCGGTTCCGGACGGATCACCGGGCCGTAGCCGACACCCGGTACGACGGGAACGCCCTTCGCAATGTGGTTCATGACGGGTCCTCAACCTCCGGTGGATTGCCAGGACGTTACGAACAGAGGTCTTGACATGTCAATAGATCGGGCGTAAAACCAACTGAAACAACACAAAATCCCAACGAAACACAGATCTGGAGTCGATATGTACGCGGAGGAGCGGCAGGCGGCGATCGTGGGCAAGGTCCGTGAGCAGGGCCGGGTCACGGTCAGCGGCATCGCGGCCGACCTCAGCGTCACCACCGAGACCGTGCGCCGCGACCTCGCCCAGCTCGAGCGGGCCGGCCTGCTCCGCCGCGTCCACGGCGGCGCGGTCTCCACCACCGCGCTGACCGTGATCGAGCCCGGTGTCGCCGAGCGCGACGCCACCCAGGCGGACCAGAAGGACCGCATCGCGAAGGCCGCGGTCGAGCTGCTCCCGGGCAGCGGCGGCAGCGTCCTCCTCGACGCCGGTACGACGACCGCCCGCATCGCCTCCCTGTTGCCCGTCGACCGTCGGCTCGTGGTGGTCACGAACGCGGTGCCGATCGCAGCCCGGCTCGGTGGGTCGGACAGCATCCGGCTGCACCTGCTCGGCGGCCGGGTCCGGGGCGAGACTCAGGCGGCTGTCGGCGATCAGACTGTCCGATTGTTGACAGACCTACGGGTCGACCTGGCCTTCATCGGGACCAACGCGCTGACGGTCGACCACGGCCTCACCACCCCGGACCCGGACGAGGCCGCTGTCAAGCGGGCCATGGTCGCCGCAGCGCACCAGGTCGTCGTGGTCGCCGACTCGGCCAAGATCGGTCGCGAGCACCTGGTCCGGTTCGCGTCTCTCGACGAGGTCGACGTACTGGTCACCGATGACGGGATCGACCCGGCGGTGGTCCGCGAGCTCGAGGCACGCGAGGTAGAGGTGGTGATCGCATGATCGTCACGCTGACCGCGAATCCGAGTGTCGACCGGACGATCGAGCTCGCCGGCGAACTGCGTCGCGGCGAGGTCCAGCGCGCGATCACCGTTCGCAGCGAGCCGGGTGGCAAGGGCGTGAATGTCGCCCGGGCGCTCACGTCGGCTGGTGCGCCCGCGATCGCGGTGCTGCCGGCCGGAACCGACGACCGGATGCTGGCCGCGCTGCGCGACCAGGCTGTGGCCTACCGAGCGGTCGACGTACCGCATCCGGTGCGGGTGAACGTGACTGTCGTCGAGCCCGACGGTACGACGACCAAGCTCAACGAGGCTGGGATGCCACTCACCCAGACTGTGCTCGACGCATTGGTCACCGCCGTCCTGCGGGAGGCCGTGGACGCCCGGTGGGCAGTCCTGTCGGGCTCACTGCCGCCGGAGGTGCCTGCCGACTGGTACGTCGACCTGGTCGCGGCACTGCGTGAGCAGGGATGCGCGGTAGCCGTCGACACGTCCGGCGAGCCGCTGCGGGCGGTCGCATCGGCGGCTGTGCAACCGGATCTGCTCAAGCCGAACGCCGAGGAGCTCGCCGAGCTCACCGGGTACGACGTGGCGCGCCTCGAGGCCGACCCGTCGTTCGTCGCCGACGCGGCCCGGGCCCTGATCGCTCGTGGCGTCGGAGCTGTGCTCGCGACGCTCGGTCGTCATGGCGCGGTGCTGGTCGACGGCTCGGGTACGGCGTTGCTCGGGAAGGCCGAGGCCGTCGTACCGATCAACACCGTCGGCGCGGGTGATGCCACCCTGGCCGGCTACTTGCTTGCCGATCTGGCCGGAGCGGGGCCGGCCGATCGGTTGCGTCAGGCGGTGGCGTTCGGCGCCGCCGCGGTCCAGCTCGCCGGGTCCGCGATGCCGCGGCCCGACGATCTCCGTCCTGCGGGCGTCAGCGTTGTCGCCCTGGCTCCGCGTTCCGTCGCGACCCCACGCGGCTGAGAGGAACCCCCATGTCCCAGATCATCCAACCCGAACTCGTCGTACTGGACGAGAACCTCGGCAGCACGTCACAGGATGTGATCCGGCAGCTAGCGTCGCGGGTGGTGGCCACCGGCCGCGCCACCGACGTCGAGGGCCTGTACGGCGACGCGCTGGCCCGTGAGGGTCAGGCGGCGACCGGGCTGCCCGGCGGGATCGGCATCCCGCACTGCCGATCGTCCTTCGTCACCGAGCCCACCCTGGCGTTCGCCCGGCTGAACCCGGGCGTCGACTTCGGCGCGCCGGACGGACCGGCCGATCTGGTCTTCCTGATCGCCGCTCCGGCCGGAGGGGATGCCGACCATCTGACCTTGCTGACGGCGCTGGCGCGTTCGCTGGTGAAGCCCGAGTTCACCGCATCGTTGCGCGAGGCAACATCTGCGGACGAGGTGGTCGCCCTGGTGCAGTCGGCGGTCGCGCCCGCGGCCGAGCCTGCCGCGGCCGAGCCTGCCGCGGCCGAGCCTGCCGCGGCCGAGCCTGCCGCGGCCGCTCCGGCTGCGCAGCGGCAGATCGTGGCCGTCACGGCTTGCCCGACCGGTATCGCGCACACCTACATGGCGGCGGACTCCCTGGTGGCCGCCGGCGAGCGGGCCGGCGTGAAGGTACTGGTGGAGACGCAGGGTTCCGGCGCCTCGACACCGCTCGGCGCGGACGACATCGACTCGGCGGAAGCCGTGATCTTCGCGACCGACGTCGGGGTGAAGGACCGCGGCCGGTTCGCGGGCAAGCCCGTGGTCGCGTCCGGGGTGAAGCGGGCGATCAACGAGCCGGACGCGATGGTCGCGGACGCGCTGGCGGCCGCGGCCGATCCGGATGCTCCCCGGGTCGAGGCCGGCGCGTCCGGCCCGCCCCGGAGGGACGCCCGCTCCGGCGACGTGTCCTGGGCCGTGCGGATGCGGCAGATCCTGCTCACCGGCGTGAGCTACATGATCCCGTTCGTCGCGGCCGGCGGCCTGCTGATCGCGCTCGGCTTCCTGTTCGGCGGCTACAAGATCAACGCGTCCGCGACCGACATCGTGGCGAACAACTCGCTGGCGAACCTGCCGAGCGGTGGCCTCGCGCAGTACCTCGGTGCGGTGCTGTTCAGTCTTGGTGCGCTCGCCTTCGGATTCCTCGTTCCCGCACTGGCCGGCTACATCGCGTTCGCCATCGCGGACCGGCCCGGGATCGCGCCGGGCTTCACCGTCGGTGTGGTCGCGACAACCGTCGGCGCCGGCTTCATCGGCGGTATCGTCGGCGGCCTGCTGGCCGGCTTCGCCGCCCTGTGGATCAGCCGGCTGAAGGTGCCCGCCTGGGGCCGCGGGCTGATGCCGGTGGTGGTGATCCCGCTCGGTGCGACGCTGATCGCGGGCGGGCTGATGTTCCTGGTTCTCGGCCGGCCGCTGGCCGCGATCACCTCGGGTCTGGAGAGCTGGCTGAACGGCCTGTCCGGGTCGTCGGCGATCGTGCTCGGCATCGTCCTCGGCCTGATGATGGCCTTCGACATGGGCGGTCCGGTGAACAAGGCGGCGTACGCGTTCGCGACCGCCGGTCTGTCCGTCGACAACCCGGCCTCGCTGAAGGTGATGGCCGCGGTGATGGCGGCCGGGATGGTGCCGCCGCTGGCGATGGCGCTGGCGACCGCCGTCCGCCCGAAGCTGTTCAGCACCGCGGAGCGCGAGAACGGCAAGGCCGCGTGGTTGCTCGGGGCATCGTTCATCACCGAGGGCGCGATCCCGTTCGCGGCCGCCGACCCGCTGCGCGTCATCCCGTCGATCATGCTCGGCTCCGCCGTCACCGGTGCGGCCGTGATGGCGGGCGGCGTCACCCTGTCCGCACCGCACGGCGGCATCTTCGTCTTCTTCGCCATCGGCCACATCGTGTGGTTCGTCCTCGCACTGATCGCCGGTGCGGTGGTGGCCGCGGCCACGGTGGCGCTCGCCAAGCAACTCGGCCGCAAACCCGCCACCGCTCAAACTCCTACTGCTGTCACGGTCTGAGAGGAACATCCAATGTCCAGCACCACCATCACCGTCGGCTCGTCCGTGGGCCTGCACGCCCGTCCCGCTGCGGTGATCGCAGCCGCTGTCACCGAGGCCGGCGTACCGGTCACGCTCGCCACGAACGGCGGCGCACCGGTCGACGCGGGGTCGGCCCTGCTCATCATGACGCTCGGCGCGAAGTGTGGCGATGACGTCACCGTGACGTGCGACGACGACGCGGTCCTGCGCAAGGTGGCCGACCTGGTCGCCGCCGACCTGGACGCCTAAGTCTGGGTCAGCTGCCTGCGGATCGCCTCGAGGTCGGCGGCGATCGAGGCCTCGCGGTCGCGGGTGCTCGCCTTGTACGACGCCAGCTCCGCGGCGGTCTCGTTCGCCTTCTCCTTCAGCCCGGCGATCTGGACCTCGGCATCGGCCTTCGCCTGCGCGGCCTGAGTACGGGCCTGCCAGAAGCGAGCGGCGGCGTAGCCCAGGATCACCAGGCCGATGACGATCCAGAACGGGTGCAGGAGGCCACCCAAGCCGGCAGCCACCGCCAGACCGGTCGCGGCGATCGCGATCGGTCCGCCCAGCGCCCGCACTGTCAACGGCGGCGCCTCCGCGTTGATCTTGGCCACCGCAGCCGCCAGCGACTGCGGGTCCGGACCATCCGGAAGCACGGTGACCTCGCGCCGGCCGGAGGCGCAGACGACCTCGGTCGGGACGAGGGTGTTCGCGGTCCTGGCCAACTCCTCGGCGTCGGTCAGTACGCCGTCCGCCACCACTCGCAACGCGGTCGCAGACAGATGTGGCTCGTCGTCGCGGCGCAGGTCGGCCCGGAGCAGGTTCTCGATCGTGTCGACCGGGTCGGTGATCGCGCCCGTCGCGGCCGCGGTGTCGGTGATCCGGCTGCGCAGCTCGGTGACGCGGGCCAGCGGCTCGCGCTCGGGCTCACTGCCCTCGGAGATCAGCAGCCGCAGTACGGCGGACGCGCTGTCCGGGTCGGGTTCGCCGTACGCGAGTTCACGGTCAGGCTCGCGTGCGGCGGTATCGCCGGCGATCGTCTCGACGGCGGCCTTGAGCTGGCCGAGCCGGGCCCGGGCGTTCCGCGCCGTGGCGATCTCGGTGAAGTCCGGACCGGCGAGCCGGACCAGCTGAGCCCGGCTCACGACGGTGTCGAGCCAGGTCAGGCCTTTGACCTGCTCCTGCAACCGCCCGACGATCAGCGTGAGACCGTCCGCGCCGAGTCCACCACGGGCACCGGTGGACCACAACGCGCGCTGCAACCGGGTGGCCTTGCCGTCGGCCGGCGTACCGAAGGCTGTCTCCAGCCAGGTCGTGCGGACCAGGTCGCGCCGACCCAGCGCGGCCAGCGCCAGGCAGAGGAAGGCCGACGTACGGGCCTGGTCGAGAGCCATTGCCTCGGACAACGGTCCGTCCGGCAGCTCGGTGACGTCGCTCGACAAGCTGTGCAGCGTCGCGACGGCCGGCTGCAACCAGTAGTTCGCGACCTTCGGCCCGGGAGCCGGCGGCTGCTGACCGGACGCGAGTGCGGCCAGCACCTGGCCGGCATGCCGCCGTACCTCGGCCGCGTCGGCGAACCCGATCAGCTCGTAGCGGATGTCGGACAACTCCACGAAGGCATCGAACGCATCGCTCAACTGCCGCAGCCGCGAATCCAGACTGCCCTGCAGTTGCGACACCTTCGACCGCAGACTCGACGCCTCGGAGAGCGCGAGCGACATCTCACTCCGCAGCTCCTCGAGCTCCCGATCCTGCCGCCGCTCCACGTACCAGTCCGACATCCACCACTCCCGTCACCCGACCCAGCCCCCCAAGCATCCCGCCTCACAGGGTCGTCACCGCCCCCGGTGGTTGAGATGGGGGTGAGGGGGAACCAGGCGATCGGGGCGTCTGGAAGGAGAAGCTGATGAGTGTGAAGTTGAACGAGCGGGCGTTCGAGCATGCCAAGAAGCTGGTGAAGGACGGGAAGTTCGTCGCGGACGAGCGGGACGACTGGAGTGAGGACCAGCCGTCGACGGACGAGGAGAACGAGTACCTGGACAAGCAGGGGTGGAAGGACTACGGGTTGTGGTACCTGGGTGTCGACGACGAGATGGGGGACGACACCAAGGGGCACTACAAGTTTCCGTACGGCGACTTCGGGAAGGTCCATCGGTGTGGTCTGCTGGCCGCCGAGTCCCGGGCCGCGCAGCAGGGGTACGACGACATCGACCGGGCGGTGGCCCACCTGCACGGCATGATCGACCGCGGTTGAGCACGGAGGCGCTGTGAGCCTTTCCCGGCATGTGGTGACTGGTGTCAGTACGGCGAAGTCGGAGCCGAGTACATCCGGGCTCATGCCGCAACTCGCGGCCGTGTCCACTGAGGCCTCACCGCATGCCTGGGGCGCGCCGCTCAAGACGTTGTACGCGGCCCACATCGCAGCCGGCCTGGGAAACGTCGCGATCATCGAAGGCGTGCCCGGTCACACCCTCGGCACCGACGGCGACGGCTACGACCTGTCCAACGGCCACCTCACCCTCTCCGACCGTCCCGGCTTCGGCATCCCTTGGCGGGCTGAACAGCTGAGGCTGCAACGAAACGTGCCCGGCGGTCGTCCATAGTGGGAGGTGATCGGGATGCGGAAGGTCGGTTTGGGCGTCATCGTCGCGGTGGCGGGCCTCTTGGTTGCGTGTGGCGACGAGTCTGGAGCGGAAGGACAACCGATGACCAGCAGCAGCACACCGAGCGGCGGCACACCGAGCAGCAGCACACCGAGCCCTGACCCGACAGGCGGGCCGGTCGAGCGGGCCAGGACTGACCTCGCCAACCGGCTCGGTGTCGACCCCGGTCAGGTCACGGTGGTCAGCTCCAGCGAGGTCACCTGGCCCGACGGCAGCCTTGGCTGCCCGCAGCCCGGCATGGTCTACACCCAGGCCCTGATCGACGGCTCACGCATCATCCTCGAAGCCGGCGGCAAGCAGTACCACTACCACTCCGGCGGCTCGCGCCCGCCGTTCCTCTGCGAGAACCCGTCAGGCTGAGCGCGAGGTGAGCGCCGGGACGTCGGCCTCGTTGACGAAAGCGTCCCGCGGCCGCTGTACCGAGGCCAGCGACACGATGTCCCGCCCGTAGAGCGCGGCGGTCAGCCAAACGGCGAGTACGCGCATCTTCCGGTCCCAGGTTGGCACCGCCAGGACGTGGTAGCCGCGGTGCATGAGCCAGGCGAGGAAGCCCTTCACGACGATCCGCTTGTACTGGAAGATCCCCGTGCCGAGCCCGAGGGTGGCGACCGCACCCAGGGTGTGATGGACGTACTTCTTCGGCTCCCGGCCCCGCAGCGTCCGCACCAGGTTCTTCGCCAGCAGCTTCCCCTGCCGTACGGCGTTCTGCGCATTGGGCACTGTGAGCGAGCCCGCCACTGGCGACGCGAGGTCGGGAATCGCCGCGTCGTCGCCCGCCGCCCATGCGTCCGGCACGGACTCTGTCTCGGTGCCGACGCGAAGGTCGGCCCGGGTGTGGATCATTCCACGCCGGGTGACCGGGAGGTCGGTGTGGCCGCGGACCAGCCGGGTCGCGGCGTTGCCGGCTGTCCAGACGATCAGGTCCGAGGCGAACGTCGTACCGTCGGACAGCACGACCTGACCGTCAGCGGCCGACTCGAGCGTGGTGTCGAGATGGACCCGCGCGCCGCGGCGCTCGAGCATCGAGCGCACCCACTGCGCCGGGCCGTCACCGACTTCCGGCAGGATGCGGTGGCTCGCCTCGACCAGGTGGAAGGCCAGGTCGGCCGGCGTGAGCTCGGGGTAGGACTTGAGCAGGGCGTTGGCGAGGGCGAGGAGCTCCGCGAAGCCTTCGACACCGGCAAAGCCGCCGCCGACGAAGGTGACGGTCAGCAGGCGTTGCCGCTCCGGACCGGGCGGGAGGACGGACGCCTCGTCGAACGCGGTGAGCAGGCGGTCGCGAATCGCCACCGCCTCCTCGACGTGCTTCATGCCGATAGCGCGTTCGGCCACACCGGGCAGGTCGAGCGTCCGCGTGACCGCACCGGCGGTCACGGCGATGATGTCGTACGGCAGCTCGAAATCAGCCCCTTGGACCGGATGGACCGTCACCACGTGCCGGGCGTGCTCGATCGAGGTGACCGCCCCGGCGATGATCTTGGTCCGGCGCAGGTTCCGCCGCAGCGAGATCGCGGCGTGCCGTGCCTCCACGGATCCGGACAAGACTTCGGGAAGGAACGGCTGATAGGTCATGTACGGCCGCGGATCGATCACCACGACCTCGGCTTCACCCGTGCGAAGTTTCTTCTCCAGCTTCCACGCCGCATAGAAACCGGCGTACCCGCCGCCGACCACTACGATCCTGCGCACCTTGCCTCCTCTGTCTGTTCACTAGGTAGGACAAGACAGCCGGCCGATTTGTGACGAGAGAGTGAGACGTGACAGACAGGCGGGGTGTGACAGCGGTGACAGTCACAGACCGGTGCGCTGAGTTGTCCTAGGTGTAGACCATTGCCACGAGTCAAAGGAGACTTGATGAAGACCACCGAGCAGCAGATCGCCACGTCCGTCCTGGTGATCGGAACCGGTGGTGCCGGGCTGCGCGCCGCGATCGAGCTGGCCGAGCAGGGTGTCGAGGTGCTTGCTCTCGGCAAACGCCCGCGGGCGGACGCACACACCTCGCTGGCCGCCGGGGGCATCAACGCGGCGCTGGCCACGATGGACTCCGAGGACACCTGGCAGCAGCACGCCGCGGACACCCTGCAGGAGAGCTATCTCCTGGCGAACCCGATCACGGTCCGGATCGTCACCGAGGGAGCGGCCCAGGGCATCGCCGATCTGGAGCGCTACGGCATGCCGTTCGCCCGGGAGGCCGACGGCCGGATCTCGCAGCGCTTCTTCGGCGCCCACACCTACCGGCGGACGGCGTTCGCGGGTGACTACACCGGCCTCGAGATCCAGCGGACGCTGATCAACCGCGCGGTCCAGTTGGGCGTCCCGATCCTGGACACGGTCTACGTGACCCGCATCCTGGTCCGCGACAACACCGTGTTCGGCGCGTACGGCTTCGATCTCACCACCGGGCGGCGGTACGTCATCCACGCCGACGCGGTGATCCTCGCCGCCGGCGGGCACACCCGGATCTGGCGGCGTACGTCGTCGCGTCGTGACGAGAACACCGGTGACTCCTTCCGGCTGGCGGTCGAGGCCGGTGGGCGGATCCGGGACCCCGAACTGGTCCAGTTCCACCCGTCCGGCCTGATCGAGCCCGAGAACGCGGCCGGGACCCTGGTGTCCGAGGCGGCCCGTGGTGAGGGCGGTCAATTGCGCAACGCGCTGGGGGAGCGGTTCATGGCCCGGTACGACGCCGAGCGGATGGAGCTGTCCACCAGGGACCGGGTCGCGCTGGCGGCGTACACGGAGATCAAGGAAGGCCGCGGTACGCCGAACGGCGGTGTCTGGCTCGACGTGTCGCACCTGCCGCGGGAGACGATCATGCGCCGGCTGCCGCGGGTCTACCAGACACTCCTCGAGCTGCAGATGCTCGACATCACCAAGCAGCCGATCGAGATCGCACCGACCGCGCACTACTCGATGGGCGGTGTCTGGGTTCGTCCCGAAGACCACGGGACCGGCGTCGACGGGCTGTACGCGATCGGTGAGGCGGCCAGCGGCCTGCACGGTGCGAACCGCCTGGGCGGCAACTCGTTGATCGAGCTGCTGGTGTTCGGCCGGATCGTCGCGGAGGAAGCGGCGAAGTACTCGATCGGCCGGCAGTCGCAGCTGCGATCCGCGCAGGCGATCGCGGAAGCCCGGGCCGAGGTCGACGCGCTGCTGGCAGCTGACGGTGAGGAGAACGTCCGGGCATTGCAGCGGGCGCTGCGCGACACGATGACCAACCGGGCCGGTGTCGTCCGGGACGAGGCCGGACTGCTGGCCGGCCTCTCCGAGCTGACCGAGATCGAGGACCGGATGACGAGGATCGGCGTGCACCCGGATATCGCCGGCTTCCAGGATCTGGCCCACGCGTTCGACCTGAAGGCGTCCGCGCTGGCTGCCCGGGCCACCCTCGACGCCGCCCTCGAACGCCGCGAGTCCCGCGGCTGCCACAACCGCTCCGACTACCCCGACCTTGACGAATCCCTCCAGGTCAACCTGGTCTGGTCCGGCGCCGGCTCGGTGCAGCGCGAGGAGATCCCGCCGATCCCGGAGGAGCTCCGCAAGCTCATGCGCGACGACATCTCCACCGAGGGGAAGCTGGTCGAGTAGCCGATTGCCCGGTGGTGGTTGGTCATGGGGCCCTCCCGCCCTGGACTGAGGAGCGCGTTGGCGGTCGATGAATACCTCAAGCCGTTGGCCGAATCCCTCACCGCGCGATTCGGCCGCCGCTTCGACCTCCAGGACATCGACCACGCCGCTGACTTCCTGGACTCCGGGCTGCTCAACCTGCCGGCCATCGTCCTTCGTCAGCTGGGAAAGCGGGGTTTGATAGTTGCATCCCACGAGTGTGATCGGCACCACACCGCATAGGCCAGGCACGCGACTGCCAGGACCGGCAGGGCGACCAGCGTCGGATTCACCCAGACCGGCACCAGGTCATAGCCCGCGTGGCACTTGTCATGCAGCGGAAACCACTGCCCGTACTCGTCGAGATTCGCCCGGCGGTACTCCGCGTCGTACCGCTGCCCATCGGCATGACACGCCTCCTCCGGATCCAGGCTCGCCCCCGCTAACGCCCCGACGAGATAGACGACCCCCATCCCGAGGACCAGCAGGATCGCCGTCCCGGCGAACCATCCGGCGCTGCGCCACCACCGCCCGCCCACCAAGGCCCGCACCCACAACCACACCGCACCCCCGGCCAGCCCCACGACCACCAGCATGAACAGCACGAGACCCACTGGCTGCCCCCTCCTTCGTCCGATCCGTCGGCAGCCTACCGCGATCGAGAGTCATTGGTTGCCTGTTGACACTCGATAGGTGATCATCGATTATCGATAGGTGACCACGGCTCAGGACCGACGCGACCGATGAGCACAAGCGACGTACTGGTGGTGGGAGCCGGGCTGGCGGGGCTCCACACCGCCACGATGCTGGCTGAGCAAGGCCACGACGTGTTGCTGGCTGAGCGTCGTACCAGCCTGACAACCGCGATTCGCACCACGGGCATCTTCGTACGGAAGACACTCGACGACTTCGCTTTGCCCGCCGAGTGTCTCGGGCCACCGATTCGCCGCGTGGTGCTGTATCCGCCTGATCTGCGCCGGCCGGTGACGTTGATCAGCGGCCGGGACGAGTACCGGGTGGGTGACATGGCGCCGCTTTACGTGGCCGCGGCCGAGCGCGCGACCGCAGCCGGCGTACAGATCGCACTGGGCACGCGCTACGCGGGTCGGCGCGGTGACGTCTTTGTCTTGGTCGATCGCGATGGGCCGTTGCAGGTACGGGCGCGGTACGTCGTCGGAGCTGACGGAGCGCGGTCAGGGGTGGCGCGCGACCTCGGGCTGGAGCGCAACCGGCATTTACTGGTCGGGGCCGAAGAGGTGTTTGCCATTACCCGAAGTGAGGAGCCGCCGACGTTTCACTGCGTACTCGATCCCTCGCTTGCTCCGGGGTATCTGGCGTGGGTGGTCAACGACGGGCAGCACGCTCACGTAGGAGTTGCCGGGTACGGCGATCGGTTCCCGGACGGTCTGCGTAAGGCTTTGGAGCGATTCGGCAAGGAAGCGCCGGGGCTGCCTGGGACGGACCGTCCGGTCGAGGTGGAACGGCGGGGCGGTCCGATTCCGGTCGGTGGTCTGCTGCGGCGGATCAGTTGTGCGGAGGGACTTCTCGTGGGCGATGCGGCCGGGGCGGTCTCGCCGCTCACGGCCGGCGGTCTTGATCCGTGTCTGCGATTGTCCTCCCTCGCGGCCCGCGCACTCGATGACGCGCTGCGAGGTGAGCGGGGTGCCTTGGATCAGTACGACGGGGCCGCTTTGCGTGCGCACTTCCGCGGGCGGCTCTTGTTGCGCAGAGGCTTGGCTCAGGTGCGGACGCCTGCTGCTGCCTCGATGGGGTTCCAGCTCCTGCGCACACCACTCGGGCAATCGGCGGCTCGCCGGATCCTCTTCGGTGACAGGTCTTTCCCCACCAGCGAGTGATCTAGGGTGGGACGGTGGACAGTGAGCCCAGTTGGCGCGAGAAACGGCGAGAGGCGTCCGCGGCCCATGCCGCCGCGCTCGAACAGCGGAAGGCGGCAGAGACCGCGCAGGCTCGGGCGCTGCTCGCCGACTTCGTCCAGACGATGAAGGCTCGGGGCATCGAGCCGGAGGCCTTGCGCGCGCCGGTTTCTGGATCGGGCGCGGCCTATCGCACGACGATCACCGGCTGGTACCTCCGCCGCAACCACTCACTCGGCGTCGACACCGACGGCAACTTCTACATCCTGGCGACTCCCGCCAGCCTGAAGTCCCGCCTCGTCGGCGTCCGGATCCTGCCGTCCGACCCACCACTGACCGTCGGCCTGGGCGCCCGCGACGGCGAGTCCATGCCCCTGCGCCAACTCCTGGCCCTCCGGCTCGAAGAGATCGACAACCACAGCTGACCTGAAGTCCGTCGCGCTCAGATGCCGGTTCGCGTTGAGACGGCGATCAGATCGCGCAGAGCCGGTCGGCGTACGTCGTCGAGGCTCGTGATCTTCAGGCTGCGGGCAGGACGTCGTACACCAGGTCGCGCGTACGGCGCGGGCCAGCTTCTGCACCTTCTCGCTCGACCCGGCTATGACCGCCTCGAACTCCGCATCGTTCTCCCGGCCATCCCGGTTCACCACCCCAGCGGCCTCGACCATGCCCGCAGTCTGTCAGACAACGGACAGCCCGAGGAGTGGAGCGTCGTCGTCATAGCTGCGGTTGTCAGGTGATGCGATCGCCGCGCTGAGCAGTCGGGTCTCCGCTCCGGTGGCCTTGCCGGACGGGATCGTCATCATGTTGTGCGCCGACTGGCTCTTGGTTCAGCCCTGCCACTTGTCCAGCTGGTAGCCGGAGTGACCGGGATCGATCAGGATGTCCCGGCCGTGCGAGGTGTAGGTGATCGAGGTGTGGTCCTCGTGACCGTGATACCTGCGCCCACCGGTCCGAACCTGATGGTGTACGACGATTCCTGCGTGAACGCTCGACTCTCGCCCCAGCCGGTCCGGCCGAAGACGTAACCGGCGTCGAACACGGCGGTCCTCCGGGTCGGTCGCGACCCCTTCTTGCCGAGTGAGGCGGCGTACTCCAAGGGCGTTCCGGCCACCGCGTCGGGTCGCTGGCGGCTGGCGTCGCCGACCTGGGGGAGGTGCCCGGTCGCTGTGGTGGCGCGTGATCCAGCAGCGCCTGGTCAAGCCAGGTGTACTGCGGCGGGAGTTGGCGGACCCGCAGTCCCGCCAGCACGGCCTGCCGCGCACAGATCAGCACGTTGGTGCGGTGCATGGTCGACTCCCACGCACCGACGTCGCGCTTCCAGGAGTGCGGGTTGTCGCGAACCCAGTCCTGGATCACGGCCATCGCGTGCGTCAACGCACGCTTGTCACCTTTACGGCCGGCTTCGATGCCCTGGCCCAGGCAGCGCAGCGAGTGCAACCACATGTACCAACTCGGTTTGCTGTACGGGTCGGACCGCCACCGGATGTTGCCTGAGCCGTCGCCGACGCGGTACGGCGGATCGTCACCCCACGCGGACGTGTCCCGCAGGAACGCCGGCAGCGGGACCTTCGCGTCGATACCGCTGTACCCCGAACACTGATACGTCCCGGTACGCGCCACCGGGGCGCGGCGTTAGTGAATGACGTCATGACTGACCAGTGAGGAATCCACGCCGTTGCCAACGCGTACATCACCACATGTCCGTTGCCGGGCTACACGCCGTTACTGCTACGGCGGGAGGAATGACCCCGACATCCGAGGTGTTGACATGTCAACCTAGACTTTTGAGCAGAGGAGAAGTGGGTTCATGAGCGACGTCGTGTTCGGGCTGGACACGTTCGGTGACATTCCGGAGGACGACACCGGTGCGCCGGTTTCGGATGCCGCGGCGATTCGGCAGGTGGTGGAGGAGGCGGTGCTGGCCGACCAGCTCGGCGTCGACGCGATCGCGCTCGGCGAGCACCACCGTCCCGAGTACTCGATCTCGACGCCGGAGACCGTGCTGGCCGGGATCGCCGGGCGCACGTCGCGGATCAAGCTCGGGTCCGGGGTGACCGTGCTCAGCTCGGACGACCCGGTGCGGGTGTTCCAGCGGTTCGCCACCGTGGACGCGCTGTCGAACGGGCGGGCCGAGGTCATTCTCGGGCGCGGCTCGTTCACCGAGTCGTTCCCGCTGTTCGGGTACGACCTCAAGGACTACGACGTCCTGTTCGAGGAGAAGTTGCAGCTGTTCGTCCAGTTGCTCGACGAGAAGCCGGTCAGCTGGAGCGGCACCACGCGGGCCGCGCTGGACAACGCCGACGTCTACCCCAAGACCGAGTCCGGCCGGCTGACCACGTGGGTCGGGGTCGGCGGATCACCCCAGTCCGTCGTGCGTACGGCGTACCACGGCCTGCCGTTGATGCTCGCGATCATCGGTGGCGCGCCGGACCGGTTCGCGCCGTACCTGGATCTCTACCGGCGGGCGGCCGAGCAGTTCGGCACGGTCGCGCACCCGGTCGGGATGCACTCGCCCGGCTTCGTCGCCGACACCGACGAGGAGGCGAAGGAGATCTTCTACCCGCGGTACCAGGTCGTTCGCGACCGGATCGGCGCGTTGCGGGGCTGGCCGCCGATCAGGCGGGAGGAGTTCGACGCCGACGTCGCGCACGGCTCGATGTACGTCGGTTCGCCGGAAACCGTGGCCCGCCGGATCGCCGGCGCCATCCAGCGGCTCGGGGTCGGGCGGTTCGACCTGATCTACACCGCGGGCACGTTGCCGATCAGCGCACGGCTGAAGGCGGTCGAGCTGTATGGCACGAAGGTGATCCCGATGGTGCGCGAAATGCTGGCCGGGTGACGTGATGACAACCATCGCCGTTCTCGGCGCGGGGAAGGTCGGCACCGTGCTGGCCCGGCTCGCCGTCGCGGCCGGGTACCAGGTGCTGATCGCAGGCTCCGGTGAGGTGGAGAAGATCGCGCTCATCGTCGAGATCGTCACACCCGGCGCCGTCGCGACCACCGCGGCCGACGCCGCCGCGCGGGCCGACGTCGTCGTACTCGCGCTGCCACTGGGCAAGTACCGCACGATTCCCGCCGAGGCGCTGCGCGGCAAGCTCGTGATCGACGCGATGAACTACTGGTGGGAGGTCGACGGCGTCCGCGACGACCTGACCGACCCGCGGACCTCGTCCAGCGAGACGGTCCAGGCCTTCCTGCCGGAGTCGCGCGTGGTCAAGGCGTTCAACCACATGGGCTACCACGACCTCGAGGACGGCGCCCGCCCGGCCGGATCCCCGGACCGCAAGGCCATCGCGATCGCCGGCGAGCCGGCCGATGCGGCGACCGTCGCCCAGATCGTCGACGCGCTCGGCTTCGACCCGGTGGTCGCCGGTCCACTGGCCGAAGGGGTCCGGTTCGAGCCGAACACCGAACTGTTCGGCGCCAACGTCGCCGCAACCGAGGTCCGCGCCATGCTCGACCGCTTCCCAGGCACGCCGCGTGGCCAGCTGATCAGCAGAGCCCGCTCCGTCGAGCTGTCGGCGTAGTCCGCACCGCCCGGCCGCGCGGGCCGGGCGGTGTCTGATTGTGCTCGGATGTGCCGGGTACTCGACAGAGGTGAAACTTGATGGACGCGCGATCTACCAAGTGGACCCGGCAACGTTCTTCGACACCGACGGGGACGGGTTGGGTGACCTGACTGGTGTGCTGCAGCGGCTTGACCACGTCCGTGCGCTGGGCGCCGACACCATCTGGCTGCAGCCGTTCTACGTCTCGCCGTACCGCGACGGTGGGTACGACGTCGTCGACCACTGCGACGTGTCCGCACGCTTCGGCACGATGGCGGACTTCGAGAAGCTGGTCGGGCGCTGCCACCAACTGGAGTTGCGGGTGATGATCGAGTTGGTCGTCCAGCACACGTCGGTCGATCACCCCTGGTTCCGCGCGGCACGAGAGGACGCCGATTCGCCGTACCGGGACTACTACGTCTGGGCCGCGGAACCGCGCGACGATCCGGTCATCCGCGGGCCGATCTTTCCCGGCGTGGAGGACTCGATCTGGGCGTACGACGACCGGGCCCGGAAGTACTACCGGCACGCGTTCTACCGGCACGAGCCGGACCTGAACGTCGGGCATCCCGCGGTCCGGAAGGAGATCGCCGGCATCGTCCGGCACTGGCTGGACCGGGGGGTGGACGGATTCAGGGTGGACGCGGTGCCGTACATGGTGCGGCAGGCCGCGCAGTCCGACGACCGCGACGAGGGCTACTGGTTCCTGACCGAGCTGGCCGCCGCGGCCGACGGAGCTCCCTTGATGGGTGAGGTGGACGCGCCGCCCGGCGAGTACCGGCGCTACTTCGGCCAAGGCGACCGGCTGCACGCCGTACTGAACTTCTGGATGAACAACCTGCTCTTCCTCGCCATCGCCCGGGGTGACGCCGCACCGCTGCTCCGGGCGCTGCGCGAACAGCCGCAGCCACCGGACGACTGTACGTACGTCAACTGGCTGCGCAACCACGACGAGCTCGACCTCGAGCGGTTGGAACCGGACGAACGCGACGAGGTGTGTGCGGCCTTCGCGCCCGAAGAGGAGATGCGGGCCTTCGGTCGCGGCATCCGGCGGCGGCTCGCGCCGATGCTCGGTGACGACCGGCGGGTCGCGATGGCCCATGCGATCGTCCAGTCGCTGCCGGGTGTCCCGGTCGTCCGGTACGGCGACGAGATCGGCATGGGCGACGACCTGTCGCTCCCGGATCGGGTCTCGGTCCGGACGCCGATGCAGTGGTCGGGCGAGGCGAACGCCGGCTTCAGCCGCGGGCCGGTCGTCGAGCCCGCACCGATCCAGCACGGCCCGTACGCCGCGACGCGCGTGAACGTGGCCGATCAGGAACTGCGCTCCGGATCACTGCTCAGCCGCGTTGCGCAACTGGTCCACCGCCGCCGCGAACTGGGCGACCTACCGCCCCGACGTTGCGAGCCCCTGGCTCTGGAACCCCGCTCGGTTCTCGGCCTGCTGCATCACCGCGACGAGGACGCCGTACTCATGCTGGTCAACCTCGCCGGGACCGAGGCGCAGCTCTCCCTCCCGTACGACGTCGCAGCCGACCTCCTCGCCGACAACAGCTACGAGCCCGCCACCAGTGCCCCGATCGTCCTGGGCCCCTACGGCTACCGCTGGCTTCGGGTGAGCCGCTAGGCCTAGCTCTGCGGGAGTTTGCGGGTGTCGATGAGTTGCTGGGCGACGTCGCGGAGCTTGGTGTTGGTGTCCTGCGAGTAGCGCTTGAGGACTTCGAAGGCCCGGTCGCCGTCGATCCCGTAGCGTTCCATCAGGATGCCCATCGCCTGGCCGACGAGTTTGCGGGCGTCGATCGCCTGGGCCATCGACTCGTCGTGGCGGGCGTTCGCGACCGCGACCGACGCGTGCCGGGCGAGGATGTGCGCGATCGCCTCGTCGTCGGTGTCGAAGGCGTCGGGTTTGGTGCTGTAGAGGCCGAGGACGCCGATCGTTCCCCCGGAGGTGGTGAGGGGCACGTCGAGAACGGTCCGGACGCCGAGTTCGCGGACCTTGAAGGCCCAGTCCGGCCACCGCTGCTCGGTCGCGGTGTCGGTGACCAGGATCGACGTGGTGCCCTGCATCACCTCGACCAGCGGGCCCTCGCGGCTGTCCATCTGGAACTTGTAGATCTCTGCCACGACCGGATCGGTGACCGCGGGAATGTCGGGCCCACCGCGAACGGACAGCGCCACGCCGGCATGGGAGCAGTTGAGGGCTTGGAGCGCGAACTCGACCACGGCCTGCACGGTCTCCTGCACACCGCTGGTGTCGTGCAGTTCGACCGCCAGCCGGGCAAACCTCTCGGCCGTCCCGCTGAGGTCCGTTGTCTCGTGCTCACCGGGAGCAGTCCGCTCGAAACTGGCCTGATCCATGCACCCATGATGCCCCACCGGTCCATCGGCAAGCGCACGCGCCAGGCGGTTCCCAAGAGGCTACTTCCGGGTAAGACTGATGGGTAGTGCGCGCCCCAGCCAGGAAGGGATGTGGCATGACCACGGACCGGATATCCAGGGAGCAGACCGCCGACCAGACCGCCGAGCAGGCCGCGAACGGGCCGGGTACGGCGCGGAACGTCAGTGAGCGTGAGGCCCGGAAAGTCGCCGAAGCGGCGCGCGAGACCGAGTGGACCCGGCCGAGTTTCGCCAAGAAGCTGTACCTCGGCGAGTTCGACCTGTCCCTCGTCCACCCGCACCCACGGCCGGCCGCGGACGATGTCAGCCGGGGCCAGGAGTTCCTCGCCCGGCTCACGGCGTACTGCGAGACGCTCGACGGCCTGCTGATCGAGCGCCAGGCGAAGATCCCGGACGAGTACCTCGAAGGACTCGCCGAGCTCGGTGTGTTCGGCATCAAGATCCCCACCGAGTACGGCGGCCTCGGCCTGTCGACGTCGTACTACGGCGAGGCGCTGATGCTGGTCGCGTCGGTTCATCCGAGCCTCAGCGCGCTGGTGTCCGCGCACCAGTCGATCGGCGTACCGGAACCGGTGAAGATGTTCGGCACACCGGAGCAGAAGCAGGAGTTCCTGCCGCGCTGCGCGGCCGGGGCGGTGTCGGCCTTCCTGCTGACCGAGCCCGACGTCGGCTCGGATCCGGCGCGGCTGGGGTCGACCGCGACCCCGACCGACGACGGCACGGCGTACGTGCTCGACGGTGTGAAGCTCTGGACCACGAACGGCGTGATCGCCGAGCTGGTCGTGGTGATGGCGCGAGTGCCCGAGCACGACGGCAGCCGGGGTGGCATCACCGCGTTCGTGGTCGAGGCCGACTCGCCGGGAATCACGGTGGAGAACCGCAACGCCTTCATGGGGCTGCGAGGTATCGAGAACGGCGTCACCCGCTTCCACCAGGTCCGGGTACCGGCCGAGAACCGGTTGGGCCGCGAGGGCGAAGGCCTGAAGATCGCGCTCACCACGCTGAACACCGGTCGCCTGTCCATCCCGGCGACCTGTACGGCGGCCGGCAAGTGGTGCCTGAAGATCGCCCGTGAGTGGTCCGCGGAACGGGTCCAGTGGGGGCGGCCGATCGGCGGCCACGCGGCCGTGGCGGAGAAGATCTCGTTCATCGCGGCCACCACGTTCGCGCTCGAGGCGGTGCTCGACCTGTCGGCGCAACTGGCCGACGCGGGCGGCAAGGACATCCGGATCGAGGCC
This sequence comes from Kribbella sp. NPDC023972, assembly GCF_040639075.1. NCBI lineage: Bacteria > Bacillati > Actinomycetota > Actinomycetes > Propionibacteriales > Kribbellaceae > Kribbella > Kribbella sp. NPDC023972. The sequence continues at coordinate 303,718 of NZ_JBEZZH010000005.1, read as the reverse complement.
GCACTCGCCAAGCTGTGGTCGAGCGAGATGGCCTGGCAGATCGCCGACGAGCTGGTGCAGATCCGCGGCGGGCGCGGTTACGAGACGGCCGACTCGCTGGCCGCCCGGGGCGAACGCGCGGTGCCGGCGGAGCAGATCCTGCGCGATCTGCGGATCAACCGGATCTTCGAGGGCTCGACCGAGATCATGCACCTGCTGATCGCCCGGGAGGCGGTCGACGCACACCTGGCCGCGGCCGGCGACCTCGCGTCACCGGACGCCAGGCTGCAAGCCAAGGCGCGGGCAGCGGTGAGCGCCAGTGGCTTCTATGCGAAGTGGCTACCTCAACTGGCGGTCGGCAAGGGAGCGGTGCCCACGTCGTACGCCGAGTTCGGGCCGCTCGCCAAACATCTTCGGTACGTCGAACGGGCGTCGCGCAAACTCGCGCGGCAGACGTTCTACGGCATGGGCCGGTGGCAGGCGAAGCTCGAGTACCACCAGGGTTTCCTGGCCAGGATCGTGGACATCGGCGCGGAGCTGTTCGCGATGGCGGCGGCCTGTTCCCGGGCCGAGATGCTGCGGAACGACGATCGGTCGCGAGGCGAAACGGCGTACGAGTTGGCCACTGTGTTCTGCGAACAGGCCCGGCTGCGGGTCGACCACCTCTTCGACCAGCTGTGGAGCAACACCGACAACAGTGATCGGCGGCTGGCGAAGAAGGTGCTGGACGGCTCCTACCGCTGGCTCGAAGACGGCATCCTCGACCCGTCCGAGGGGACCGGCCCGTGGATCGCCCAATGGCAACCCGGCGAGTCCAGCGCGGAGAACGTCTCCCGCCGGTACCGCTCCTAGGGCCGCGTGTCGTACGTACACTCAGCGCATGGCCGGCCTGCAGCACACCGTCGCGGAAATGGGGCGGGATGGACCTCGAAGTCGTTGGACGGCCGGCTTTCGCGAGGAAACGTACGCCACGCGGCACTAGGAGGGTTGGCAACTGGGGCACCAGACGGTGCCTCGGCCGCCGACCCGGCCATGGGAGAGCGTCGTGCCGCAGCGTGGGCACGAGCCTGACTTCTCGTCCCGGCGGCCGGTCAGCCACGTCTTGCGCGGAGGCACGCGACCAACCTCGATGGAGTGTCGCAGCACCGTGCGCATCCTGGCGTGCAGTCTGGCGACGTCGTCCGCTTGCAACCCGGTGCATGGGCGTCGTGGGTTGACGTACGCCCGCCAGAGGATCTCGTCGGCGAGCAGGTTCCCGAGTCCGGCGATGACAGCCTGGTCCATCAACGCGACCTTGACCTGCCGGCGCAGTCCGGTGAGAAGGTCGCGCAGTTGGTCGCGTGACACGTCTGCCGCGTCGGGCCCGAGATCGGCGAGCATCCCCTCGACCTCACGGTCGTCCCGCATGAACCACAGGCCGTGCAACTTGCGCATGTCCCGGTAGCACAACTCGCCTCCGGTGAACTCGAAGACCACCCGGTCGTGCTGGTGCCGGGCCTGCACGCTGTCTGCCCAGGAAAGCGAGCCAGTCATGCCGAAGTGCAGCAGCACGGCCGATCCGCCGGTGACCGGCACGATGAGTCGTTTGCCGTGCCGCCAAGGCTGACGGAATCGGCGACCGCGCAACCTCCGCTGCAGGCCGTCGCTGCTCACGTTGCGCAGGACGCCCTCGTCGATGACGTCGACACGGCGAATCCGGCGCCCGACTGCGTGGTCGGCCAGCACTCGGCGGAATCCTTCGACGTCCGGTAGCTCCGGCATGTCTACCGTCGTACCCAACCGCGACGCGTGTGCGGGCCAGCGGGGCTGGGTACTGGTCGTCCGTTCGACTATCGGACCAGAGGAGGACCTGCGGGATGGGACGGATGGTCGTGGCCGGCGTCGCCTGCCTACTCATGGTGGCGGGGTGCGGGTCCGCGGATCAGCAGCTGACGGACGCCGCCGCACAGTCGGCCCGGGAGGCAGCCTCGGAAGTCGGTTCGGCGCAACTCGCGGTCGAGCAGCTGCTCGCGGACAAGTTGTGGTCACGGCCGGCGAACCAGATGGTCCGTGATGCCGAGAAGAACCTCGGCAAGCTGACCAGCTCCTTCGAGTCCCAGCAACCACAGACGGACAACTCGCGCCGGATCTACGACCAGACCGAGAAGGCGCTGAGTGACGCGCAGCAGGCGGTGACCGCGACCCGGATTGCCCTGGGCAACGATGATCTCGGGGCCGCGTCCCGGCAGCTCGCCGTACTGCAGCGGTCGGAGCAGACGCTCGACCGGATCGGGGAGCTCGCCCAGTGAAGCGGATCCTCGCCGTCACGCTCGGGATTCTGACCGCGATCGGCGGATTCGTCGACATCGGCGACCTGGTCACCAACGCGCTGGTCGGTGCCCGGTTCGGGATGCGGATGGCGTGGGTGGTCGTGGTCGGCGTGATCGGGATCTGCCTGTACGCCGAGATGTCGGGCCGCGTGGTGGCGATGTCCGGCCGGCCGGTGTTCGACCTGATCCGGGAGCGGCTGGGGCGGCGGACCGGACTGATCACTCTGGTCGCGTCGTTCCTGGTCACGCTGCTGACGCTGATCGCCGAGATCGGCGGCGTCGCGCTGGCGCTGGAGCTGGCCAGCGGGGTGCACTACCTGCTGTGGATGCCGCTGGCCGCGTTCGCGGTCTGGCTGGTGATCTGGCGGGTGAAGTTCTCCCGGCTCGAGCAGACCTTCGGGTTGCTCGGGCTGCTGCTGATCGTGTTCGCGGTCGCGCTGTTCAAGCTCGGCCCGGACTGGGGCGAGCTGTTGCATCAGGCAACGACTCCGCGACCGGCCGGGCATGAGAACTGGGGTACCTACGCGTACTACGCGATCGCGTTGTTCGGTGCCGCGATGACGCCGTACGAGGTGTTCTTCTTCTCCTCCGGCGGGGTCGAGGAGAAGTGGCGGCCGCGCGATCTGATCACCGCGCGGACGAACGTGTTCGTCGGGTTCCCGCTCGGTGGGTTGCTCTCGCTGGCGATCGCCGGCTGTGCGGCGGTGGTGTTCCTGCCGGCCGGGATCCAGGTCGGCACGCTCGGCCAGGTGACGCTGCCGGTGGCCGTTGCCGTGGGCAAGATCGGGCTGGCGATCGTGCTGCTCGGCGTGTTCGCGGCGACGTTCGGCGCCGCCCTGGAGACGGCGTTGTCGTGCGGCTACACGATCGCGCAGTACCGTGGCTGGCAGTGGGGCAAGTTCGTCCGGCCGCGGGAGGCGTCCCGCTTCCACGTGGTGATGATCATCTGCCTGGTGCTGGCGATCCTGACGCTGCTGACCGGTGTCGATCCGGTGAAGGTGACGGAGTACTCCGTGGTCTTCGCGGCGATGGCGCTGCCGTTGACCTATCTGCCGATCCTGATCATCGCCAACGATCCCGACTACGTCGGCCGGGAGACGAACGGGCCGGTGCGGAACTTCTTCGCGCTGATCTACCTCGGCCTGCTGACGCTGGCGTCGGCCGCCGCCATTCCTTTGATGATCGTGACGAGAGCGGGGCAATGATGTCCGGACGCGTGCTGCACGCGCAGCTCCACCTCCTCGACCGTCAGCTGATCGACGAGCACACCGGTCGCCTGCTCGGCAAGATCGACGACGTCGAGCTCGACCTGGACGCCGGCCCGCCGGTGGTGTCGGCGTTGATCTCCGGTGGGCTGCGGATCCCCGCACACCAGATCGCCGAGATCGACACCGCGGTCAAGATCCTGCGCCAGGACCTCGACCTGGATCGCCACGACGACTGGGTGGAGCGGCACATCATCGACAAGATCCCCGGAGCCGGCGATGCGACTGAATGAGCTCCTCGGCCATCGGGTGGTCGACCGCGCCGGCGCCGAGATCGGTGGCGTCGCCGACGTCCGGCTGGTCCAGGACGGGCCGTTGCTGCCGTCGATGCAGCGTGCCCTGCGGGTCGACGGGCTGATCGTGGTCGAGCACCGGGCGACCAGGCTGCTCGGGTACGAGCGTCACGTCGGGCCGGCGCTGCTGCGGTGGCTCGTCCATCGCCGGCTCGGCCAGGTCTGGTACCTGTCCTGGGACGACGTCGAGCAGATCTCGGCCGGTGTCGTCACGATCAGGCCGGGCCGGGACGACCTGACGCCGCTCGAGCAGGTGGCACGGCACTGAGCGGAGTTCGCAATCCGGTTGATGTAGTTAGGGGACTAGTGCGGAACGGCGGCTGGATGGCAAACTGCGAACGCCGGTCTGTTGAGCAGTCAGCGGCCGCTTGGGGAGGTTTGGGCTGCCTGGAGGAGCAATGACAGTCGGGGGCGTCGATACGTATTACGACTACGACGAGAAGCAATGGAAGAGCCGCAAACTCGGCGGCGGTCCGATCCGCCGGGGCCCGGTGTGCCCGGCGCCGAGAACAGCAGCTCAGGAACAGCACCCAGCCGGCCCGACCACGCGCAGTGGAAACGGCCGCACGAAGAACACCGCAGCGCGACCCACGACGTAGCTCCACGCTGGAAATGAGAACGCCTCACTCGAAGCTCGACGGGTAGGGCGTTCCAGTACGCCGATGACCTGACCCGACGCCGCTCAAGGCGCCGGGTCAGCTCTGTTGCGCGGAAATTCGGTGGCGGGGGAACGGTTGGGTTGGTAGCGTCCTGGAGCTGTTTCTTCGGTGGCTTCCTGTAGCTGTGAAGGATCGAATCGAACCGGATGGTGCTCCGGGGCGGGATCTCGAGTGATCGCCGCCAGTCCGTCGTTCGCATCTGCCAACCCGAGTCGAGGCTCTTCACGATGGTCGAATCCGCACTGACCCCTGCCGGCACCCCCGAACTCGAGGCTGAACGGGCCTTCCTCACCGAGGCACGCGCCGCCCTCACCCGGATGTATCGCGACGTCGAGGGACGCGAGATCCCGATGATCGGCGGTGAGGACAACGACGAGCGCTTCACCAACGAGGCCAGCACCCGCGCCTACGAGCAGCGCACCCAGGCCCTGATCGACCTGCCGGACGTGCCGCTGTTCTTCGGCCGGCTCGACTACGAGCACGGCACGATCGAGGAGCTCGACCAGATCTACATCGGCCGCCGCCACGTTCACGACGGCAGCGGCGCCCCGCTCGTGATCGACTGGCGCGCACCGGTGTCGGTGCCGTTCTACCGAGCCACGCGCAGCGATCGGCAGCGGGTGCTGCTGCGGCGCCGGTACGGCTTCTCAGACACGGCGGAGCTGACCGGTTTCGAGGACGAGCCGATGACCGGCACCGCCGACGTCGATCAGGCCGACGCGTTCCTGCGTGCGGAGATCGAACGCCCGCGCACCGGACCGATGCGCGACATCGTGGCCACCATCCAGCCGGAGCAGGACGACCTGGTCCGCGCACCGCTGCACCCGACTGTCTGCGTGCAGGGCGCTCCCGGCACCGGAAAGACCGCGGTCGGCCTGCACCGCGTCGCGTACCTGCTCTACACCGAACGGAAGCGGCTGAGCCGCGGCGGTGTCGTCATCGTCGGCCCGAACCGCTCGTTCCTGTCCTACATCCGCAAGGTCCTGCCCGCGCTCGGCGAGGTCGACGTACGGCAGATCACCATCGACGAGCTGATCAACCTGCCGGCCGGGGCGTCGGACGAGGCGGAGGCCGCGCGGGTCAAAGGTGACGCCCGGATGGCCGGTGTGCTGCGCCGCGCTCTGTGGTCGTACGTCGGTACGCCGACCGAAGGAATCCTTTACAGCAAGGGATCTCAGCGTTATCGGGTGCACGACGACGAGGTGGTGGACATCGTGGCCGCGCTGCGAGGGTCGACCAGGTACGCCGCCGGACGCAACGCCCTGGCGCAGCGGATCGCGCACGCCGTCCTCGTGTTGATGGAGCGGCGCGGCGAATCGCCCGACGACCGGGTGCAGAATGCCGTGGCTCGCTCCAAGCCGGTCAAGGCGCTGGTCGACGCGGTGTGGCCCCGCGTCGTCCCCGAGCAGGTGCTGTACCGGCTGTTCTCCGACGCCGACTTCCTGGCGCAGTCGGCCGGCGACGACCTCGCGGAGGAGGAACGCGCCGCGCTGCTGTGGAACAAGCCGCCGAGGTCGTGGAAGTCAGCCAAGTGGTCGGGCGCGGACACCATTTTGCTCGACGAGCTGGACGACCTGATCGAACGCCGTACCGGCTCGCTCGGCCATCTCGTCCTGGACGAGGCACAAGACCTGTCCGCGATGCAGTTGCGTGCGTTGGGCCGCCGTTGCCGCACCGGATCGGCAACGGTCCTCGGCGACCTCGCCCAGGCGACGACTCCGTGGGCCGCGGGTTCCTGGGACCGGGTGCTCGACCACCTCGAGAAGGGTGACGGGGTGGTGGCCGAGCTCGATCGGGGTTTCCGCGTACCGGATCAGATCATCGACTTCGCGGCGAAGTTGCTGCCGCAGATCGCGCCAACGCTGGGCGTGCCGCGCGGTGTCCGGACGGTCGCCGATGCGCTGAGCATCATCCAGACCGACGAGCCGTCCTTGCCGGACGAGCTCGTCGCTGCCTGCCGGTCCGCCCTGGCCGGCGAGGGGTCGGTCGCCGTCATCGCGGCCGACGAGCAGGTCGCCGACCTGCGGGACGCGCTGGCCGCCGCCGGGCTCGAGCCGGCGCTGCTCGGCGAGGCTGAGGACACGATGGACACGGCGCGACTGGTCTGCGTTCCGGCGACCCTGGCGAAGGGCCTGGAGTTCGACGCGGTCGTGGTCGCCGAACCGGCGCGGATCGTGGCCGCCGAACCACGCGGACTTCACCGGCTGTACGTCGTACTCACGCGAGCCGTCAGCCGGCTCCAGATCGTCCACGCGGCACCCTTGCCCACGGCCTTGTCCGAGTCCTGAGGCCCTCGGCCCGGCTATCCTCCGATCCGGAGCGACCGAGGAGGCGGACGTGAGCTCAACGACTGTGGTGGTAGTGCTCGTGCTGCTCGTGGCGGCGGGGATCGTCTGGGGCATCGTCGCGATCGTGCGCCGGCAGCAGTACATCAAGTCGCTGCGGCAGCGGGGCTGGACGTTCGTGAACAGCCCGACGTTCGACGCCGTGGCCAGGCTCGGCAATCCGCCGTTCGGGATCGGCTTCCGCCGCCGGCCCGACGACCAGATCATGGGCCGGACCAGCTCAGGCCGGGCCTTCCAGGTGATCGAGTACACCTCCGAGCACTGGTCGGGCTGGGTCGGCATGGTGACGCTCAGCCGCCGGCTCCCGGAGCTGTGGATCACCGGCGGTCAGACCCAGCCCCGGTTCGGTGTGGCGGCGACTGGTGTGCCGTCCCCGCCGCAGCTGGGCGCGGGTTGGCAGATCGGTGCGCTCGATCCGGCGTTCGCCGCGGAGGTGCTGACTCCGCAGGTGTGCGAGCGGCTGAACGCGATGGCCGCGGGACAACGCGGTGTGAACCTCAGCATCGACGCCGACCAGCTGGTGGTGCTGGAGCCGCCGCGCAAGGACGCCGATCTGCTCGGTCCATGGTTGGAGCAGCTCGCCACCGTCGCGGACGCTATCGACTCCGCGTCGCTGGACAGCTGGATCATGCCGGAGCTGCCACCGCGGCTGACCTTCTACCACCACCCGGACTGGCACTGGATCGGCGTCGACGACAGCCTGCTGAACCTGCCTCCCGTGACGCAGTCCGGCCATGATCACAGCACCAGTGAGGTGATCCGGGGCCGCGACGGTGACGGCCCGCCGTTCGTCGCCTTCACGCACCACTGGAAGACCACCCGCACCGAGAGCTACACCGACAGCGAGGGCCGGACCCAGACCCGGACGGTGACCGAGAACCACAGCGAGCCGATCCTCGGGTTCGAGCTGCCGGCCTGGATGCCGTGGCTGCAGGTGAACCGCCGGGGCTTCGGCCGCGGGATCAGTTTCGAGAGCGAGGCGTTCAACGACCAGTTCGCCGTCTCCGCGCAGGACGCCAAGTTCGCGTACGACGTGATCCACCCACGCCAGATGGAGTACCTGATGGCGAACCCACCGGTCGGCTTCCGGATCGCCGACAACTGGGTGTGGTTCTCACCAGGTCAGCACAGCCACCTGACGATCGCCCACTGCTCAGCCTTCATCCACGGCTTCCTCTCCCGCATCCCCCGCTTCGTCTGGCGCGACCTCGGCCTGTCCGACACCCCCTACCCGCCGCTCGACACCGCCGTTCTGCCCCCGGCCTAGATACCGCCTAGCTGCCATGGTCACCGCGCAGCCTGGTTAGCGGATGACGGCTACAGCTGCCGGACCCAGATAGCCGATACCACAACCCGTCGCTCCACCCACCTGGCTCAGCTCCTTTCCCACGCCCTTCGGCCAGGGCCCGGTGGGCATGAGCGAATAGTTGATGGCTGCTGGGGCACAGGCGGGGTAGGACGGCTCCGGGTTTCTCGAGGGTCAGGGCTGTCCAGGTTCCCGGTGTTGAATTCAGCAGCACCTGGGACCGCTCACAAGGATGAATTGCCTGGGGCACCGGTGTGGCGAAGGGGCGTCGGGTCGCGCGCGAGGCCGGGGGCTCCAGGTCCCGGTGTTCAGACCAGCAGCACCGGGGCCGTCCACACGTTCAGCCTTGCGTCGGCTCGGTGAGGTGGCGGGTGGCGACGAGGTGTTCGGCGACCTGCTGGAGTTTGAGGTCGTTGTTCTCGGCGTAGCGCCGCAGCACGGCGAAGGCCTGGTCGGCATCGAGGTCGTGGCGTTCCATCAGGATGCCCATCGCCTGTCCGACCAGCTTGCGGGCGTCGACTCTGCTGGACATGTCCTCGCGCCGCTGGGCGGTGGCGACCGCGACCGACGCGTGCCGGGCGAGGACGTGGGCGATGGCGAGGTCGTCATCGCTGAATCCGTGGCAAACCTGCTTGAAGAGGCTGAGTACGCCGAGGGTGGTGCTTCCGGCCGTCAGCGGTAGATGTACGACGCTGCCGACGCCCAGGTCGACAGCTCGCCGGCTCCACGCCGGCCAACGGGTCTCGGCCGCCGCGTCCGGGATGTAGAGAACCACGCCGTGCTGGATCGAGGCGATCATCGGGCCGTCGCCGTGCTGGAGCTGGATGGTGTAGAGCACGCAGGGTACGTCGCTGCTCACCGTGCCGATCGTGATGTTGCCGGAGGCATCCTGGAGCGCGATGCCGGCGTGGCTGCAGGCGATCGCGGGGATCGCGTAGCGGACTACGGCGTCGGCGGTCTCTGCGGTGGTCGGCGACTCGTGGAGTTGCACCGCCAGATCTGCGAAGGCGCGAGCGTTCCGATCGACGCGCGGGGGAACGATGGACTGGGTCATGCGGTGCCTCGGTTCAGGCGCGTGTACCGGCCAGCCGATGCCCGCGTCGGGTCATGTCGCTCCCCGCCGCATCTTGACGGGTTCAGACCACACTACGCTGCCTGCTGGGGGACGTACATGCGTTGGTGATCAGCGGGTACTGACTTGCGGTGAGCCAATCAACGGAGGGTCTGGTAGCCGGCCGGTACAGGTTGGGTGAGGTGCTCGGCCGTGGGGGCATGGGGGAGGTCCGCCGTGCGACAGACGAGCTGCTGGGCCGCGAGGTCGCGGTCAAGCTGATGCTGCCGGTTCCGCGCACCCTGGCCGCGGCGGAACGCTTTGTCCGTGAGGCGCGGGCGACGGCGAGGATTCACAGCCCGCACGTGGTCGCCGCCTATGACTTCGGTGCGTACGGCGACGGTTACTACCTCGCGATGGAGCTGGTCAGCGGCCGTACCGTTGCGGACGAACTCAAGCGCACCGGCTTGTTCTCGCCCGAGCAGGCTGTGCGTGTCGTACGAGAGGCCGCGGCCGGGCTGGCCGCCGCCCACCGGCAAGGCATCGTGCATCGCGACGTGAAGGCGAGCAATCTGCTGCTGGCCGATGACGGGACGGTGAAGGTCGCCGATTTCGGCATCGTCAGATTTCTGCATGACACCACGACGACGCTGACGTCCACCGGCCAGATCGTCGGCACCAGCCATTACCTCGCACCCGAGCGCGTGCTGGGCAGGCCGGCGGAACCGCCGTCCGATGTCTACGCGCTCGGCTGCGTGCTCTACCAGCTCGTCACCGGTCATCCGCCGTTCATGGGTGAAGCGCCCGCGTCGATCATGTACCAGCACGTGCAGAACGAGCCGGTACCACCAAGTGACCTGCGACCCGAGCTGGCCGGGGAGCTCGAGGACCTGATCTTCTGGATGCTCGACAAGGACCCGCTCCGTCGGCCGACCGCGGCCCAGGTTGCCGCCGGCGACTCGTCGCCGATCACCGCGAACCTGGACGCCGTGACAACCGAAGTCCTGCCAGTACGTCGGACCACCTCGAGGCCGGTCCTGGCCGGGCTGGCCGCGGCGACTGCTCTGGCGGTCTCGGCAACCCTCGGCATCCTCCTGGACACCAAAGGAACGCGGTTGCCGACGACGAATGAGCTTCTCCCGGGCAACGGCACGGCGACCACGCCGGCAGTGGTGCCTACTACGCGGGCGACGCCGAAGACGACCGGTCCGGTCCCAACCGCATCGAGCAGCCGCCCGACGACGCAGCAGCAGACGCAGGACGACTCCGGCCCCGGCAAGGCGAAGGCCGGACCTCAGGACAGGCCGGCCGCCGAGAAGGGCGTCGAGAAGGGCGGCGAGAAGGGCGTGGAGAAGGGCGGCGAGGAGGCGAAGTCGGACAAGCCCGGCAAGCCGAAGAAGAAGGCCGGGTGAGCGTGCACTGTTCGCGGGCCACCCTGCTTGAATTTTGAAACGATTTGAAGTGAGCGTTTACTTGAACTGACGCGTATCGCGTTCATTTCTCTGCGGAAAGTAGCCGTCCTGATCATTGTTTTGCTGCTTTCCCGGTGGGGTACCGCGTTTTTAACGCAATTTCGAAACGGGGCGGGTCGTTAGGAGGATTCCCATGGGAATCGGTGTGTCCGTATTCCTGCTCGCCGTCGGAGGCGTGTTGGCCTTCGCGGTGTCGGACCGGCTCAGCGGTGTGGACCTGACCGCGGTCGGGTGGGTGCTGATGGGTGCGGGAGCGGTCGGACTCGCGGTGGCGCTGCTGTTCGCGAACCAGCGTGGCCGGACGTCGCACACCTCCGTGCACGAGCGCCGCGACATCCACGATTGAGCCGGACGGAGCGACCATGGCTGATTCAGGCAAGCCACCCGCAGCCCGCGAGCTGTTGCTGGACGCGTTGCTGGACAAGGTGGCCGAGGACCGTTTTCCATCCGTCACGATGCTCGACCTGATCGAGTCCTTGCTCACACCGGACGAGGTGCAGATCTACGCGCGAGTGCTGCTGCGAAAGGTTCGCCGGGAGACGTTTCCCAGCATTCCAATGCTCCAGCGGATCGCCGCTTTGGCGGAGTGATCCGGCCCGCAGACGTTGCCGTTCGTTGCCGAAGGCCACTGGGCGAGACCGTCCGGGGTGGCACCACCACTGTTTGAGGGAGAGTCCATGAATACCACCGCAAAGGTGGCCGCTGCCGTCGCGAGCGGTTATCTGCTCGGCCGCACCAAGAAGCTCAGGCTGGCGATCACCGTCGGTGGACTGCTGGCCGGCAAGCGCATCGCAACGGATCCACGCGCCATCGTGCAGCAGTTGTCGACGGTGGTGGAGCAGAACCCGGAGCTGTCGAAGCTGTCCGACCAGGTCCGGGGCAGGCTCGTGACGGCCGGCCGGGAAGCCGCGGTGGCAGCTGCCAGTAACCGGCTGAACCGGGTCAGCGACTCGATCAAGAACCGGACTGACCGGATGCTGTCGACCGGGAGCGGTCAGGACGAGGCAGAGGCGGAGGAAGAGGACGAGCGTCCGCGGCGCCGCATGAAGCCTGGCCGGCGCGGTGCGCGTCGCGGTGGCGAGGGCCGCGCGGCGACAGATGAGGACGAATCCGGCGGCGGTTCCCCGGACGAGGACAGCGGCTCGTCGGACGAAGGCGCCCGCCGACGCCCGTCGGACGAAGGAACTCGCCGACGCAGGTCGGGCGAGGGCGCGGGTCGCCGTAGGTCGTCGGAGGAAGGCCGCGGCTCGTCGGACGAAGGCACTCGCCGACGCTCGTCGGGCGAGGGCTCCGGCGCGCGTCGCACCGGCGCCGCCAAGAAGACAGCCGCGAAGGCCGCGAGCAGTAACAACTCCGGCTCGAACGGAAGCGACTCCGGCTCGGGCGCGCGGAAGTCTCCGGCGAAGAAGACGACCGCGGCGAAGAAGAGCACGGCACCGGCGAAGAAGACCACGGCGAAGAAGACGCCGGCCAAGAAGACGCCGGCGAAGAAGACTGCCGCGAAGAAGACGGCCGCGAAGCAGTCGTCGCCGCCCAGGAAGACGGCGGCGAAGAAGACAGCGGCCAAGAAGACTGCCGCGAAGAAGACCGCGGCGAAGAAGACCTCCGCGGCGAGGAAGCGCGGGTGACCGACATGGCCGAACGATCGCGCACCGAGGAATCGCGCACCAAGGAATCGCGCACCGAGGAGCAGAACGGCTTCAAGTCCATCCTCGACGAGCTCCCGGTCGACCGGTTGAAGGGTGAACTCCAGAACGCGCTCTCCGCGGCCGCCGGGCGCGCGGCTGAGGCTGCCGCCGACAAGGTCTCGGATCTGACCGATCGGCTCGGCGATGTCGCATCGGGCGGCGGGATCGCCGGGAAGGCGCTCGCCGGCGGCGGCAAGGCAGCGGTGACCGGCAAGTCACCGCTGATGGGGGCACTGAAGGGTGGGGTCATGGGAGCCAAGGACATGGTGATGGACGCACTCGGCGGTGGCTCCGGGGCGGGGGACAAGAAGAAGACCACCAAGGTGACCACCATCATCGAGTCGATCGACGTCGGCGTACCGATCGAGGTCGCGTACAACCAGTGGACCCAGTTCCAGGACTTCTCCGGGTTCATGAAGAAGGTCGAGCGGGTCGAGCAGAAGTCCGACGAGAAGCTCGACTTCAAGGCGAAGATCCTGTGGTCGCACCGGACCTGGGAGGCGAGCATCCTGGAGCAGGTTCCGGACGAGAAGATCGTCTGGCGCTCCAAGGGCGAGAAGGGGCACGTCGACGGCACCGTCACGTTCCACGAGCTGGCGCCGAACCTGACTCGCATTCTCGTCGTCCTCGAGTACTACCCGCAGGGGCTCTTCGAGCGCGTCGGCAACATCTGGCGGGCCCAGGGCCGGCGGACCCGCGTCGAGATGAAGCAGTTCCAACGGCACGTGATGACCAAGGTCATCCTCGATCCCGACGAGGTCGAGGGCTGGCGCGGCGAGATCCATCGCGGTCGCGTGCAGCGTGGCGACGACGAGGAAGCCGAAGCCGCCGAGGAGGAAGGCGCTGAGGAAGGCGCTGACGAGGAAGCCGACGAGTACGAGGACGAGGCTGACGAGGAAGAGCTGCCCGAGGACGAGTACGACGAGGAGGACGAGTACGAGGACGAGGGCGAGGGTGAGGACGAGGACCAGCCCGAGGACGAGTACGACGAGGAAGAGCCGGCCGACGAGGACGAGTACGACGAAGAGGACGAGTACGAGGACGAGGGCGAGGCCGACGAGGAAGACCTGCCTGAGGACGAGTACGAGGAGGACGAGGCCGGCGACGAGGACGAGGCCGCCGACGAGGACGAGCTCACCGACGAGGACGAGTACGACGAAGAGGACGAGGCCGCCGACGAGGAAGAGCCGGTCGACGAGGCCGCCGACGAGGACGAGTACGACGAGGAAGACGAGTACGAGGACGAGGACGAGGGCGACGAGGAAGACCTGCCCGAGGACGAGTACGACGAAGAGGACGAGTACGACGAAGAGGAAGAGGCCGCCGACGAGGAAGAGGCTGCCGACGAGGAAGAGCCGGTCGACGAGGCCGCCGACGAGGACGAGTACGACGAAGAGGACGAGTACGAGGACGAGGACGAGGTCGACGAGGAAGACCTGCCCGAGGACGAGTACGACGAGGAAGACGAGTACGACGAGGACGAGTACGAGGAAGAGCCCGGCGACCGCCCGCGTCGCCGCGCGAGCTGAGCCCATGCAGTCGACTGGAAGGTAGAACCATGACCGTCGCGGCCACAGGCCCACGCCGCTCTGGCGGCGGCTATCTGGAAAGGCCCCAACCGAGCAGTCTCGCCGATGTCATCGACACCATCCTCGACAAAGGTCTCGTCATCGATGTCTATGTCCGGGTCTCCCTGGTCGGCATCGAGCTGCTGACCATCGACGCCCGGATCGTGGTGGCCAGCGTGGACACCTATCTGCGCTTCGCCGAGGCCACCAACCGCCTCGATCTGTACGAGAAGGGCGGCAAGGACCTGCCGGAGCTGATGGGCGACATGACCGAGGGCGGTGCGGAGAGCAAGACGCGCGGTCTTCTCACCGGCGCCAAGGAAGCGCTGTTCGGGCGGGACGAGGAGCAATCGAGCATTGAGGACCGCGAGCGCAGAGACGAGGACCGCCAGGGCAGGGAGGAGGACCGCCAGAGCAGGGACGAGGACGAGCGCGAGCTCGAGGAAGCACGGCCACGCCGGCGGCCCGCCAAGAAGGCCGCGGCTCGTCGCCGGAGGAATGAGGAGTGACGGTGACCACGCCGAGCGACGTCGGCCTCGGGTGTTATCTGTACGGGATCGTGGCGGCGGATCTGGTCGTACCGGCGGACCTCACGGGCGTCGATGACCAGACCGTCAGCCTGATTCCGTACGGCGACGTCGCGGCGGTCACGAGCCTGCTGGACACCGAACGTACGCTGGCCGGCCGGGCGGACCTCCTGGCCCACGGCCGCGTACTCGACGCGATCGCCGGGCTCGGGCCCGTCCTCCCGATCCGCTTCGGTTCATTGCTGCAGGATCGCGACGCGGTCAAGACCGACCTGCTCGAGCCCAGCCACGACCGCTTCCAGGCGATGCTGGCGGAGCTGGCGGGCCACTCGCAGTTCACCGTCCGGGCCCGGTACGACGAACAGCAGATCCTGTCCGAGGTCGTCGCGGAGAACCAGGAGATCGCCCAGTTGCGCGCCGCGACCCGCGATCAGCCGGACGACGCGTCGTACAGCGAACGGGTCCGGCTGGGCGAGTTGGTTGCCCGGGCGCTGGAAGCCAAGAGCGCCAAGGACGGGCAGGTGCTGCTGACCGAGCTCGAGCGTCATGTTGCCGCCGTCAACATTCGCGAGAGCGCCGGGCTGGACCGGTTGCTCGATGTCGCCCTGCTGGTCGCGGACGATCGGCGGGCCGCGTTCGAGCAGGCGGTGGAGGAGTTGGCCGAGGCCTTCGCAGGCCGGGCCCATCTCAAGCTGATCGGGCCGACCGCGCCCTACGACTTCGTGGCCGCGGAGGAATGATGGGCCTGATGATGAGCCTTCTCACGCTGCCGCTGGCGCCGGTGCGGGCCACGGTCGCGCTGGCGGAGCAGATCCGGCGGCAGGCCGAGAACGAGTACTACGACCCGGCCCGGATCCGGCTGCAGCTCGAACAGATCGGCGCGCTGCGGGACAGCGGCGAGATCGACCCGGACGAAGCCGATGCGCTCGAGGACGAGCTGATCGGCCGGCTGCTGGTCGCCAACGATCGACTGCAGAGGGGAATCTGAGCTGTCATGCCCACCCCGCGAAAGTCCACCCCGAGAAAGTCCACCGCGAGTAAGTCGACGCCGCGAAAATCCGCGTCGGGCAAGTCCACGCCGCGCAAGTCCACCGAGGGTAAGTCGACGCCCCGAACCTCCGCCCAACGGAGTGCGCCGGCCAACCGTCGTACGGCCAGGACGTCGAGCAACGGGCACGATGAGTCCGCCCGGGCGAAACCGAAGTCCCTGCGGATGATCGCGGTGACCGCCGCCGCAGAACTGGCCGACCTGATCGGCCAGACCCCCGAAGGAATCGTTGCTGTCGACAAGTTCGAGGACGGCTGGCGTGTCCTGGTCGAAGTGGTCGAGTCGCGCCGGATCCCCGAGACGACCGACATCATGGCCGTCTACGAGGTCGACGTCGACTCCGACGCCACGGTGACCGGCTACCGGCGGATGGACCGCTACGTCCGTGGGCGGATCAAGGAGTGAGGGACGCGCGATGACCGAACCGACGATCTCACCCCGCCGTGCGGGCGTGGACCGCTACGGTTTCGCGTCCGCCGCGCCGCGGCCGGAAGGGCTGGCCGACATCCTCGAGCGGGTGCTCGACAAGGGCATCATCATCGCCGGCGACATCAGGGTGAACCTGCTCGACATCGAGCTGCTGACCATCAAGATCCGGCTGCTGGTGGTCTCGGTCGACAAGGCGATGGAGATGGGCATCGACTGGTGGACCCGCGACCCGATGCTGTCCGGCGACGCCCAGGAGCTGGCGGACGAGAACCGCAAACTCCGGGAGCGCGTCGAGGAGCTGGAGCGCGGCCGTGAGTGACACCGGAACCTATGTCTACGCCGTCGGCCGGGACCTGGACGCGGAGGTGCTCGCCGGGCTGGAGGGTGTCGGCGAGGCACCGGTCAGGACGCTCGGTCATCGCGATCTGACCGCGGTGGTGAGCACTGTCGATCTCGAGGAGTTCGGCGAGGAGGCGCTGCGGCAGAACCTCGAAAGCCTTGCGTGGGTGGAGAAGACCGCTCGCCGGCACGACGAGATCGTCCGGCGAGCGGCCGCCATCACCACCGCCCTGGCGCCGTTCCGGCTCGTCACCATCTACCGGTCCGACGATGCCGCGCGGGACCGGATCGAGGAGTTGTACGACGATCTCGTGCTGGCGCTGGACCGGATCGAGCGGCGCAGCGAGTGGAGCGTCAAGGTCTTCAGCCGGGAGCGATTGATGCCCTCGGCACCGGTCGAGGCCGAGGCGGCCGGCTCCGGCGTCGCCTACCTGGAACGGCGCCGGGCCGAGATTCGCGGCCGGCAGGAGGCCGCCGTGGATCAGCAGGTGCTCGCTGACCAGCTGTTCCTGGACCTGGCGCCCGGTGCGGCCGCGACCCGGCGCCTCGCGCCGCAGGACCAGCGGCTGACCGGCCGGCGCGAGACGATGGCCCTGAACGCGACCTTCCTGGTCGACGACGACCGCAGTACTGAGTTCTTCGAGCTGGTCAGCGAGCTGCGAAGCAGGTACCCGTCGTTCGAGATCGAGGTGAACGGCCCCTGGCCGCCGTACTCCTTCGCCGTACTGGACAAGCCATGACGGTCGAGGCGGCCCAGAAGGTCGGGACCGAGCCCAGCCTGGTGGACCTGCTGGACAGGCTGTTGGGAAAGGGCGTCGTCATCTCCGGCGACGTCGTCATATCGCTGGCCGAGGTCGACCTGGTGCGGATCCAGCTGTCGGCCGTCATCCAGTCGGTTCGCAAGGAGATGAGTCCCCGATGACCGAACCCCTTCTCCCGCTCACCGAGCGGATCGAGGCCAACGCGGACACCGTCGAACGCGAGCTGCTGAAACTGGTGCTGACGATCGTCGAACTCGTCCGCCAGTTGATGGAACGCCAGGCGATTCGCCGGATGGACCAGGGCGACCTCAGCCCGACGCAGGTCGAGGAGCTCGGGCTCGGCCTGATGCGACTCGACGAGGCGATGACCGCGCTGCGGGAGCAGTTCGGTCTGAGCGCGGCGGATCTGAACATCGATCTCGGTCCGCTGGGTTCGCTTCTCGCTGAGTAGGTGATGAGGATGAAAGTTCTTCGAGGGATCGGGGCAGCGCTGGTGTGGCTGCTGGCCACGGTGGTGATGATCGTTGCCGCCCTGCTGTGCGTCACGCTGATTCTGCTGCCGCTCGGACTGCCGCTGATGGCGCTCGGACTTCGGATGTACGGCTACGGCGTACAGCTGATGATTCCGCGGGCTCCTGAGGTCAAGCGCGGGGTGCGCAAGCGGCTGGGCCTGCGTGCGCACGGCTCTGTCGGCGGCGACGTGAAGCGCGCAGGCAAGCAGGGAAAGAAGTCCGGCCGCAAGCTGCGGAAGAAGTCCGGCAAGCTTCGGAAGAAGCTGTCCGGCGCCGTCCACAGCTGATGGGAGACTGATCATGAAACTCGTGATGAGGCTGGTCGTGAACGCGATCGCCGTCGGGGTTGCCGCGTGGTTGCTGAACGACATCACCATCAGCGGTACGAGCACCACCCGCCGAGTCGTCACCCTGCTCGTCGTCGCCGCGATCTTCGGGGTGGTCAACGCGCTGGTGAAACCACTGGCCACGCTGCTGTCGCTGCCGTTCATCGTGCTGACGCTGGGGCTGCTGATCTTCGTCATCAACGCGGTGATGCTACTGCTCACGTCGTGGATCAGTGGCGGTCTCAACGTACCGTTCGAGGTCGAAGGATTCGGTACGGCGCTGCTCGGCGCACTCATCATCACCGTGGTCAGTTGGCTGGTGAATGTTTTCCTCCCGGACAAACTCGAAACCGACTGAGGCATTTCTTTGCGGCGTCGAAGGGGCGATCATGGCGAAACCGCCAGCGGGCGAAAAGGCGGGAAGTAGGCGTTCCAGGATGACAGAGGCGGAACTCGAGAAGGCCGTGCGCCGCGCCTGACAACTGCTGTCGACAGTGGAGGTACGAGATGGCGACGGAGCACCGAACCGGCCCCGCCGGTGTGCGCTCGCTGAGCGGTGTCACCCACCAGCGGAGCCCGGTCTCCGTCGCCGAGACCGTCCTCCGGCTGTCCGCCGCGATCCGGAGCGCGGGCAGTACTCCCTTCTTCGTCATCGATCACAGCGGCGAGGCCCAGCGCGCCGGGACCGAACTGCGGGACACGAAGGTGCTGGGCTTCGAGGACCCGGTCACCGCGGCGCCGATCATGCTCGCGTCGCCGCTCGCCGCGCTCGATCTCCCGCTTCGGCTGCTCGTCTGGAAGGACGACGGCGGCGTGGTCTGGGTGTCGTACGTCGACCCGGCCTGGCTGGCCAAGCGACACCATCTGCCGGAGGAGCTCGCCGTACCCCTGCAAGGCGTGGAGCAGCTGATCGCTCAGGCAACGGCGGAAGAAACGGATTAGCGCCTGTTGAATGCGCCCCGCCGGCGGGTCGTGGTGGATGATGGCGCTGTGGCGGAGGTAGGGGAGTCGCACGCTGCTGTCGGAGCGCCGGGGGACCGCGCTGGTGCCGCCGAGTTCGCGCAGCTTGCGATGGAGTTGCATGACGTCGACGGCATCGACGAGACGGTCGAGGCGGTCGTGCAGTTCGCGTTGCATGCGTTGCAGTGCACCGCGGCCGGAGTGCTGCTGGTGACCGGCGGCCGGCCGGAGGTGCTGGCGTCGACCGATCCGCGGGTGGCGGCGCTGCACCGGCTGCAGATCGAGGCCGACGAGGGCCCGCTGATCGCCGCGATCCGGCAGCCGTGCCCTGTGGTGATCGGCGACGTGGAGACGGAGACTTGGTGGTCGGCTGAGTGGATCGCCCAGGCCCGCGCGGTGGGGATCCGCAGCGCCGCCCACCTGCCGCTGCTGGTCGGGGGCCGCGCCGCGGCGGTGCTGAGCCTGTACGGCGACGTACCGGACGCGTTCGGTGCCGACGAGCTGGCCGTGGCGCACATCCTGGCCCGGCACGCCTCGGTCGCGATCGCGACGGCCCGCCACGAGGTGACGCTGGCTCAGGCGATCGACGCCCGCAAGCTGGTCGGCCAGGCGATGGGCATTCTGATGGAACGCTACGACCTGGACCCCGACCGGGCGTTCGAGGTCCTGAAGCGCTTCTCACAGCAGAACAACCGGAAGCTCCGCGACGTCGCCCAGGAACTGATCGACACCCGCCAACTGCCCGGCTGAACCAGGGGTACTGCGTAGGCATGGACGTCGTCAGTGTGTTGCACCGGCAGTGGCGGACCTCCGGGGAGCGGTTGCGTGAACGGCGCCGAGATTGCCCTCTCTCCGTGACCTCTACCGCTGGCACACGGCCGAGGACGACCAGGCGTCGCCGAGGACAGAGCATGCATGACTCGGGGACAGCTGGGTACGGGAGCTGTATTCGATCGTATGTTCGGATGGAGTTGAGATGACTGTGCACCCCGTACCGGAGAAGGATCCGGCCGAGTGGACCACCGGCGACGAGCCCATGACCGGGCCCCAGCACTCGTACCTGAGCACGCTCGCCCAAGAGGCCGGTGTCGAGGCCCCGGACGAGCTCAGCAAGGCAGAAGCGTCGCGCCTGATCGATGAGCTCCAATCCCGCACCGGCCGGGGGAGCAGCTGATCAGGCAGCTGCAAGTGCGACGGCGACCCGGGCGGCGATCTCGGCGTTGTTCCGGGCCAGGGCGAGGTTGGCTGGGATGCTCTGTCCGTCCGTCTCCTTCTCGATCCTCTCGAGGACGTACGGCGTGACGGCGGGGCCGGTGACTCCGGCCCGGGCGCTCGCGTCCAGGGCGGCGGCGAGGACGGCGTTGATGCGCGACTCGGGGATCTCGTCCTCGACCGGAATCGGAACCGTCAGCAGGACTCCGGTCGTCGGCCGCGTCCGGAAGCGGAGGACGTCGCAGACCAGTCGCTCGTCCTCCACCCGATGCGGAACCGGCAGACCACTCGACCGGGTGTAGAAGGCCGGGAACCAGTCGTGCTGCCAGCCCAGGACCGGTACGCCGGCGGTCTCGAGGTACTCGAGGGTTCGCGGCAGGTCGAGGAACGCCTTGGCGCCGGCGCTGACAGTGATGACCGGGTGGTTGGCGATGGCATCGAGATCGGCCGAGATGTCTCCGGTGAGTTCGGATCCGCGATGGACGCCACCGATGCCGCCGGTGGCGAAGACCGAGATCCCGGCCGCGTGGGCGAGTGCCACGGACGCCGAGACCGTGGTCACGCCGACATCCCAGCCTTGTGCTTGGGCCACCGCCAGGTCGCGCTCGGCGACCTTCCGCGTACCCTGCAGCACCCGCTTCTCTTCGTCCGGCGACAGACCGACGTACGGGCGGCCGTCGAGAATCGCGGTCACGGCCGGCGTGCCGCCCTGGTCGAGAACCGCCTGCTTGCAGATCTCGAGCGCCTCGGCGTTCGCGGGAGCAGGCAGCCCGAGGTTCGAGAAGATGGTCGACTCCAGCGCGACGACCGCACGACCCTCGGCCAGCGCTTGCGCCACATCGTCGGATCGGACGAGTCGGCCGGCAGTGTCAGTCACCGATTGCTCCCTTTGCGTTCGTGGTCAAGGTGGCGCCAGGCTCGCTGAGGACCCGCCTGGCGAGGTCGTGTCCGGCTTCGACCGCCTCGACGGCCCCGGCGCCGTCGAGAACGGCTGACAGGAAGCCCGCCGCGAACGCGTCGCCGGCACCGGTCGTGTCCCGTACATCGTCCACCGAGGGGACCGCGACGGTGGCCGCTTTGTTGCCGTCGACATGGATCTCGGTGGGTTGCGTGCCGTTCTTGACCACAACCGTCGTACCGGGAATGGACCGCAGGGAACCGAGGTCGGCCTCGGTTCCGTTCGCGAAGACGTACGTCGGTCGGAGGCTGCTGATCAGATCACGGAAGGCCGCCGGGCCGATGGAGTCGATCAGGGCGACCGACGACGCGTCGACCGAGACGATGGCGTCCTCGGCGCGAGCGATCTCTGCGGCTCGGCAGAGGACGGACCGTGCCGGTCCGGCGAGCGAGTAGGCCGAGATGTGGAAGGCTTTGCCGCCGGCGAGCCAGGAATCCGGAACATCGGCCAGTTCGGCCGCGGCCGCTCGGTCGGGGAACATCGTGCGTTCACCAGAGCCGTCGACGAGGATGACGATCGTTCCGGTCCGGCCCTCACGCTGGACTCTGGCGTCAACGCCCGCGGTCGCCAGGTCTCGGACGAGTGCCCCGCCGGCGGGGTCGTCACCGACCCGGCCGATGAACCGCACCGACGTACCGAGGCTGCTCGCGAAGACGGCGACGTTGGAGGCTCCGCCACCGCGGGAACGGCGGATCCGAGCCGGGTTGTCGGTTCCGGATCGCGTCGTACCGTCCGACCAGACGACGACGTCCTCGACCAGGTCCCCGATGCACACGAGCGTGCGCGTCGAATCGGCAGTCACGGCTGCACCTCCCTCCGAGCTGGGCGTCTCGGTGAAAGGGTAGGGGTGCAGGACCTCGTGGCTGTCAGTCGGGTGGTTCGACGGGGCGGCCCTGTTCGCCGGCGGTGACGTCCTGGTCTTGCGGCGGCCGTCGCCCGGGGTTGGGCTCAGGGCCGGGGGATCGCTGGTCCTCGTCCTGCTCGACCCGGTCGAAGTCCAGGCCGCCCTTGTCGAGCTCGTCGTTCTCCAGCGCCTCGTTCAGTTCGGTGTCGCTGACGGTCTGGTGTTTGTCGTCCACGCCGGGCCGGTCGAAACTCATTGTCGCCTCCAGATGTCGCTACGCTGTCTATCCTGAGGCCCGTCGATCACGCTCAACGCGCCGTACGGCGGTCAGTCGCCGGCGGCATCCTCCTTCGCCTGTGATCGCGCCTGCGGGCCGTTCGCCTGGGATCGGGCCTCCGCGCCGGACTGCCCGGTGTCGGTGTCGTCTCCCGCGACCCGGCCGACGAACTCGCCGCTGCGACCTGTACCGGTGGTGGTCGGAGTGTCTCCGCGAGGATCCCCGCCTTCGGCTCGCGTCATCGCCGTACTCGGGTCTGCCGGTGCGTCGGCCTCGTTGAGCTTGTGGCGCAGGCGCCAGCGTTTGAACCGCTCCCAGATCGACATCGGCGCTCCTCCATCGTCGGGCTGGTGACCCCCCGGTGCCCGAGCGACCCATCGAGAAACGGGGGCGATCCGGCGGCTTGGGATGCCTCGCGGCCCGCGGTGAACAGGCGGCAGGCGCACGAGCGCAGGTGGACGCGTGGCTTCGGCGCATCGATTGGTTTCGGGATGAAGCGGCGTTTGACGGCGTACGTGCGTGGTTACCGGCGGCTGGGTCGATCTCGAGGGACCTGCGGAGTCGCGGGGACCACTGAACCCGGAGCCGGACAGGAGGGTGCTCGATGAAGGTGGGACTCAAGTTGATCGCCGAGGCATACGCGCCGACTGAGATCGTCGCTCAGGCGGTGCGGGCCGAGGAGGCCGGGTTCGACTTCGTCGAGGTGAGCGACCACTTTCATCCCTGGGTGAGTGAGCACGAGCACTCGGGTTTCGCGTTCTCGATGCTGGCCGCCATCGCCGCGCGTACGTCGGCGATCGGTCTGGCGACCGGGGTGACCTGTCCCTTCATCCGCTACCACCCGGCGATCGTCGCGCAGGCCGCCGCCACCACCGCACTGCTGTCCGGCGGGCGCTTCACGCTGGGTGTCGGGTCGGGGGAGCGGCTCAACGAACACGTCGTCGGCGCCGGCTGGCCGGCGGTAGCGACCCGCCACGAGATGCTGCGCGAGGCGCTGGAGATCATCCGGCTGCTCTGGAGCGGCGGGTACCACTCGTACGACGGCAAGCACCTGCGGCTGGAGGACGCGCGCGTCTTCGACCTGCCCGACGACCTGCCCGAGATCGCGGTCGCCGCGGGCGGACCGGAGGCCGCGCAGCTCGCCGCCGAGCTCGGCGACGCCCTGTTCGTGACCGAGCCGAGCGCGGACTTGATCGAGGCGTACGAGGACGCCGGCGGAAGCGGGGCCCGGTACGCCGAGGTTCCGCTGGCGTGGGCGCCGTCGGTGGACGAGGGCGCGGAGTCGGCGCGGCGGTTGTTCCGGTTCGGGGTGACGGGGTGGAAGGTGCAGGCCGAGCTGCCCAACCCGGTGAACTTCGACGCCGCGACGCAGCTGGTGACCGCCGACCACCTGAAGGAGCAGTTCGGGTGCGGTCCGGACGTCGGGCGGCACGTCGAGGTCGCCCGTCAGTACGCCGAGGCCGGCTACGACCACCTCGCGCTGATCAACGCCGGCCCGGACATGGACGGCTTCTTCGACTTCTTCACCAAGGAACTGGCGCCCGCCTTGCGCGAACTCTGAACACTCGTGCGACCCAGGGATGGACAGGCGATGTTGCTCGGTGAGGCGACCCAGCCGGATGACTCGGTTCATGACGCTCAGCGCAGCGGCGGATCCCTTGGTGGGGTGGGCTGTGCGAGTGGCTTCCAGTGCACTGGGCCGACCCGGATCGCCGGCCCGACCCGGATTTCCGGCCCGCCTCGGCGGGTCCCCGGTCCAACCCGGATCGGGGCGGAGACCGGTGTGGCTGGGGATCGGGGCTGGGGTGTTGGCGGGGTGCTCGCGGTTGCCGGCCGGACGCGGTCGTAGGCAGCGCGACGGACTGGATCACGCAGCGTCGCGTACGCCGTGAGGATCTGCTGCAGGCGCAGGTCGTCGTCGAATTCCGACGAGGCGGGTCGGCGCGTATCGGGGTGATGCTCCCGGACGAGGTCGCGAAAGGCGCGGAGCAGTTCGTCGCTCGAGGCCCCCGCGGTCACACCAAGAGTCGCGTAGGCGTCGGGGAGCGGTGGAGTGCTCATGGTTTCGTGCACCAGTGGGTTCAACCGGCAATCGGTGGGACCGAGGTGATGCGGCGGCCCGCGCGGAGCTGTCGTCCTAGGAAGGACAGGCGGCGGGAATCCGAGGTACGTCGCCGCCGGGTCGAGGTGTGACTGGCGGGCGGCCGCATCACCGGGTCAAGTGTCATGGTTCGTCGATATCGGGTCTGCTCACCTCCCGAGGCATCGCGGTCAGGACCCCGCCGGCCGCGGAGGACCGCGCCCGCGGCCGCGAAGCGGCCGGATCGGCGCGAGCCCGAACCGGACGCCCGGTTCGCGCGGCAACTCTGGCGGAGGCCGTGCGGTCCACCCCCCGACCGGTGGACAGAACTTGTCACGGGGCGGCTTACACGGCGACTCCCAGCAGGCAGCGATCAAGGCGTCGAACTCGGCCCGCACCAGCTCGTCGTCGGCGAGCAGGAGGTCGAGGAAAGCCTCTGGCTCGCCGACTCTGTGCTGCTCGGTGGCCGTCATCGACCTCACCCCATCGACAACATCACGTCCGTATCGCAGCGGCGTCGCGGGCTCAGGCGTCGATCTCCTTGCGGTCGCTGCCGGTGCTCGAGATCGAGATCTTGCGCGGCTTGGCCTGCTCGGCGATCGGGATCTTGAGGGTCAGTACGCCGGCCTCGTAGCTGGCGTCGATGTGGTCGGCGTCCAGGGTCTCACCCAGGAACAGCTGACGGGAGAACGCCCCGAGCGGACGCTCGGCGACCTGCATCTCCACGTCCTCACCGAGCTCGAGCGGGCGACGCTCGGCCTTCACCGTGAGCACGTTGCGTTCCACGTCCAGGTCGATCGCGTCCGGCGAGACACCGGGCAGATCGAACGAAACGACGTACTGGTCGCCCTGCCGGTAGGCGTCCATCGGCATCGCGGTCGGACGTGACCACGTGCCCGGGGCCTGGCTGCCGAAGACCTGCTGGGCGAGCCGGTCGAACTCCCGGAACGGATCAGTGCGCATCAACATCGTCGTTGCACCCCCTCAGGCGTCTATCCACGGTTGGTGTCAATACGCACTTCCGATATATCATGTCAACGGATCGATGACAAGAGTTCCACGTCATCCAATCGCTGACATCATGGACATGACCGCCAGGGAGGTGACCAGTGCCGGCCAGCGACACCACAGACCCCGCGACAGGTGAGGTGCAGACCACGGCCTCGGCCGCGATCGCGGCCGTGGAGGAAACCGTCCGGCAGCTCACGCTCCGGGCAGGCGGCCGTGTCGCGCCAGGCATGGTCAGCTCGCTGGACGTCCTCGCCGCGCTGGCCGAGCTGCGGGACGTGCAGGACCAGCTCGCGGCCTGGGAGCCGCTGCTCATCGGCGCGGCCCGCGACCGTGGGGTGAGCTGGGCCGCGATCGCCCCCGCGATCGGCGTGGCCAGCCGGCAGGCCGCCGAACGCCGCTACCTGCGCCTCAACCCGCACACGACAGACCAGGAAGGCATGACCGGCGAACAGCGAGTCCAGGCGGCACGTGACCGGCGGGCCGGTGAGCGCGCCGTCGCCCAATGGGCCCGCGAGAACGCGGCCGGGCTCCGCCGGCTCGCTGCCCAGATCACCGCGCTCGACGACCTCGACTCCGCCACCCAGGAGAGCGTCGACCGGGTCCTTCACGCGCTCGGTGACAGCGACACCGCCGCCTTGCTGACCCCACTGGCCGAGGCAGGGGCGAGACTCGAGAACAGCCATCCCACCCTGGCCGGACAGATCGCCGACATCACCATGACCACGGATCAGCTGCGAACCGAGCAGACGACCAGGGCGCAATGATCACCCGGTCCGCCCGATCGTGGCGGTGAGAACGCCGCCCTAGCCGGTTGACCTGCCGGGCTCCGAATCCAGGCTGGCGGCAACGAGTTCAGGGAGGTTGCGCAGTGCGTGTTCGAGGGTGCGGGCCACAGCGGGGTCGAAATAGCTGTGGTCACCGTGCCAGACCTGATGCACCAACACCTCGGCGACGGCTTGGGGTGATCTGTGGCAGTCACGAGCCCAAGTGGCAATCAGGGCATCGGCCTGCTGGGCTGTCACTCCGAACCACTCGATCAGCAGTTGGGTGGCCTGCTCCGAACACGATCGAGCAGCCGGCTTGACGAAATCTGACGGGATCATGGATCGCTCTGGTTTCTCACAAGCGCCGGACCGGTGTCCGGCTGCTGTCTAACCGGTGGGACCAGCGACTCTTCAAGTACCCCCGGCCGCCGCCCGCCATTCGCACGCTCATGACTGTTACCGGCCGTATCCGAGTGTTGCGGCCCCCGGTGGGTACCGGCGCCTCGACCGGAGAGGTGAGGGACGTGACGAGCGAACGTATGGATGAACCCATCGTGCTCGTTGTCGGTGCGTCGAGTGGGATCGGCCGTGCGACAGCTCGGCTACTGTCCGCTCGCCATGCCCGGTTGGCACTCGCGGCCCGGTCCGCGGCCGACTTGGCGCAGGTCGAACACGAATGCCTGGAATCGGGAGCGACGCAAGTCCTGGTCGTCCCTGCGAACGTGACGGATGCGGCCGCGGTCGACCACCTGGTGAGTGAGATCGTGGCGGCGTACGGCCGGATCGACGCGATCGTGCATTGTGCCGCCGTACTGGCTTATGGCCGTTTCGACGACATTCCAGCGGAGGTCTTCGATCAGGTGATCAGGACGAATGTCGGCGGTACGGCGAATGTCGCGCGAGCGGGACTGCGGCAGTTCCGGACGCAAGGCGGCGGGAGGCTGGTGCTCGTCAGCTCACTGCTCGGCAAGGTCGCGCTGCCGTACCTCAGCCCGTACGTGACCAGCAAGTGGGCGGTGCACGGGCTGGCCGCGGTCCTCCGGCAGGAACTGCGAACCTCCCCGGGAATCGAGGTCTCGGTGGTGTCGCCCGGGTCCGTCGACACTCCGATCTATGCCCGCGCCGCCACCTACCTGGGCTGGCACGGGCGGCCGATTCCACCGGTGGATCAGCCGGACCGGGTTGCCGCGGAGGTCGTCCGGACAGTGGCTCGTCCGCGCCGCGAGAGGTCGGTCGGCCGGCTCAATCACTTGGTCGTCGGGACGTTCCGGCTCCTGCCCGGCCTCTTCGACCGGCTGGCCGGCCCGGTGACACGTCGCTTCGGCGTCCAGCGGAACCAGCAGGTGCCACCGACCTCCGGCAATGTCTTCGAGTCCAGCTAGGGTTTTCCCGGCAGCGGGCCGGGTACCGCAGGCCCATGCCACAAGCGATCGTGACGGGATCGGACAGCGGGATCGGGCGGGCGACCGCGGTCGCGCTGGCCCAGGACGGCTTCGATGTCGGCATCACCTGGCACAGCGACCAGGAGGGCGCCGAGAAGACTGCCGAGGAGGTCCGCGGCCTGGGCCGGCGGGCCGAGGTCGAACAACTGGATCTCGAGCTGCTCCCTGATGCGGTCGCGGCGATCGATCGACTGGCCGATCAGCTGGGCGGTGTGGACGTTCTGGTCGCCAACAGCGGGACTGGTAGCAGCCAGCTCGCGGTGGATCTCGACTACCAGGAGTGGCGGCGGGTGCTGAGTGTCGACCTGGATGGCGCGTTCCTGTGCCTGCAACTGGCGGCGCGGCGGATGATCGACCAAGGTCGGGGCGGGCGGCTGATCGCCGTCACCAGCGTGCATGAGCATCAGCCGCGAGTGGGGTCCGCGCCGTACGACGCCGCGAAGGGCGGACTGGGACTGCTGATGAAGACGCTGGCGCTCGAGTTGGGCGAGTACGGGATCACCGCCAACGCGGTGGCGCCAGGCGAGATCGCCACCCCGATGACGGGCCAGACCGACGAGGACCCACAGGGCAAGGACCGTCCCGGCGTACCGCTCGGCCGGCCGGGCGACGCCCGCGAGATCGCTGCCGTGATCGCGTTCCTCGCCTCGCCCAGGGCGTCGTACGTCACCGGCACGAGCATCGTCGCGGACGGCGGCATGCTGCAGATGGGCCCGATGGCGGGCAGCCACCTGTCCGACGACGCGTGGCGCCGTCCCTGACCGCCGCGCCGTGGCGGGTTACAGCCGGTCGCGCGCCGCGGCGGCACCCGACATCTGGGCGCAGCTCGCGCAGCAGTAGATCGTGGTGTCCTGCTGAATTCCGTGGCCGAGCACCCGGCAGCCGCAATGGGCGCACGTCGGGGCGAGCGCGTGCGCCGCACACTCGATGCTGTCGAAGACGTGCTTGCGCTGGTCGGCGGTGATCACGGTGAACGCCGCGTCGTAGTAGTTGCCACAAACCTCACACGCTGCCATCGTTCCTCCTCGATCAGCCGGGTACCTCAGGGTGCCCCGGTACCCGCTCTCACCGGGCTCATGAGAGTCGATGGCAGGCAGGTGGGTACCGCTGGTGTGTCGGAGTTGCTGTGCACCAGGCGAGGTGAGATCGGTGAGCAAGATCGCGGATGCCGTCGAGACCGAGGCGGACGAGTATCGGCAGGGCGCCGACCGCCCGCTCGGGGGTTACGTGGTGCTGATGGCGATCTTCTCGCTGCTGGCAGGTGCCGCCGGTGCGGTCGCCGCCCTGCGGGGCACTCGCGCACGAAGGATCTCGCCGTACGACCTGATCCTGGTCATCGCCGGCACTCAGAAGCTGGCTCGCCTGCTGACGAAGGATTCTGTGACGAGTCCGCTGCGGGTTCCGTTCACGCGTTACCGCGGCTCCGGAGGTCCCGGTGAGGTGATGGAAGAGGTACGGCGAGACAGTTCGCTGCGTCACGCTGTCGGCGAGCTGCTGACCTGCCCGTTCTGCCTGGCGCTGTGGGTCGCGAGTGGCTTCACCGTGGGCCTGCTGTTCGCACCCCGCTTCACCCGGACCGTGGCCGCGATGCTCACCGCCGTCACCGGAGCCGATTTCCTCCAGCTGATCTATGGCCGGCTCCAGCAGGCCGCCGAGGAGTAGCCGACGTGTGGTTGTCCGCCGCAACCACCGCCAAACCCCAGGAATTGCAGGGGAATCCCTCGAATTGACGAGTGTTCCGGGGGTTGTTGGCTTCGCCGGTGGGTACTGAGCCCCGCAGTTCAGGGGTGGTACGACAGAGTGCCATTTGCGACGTCGTGTTCGAGGTACGGAATGCCGTGCCGACTCCAACCTGGGGTCATTCTCTCCAACACACATCGCCGCCATCGCGGCGGGGTCAGACGCGTGCCTGAACGAGTTTCGCAACACTCCATCGTGCTTTTGTGGAAGGAGTCGTCACATGACGACGAATCATCGGACGGACCTCGACGGCCCGTCCACCGAAGGTATGGCCGGGGCGGCCCGGGAGGAAGCCGGGCAGCTGAAAGAGACGTCGGCCGAGGCCGCTCGTCAGGTCGCGGGGACCGTCAAGGACAAGGCGTCGGACGTGTCGTCGGATCTCGGCCAGCAGACCAGGCGGCTGGCCGGGCAGACCCGGGACGAACTGACCCAGCAGGCGAGCCGCCAGCAGGAGCGCGCCGCGAACAGTCTTCGTTCCGTCGGTGAGGAGCTGCGGGGGATGGCCGAGCACGGCCGGTCGGGTCTGGGCACTCAGCTGGCCCAGCGCGGCGCCGAGTTCACGGATCAGGCCGCGGACTTCCTGCAGAAACACGAGCCTGGCGACCTACTCGAAGAGGTGCGCGGCTTCGCTCGGCGCAAACCCGGCATGTTCCTGGTGGCGGCCGTGGCAGCCGGAGTCGTAGCCGGTCGTCTCACGCGAGCCTTGGCCGGCGGAGGTACCGGTACGCCGGACAGCACCACAACCGAACCGCGCGCGTCGATGGATCCCGTCGAGGTCTCCGACGACTATCTCGCCCCGCCTCTGTCCGCACCGATGAGTGCTCCGCCGGTCGCCGCCACCTCGGCGCCACCTCCCGCCCCCACCCCGATAGCGCCCAACCCGGACCCCGGAGCTCCCGTGACACCCAGGTTCGGGCCCGGATCGGGGATGTGACATGACCGTCAGCGGATCACCACCCGACAGCGGGCCGAACCGGCTGTCGATGGACGAGTCGATCGGAGCGATGGTCTCCCAGCTGACCACCGATCTGGGGCAGCTGACGCGCCAGGAACTGGAGCTCGCGAAGGCGGAGTTCCAGGCCGAGGCGAAGAAGGCCGGCAAGGGGGCGGGCATGCTCGGCGGCGCGGCCTTCGCGGGCTGGATGGCCGCGCTGTTCGTTTCCTTGACGGTGATGTGGGCGCTGGACAAAGCCATGGATCTCGTCTGGGCAGCGCTGATCGTCGCCGCCGTCTGGGCGGTCGTTGCCGCGGTACTGGCGATGACGGGACGCAAGGAACTGCGGGAGGTCAATCCGAAACCCGACCAGACGGTCGAATCACTCAAGGAGGACGCGAAATGGCTGAAGACCCGGAACAGCTGAAGCGGGACATCGAGCAGACCAGGCGCAACGTGGGCCGCGACGTCGACGCCCTGACGGAGAAAGTCAGTCCCAGCCGCGTGGTCGGCCGGCGGGTGGATCGCGCCCGCTCCGGCGTCCACCGGTTCAGGGAGCAAGTGATGGGCTCGGTCGGCGACACCGCCGGTTCCGCGATGTCATCAGTGCAGGACGCGGGAAGCAAGGTCGGTGACACTGTCGGTTCCGCACCGGACATGGCTCGGGCCAGGACTCGCGGTACGCCGTTGGCCGCCGGCGTGATCGCCTTTGCGGCTGGCTGGGTCGCGGCCGCCGTACTCCCCGCGTCGACCAAGGAACGTGAGCTGGCGCAGGGTGCCAAGGACACCGCGATGGACGCCGCCGGCCCGGTGAAGGAGCAGGCGGCCCAGATGGCCCAAGAGGTCAAGGAGAACCTGCAGGAACCGGCGCAGGAAGCCGTTCAGCAGGTCAGGCAATCCGCGTCACAGGCTGCCGGCGAGGTGGCGGACGAGGGCCGGTCAGCGGCTCAGCAGGTTGCCGGAGACGCGAAGGGCTCGGCGGACAACGTCCGGCAGGCGGGTTCCGCCAGCTGATGAGCGACGGACGACGCCCGGACGTTCCCGGAGTGGATGCGGACAAGCCGACGGAGATTCCGGCCGCGGGCTGGTGGCAGGTGATCAAGCGATCCTGGACCGAGGCCAAGGCCGATCAGGTGCCCCTGCTCGCGGCGGGGGTCGCCTTCTTCGGCTTCCTCTCCGTCTTCCCCGCCATCGCCGCCGCGGTGCTGACGTACGGACTGGTTGCGGACCCGGGACAGATCCGCGACCAGGTTGGAGAACTGACGGCCGCGATGCCGGCGTCGGGACGTGAGCTGCTGCTCGAGCAGCTCGACACCCTGACGTCGGCTCCGCGGCAGAGCTTGGGGATCGGCGTCGCGGTGGCCCTGGTCATCGCGCTGTGGAGTGCCTCCGGGGGAGTCGGGTATCTCATCTCCGCTGTGAATCTGGCCTACGACGAGGACGAGACGCGCGGGTTCATCCGCCGCAAGCTGCTCGCGTTGGGCATGACGCTGGGGGCGATCCTCTTCGTGCTGCTCGCGATCGGTCTCTTCGCGGCCGGCGCTGCGATCGGTGACGATCTCGCGACGCCGGTCCGGATCGGGCTGGAAGTGCTCCGGCTGGTCGTCGCCGTAGTGCTGATCACGGTCGCGCTGGGGGTCGTCTACCGGCTGGCGCCCGCTCGCGACGCGGCCCGGATCCGCTGGGTGTCGATGGGCGCCGTCGTCGCCACGATCATCTGGCTGCTCGCGTCGATCGGCTTCTCCGTCTACGTCCAGACCTTCGGCAACTATGCCAAGACCTACGGGAGCCTGGCCGCGGTCGTGGTCCTGATGCTCTGGCTGTGGCTGACGGCGTACGCCGTACTGCTGGGAGCCGAGATCAATGCCGAGGCCGAGCAGCAGACAGCACGCGACACCACCAAGGGAGACCCCCGTCCCCTCGGCCGCCGCGACGCAGTCAAAGCCGACTCGGTCCCGCAGTAGGGAAGAGGCCCAGCCGCCGTTCGTGGCGCACTCGGGAGGGGTGTGCGCCACGAACGGTGTGCTGTCACACCGACAGCGCGAGGCGCAGCTGAAGCATGATCCGTCCCAGGAGTCGCGAGACCTGCATCTGACTCACACCGATCTCGTGACCGATCTCGGCCTGGGTCTGGTGGTCCAGAAAGCGTCTCTTGAAGATCAGCCGGTCGCGGTCCGACAGGGTGTCGATGACCGGGCGGAGCGACTCGATCTGGTCGACGAGCTGGTACGTGTCGGCGGGATCGGCGACCTGCTGACCGCGCGTTATCGAGGAACCGTCGTGCAGGGGAACGTCGAGCGAGGAAGGGTTGAAGCATCCCTGCGCTCGTTGCGCCTCGATGACCTCGTCGACGTCGAGGCCGAGGGCTTCGGCCAGTTCGTGGTAGCTGGGCCAGCGCTGGAGGTCAGCGGCCAGGGTCGCTTCGGTCGCGTTGATCCGGGTCTGGATCTCCTGCAGGCGCCGAGGCAACCTGACGGCCCAGGCGTGATCGCGGAAGTGGTGCCGGATCCCGCCGCGGACGGTGGGAATCGCGAACGACCGGAAGTCGGAGCCGTCGGCCGGCCGGTAGCTGCGGGCTGCTTTCACCAGGTGCTCGTAAGCCACCTGGTCCAGATCTTCGGCGTCGACGCCACGCCGGTAATAGCGGCTCGCCAGTGTGCGGGCGAGCGGAACGGATGCAACGATCGCTTGATCCAGAAGATCCTCGCGCTGCCGGCCTGTGGCTGCCGCGGCCTCCCGAAGGAGCCGCTCCACCAGTGCCGCCTGATCGTTGCGGATGTCCGTGTCTGTCACGGTTGCGGTCGGCTGGGACCGCCGGCTGTCGAACGACATGGGTGCCGCCTGAGTGCCAACGTCCGGCGGAGGTGGCTAGGGTTGAACCAGGGCCGGAACCACCCCCACGTACCCACGTCCAGCGGCTTGAATCGCTTCGCCGACGGGATTTCGGCGGGCGAGATCGGGCTCAGCCGGCCTCAGCCCGACGACTGACGCGGAGGGAGCGGCGGAGGCGGCGGGCGGTGCGGTAGGCCAGGATGCTCGCGCTGATCCAGGGGCCGGCGACGATCACCGGGTCCAGGGGCACGACCACGACGTCACCCTCGGCGATGTCGCCGAGCTGTGCGCCGAAGTAGCCGGTGGCGACCGCATCCGTCAGCAGTACGCCGTCCTCGTCGTCCATCCAGTCCGGGATCGGACTCGGCCCGACGTCGGCGAACGGCATCAGGGCCCCGGCGGGACTGGCGGAAACCCCATACCCTGCGGCGGATTCGGGCTACGTCGAGCGGCCGGTGAGCCGGTCCCGGAGCCGGTCGACCAGTCCCACGCCGGGACCGGCCAGCTTGTGGAAGAGCTCGGCGTTCGGCGCGGCCGGGTGCGGCCGGGTCGGCGCGAGCTTCTTCGCCGTCTCGACCTTGTCCTTCAGCTCGACCAGCGTGGCGGCAGGGACCTGCGCCCGCAGTTGCGGGAACTGCTCGGTCTCCTCGTCCTGCGCGTGGTCGAGGAGGACCTGCCGCAGGTTGCTCAGGGCATCGTCGAACTCGGTGCTGCCGGCATCGGCGCCCTCGAGTTGTTTCATCAGCCTCTCGAGTTCCTTGTGCTCCTGGATGTCGTGCTCGACGGCCTCCTCGCCGTTCGGCAGGTGGTCGCGCATCGCGGGATAGACGTACATCTCCTCGGCAACCGAGTGCCGCACCAGTTCGGCGATCAGCTGGTCGGCCAGGTCCCGGCGCTGTTCGGGGTCGAGGGTTGCGGCGATCTGGTCGGTCAGATCCTCCACTTCCCGGTGGTCCGCGGTGAGGACGTCGATCACATCGGGGTCGGTGGCAGCCATGAGTTCCTCCTGACGTCGTGATGATCCCGGCGCAGTACCCCGGCGAGAGGCTTGAAAGCACGTCCGTCGGTTGCGGTTTGGATGCCGTGGCGGCGGGTTACCGAAGCGGCTAGCGATGGAGGAGGGCTCTGATGATGCGGGCGAAGAAGAAAGCGCGTGCGAGCGGCATGCGGCGGACCGGCTGGGTTCTGGTGGGCGCGGGCGCAGCGGGTGCCGGCGCGGTCGGATATCGGGTGTTGCGCAGGAAGGCGGCCGGAGCCGCCGGCGAGATGTTTGCGCAGGGCCAGGTGCCGGGCAGCGTGGTGGAGAGTGAGGGCGACGCGGAAGCGGCGCCTGCCGAGGAGCGGATGACGGCGAACGAGCGCGCGGACGGGGTGCGCAGGACGGGCGACGACCGACTGGTCCACCCGGTGGCGGCGGGAGAGACGGATCCCGTTGCGGCCGCCGACCCCACGGTCGCCCCCGACACCCCTCCGGGGCGCCCAACCGGCGGCGACTGAAACCTCACAGGCGGCCGGTCAGGCCTGCCTTCGGCTCAGCCCTTGGCAATCCGGGCCTGGTCTTCGAGGTGGCGGTTGATCTTGTCGACCTTGGCCTCGATGCGTTCCATGTCCTCGGCGTCGACCCGGAAGATCAGGTGCTTGGCGCCGAGCAGCAGGATGGCCTGGAAGACGAGCTGCAGCCACTCGCTCTGCCAGTTCTCGAACGTGCTGGAGAAGAAGGCGGTGAAGAAGTCCGGCCAGGCGAACGCCTGGTTGTGCTCCTCCTGCTCACTGCGGAATTCGCTCAGCTGGCTGAAGAACTGTCCCAGCCACGAACCGATGAACAACACAAGAAGTACGTACACCGCTCCCCAGCGTCGGACGTGCGTGTCGCGACGGGAGTTGTGCCGCGGATCCGGCTCCAGGCCGTTCTCTTGGTCCATGACGAACCGGTACCCCGAGTAGCGCTCATCATCCTGACCGTGTGGTCTGGTCACGACCTGTGATCACGGCCGTTCAGCTGTCAAGGAGGCGGAGGGCTTCCTGGACGGAGTTGGTGACCGGTACGCCGGTGGTCTCCAGGGCGGTGCGGGTCATGGCACCCGTGGTGACCAGGATGCAGCCGGTGCCGACGGCCTGGGCGGCGACCGCGTCGTCGACCACGTCGCCGATCAGTACGACGTCGGCCGGGTCCAGAGCCTGGGCCTCGAGGTGCAGCCGCATGCTCTCCGTCTTGGAACCGCCCCCGACGTCACCGGGCAGTCCGTCGACGCGGCTGAAGTACTCGGTGAGCCCGAACTGTTCGATCGTCGGTACGAGTCGTGCGTGGAACCACATCGACAGCAGGGACTGGGTCCGGCCGGTCTCGGCCAGTCGCCGGAGCTCGTCCGGCACTCCGGTCGCCAACTCGCAGGTGTGCAGGATGGCGTCGTACCGCTCGTGGTAGAGCTTGTCGACGCGGGCCCACTCCTCGTCGTCGAGCACGCGATGCAGAATCTGCTCGTACGAGCCCCGCATCGGTCGCGCGTAGACCGCCTGCCACTCCGCCCAGGTGAGGCCCGGCCGCCCGAAGTCGGCGCACACCGCGTTGACCGCGGCCAGTACGGCGTCGTTGTCGTTCAGCAGGGTCCCGTTCCAGTCCCACACCACATGCGAAATCACCCGGCAACTCTAGCCGCCGCCGTTCGGGCAGGGCCCGTGGAACAGGTTGGGTCGGGGTGGGGTTGGGTACGGGTGTGAGAGTGCTGGTAGCTGAGCGATACAGGTTGGGTCCGTTGATCGGGCGGGGCGGGATGGGGGAAGTGTTCCGCGCCACCGATGAGCAGTTGGGGCGGCCGGTGGCGGTCAAGTTGCTGCTGGCGCCGGATCGTGATCCGAGAGCTGCGGAGCGATTTCACCGCGAGGCGCGGGCCGCGGCGAGGTTGAACGATCCCCACGTGGTTTCCGTGTACGACTTCGGGCACCACGGGGACGGGTTCTTCCTGGTGATGGAGCTGGTCGAAGGACGGACGGTTGCCGACGAGCTCGCCGAGCACGGCCCCATGCCCAAAGAGCGGGCAATCGACATCGTCGAACAGGCTGCTGCCGGCCTTGCCGCGGCGCATCGGGAGGACGTCGTCCATCGTGACGTGAAGCCGGGCAACCTGCTGCTGACGCCGGACGGGACCGTCAAGGTCGCGGACTTCGGTATCGCTCACCTGCCGGGAGAAGGCACGACGACGCTGACGGCGGCCGGCGAGATCATCGGCAGCACCCTGTACCTCGCGCCCGAGCGAGCGGCGGGTGGGCAGGCCGGCAAGGCAGCGGATGTGTACTCGCTGGGGTGTGTGCTCTACCAGCTGGTCACCGGCGTGCCGCCGTTCACGGCAGAACACCCGACGGCGATTCTCTATCAGCACGTCGACGCCGAGCCGGCGCCGCCGAGTCTGATCCGGCCCGAACTCGGCGGACCGTTCGAGGCTGTTCTGCTGCAGATGCTCGCCAAAGATCCTGCCTACCGTCCGTCCGCCGCCGAGGTCGCGGCCGGTTCCTTGCGTGCCGAGCGGATCATCGCTGCGACCACCCCGCTCGTGCCGGTTCATCAGGGGCGAAGGACAACCCTGCTGGCCGGTGGGATCGCCCTCCTCGCGGCGGCAGTGGCTGTGATGACCGCAATCCTGCTCAACGGCAACGAGACCAGAGTGCCTCCAACGACCGACGTCGGTCCGCAGCCCAGCGTGAGCTCGAGTACGACGCCCGCCGCGACGGAGACCTCGACCCGCCCGACCCAGGCCGGCACCACGAGTCGGACCACGTCGGCCCAGCCGTCGCAAAGCACCTCTCAGCCAACAGCGTCGCCCACGCCGTCGGCCACCCCCACCCCCACCAGTACGACGCCGTCGGCCACGCCTACCCGGAGCACCCCCACGCCCACTGTCCCCACCCAGAGCACGCCGTCGACGGGAACCTCTCCATCGAGCACGCCACCATCCGCCACCCCGACGACGAGCACGCCGGCATCAGGTACGCCGTCCCCAGCCGCGCAAGTCACCGGAACACCGGACTCTGACTAGGCGAGAAGGTCCGGGTCGGCCTGATCACGCCTGGCTCGAAGGTCTCTGACGCCGGCGCGTGCCCGCCGCACCGGCGGGCACGGCTTCAGGCGCCAGACAAACGAACGGCGGCACAGTCTGTGCCGCCGTTCGCAGGAAAGGATCGATCAGTCGCCGCTGAGCGTGTCGTACTTGGGTGCCCAGCGGAAGTACTGCGGGTCGGAGAAGGTCATCGGGACCTTGCCCAGGCTGCGGATCGCGGTGCTCTTGCCGCTGGCGTGCCCGACCGCGTACAGGTACCCGGACTTGGTGTCCCGGTCGATGGCCAGCAGCAGTGTTCCGGTCGCGCCGCACTTCGTCGCGATCAGCTGCTCGAATCCCTGCCAGGTGGTGTCCCGAACCGGCGTGGCGGTCGGCACGCTCAGGTAGCTGGTGGGCCACCGGACCGTCATCAGCTTGCCGGCCCGGGTGTTGGTGAGGAAGGTCTCGTACGTCGCGGTGCGGCTGATCAGCGTCATCGACTTCACCGTGCTGAGCCCACCGACGCCGCCGGTCTTGCGCCAGCCGGTGCCGTCCGCGACCCAGCGGTGCATGGTGCCGTCGATCTGCTGGCCGTAGAGCATGGTCCGGCTCGGTTCGCCGGCGTTCGCCGGCCGGTGGATCGACTGCTCGACCCAGCGGTAGTTGCCCCAGCCGCCGCCGATGCGGAGGTTGTTGTGCGGGTAGTGCGGGTCGATCTGGCTCTGCCCGTCGACGACGTACGAGCTGGAGTGCAACGCGCCACCGATCACGGTCAGGCCGGCCCGCGACTCCCCGCTCAGCAGCGGCGTCCCGACGAAGGTGGTGGTGTGCTGGACCTGGTTCGGCTGGAACACTCCGGCCGTCCCGCGCACCCCGCCGATGGTGATCGGCGACGTCGCGGTGACCATGCGGCTGGTGTGTGCGCCGGTGGCGGTGACCGAGCCGAGCCGGAGCGCACACGGTGCGCTCGTCGCCGACGTCTCGGCCTGCGCGGGCGAGCCCACTGCCACCCCGAGGGTCAGCGCAAGCACCCCGGCCGACGCCAAACCTGCGGCCTTACGAATCATCTGGATCTTCCTCCCCTTGGGCGAAGGCCCCTGCCTTCGTCGACGGGTTGGATAGCGGCAGCCCCAGAAAAGTTCGAATTCCGTTCGAGGCCGGCGATGGCCGGGCGGCCATCATGACGGTGATCGAGGGCGCCACCGCGCAGACGATCGACGCGGCGGTCATCAGGACAGTGGCCAGCAGCAACAATCGGCGCCGGCCGCGCTGGTCGGAGACAGGTCCGCTGATGACTGGTGGGGACGCGTCCAGACAACCGCTTGGAGCGGGGGCGGGGGAGTTTCTGTTGAGAGGTGTACCGGTAGTGCATCCCACCGGGAGGCTGGTGCCCGTACCGTGGGCGGCATGGACAACCGTGCCGAGGTGCGAGAGTTCCTGACCACCCGGAGGGCCAAGGTCACGCCGCAGGACGTCGGCCTGCCCACGGTGGGAAGGCGCCGGGTGCCGGGCCTGCGCCGTGGCGAGGTGGCCACCCTGGCCGGGGTGAGCATCGAGTACTACGCCAAGCTCGAACGCGGCTCTTTGGCCGGAGTTTCCGCCTCGGTCCTCGACGCGGTCGCCCGCGCCCTGCAGCTGGACGACGCGGAACGGATCCACCTGTTCCATCTCGCCCAGGCAGCCAACGGCAGCAGCCGCCTGGCTCAGCCCCGGCGCCGTTCGGCGAAACGCTGGACACCCAGGCCGAGCCTGCAATGGGCGCTCGACACCATCACCGGAGGGCCGGCGATCGTCCGGAACGGCCGGATGGACCTGCTCGCCGCCAACCACCTCGGCCGCGCAATGCACTCGTCGTTGTACGACCGTGAGCCCGGCGAGCCCCCCAACTTTGCCCGCTACACGTTCCTCGACGACGACTCGCACCGGTTCTACCCCGACTGGGACACCGCGGCCGACACCTGCGTGTCGATCCTGCGCACCGAGGCCGGGCGGGACCCCCACGACAAAGCGCTCCACGACCTCGTCGGCGAACTGTCCACCCGCAGCCCGCAGTTCCGGCAGCGCTGGAGCGCGCACAACGTCCGGCTGCACGGCGCCGGCACCAAACACTTCCACCACGACGCCGTCGGCGACCTGGAGCTCGCCTACGAGAGCGTCGACCTGATCTCCGAACCCGGCCTCACCCTCACCATCTACGCCGCCGATCCCGCCTCATCCACCGCCGACGCGCTCAAACTCCTGGCCTCCTGGGCGGCCACCAACATCCCCACCGAGGTCGCCGGCCACTGAGTCAGGAGGCGCGGGTGGCGGTCAAGGCCTCGATGAACGATCCGGTCGGTGGTTCCATCTCGCGACGGTACAGGTTGTCCAGCTGGCACCGGGCGTTGTAGCAGCGCACCCAGGTGACCGCGGCCTCGGCCGTACGCCGCTCGGCCGGGGAGAACGCCCGTACCCGCTCGTAGTCGTCGAGGAACGCGGCCACCTCCTGGGCCGTGGGCGCATCCGGAGGGATCGGAGAGCCCTGCGTGAACGCGCCGGCGCAGAGGCCGACAACCACCGGCTCCGGCGCGTGGATGAGGCTGTCCCAGTCGTAGCCGGCCACGAAACGTCCGGACTGAATGCAGACGTTCTGCCAGACCCAGTCGCTGTGCCCGACAACCCCGGGCGCGTGGTCGGTCGCGCGCAGGATCGTGGCGGCGGCGTCGGCGGTCTCGTCCACCCACTCGAAGCCCGGAACAGGGCTGGAGAAGTCGAAGATCGGGTCGTGCGGCGTCGGCCACGCGCCGGCATTCCAGACCGACCAGGCCGGCGGACTTGTCCCGAGCTCAGTGCCGTCAAAACCGCGCAGTACGTCGATCTGCGCCGCGAGCCCTGTTGCCATCGCAGCCCGCGCCGCCGGGTCGTGAGGGGATCCGGTCGAGGTGCACGTCAATCGTTCCTCGATGACAGCGAGTACGCCGCCGGTCTCCGACGGGCCGTCAATCACGCGGGCGCAACCGAAGCCAGCCGACGCGAGGATGTTCTGCGCCCGCACGACAGTTCGCAGTCGTTCGGCCTTCGCGCCGGGACGCAGCGCCTTGAGGACAACCTCGCGTTCATCGGTGAGGCGCAGCCCGAAGACCGCGCCGATGTCGCCGGCGGTGAACAGAACCGAATCGACACCCGCACCGAGGTGATCGCGGACGTGCCGGGCCAGCCAAGCGCGGACCTCCCGGGCCGTCTGGACGCCGAGAATCGCCCGCTGCGCACCGCTCACGCCATCCACATCGTAGATGGAACCACGGGGCCTGGTTCATGCACGAAATCTTGACAGAGTTAAGTAAAGCCTCCAATATCCTATCGGATCCGGGTTTTGGGAGACGTGCGTCGAGGACCGCGGACACCCGGGGTCTCGGTTGTCAGATCATCAGAGAGGTCACCGCTCATGACCAGATCCGTACGGAACAAGGCACTACGAGGCCTGCTCGTGGGTCTCGCCGTCGCCGCGCTGCTTCCGGCCGGCTTGACTGTTCCGTCTTCCGCCGTACCGGCACCACGCGGGACTACCGCCACGGCCAGCGTCACCGGCGGACCGGCGGGGGAGAAGGCACTGAAGCCCTACATGGGCTGGAGCAGTTACAGCATGCAGGTGTACTCGTCGGACGGCAGCAGCTGGATCTCGGCGGACCGGCTAAAGGCCCAGTCGGATGCGATGCACGAGAAACTTCAGCCGTACGGGTACGAGTACATCAACATCGACGCCGGCTGGAACGGCGGCGTCGACGACTACGGCCGGCCGGTGCCGAGCGCGACGTTGTACCCCGACGGTCTGCAGGCGGTGATCGACCACATCCACGGCAACGGCCAGAAGGTCGGCCTGTACGGCATCCCGGGCATCGGCAAGTCGCTGATCGATGCCAACCTTCCCGTGTATGGCGCCCCCGAGTGCCGGACCGGTGACCTGGCTGTGCAACCGCTGCAGAAGGCGGACTACTGGGGTCTCGGCTACCGGGTCGACTTCTCGAAGCCATGCGCGCAGAAGTACATCGACTCGATCGCCGATCTCTACGGTTCCTGGGGTGTCGACTTCCTGAAGTTCGACAGCGTGACTCCCGGGTCGGGCATCAGTGATCTTTCACTCGACGCCCGCGACGACGTCAAGGCGTGGTCGCACGCTCTGGCCCGCCACGGCATCTGGCTCGAGCTCTCCTGGGCGCTCGACATCAACTACGCCGAGTACTGGAAGCAGTACGCCAACGGCTGGCGTATCGACTGGGACGTCGAGTGCTACTGCCCGGGTCAGGCGCTCACGACCTGGCAGAACGTCGCGCGGCTGTTCCCCAAGCTCGCCGACTGGTGGCGCCATGCCGGACCGGGTGGGTGGAACGATCTCGACTCGCTGAATGTGGGCAACGGCCTGATGGACGGGCTCACTCGCGACGAACGACGTACGGCGGCGACGCTGTGGGCGATCTCGGCCGCTCCGATGTACATCGGGAACGACATGACCAGGCTGGACTCGTACGGCCTGGAGTTGCTCACGAACCGCGAGGTGATCGCGGTGAACCAGGCCGGGCGTCCCGCTCAGCCGGTGTCGACGAAGACGAACCGGCAAGTGTGGTTCTCGCTCAACCCCGACAGCACCTACACCGTTGCCCTTTTCAACCTCGGCCAGACCGACGCCGACCTGACGGTGAACTGGGCTGACCTCGGACTGGATGGCGCCGCGACGGTACGTGACCTGTGGGCGCACAAGGACCTGGGGCAGTTCGCGTCCGGCTTCACCGCGCAGAATGTGCCGATCCATGGAGTTCGGCTGCTCAAGGTCACGCCGCAGAAGAACTCGGCGATCCGCGTCAACGACGATGATCTGCGGGTGTCGTACGACGGCGAGTGGCAGCGCAACGGCAACTTCGAGGTCCCGGC
Source organism: Kribbella sp. NPDC023972 (assembly GCF_040639075.1). Taxonomy (NCBI): domain Bacteria; kingdom Bacillati; phylum Actinomycetota; class Actinomycetes; order Propionibacteriales; family Kribbellaceae; genus Kribbella; species Kribbella sp. NPDC023972. The sequence goes on along the minus strand of NZ_JBEZZH010000005.1, from coordinate 261,851 downwards.
GGTGTCGGAGCCGCTGACCGTCACGGTGTCGGATTCGTCGGCAGCGAGGACCGGTACGGCGGGGAAGCTGGCCGATGCCGCCGTACGGACGATCGAGGTCAACAACGACAACGGCCAGATCGTCTACACGGGTTCGTGGAGCCGGAGCACGGGTCGCGGGCTCGGTGACTACCAGGACGACGTGCAGTACACGGAGACCAACGGCGACTCCTTCTCGTACAGCTTCGTCGGTACCGGCGTCGACTACGTCACGGAGACACACAACTCGCAAGGTGATGTCGACATCTACATCGACGGACAGCTCAAGCAGACCGTGAGCACCTACCGCGAGGACGGACGTGGCGCCCAACAGGTGGTCTACAGCATCTCCGATCTCCCGAACGGAACCCACACGATCCGCGGGGTGAAGAAATCGGGACAGTTCATGCTGCTCGACAAGTTGAACGTGCGGCAGGAGAGCCTGCTGAACCCGGACACGGCGACCTTCGACAAGAACCCGTCCGCTCAGGCGGATGTCAGTGTCCAGATCGGGCGCGACCCGGGCGAGCTGGTAGCGATCTCGAAGGGCGGCCGGGACCTCGTCCAGGGCACCGACTACACCGTCGACGGCCGCGTCGTGACGATCAAGAAGGAGTACCTCGCGGCTCAGCCGGTCGGCAACGCGGTGCTCGACGTACGGTTCCGTGGTGACTACCGCGACGACGTGCACTACGCGACAGCGGACGGCGCCGCGATCGACTTCACCTTCCAGGGCAACGGCATGGAGTGGTGGACAGCGCTCGGTCCGGACCAGGGCGAAGCCGACGTCTACCTCGACGGCAAGCTCGTACGTCGCGTGAACCTCAGCAACGAGGTACGAGTCACGGCACAGCAGGTGTTCAACGCTTCCGGCCTGAAGAACGGGCAACACACTCTGCGCATCGTCAAGGTCTCAGGCGGAGTACTACGCAACGACACCATCCGCTACACGATCGCCAAGCAGCCCTAGCCCTGACAACGCCGTCCAGTGGGGCCGACCGTCGGCTCCACTGGCGAGGGTTGACGTGTCCGCCGGGGGTACCGGAGGACTGCGGGGTTCAGAGGGGAGCCTCAGGGAAAGCCGGTGCGCGGTGCGCCGGCGCGGGCAGGAGGCTTGTGTGGCCAAGGCCGAGTCCGTCCAACCCGGAGTGGGAGTGGGGCTGAGTGATCCGCTGAGTGCGTCCGTGCTTGATGGGAGCGGGTCCCATTGGCCGCCAGGCGGTCCGCCGCCCGGCGGGTGGGCCGGCGCGACGCTCGACGCTGCGCAGCTGCGGTCGCTGTTTGCCGGCACCGTCGCCGGAAGTGTGGGGTTCGAGGAGGAGCTACTCCTGGTGCACCGGGGGAGTTGGCTGCCCGCGGACGCCGCCGCCGTGCTGGCGGGCATCGGCGACCCGCGGGTGAAGCCGGAGCTGCCGGCCTGCCAGGTCGAGATCGCGACCTCCGTTCACGAGGACGTGGCGGACGCCGTCGAGGAGCTGCGCTCGTGCCGAGCACTGATAGCCGCCGCCTGTGGCCCTGACCTGGCCGCGATCGCGGCGCCCGTTCACCCCCTCCTCGAGGGACCGACCGCCCTGTCGCGCACTGAGCGGGCCGCCGGGCTCGGGGCGCGTTACCGCGAGGTGATCGGCCGGCAGCTCGTCTCCTCGTTGCAGGTGCACCTGGCCTTTGGCGATGCGGACTGCACGCTGGGCGTCTACCACGCGTTGCGCGACCTTCTCCCGGAGCTGGCCGCGCTGGCCGGGTCGGCCCCCTTCGCTGCCGGACGGGACACCGGCCTGTGTTCTGTGCGTCCGGTGATCGCCTCCGAGCTGCCCCGCCAGGGGGTGCCCCCGATCATCGCCTCTTGGGAGCAGTTCGCCGAGGACCTCGCCTGGCTGGTCCGAGGGGGTGCCGTGACCGACGCTTCGGAGTGGTGGTGGGAGCTCCGGCCGCATGTCCGCTACGGCACGCTCGAGCTTCGGGTCCTCGACGTACAGGCGACCGTGGATCAGACCAGCGCGATCGCCCGACTCGTCCACGCGGTCGCTGCCAGGCTTGCCGATCTGCACCACCTCAACGAGCTCCTACCGCCGGCTCCGACGTGGAGGATCGCGGAGAACCGGTGGGCCGCGCTCCGGGACGGCGTTAGGGGCGAGCTCCTCGACCTCCGCACCGGCGAGCCCCGATCCACCCGCCGCTGCCTTCACGACCTCATCGACGCCGCCGAGCCCTACGCGCCGGGCGGCCTGGACGACGTACGAGCGATGGTGGAGGACCCACCGGTGGATCACCTTCGAGCGCTCGGTCCTGAGCGCGTCGTCCCATGGCTTGCGGAGGTGTTCACCACATGAAGCTGCTGACGCTTCCAGGCGTCTTCGCCCCGATCTCCGACTCGTGGATGCTGGCCGACGCCATCCGCCAGGAGACCATCGGTCCGGGCTCGCAGGCGCTCGACGTCTGCACCGGGAGTGGTCTCCTCGCCCTCACCGCGGCGGAGTGCGGCGCGACCACGACCGCGATCGACGTCTCCCGCCGAGCGCTGCTCACTGTCCGGCTCAACGCGCTCCGGGCCGGCCTGCGGGTCCGGACGCTTCGGGGCCAGAACTTCGGACCCGTGGCCGGCGAGCGGTTCGACCTGATCGTGAGCAACCCGCCGTACGTGCCGTCACCCAGGCCCGATCTGCCCCGCCGTGGCGCGAGCCGGGCGTGGGAAGCGGGCCGCGACGGACGGATCATCCTGGACGCGCTGTGCGACGGGGCCCCTGCCCACCTGCACCCCGGTGGGGTGCTGCTTTTCGTGCAGTCGTCACTCATCGGGATCGAGGCCAGCTTCGAGCGACTGCGACGGGCCGGGCTGGTGGACGTCGAGGTGCGAGCCTGCGAGCGGGGTCCGCTGGGCCCGTTGATGCGAGCCCAGCAGGCCGCAGGGACGATTCCCGCCGACATCGACGAGGAGGACGTGGTGGTCATCCGCGCGAGCGCCCCACCGGGCCCACGTTGATCGCTGACTTGACTCGCAACTGGGTAGCCGGTAATCCATAGTCTCGTTTGGCACTCTCCCTGGTCGAGTGCCAACGCCTGGAGCGCATCGGGACGAGATGGAGGGGATCTGGCGCATGGAGGGCAGGGCAGCGCGGCGGTGGATGGCGATGCTCTTGGTGTATCCGTTGATGGTCACGGCGACCGCGGTCGACGTGGTGTGGGCCCTGTTCTTCCACGACTGGTTGCCGCCGACCGTCTACACCGCCGGTGTGATCGTTGTGGCCGCGGCGCTTGCCATGAGCACCCATCTGGTTCGGCAGTTGCCGCGTGCCGCATCCGTCCTGACCTTGGCCGTCTCGGTAGTGATCGCGAACACGGCATTGGTGATGACTGCGGATGCGCTGGCTCGGGCTGGCCGTTCCTTTCCCGAGATTGCGCTTGCCGGCTGCGGCGTCAGCCTCGCGGCCGTCGTACTCACCGCGCTTGTCGGTGTTGGCGCGGAGTCCGTCGTACGGGGGCCTGCGCGACCGACCGTAACTCCTGCGGAGCACGCTGTAGGCCCGACGGGTGTCGACCGTCCGTTGCCGACGCTGGTCGATCTGATCAGCCCCACGTTGGTGGAGGCGCCGGCAGTGGTGAACACGTCTGCGGAATCTCAGTCCGCCGCCTGAAGGCGGTGCGCCTGGGAGCTCAGCTGGCCGTGCCGTGGCGGGGCAGGACGTGCGTGCCGTCGCAGAAGGGAGGAATTGCGGTCCGGCCGCAGCGGCACAGCGCGACGGTACGGCGCGGGGCCGGAATCGCATCGCCGTCCTCGTCCAGCAGCACGAAGTCTCCGCGGACCAGGATCGGACCGTCCGGGTAGGCGCGGAGCTGGGTCGCGTCGTCATCCTGCGTGGTCATGAACGGGTAGTACCCACCCATGATTCACGACGGTTTTCCGGCCGGGTACCGGGTCGTCGCCCGATGCCCGAGGAGACCTGCATGCACCTACCACCGCCACGTGGGCCGCTCAGCGCCTGGTTGAACGACCGGCTATCGGGCGGCGACGGGGAGCGAACCATCGAGGTCGCGGCCTCCGGGCCGCCGTTCGCCGACGATGACCTGCAGCTTGCCCTCTGGGTGGCCTACGAGCTGCAGTACCGCGGCTTCGACGAGGTGGATCCCGACTACCAATGGGATCCGGACATCATTGCCTTTCGCGCCGAGTTGGAGCGGCCCTGGATCGACTGGCTGGAGGCCACCTGCCGAGTCCGTCCCACCGATCAACCGGTCGCGGCGCAGTTGCGCGCCTTGGTCGACGCCGATGACGGCCCACGACTCGCGCCGTACCTGCGTCGGCACGCCACAACCGAGCAGTTCCGCCAGTTCGTTCTGAACCGGTCTGTCTACCAGCTCAAGGAGGCCGACCCGCACAGCTTCGGCATCCCGCGCCTGGACGGCGCCGCCAAGGCGGCGTTGGTCGAGATCGAAGCCGACGAGTACGGCGGCGGCCGCCCCGAGCGGATGCACTCCGAGCTGTTCCGTACGACGATGCGCTGGCTCGGGCTCGACGACAGCTACGGCTCTTACGTCCCGGTGGTACCGGCTGTCACCTTGGCCGTGTCGAACGTGATGTCGCTGTTCGCGGTCCACCGTCGCTGGACTGCCGCCCTTCTCGGTCACCTGGCAGCACTCGAGATGACGTCGACTCTCCCCAATCGTCAGTACGCTGCCGGAGCCACCCGACTGGGCGCCTCGCAAGCACAGGCCCGCTACTTCACGGAGCATGTCGAAGCGGACGCGGTCCATGAGCAGGTCGCGGCGCACGACCTGTGCGGGAGCTATGTGCGACAACACCCCGACGCGATCGGCGACGTACTGTTCGGTGCGCGCTGCTCGCTTGCCGTGGACAACCTTTTCGCCGAGCAACTGCTCACCGAATGGAAGGTATCCGCGCGCTACCTGCGCAGGGCCGACTCGGCCGCATGCTGAGTCTGTCCCAGGGGCGAGTCATTCACGATCCGGTGTGGATGATCGCGACCGGGCACTGGGTGTGGTGGAGCAGTCCGCGGGATACCGAGCCCAGCCGCAGCGGAGTGAACTCCGAGCGACCGACGCCGCCGACGACGACCAAGTCGGCTGCCTTGGAATGCTGCGCCAAGACCTGGACGGGGTGACCGGGCCGGTAGTGGGTGCGGAAAACCACGTCGGGGTACTTTTCCGGCCAGCCCGCCACCGCGTCGCTGACCAGCTCACGAGCGGCCTCCTGCCAGGGCAGATCCGCCGAATTGACCCAGACACCGGGCGGTGGAAAGCCCTCGCGTTGCCGGGGCACGTGCACGATCACGAGTTCGGCGCCGCGCTCCGCGGCCGCCTCGAAGGCGAACCCGAGCGCGGCCTGGCCGGCGTGCGACCCGTCGACGCCGACGACGATCATGCCGAGCTCGCCCTCGTCACGGTCCCAGTCGTCCGGTACGACGACCAGCGACGTCCCGGCGAGCGCCGTACACAGCTGCGACGTCGAACCGAGCGTCAGTTCCGCGAAGCCGCCACCGCCGCGACGGCCGATCACCAGCAGCGCGGCCGTGCGGGAGAGGTCGAGCAGGACCTGAGCGGGATGACCATGCTGGACCTCGAGGCTCGCCTCGGTGCAGCCGAGCCGGCCCAGTTCGTCCGCGGCGTCCGCCAGGACCTTGTCGCCGTCGTCGAGGTCCGGTACGGCGGTCAGAGGGCGGGCCGGGCGGTCGTGGTCGACGACATGCACCGCGCGGATCGCCCAGTGCCTCCGGGCGGCGAGGTCCGTCGCCCAGCCCAGAGCGAGCAAGCCGCCGCGCGAGCCGTCGATCCCGACCACGATCGTCGGGCGAACCCGTGTGGACATCAAGCCACCTCCCGTCGTGCTCTCAGTAAACCCCGGCGGACTTGGCATCCAGCAGACCCGAAGGCCATCGCTATCCTGGACCAACGGCCTGTCGCGCCGTCGCCGGCTGTACGCAAGAGGACTATCGGCCCTGGGAGCGATGGAATTGAGGTGTCCGGCTTCGGTGCCGAGGCGATCGCGGCAAACTACGCACGGTTGGGGCCAGAGTACTCCCGTCACGGTGCGTAGCATCGGCGCCGCACCGCCAGGCGGTCTTCCGCGGTATCAGGACGACGTACGACGTCCTCGCGGCTGCAAACGAGGCTTCGCCGCGCCCTCCAGGTTCATTCTTGTCCCGCGAGGCACTGCGGGCAGTAGCGCGCCTGGGGATGGGCGGACAGGCAGTCGAGGCTGATCGTGCGACCACACCGGCCGCAGTTGCCGTACCGCCCTGCGTCCATTCGGGCCAGGGCGGCTTCGGTTTCGGCCAGTGCGGTTCGGGCGGCGGCAGCGAGTTTCTCGCGGACCTCGCGGTGCGCCGCGAGGTCCGAAGAGCAAGCGCCTCCGACGACGTCGGCGGCGATCTCTCGCAGTTGTTCACGTCGGAACAGACGATCTTCGTGCAGACGCGCCCGCAGAACGATGAGTTCTTCGGCGGCAAGGCGATGGTGGTTGTCTGCAGAGATCTGATGGGTCACGACGGCAACTCCTCGGCTGGTCGGACGCAGTGCTCGAGTGAGGCAGGACGAGGAGCGGTCAACTGGCGCGTTGCTGGCAGCCAACACAGAAGCGCACGTAGGGCAGGATCTCGAGGCGCTCGACGGGGATAGGCGTTCGGCAGCGTCCACACGTGCCATAAGTGCCGTCCGCCAGTCGTACTCCGGCAGCGTCGATCTCTTCGAGCACGCGCTGGATCGCGGCGGTTTGCGCCTCCTGCAGGTCTCGGTCCGGATGTGGAGCGGACTCCTCGATCGCCCTGAGCTGGGCGAGGCGGGAGTTGCGCTCATGTTCCAGGCGCCGGCGGGCTTCGTGCGCTGCGAGCTGCTGGGTGCGACCCAGGTCGGTGGTCACTTGCATCGGGTCCTTTCCAGGGGACGGCAACGGGTGGCCGACGTACGCGTGGAGGCATTGCGCACGCCGGCGGTCTGCGTCGCCCGTCGTGAGGATCGTGATTTGGTTCTGTCTCCACCATCGGCGATGCTGCGATCGTGGACCATCGGGCCTGACACCCATTTCGGCGGCGATGAGAGCTGTAGCCAGCGGTGGGCAGCCGGTGAAGGAAGGGGTGCTTTCGGTGCCTTTGTTCTGGCGCATCTTCGCGCTGAACGCGGTTGTGCTCGGGGCCGCGACGGCGTTGTTGCTGTGGGCGCCTGTGACGGTGTCCGTTCCGGTGCTGTTCACCGAGGCTTTGGTGCTGCTGGGTGGGTTGGCGGTGATGCTGGTCGCGAACGCCGTACTGCTGCATGTGGGGCTGGCTCCGTTGGACCGGTTGAGCCGCCGGATGGCGACGGTCGACCTGTTGCGGCCCGGGCAGCGCCTGCCGGTCGCCGGGCAGGGTGGTGTTTCGCAGTTGATCAGCGCCTTCAACGACATGCTGGCGCGGTTGGAGGCTGAACGTGCGGCCAGCAGCACCCGAGCGCTGTCCGCCCAGGAGGCGGAACGTCGCCGGATCGCGCAGGAGCTTCACGATGAGGTCGGCCAGAGTCTCACCGCCGTCCTGCTGGAGCTCATCCGCGCGGCCGACCGGGTGGACGACCCCGAGCTTCGTGCAGACCTGCACCATGCTCAGGAGACGACCCGGGAGAGCCTCGACGAGGTACGCCGCCTGGCGCGCAGGCTGCGGCCGGGTGTGCTCGAGGATCTCGGGCTGATCCCTGCGCTGACCGCGCTGGCCACCGACCTGTCCACGCACACCGGCCTCGCGATCCTTCACCAATTCCAGCCCGGTCTTCCCGCGTTGGACGAGCAGACCGAGCTGGTCATCTACCGGGTCGCCCAGGAAGGACTGACCAACGTCGCCCGCCACGCCGAGGCCACCCGCGTCGAAATCTCACTGCGTCACAACGACACAGTGGTAAGCCTCCGGATCCGTGACGACGGGCGGGGCCTCGGACTGGCGCACGAAGGAGCCGGTATCCGTGGCATGCGGGAGCGTGCCCTGCTTGTCGGCGCATCCCTCGAGCTCGGTGCCGCGCCGACAGGTGGTGCCGAGGTGAACCTCGTGGTGCCCCTCAACCGGGACGGAGGCTGAGAATGGCCGCATCAGGAGCGATCCGCATCCTGCTTGCCGACGACCATGCGCTGGTACGACGAGGCATCCGGCTGATCCTGGACGGCACACCGGGTCTCGAGGTGGTCGCCGAGGCCGGGGACGGAAAGGAGGCCGTCGACCTGGCGCGATCCACCGAGGTCGACCTGGCCATTCTCGATATCGCGATGCCGCGGATGACCGGTCTGCAGGCCGCGCGTGAGCTGTCGTCGCGCCATCCCGGCCTGCGGATCCTGATGTTGACGATGTACGACAACGAGCAGTACTTCTTCCAGGCACTCAAGGCCGGTGCGGCGGGATACGTGCTGAAGTCCGTGGCCGACCGTGACCTGGTGGAGGCCTGCCACGCCGCGATGCGCGGCGAGCCGTTCCTGTACCCGGGAGCGGTCAACGCATTGATCCGCAACTACCTGAATCGCGTCCGGCTCGGCCAGGCCATCCCGGAGCAGATCCTCACCGCCCGCGAGGAGGAGGTGCTCAAACTCGTTGCCGAGGGGCACTCCTCCAAGGAGATCGCCGAGACGCTGTTCATCAGCATCAAGACGGTCGAGCGACACCGGGCGAACATGCTTCAGAAGCTCGGGCTCCGCGACCGCCTGGAGCTCGCCCGCTACGCCATCCGGGCCGGCCTGATCGAGCCTTGAGAGGGCTCGTCACCCGGGCGCCTCTTGTTGACAGGGTAAGATGCCTCAGCAAGCATTGAGGCAATGAACGTTGAGCGGAATTCTCTGGTGGAGCGGGCTCGGGTGCATGCGGCGCTCGGGGATCCGGCGCGGCTGGCGATTGTGGATGCTCTCGCGGTGGGAGATGCGGCGCCGGGGGAGTTGGGGGCGTTGCTGGAGATGCCGACGAACTTGGTGGCGCATCATCTGAAGGTTCTGCACGAGGCCGGGCTGGTGGTGCGCGGGAGGTCTGAGGGCGATCACCGCCGGACGTACGTGCGTCTGGTGCCCGAGACGGTGGCGATGGCCGGCGGTCCTTCGTTGGGTGAGGTGCCGCGGGTGGTGTTCGTGTGTACGCACAACTCGGCTCGGTCGCAGTTGGCGGCGGCTATCTGGTCGCGGCGTAGTCAGGTGCCGGCGGCATCGGCCGGGACTCGGCCTGCGCAGCGAGTGCATCCGCGGGCGGTGAAAGTAGCCAGGCGGCGCGGGCTGGATCCGGACCGGTGGCGCACTTCTCAGGTGAGCGACGTGGTGAAGCCGGACGACCTGGTGATCGCGGTGTGCGACATCGCGTATGAGCAACTGCCTCCCGACGCGCGGCCCCGGGTCCACTGGTCAGTACCGGATCCGGCGCCGATCAACACGGATGCAGCCTTCGAAGCCGCGTACGACGAGATCGCCTCCCGCATCGACCGCCTGGCGCCCTTGCTCGACGAGACCGCCGTGCCTGTGGTGAGCGGCCGGTGAACACGATCCCACTGTGGCGGCGGATAGTTGCTGAGGGCATCGGGACCGGGTTGCTGGTCACCGTCGTGATCGGGTCCGGGATCGCCGCGTCGAGGTTGTCGCCGAACGACGTGGGGCTGCAACTGCTGGAGAACGCGTTCGCGACAGCTCTAGGTCTCGCCGTACTGATCCTGATGCTCGGGCCGGTGTCCGGCGCCCATTTCAACCCGGTGGTCTCGGGCGTCGACTGGTGGCTCGGGCGTAAGACGGGCAACGGCCTGACGTCACGCGAGCTTGGTGCCTACGTTCCGGCGCAGGTCTCGGGTGCGGTGCTGGGCGCCGTACTGGCGAATCTGATGTACGGCGAAGCCGCGGTGTCGTGGTCAACGACGGAACGCGGCGCCGGGCACCAGTGGCTCGGCGAGGTCGTCGCGACAGCCGGCCTGATCGTGCTGATCTTCGCGCTCGCCTCCTCCGGGCGGGCCGCGATGGCGCCGGCCGCTGTTGGTGCGTACATCGGGTCGGCGTACTGGTTCACCTCGTCGACCTCGTTCGCGAACCCGGCCGTCACGATCGGGCGGGCGTTCAGCGACACCTTCGCGGGGATCGCGCCGGCCTCGTTGCCTGGCTTCGTGCTCGCGCAGGTTGCCGGCGCCGCGGTCGGCGTCGCGCTGTTGGCCGTGCTGTACCCGGCGGCCGGTCAGGCCGCCGATGACGTGGTGAAGAGAGCAACGGGAGTATCCAAATGAGCAAGCCAAGTGTGCTGTTCGTCTGTGTGCACAACGCCGGCCGGTCGCAGATGGCCGCGGGGTGGCTGCGACAGCTGGCCGGCGACGCGGTCGAGGTCCGGTCGGCGGGTTCGGAGCCGCGCGATCAGATCAACCCGGTCGCGGTGGAGGCGATGCGCGAGGTCGGCATCGACATCAGCGGGGCGGTGCCGCAGCGGCTCGAGTACGAGACCGCGAAGAGCAGCGACGTGATCATCACGATGGGCTGCGGCGACGCCTGCCCGGTGTTCCCCGGCAAGCGGTACGAGGACTGGGAGCTCACCGACCCGGCCGGCCGGCCGATCGAGGTCGTCCGCCAGGTCCGCGACGAGATTCGCCGCCGGGTGGAGAAACTCGTCGGCGAGCTCGGCGTCGCCTGACCGTCCGGTCACTCGATGCTGAGGCTCCGGATCAGCTCGCGGGCGGTACGTCCGGCGCCGATGAGGGTGGCGGAGGCCGGTCCGGTCCAGTCGCCGTACCCGATCAGGTGCAGGCGGGATTCCTTGACGGCCTGGGTTCCGTTGGTCGGGATGCGGCCCTCTGGTCCGCGCAGGCCGAGAGCCGTCAGGTGGCCGAGTGCGGGGCGGAATCCGGTGCACCAGATGATCGTGTCGAAGGATGACTCGCTGCCGTCGTCCCAACGGACTCCGCGCTCGACCAGCTGCGCGAATGGCTTACGGGCATGCAGTACGTCGCGGTCGCGGGCCTCGCGGACGCTGTCGACCATCACGATGTCGCCGAGACCGGACACGCCGCCCTTATCCGGCTCGCCGAGCTGCCGGGCGCGGTGGCGTCTGGTCGCGATCTCGAACAGCGCCCGACCGTCGACGTCATCAGGGAGAAAGCGCGGCGGACGAAGCGTCGCCCAGGTCGTCTCGGCGACGCGTGACACCTCGGCGAGGATCTGCGCGGCCGAGTTCCCGCCGCCGACGATCAGCACTCGCTCGCCAGTGAAATCGGAGGCCTGACGGTACTGCGCCGTGTGCAACTGACGTCCGCCGAACGTTCCCGGGTACGCCGGGACGAACGGCCTCGACCACGTGCCGGTCGCCGATACCACCTGCTCGGCCAGCCACTCACCACGGTCGCTGGTGACCCGGAGCAGGCCGTGGTCTCCTCGCGTCACCGATCGCACTGAGACATTGCGTCGTACGGCGAGCTCGTATCGCTGCTCGTAGCGAGTGAGGTAGTCGACCACATGAGCCGCCAACGGGTAGCCGCTGTCCTGGGTCCACGGTGGCATCATCCAACCCGGAAGCGACGAGTACTGGGTGGGTGAGAAGGTGCGCAACGTCGGCCACATCCGCGCCCAGGCGCCTCCGGGACGATCGGCAGCGTCGAGGATCACGAAGTCTTCGCCCGGAACGAGCCCGGCGCGGCGCAGGTAGAACCCGGTGGCCAAACCAGCCTGCCCTCCGCCGATCACCATCACGGCGGGCTTCATCGTGGACGTCAGACCGCGCTCGGGGTCGGCACGGACAGCAGCGTCGAGAGCCAGGTCAGGCGCTCGGGCAGCGGCCAGTAGTAGACCCAGGTGCCCCTGCGCTCGCAGTCGACCAGACCCGCCTCGCGAAGAACCTTCAGGTGGTGCGAGATCGTCGGACCGGAAACATCGAACTGCGGGGTGACGTCACAGACGCAGATCTCGCCGCCCGCCGAGGCGATGATCGACATCAGTCGCAGGCGGACCGGATCGGCGAGCGCCTTGAACACGGTCGCACCCTCGGCCGCCGCGGCGTTGTCGAGGGCCGCGTCCATGATCGGGACACAGCACCCGCCGACGGGCTCGATGGGGAGCTGCTGTTTTGACATGCGTCTATCTTGACTTACGTCTAATCAGGAGGCAAGGTGGGACTCGTTGATTAGATGATCATCAATTCAGCAGGCCGGGTGCTGGCGTGCTGATCTGACAGTCTTGGAGACAGACCCATGAGCGTTTCACCGAAGGACCTGCCGGTCGTGGTCATCGGCGCCGGACCGGTCGGCCTGGCCGCCGCCGCGCAACTGGCCGAGCGCGGCCTGGAGTTCGTCGTACTCGAAGCAGGCCCGAGCGTGGCCGCGGCAATCGACGAGTGGCGGCACGTGAAGCTGTTCAGCCCGTGGCGCTACGACATCGACGCTGCGGCCCGTCGCCTGCTGGAACAGACCGACTGGATCGCGCCCGACTTGGACCAACTGCCCACGGGTGGCGACCTCATCGATGCCTACCTGGCGCCGTTGGCGAAGACGCCCCACCTCGGGGACCGGATCAAGTACGGCGCTCAAGTGGTGGCGGTGACCCGGGTCGGGTTCGACCGCGTCCGCACCGCGGGTCGTGAGGACGCGCCCTTCCTGGTGCGCCTCGCCGATGGCGAAGAGGTGCTCGCCGGCGCCGTGATCGACGCGGCGGGGACGTGGCGCCGGCCGAACGTGCTCGGCGGTTCCGGCATCCCCGCTCGGGGTGAGGCCGACGTGGCCGACGCGATCTCACCTGCTCTGCCGGATGTGCTGGTGCGCGACCGTGAGCGCTTCGCAGGTCGTCGTACGGCGGTAGTCGGCGCAGGTCACTCGGCGGCGACGACCCTGCTCGAGCTCGGCGAGCTGGCCGCGCAGGAACCCGGCACCGAGGTGCTCTGGGTGGTCCGCGGCGCCGACCAGGCGCGCACCTACGGTGGTGGCGCCGACGACGAACTCCCGGCGCGCGGTGCCCTCGGTCTGCGGCTGAAGAAGCTGGTGCAGTCCGGCCAGGTCGAGCTGGTGAGCAGCTTCCGCATCGAGTCTTTGGCCCGTACGGCGGACGGCCGCGTTGAGCTCACGGCGGGCGACCGGACGGTTGTCGTGGACACGGTGGTCAACTCGACCGGTTTCCGGCCCGACCACGACATCGTGGGGGAGCTGCGGCTGGACCTCGACCCGATTTTGGGATCGACGCGCGCCTTGGCGCCGCTGATCGACCCCAACAAGCACTCTTGTGGGACCGTCCCACCGCATGGCGTCGACGAGCTGCAGCACCCGGAGCCCGGCTACTACGCTGTCGGCGCGAAGTCGTACGGCCGGGCACCGACCTTCCTGCTGGCCACCGGCTATGAGCAGGCCCGTTCGGTGGTCGCCGCACTCGCCGGCGACTGGGAGGCCGCGCGTGACGTCCAGTTGAACCTGCCGGAAACGGGCGTCTGCTCGTCGAACCTCGCGTACGGCGACTCGGCCGACGAGACCGCAGGCGGCTGCTGCGGCCCGGCGCCACAGTCGGTCACCATTGAGGCGCCGGCCGGCCGAGGCCTGGCCACCGGCATCAGCGGCGGTCTCCTGACCGTCGTCGAGGGCAAGCCGACCAGCCAGTCCAGCTGCTGCGGCTGATGATCCAGGAGCTGGTCGCCCGTCCCACGGCGACCAGCTCCGACGGCTGGATGGTCGCGGCTGAAGGTCACTCGTCCAGGGTGAGCTGACGACGGTGGAAGTCGAAATGTCGCGTCGGGAAGCGGTACACGTCGGCGAGCGTCATGTACTCCTCGAAGAACGGATCCCACCGCGTGGGGTAGTACATCCCGCGCGCGAGCTCCGCTTCACCCTCGGCGTCCAGCCGCCGGTGCAGTTTGTCGATGACGTGGTCGAACATCACCGCCATCCGAGCCGGGCTCAGCGTGCTGCCGCCGGCGTACGAACCCAGGAAGTTCACCACGTCGAAGGGTTTGGTCCCCGCGTTCAGCAGCCGGGCGTACGTCCGGCTGGCTCCGCGCGGTAGGTGCCCGAACATCCGCACCAGCCGGAGCAATGCCCGCAGGATCAGGTACCCGAGCAGCATGTGGAACAGCAACTGCCGGTTGTTCCATCGTGTGCCGTTCGACGGCCTCCGCAAGGCGGCGTCGTCAGCCTGCTCCACGAGTTGGTGAAACTCCCGCCGAGCCCGCTCCCACTCCTCATGCACCAAACCCCGATCCATATCTCATGGTCAGTCGCGAGGGTCCTCACGCCAACCACTCGAGGCTCACTCTCACCGCACGGCGTCGTACCAGTTGGCTGTGGCGCTGAACTTGGGGTTGAGATTGGCGGCCTCTGTGCGGGGTGCGGTGACGTGGCCGGGGTTGCCGGCGGCTACATAACGGACACCGGATCGGGTGAGCCGATCGAGCCAGTGGTGGAGCCCGAGAGGTCCTCGTCCGCCGTTGTGTGAGCTGCACCTGATCCTGGGCACGGCCATCGGATCGAACTCCCGGTGGAAGGGTGAGACGCACGGGTTGGCGCCGGCAAGGAGCACTCCTTCGTTGCGGTACGTCGCCGTGCCGTTGCCTCCGGCTACTACTGTGGAACGGTTGCGCGGGTGAGCACCCAGGGGCAGCGCGAGAGTTCGCGGCGGCGGGGCGACACGGCCGACCATGGCTGCGAGGCCGCCGATCTGCGCCCGCACCTGCGCATCGCTCAAGCTGCTCAGGTTCGGATGGTCCAGCGTGTGATTGCCGATCTCACAGCCGAGCTCATGCAGCCGGGTCAGCGCGCGATCCGCGAGCCGTCCGGTGTAGCCGAACGGATTCCTGGTGACGTAGAAGGACCCCACGGGCGGGAAGTCGCGGTGCTCGGCGTGATAGTCCAGCATGATGCCGAGCGCACAGTCCGGCATGACCCGGCCCTCGGAGTCGATCGCGAACTGGTCAGGCGAGCCCTCGTCGAACGTGAGTACGACGGGCGTCTTGCCCGCGGGTACGGCGCTCAGATCGCGACGGACAAGGTCGATCGTGCGGATCGGGTGGTACTTCTCGCGATGCAGCCGCTGGAGTTCGGCGCGGAAGAAGGCCGGGGTCATGTCGTACTCACCGGTGGCGTCCGCGACGATGCGATGGTGCAGCAGAACGGGAATGAGGCCGAGCTCGTTGGCGCGGATCGCGGCCGGGTCGGGCTTGCCTGGGGCGGTCTGCTGCTGAGCCGGAGGCTCGTCATGAGGAGTAGCTGTCGGTTCGAGTACGACGGGTTCGGCGTCCGCGCCAGTGTCGGTGCAGCCGGTCACCGCGGCACCGACGCCGATCGCCGCGGCGAGCCCGAGGAAGTCGCGCCGCCTCATTCGTAGCTCACCAGCCCTGGCCGGGGCCGCAGCGCAAGGACCTGGGCGCGCGTCATCAGGGTGCCGTGGCGGGCGTCCTCGGAGTAGAAGAGCTTGAAGCCGGTCCGGATCCCCTTCGCCAGGGCCAGGCAGGCAAGGCGTTTCGGCATACCAGGGTCCTCGCTTCCGAGTGGAGCGTTGTCCAAGGGCAACGTCCCTGTACCCAGGCAAACACATAGTGTAGTGGCGGCGTGACGAAAGGTGGTGGGGGGAGCCCGGCGCGTCGGCCAGCTACGCCGGTGGGTGGCGGGAGGGAGTCTGTGGGCGGGCCTCCTCGAGGCCGTTCTTGATCGCCGCGAGCAGGGTGAGGGCCGCGTCGAGGTGGGTGGTGTCGCCGCCGGCAGCCCCACCGACCGCGGTCGCCCACTCGTGCCTGGCCTCGGCATAGTTCGCGCGGCCGCGTTCGGTGGGGCTGACGGTGACTCCGCGGCCGTCGTTCGGGTTCGCCTGGCGGCTGATCAGGCTTTTGTTCTCCAGGCCGCGCAGCGTCGTGGACAGGTTGGTGCGTTGGAGCCCGGTGGCAGCGGCGATCTGGCTGGGGGCGGCGGCTGCGTTCTCCCGGAGCAGGTAGCGCATCACCATGCCCTCGGACTGGGTCAGGCCGACGGCCTGCGTGTCGGTGTAGCCGCGGTACTGGAGTTCACGGCTGATCACCAACGCCAGGTCGGCGAGCTCGGCCCAGCCCTCTTCGGCGGAAGCTGTCCTGCGCCGCGCTGATGGGTTCTTCGTCACACCGCCAGCATAGGTGATTGTCCAGTCATAGTTATGGCGGCATACTGATTCTGTCTACATAGTTATCTCCTCATAGTCAGTTCGGAGACGCAATGGCCATCACTCTTTCGGCCTCTGGACGTACCTCGCCGCGGGCGGTGGCGCGGTCCGGCGGGCTGCACCCTGCAGGCGTGTTCTTCCTGCTCGCGGGCGCGTTCCTGCCGATCATGGACTTCTTCATCACCAACGTGGCTCTGCCCAGCATCGACGCATCGCTGCACGCCTCCGCCTCCGAGCTCGAGCTGGTGATCGCCGGCTACGGCGTCGCCTATGCGGCTCTGCTAGTACTAGGTGGCCGGTTGGGCGACCGCTTCGGCCGCCACCGCGTCTTCCTCGGCGCGCTCGTCGGTTTCATCGCGGCCTCGGCAGTCTGTGGCTTCGCTCCGACCGTCGGCGTACTGATCGCTGCTCGCATCGTGCAGGGCGCGACCGCCGCACTGCTCGTCCCGCAGGTGCTGGCGACCTTCCATCACACGCTCGAGCACGAACGGAAGGCCCGAGCTCTGGCCTTGTACGGCGCTACGTCCGGTATCGCCGCAGTGGTCGGGCAGCTGGTCGGCGGCTTGCTGGTCAGTGCGGACATCGCCGGCATGTCGTGGCGGCCGATCTTCCTCGTCAACGTGCCGATCGGCTTGATCGTCTTCGGTGTGGCCGCCCGGATCGTGCCCAACACGCGATCCGAGCGGCCAGTCGGCGTCGACTTGCCAGGCACCGTGTTGTTCGCGGGCACGTTGACCGCGGTACTGGTCCCGCTCACCGAGGGACATTCACTGGGTTGGCCGTGGTGGACCTGGGCGATGGTCGGGCTCGCGGGCGTTCTCGCAGTCATCACCGCCATGGTGGAGCGGCGCGCTGAGCGACGTGGTCAGATTCCACTCCTGCCGCCGTCGTTGTTGCGGCTGCCGTCGATGTCGCGCGGTCTGGTGATGGTGTTTGCCTTCAGCATCGGCTTCGGCGCGTTCATGTTCGTCTTCGCCCTGACCGTCCAGGACGGCCTGCATCAAGATGCGCTGCACGGTGGCCTGGCGATCCTGCCGATGGCGTTGATGTTCTTCCTCGGTTCACTCGTCGCGCCCCGCCTGATCGCCCGCTTCGGCCGGGCCGCCCTGTCAGCCGGAGCCGTCGTCCAGCTGGCCGGCCTGGCCGCACTCGTTGCCGTCGTCATCGACCGCTGGCCGCACGTGGCGCTCTGGGACCTCGCCGTTCCGCTCGCGGTGGCCGGGGCCGGACAGTCGGCGCTGTTCGCGGGCCTGTTCCGCAGCGTGCTCGCCGACGTACCGCCACACCTCGGCGGCGTGGGCAGCGGCGTACTGATCACTTTGCAGCAAAGCGGTCTTGCTCTCGGTGTCGCGACCCTCGGCACGCTCTACCTCGCACGCGCCGAACACAACACGCCGAACGCCTTCGCCACCGTCGAATCCGTCCAGATGGTCATCATCGCCCTGCTCGCCCTCGGCGCTGCCGCACTACCGCGGTTCACCAAGGCATCTCGGAGCTGCCGCACCAGGCGGTTGGGGTCAGCCGAGCGGTAGGCGGGCGGTGATCACTGCGCCGCCAAGGGGCTCGCCGTTGCGTGCTTCGACTGTCCCGCCGTGCGCCGCGACCACGGCGCGGACGATCGCCAGCCCCAGTCCGGCACCCGACGATCCCGAGGTGCGGGCGTTGTCGCCGCGGACGAAGCGTTCGAAGGCTGAGTCGACGATGGTGGCTGGCAGGCCGGGGCCGTCGTCGGCGATTTCCAGCATCGCGGTCGCCGCGTGGCCGGTCACCCGCACGCGTGCGGTCCGGGCTCCGGCGGCAGCGCAGTTCTGCAGCAGGTTCGTCAGTGCTTGCCGGAGCCGATCCGCGTCTCCGTGCACGATCACGGGATCTCCGAGGACCTCGACACGGAGTCGCAGGACGGCCGCCAAGCGGCGCGACTCGGCTGCGGCGAGGTCGAGCAGGTCGACCGGCTCCCGGCGTACGACGAGCGAACCAGACCGCTCGCGGCGCCACCCCGCTGGGCGCCTACCTTCCTGGCGGTGCGCTCTGCTCCTCGCTGGAGCGGAGCCCCGCGACCAGCCGCATCGAAGCGAGCTCGATCTCGGCGAGCTCGGCGCTGAGCTTGCGAACCTCTTGCGCACCCCAGATCGGCGAGCTGACCCGGTGGTGCGTGATCGCCGTCATCATGAGGAATCGAGCCTGGGCTGAATCAAAGGCGCCGTCCAGCCAGTCTGCACGCTCCATGCCGGCCCTGCCCTCCTGGCGATCAGCCCACATTCGTTCGACGGTCCGTTACCTCATGCTGCCGTGCAGGCCGACTGGTCTACGCCCCTGCCAGCGACCTTCTTGCGGCCCGGCGAGCAGGAATCCGCCGTACCCGCTGGCCGGTACGCCGTCTCGCAATCTGGAGGCAGCGCCAGGACGTGGCGGGAGCGGTCGTGCTCAGGATGGCGGGCCGGGCCTGCAGCTGTTGCTTGGCCAGCCCCACAGCCGCAACACCGTTGGCGGCACGGTCGTGGGGCATTTCGTTCCACCGACACCGGCCAGGCCCACGTCGTACGCCGTCCAGGCTCCTCCGGAGCTTCGCCGGAAGAGGTTGTAGGAGCCGTTGTCTTGGACCGCGACCGCCGCGGCGGAGGAATCGTCGCGGGGAAGAAGGGAAGCGGCTGCCCAGTACGTGTCGGTCGCCGGGTCGTACGCATAGTGGATCTCGCCCGACTCAAGCCCTTTGAACTCCGAGACCGGGACATTTCCATTGAGGCTGGCCGCTGCCGCGATCAACTGCCTCCGCACACCGTTCGTCATCACGAGGTTCGTTGCACTCGTCGATGGCGCTGGCTTCGGCTGAGCTGGCGCTCCGGACGCTCGAGACCGGTGGGCCGCCTGCGCACGTGGCAACCGGAGCGTATGGACGGCGGCGCCGAAGGCCGCCAGAGCAAGACCGGCCAGAAGAAGAATCACCACGATTCTGCGCACGTCATGACACTACAACCCCTTTTCCAACGGGATTGTGGGCGTCGTTCAAGCGTCGGGTCGCTCTCATCTCGTTCTCATCCGGCGTGCCCGAAACTGGATGAGTACGCGACCCGCCAATGCGGACAAGGAGTACCCGGTGTGCGAGCTCTGACGGTGAGGCCTGGTGATCGGCGTTCGTCGACTCTGAGGGAGCTGGCTGAGCCGGACCTCGGCGAAGGCTCGTTGTTGGTCCAGTCGCTGGTGGTCGGCCTGTGCGGCACCGACTCCGAGATCATCAACGGCGAGTACGGCGAGGCGCCTCCGGGCGAGGATTTCCTGGTGCTCGGTCACGAGAACCTGGGCCGCGTCCTCATGCCCCGTCGGGCAGCGGCTTGTCGGTCGGTGACCTCGTGGTCGGGATCGTGCGTCGTCCCGATCCCGAGCCGTGCCCGGCCTGCGCCGCCGGTGAATGGGACATGTGCCGTAATGGCCGCTACACCGAGCACGGCATCCGTGGGCTGCACGGATTCGCCCGTGAGCGCTGGCGGACTGAGCCGGACGCCGTTGTGCGGCTGAGCCCCTCCCTGGGACGACTCGGGGTTCTGCTCGAACCGACGACCATCGTGGCGAAGGCCTGGGAGCAGGTCGAGCGGATCGGGAAGCGAGCTTTCTGGCAGCCCTGCCGCAGGTCGTCGTCGATGTGATGAGGAACGGCGCGCCGGACGCAATCGTCTGTCTGACCGGCGTCTCCGGAGTCGGCACGCAGTTGCCGCTCGATGTCGGGGCCCTCAACCGTGAGGCGGTGCTCGGCAACGAGGTCATCTTCGGGAGCGTGAACGCCAACCGCCGCCACTACGAGCAGGCCACCCGCGCACTGGCCGCTGCCGACCGCGACTGGTTGAGCCGGCTGATCACCCGCACTGTTCCACTGCATCGTTATCCGGAAGCGTTCACTCGGCAGCCAGACGACGTAAAAGTCGTCATCGATCTCGAGGCGACCGGACACTGACGACGCCCCGACTGGATACGACCGAAGCCGGCCGATAGCTGCTCGCCCCCGCGGCCTGAACCGCCGTACGGCGACAAGAGCGGACTTGCCGGGCGCGCGCCGGGTCCTGGAGCGACATCGTGTCTGTCAGGTGAGGTCGCGGCGCAGCGGGGCGAGGGTCGCGAATCCGGCGGCGATCAAGGCGTACCCGATGAGGACCAGTGCGCCGGCGGGTGCGGACAGGAGTGCTGGACCGTCGCTTGCTGTCTGTTCCGAGACGGCGCTGGTGACGAAGGTGAAGCTGGTCAGGCCCGCGGTCGCTCCGCCGGGCAGGAAGGGGTAGATGGTGTTGATGCCTGGGACGATCAGCAGGACGTATTCAAGGAAGTAGAAGTAGCCGAGGACGATGCCGACGGCAACCAGTTGGTGCCTGGCGATCGCTCCGATGCCGACGCCGAGGACCATGTAGACAGCTGCGGCGACGGACAGCTGGGCGAGGAGAGTGGCCAGTTCGGTGGCGGGGACGCCGAGGTCGACGCCGCGGATCAGGGCGGAGAGGCCGAGCGCTGTGGCCGACGCGAGCGACGCGACGACGCCGTACGCGAGCCCGAAGGCGCTGAAGACGACGAGTTTCGCCGCGAGCACCCGGCCTCGCCGGGGTTCGGCCAGGAACGTCGCTGCGATGGTTCGATGCCGGTACTCACCGGTGATGGCGATGGTGCCGATCAGGGCCGGCACGAACAGCAGCACACCACTGATGCCGACCACGATCCCGACACCTTCCGGTGTGTCGATACCCGGCATCGGTGGGGTGGCGTTCTCAGGGCCGACCAGGGCGAGCATGCCGGTCGGTCCGCCGCCACAGATCAGTGCCGCGAGGATTCCCCAGCGGTGCAGGCGCGTGGCGACGAGCCGGGTGAACTCGCCGCGGATCAGGTGGTTCATCAGGTGAGTTCCTTGGTGGTCAGGGCGAGAAACGCCTGCTCGAGCGTCGATCCGTGTTCGGTGAAGGCGGCCAGTGTTCCGGTCCACGCGGTCCGGCCGCGGTCGAGCAGGACGATGTCGTCGATGCTGTGCTGGAGGTCGGTGAGGACATGGCTGGAGATCAGCACGGTTCTCCCGGACGCGGCGTACTCGCGGACGAAGGTTCGCAGCCAGAGGATGCCGGCGGGGTCCAATCCGTTGGACGGTTCGTCGAGGACGAGTACGGCGGGGTCGCCGAGCAGCGCGGTGGCCAGGGCCAGTCGCTGCCGCATGCCGGTGGAGAAGCCTTTGACCCGTCGGTCGGCGAAGCCGTCGAGTCCCGCCGCGTCGATCACCGTGTCGACCCGGCCGCGCGGCTGGCCGCCCAGCTCGCAGAACGTCGTCAGGTGATCCCGAGCGGTCGAGGCAGGATGCGCCGAGGCGATATCCAGGACGGCGCCCACCGTCGTCGTCGGCGAGGGCAGTTCACGATAGGGAGACCCGCCGAACGTTGCGACGCCGCTGTCGGGGCGAATCAGCCCGAGCAGCATCCGCAACGTGGTCGACTTCCCCGCGCCGTTCGGACCGAGCAGTCCGGTCACGCGTCCCGCCTCGGCGGTGAAGGTGACGTCGGTGACGGCCTCGACCTGCCCGAACCTCTTGGTCAGACCGCACGCCTGGATCGCCACACCCGTCATCGGGCACTCCCCGCGCGGACCACGTGGGCGATCTCTTCTGCCGCCTGACTGCTGATCAGCAGCTCGTCGAATACGTCGCCGGCCTGGCGACCGCGGAGCGTGATCCGCAGCACGGGTGTCCCGCGCCGCATCGACACCAGTCGTCGCGGGCCGGCGGGGTAGCGGAAGGTGCCGAGTTTCCAGTAGCCGGAGATGACGAGCCCCGACCGCAACCCCAGCGGCTCTGCCGTCCAGCCCGGGAGCACCTCGATCCGTTCGATGGTCGCGAACGGGACCTCCAGCGACGACCGTCGTACCAGCCGGCGCTCCCACCGGCCGAAGTCCAGTTGGAGCCCGTTGTCGTTGTCGCGCACCGCGGTCATGGGCCGCCTCCTCCAGGTAGTCTTGAACTCGACAGTGAGAACATTATCAGACTGATAATAATAGCGGAGTGAGATGCCCAAGAAGTCGTCAGTTGCCGATGTCGTGATGCACCCGGTGCGGTTGCGGATCATCCAGCAACTCGGTGGGCGGGAGCTGACCACCGCGGCGCTGCGAGACGCACTGCCTGACGTGACCCAGGCGACGCTCTACCGGCATGTGGCCGCTCTGGTCGAGGCGGACATCCTGACCGTCGTGGCGGAGCGACGCGTCCGGGGGACAGTGGAGCGGACGTTCGCACTCGGCGAGCGCGTGGCGCACGTCGATCGGCAGGAGTTGCAGGCCATGAGCGACGCGCAGCTGCAGGGATCCTTCCTGACGTTCCTCGGCCATGTCGCTGACGACTTCGACCGGTTCATCGCGGCGGGTGAACCCGCGCTGCGGGACCTGCTCGGCTTCGGCCAGACAAACCTGTACGTCAACGGCGAAGACCTCGCCCGAATCCAGGCCGCCCTCATGGAGCTGCTGGCGCCGTACCAGACCGACCAGGGCGACGGGCGCCAGCGTGTATCCCTGGCAACCGCCTTGATCCCGGACCCATCGTCACCCGATCCGCCCGCCAGCAGCCTCGAATAGCGCTCGACGCAGGGCTGGAGGCCCTCGCAGGCTTCAGCGGTCGGAGTTTGCGCCCCTACTTTCTCGCGATGCTCAGCGCTCGGACGACGTACTGGGCGTCGCGTGAGACGCCACGCAGCGTGTTGGACGAGAAGGATCGCTGGAACTCGATTCCGACGTAGCCCAGGCCTTGGTGGGTGCGCGAGATGCCGCGCTGGTGGAGTGGCATTCCGGTGCTGTCGAGCGCACCCAGGTGTTTCAGGTACGGCAGGTTCGGCCGGTAGCCGGTCGCGAAGATCACGGTGTCGACGTGTTCGTGGCTGCCGTCGGTCCAGACGACCTCGTCATCTTCGAAGGCGGTGAACATCGGTCGCTGGTCGAGCAGGCCGGATGTGAGTGCGTTGCTGTAAATGCCAGTGTCGAAAACGAGTGTGCTGCGGAACAGCCTTCTCAGAACTGACGGGGGCAGGAGGTCCAGGCGAAGGGTGTGCAGCCAGTAGTGCATGTCGCGGCCGCCGCGGACCTGGGGCACGAATTGGACCGGACGTCGTACCGCCAGAGTGACCGTCGCGACCTCGGCGAGCTCGTAGCCGACCTGGATCGCGGAGTTGCCTGCTCCAACGACGACGACCCGCTGACCGGCGTACTGCTTGGGACTGCGGTAGTCCGCCACGTGCAGGAGTTGGCCACTGAATCGGCCCGGGATCGGTGGAACGAACGGGTTGGTGAAGGATCCACTGGCAGAGATGACGCGAGTGGATCGGAACTCCTGTCCGCTGTCGGTGTGTACGACGAAGCCGTCACCGGATGCCTCGACCGCCGTGGCGCGGGTGTTGAGGTGGATCTCGGCGTCGAGGTCCAGGGCGAGTTTCTCGAGGTAGGCGACGACCTCGTCCCTGCTCGGGTAGCGATCGGGATCACCTGGGAACGGCGCGCCGGGGAAGCCGCTGAACCGGGCGGGGGAGAAGAGCGTGAGGCTGTCGTAGTAGTCCGGCCAGGACCCGACCGTCCGATGGCCGGCCTCCAGCAGCACCGGATGCATCCCCGCGGCGCGGACCGCGAACGCGCCGGCGAGCCCGGATTGGCCGGCCCCGATGATCACGACGGAGTCAGAGGTGGAAGTCATGGGGGCTAACATATCGTCATATCGCGATATGACGAAACTACGATACTGGCTACCCTGAAGACATGGCGCAGCAGGCGGAGTCGCAGGCATCGCCGACCTGCGCCCCGGCCGAGCCGGTCGAGCTCCGCGCCGCCACCCACGATTTCCTCAAGGCCCTCTCGAGCCCGACCCGGCAGCGCATCATGCTCCTCTTCGCCCGTGGCGCCGAACTCTCCGTCAACGAGGTCGCCGAACAGGCCGGCATCGGCCAGTCCACCGCCTCCCAGCAACTCGACCTCCTCCGCCGGGGCGGAGTGGTCATGTCCCGCAGAAAGGGCAAAACAGTCCTCTACCGAGCCGACAAAGAAGGGACCTCGGCAGCCTTGGCCGACCTCCAGACCTATCTGCAGAACTGCTGCTGAGCTCAGAAACTGGGGAGCCTGCCGGAGTGGGCGGATGTGGTTGTCGCGGCTCCGGGCTGCGTGATGGTGCTGGTCGTGGCGGTGTGGCCGGCTCGTGCGTCCTTCGTGGTGGCGACGCGTCTAGCCGGTGGGTTCGATCAGGCCGAGTTGGTTTCCGTCCGGATCGGCGCAGGTCACGAGACGTTGGCGTCCGCTCGACACGACGACGGGATCGGTCGTCGTGATGCCTCGTGCGGTCAGTCCGGCAACGCGATCGTCGAGATCGTCGATGAAGAAGTTGACTGTCGTCCGGCCTGACTTGCCAGGATCGTGGAAGACCTGGACGACCCCCGCCGCGGCGAAGTGCCACTCGGCCAGGGAGTCCATCGGGCGCTGATCCGCGGGCCGTCCGAAGAACGACTCGTACCAGTCACACGTCTCCTCGAACTCCGCCACCGGTATCACAGCCAGTACTGCGGTGATCGCCATACTGTCGCCTCTCCCTTGCAATCGGCTCGCGCGTCAGGATCTTCGGCCGTCCGGGCCCACGGATGCGTACTGCGTTCGGCCATTCGCGGAAAGTATGCGGCACTGACGTTGTTTTCCCAGATATTTCCTTGGGTACCCCGTGAATATCGTATTTCCGGAACGGGGCAGGATCTTAGGGAGGTTGCCATGGGAATCGGCGTATCCGTTTTCCTGCTCGCCGTCGGCGGGATACTGGCCTTCGCCGTGGCGGATCGCCTCAGCGGGGTCGACCTGACCACCGTGGGCTGGATTCTGATGGGCGCAGGCGCACTCGGCCTCGCGGTCACGCTGCTGTTCGCGAACCAGGCGAGGAGGACGAGTCACACAACGGTCCACGAGCGTCGGGACCTCCATGACTGAATGTGGTCCTCAACGCACTGCAGTTGACGGCGCCGCGGCGGGCCGTTGGCTGGGTGCGTGTTCCTAGCAGAAAGAAAAAGTACCGCTGCCCGTGTCGGCTGGGGCGATGCCGGGTTGATCGAAGGGAAGCGGAACGATGGATCTGACCCAATCATGGAACGACGCGGTCGGCGCGGTGATCAACTTCTTGCCGAAGTTCGCGCTTTTCCTCGTCATCCTGTTGATCGGATGGCTTGTGGCCAAGGCATTGCGCAAGGTCGTCGATGTGGTGCTCGGCCGCGTCGGCTTCGACCGCGCCGTCGAACGAGGTGGCGTCGGCAGGGCTCTCGAACAGTCGAAGTACGACGCCAGCGGCCTGATCGCCGCGCTCGTGTACTACGCCGTACTGCTGATCGCACTGCAGTTCGCCTTCGGCGTCTTCGGGCCGAACCCGGTCAGCGATCTCCTGGCATCGATTGTCGAGTGGCTGCCCAGAGCAGTCGTCGCGATTGTGATCGTGGTGGTCGCGGCCGCGATCGCCAACGCCCTGCGTGACCTTGTCGGTAGTGCTCTGTCCGGACTGAGCTACGGGCAAGTGATCGCGAAGGTCGTCCAGGTCTTCGTCATCGCACTGGGCGTCATTGCGGCCCTCAACCAGATCGGTGTGGCCACCGCCGTGACGACCCCAGTCCTGATCGCGGTGCTGGCCACCGTCGGTGGCGTCATCGTCGTGGGTATGGGCGGTGCGCTGATTCGTCCCATGCAGCCACGCTGGGAGCGCTGGCTGAACCGGGCTGAGGAGGACTTCCCCAACGCGCGCGCCCGCGAAGAGGCCTACCAGCGCGGCCGTGAGGACGCCGAACGCAGCCAATGGCAGCGGGAGCCGAGCGAGGCTTCGACCGGAGCGAGCGAGGCTTCGACTGGAATGTCTGTCGGACTCGAGGAAGAACGAAGCCGCCCGGCCACGAGCCCACCACCGCCTCCGCCGTCGCGCGGAATGTAATCACTGCTGAAGACGGTCCTCGAGCGCTGGGCGGAGCGCTCGGGGACCTTCACAGGTTCGGGTCAGCTCAGAGCGTTGGCAGGTCGACGTCATGACGGACTCGGTACGTCGGGAACGCCAGACTGACCGCGGCCAGCAGTCGGATCGTCACCCAATCCGCACCGGCGCTGATGCGGCCGCCCGGCCACCCGTACTCGGTGGCGGCATCCCGCACACCCCGCGCGTAGGCGGCCAGCTCGACAGGCCCTGAGCGCCCGGCGGTGAGACCGAGGATGTCACGGATGGCTGCGGCGTGCTGATCGACGGCAGCCAGAAGCGCCGGCTCGAAGCTGCGCAGATCCCGCATCATCCGGTCCCGCAGGCCGGCTAGCTCCTGCCTTGCCCTCGCCTCGTCCAAGGCCCGCAACCAGCTCATGGCTCAGTAGGGTACGGATCCACCCCACCGGCCGAAAGCCATGTCCGCCACAGAGCCCCAAGAGCCCCCCGTTGCCCGCTATCCGGTCAGTGCGGCGCCGCGCCTGTAGCCGGCGGGCTCCATCGAGTGATGCCGCTCATCGAGTTGCCTAAGGCAACTGATCGGCCTCAGGGTGGAGTCGTGGACGTTGACGCGGTGGTGGAGTTGTACGGGTTGCCCCCGGATGAGTTCACTCCGGCGCGCAATCGGCTGGCCATCGCGCTGAAGGAGGCCGGTGACAGCGGCGGCGGCGCCGCGGTCAAGGCGCTCCGGAAGCCGACCATTGCGGCCTGGTTGGCCAATCATCTGGTCCGGGTCGCGCCGGATCAGATCGCCGAACTGACGGAGTTCGGCGATGAACTTCGCGCGGTCGTTCTCGCCGGGGATGGGGCACGGTTGCGGAGACTCACTCCTCGCCGGCACGACTTGGTCCAGCGCTTGGTCGCGACCGCGAGAACAGAGGCGGCGGCGATGGGCCGGGCCGTCACGCCGACCGTCGCCGAGCGGCTGGCAGAGACTCTGGACGCCGCACTGGTCGACCCCGGAGCGGCCAAACTGCTCCGCACCGGGCAGTTGACCAGTGGGTTGCGCCACATCGGCTTCGGCGTGGTGGACGAGCGCGGTGAGCCGGTGACCGTCCGCCCACTGAAGGTGGCGAAGGCTCCGCGTACGCCGCGAGCCAAGACTCCGGCGAAGAAGGCGGCTCCGGCCAAACCGGCGGACGCTCGCGCGGGTGGCCAGAAAGCGGATGCCCAGAAAGAGGCCCTCCGGCGGCAGCGAGCCGAGCTGCAGGAACGACTGCGGGAGGTCGAGGCCGAGTACGTCGAAGCCGAGAACCAGCGCCGGGCCGCCGAGGCGGAGCTCGACGCGAACGAACACCACATCGCCGACATGCATACCGCGATCGAGCGACTCACGAACGAACTCGAGGAAGCCCGCCGCGAGTTGCGCACAGCCCAAAGCCACACCAGGAAACTGGAACGCGCCTTCACGCGCGCCGAACGAGCCGCCGCAATCGCCAAGCGCCGCCGCGACACCCAGCATGAGCGCCTGGCCGCCTTCAACGAATAACCCCGCGGTGCTCAAGGGCCCAGTGGCTAGAATCGGCGGAATGCCGGAGCCCACCGCAGGAAAGCGCAAAACCGTTGAGTAGGGCACGCACGCTCGCTCAGGTGTACCGACACTTCGGTGAGGTTGACGCCGCCAAGGCATCGCCGCTGTACGAGCGAATCGCCATTGCTCTGAGTGAGTCCGACGAGGCGCTGCGGGCCATCGAGGCGGCGCCGGCGCGCAAGCGGCACCCCGCGCTGATCCTTGCCGCGCTGCACGACCTCGCGCTTGACGGACGCGCCCCGGCGCTTGCCGCGGCCTATGCCGTTGGGGACGGCGACGCTGCCGCGGAAGCGGCGATCGACACGCTGCTGCGAATGACCGACTCGGTCGTGGCCATCGCCGTACGTCGGCAGACGCGAACCAACGAGGCCGGACGCTGTGCCGTGCTGTATCCGGCCATCGCCGAGGCGGCGCGCCGGGTGGGCGCGAATGCGGTGGGTCTGATCGACGTGGGCTGTTCGGCTGGGTTCAACCTCAATGTCGATCGTGTTGGCATCACGTACAGCAACGGACAATCGCTCGGCGACCCGTCCTCTCCCGTGCAGCTGTCGGCTTCAATCGTGGGGGACCGGCCCGTTCCGACGCGGGCGATGCCCGACGTCGTCACCCGGATCGGCGTCGACCTCGATCCCGTCGACGTGACCGACGCTGAGGAGGCTCGATGGTTGCGGGCCTGCCTGTGGCCGGATCAGCGGGAGCAGATCGCGAGACTCGACGCGGAGTTGGCGTTGGCGGCGACGGATCCTCCGCTGCTGCTGCACGGTGACGCCGTCGAGGTGCTGCCCGACGCCTTCGCCCGAGTGCCCGCCGACGCCCTGCCCGTGGTCACCACGACGTGGGCACTGTCGCAGTTCTCGCTCGAGAGCCGCCTGCGCTTCCTGCACCGCCTCGACGGAGCGGCGACCGGCCGGCCAGTCGCATGGGTGTCAGCGGAGGGAGTCGGAGTCGCGCCGGCCATACCGACCCTCGGCGATCGCCGCGCCTCCGGCCACAGCATCATCGGCCTGGCCGTGCTCAACCAGTCGACCTTGTACGCCGAAGCCGTCGGCCGCTGCTGGTCCCAGGGCCGCCTACTGGCGTGGCTAGCGGACTCCTAGAGCGCGACGGACCGGCTCTGTCTGCATGCGAGCTCGACGCGGAGACTTTCGAGACTGTATTTCTGGCCACCATTCCGCCTCTTTTGAGACAAGCTGGAGTCAGTACAGGGAGAGGTCGATGGCATCTGCGGTTGTGGTGGGCGGCGGCATCGTCGGTCTGGCCGTGGCCAGGGCGTTGCAGCGGCTCGATCCCGGTACCCCGGTCGTCGTACTGGAGAAGGAACCGTCGGTCGGAGCGCACCAGACCGGACACAACTCGGGAGTGATCCATTCCGGGCTGTACTACAAGCCCGGATCGCTGAAAGCGCGGTTGGCCGTGGCCGGGGGAGCCGCGCTGAGGGAGTACTGCGAGGAGAAGGGCATCCCGGTGGACGTCCCCGGGAAGCTCGTCGTCGCGACGACGGAGGCCGAGTTCCCACAGCTCGACCGCCTGTACGGCATCGGCCGCGAGAACGGTGTCCCGGTCCGTCGGCTCACCCTCGAGGAGGTCGCGGAGCGCGAGCCGCACCTGCGCGTGAAGGGAGCCCTGGCGGTCGATTCCACCGGGCGGGTGGACTTCAAGCTCGTGGCCGGCGCGCTCGCCGAGGACGTTCGCGCGGCCGGAGGTGAGATCCGCACCGGCGTGACGGTCACGTCGATCGAGAACG
The DNA here is from genome assembly GCF_040639075.1 of Kribbella sp. NPDC023972. NCBI lineage: Bacteria > Bacillati > Actinomycetota > Actinomycetes > Propionibacteriales > Kribbellaceae > Kribbella > Kribbella sp. NPDC023972. The sequence goes on along the minus strand of NZ_JBEZZH010000005.1, from coordinate 232,519 downwards.
CGGGCTCGGTCGTCCGGGTACGGACGACGGAGGACGTGATCGAGGCGGACCGCGTCGCGGTCTGTGCCGGGCTGCACAGTGACCGGCTCGCGCGGGCCTCGGGTCTCGAGCCCGGTGTCCGCATCCTGCCGTTCCGCGGCGAGTTCAGCGAGATCGTCCCCGAGCGCGACCATCTGGTGAAAGGTCTCGTCTATCCAGTGCCCGATCCCGAGTTTCCGTTCCTCGGCGTCCACCTCACCCGTGGCATCGACGGCAGCGTGCACGTCGGGCCGAACGCCGTACCGGCCCTGGCCCGGGAGGGGTATTCCTGGTCGAAGATCGTCGCCCGGGACCTGTGGGAGTCCGTCGCCTACCGCGGCTCGTGGCGTCTCGCCCGGCGGTACGGCAAGACAGGGGCGAAAGAGGTACTGCGCTCACTCACCGGCCGGGCCCTGGTCCGTGAGGCCCAGCGGATGCTGCCTGAGCTGCGAGTGTCGGACGTACGGCGCTCGGGCGCGGGAGTGCGCGCGCAGGCGGTCACGCGTGACGGCAAGCTCGTCGACGACTTCCTGTTTCTCCGCGACGGCCGCACGTTGCACGTCCTCAACGCCCCGTCCCCGGCCGCAACCGCCTGCCTCCTGATCGGCGAACACATCGCCGCGGAACTCTCCGCCGACCGCGCCTAGAACCGACCCTGGCCACCGCGCCCGTTAACTTGGGCACGGTGGCCGGCCAGCTCCTATCGACGGGACTTCTTGGCCGCGGCTGACTTCTTGGCTGTCGCGCGCCGGGTGCGCTTGGCTGTCGAGTCGATGGACTCCGCGTCGCGGTTGGGCAGAAGGCCGGCGAATGCTTCGGCGACTCGCGACGGCTCCGGCGCGTCGGCTGCTCGGGTACCGGGTGTCGCGCCTCCGCCGGCCAGCGTGGACAGGCGGTCCACTGCTTCGGTGAGGTGGTAGGCGCCGCCGCCGAGGGCGACCCATTTGCCTACCTCTGGATTCATCGTCAACGAGGCGTCCCGGTTCTCCGTGTCGTTGGTCGGGTGGTCCACCCACAGGTCGACGTCGTCGACGACGCCGACCGGGATGCCACCGGCTGACCAGGCCACCGCCACGGTGACCACGTGCCGGCCGGGCCGATCGAGCGCGAACCCGGCTGAGCTCCAGAACACTCGATAGCTCGCTGTCCGTCGTTCGCCGGGCGCGAGTGGTTCGAGCCGAACGGTCTCGCACTCGATGACGAACGGCCGGACGGGAAGCTCGGTGCCGCGATCATCGGAGACGGTCATGGTGGCGAACAGGCCCTCCAAGCGAACGTCGTTGGGGACGATCAGCTCGGCGTTCGAGGTGTTCGTCAACGTCCAGGTCACTGTGACCGGTGCGCCGAAAGCGGCTCGCGGGGTGTCGACGGTCACCTCGAGCGACAGTTCGGACGGGTCGAACAGTTCCCGATCGCCGGCCTGGGGCGCGCCGGAGGGGAACCAACTGGCGAACGGCCAGCCGCCTGGCCTGATCACCGGATCGGGCATGTGCGCCAGGTGATTGCGGACGGTGGGGTTGAACCCGAGGTTGATCTGATCCGGGAACACGCCAGGAGCGCCGGTGGCGGGACCGCCGAGAACGTCGGCCACGCTCGGCGTGGTCGTCATGATCGAGTTGTCGGCCGTCGTCTCGCTCTCCTGGTGGATCTGGTTGAACGCGTGGGTGACCTCGTGGCTCGCCGATCTGAGGAAGGCTCGCGGCACGTCTCGCTGCATCTCGTCCTCGGCGTTCCCGAAATTGCTCGAGTGCGAGGCCGGGTAGCCGTCGTCGGAGAAGCTCGCCGATCCTTCCCGCGGTACGTCGATCTGGTCGTACATGACGCCACGGGAACACCCCATCGTGGCCGGTACGACGACCAGGTGGGTTCGCCATTCGGTGTCCAGATCCGTCGTCGCCTTGCGCACGGTCGTCATCAGGTTGTGCAGGTCGGCGCTCGACCAGCAGATGTTCGGGTCCACGCCTGGCGGCGCCCCGACGTCGATCTGGTCCGTCACGACGGTGAGGTCCCAACGGGCGCCGGCGAAGACTGTGTCGAAGTACTCGGTGCCAGTCCCCGAAGGGTGCGGGACCGGAGCCGGTGCGACCGCTCCCGTGAGTACGTCGATCTCCAGGACGGCACGGCGCAGGTGCGACGAGACCCACGTCAGCGTGATCGATCCGCGGTCCGCGGTTCCCTCGACCACGCGACCTTGGAAGCGAGGCCCACCGAGGAACGGCAGCGGGAACGGCCCCGAGGCGCGGTGCAGGACGAACCGCAGGCTGCGGCTCGGCGATGCCGGAAAGGAGCCTTCGTACGACCCGGCGGGCGGCTGGGTGTAGTCGTACTGGTCGACGTCGATGGTGACCTGGCACGGACGATTCCCGATCGTGAACGCAGGTACGACGAGCCGGGTGCCGCTCAGGTAGGAGTGATACCGGTGCCGGGGGTAGATGGGGATTCGCTGTATCGGTTGCAGTTCGAACGGCGGGCCACCGCGACTCAGCGTTGCCGCGACCGATCCGGAGGCGGATGCTCCCTCCTGGCCGGTGTCAGCGGCGCGGGTCGCATCGGGGTGCACGACCCAAGGTGGTGCGCCGAGGTAGAGGTCGCCACTCACGATCACACCGTCCGGCCCGGCGTCGGGGGCGCCGCGGTCGATCCTGAGGGTCCCGACCAGCGGCCGGAGCGAACCCTTCGGACGGAACGTCACGGCGTAGCAACCGTCCCGGAAGCCGAGGTTGCATGGCTTGAATGGCGGTGGCGGAGGAAACGGGGCCTGGGGGACGGGAAAGGACGGAAGCTCAGGCGGCGCCGGATCCGGGCCGGGAAGCTGTGGCGTGTCGGCGTCTGGTTGCTGGTCGTCGAAGGCGATCGGCGTGGCTACCGGAACACCGGGCTGGACGGCCGGCAACCCGAATGCGTCCGCATCGGACAGATCTCTTGGGTCGTTACCATCGGGCATGTCATTCTCCCCCCTCGGGAATCGACCCGGATGGCGACGGCGGGGGAGAGGTCGTGCGCTCGTAAGTGACCTCACACCCTTCCGGATCTGTGAACGTGAAGCGCTGTGAGGTGAGCTGGACGGGATACTCCACCAGCTCGTCGGTCGCCGTACTCAGGATCAGGGTCCGCTCGTCGGCCAGTCGGTAGGTTCCGGCGTCCCACCAGATCATCCCCTGATCAGGCCCCCGTGCTCCCCGGTACGTCGCCAGGACGAACGTGATCTCGACCGGGTAGCGCTGGGCGCACTCGGCGGTGGACAGTCGTCGCCACTGTCCCTGCAGGTGCGGCAGACCGGTACTCCGGTCGGCCGATGCCGACATGATTCCCCCCGAGGATTCACCGCGCGCATCCGAGAACCGATGCTGTCAGCATTGATACCCACCGTCGCCACGTCAAGCCAATACACAACTCAAAGCCAGTTGAAACGCACGTTTCTGCACGCCCGCTGAAGACAAATGCCCGGCTATTGACATTGGCGCGTTCGCGTGTCTTCACTCGTCCGGAACGCAATGGCCGTTCTGGGCGCTCGGGCAGAAGACCGCCCGAGCAGCGTGACCCGCGCACTACAACCGCCTTTACTTGTCTGGGCGATCACGGCTGAGTTTGACCTCGAGTGCGTTCGAGACGCCTTTCCCCAACAGGAGATCGCGAACGGGTCCGGTACTGGCGAAGCGGCGGTAGAGCACGGGGTCGCTGGCAAGATGGAAGGCGAGTTCCTGGCCCACTTGGCCGAGGTCGGCCGGCAGTTTGTCCACGGTGGTGTTGAGGAGGTCGGCCAGCCGGTCTTCGAGCTCGGAGGATCCGGGAGGTGCTGCGTCCGCGTTCAAGGATCGGTGGCCGGGGCGGGTACCGGCCGACCCCTCGAACAGATGGTTGAACGTGGCGACGCCGCCGCGCCCGACTACCGCGTGCTCGCTCGCTGTCGGTGCGAGGGTGGGGATGGTTCTGCCGTTGGGCAAGGCCGCGGACAGGAGCGCGTCAGCATCCACCAGCCCGCCGCCGAACTGGCCCGGCGGCCAGCCAGGCATGGGGGTCGCCGTCGCCCGGAGCAGCTGCAGGAACGTCGGAGCGATCCGTTCCTTGCCGCCGCACGCGCGGATGATCGTGTTCCGCCCGTGCTTCGCGAGCCACAAGGCTGCAATTCCGGCGACCGTGGCAACGGCGTACGACGTACCGGATCCCTGACCGACGCTGGCGACGGCGTTGTCGACGTTCGCTGTGGCTCGCCAGACCCGGTCGCCGGGGGCGGTGATGTCCACCGCGCGTCCGTTCGAAGAACCCGCCCACGGTGCCCTGTCGGCATCGCAGGCGGCGACCGCCACGACTTCGTCGTACGCGGCGGGGAACACCACGAACCGAACGCAGTTTCCCGCGGCGGCGAGCACGATCACCCCTCTGCTCGTCGCATAGATCACGGCGTCATGCAGGCGATCACTGCCGAGCCCGCCCATGCTGATCGAGATGACGTGGGCCCCTTGGTCGGTGGCTCTTTCGATCGCGCCGGCGAGGTTGACGGTGTCGAGGACGACCACACTGTCGGAAACCCGGAAGGGAATCAGCTTGGCGTACGGCGCTGTGCCGGACACCCCGTGCGGTGGACCTTCGGGGCTGACGATGACGCTCGCCGTTCCCGTGCCGTGGCCGGGGTTCTGCCAGGGAAAGGTCTTCTTCAGTTCGTCCAGCGGGTCCGTGTCGTCACGGAAGAGGTCGTAGCCCTTGGCAACCAGCAGGTTCGCCACGATCTCTGGGTGGTTCCGGTAGCCGGTGTCCGGATGGCCGACGATGACACCGTCACCCGGTCCGGGACCCGGACTCGGAAAGTGGTTGCTCCAGGCCCGCAGCACGTTGGCCAGCTCCAGGCTCCATTCGTGCCCTTTCGCCTTGGTGAGATCGTCGCCACTGCCGCAACTCCAGCCAGGGAACCCGAATGCGGCCTGAGGGCCGCGCACCTCGTCGCCGGTTGCCGCTGTGACGTTGACATCCCAGTCCGGACGATCCGTCACCCACGCCTTGAAGAGCGGCTCGGCGCTGGAGATGCCGGCGTGCGCGCGGAGCAGGTAGGTCCGGTCCCACGCCTCGCGAGCAGTCAGCGCGCCTTCGCCGGCGAACACCTCGAAGAAGTCGGCGCGGCCGCCGTAGCTCTCCACCTGCCATCCGGGGCCGAGGACGTCGCTGACCGCCCGGTCCACCTTCGGGCGCGCCCGGGTCCTGGTCGTCTTGATGCTGAACGCCTGGAAGATGGGTCCGTCATAGTCGGCAGCGGATCTCGAGTTGTTCCGGTTTCCATCCATGTTCGTCGACCACCCCTGGAAACGCGCCCACCTTCATCGTGATGCTACGACCTGGAATGCCTGCTGTCGCCGTCCGGACCCGTCGATTTCCGTTGCCGATTCTTGCTCAAACAGATGAATATCCGCGGGTTGCGAGATCGGGCCGTCCAGGTACTTCTCGCTGGGTCTGAAACTTCCGGCTGTGCGGGTGCATCTAACAGGTGTCCTTAAGGGGGGCATCGTGAAACTTCTTCACACCATCCACGTCCGCAGACCGATTCGCACCGCATTCGCAGTACTTGCAGTAGCCGCAGTACCGGTGGGAGCGATCGCCGGCCCGGCCTCCGCCGGCGGCGATCGACCCCAGGGCACGATCGGACTCGTGTCGGTCGGAGCGGGCGGAGGTGGCGGCAACGCCGGCTTGTTCCCTGGAACCGAGAAGGGTGTGGGAGTGTCGGCTGATGGGCGCTACGTCGTCTTCTCCTCCTACGCGACCGATCTCGTGGCCAATGACACCAACGGCCGACGGGACGTCTTCGTCCGGGACACCACTACCGGCCGTACGACCCTCGTATCAGTCGGGACCGGTGGGGCTCAGGGCAATCAGGAGAGCCGGCAAGGGTCGATTTCGGCCGACGGGCGGTTCGTCGTCTTCACCTCCGACGCCTCGAACCTGCTGCCTGGTGACACCAACAACAGCCCGGATGTCTTCCTTCGCGATCTGCTGACCGGGCGTACGACGCTGGTCTCCGGAGGCCGCCAGGGTCAGGCGGACGCCGGTGCGCACCAGCCGGAGATCTCGGCCGATGGCCGCCAGGTGGCGTTCACCTCGGGATCGACGAACCTGGTGGCCGGCGATACCAACGGCACCGGAGATGTCTTCGTCCGGGACCTCGAGGCCGGACGGACCGAACGGGTTTCACTGACCGAAGACGGACTCCAGTCGGACTACTCCTCCAGTGATCCCGCGGTCTCGGCGGACGGGCGCCTCGTAGCCTTCACCTCCAGTACGGCGGTCGCCGTCCGCGACCGCGGTACCAACACGACTCGAGTGGTTTCGCGGGGCGTGACGGTCGACCCCCAGTCCGAGTCTCTCGAGGCCGGAAAGCCGGCCGTCTCCAACGACGGACGGTTCGTGGTCTTCACCGTCGTCGGGTGGCAGCCGGGAATGGATCCGATTCCGAACGTCTGGCTTCGCGACCTCCGTACCGATCGGCTCGAGCTGATCTCCGCCGACTATCTGGGCCAGCCGGCCTGGGCCATCGGCGCCAGCTTCCGTACTGACATCTCCGCCGACGGGCGGTACGTCACGTTCGGGACGACAGCTCGCCTGACTCGCGCGGACCAGGGGGAGCTCAGCGACGTGTTCCGGCTGGACCGGAAGACCGGCTCTCTCGGCTGGATCACGGACGGCCTGGATCAGGCCCGGGTCGACGGCCGCAACGGCAGTCACGGCCCGGCGATCTCCGACGATGGGCTGCACGTGGCGTTCGACTCGGACGCCAAGACGCTGGCACCCGGTGGCGGCACATTCGGCTACGACACGTACCTCTGGAGCTCCGCCCGCATCAGGTGACCTCAGCACGGCGCCTTCTCGTCCCACTCTGCGACGAGAAGGCGTTCCGCGGGAAGCCGCAGAAATCTGTCGATGGAATGGGAATCCTGTTGACATTGGCAGCACGCTCGTATTTCTGGCGATGTTCTGTACCGTATGAAGAATGGCGCGCAGCGGTGCGCCTTTGGGCGGGGGAAGCCGTGATGGAAACAAGCGAGCAGGGTCGGAAGGGTATCGCCGGCTCAGAGCGCGCCCTGCAGTTGGCGATTGATTCCGGGCATGCCGACGGGGCACCGCGGGCGGCGTTCAACCTCGGTGTCCTCCGTGAGGACCGGGGCGACTTCTCCGGGGCGGAGCGGGCGTATCAACTGGCGATTGATTCCGGGCACGCCGACCAGGCGCCGAAGGCGGCGGTCAACCTCGGGGTGCTCCGTGAGCGGTGGGGCGACTTCGCCGGGGCAGAGCAGGCCCTCCAGGTGGCGATTGATTCAGGGCACGCTGACCTGGCCCCGATGGCCGCGGTCAACCTCGGAGTGCTCCGTGACGATCCGGCAGGGGCGGAGCGGGCCTATCAACTGGCGATCGACTCGGGGCACGCCGACCAGGCGCCGAAGGCGGCGGTCAACCTGGGGGTGCTCCGTGAGGAACGGGGCGACTCGGCGGGGGCGGAGCGGGCTTATCAACTGGCGATCGACTCGGGGCACGCCGACATGGCCCCAATGGCGGCGGTCAACCTGGGGGTGCTCCGTGAGGAACGGGGCGACTTGGCCGGAGCGGGGCGGGCCTATCAACTGGCGATTGATTCCGGGCACGGCGACCTAGCCCCGAAGGCGGCGGTCAACCTCGGGGTGCTGCGTGAGGGGCGGGGCGACTTGGCCGGGGCGGAGCGGGCCTATTGGCTGGCGATCGACACCGGTCACGCCGACCAGGCCCCGCAGGCGGCGGTCAACCTCGGCGTGCTCTGTCACGGTCAGCAGAACTTCGCCGCCGCGGAGTTGGCCTTCCAGTTGGCGATCGACTCCGGGCACGCTGACATGGCCCCGAAGGCGGCCTTCGACCTCGGGGTGCTCCGGGAGGATCAGGGCGACCTCGCCGGCGCCGAGCGGGCCTATCAACTCGCCACCGACTCCGGGCATCCATCGGCTGCTTCATGTGCCCGAGAGGCGATGACGCAGCTCCGCAGGCGCGCCGCGCAAACTTCTCGATCCGCACGGCGCAACTGATGCGACCCGCGGCCGCACGCCCTAGCCTCGACAGGGACATGCCCCACCAGCCCGTAAGCCGCCCGGACCTGCGCGCCGACTGTGCGCAGTGCGCCGGGCTGTGCTGCGTGGCGCTGGCGCTGACCGCGTCCGACGACTTCGCCATCGACAAGCCGGCCGGTCAACCGTGCCCGAATCTGAAGCAGGACTTCCGCTGCGGAATCCACGCGCGGCTGCGGGACGGCGGCTTCCCCGGCTGCACCGTGTACGACTGCTTCGGCGCCGGCCAGAAGGTCACGCAGGTGACCTTCGGCGGCCGCGACTGGCGGCTGGCGGCGGACTCGGGTGCGCTGACATTCGAAGTGTTCGCGGTGGTGCGGCTGCTGCATGAGCTGCTCTGGTACCTGACCGAGGCGCTGGAGCTGGCACCTTCGCTGCACGGCGGGCTCAAGCGTGCGCTCGACGACACCGAACGCCTGACCCTCGGCAGTCCGGAGTCGCTCGCGGAGCTTGACGTGTCCGCCCACCGCTCAAGGATCAACGACCTGCTGCTACAGACGAGCGAGCTCGTCCGTACCGGGGTCTCGAACGCACCGCTGAACCGCCGCGGCGCCGACCTCATCGGCGCGAAGCTGCGCGGCGCCGACCTCCGCGGCGCGGACCTGCGCAGCGCCTACCTGATCGCCGCCGATCTGCGTCAGGCCGATCTCACGGCCGCCGACCTGATCGGTGCCGATCTCCGGGATACCGACCTGCGCGGCGCCGCCCTGGCGCGAAGCATCTTCCTGACCCAGATGCAGGTGAACGCAACCCGCGGCGACGCCAGTACGACGCTCCCGCCACGGCTCATCCGCCCGTCACACTGGTCCTAGCGTCGCGCCCACCATCACGGGACGCCTGCTTCGTCAGGTGCGGTGAGCGACGTGTTGGAGGGGCGGGGGACTGCGGGACCCTGGTGGATCCGGCAGTTGATCGTCACCCGCCCGCTCCGGAAGTGGGCGAACGGTGGGTCAGCGGGTGGTGGGGCTTGCCAGTTCTGGGGTGCGGCGGAGCATCTGCAGGGCGCGCATTCGCATCGGGCCGATGCTGCCGATCGGGAGGTTGAGTTTCTCCGCGATCTCCGTGTAGGACGGGCAACTGTCCGACATCAGCAGCCGGATCAGCTTCTGGTACCGGCCGGGCAGCCTGGACAGGGCCTGCTCGGTGGACGGTTCGTACTCTCCGTCGACCGGGTAGACGTCGAGGACAGCCGCGCGGTGGCCGTCGCTGTGCTCGGCTGTCGGGTCGGCGTACAGCAGGTACCGCTTCCGGCTGATCGCGACCCGCAGGCCCTCCCGCCGGGCCGTCGCGGCCAGCCAAGCCGGGAGGCACTCGGGGTCGCGGATCTGGCGACCGTGTTGCCACAACCGCAGCCAGGTCAACTGAGCGACATCAGCGGCGTCACTGTGGCTCAGGCCGATGCCACGAGCGGCATGGAGGAGCAGAGGACTGTAGCGGCTTTCCAACTCCTTCCACGCTGACCAGTCGGAGTTGAGTGCCCGGTCGAGAAGGACCTCGAGCGAGGGTCCTGAATCGTTGCGGTGGCGATTTCCCTCGGCCGGCCGTGCAGTTTTGCGTAGCGAGATCGTCGACACGCTCCACGTCCTTTCGCTGTTCCCCACAGATGGCGGCGTCCGTGAGCAAAAGGCACAGGAAATCGGGCCGGTGGTGGCGGACCACCGGCCGAAAGCCCGTTTCCACAGCGGGCTCGGTAAATTTCACCCCGGCAAAAACCCTGGACGGCCCTGTGCCTCACCACGTCCCCCGCGGTCGTCGTCAGTGCTGCCTTCGCGGCCCATTCGATCACCGGTGCCGTCACCCAGACGTAGTCGATTCGTCACGAAATCGTGCGTGTGGCGTCACCGCTCGCATACGCACCCGTCGGTAACCGGTCGGTGGCGCTGCGATCCCGCAGGGTCGGGCCGAGCAGCTGCAGCAACGGAGCGGCCATCATGGTTGTGACCAGTGCCATCACCACCATCACCGTGAAGGCGCTGTGGTTGATGATGCCGACACCGAGCCCGGCGGACAGGACGACGATCTCGGTGATCCCACGGGCGTTCATCAAGACACCGAGGCCGACTGCGGCGCGGACCGGCAGACCGCCGCCCCGGGCCACCGGCACGGCTCCGCACACCTTGCCGGCGATCGCTACGACCAGCAGCAGCGCACCGGCGGCGAGCACCTGCGGCTGGGACACCGCCGCGGTGATGTCGGTCTGCAGGCCGATCGAGGCGAAGAAGACCGGCACCAGCAGCGCGCGGTTCAGGCTGCCGAGCTGCTCGGCGACCTGCCCCACCGGCAGGCTGTCCTTCGGCAGCACCAGACCCGCCAGGAAGCCACCGAAGATCGCGTGCACCCCGATCCAGTCGGTCGCCGCGGCGAGGCCGAGGATCAAAGCGAGTACGAGCAGCACCAGGATCGGCGTCGGCACCGCGGCGGCGTACCGAACGGCGAGTCGTCGGAGCAGTGGTTTGAGGACCAGCAGGCAGCTTGCGCCGAGCAGCACGGTCAGGGCGAGCGCCAGCAGGGCTTCACCCGGGCCCGCCGACCGGATCATCGCCATCACGATCGCGAGTGCGCACCAGGCGAGTACGTCGGCAGCGGCGGCGCACAACATGGCCAACGAACCGAGTCGGCTGCCGTGCAGTCCGCACTCCTGCACGATCCGGGCGAGGACCGGGAAAGCGGTGATGCTCAGCGCCGTACCGATGAAGACGACGAACGGCAACCGGTCCACCGCCGGACCGGCCAGCGTCGAGTAGAGCGGCATCGCCGCGAGGACGCCGAAGGCGAACGGCACTGCCATGATCGCGAGGCTGGCGGCCGCGATCGCACCGCGGTCGCGGCCGATCCGGTCACGGCCGAAGTCGGCGCCGACGGTGAACATGAAGACGGCCAGCCCGGCCTGCGCCAGCAGGCCCAGATCGTGCCGCACCTCGGCCGGCAGGACGGCGTCGAACAGCCACGGCGCCGCCGATCCGATCACCGACGGCCCGAGCACGAGCCCGGCCACGATCTCGCCGACCACCGCGGGCTGCCCGATCAGCCGGGCGAGCCGGCCACACAGAGTGGCCAGCGCGCAGACGACCGCGATCGCCAGCAGCAGCCGCCACAGCAGCTGTGCCGGCGTCGGCCCAGCGGCCGGCGGCACAGACGCAGCCCCGACGGTGTGGTCGGGTGTCAGCCACCCCGCGGCGTACGCGAGACCGACCAGAGCGATCGCGCCGGCGACCAGGCCGACAGCCACCGCCAGTGCACGGCCGGGCGTGGGGAGCAGAGACTTCTCCGGCCCGGGCATCGGCCGACGCCGCCTCAGGTACGCAGCGCACCGTCGGCGGACAACGGGACAGCAGTCAGCTCCTCCGCCGCGGCCCGGTGCACCCCGTTGACTCGTTTTCCGTGCCGGCGGGCGAGGATGTCCTGGGTGACCTCGGCGGCCCGGTTGCCGAGCACGCTGAGCAGCGAGTCGGCGATACCGTGCGTCGCCTCGTTCACGCCCTGCAGATAACAGGCCGCGTTCGACGGTTCGCCGAGCTTCAGCCGGTACTGCCGCGTCACCTCGATCCGCTCCAGTCCGATCGCCGCGCCGAGGCCCCGGACCAGACGGGGCATCTCCCGGACGAAGCCGGTGCCGAGGAAGACCAGGTCCCGGCGTAGCTCACTGATGGCGCTGGTCTTGCGGTCGGTCAGCTCCAGGACGACCTCGTCACCGTCCATGCGGGCACCGGTGATGTCGGTCATCGGCACCAGGCGCCGCCGTTCGACCCCGCTGAGCCGGTCCAGGTACAGGCCGGTGTACAGCTCCTGCAACAGGTCGGTCTCGACGCCGGAGTAGTTCGTCAGGTGCATCTCCCGCAGGATCTGCGCCTTGCCTTCCGGCTTGGCCTCGAAGAACTTGTCGACGAACGACGGGTAGTACAGCTCGTTGGTGAACTTGTTCGTGTCGTACGCGCGTAGGCCGATCGATCGCATCACCCAGCTCACGTCCGCGTTCGGCAGGTCGATCTGGACCGCCCGGAACATCTCGGCCGCGCTCTGCGCCGCGCCGATCACAGCGACCCGGTACGGCTGGTCCTTGTCCAGCGCCGTCACCCGGCTGCGGTACCGGGTGCTGTGGATCAACCGGTCGGTGGGCAGGCCGGCCAGCACCGGCGGCAGGTACGGGTCGCGCCCGGCTCCGATGACCAGGTAACGGCTGGAGATGGTGCTGCCGTCGCCGAGCCGGGTCAGCCACCCGGTCAGGGTGCCGCGGGAGTCCCGGACCGGCTCGATCGACGTACAGTCACAGCCCAGCTGGAGGCGCACCTTCCGCAGCGACTCCGACACCCACTTGAGATAGCCCGAGACCTCGACACGGTACGGCGTGAAACTGCCCATGTTGATGAAGTCGTCCAGTCGGCCGACGCTGCGCAGGTAGTTCAGGAAGGTGAACTCACTGCGCGGGTTGCGCAACGTCACCAGGTCCTTGGCGAAGGCGACCTGGCTCTTCGTCCACGGCAGCAGCAGACCCTGTTGCCATTGGACCGCGTGGCCGCGTTCGATGACGAGCGAGTTCTCGGCCAGGCCGTCGGTGCCGAGCTCTTCGAGCGCGACCGCGAGGGCCAGGTTCGCCGGCCCGGCGCCGACTGCGAGCAACTCGACCTCACGGTTGGTCATGTGGCCTCCTGGCTTGAGACTGAGGAGCGAAGGGAGCGGTCATGGGGCCTCCCGGCCTGGACTGAGGAGCGCAGGGAGCGAAGCGACCGGAGCGACGAGGGAAGGCCGGGAGCCAAGGCCCCATGACCAGCCGAGCCGGAGGCGAGGCCAAAAGCACAGTGGCTCACCAGGGCCGTCCGGAATACTCGGGCTCGTTCACTGCGTCGTACGTCAACTCGACCAGGTCCGCCGCGGCGGTCAGCCGGTCGGCACACGTGGCGGGATCGTCCGCGGTGCAGACGACGTACGCGTGCCGGCCGATGTGGGCCCGCGGCGGAAGCCGGACGGTCGCTCCGTGGGCCACCATCGGATGTGCCTCCACCAGGCCGGGGACCGCCCCCGGCTCCGGTACGACGATCTCCACGACGCGACAGTCCTCGGGCGGATAACAGAACCGGATCCCGACGCAGGTCCGGTGATCGGGCTCCAGCCGGGGGCGGATGCCCTGCGCCACGTCGACCAGGACCGCGCCGGGGTCGACACCGGTGGCCAGCTTGCCCAGGTAGGGGATCAGGTCACCGCCGAGCCGGCCGTTCACCTCGATCACCACCGGTCCGCGGGAGCTGAACCGGATCTCGGTGTGGGTGATGCCGTACGGGGCGCCGATCGCCTCGTGCGTGGCCCGGAGCAGCTCGCGCAGCTCGGCGTCGGCCAGCAACGGGTCGGCGCCGTCGACGATGTGGCCGACCTCCTCGAAGTACGGCGGTGGGCCGAGCTGCTTGTGGGCGATACAGAACGGCAGGTACTCGCCTGCCACCACCGCACCGTCGATGCTGATCTCCGGCCCGTCGACCAGTTCCTCGATCAGCGCCCCACCGTGATACTCGGCCGGACCGCTTCGGCTGGAGCGGTCGGCCCGGTCGAACGCATCGGCCAGGCCGGCCTTGTCGTCCACCACGGCCACGCCGATGCTCGCCGCCATGCCGCGCGGTTTGACCACGACCGGATACCCGATGTCCGCTGCCGCGGTGGCGGCCTCGTCGGCAGTCGCGGCCACCGCGAAGCGCGGTTGTGGTAGCCCGGCGGCGGTCAGTGCCTGCCTGGTACGGACCTTGTCGCGGCAACCCTGCGCACCCTGGGCGGTCAGGCCTGGGAGTCCGAGCCGGTCCGCGACCAGTGCGGTGGCGATGACCGACGGTTCGTCGTACGTGAAGACTCCGCGGACGGGATGGGTACGCGCGACGGCCTCGGCGGCCGCGAGCAGACCGTCGTGGTCGAGCACCAGACCGGCTCCTTCGAGCGGCACGACCACAGAGCTGCCGATGACGTACGGCTGTTGCCAGGTGGCCGGCTCGTCGTCGATCAGCCAGAGCCGCCGGCGTTTCGCGGCACCCTGCATCAGGTACTCCCGGTACGGCTGGAAGCCGCTGCCGAACTGGAGTACGACACCGCCGCTGTTGTCGTCCACGTATTCCCTCCCGGTCGCCACTACCGAACGAGAGGGGGTGACCCACTGCGGGTGATACACCGAACCGCGTCGCATCTGTCTGCATCCCGACGCGCCACCGACTTGTACTCAAGTAACTGACGGCTCAGACTCACGGGATGTAGCTCGGGAGTCACTCAAACGAGGAGTCGCCGATGCCTGTACCGGGAGACCCGTCCGCCCGACGTGCTCACGGTCACGGAATGTCGCCGAACAACGGCGGCAGTGAGGTTTTCGTTCACAGTGGGGGAGATCGACAGATGCGTGCTGCGCTGCAAGCGGAGGATCCCGATCCGGATGCCCTGCCCGAGGGAGGTCACCGACCGGTGAAGCTCCGAATGCTCGACGGGTTCCGCGTTGTCGCGGATCACCAGTCCTTGTCCATCCCGCTCAGTGCGCGCCGCGTGGTGGCGTTCGTCGCGCTGCGCGGACGTTCCAGCCGCGCCGAGGTGGCTGGCACGCTCTGGCCGGAGGTATCGGACTCCAAGGCCCAGGCCTGCCTGCGGACCGCGCTGTGGCGGCTGCGCCAGCTGAGCCCAAACCGACTCATCAGCGGTGACGAGACACTGCGCGTCGACGAGTCGGTCGACGTCGACGTGAACACGCTGATCACCGCCATCCGCCGGGTGATCAACGACGGTGAGTGCGGAGCCGACCAGGGCCTGCTGCCGACGCTCGCGGCGATGGGAGAACTACTGCCCGGCTGGTACGACGACTGGGTCCTGCTGGGGCGGGAACGCCTGCGCCAGCTCCAGTTGCACGCGCTCGAGCTGACCGCCCAGCAACTGACCTGCTCGGGCCGGTACGCCGAGGCGATCGAGGCAGCGATGGCGGCGGTGCGGCTGGAACCGCTGCGGGAGAGCGCGACCCGGGTGCTGATCGAGGTTCATCTGGCCGAGGACAACGTGGTCGAGGCGATCCGCCGGCTTGAGTTCTTCCAGCGGAGTCTGGCCAACGAGCTCGGGGTCGAGCCGACCGAGGAGCTGGTCGACCTGGTTCGCCGCCGGCAGACGGCACCGGATCCGCGCCGGTCGGTGGCCGACCTGCTGAAGCTGGACCGGAGCAGGGCCTTGGCGCCCAGGACGACGCTGGCGTAGGCCGACTCTCTCGGTGCCCGGATCTCTGCGCCCTGCCGGAGTCCAGGCACCGGTTGTCACCGATCCGAAGGGCTCCACAGGTCTTCGGTACCGAGCGCGGCCACGTGGTACTTACCGAGGGCGCTGACGAGCATCTGCAGCTCGAGGGCCAGGCACTCGACCAGGTTGACCAGCCCATGGTCGGGGTCGGTGTCCACGGCGATCAGGGCGGCCCGGCCGAGGCCGGCCGCGGTCGCGCCGAGTGCCAGGCATTTGGCGACGCGCGCGCCTTCCCACATCCGGCCGGACGCCAGCAGGCAGGACGCATCTGGCGTCGTTCGGTCCTGGCCGATCCGTAGCAGGCACTCGCCAAGCGGCAGCCCGACATGGCGGAGAAACGCCCGGGGAGCCCAGCCGGTGCCGGCCTCGGCGCCGTCCACCGAGACCGCGTCCGCGCCGGCCGCCCAGGCCACTTGAGCTGCTGACGACACGTCCCGCGCGGGTGGCAGTTTCACCCAGATCCGGGCTCGCGGATAGTTGTTGCGCATCAGCCGGATCTGCTGCCGCAGGATCTCCTCGGTGAAGGTGCCGGGGCTGCTGCTGCGCAGAACCCGGTCGCCGCCGAGAACCGGGTCCAGCAGGTAGGCGCCGGCCAGCCGTTCGGCGGCGGCGGCGCCGACCAGCGTCATCCCGCCCAGTCCGGGTTTCGCGCCCTGTCCCACCTTGAGCTCGAACGCCAGCCGCCCGGACTCCAGCAGGGGCAGCGCGTTCGGGTCGCTGTACACCAGGTTCCACACCTCGGCGTCGGCGTCTTCGGTGCTCTGCTGCACGACCACGCCGCCGTACCCGTCCAGCGCCTCGGCCTGGTATGCGCTGATCCGGCCGAGCAGCGAGCGTTCCGCGTCGGCTTCGAGCCGGCCGTAGCTGTTCACCGGCATCACGTTCTCGCCGACGACCATCGGGATGCCGAGGCGGCCGGCCTGGCGCCCTGCCGCGATGCCGAGGGCGACGCTGGCTGCCTCGGTCGAGCCGAACGCCGAGATGTACACCGGCAACGTGGAACGGAATCCACCGATCGTCGTCTCGAGCTCCACGTCCCGGTACACCGGTTCGCGGGCCAGCTCCACGAGCCGAGCCAGCCGCTGCGGCACGAAGACGGGTGGCACCAGTCGCAGCCGGTCGATCGGGTCGGCCGGCGAAGGTGTGTCAGGACAGTCGGCGTCAGCGCCGAACAGTGCTTGCCCGTAATCGCCCGCCGGTGGGAACGCGTCGGCGGCGCCGGCTCGGGCGCGCCTGCGGATCGCTGCCTCGGGGAATCCTTCGGCGTACAGGATGTCCCTCCTTCGGTCGGCTTCTGCCCGGAAGAGGCCGCGACGGTACGGCGAAAATACGTCCGCGTTCAACGACGTGTACGGGTCAGCCTCAGATAGAGCAGTGCGGCCACGGTGACGACCAACGGCCAGACCAGGTAGGGCCCGGCCATCAGCAGCAGGATCACCACGGCTCCCTGCGCCACAAGGGCGGCGAAACGTGCCTTGCTGCGCCGCGGCAGCAACCTGACGGCCGCCGCGACGCCGACGGCGTACACCGTCACGAAGAGGCCGGTGGTGAGGAGGACCAGAGGCCGCGGCTCCACTTCGGCCGCCACCACGACCACGGCAGTCACGGTCGACAGTGCGCCAAGTACGACGAGACTGCGTCGCGGCACCACTCCGGCGGAGCTGCCGCGGGACAGCCAGGCTGGGAGTGCGCCGTCGCGAGCCAGTGCGGCGCCGAGCTTGGCGGCCCCTGCGTAGTAGGCGTTCATCGCGCCGAAGGTGAGGAGCAGCGCCGCGATCGCGGCCAGGACACGGGCGTTGGCGCCGAGGCCGATCGCGAGCAGATCGCCCAGCGGCGCGTCGGTGTCGGCGGCCTGCGGGCCCAGAACGGTAATGGTGGCGAACGCGACGCTGAGGTAGAGCACGCCGATGACGATCACCGCGATGGCGGTCGCCCGGGGTACGTCGCGGGCCGGCCGGCGGAACTCCGCGGTCAGGTAGGTGACCGTTTCCCAGCCCACGAAGCTCCAGACCAGCAGTGCGGCGGCTGGCCCGATTGCCTGCCAGCCGTGCGGCGCGAACGGTTGCAGGTTGGCCAGGTCGGCGTGCGGCAGGGAGAGCGCGACCGCAATGCCCAGGAAGAGCGTCAGCAGCCCGGCCAGGATGATCTGGACCCGGCCGGTCACCTGGATGCCGAACGCGTTGGTGACCGGTACGACGACCAACAGCGCCAGCATGGTCGCGAACACGGTGCTCTGCTCACCGCCCAGTGCTGATTCGACGTAACCACCGGCCCACAGCGCGGCAGCCGGGCCACCGACCGGGACGGGCAGGTAGAAGCACCAGCCGACGACCGCCGCGGCCCGGTCGCCGAACGCCAGCCGCGCATACGTCGCGACCCCACCCGAGTCCGGGTGACGGGCACCGAGCGCGGCGAAGGTCGCCGCCAGCGGAGCGGACACCACCGCGAGACCCAGCCAAGCCAGCAACGACGCGGGCCCGGCCACGTCGGCGGCGAGTGCCGGCAGGGCGATGACACCTGTCGCCAGTACGGCCCCGACGTACAACGCCGTGCCCTGTCCGAGACTGAGCCGGCCGACGGGTGCGGGGGTCGTATCCACCATGCGCGACATCTTCGCCCGAACCGGCGGTCAGGGCGAAGCGATGCCGGGCACCTTCGGGAACGCGCTGGCCTGCCAGACCGAGTCCAGCCCGGCGACGTAGCGCGTGAACCGTTCGAGGCCGAGCCCGAACCCGGCGCTGGGCGGTACGCCGTCCCGCAACATCTGCAGGTACCACGCGTACTTGGCCGGGTTCTCGGCCGTCTCCCGCATCCGCGCGACGATGGTCGCGTAGTCCTGCTCGCGTTCGCTGCCGCTGCACAGCTCGCCGTACCCCTCGGCGGCGATCAGATCGAAGTTCCGCAGCATCCCGGGCTGGTCCTTGCTCTCCCGGTCGTAGAAGCCGCGTGAACCCTTCGGGTAGTCGGTGACGAAGAACGGCTTGCTCGCCTTCTGGGACAGCTTCGCCTCGCCGACCCAGTCCAGCTCGGCGTCCGGACTCTGGTCGTGCCCCATGGCCACCAGGTCGGCGACCGCGTCGGCGTGCGTACGGCGTCCGAACGACGAGCTCAGCAGTTCGGTGAACTCGCCGGTGTCCCGGCCGAGGGCCTCCAGCTCGCCGGGGAGGTGCTCCCCCACCTGCTGTACGACGTACCGGACCAGGTCCTCCACGAGCGTCATGGCGTCGTCCCGGGACGCGTCCGCCATCTCGATGTCGATCTGGTGGAACTCGGCGAGGTGCCGGCTGGTCGAGGCGGTCTCCAGTGGTTCCAGCCGAATGTTCGGCGCGATGAAGAAGATCTTGTCGAAGGAGGTCAGGGCGGCCTGCTTGTAGAGGATCGCGCTGGTCATCAGCTTGTACCGGTGCCCGTAGTAGTCCACGTCGACCTGCTTGGCTCCGCGCGCACCCGGGTCGGTGACCGGGCCGATGACGGGTGGCAGCAACTCGGTGAAGCCCCGGTCGGCGAGGAGCTCACGCGCGGCGGCCAGCATCCGGTTCTGGATCCTGAGCACCGACCGGGTGACCGGCGAGGTCAGGTGCTCACGCGGACTGGCGGGCAGCCGGGCTTCGGTCTCCGGGATCCGGGTCTCGGTCATCTGGTGTGCTCCCTAGTGAGTCGGCTCGGTATTCCTGCTCGAGGCCGGCGTTGTCGAACGTCCGCTCCACGTACGACAGCGAGTCCAGCAGCCCGGCCGCCGTCAGCTTGGTGGATCCGGTCGGGCCGACCACCCCGCGGATCGGCATCGACCCGATGGATGCCCACTGCAACCGCCCGGTGCTGTCGAGGTAGCTGCGGGCCCTGCCGGCGTTGTCCGGGTGCAGGCAGTACGGCACGTCGAGGTAGCCCCGCCGGAACGCGGTGGCCAGCGACCTGCCGAGGTCCGGACCGAGATTGAGCACCGCCTCGATCAAGGCGCTCGCCTCGGCGTGGATGCCGGTGTCGACAACCTCGCCGGCGATCGTCAGGCAGCGCTCGGCGGCCACCGCCGCGGTCTCCAGGGCAGCGACGTTCTCGGCGAAGGTGGGAATTCGGTAGCCCTCGGCAACCGTCTTCACGATGAGCCTGGACGCGCCGGTCCGGACGGCCAGCCGGGCGGCCTCCTCGAGGATCCGCGCGGCACCGACAGGCGTCCGCGGATACACACCCATGTAGGTGTAGACGACGATGTGCCAGTCGAGGTCGGGCAGCCACTGGGCGGCCAGCCGGCGCAACGCCAGCAGAGCCTCGGTGTCCTGGTCCGGGTTGGTTTGCTGGGCGTAGCTCAGCGAGACGCTGCGGATTCCGTGCTGGCGGAAGAACAGGCATTCGAGCACACTCAGCGCGACCAGCAGGCCGGGCGGGCAGAGCTGGCCCATCATGCAGCCGCCGAAGCTTTCGACGTGCGGTTCGACCCGGGTGGTCCGCACCGCTGCCAGGAGGTCGCAGCTGCGGGCCCAGTTCGGGATCGAGTCCGCCAGCGGCATCCGGCTGTAGGGCAGGCAGTATGAGACCGGCCCGCCCTCGGTCGCGTGCAGTCCGGCTTGGATCAGCGCGGCCACGATCGGCTCGGGGCAGGGCGAACCGTGCCGGATCTGCACCGGGAAGTCGGGACCGGCCACACCGTCGAGCACCGCCCGGGTGGTGGCCACATCGTGCGCGACGATGGGATATCCGTTCAGCTCGACCCCGGTCGCGAGCGCCGCGTGCGCGTTCGCGTTGTCACCCATCCGGGTGTAGCTGTCGAGCGTGATCGTTCCGACGGTGGTCGCCGTCGCGCTTCTGGTGGCCAGGAGCCCGGTGCGCATCGCAGCGGGATCGCTGACGCCCATCCGCGGTTGCACCACGAGTCGGTCGGCCTGGTGAGCGCGCGCGACGAAGTCACCGAACGAGCCGGTGTCCGGGATGCTCACGGAGCCTCGCCGGTGGTCAGCCGGCCGACGTACGACCGGAACGCGGTCAGTCCAGAGCCGTCCTCGAAGACCGCACCGTACCCCGCGGCGGTCAGCTGGGCCCGGCTGCGGTCACAGCCGGGGCCGGCGATACCGAGCTTCCCGCCGATCACCATCGGAGTGCCGGCCAGCTCTGCCTGGCTTCGGACCTGACGGATCAGCCGCAGTCCGTCGTGGAAGCCGTGGCCGTTGACACTGCTGACCACGATCAGGTCGGGCCGCAGCCGAAGGCATTCGGAGACCAGCAGCTCGTCCGGCACGCAGGCACCGAGGTTGTGTACCCGGTGACCGAGTTCCTCGAGCAGCAGTTGCAGGACGACGAGGTTCCAGGTGTGCGAGTCCGACGACACGCTGGTCACCACAACGGTCAGGTCGCCGGCGCTGACGTCCCTGCCCGCGGCGACGGCGGCGGCGAGATCCATGACAAGCAGAGTGCCGATCCACCGTTGCCTGATACACGCAGCCGATCAACCCGGGGTGATCTCCTCCAGTTGGGAGACGCCGCTGGCGGCTTGCGGTCCGTACCGCTCCCATCGTTCGTGCAACCGGATCCGGCCGTCGGGCAGGAGCTCGGGCGTGCTTTCGCAGTGCCCCGCGATGAGGGAGCCGTCGGCCAGCACCATGGTGTAGATGAACTCCAGCTTGTCGTCCGGACGGCACACGCCGGCGAGCGATCCACGCCGGACCCGGCCACCGCTGAAGTCGGCCCAGACCAGGTCGCCGCGTTGCCAGTACGACGCGACCGGAACATCGCCGTCGCCCAAGTCGTGCCCGACAGGGGAGAACTTCCTGCCGTCGTAGTCGATCATCAGCCAGCTGCCGGACCGTGCAACTCCAACGTGCAGCACTTCACCCCGCCACCTGCCCGCAGCAGTTCCGACACGTCGATGCCGATCGGCTCGAAACCCGCCTCCCGCAACTTCGCCACCAGGCGGGTCGCACCGGCCGGCATCAACACATGCCGGCCGTCGGACACGGCGTTCAGACCGAACGCACCGGCATCCTCGGCGGACGCGATGATCGCCGAGGGGAAGAGCGCGCGCAGGATCGCTTGGCTGCCCGGCGTGAAGGCTGCCGGGTAGTACATGACGGTCTGCTCGTCCAGCACGGCCAGCGCGGTGTCGAGGTGGTAGTACCGGTCGTTGACGAGGGTCAGGCCGATGACCGGGCGGCCGAAGTACTCCTCGCTCTCGACGTGGGCCCGGCGGTCGGTGCGGAACCCGTTGCCGGCGAGCAGCCAGGATCCCACCGTCAGGTAGTCGCCTTCGCCCTCATTGGCCGACGACGCCTGGCGGACATGCAGACCGCGGCCGCGGAACCAGTCCAGGTACGCCGCCGACTCCGCGTCCCGCTCGGCGTGCCGGAACCGGGCCACCAGCGCGCGGTCAC
This sequence comes from Kribbella sp. NPDC023972, assembly GCF_040639075.1. Classification (NCBI taxonomy): domain Bacteria; kingdom Bacillati; phylum Actinomycetota; class Actinomycetes; order Propionibacteriales; family Kribbellaceae; genus Kribbella; species Kribbella sp. NPDC023972. The sequence goes on along the minus strand of NZ_JBEZZH010000005.1, from coordinate 210,831 downwards.
CCCAGACGGTGGCGCCGTTCGCGGCGAACACCATGTCCGGCAGCCCGGGCACCGGTGGGATGAGGTCGACGGTGTGACCGAGCTCGACCAGTTGGTCGTGGATCCGCTGCCACTGCGCCGCCGCGATCGGCTGGTCGACCGGCTTGCCGGGATTCATCCACGGGTTGATCGAGTAGGTGACGTCGAAATGGGTCGGTGGGCACATCACGTACCGCCGAGTGGTGCTCCGCCGGGTCCCGGCGTCGTACGGTGCTTCGGCGGTTGCGGTCGAGGTGCCGGCCTCGGAGATGAGTTCCATGCCGACAAGAGCGCGCGAGGACCGCGCTCAGATACCTGCGTGGGTCAGTGTATTTCCGGCCTGCCGTGCCGGGCTCTGTCCGAGCAGGAGTGCTCTGACACCGCATCGCCCACCGGAGGTCCCGATATGGTTACCGGCTTGACCCGAGCTGAACTCACCGCGCAGTACCTCGACGAGATCAAGCGACGGGGGATCTCCGCCGGCGAGCTCGTCAGCACCCAACCCGAGTCCGTCGGGTTGCAGTCGTTCTACGGCGGCCGGTACCTGTCCCGGCCGCTGTTCCTCGGTGCCGAGGAGTGCGAGCAGCTGGCGAACGACATCCTCACCATGCACGCCGCACTGATCAGCCTTCCCGACAAGTTGTACGGCGGTGATCTGGCCGCGTTCGCCCGGTCCGTCGGGATGACCGACGTACAGGTCTCGGCCGTACTGCGCAGCCGTGGCGCGACGGTGACGAAGCAGAGCCGCGCCGACCTGTACCTGGACGAGACGGGTTTCAAGCTGCTCGAGTTCAACATGGGCAGCGCGCTCGGCGGCATCGACCAGTCGGACATGGCCCGGGCGTTGCTGGACCAGCCGGTCCTGGCGGAGTTCGCGCAGACGCATCGCCTCGGCTACGTGGACACGATGCGCGAACAGGTCAACAACATGTTCGTCGAGTGCGGGTTCGAGTACGACTCCCGGCCGGTGCTGGCGACCGTCGACTGGCCGAGCAGCTACGAGACCCTCGAGCCGTACATGCGGCACTTCGCGACACGCCTTCAGGACATGGGGATCGATGCGCATGTCGGCCACATCGGACAGCTCGAGGTACGCGACGGCGGGGTGTGGCTGGGCGACCTGAAGGTCGACATCATCCAGCGGCTGTTCATGCTGGAGGACCTGCTCGAGTACCCGGACGCGCCGGCCTTGATGGATCCGATCCTCGATGCCGCCGCCCGCGGTGAGGTGAAGATCTTCACCCCGCTGGACGCGGAGATGTTCGCCAGCAAGGGGGCGCTGGCGGTGCTGTCCGACGAGGCCAACCGTCAGTACTTCGACCAGCAGACCCTGGCCAGCCTGGACCGGATCCTGCCGTGGACCCGGATGGTGCGTTCCGGGCCGGTCACGCTGGAGGACGGTACCCAGGTCGAGTTGCTCGACTACGTCCTCAGCCATCAGGACGACCTGGTCCTCAAACCGACCTCACGGCACAGCGGGGAAGGCGTGCTGCTGGGCTGGCGCGACGACACTGGCGCGGAGCTGTGGGAGGAGCGGATCCGGGAGGCACTCGACGGCCCTTGGGTCGTCCAGCGCCGGATCCGGCCGGTGCCCGAGCTCTTCCCGATGCCCGACGGCGACCCCGTGCCGTGGATCGTGAACTGGGGTGTCTTCACCGTCGTGAACGGCTACGGCGGCGTCTACGCCCGGGCCGCGACCGTCGAGTCCGACCTCGAGGTGGTCCGGCTCTTCGCCGGTGCCTCGGTCGGCTGCTGCCTGCACGAGCTGCCGGCCGACTCGGACGTCGTACCGGGGACGGCCCTCCCGGTCCGGAAACGGTAAGCCGGCCGGTGCAGAAGCGCTGAGAGAGACAGGCCGGCGCGGTGCCTCCGTGAGGCACCGCGCCGGCCTTTCTTCGAGGATTGCTCAGGTCGCCGCTTCGGGGCTGGCGCCGGGCCTTGCATCCGACGGGGAGTCGGACATCGTTTCAGACGCAGCCTCAGACGTCGCCTCGGACGTCGCCGTGGTGGCCGGCTGCTCGTCGGGCCGGCGCATCCCGATCCGGGCACACACCGCGGACAGGATGGCCACCGCCGCCGCCCACAGCCAGAAGGTCTGGCCGATGTGGGACCACGCCCAGACGCCGACCGCCGGACCGACCGCGTTGCCGAGGCCGAAGGCGCTCAACATGGCGCCGGAGTACCGGCCGCGCAGGTGTGGCGGCGCGACCATGCCCGGGTAGGCAAAGGTGGTCGGCGCGCCGATGATCTCCGACGCCGTCCAGATGATCGTGCCGATGATCAGCAGCACCGGAATCAGCGCGATCGCGTAGACGCCGTAGCCGACGGCGACCAGGCCGAAGCCGGCGATGGCGGTCACCCGCAACGGCCACTTCTGCACGTACTTCGTCGCCGGCACCTCGCACACCGCCACCACGACGGCGTTCGCCGACACGACCAGGCTGTACCACCACAGGCTGAGGCCGTCGTCCACGATCGCCAGCGGAAGCACCGCGATGTACTGGCAATAGACGATCGTCACCAGGAACACGGCGGCCAGGTAGAAGTCGTAGCGCCAATCGGCCAGCACCGCACGATAGCCCTGCTTCGGTTCCGCCGCCCTGGCAGCCTCGGCGGACTCATCCGGTGCGGCCTTGCCGGGCAGGAACTTCCAGGCGATCGCGCTGTACAGGACGGCGGCGAACGCCTCGGCCCAGAACAGCAGGTTGTACGAGACCGACACCAGCGCGACGCCGACGATCGGGGTCACCGCGGTGCCCAGGTTGATGGCCAGCCGGTACATCGCCATCGTCATCACGAGCTGCCCCGGCTTGGTCAGCTCGGCCAGCATGGCCTGCGCGGCCGGCCGGTTCAGCTGGCTGACGGTGCTGACCGTGAGGATCGCCAGCAGGATCACCCAGTAGACGTTGATGTACAGGATGGAGACGATCAGCGCGGCCGAGCCGAGCATGCTGATCAACGTCGCCGCCCGGGCACTCAGCCGGTCGGTGAGCCAGCCGCCGACGAACGACCCCAGCACATGGCCGGCGCCGTAGACGCCGAGGGCGAAGCCGGCCTGGCCGGCCGTGAACCCGCGGTGCGTCATGAAGAGCACCAGGAAGATCTGCAGGAAGGCGCCCAGCCGGTTGACGAAGACGCCGAACAGCAGGGCCTTCGACGTGACCGACGTCTGGCGCCAGGTGGCGATGGCGCCGAGCCCTTCGCCTGGCTGCTTGGTCGAGCTCGGTTCGCGTTCTTCGCTCATCAGTTGTCCACCCCTCGATGCCGGCAAGCGCCATGCCCCGGCGGGTCGGTGCCGGAAGGCATTTGGTCCCGCAGGCTACCGCTCCGATCGCCGTACCGACAGGGTTTGAAAGCAACAAAACAAGGCGTATCAGGGCCGGCCGGTCGCGCCCTCTGATGAGGTGACGGCGACGCGTAGCGGAGCGCACGTGCGCTCTTGTCGACATGCCTGCAGCCAGGAGGATCGGACCTATGACAACCGAAACGACGGAGGCCCTCCCGCGGATCCCGGACGACTTCATGCAGAGGCCGTACGAGATCCTCGAGCCGTACCGCAAGGCCGGCCGGGTGCATCACGTGGTCTTCCCACACGGCGCCGACGTCTGGCTCGTCACCCGGTACGCCGACGTGCGCGCGCTGCTCCAGGACCCCCGGGTGAGCAAGGACGGGAGGCGGATGAACGAGATGTTCGCCCGCCACACCGGCACCTATGTCGAGGACGAGAAGCCCGACGTCGGCTTCGACGACGAGCTGTCCCAGCACATGCTGAACAGCGACCCGCCCCGGCACACCCGGCTGCGCTCGCTGGTGAGCAAGGCCTTCACGCTGCGCCGGATGGAGGCCTTCCGGCCGCGCATCGAGGAGCTCGTCGACGACTATCTGAACAAGATCGCGGGCCGCGACGACGTCGACCTGGTCACCGAGTACGCCCAGCCGCTGCCGATCGTGATCATCTGCGACGTGCTCGGCATCCCGTTCGAGGACCGGGAGCGATTCCAGCAGTGGGCGGTCGAGCTGGTCGGCGCCGGTCACCCGCCGGAGGTCGTCGAGAACGCCTCGAAGAACGTGATCGAGTACGGTCACGCGATCATCGAGATGAAGCGCAGGAACCCGGCCGACGACATGGTCAGCGCGATGATCGAGGGCACGCCGAGCGGCGACCGGCTGACCGACGACGAGCTCGTCGCGATGATCTTCCTGTACACGGTGGCCGGTCACATCACCTCCCAGCACACGCTGTCGAACGCCATCCTCAGCCTGCTCACCAATCCCGACGCGATGGCCCGGCTGCGGTCTGACCTGTCGATCATGCCGCAGGCGATCGACGAGCTGATGCGGTACGACGGTGGCGTCGGCGTGGCCACTTTCCGGTTCACCGCGGAGGACATCGAGATCGGCGACACCGTGGTGCCGAAGAACAACATCCTGGCGCTGTCGATCCTGTCGGCGCACCGCGACGACGAGCAGTTCCCGAACGCGAACACGCTCGACCTGGACCGCCGTCCCAACGGCGTTCTCGGGTTCGGCCACGGTCCGCACTTCTGCATCGGCCAGCCGCTGGCCAAGATGCAGACCAACATCGCGCTGACCCGTCTGCTGGAACGCTTCCCGGACCTGCGGATGACTGCCGACCCGAGCTTCCTGGAGTGGGAGCCCAGCACGCTGCTGCGCGGTATGCACCACCTGCCGGCCGCGACCATTCCGCCGAAGTCCTGATCCGGCCCAGGTAGGCAAACACCGCCCCAGCCGATTCGGCTGGGGCGGTGTTGTCGTTGCCGGGGGAGCGGGTCACTCCTCCACGTAGTACCAGTCCTCGGGGTTGATCAGGCCGTACGGGTTGACCGGCTCGACCCCGCGCAGGTTCTTCGCGACCTCGAACATCCGGTTCGGGAAGCCCGGCGACCAGATGGTCGGCACCTGCTCGGCGATGTAGTCCTGGTAGTCGTACATCGCCTGTGGGTCGTCGCTGTGCACCGTCCGGTCGATCAGCTCGTCCGCCTTCGGGTCGCTGTAGTCCCCGAAGTTGCTCCCGCCACCGGTGCGGAACAGCATCTCACCGGTCAGGTGACCGTAGTACGACCAGCCGCCGTTCCAGGTGTTGATCTCCCACGACCGCTTGCTTTCGACGTTCGGGCTGTGGTCCTCGGCCACCATCACCGAGCCGTACACCGGCTCCAGCTTCAGCTCGATACCGGCCTTGGCCGCGTCCTCCCTGAACATCTCCAGCAGCCGCGTGAGCGCGACCTTGCCCTCGACGTACCGGATCGTGAACGAGAGCCGGTCACCGATGTCGACGCCCTCGCCGGCGCAGCCGGCCACCTCACCCGGTTGTACGCAGCCGGCCGGCAGGGTGCTGGTGTCCCAGCCGTGCGCCTCGAGCAACTCCCGGGCGGCCTCGACGTCGAACGGCATCGGGTCCTTGCGCTGCTTCGGAGACACGTGCGGGTTGGCCGGCGACAGCGGCACCGGCCCGTTCATCCGGTACGCGTTGCCGTGGTAGATCTCCCGGATCGCACGGTCCTGGTCCAGGCACATCTGCAGCGCCTGCCGGACGTAGGCGTGCTTGTAGATCCGCGCCGCGGTGGAGTCGTTGTCGAAGTTGAACGGCATGTAGCGCACCACGAACACGTCCTGCGGCACCAGCCGGTACCTGTCCGCCAGCGGGTCCTCGCCGTCGTCGGTGAGTCCCATCCCGAAGGGCAGATACCCGACCTGGATCCCGTCCGGCGCGTCCGGTCCGGCCTTCAGCCGCTCGTACATCAACTCGTCGGTGTCGTTCTGCACCTGCCGGAACTCGTCCAGGTGCGGCTTGTTCGGGCCGGAGTAGTTCTCGTTCGGGACGAAGGTGACCACGCCGTCGAGGGTGTAGCTCTTCAGCCGCCACGGACCGTTGACGACGCTCCAGACCGGGCTCTCGGCCCACCCGCCGCGGAAGTGGTTCGCCTCCACCGTCCACTCGCCGTTCTGCGACACGAGGTAGTCGTAGACGGCGGGGATGTCGGCCAGGTCGAACGACGCCCGGGCCGGGCCGTCCTCGGTCCGGTCCCAGGCCTTCGGCATGGGCGTGATCAGCGACAGCTGGTTCATCTCCACCCAGGTCTTGGAGTACACCTCGTCGAAGGTGAACCGGACCTTGTCCTCGGCAACCTTCTCGTACGACGTCAGGTTGTCCGGGAAATAGCCGGGCACGTAGTAACCGAGCCGGTCGCCCTTGACCGCCATCATGTTCACCCAGAACATCACGTTGTCGGCGCAGATCGGCTCACCGTTGGACCACTGCCAGGGCTTCAGCGTGACGGTGACGCTCAGCCCGTCCTCGCTCCACTCCGGCGGGTAGGCCAGGCTCAGCTCGGGGTTCACCTCCGGCCTGCCCTCCCAGCCGAGCCAGTAGAGCGGGCGGAACATCAGCACCTGGAACTCGTACAGGTTGCGGATGCCGATCCGTTCCCGGGGTGTGAACGGGAAGATGGCAGCGGGCGGGAAGCCGGGGTTGCACGCCCAGGTGACGCTGCCACCCTTGAGCGGCCGGCCGTCCTCGGACGGCTGGTCGGACTGCTGTTCGGTCAGCGCAGTGGACATCCAGGTCACCTCTCGTCAGGTTGAATCAGGCCGTCAGCCGGGGAGCCGGCGACCGGGGCGGTGGGGTGGGGAAGGAATCCGGCCCAGACCGGGGCGGTGGGGTGGGGGAGGAATCCGGCCCAGACCGGGGCGGTGGGGTGGGGGAGGAATCCGGCACAGCCAGCCGTACGTCGATCTGCCCGGCGAACTCGTACGCCGTCCGGATCGCCTCGTCGAACGTCGATCCGCGGGTACAGAGGAAGCCGAGGATGTTGTTGCCGTCCGGCGGCCGCCGGATCACGTCACCGGGTTTCGCCGTGATCTTCAGGAAGAACACCCGGTCGGACTCGGCCACCGCGGCCGGCACGGTGATCTGCTCGATCCGGCCAGGTCCGCCGATCAGGCAGGTGCCGGCCAGATGAACCCCGGTCGGGCGGTAGTGGTGGACGTCGGGCTTCACCCCGGCGGCGACCGCCATCGAGGCCCGGATCGGGCAGTAGCCGGCGCTCAGCCTGGCGAAGTAGTCCAGTCCGCCTCCGCCCGGGCGTACGGCGATCTCCAGCAGGTGCGGCCTGCCGTGGTGGAAGCGGACCTCGGCGTGCATCACGCACCGCCGCAGGCCTTGCGCCTGCGCGGCCGCGGTGACGACCTGGTGTACGGCGGTCAGTTCGTCGGCGTCGAGCGTGGTCGGTGCCCGGTGCGCGTCGTCGTCGAACGTGTTCCCCTCGATGGTGATCCGGTCGACGATCGAGCCCAGGTACACCTCGTCGTCCCAGGCGAGCGCCTCAATCTGCATCTCCCGGCCGTCCAGGAAGGACTCGACCAGCAGCCCGTACGGCCCGAGGTCGATGCCGTCGGCCTCCATCCGGAACCACGACATCCGCGCCATCCCGTCGAGCGCCTGCGGGAACCGGGTCCGCAGCTCGTCCGGGTCGTCGATCTTGAAGACGAAGTTGCTCGCGGCACCTAAAGTCGGCTTGAGGATGACCGGGTAGCCGAACTCGTCGGCGGCCGCCAGCGCGGCGGTGACGTCCGGTACCAACCGGAACCGGGGGACCGGAGCGCCGCCGCGCTGCTGCGCCTCTCGCATCAGGAGCTTGTTCCGGCTGATCCTGGCCGCGTCCACGCCGACACCGGGCAGGCCGAGCGCCTCCGCCACCGCGGCGACCGTGAGTACGCCGGACTCCGAGAAGGTGAGGATGCCATGGAACCGTTCGACGGCGTGCCAGTCGCGGGCGGCCGCGATGATGTCGTCGATGTGTTTCGAGCCGGCGATCCGGTACCGCGGGGCCGGCCAGTAGTCCGGTTCGCCGAGGCCGTTGAGCACGAACAGCATGCCGCCGAACTCCTCGATCTGGCGGTACCGGGACTGGTAGTAGCCGGCGTTCTGCACGGCTTCGAGCGCGAGCAGCTTCATGGTCGTCTACTCCTCACCGACCGCGGCGAGAAGTCGCGGCCTGTCGATCGAGTCCAGTCCGGTCGGGCGGGGTGGTGTGCCCACCGCGCGATCGGCGATCGTCCGCGCGATCTGCGGCGCGAACTTGAACGACATCCCGCCGCACGCCGCATACGCCAGGACCCGGCCGGCGCCGTACGTCGCCAGCAACGGTCCGCCGCGCGTCCGTTCGGCCAGGTAGTAGCCGTCGGTGGAATCAACCACCGCGGCCGGGTCGAAGGCCGGGAGCAACTCGGCGAACACGCCGACGAGGTGTTCGCGCCACCGGTTGGGGGTGACCCGATCGCTCAGCTCGGTCACCGGCCGGCACGCGCTCGCCGCACTCAACCGCATCGGCGCGTCCGACCGTGGCACCGGCGGCATCAGCCAAGCGTCGCGGGCTGGCCCAAGTCCGAGTGCCGCAGGCATGCCGGCCCAGTCCCGCGGCCAGGCCGGCGGCTGGTACGACAGCACGCTCTGCCGGTAGAGCGTGAGGTCGGAGGCGATGGCGGCCGGCACTAGCTCGCGGGACCAGGGTCCGGCCGCCACCACCACCTGGTCGGCGGTATGGAAGCCGCCGTCGGCGAACCGGATCGTTGCGGCCCCGTCGTTCTGGGAAACGTCGACGACCCGCTGGTGCGGGTGCAGCCGAACCCGGGGCAGGCTGCCCAGCCAGCGGGCCAGCGCGACCAGCGCGTGGTCGGACAGGACGACGCCGGCCGTGGCCTCCAGCACCCCACCGGTCCCGGCCGGAAACCGCAGCCAGGGGTACCGGTTCGCCAGGTCCGCCGGAGACAGCGCCGAGGCTTTCGCGCCGGCGGCGGTGAGGAGGGCTAGCTCGGCCCCGACGTCCTGCTCCGGCATCACAGTGAGCGCCCCGGCCGGGTGATAGAACCGCGAGCCCACCAGGCGCTCGATGTCCATCCAGCCGACGTGTGCTTGTGCGGCCGCCATCGTCAGCGCCGGTTCACCGCGATGCAAGGCTCGGACCACTCGGAGCCGGTCGTTCGAGGTGGCCGTCGGTGAGGGGATCGGACCGGCGTCGACGAGATCGACCCGGTCCACGCCGGCCGCGCGGGCGCACTCGATCGCGGTGAGCAGTCCGATCACGCCACCACCGACCACGGTGATCCGCATCGGGAGTCACCGGCCTCCGGCGAGGTCACCGCTGGTCGCTTCGGCCGCCAGCAGTGGCGGCGCGTACGGCGTGACCTCGGCGACGTCGAAGGCTCCGGCGACCAGCGTCCCGGCGTTCGGCAGATCGTCGAAGACGCCGTCTTCGCGAGCTGCCGCGGCGAGATCGATGAGGATCGGCGAGGCCAGCGCGAGCAGCGCCTTGACCTCGCAGAACAGGTCGCCCCAGGCCTCGGGTGCCTCGTCCAGGCCGGTGCGGTCGAGCGCCACCGCGTGCCGCCGCAACCGGTCGATCTGGATCAGCACGGTGTCCGCCGAACGGTTCAGGTTGAACGTCGGCATCTCGTAGCCGAGGTCGAACCGCTCGAGCATGATCGCGACCCGGTCCCGCGCGGCGGCCGAGACGGGCAGCCGGGTGCGGTCGTCGCCCGCGTTGGCGACCGCCTTCGCGAGTGCCCCGGCCAACTGGTTCCAGGGGCCGACGAGCCGCTCCTCGGCCATCTTGTCCAGGCCCGCCCGGCTGAACGTGGACCGCTGGTACTCCGGCGCGGTGAGCGCCAGGTAGAGCCGGGCGACATCGCGCGGCACCTCTTCGAGCAGTTCCTCGGGGGTCAGCACATGGCCCTTGCTGGTGGAGAACTTCGAGCTCTCCAACTCGTAGAACTCGTTGTTGATGATCGACTCCGGCCAGACGTACTTGTCTCCGTGCGCCATCAGCATGGCGATGTGAGGCAGGCAGAAGTAGTAGGCGTTGTCGAAGCCGAGGAAGTGCACGATCCGCAGGTTCTCGTCCCTGCGCCACAACTCGCCGGGTACCGTGTCCCGGCCGAGCTTCATCGCGGCGTACGACGTGGTGAACATGCCGGCCGGGATCAGCTCGAGCCACGCGTTCAGCACCTGCCCGGGGACCTCCGGGAACGGCGCCTGGATGCCCCAGGCCAGCGGGAACGTCACCGGCACGTCCTGCAACGGCCGGGACAGCAGCTCGGCGATCATCTGCCGGACGTGCGGCCGCCGGTGTGCGGCCAGCTTCTCGTGGTACGTCGTCAGCTGCTCGCGGTAGTCCTCCAGCGGCAGCACCATGATGGTGGCTTCGCGGTAGGTCAGCTTGTCGTCGGGGTCGATCGTCGAGTGCGGATTGATCAGCTGGTCGAAGTTGTTCGGGTGGCAGCAGGTTTCGCACAGTCCGCCGCGGCTGGTCGTCAGGCAGACCGGGCAGTCGCCCTCGATCAGTCCTTCGACCATGAACTCGCCGGTCCGTTCCAGGAACGGCAGCCGAACGGTCTTCAGCCGGAACACACCGGCGGCGTGCAGGGCGCTGAAGTACTGCAGCACGGTGGCCCGGTAGGTCTGGTCGAACGGGCCGAATCCGTCGATCGAAATGCCGATCGCGCTCAGTGCCGACTGGATCTTCGCGGTCGAGCGCCTGCACAACTCTTCCGGCGTGATGCCCTCCCGGCCCGCCGAGGCCACCACGTAGGTCTGGCTGTCGTCGGTCTCGGAGGTGAAGATGACGTTGCGGCCGCGGGCTCGCTGGTACCGGGCGTAGACGTCGCCGGCCAGGTACGGCCCGGCGATGTGGCCCAGGTGCATCCCGCCGTTCGGGGTCGGGTTCGGACCGAGGACGAGGACGGGACGGTCGTCGTCGGACGGCAGCAGTCGGGTCATTCGCTGGCTCCTACTCGTTCGGCGGTCTCGATGGCCTCGGCGGCCTGGGCGTTCTCGGCGACGTTCGCGGCCGCCTTGGCTGCGAGGGTCTCGGTGTCCGACCCGGCGTACTCGGCGAGGAACCGGTGGGCCATCTGCGGGTCCCACCAGATGCTGCAGAAGACGAAGTCCTCGTCGTTGAGGTTGTGCACCCGGTGCAGCTGGCCGGGAGTGAAGTACGTGACGTCGCCGGCCCGGAACGGCTGCCGGTCACCGCCGCACTCGACGACGCACTCGCCGGAGACGGCGACGAAGATCTCCTGCTCGTGATGGGTGTGCAGCTTGGAGACCGTGCCCGCCCGGCAGACCGCGTAGGAGAGCTCGAACGGGGCGTTCAGCACCGGCCAGGGCTGCAGTCGCTGGGTGTCCACGCCGTACTCGTGCAGCAGGTTGTCGCGATCCAGCCGGGAGATGTGTACGACCATGGTTACCGTCCCGAAATCTGCTCGAAGGTGTTCGGACCGTGCGTGGTGTGCCGGGTCTCGATGACCGCCTTGTGCGGGTCGCCCGCCAGGATCAGGTCGATCACCGGCGCACCGCCGCCGCCGGGCGTCTGCACCGACCGGCTGTACAGCACCCGCAGCTGGCTCGGTTCGAGTCCGCTGATCCGCTCCAGCTCCGCAACCAGCGCGGGATCTCCCACCGCACCGGCCAGCAGGTCGTGGATCTCGCCGAGGCGACCGGTCAGGCGTGGGTGCTCGCGATCCAGGAACCGCTCCAGCCCGCCGCCCTGTCCGGCGAAGGGGGAGTAGGTCATGCAGACCAGTTGCTCCTCGGTGAGCCCGAAGGTCGTCAGCGCGTACTCCTCGGCGGTCCGCCGCATCCGTTGCAGCGCGTCCGGGCTGTTGTAGCGGGCGCGCATCATCTCCACCAGGCTGTCCGGGATCTCCTTCTTCCGCATCAGGCCGAGCGCGAACTCGACGTACTCGGCAAGGCCCTCGTCGTACGAGCGCTGGAACAGGCGCTCCGCCTTCAGCCCGCGCAGGTGGGCCATCAGCGCGGGATTCGCGCAGTCGGACTCGGTGAAGCTGAAGGCGAGGTCGTCGAACTGGAAGCCGAGGAAACCGGTCAGCAGTTCGAAGTGGTCACCGGCGGCGTACGCGGTCTCGCCGTAGATCGTGAAGAACCGCAGCCGCTCCGGTACGTCGGTGCAGACCCGGCGCTCGGCGATCGCGCCGGTGTCGTCCGGGCCGTGGATGTCGGCGAAGTACGAGTGTGCGATGTCGTCCAGCTGGCCGAGCACCCGGCCGAATCCGCTCAGGCCGTCGCGCGGACGGGCAGTGGGTGCGGTCCGGAGCCGATGGGCCAGCCGGCCGACCCAGAAGGTGTACTGGCGCTGCTCCTGCGGCGAGTCACCGGTGATCAGCACGTCGGCGCCGTCGCCGTACGCCGCCGCCAGCCCGAACGCGTTGAAAACGCTGAGGTTGCAGGAGTTGCAGAACGTCGGCCGCCCGTCGGCGAAGGTACGGTGACCGGTCATCAGGATGTCGGTCCGGTTGCGACGGACCACGTGCTCGCGCTGCGGGGAGTCGACGTGGAACTCGCTGATCTCGTCGCCGTCCACGAGCAGCAGTTCGCAGTCCGGGTCGTCGGTCAGCCGCAGCGCGCGGTACTCACGGTCGATGTTCTCCAGCACCGCGCGGGGCATACCCGCGTGCCGGTTGGTCGCCACCCGCATCCGGAACGTGCGGCCGTGCACCTTGTCGAGGATCAGCTGCATCGCGCGGACGAACGCCAGCATGTACGCGCTGTCCTTGCCGCCGCCGAACGCCACCAGGACGAGATTGCGCTCGAGTTCCGGCCGGTGTGGCAGCTCCGCCTCGAGCCGGCCGCTGCAGCGCAACGCCTCGGCCATGATGTCGGGCGGCATCGCTGCCCGCAGACCCGCGAACGCCTGGTCCCGGGCTCGCGCCACGTCGTCGGTCGGGGCACGATCCAGTTCGAGCGTTGTCATCCGGCTCTCCTCGCGGGCTTGGCGGTTCTCCCACCCGTTAGAGCCCGGACGGCGCCTGTGCTGATACAGCCGCGGCCGGGATCCGGGCCCGGTGCGCGACGATGTCCCGGCAGATCTCTTCGGCCCGCTGGGCCAGCACACTGAGCAGCGAGTCGGAGATGCCGTGGGTCTCCTCGTTGACGCCTTGGAGGTAGCAGGCGGCGGGGCTGTCGGCGCCGAGCTCCAGCCGGTACTCGCGGGAGACGTCGATCCGGTCCAGCTCGAGGCTGTTGGCGAGGTCGCGCACCAGGCGCGGCATCCGGGTGTCGAACCCGGTGCCCAGGAAGACCAGGTCGCGGCGCAGTTCCGTGACCGCCCCGGTCCGCCGGTCCTTGAGCTCCAGCACCACCTCGTCACCGGACTCGTGGGCGGCGGTGATGTCGACCATGGTGACGAGCCGCCGATCGGTGCGCTCGTTGAACCGGTCCAGGTACAGGTCGGCGTACAGATGCTCGAGCATCGGGGGAGTGACGACGGAGTAGTTGGTCCGGTACAGCTCCCGGAGGATCTGCTCACGCGCCGCGGGCTGGGCGTCGTAGAACTCGCCCACGAAGGATGGGTAGTAAAGCTCGTTGGTGAACTTGCTGGACTGGTCCGAGCTCAGCCCGATGGACCGCATCAGCCAGGTGATGTCACTGTCGGGCAGGTCGTCGCGCAGTGCACGGAACATTTCCGCGGCGCTCTGCGAGCTGCCCACCAGGGCGACCCGATACGGCAGTTCGGCGGACAGTTCGGCCACCCGCTGGCGGTACTGCGTGCTGTGGATGATCCGGCTCGGGGACACACCGGCGAGTTCCGGCGGGATGTTCGGTTCGCGACTGCCGCCGTACACCAGGTACCTGCTGGTGATCACCGTACCGTCGGCCAGCGTGGTGACCCATCCCGTCACCGCTCCGGCCTCGTCTCGTCGCGGCCGGATCGCCACACACTCGCGACCCAGCTCGATCCGGACCTCGCTCAGGGTGTCCGCCACCCAGCGCAGGTATTCCGCGAACTCGACCCGGTACGGCGTGAACGTGCTCATGTTGACGAACTCGTCGAGCCGGCCGGTCTCGTACAAGTGGTTCAGGAACGAGAACTTGCTGCGCGGATCCCGCTGGGTGACCAGGTCCTTGAGGAACGACACCTGGCTGGTGGCCCACGGCATCAGCATGCCCTGCTGCCACTCGATCGTCGGGTTCCGGTCGATCAGCAGGGCATTCGCCGCGAGCTCCGGTGCCAACTCCTCGAGTGCGACCGCGAGTCCGAGGTTCGACGGTCCGGCGCCGATCGCCAGCAGCTCGACCTCCACGTCGGACATGGACATCTGTTCAGCCATTCTGCGCCGCCTTCGTCTCCGTGGTCGTCACCTCTCCCATCGAGAGCCCCCGGCCGCACGCCGTTGATACACGGCGCCGATGTCCAGCACGTCGTGGGAACTACTTCACGCAACCCTCGACGTCGTCGCAGTCGCGTGAGGTGTCACGACGTACGCAGGGATGGCTCGCTGAACCAGCCGCGCCAACGGAGGAAGAGGCAGCCGCCGCCAATGAGGAGAGCCGGGATCCAGTACAGCAGCGCTGTCAGCGCGACGGCTCCGAATGCGGCCGTCCACGAGACACCGATGGAGGCCAGACCCGCGACCAGCGCGCCCTCGCGTGGGCTGGCTCCGTGGACTCCGGGCAGCACCCCCGCGAGCTGACTGGCACCGAACACAGCGACGAGTTGGACGGGGGACACCGAGTCGCCGACCGCGGTGATGGCTCCGATGAGCAAGCCCAGGATCGTGGTCTGATAACCGATCGACAGCAACACACCGACCGCGAATACCTTCGGTGACGGCCACGGCCAGCGTCCGGCCAGGCCGGGTCGCCGGCGGTTCACGACCAGTGCCGCCAGGAGTACGACGGTCGCCGCGCCGACCGCGACCGCGAGCACTACCGGAGGCATGGCGACACCGCAGATCGCGACCGCGAGGATCAGCCCGACGGCGCCGACGAACCGGTCGAGGGCGACCTCGGAGACCGCGGCGGTCCGCCGTACGCCGACGCGCTCCAGCCGGTGAATTCGCCACAGGTCCGCGCCGGCGTGCCACGGGGAGATCAGGCCGAGAATCTCACTCTCCGCGTAGGCGCGGAGGTGCCAGCGACGCGAGCGGCCGCTGGTCGACAGCGCGTGCCACCGCAACGGACACAGGACGTACTTGCCGATCGCGAAGGGCAGCAGGCCGAGGATCGCGGGCAGCACCGCCGTGTGTGGAACGCGGTCGACGTTCCACACGGACAGGCTGACAGCGATCAGTAATGCAGTGATGTGAGTGGCACGGTGGGTGAGGATCGCGTGGGCGATTCTCCAGATTTGTGCACTATGCCCACGTCCCAGGTGCACGGAGGGCTCCTTCCGGGCACCCGCGGCAGCGGAGCGTGAGGGATTGGATGCAGCCCGCTGAGTGCCTGACGCGTCAGACAATAGCTACAGTTCCCCGACGACGCATCTCGATGTACGCGTTGTGGACGCAGTCAGTGGTCCAGTCCTGCCAGGGCGACGTCGAAGAGCCTCGGATCGACGATGCCGTCGGTGACCAGCGGGACCGCGTCGAACGGGATCACCAGCTGCTGGTTGCCTAGGGCAACCTTGTGGAACATCATGCCGGCACGGCCCGGGCCGGGACGAACCTCGGTGCCGAAGGTGCCGCCGGGGCTCTGGCGGGCGATCACCTTGTCACCGGTGATCAGCGTGAAGGTGCTGGGTGTCCGAGGGGCCGCGATCCGGCTGGTCGTCGTACCGGAGGGTTGGTCGCCGGAGGCGGGGAAGGGAACGGCGGCGACGGCCACCACGGCGATCGAGACGGCTGGAATCAGCCATCTGGGCGGAATCTGGGCAAGGTTCACGTCTCGTTGTGACTCGAACGAGTCTTGTGCCGGTCGGCTCACCCACTTCTTGTCCGATGTCCCCAACCCCCTTCTCGCGAGCCCTGAGGGGGCCTAGCTGGAGGTCACCGCTGGCGGGCAACTCGGGCCCGCACCGCTTCCTGAGCCTTAAGGGCGAAGGCGGCGGCGGAGGAGGGCTTGGCGTTCCGGCTCGGAGAGGCCGCCCCAGACGCCGGCATGTTCTCCACTGGCCAGCGCCCACTCGAGACAGGCTTCGATCACGTCGCAGCGGCTGCACACCTGCTTGGCCTGCTCGATTTGCCACAGTCCGGGCCCGCTGGTTCCGATCGGGAAGAACAGATCGGGATCCTCGTCCACACACGCGGCCTGTAAGGTCCATCGCCCCGCCGTCGTCCGCTCGCGGCGGGCCGGCCGAACGCCCTGACTGGTCCCGGTCACGAGCCAGCCTCTCTCGACCGACGTGACCGAGTGCTCGACGGATGACCGGTCCGGCGTAGCTGCTGTGCCCTCACCACGTCCGGGTCCCTGGGGTCGAGGGGCAGTGGGGCGTCGTCGTACCGCTCATTCGGGCGACTCACCTTCGCGATCTGAACCTGTCGCATCTCAGCCCTCCTGTACGTCGCCCAGTGGTGGAACGGCAGGCTGCGCTGCGCCACCGGCCGGCTGTCTCTGCGTGGTCTCCGTGGCGAGCATCGCGATCGATCCCTTGTGTTGCCCGAGGTTCGGTGATCCTGCAACCACCATCCGCGCCCGGGGCCGGGCGCGTCTGCACCGCCAGCCCCCAGGTCGGCTACCTGCTAGCCGGAATCGCCTTGTCTCGCTGACAGGCATCTCCGCTCCGGTAGCTGCGCCAAGTCTTAGGTGATGTCGAGGATCCGACGAATGGCGCCGGCCGACAACTGTGACTTGGACAGGAACGCTGCGGCCGGCGCGTTCTCGACCAGCTCCGCCAGGTCCTCCTCGGAATGGGTGGAGATCAGAACCACCTTCGACTGGTCCACGTTCGTCTCATCGTGGATCCGGCTGGCCAGGTCGAGGCCGCTTTCACTGCCGAGGTTCACGTCGACGAGCACCACGTCGGGCTCAGCGCCTTCCACGTGCTCCAAAGCCTCCGCGATGGTCGAGGCGACACCGATCACGGCGAATCCATCGCGTTCGAGCAAGGCTCGGGCAGCACCCAGGAAGTGAGTGCTGTCGTCGACGATGAAGCAACGCAATGCCATAACCTCAGCATCACGCGTGTGGGGGGCCGATACATTCCGGCTAACGCGACCTTTCGGCCGATTCGCTCGGGCGAGTACCGGGTGAGTCACTGAAGTCATCGCCGACCTTCCGTACGCCGGCCAACAGTCGCAGCGGAGTGGTCAGCTGTCCGTGAGCGGGAATTCTGCCGTCAGGGTGGTTCCCTCGCCGCGGGGACTGTCCAGGGTCAGTCGGCCACCGAGTGCTTCCACGCGGTCGCGTAGGCCGACGAGGCCGGTGCCTCGGCCGAAGTCCGCGCCGCCGCGGCCGTCGTCGTGGACCTCGACCAGCAATACGTCGCCGACAATGTCCGTGGTCACCGTGACTCGCGTGGCCTCCGAGTGCTTCGCCGCGTTGGTCAATGCCTCGGAGACGAAGTAATAGGCGCTGACCTCGAGTCGCTCGGACAACCGCGGCTCGGCACCGAGGATCAGCTGGACCGGAATCGCCGACCGGCGGGCCAGTGTCTTCAGGGCCGGACTGAGGCCGCCCTCGGCGAGGATTGCCGGGTGGATTCCGCGCGCCGTCTCACGGAGCTCGTCCAGCGCGTCCGTCAGCCCGCCGGCGAGCTGATCCAGCTCGCCGCTCAGCTCGACCAGCTCCGGCGGAACCCTCGCCCGTGCCGCCTGCAGCCGCAGGGCGAGTGAGACCAGCCTTTGTTGGGCGCCGTCGTGCAGGTTGCGTTCGATCTGACGACGCGTCCGGTCGGCGGTGACCACGACCCGAGCACGCGACGCCATCAGCTCAGCCCGGGCCTCGGCGTTCTCGACCGCGGTCGCGACCAGTTCGGTGAAGCTGGCGATCTGCGCCTCGGTGTTGGACGGGAACGGCTTGTCGCTGGTCGTCGAGGCGGCGATGATGCCCCAGAGCCGCCCGCCGACGTTGATCGGGCATCCGATCGACGAGCGGATCCCGAGCGCCTGCGCCTCCTGCGCGATGGTGCCTGGTTCGCCGGCGAAGCTCTCGAGCCGGACCGGTCCGCCCCGGCGCAGGACATCGCGGGCGACACTGAGTCCGTCGAGGTTGAACCGTTCTCCGACCGCCAGGTGGCCGGGCACGCGGCTCCAAGCCGCGACACCGGTGACTGTCCCATCCGGTTCGTAGCGCTCCATTCGGGCGAGATCGGCACCACAGAGCCGCCCGACCGCTTCGGTCACGGTGGTGAACAGGACGCCGGGGGGCACGCCCTGCGCCACCTGAGTGGCGACCCGGCGCAGCGCCGACTGCTCGTCCGACAGACGTTCGGCGACAAGCGCCGCGCGCCGAAGCCGAGCCGCCAGCTCGCCCACAACGACCGCGGTCACGAGAAAGACAGCCAGACCGATCGCGTTCTGGGCATCGGCGATCAACAGAGAGTGCAGCGGAGAGACGAAGAAGTATGCGTACGTCCAGACGCTCAGCACGGCCGTGATGACCGCCAGCGGCGTACCCCAGAAGACGGCGACGGGCAGCACCGCGAGCAGGTAGAGCACCAGCAGATTCAGTGTCGGCACGTGCGGCTCCCCGAGCTTGACGAGCCCGGTGACGGCAGCGACCAGCAGGCCGGCTGTGAGCAAGCCAAGCAGCCGGCGAACGACGGGTGATCCAGTCCGGAGCTGCGCCATCCACACCACTTCCCTGAACGAACGCTAACCGATGGTCCTCGCCGCTGACGACCTCGACCGCAGCTGCTGTTGCAGGCAAGGATCCGACCGAGGGCGTCCCGGGTGGCTGGTGGGTGTCGGGCCACGCGATCGTCGTACGGGCGACTGGGGATTCCTGCCAGCAGGTATGCCGGGTGCCCGGTCAGCGGGGGTGTGGGATGGGGGCTCGCAGCGACGACAAACAGGCGAGGTGGCGCGAGTCTCGTGGTGTGGCCTCCTCCACTCCAGATGTCCTGAAGACCCGGTTCGAAGCCGAGGCGGTTCCGCTCCTGCCTCGTTTCCACATCGCTGCCCTGCGGCTGACTGGGAACCCCGCGGACGCAGAGGACCTGCTGCAGGAGACCTACTTGCGCGCCTACTGCGGCTTTTCTCAGTTCCGCGCCGGGACGAACCTGACCGCCTGGCTGTACCGGATCCTGCGCAACACCTTCATCAACGGTTACCGCAAGCGCCTGCGCGAACCGAAGACGGTTCCGGCAGCCTGGGAGCCGGACAGCGAACTGGATCGGCGACACGTCGAGGTGTCGGCTGAAGCCGCTGTCGTCGGCTCGATCGTCGACGAGCAGCTCCGGCAGGCACTGTCATCGCTGCCCGAGCAGCATCGCAGGGTGCTCTTGCTCTTCGAGGTCGGCGGATTCAGCTGCCGTGAGATCGCCGCGATGGTCGGCGTCCCGCCCGGGACGGTGATGTCCCGTCTCCATCGTGGCCGGAAGTACCTCAGGGAGAGCTTGCAGCCGTCACCCACCCTGCGCGCAGCGGCGGCCTGAGGACACCCCACGGGCGGGCGGAACCAGACGCCGACCGGCCGGTGGAACTGAGTTCCGTCTAGGATCGGCGGTCGGTTCAAATGGACGTATGAGGGGTGCTCTGTGGGGAATCAGGCGCGGGCCGGGATGATCGTGGGCTCGTTGGTCGGTGTGCTCTTCGGATTGGTGTTCATCGAAGTCAACAGTGGTGGGCTGCCGGGCAACGGGCCGCTGGTGCTACGGCTGGCCGGCGCTGTGGTGGCGGCCGCGCTGTTGGCCGGCATCATCTGGGTGGCACGCAACGGGCAGGTCGAGGGCGAGGTCCCGTCCGGTGGGTTCGCCGGACGCCGGTACTGGAACATCGTCGGCTTCGAAGGACTGGCGTTGTTCGGTGGGCTGGTGTTGATCAACGGAGTGCTCGGACGCACCGAGTACGCGGTCCCGTGGATCGCGTTGGTCGTCGGCGTCCACTTCATCGTGCTGGGTCGGGCCTGGCGCATCAGCCTGTACGCCGGACTCGGCCTGGCACAGACCGTCTTGGGGCTGGCTGGTTTCGTACTCGCGGCAACCGGCGCGGCAGTCGCCACGGTGAACGTCGTAGCCGGCGTACTGTCCGGCGTCGCCCTCTACACCACCGTCGCGATCGGCCTCCTGAAATCCCGCCCATCCAAGGTCCGCGCCTGACGGCCAGAGCGTGTTCAGAACTTGCTGCCGCGTTTGTGGCGGTGGCTGGCTGGCCTGCGCCGGGCCACGCGCCTGAGCTGGGTGATCCGGACGGTGCCGAGCAACGCGGTCATGAGGGCCGCGCCTACCGCGGCGATCAGCAAAGTGATCGCCAGTGGCGCGGAACCGTCCATCCACAAGAACGAGACCTGCACTGTGCGCGTGTTCTGGAGCAAGAACACGATCAGGGCGACCAGTACGACGGCTGTGGCGCACAGGGCGACCCACATGGCGCCGGCGCGGGTCGAAGGGACTGGCTTGGGCGCGGGCGTGGTCGACGACGGCGAGGGCTCAAGCTGCGGTTCTTCGTCGGGCCGCTCGGCTGGATCGCGTTCTTCGCGTGGTTTCAGGTCATCGGCCGGGCCGGGTTCCGAGTTGGCCGGGGTCGTCACCTGAGCCTTGGCCTGAGGGTCGCGAGGGTTGTCGGGCCGTATCGTCATCGGAACCTCCTGATCGCCGGCTGCCGGGGGTGGTAGGTCGGCACGCGTGATCCGTGTCGTCGGGGGATGCGCTCGGCGTACGCCGGCGCCGTGGTGAGTTTCGGGGTCTGGCCGCGGAGACAGCGGTATGGGCATTGGCTTCCGCGCCGAGGAGGACGGCAAGCGCGGTGAGGTAGAAGAAGAACAGAGCGGCGATGGGGGTGCTGACCGGTCCGTAGACGCTGATCGAGTCGAAGGCGTAGCGCAGGTACGCGCGAACGGCTGCGGCACCAGCGAGCCAGATGCCCGTCGCGATGGCGGCGCCGAGCAGGTGGTCGCGCCATCGGGTGCGCAGTGGTACGGCGTAGTGGTAGAGCGTGACCAGGGCGAGGATCGACAAGATGAGTATGGTCGGCCAGTACGCGACCCGAAGGGTGGTCACGGCGAGATCGTGGCCATCGTCCGGGATGAGGCGCAGCACGGTGCGTGGGCCGATGACAAGCAGCGGTAGGACAACGACTCCGGTGACCACGCCGGCAAGGTAGATGCCGAGAGCAAGCAGACGGCTGTGCACAGCGCCGCGTTCGCTGCGCTGTCCGTAAGCGATCGCGATCGCGTTGACGTAGCTGGCGGTCGCGGTGGAACCAGCCCAGATCGCGAGGAGGAAGCCGGCGGACGCGATGTCGGCACGGCCGTCGGTGAGAACCTGAGTCAGCAGCGGTTGGACCAGGTCCGCCACTGTTTCCGGGGTCAGCGCCTGGGTTGCGACCTCCAGGACCCGCTGTTCGATCGCTGCGCCGAGGTCGGCCCCGAAGACCGATTCGAGATAGCCGACCAGCCCGAGCAGGCACAACACCAGGGGCGGCAACGCCAGCAGCATCCAGAACGCGATCTCCGCTGCCATGCCGAGCACGCGGTGCCGCCAGGCACTTCGCGCTGTCGCAGCGATGCCCGTGCCGATCCGGGCTCGGCCCTTGTCCATCCACTGGCGCTTGCCGCCACTCACCGCGACCACTCCGATCTGCCATGGTCCGCCTGCACTAGGCGTTCGGCTGGTCGTGGTGGACAGGTGGCTGGTCTGGCAATTGGCCTCGGCGGTGCCTGTCGTGCAAGCGCCGCTTCAGCCCGTCCGCTGAAAGCAGGCGTGTGACCCGGGACTTGGGGTGCCGGGGCGGGCGCGGCCCGGACATCGCCGGCGTGTGTTCGGTCGGCTGCGCGAGGAGTGCGGCCGCGCTCGGTGTTCCCCAGGGCTCCAGCATCAGATGGCGCCGCAGATAGAGCGCGGTCTCTCGTGCGATCGCCGCCAGCGGAAGCGCCACCAGGGCGCCCGCGATGCCGTGCAGGTGGCCGCCGAGCAACAGCGCGAAGATCACCAGTAAGGGGTTGATGCGCAAGGTGTGTCCGAAGACCTGTGGCGCCACCACGTGGCCTTCCAGCTGCTGCAGCGCGATGAACAGGAGTACCAGCCACAGCGCGGTCCACAGGTCGCCCTGGAAGAGCGCCACCAGCACTGGGGGAGCCGCGCCGAGAACAGGACCGAGGTAGGGGATGAGTTCCATCAGCCCGTAGAAGACGCCGAAGAACACGGCGTAGGTCTGTCCGGCGGGGAAGATCCCCACTGCGCCGAAGATCCAGAGCGCGATGCCCGCGCTGAGGCCCATGATGAGACTGAATGTGAGCTGGCCGCGCACGTACCCTGACACGGCGCGCTGCACCCTGGCCGGGTAGTCGTCGTCGCTGCTGCCGTCACCGGTCGGCATGATATTGCGGGCGAGAGCGCCGATCTGGGCACCGTAGATGAGCATGTAGACGGTGATCACCAGGATCAGAATGAGGACGAATCCCGCCTCTACGGCCATGGTGACCAGGTCACGGGTGAACGCGACGACATCACCGGAGCCCTGGAGCACCTGGGCCTGCATGGTTTCCAGTGCGGTCTCTCCCGGGCGCTGGATCTGGATGCCGATACCTCGCTGGTCCAGCCACTGCTGGAAGTTAGCCAGCGAGGAGTTCGCCGAGGTGATCAGCTGGGGCAAGTCAGCCTGGAACGCCGACAGCTGGGCAGAGACTTGCCGCACCAGCAGCGCCACCAGGCCGGCCACAACCGCGAAGAAGGCCAGGAAGACGGCGCCGATCGCGATCCCACGGGGCACCCTTGCCCGCTGCAACCCGGAGACCAGGGGATTGATGATCAACGCCACGACCGCGGCGACCAGGAAAATCATCAGCACCGGCGCAGCCGCACGCGCCAACGCGGTCAGCGCGAACAGCGCAACCGCCACCACGATCGCCTGCACCCACCGCGGCACAACCACCGGCTCCGGAACCGGGCTTGACCGCTCCACTTCCGCAGGCTGGTCGGACGCCTCGGCGGGTGCGGGTACTTCCGGCGCCTGCTCAGCGTCCGCAACAAATGCTTCGGGATCTCGGTTCGGCGTGTCTGGGAGATGCTCGGTGCCGGGGTTCGCTGTCGTCTCAGCGGAGTTCTCCACACCGCGATCGCGTCCATTGCTCATGGCCCCTCACCTCCCGTGCCGGAACCCTCAGGAAAGTGTCGAGGGACACCCATGCACCAGTACCCGCGCGTACACCCGGCCGACTCCGCACCAGCAGACACTGAGTGCCCGAGAGGCAACGCCCTTATTGGTGCGGTACGCAGCAGCTCCGAGCGTCAACGCGCAATCGCGCTCGGCTATCGAGTGAGCCACCAGGCCACGACGTTCGTCGCGTACACGGCGGGTTCCCGGGCGCTGACCCGCCGGTTCGAACTCACGGCCGGGCCACCTTCAACGCCGGGAACCCTACTGTCACAATACTCCGCGACTGCTGCCAGTGAAGAACGCCGGCGCGGGCAAGCGCGCACCACCGAACTTGGGATGCCTGACCCGCCTGGACATAGGATCGGCGGCATGGCGACGCGGCTTGTTCAGATCACGATGAAGGCTCGGGATGACTCGGCGGTCGGCCGGTTCTGGGCGGAGGCGCTCGGCTGGGGGCTAGACAGCGAGGGACCCGGCGTGACCAACGTCGAGCCCGTGGGCTTCGTCTATCCCGACCCCGCCGCCGTCTGCATCGACGTCCTCGCCGTCCCGGAACCCAAGACGGTGAAGAACCGCGTGCACGTCGACCTGGCCACCACCTCTGTGGCCCATCAGACGGAGTTGGTCGCGCGTCTGAAGGAGCTCGGTGCGACGCCGGCTGACGTGGGTCAGGGCGACGTGCCGTGGACGGTCCTGGCCGACCCGGAGGGCAACGAGTTCTGCGTGTTGGAGCCTCGGGAGATCTACCGGGACATCGGGCCGATTGCCGCGGTGGTGGTCGACTGCGCGGATCCGCGGGCCATGGCCCGGTTCTGGGGCGAGGCGATGGACTGGACCGTGCACGAGGTGACCGACGATCACGCGGTGCTGCGCTCCGCCAAGGGTGTCGGCCCGTATCTCGAGTTCCTCCGCACGCCCGACGTGAAGACCGGGTGGAACCGCGTCCATCTCGACCTCCGGCCGTATCCCGGTGACGATAAACCGGCGGAGGTGGCCCGGCTCGAGGCCCTCGGCGCGACGCCCGCCGACGTAGGCCAGGGCGACGTCCCATGGACGGTCCTGGCCGACCCGGAGGGCAACGAGTTCTGCGTCCTCACCCCGCTCTGACGGGGCTCGAGGATCCTCGAGATCACGCCGGGACGCAGAACGCTGCCGAATGGCGGTCAGCGGCGGCTGCGCATCTCGTCGGCAAAGGACTCCTGCGCCGCCCGCATCTTGGCCAGTTCCGCCGGGTCAGCGAACACCTCGCCCAGCGTGCTCGGATCGAGGAACCGCGCGGCAGCCTTCACCATCACGTACGGCGTGACCGTCGACTTGCCACCGGGAATCTTTGTCATCGTCATGACTTCAGTGTGGTCCGAGTAGCGGCCAGAAGGTGTGTCCTCTATCCATTCGAGATGGCCGAGTCGCGCCCATTCCGAGAGCTGATCTTCAGTGCTTCTCTTGGGGATCGCCGGTGGTCCAGTCCCAGTTGGTGATCGTGGTACGCATCAGACGGGCGGCGGGTGACAAATGGCTGTCGGACCCCCAGTAGAGAGTGACCGTGCGACGGCAGTCGGCGCTGTCGACGGCGATCCAGGCGATCGGCGCACGCGTGACCGAACGCCGGGCGAAGCCGGGGACGAGACCGATGCCAAGTCCGGCGCTGATCAGGTCGGCGATGGCGCTGTGCTCGTCGCTCTCGCAGACGATCCTCGGAGTGAGACCCCGTGCGGCGAAGAGCCGGTCGAGCAGCCGGCGGCCCCAATGTCCGCTGCGGGAGGTGACGAAAGGCTGGTCGGCGAGCTCGTCGATGCTCACCGACGTACGGCCTGCGAGTGGGTGATCGAGTGGCATGCCAACCCCCACCACATCCTCGAACAGCTGCATCGACTCCAGGCCGTCGGTGTGGATCGGCTGCGAGGCGACGTCCCGCAGCATAACGTCATAGCAATATTGATCTTCGACAAGATAGCCCGCGAGTCACAGCGTCGGTGTTCGCACAGTGAACACATCCGGGAGGACGCTCATGGCCACCAGCAGTCTGGGCTCCGTTGCCGCGCATCGGACAAGACCGACTGGGTGGGTATTCCGGGCCGTTGTCAGCGCGCACGTGGTGGCGATCGTCGGGCAGCCCGTGTTCGCCGGGGTGTATCTGACCCGCGCCGGAACGAGTCGCCGATTTCTGGATTCATGTTTTGACGTTTCGGGTCTGGCCGTTCCAAACATCATGTCGGCCTTATTCTGCGTTTTCGCAAAAAAGGCAGCATGAGAAACCATCAGTCACTTATAGTAACGACACGATTTCGTTCTGTGTGCGACTATGGATTCGGAAGCGACCAACTTTCACGTAGACCGCGAAGAATGGATACCCCATGTTGATGACCGCCCTCACTGGCAACCTCCGCAAGGTCACCGCAGCATCCCGGCTTGTTCCAACGTTGATCCTTGCCTGTCTGATGACTGTCCTGATCGGTGTGGTCGGACCGCCGACCGCGAGCGCTGCCACCCTGGCGCCGTCGCTGGGCACAGCCGCCGACTTCGCGGTCCTCGCCGGGTCAACGATCACGAACACCGGCCCGACGACGATCAACGGCGATCTCGGGCTGAGCCCGGGCACAGCGGTGACCGGATTTCCGCCCGGGCAGGTGAACGGGACTGTCCA
Source organism: Kribbella sp. NPDC023972 (assembly GCF_040639075.1). Classification (NCBI taxonomy): domain Bacteria; kingdom Bacillati; phylum Actinomycetota; class Actinomycetes; order Propionibacteriales; family Kribbellaceae; genus Kribbella; species Kribbella sp. NPDC023972. Next base: position 185,156 of record NZ_JBEZZH010000005.1, on the reverse strand, counting down.
CGTGGCCGACGCTGTTGCGCTACAGGCCAAGAACGACCTCGCAGCCGCGTACGACGACGCAGCGGCGCGCCCGACCACGGCCACCGTCGGAGTGGAACTCGGCGGGACCACCAAGACTCCCGGCGTTTACGAGTCGCCTGCGGGCACATTCGGCATCACCGGAACGTTGACTCTTGACGCTCAAGGCGACCCGAACGCCGTCTTCATCTTCAAGGCCGCATCCACGCTCATCACGGCGTCCGCGAGCAGCGTGACCCTCGTCAACGGGGCCCAGGCGTCCAATGTCTTCTGGAAGGTCGGTAGCTCCGCAACGCTCGGTACCTACTCGACCCTCCGAGGAACCATCATGGCCCTCGCCTCGATCACCGTGACGACGGGTGTCACCGTGGATGGCCGCACGCTGGCCCGCACCGCCGCGGTCACGCTGGACTCTGACACGATCACCCGCCCGACCGGTATCCAGCAGCCGCCGGCGCTGATCGGCACCACCACAAGCCTGAGCACGTCGGCCAACCCCACGCGGGCGAACCATCCCGTCACCTTCACCGCCGCGGTGCTGGCCAATAGCGGTACTGCCATTCCCAGCGGCCTCGTGGTGTTCATGGACAGGTCGACGCTCATTGGCGTCGTCACCCTTGACAGCGCCGGGCACGCAGTGTTCACGACCTCCAGCCTGGCCGTCGGCCTCCACGCGATCAGGGCCGTATACATCGGGGCAGACCGATTCTTGGGCAGCCAGTCGCCGAAGATCTTCGAGTTGGTCACGATCTGAGCCACGGCCGGCCGCCACGCACGTGTGTGTGTGGCGGCAGCACCTGATAGGCATCCTTGTCTTGCAGCCGGTCACACCGGCGTTGTGAGGTACGTCGAAGACATCGGCAGCCAGCGAACCTGCGGACAACTTGGTGAGAGGTCCGCAGGCTCGACGGCCAGCCGTCGTGACCCAGCGCTGATTCGAAATCGGTGCGTCGCTCCTTGTTGCCAAGGCGATGCCGCCACGCGACTCATCGCCCGGAACTGGCTAGGCAGCTGGTTGGTGGAGCCACCTGCCCCAGTCTTCCGGCGTGGTTGCTTAGAGCAAATAGGCATCTTCGATGCGCGACGCAATCGGCTACACCGCCTCCCGTGAGCATCACGGCCATTGCAAAGTCCGGGGGTCCTTCCTCGCCGCCGTCACCGCGACCGAACGAACCGAAACCCCACCCCCACAAGGCCTGGTCACGCTGACCTGCAACGAGATCCACCGCCTCTTCAACACACTCATCGCCCAGCCGCTACACGAAGCCGCTGGCCTGAGCCGACCGCTCTACGACGTCGGACGAGTCCGCTGCCCGATCTCTATCACCACCCTGTGGGCGACTGTCTGGCTGACGCGGTCACAGCAGTTGGCTGACGAGGCCGTACTCCTTGGCCTCATCGGCTCCGAGTACACGGCCGGCGTCCAAATCCGCGGCCGCTTCCTGTGTGGTGCGTCCGGTCGCTCGCACGATGAGGTCTCGCAATCGCGCCACCTGGCGTTCGTGCTGGTCGGCGAGCGTGGCCAGTACGGCGGCCGTGCCCTCACCCGAGAACTGTGGCGACAACAAAACGAACATCGTGTGCCGGTGCGCGGCCCGCTGGTGCGCGGCACACAGTACGGCGACCGCGGCTCCGCGGACTGTTCCACGGGCGATGGCGTGGACCGGCGACTCGACGAGATCGATTGCGCCGGCCAGGGCGAGCGATGCCTCCAGTTCGGCGTCGGTACAGGCAAGGTGCAAGGTGATCGGGTCGTTTTCGCGTGCGTCGAGAAGCAGCAGTTGCGCTGCCACCCGGTTCGCCACCGAGTCGTCGAGGTGCCCGCCGACGACGATCACTCGCTGCTCGAGCAGCCGGTCGGCCACGTCGCGGTCCAGTCCCGCCGGGGCCGGCTCCAGCCACGACGGCAGGATCGGCTTTGGTGCCGGGCGTTCCGGCGGCCGCAGCGGCGGTATCTCGGGTGGCCCTGGCGGCCAGGTGTCGATGGGATTCTCCAGGGACATGGCATCCTCCCTGCTGGGTCATCGTGACGCCACCAGCGTGCGCCAGAGATTCCTCCTGCGGAACCCCCTCAGATCAGCCGGGCGATGCGTTCTGGAGTCGGCACGCGTTGCGTACGACGCTTGCAGCGCGAGGTCCTGGTGCTACTCCAGCTCTTTCAGGACGTCGATACCGTCGACGGTGTACGTACCCTCCACGACCGTGATCGAGAGCGTGTGGGGATCAGTCGTCGTGAGTCCGCGGAGCCAATGTGACGTCTGACGGGTGCCTGTGGGCCCGACCGTGATCCTTTGGGCGGGTGCACCGTCGACGGACACGTCGATCGTGGCCCGTGCCGTCGCTCCGAAGATGTTGAGCCCCGTCCCCCGGAACGGCAGCGTCAACGACGCACGTGGGCTGAGGACGTGCAGCGTTCTGTTGTAGTTTGCGAAACCGACTTGCTGGAACTGTGCCGCACCGGTGTACGTGAGGGCAGACGCAGTGTCGTCCAGTTTGTCGGACCGCCAGGCGTGCCCCTCGATCGGTACGACGGAAAGGTTGTCCCAGTTGTTCTGGTAGTAGCCGGATGTCAGCGCGATCCGCCCTGCCATGACCGGGTTCGGCGCCGAGTCGGTCCAGGTCGTCAGCTGCGAACCATCCACCGCCGGTGTGATCTGGTTTTCCTTTGCCTCCAGCGTGATGTGGTGCCAGGCGTCCGGGTCGAAGCCTGTGATGGTGCCCGAGGCAACGACGGTGTCGAGCTTGCGCAGTTGCCAGGTGCCGGCGGGGGAGAGGCGCAGGGCGTACGCCGCGAGATCCGATCCCTGGCTGACGACTTGCCGTACACCCAGCCCGGCGAAGTTGGGAAGGGCGGGGTTGCGGACCTTCGTGTCGAAGCGGACATCGACCGACGCGCGGTAGTTCGCCCAGGTGTGGTCGCCCAGGATCGTCGCCGGTGCGGTCGTCGAGAGCTGGTTCTGGGAGCCGTCGCCCCACGCGTTCCAGGTGTAGCCGCGGTTGTCTGCGTGGATGCGTTGCTGGAGGACGTTGTCGTGGCTGCCGTCGCCGGACTCGACGACCTCGAAGGCGCCGTTCTGGTCGGCGGTGTAGCGCGGGGTCCCTCCTCGCCGCTCCAGGTAGGTCATGTCGACGCCGTTGACGTTCTCCGTCGGGTAGCCGGCGTACTCGAAGTCATCGGAGTACGGGAGCGCAAGCGGCGAATCCTTGGCGGTCGGCGCGTACTGGCCACTGCTGTACTCCTTCGCCGAGTTGTGGATCCCGCGGGCTTGTGACGACACGGTGAGGATGGAATACGGCTCGACCTTGACGCGGTACACGAAGTACTTGCTGCCGTCACGGGTCTCCGCGCGTACCGGCGTGACGTAGCCGATGTTCTTGAAGTGGTTCACGTCGACCGGTTGCGTGGCGTCGTCGTCGGGTCCCCTGGTCTGCCACAGGTAGAGGGGTGTCTTCGACGTGGTGCCGAGATCGGTGACCTTGACCTCGAAGTACCGAGGCTTGCTGGTGTTGTTGGCGTGGACCTGGGTGAAGTCGGAGGTCCTCGCGCCACTCGCGTCGGCCGGCTTCCGCGGCTCGCGCAACGTCAGATAGGTACGGGTACTCGAGTCGACTGCGGTGCCGCCGTCGGCGAACGTTCCGTCGCCGTAGCTGGCGCCCTCGATGTACTCCCATCCCTGGTCGATGAATTGCATGAAATGTCGCACCAGAGTGATCCCGACGCCGCCCTCGTAGTAGCCGGACCACGGGTCGGACGCCCGGATCAGATGCTTGGGCGAGTACGACGATCCCTCGTAGAGGGCGCTCACCGCCGGCTGGAAGAGGAAGGACGTCATGTGCGCCGGGTTGTCCCCGGAGCCGGACCACCGATAGGCATTGATGAACCGGTCGGCGATGTCGACCGCGCCGACCGTTCCCCCGATCCCGCCACGCTCCGGCTGTGCGTTGATGCGGTACTCCGGGTCGATCATCGGCGCGACACCCTCGGAGTAGATGACCTCCTTCCCGTACTCCTTGTTGAGCCGGGTGAGCTCGGGACCACCCCCGATGGTGTAGTGGATGCCGATGGCATCGATGTTGCTGAGCGCCTCGGGACTGTTCAGGATTGCCCGGGAGACCGTCTCGCCGTTGCGGTAGGAGTCCATCGCGACGACCTTGATCTTGGAGTAGTCGTAGCGCGCGTCGCCGGCTCGGGCGTCCGCCTGGAGCCGCTTCGCGAAGTCGACCACCCAGCCGAGCTCGGAGGCGAGGTGGTTCATGTTCACCTCGTTCTGCGACGGGCTGATGTAGTCGAACTTGACGCCGTACGTGTCGTACGCGGCGTCGATCGTCTCCTTGTACCAGTTGTACCGGTCGGCCGGCCGGTTGCCCGTCCAGGACGGCTCGCCCCAGCGCAGCGCCTCGACCTTGAGGTGGGGGTTGATCGTCTTCGCGTCCGCGATGAGCCGGAAGCCGGCGCCACGAAGGACATTGGCCGGTTCGTCCGCACTGCGCTTGGTCGCGGGCTCGGCCCCCGAGGAGGTGTTGGTGTCCGAGCCGAGTTCGACCTTGATGTGGTTCAGCCCCGCACCCGTGCGCCGGTTGAACAGGAGGTTGAGGATCCGCCAGTACGCCGCCGGGTTCTCCTCGCGATAGTCGAGCAACAGCCGCGACGTGTTGTTGCAGGAGACGGAACCGAAGCCGCCGAAGACGTTGTAGGCGTCACCGTCGGCATCTCGTTCCACGTCGTCGCCGTCGACGACGATGTCCTGCCATGGGCTGGCGTCGTCACCGAATGACAGCTCGGGAAGCCTTGGGGTAGGGCCGGCCTCGTGCACCGATGTCGCAAAGGAAGGCGCACTTGTCCAGATGGAAGCGGCGATCAGCGCCACGGACGCCGCCCGGCGCCACCGGATGTTGCCAAGCATGCTGCTGCCTCCCAGTGCCAGGTGTCGGGGCCTTCTCGTCTGGTCGGCCACGAGAGCCGCAGTGACAGGCTCGGCCGCGTTCGATGACGGCAGCAAGACTTCGAACGCATTCGATCAAGGACCATCACAACCGCTCAATTGGCCCTAGAGAAGCGATCCCCGACGTGTAGGAGAAGCAGAACGCACCTCAACCACACGCATCAGACTCCACGGCCGAGTGGAGCTGAGAGGCCGACGAGGTCGGCGCTCACCTGCCACAGCTGTGTCGCGGCGGTCTGGTCGTAGCTGCGATTGGAGGAGCTCTTCGGTTTGCTGTTGGCGAAGTACAGGCCTGTGACATGCTCGAGGTCCGGAGCGGAAGCCACGTGGATCGACGTGGCGGCGCCTTGGACCGGGGTTTTCATGAAGGGCCGCAGGACGGGGACGAATAGTCGCTGGGCAGCCCCGGGATCCTCGGATCCGAAGGATGTGCTCACCACGCCGGGATGCAGTGCGTTGGCGGTGACGGAGGTGTCCCGCAGCCGCCTGGCCAGCTCGTAGGTGAACAAGACGTTGGCGAGCTTGGACTGGTTGTAGGCCCGCGCGCCGGAGTATGAGTGTTCGCCCTGGAGGTCGTCGAAATCGATTCGGCCGGTGGCGTGGGCGTTGGAAGCGACGGTGACCACGCGGGCCGAGGTGTTCTGCTTCAGGCGGTCCAGGAGCAGGTTGGTGAGAAGGAAGGGCGCGAGGTGGTTGAGCGCGAGGGTGCGCTCGAGTCCGTCTGCGGTGACATGCCGGGTGTTCCAGTATCCGCCGACGTTGTTGATCAGTACGTCGATCCGCGGAAGTCGCTGGAGGATCTCGTCGGCCAGCCGCCGTACCTCTGCCTCGGACGAGAGGTCTGCGACGAAGACGTCTACCTGCTCGCCGCCGGCCGCGCGGATCGCGCGAGCCGCGTCCGCGGTGCGCCTGCGGTCCCGCCCGGTGATCGCGACGCGTGCGTTCATCGTGGCCAGTCCCAGCGCGGTTGCCCGGCCGATGCCTGCGGTGCCACCGGTGATCAGCACTGTCTTGCCGGCCACCGGTCCAGTCTGGATCTGCTCCATGTTCGTGTTCCTTCGACCAAGCGGTCTTGCTCAGTGAAACCGGAGTTTTCGGCGCGGGATCCCGCCTAGTGAGATGCCGCCCGAGGCGGCGCCGTGGTCTTGCGACCTACACGGCTGAAGTCCTCGTGGATCGCTGAGTTGGGTGCGCAGGAGCGGCCTTGAGGCGGATGCTCTCAGTGCGCCGACAGAGAGGGGTGACTCGTACCGTGAACACTATCGTACAAAGTATGAATGCACCATCGTTCGCCAATCTCTGGCATGCCTGATCATCCGGCCGCAGTTTGCCGGGGCGATGGACCAGAGCCGCCCTTTGCCTCGGGCAACATTCGACGCGATCCGGTGACGGTGACCTGGTCCACTCCGCGCGGCTGACGGCACCCAACGAGCGGAGTCGTTGGGTACGGGCGTCTGCGAACGCCGGTGTGCTTCCTGCGCCCCGCCACTCCCTCCATGAGCGGGGCGCAGGAAGATCGTGAGGGCTGCGGTCGGCCGGCTGGACGCGGGCGGCGGACCCTGCAACGCGGCGGTGCCGCAGTCGGGGCGGGTCCCGTCATCGGGCCTGAGCTCCCTGGGAGGAGCCCGCCGATCGCCGGCTCCGGTTGTCCTCTTCGACGGACACGTCTGAGATCAACACCGCATACGCCCTGAGGGGCTCACCATCCTCTGGAAGGCGGCCAGAGTCAACTGCACCCAGTCCAGCGGCGACTACGCGGGGCTGAGGCCACCGCTCAGCGGACCACCTGGTTCTGAAATAGCAACGTGCCGTGGACGGTGGCCCACAGGTGGCCAGCCACGCTTCGGCGGCACGCCTCCTCGATCGGAATCGCCATCGCTGCCTCAGCCAGGGACGTCACGCAGGTGCGGATCGGTGGGCCGGCCGCCGACGGATGAACCACTCGGCGACGGCGAGGTTGATCACCCAGCCCGCGCCTTGAAGGATCGCTTCGCTGAGGTCGTTGGTCCCGAGGATCGCCTCTCCGATGCTCAGAGTGAACACCTGGGTGCCCGCGCCCAGGGCGAGGGCGTACGCGCGGGCCATCCACGCGCGGTGCCGGATGATGTCGCGCCGACGAATCGCGGTGACCCCGAGGACAAGGCTTGCGGCCATGCCAGATCCGGCCAGTAGGCGGAAGACGAACAGCAGGTCCCCACCTGTGGGGCGGGGATAGAACAGCGTCAGCCACAGCGCGGACAGCGCCACGACCAGACCGACGAGTACGACGAGGCGTCCGGCGGTCCGGTGCCAGCCGAGCCTGCGGCGACGGAGGCCGGCGGAGAACTGGAAGGCTCCGAGTGTGGCGTAGATGATGACGCTGACGATGTGCACCACCAGCGGGACGGGTGACGGGGTCGTCGACACGGGGAGGTAGCAGCTGCGGTCCGCCGGACAGCTCGATGAGACGGGCGGAGCCGGCCAGGATCGGGACCAGGCTGAGTGCGACTAGCGCGGCGGGTACGCGCCAGGTCGACCCACGGCGCCGTACGCGCACCGCCGCAGGCTTCGAGCCGGAGCTGGGTCGACTGCGCTCGGGACGTTGCCCGACGGCTGCGCCGGAGACGGGTCTCATTTCACGCTGGCCGGTCGAGGCGGGCATCCGGAATGCTGGACGCGGATGCATGGGAGCTTGTGCGCTGATCGCGTCACAGGGAGTACCCGAGGCCGGCCGCGCGGGTGGGTTTGGTGGCGGTGATGGTCATCGACTTCCCCTGGTTCGGCTAGCGCGACGTGCGACGCGCGATGACCAGAAACTAGGGAGCGATGTGGTGACTGGGCATCACCAAACGATGTGATTGACGTTGTGAGTCGGCGGATGCCGCAACTTCTGCCGCACCATGCGCATCAAGCTCAGTAGAAGCACACCTCTTGTGCGCGCCGAAAGGGCGCGCACAAGCCCACCAGGGAAGAGCAGTTGGCACCTGGCAGCCAGGGGCCGGGCTCACTGCCCTCGGCCCGCCGAGCTCTCCCGGTCGGGATCGGAGCGATGCCGGGTGCCGGAGGTTGCCGATGCCGTGAGGGCGTCGAGGATCAGGTTGAGTCCCCACTCGAACTCGTCACCGAAGTCGTACCCGGGTTGGAGGTAGTAGTCGGTCGCCATCTCGACGAGATGGGGGTATTCGCCGGTGGAGAATCGTTCCATGATCGGCTCGGCGACGTCGGCGACGGTGTCCGAGCCGTTGAAGGGCAGACCGACCTCTTGGAGCGCGAAGCCGTAGGTGTAGCTGTCGAGCAGCGCGTAGGCGTGAGCGGTCAACTCGCGGGAGAAGCCGGCGGCCCGCAGTGTGGCGATGACCGCGTCGTGATGCCGCAGAGTCGCCGGGCCGGGACTGGTGCGCGACTCCATCAGCCCGATCGCCCACGGATGCGCACGCAGCACTCGGCGGGCTGAGTGCGCTCGCCGGCGGATCTCGGTACGCCAGTCCCCGCCGGCCGCCGGCAGCTCGATCTCGCTGAACACGAGGTCGATGATGCAGTCCAGGATCTCTTCCTTGTTGGAGACGTAGTAGTAGACCGACATCGGCTTCACACCCAGGCTCTGGGCAAGGGAGCGGATCGTCAGGGACTCGAGGCCACCGGCATCGGCCACCGCGACGGCCCCTCGCAGGACGCGTTCCCGGCTGAGTCGGGGGCGTTCATCGCGACTGTCGTCCGAGGGTTCAGACATCTCGCTCCGATCCATTGCCCGTCAGGTTTCATCTGGCCAGTCCAGCCATAGTGTATTCGTACTTTGTACTGTACCGTCCCGTACTAAGTACTACACCGCCGACGCGAGGACACTCCATGAGCAACACCACCATCGAGGGCCACTCGGCTCCCGTCCCACCGAGGACACACAAGCGGGAGCCCGGAGCCGCGTCGATCCGGCAGGCCGGCCTCTTCGCCGGAGTCGGGATTCTGGTCATGGCGGCCCTGTCGGGCTTCGGGATCTTCTACGCCGGTGAAGGGCTGATGACGCAGGGTGACCCAGCCAGGACCGTCGAGGACATCGCGGCTTCCGACGGCCTCTTCCGCTGGGGGACCGCGAGCCTCTACGCGGTGGTGGTGCTCGACGTGGTGGTCGCGTGGGCGTTGTTCCGATTCTTCAGTCCGGTGAGCAGCGGACTTGCGAGGCTGGCGGCCTGGTTCCGGCTCGCCTACGCGGGCATATTCATGCTGGCCATCGGCCAGCTCGCCGGAATCCCCGACCTGGTGGCCTCCGACGAGTACTCGCGCGTCTTCACCGCAGAGCAGATCCAGGGCCAGAGCCTCCTGAAGATCAATGCGTTCGAGGACCTCTGGATGGCCGGGCTGATCCTCTTCGGGATCCATCTGGCGCTCGTCGGATACCTGGCCTATCGCTCGGGGTATGTCCCGAAGCTATTGGGCGTCCTACTCGTCATTGCCGGCGCCGGCTACGTGTTCGACAGCGTCCTCTCGACAGTCCTCGCGAGTCCTCCGGGCAGCGTCGCCACGGTCACCTTCCTCGGTGAGTTCCTCCTGGCCCTCTGGCTCGTTACCCGCGGTCGCCGTATCTCACTGGAAGCAGAAGGTCATGGACTCTGAGCAGCTAGGCGCAGTAACCGCCCGCATGCGGGCAATCGTTCAAGATACGTACGGCGACGCCAGCGTGCTGCGGCACGACCGGATTGCCCGTCCTGAGGTGGCCGACAACGAGGTGCTGGTTCGGGTGCGCGCGGCGGGTCTGGACCGTGGCACCTGGCACCTGATGACGGGCAAGCCGTATCTGATGCGGATCGTGGGCCTCGGCTTCCGCGGTCCGAAGGACCGGGTGCCGGGGCGTGACCTCGCCGGAACGGTCGAGGCCGTAGGGTCCGCAGTGACCCGGTTCGCTGTCGGCGACGAGGTGTACGGCGTCGGCCGCGGCTCGTTCGCGGAGTACGCCGTAGCCGTCGAGGGCAAGCTGTCTCGCAAGCCAGTGAGCCTCTCGTTCGAGCAGGCCGCCGCGGTCCCGATCTCGGCCGGGACCGCACTCCAGGCGCTGACCGACCACGGCCGGATCGAGGCGGGTCAGCAGGTGCTGGTGATCGGGGCGTCAGGGGGAGTCGGCAGCTATGCCGTGCAGCTGGCCAAGGCGTTCGGTGCAGAAGTCACCGGCGTCGCCGGCACAGCGAAACTGGACCTGGTGCGCTCCCTCGGCGCCGACCGGGTCGTCGACTACACCCGCGACGACTACGCCGACGGCACCCACCATTACGACCTGGTGCTCGACATCGCCGGGAATCCCAAGCTGTCCCGGCTACGCCGCGCGCTCACACCCAAGGGGACGGCAGTGCTCGTGGGCGGCGAAGACGGTGGCAACCTCACCGGCGGGATGAACCGATCCCTGCGGGCACTGATGCTCTCGCCGTTCGTGGGCCAGCGGCTGGCCTGGTTCGTCGCCAAGGAGCGGGCCAGCGACCTCGAGCGCCTCACCGAGCTCATCGAGGCCGGTCAGGTGACGCCGAGCATCGACCGGACTTATCCACTGGACCAGGTGCCGGACGCCATGCGCCAGCTCGCGTCCGGGCAGGTCCGGGGCAAGGCCGTCATCACCATCTGAGTACCAATCGGGCGCCGCCGGCGCTGCCATCTTCAGGTCCGATCTTCAGGAACAGAGGCACGACACATGACCACGATCGCAACACCACCGAGCTTGGGCGACCGCGGCCGCGGCGTCGTACCCATCGAAGCCAGAGACCCACGGACCGGTTCACGGATGTGGACGTCCCGGCTGATCGGAGCCCTGTTCCTGGCCGGGTTCCTCATCTACGGCGCCGGTTCGATCCTGGTGAACTCGGTCGTCGGCGCCCCCGACTTCCTCGCCGGCGTCGGCGCGCAGCAGACCATCCTGGCCCTTGGCGCGTTCCTGATGATCGCGACCAGCGCGGTCGACATCGGCAAGGCCGTCTTCTTCTACCCGGTCCTGGAACGCCACGGTAAGCGCACCGCCGTCGCCTATCTGGCCACGATGGTCTTCGAGATGGCCCTGATGACCGTCGGGGTGCTCGCGCTGCTCATGATCATTCCGCTCGCCGGCCAGGCTGACGGCGGACGGCTGTCCCCGGACGCAGCTCAGGCCCTCGGGTCGCTCGCGGTCGACGCGAACGAGACCGCCTACCAGATCGGCCAGCTCTCGCTCGCGTTCGGGTGCCTGTTCCTGTGTGCGCTGCTGTTCCGCACCGGGCTGGTCCCCAGATGGCTGGCGGGCTGGGGCCTGATCGGCTACCTGCTTCACCTGGCCGGCGCCGCCGCCGAGATCTTCGGTGCACCTATCAGCCTGGTGCTCCTCATCCCCGGCGGCATCTTCGAGGTGACGTTGGCGATCTGGCTGCTGATCAAGGGATTCACGCCGGCGGCGTACGACGGATCAGCAGTGACCCAGACCGACGAATGAGAGGTCAGTTGCGCCCGGACGACGAGTACGGCGCACCGAAGGCGAGCGGGGCGTTTCGAGGTGTGTCACATTTGCTCGCCCGGTAGCTTGCTGGACTGTTCGATCCAGGATCGGAGTTGGTTCTCGTCGAGTTCGTCGTCCTCATGGATGTCGAGGTAGCGCACCTCGTCGTGCTTGGACTCCTTCGGCGGCAGGGGATCGAGCGAAGTCCCTCTGAGGAACTGCAGTTGCACGTACTTCGTGTAACAACGGAACGACAGGAACCAGCCCTCGCCATCGAGGCCGTAGAACGGCTGGTTCCACTTCACAGCTTTGTGTACATCGGGGACCGTGCGCACGATCAGGTCATCGAGGCGTTGCCCGACGTCTCGTTTCCAGCCGGGCATGGCAGCGATGTAGTCCTGCACAGGGCCCTTCCCCTCGCCCTTGGGGATCTGCGGATTACCGCCCGAGAGCAGCTTCGGTCCTGCGCCGTCCTTCTTGCGATCAGTCATGGGATCACGTCCTGAATGTGGTCCGCAACAGCCGGTGAGATGCGTCGATGTGAGGAAGGGTAGCCCCACTCCGAGCCCCGCTCAGGGTGATTCGGGCTCCCAGACGAAGCCGTCCGGGTCGGTGAAGGGCCCGGCATCGCTGCCAATCGTGAGCCGGTGGGATCCGGCGCCGTCAGCGGAGACGCCAGCGACTTTGGCGAGAGTGCGGCGCGGATACAGCGCCAGCTTGACGGGACTCGACGGAGTGCCCAACTCGACGTACCTCCGGCCATAGCTCTTCGCCACGGCGAAGCCGCGGTCGAGGTAGAACCGCTTGCTCGCGGCCACATCCGCGACTCCCAGTTGGAGCACGAACGCGTCGATCTGCCGGGTGACCGGGCCGCTGTCCTTCTTCGCCGACGACGCGACCGTGCAGATCGTCCCGTCCGGGGCTTGGACGACGCCGCCGTACCCCCAGAGCGACTTGGCGGCCGGCTTCAGCGACGTGGCGCCGGCGTCGAGTGCGCTGTCGAGGAGACTGTTGGCGTTGGCGGGTTGGGACACGACGAGCGACAACGTGAACCCGCGAAAGCCGGTCGTCGATGCCTCCGCCGTTCGTACGCGCACCCGCGGACCCAGACCGAAGGCAGCGGTGTAGAAGCCGTCGGCAGCCGTGGTGTCGGCCACCTCGATGGTGACGAATTCGATGGTTGCCATGACGGTCACGCTAGTAGCGGCACCGGCGCCCCGCTTCTCGATTCCTGATCAGTTGTCCCGCCCCGTCGCGGGCCAGGGCGGCGGCTTCCCCGCGGACTCAGCGGCTCACGGCGGTCTCCCGCTCCACACGCGACAGCTTTTCCGGGTTGCGCACGTTGTACAGGCCGGTGATGAGCCGTTCTCGACCCGCCCACCCAGCTCGTTGCTTGCCGCACCGTGGCCGAGGAACTGGTCGACCTGGCCACCGACCCCGACGTGCCCGCCCAGCCCGCTCCCGGAACGCCGATCCCCGAGATCGCCGGGCCGCGCGCGGAGAACCTTGCCGAGGCGGCCAAACTCCTCGGCGCCCGCCGGGGGATCAAGGTCGTCGGCGTCGACAACCCTGACCTGCCCGATGCCGAGACCGCCGCCGGCGGCGGGTTCCTGCCCGGCCCGCACGCCAAGCTCGCCGGCCCACCTTCCAGGAGTGGCTCGCCGCCCAACCCTGAGACAGACGGAGCCAACCAAGTTTCGACGGCGAGCCAAGGAGCCGGGCGGTGAGGCGAAGCGATCGCCGTTTGACGCCCGGGCTACTTGGCCAGGTCGGCGTGATGTTCGGACCAGAAGCCGCCTTTGCCACTGGCGAGCTTCTGGTACGGCGGGATGGTGTAGACGCGGATCCGGTTGTCCAGGAAGTCGGAGATCGCCAAGAGGGCGCCGTCTTCACTGACGTCGAGCCCGGTGGTCTGATTGCCTGCCACGATCGCGTCCAGCGGGCGCCCTGTCGTGGCGTCCACGACGACCACCGAGCCCCATTCGGGGCCTGGGATGTAGTAGCTCTTCGGGTTGTTCCGGCCCCGACAGGACACGAACAGCACCCGGCCGTCAGGGCTGAGGTCGATGGTGTTGGGATGATCGTCGACCTTGGCCAGCCGCCGCGCCTTGCCGGACGCCAGGTCCACGACGTACACGGAGGCGGTACCCATGTCGCTGGCGTAGAGCCGTCGCCCGTCGCCGACCAGGTGCCGCATGGCGCCTCCCGTGCGGAGCAGGGTCGTCTGCTTGCCCGTGCGAAGGTCAAGCCTCGCGAGCTCGCCGTTCTCGTAGCCCGCCACATAGAGGGTTCGGCCGTCCGGCGCCGGGTAGAGGCCCCGCGGAGTGTGCACGGTCGGGATGACTTTGCGCACCCGCCACGACGGCAGATCGATCACCGACACGTCGTGGCTGATCCAGTTCGCCGCATACAACGTGCGTTCGTCCGGCGACAGCGCCAGCACCTTCGTCCATGCGCCTTCGACGTCCAGGTTGCGCCGTACTCTCCGCGAGGCGACGTCGATCTGCCAGACGGTGTGTGTCTCCATCTGCGACGCAAATGCGGTCTTACCGTCACGGGTGAAGATCACCTCGACGGCGCCGCCGTGACGGCCGAGCCGGATGCCGGCCAGCTTGGCGCCGGACACCGCGTTGTGTACCGCAACGCCATCGCCGCCGAGGAGCGTTGCCCAGAGTTCTTTGCCGTCAGGGGTGAATGCCACCTGCTTGGGAGCCCGCCCGGTGGCGTAGCGGTTGACGGACCGGACCAACTGCCCGGCCGGGTCCTTGAACCGAGTGCTGGGTGGGATCGTCGGAGTCGTTGACGGTTGGGTGGTGCCCGGTGTCGGCGTACTGGCGGGGGCCGGCGCTGGGGACGTAGACACCACGCTCGCCGAAGTGGTCGATCCGGGCGCCGATGACGGGACCGAGGCAGGATCTGAGCATCCGGCCGCCGTCACCGCCGCGGCTGAGAGAAGCAGGGCGGGAATCCCGCTGTGCCTGCGCATCCAGTCAGCGTAATGGCTATCGGCGCCCCTCCGGTGAGCAAGGGGGAGTTGGCCGCCGCTGATCAGCGCCGAACCCCGGCCACCGTCACTCGCGCCATCCGGTCAGTTCGACGGACTTGCCGGTATCGACCCGGAAGCCGAGCTTGAGCCCGATCTCCTCGCCGGCGGCCAGGTCGATCTTCCAGGTGACGACGCCGAGGTCGGTGGTCTCGGCCGGCTCCGGGTCCGCGGTGATCGGTTTGACGGTGATCTCGTGGTCGCGCGATACCGGCAGCTGGTCGAGGACCGTGACCCGGGCCCTGCGGGGGGTGTGGTTCTCGATCCGGGTTTCGTACTCGACCTCGCGCCGGCGCGTCGATCCGAGCGTCGCCTTGCTCGCGGTCCGGCGTACCAGCTTCCGCTCGACGCGGATCCGGTCGTCCAGACCGAGGGCGAGTTCGACGTCCTCGCTGGGAGCCCACAGCGGCAGCGCGGCCGAGCCGACGAAGTCCGCCTCGTGGAAGACCGCGGCTTTCCCGGCAGGCAATGTGTGCGTAGACGAGTTGACGACCGTGGCCCGCAGGTGGACGTCGGCTGACCGGACCGGTGCCGTGATGTAGTCCAGTTCGGCGTCGAGGTCGATCGCGGCGATGGTCGCGCGGTGCGACGCGCCGTCGGCGGGTACGGCGACCGGTCGGGGCGGAGTGTAGATCGCTGCCGTGACGCCCTGCTCGACGGTCGCGGCGAGGTCGGCGAAGGCGGGCTCGGCTGACTGGAGCTGGACGGCGCCGTACTCGGCCGTCCGGGATTCGCGGCCTCGCGAGAGTGCGGCCGCCGCGGCCGGTACCGGCGGGTGGAAGCGGTCGAGGTACCAGGGGGCGAGCTCGGGCACCTTCGCGGTCACCGTGGGCCGGGCTGTCGACAGCGTGAGGTCGCACTCGGGCCAGTCCTCACCGGTGCGCTGGGTGATCAGGCCGTACCAGTGGAGCGTGAGCTGGTCGCCCGTGAGGCGTACGTCGTACGAGCTGGTCCAGCCGGCGCCGGACACGACGTAGGACAGCTCGATCTCCACCTCCGCTTCGGAGTCCAGAGCCAACGCGACGGCGGCGGAACGGCGGTCTGGGGTGCGTTGCTGCGCGACCGCGGCAAGCCGACGGTCGGCGGCGGCGAGGCGTGCCTCGGCCTCGCGCCGCTGCGTGGCCAGCTCTCTCCGCTTCGATCGTACGGCGGACAGCCGGGCGGCGAGCGAGTCGGTGAACCCGCTCAGCTCGTCATCTGCCTCGCCGGACGCCAGCGTCCGGGCGAAGCTGCCGCCGGCTCGGCGGGCCAGTTGCGCCAGGAACGTGTCCAGCTGGGCCTGGACATCATCGGCGTCGGTCAGTTCCGCAACCTCGGACTGGGTCTCGCGGCGTTGTCGTTCCAGCTCGGCCACGGTGTCGTCCGGGGCCTGTGGATGGTGCTGCATCGCCAGGTCCACGCCGAGCACGGTGGCCGGTCCGCGGCCGGCGACCCGGACCGAGTCCTCCTCCAGTGCGAGCGGGAGTGGCTCGACGTACACGGTCTGGTCGCCGGCCGGCACCGTGATCCGGCCGCGCCGAGTGACTCGCGCGCGGTCCGGATAGACAGTGACGGTGGTGATCGGAGCGTCCACCACGAGATGGGTCATGCCTCGACAGTAGCTGTCCGACGGACCTCCGGTACTTGAGCGGAACCGTGGTCATGCCCACTCGTCTCACGCCGAAGTCGGTGGTCTTCGAGCATGTAGTTCGGGTGTGTGCGCCACGTTCGTGGCGTGAGCCCCGAAGGCCTACCGATGTTGCTGTTGCTGGGGATCAGCGTCGTGGGCGGCGTTGATGGGTGTGACCGAGATGAGGGCGACGCCGAGGTCGCGGATCTTGGCGAGTACGCCGTGCAGCTCCGACTGGTCCGTCACGACGCCGCGGAGGGTGGTGGTGTCGTCGTTCTCGAGGGTGAGGGCGAGGCCGCCGAACCAGGTCGACCAGTGCTGGTCGAGGTGTCCCTCGATGCGCAGTTCGTAGCACCTGGGTACGTCGTTCGGCATGGTCAAGCACCTGCCGCGCCGCCCCAGGCACCCGGCCGGCGTCGCAGCACCGGCCGGGACTGGGTCATTCCGCACCCGCCG
The DNA here is from genome assembly GCF_040639075.1 of Kribbella sp. NPDC023972. Classification (NCBI taxonomy): domain Bacteria; kingdom Bacillati; phylum Actinomycetota; class Actinomycetes; order Propionibacteriales; family Kribbellaceae; genus Kribbella; species Kribbella sp. NPDC023972. The sequence continues at coordinate 168,666 of NZ_JBEZZH010000005.1, read as the reverse complement.
TCGTGACGCGTCGGCTGCGGACCTCGGCCGGCTGCGGCGCGATGTGCTGGGCCGTGCGCCAGAGCGAGTAGCCGAGGCCGATCATGGCGATGCCGTTCGGGAAGGCCAGCAGCCGATAGAAGGCGTCCGGCATCACGGAGAGCGCGACAGTGACGAGGCCACCGACGGCGAGGAGCGCGGACGCCCAGCGAGACAGAACGCGCGCCCGGTAGAGCGCGATGCCGAAGACGAGGCCGCCGGCCAGGTAGCCGAGGCCCTGGACCCGTTCGGCGATCTGCAGCGCCCCGATGTCACCGATGGCCTTGCCGCCAGTGGCAACGGAGGCGACGTCGTTCACGTAGCCGGGGTTCGTTCCGGCGATGGAGGGCAGGACGTAGGCGGCGACGAACGTCGTGCACATGATGGTGAGGTAGCCGACGCCGAGCACCAGATAACCGATGAGCCCGAGCAAACCGTTCCGGCGGATCTGGCTCAGGTACATGCCGGTGATGCCGGCCAGCGCCAGCGCGGCCATCAGCACCTTCAGGGAGTTCCGCAGTACCACTTCGGTCGTGGTGATGGAGTTGGCGTCCAGGTGCGGATGCTTGATCTGGACGCCGATGAAGATCAGTCCAGCGACGACCGCGGCGGCGCCTGCGGCCCGGGTGAGGATGGTGGGCGTGATGGTCATGTCCGGCTCCTTGTTCCGGTGGGTCCGTGGCGGGTGCCCCGGGATGTCTGGAACGTAAGCCGCGATGTGGTGGGCGAGCGTCACCACATGTGGTGACTGACGATGTGACTGCGTTCTGGCCGACCTGAACCGCTACAGCAAGCCGAGCTCGTGGCCGCGGCGGACGGCAGCCGAGCGGGTGTTGACGTCGAGTTTGGTGAAGATGCGCTTGGTGTGGGTGCGCAGCGTGTTCAGGGAGACGAACAGCTGACGCGCGATCTCAGGGCCGGTGAGCTCGCTGTTGAGGAGTCGCAAGACGTCGAGCTCCCGTTCGCTGAGCGGGTCGGCCAGAGATCCGCGGCCAGCCGGAGGGACATCGACGGGGGCGGCGTCCAGGAGTCGATGAGCGTGTTGACGCAGGACGTCGTACTCGTCGCCGGCCGGTCCCATAGCGTCGCGCAGCAGGGCAAGCATCGGGGCGCCTTCGTCCAGGAACAAGCGCACGTAGCCGTCCGGTTCCGGTGCCCCGGCCAGTGCTCGGTTCAGCTCCGCGAGAGCCTCCATTCGGTGTCCGCGCGCATGATGGGTGAGGGCTCGCAGCATGCCGATCTCCAGCAGGCTGCCGGCGCGCCTCCCGTCAGCGTCGGCGTGGAGTCGGTGCAGCAGCCCCAGTACGTCGTCCAGCGCCGCCGGGCCGGCCGTGAGGGAGTCACGGGTATGGCGTGCGAGCAGGAGCCGCACGAGGGTCAAGTGGTCGTACTCGCGCAGAAACGACGGGTCACCGGCTGCACTGACACCGCGCTCGTCCGCCCACTCCTCAGCCGCGGCGAGGTCTCCTTCCGCGATGAATACACGAGCTCGCATGGCGGCGAGGGGGCGGAGATCCGGGTAGGAGCCGGGCCGGTACAGAGCCTCGGCCTGGTCGAGCAACTGCTGGGCGGAGGCGTGGTCGCCCGTCGCAGCGAGCACCTGCGCCATGGCGACGTACCAGCGGTGCCGGTTCTCGGTGATCGAGCCGCGCTCGCCGAGCTCCCTCGCGGTCTCCAGATGTGCCTTTGCACCGACGAGGTCGTCCAGCTCACGATCAAGCTCGGCCAGTCCCACGTGCAGGTCGGCGGTGGCCCGCGGATACGGCTCGCCGTGTCCGGTCGCCGTCGCCAGGGCCTACACGTACAGCCGACGCGCCCGGTGGGGACGACCCGCACTGATCCACATGTCGCCGACGACCACCGTGCTGTCCAGCTCGTCGATCAGGTTCCCCGCCGCGTGCAGGCTGCGAACCGCCTCCGAGAACGTGGACAAGGCCTCCTGGACGTCACCGGCCGCCCAGGCAGCCAGACCGAGGAACCCGGCCGCAGCCCCCCGCACGAAGTGGTCGTCGACGCCGGCCAGGTCCAGCGCGCGCCGAGCGTGGCGCACGATGGCCGGGACGTCGCCTCGCGCTTGCGCCAGCGCCGCACGGTAGACCCACACGGTTGCCGGTGCGGTGCGCAGGTCCTCGGTGTCAGCCCAGGTCGCCGCGAGCGTCTGGTCGTGCGCGCCGGCAGCCAGCGCCGCCTCGGCGTCATCGAGCCGGCGCTCCATGCCGTCCAGGTCACCAGCCAACATCAGCGACCATCCGGACACGATGTTGAGCACCGGGCTCCGCCTGATGACGGACTCCGGCAGCGACCGTATCCAGCGCAGCAGCAGACTGTCTTGCCGGGCACGGCGCAACTCCGGCAACGCCTCTTCCATCAGGTAGGCGGCGCGGTCGTGGTCACCTGCGGCGAGTGCATGTCGTACCGCGTCCTCGACAAAGTGGTGCGAGGCGTACCAAGCGCTCGCAGCTTGATGCAGCATCGCGACCTCGTCCGGGTGCTCGGCCATCAGACGAGCGCGAAGGACATCGCCGAAGAGGTGGTGGTACCGGTACCAAGAACGCTGAGCATCCAGCGGGACCAAGAAGACGTTGCCCCGGTCCAGGTCCGCCAGCAGCTGAGCGCCGTACGTCCCACCGGTGACCGCGTCGCACAAGGAACCGGTCAGTCGGTCGAGGACCGCGGTGCGCAGCAGGAAGTCCCGCACCTCCGCACCCTGGCGGGCAAGGACCTCGTCCACCAGGTAGTCGATGACGAAACGGTTGCTGCCCGTGAAGGCCTCGATGAACTCGGCAACGTCTCCGCGGTCCGAAACACCGCGCAGCGAGAGCGCAGCCAACTGGAGACCGGCGATCCAGCCCTCGGTCCGTTCCTCCAGCGCCCGTACGTCGTCCTCGGTGAGGTTCAGGCCCATCCCCTCGGTGAGGAACTGCCGCGCCTCCGCCGGCGCGAAGCGCAGATCCACGGCCCGCACCTCCGTCAATTGCCCGCGGGTACGCAGCCGTGACAGCGGGAGCGGCGGATCCGAGCGCGTCGCCACCAGCAGGTGCAGCTGATCCGGCCCGTGGTCGAGGAGGAAGGTCAATGCCTCGTGCACCTCAGGCGCTTCGATCACGTGGTAGTCATCGAGCACGAGCAGCCACTGGCTGTCGGGCCGTTGCCGCCCGGCGCGTACGAGCTCGTTGACGACCGAGGTCAGTACGGCGGATGTCGGCTCGTCAGCGAAGGCCTCCAACGCTGCCGGATCAAGGTCGAGACCGATACCGGAGAGCGCTGCCCACAGGTGCGACAAGAAACGCGGCAGCCCGTTGTCGCCTTCGTCGAGAGACAGCCATCCCACCCGCTCCTGCCTGGTAGCCCATTCGCTCAGGAGCGTGGTCTTGCCGAAGCCGGCCGGTGCGGAGACAAGGGTGAGCCGATGACCGCGGTTCAGGGTGCTGTCCAACCGGTCAGCAAGCTGTGGGCGCGCAACCAATTCGTCCCGCCGAGCCGGAGGGAACAGCTTGGTGGCGAGCACCGCAGACGACACCTACGGATCATAAGTCCAAGGCAGTTGTGAGACCTCCACGCGCTGGCGGCAGGCGGCACCGTTGTCCTGGAGCCGACAGCAACGAGGCGAGGAAGCCGCGTCGCGGCTCCTGTGGAGTCACAAGCTGAGTTATCTGCGGCACACGTCGACGCGGTATCGGAAGATGCGCCGCGGTTTCCGCATCCCGTTTGAATTGTCCGCGATTTGGTACAGGAGTCGAACAAACTGGGGTCGTTGGTCCCAGCACTCAGCACACTGGGGGTGCAGGAGTGGCGGTGGAGAAGTGGTTCAAGTCGGGTACGGCATGTGCCGCGTTGGTGCTGCTGAGTGCTTGTGGGGGTAGCAGCGATCCGGCCGCCCAGTCCACGGTGACGGTGACGACTTCGGCGCCATCCCCGGGCGAGCCATCGCCTGCCCCGCCGTTGACGAGTGCGACGTCCACCTCCTCGCCGCCGTCGCAGCCAGCGACGCAGGCGCCGACTGTCCAGGAGGGGGTCGTGCCGAATGTGGTCGGGGTGAATCACCAACTCGCCCAGGACACAGTGCAGGCGGCCGGGTTCTACAACCTCACGGAAGAGGACGCTACCGGTCAGGGGCGCCTGCTGATCAGCGACCGCAACTGGGTGGTCGTGTCCCAGCAACCGAAGGGCGGCACCCGTACGGCGGCCGACACCACGATCATCTTGCGATCGAAGAAACTCGGCGAGTGAACATCGGCCCGCGCTCCCGCCTGGAAGCGCCCGCTGAAGTCGTCGCGGCCCCTTCATGTATTAGGGGGTGAACAGCTTCCAGCGCCCCTCGGAGACGATGTCGACGGTGCCGTCGGTCACCTTGAGGGCGGTCTGGTCGTCGATCGCGTACGTCGGCGCAGGAATCCGTGCCGCCCACTTCTCTGCGTTGGCCAGGGAAGCGTCGGGATGGTCCGGGTGGTCCAGGTGCGGGATCACCGCGAAGTCAACGAGTCCTGCCCCCTGTCCCGTGACCAGGATTCTGTCGACGTCACCCTGGGGCGTGGCGAAGACGATGTCCTCAGACTTCAGCGGTCCGTCGGCCGCGCGGGGCGGTTCGTGGTAGGTCTCGACGAAGGTGGAAGTGACAGCCATGGCCCCGGCGCTCACCCCTACGTAGACCGCCTCGGAGCGCAGTGTCGGCAGGAGATCGGTCAGACCGGAGCGCCGCATCCAGTTGGCGAGAAACAGGGGGTCGCCGCCCCAAACCAGCAGTGCGTCGGCGTCCCGGACCGTTGGCACCCAAGCAGCCTCCTCGATGCTGGGCAGCACCGACAGCTCCAGAATCCCCAACGATTTCCAGCCCAGTTCACACAACTGCGACGCAGCCTTGCCGCAGATCGCCCGCCACGCCATGCCGGGCCCGCCGGGGAAGGGGTAGACGCCGGTGGGGATGAAGAGGGCGTTGGACTCGGCGATCGGTTTGCCCAGCAGGTCGACCAGCGCGTCATGGATGCTGCTGTTCTTGATGCCAGCGGAAGTAAGAAGAAGCCTCATATCGCCTTTCCTTGGTTGTCCGGCGAGTACGACGTCGCCGAGCCGTCTTCAGGCCGCACACCGTGCTCACAGTCTGTCAGGGCGGGTACGGCAAGAAGCTCAACAACTAGTCTGCGGTCGCGGATGCGCCGGTCTGGAGCCGGCGTGAACGTCCGAGGAGTGTCCGGGCAATCAGGGGTATGACCGTGACCGATACGACCGAGTCCGTGGCCGGCGACCGGCCACCGCCCGAACCGACGGGTGACCGGCCCCACCTGACCGGACCAGCGGTGGCCGACAAGTTCGCGCGGCTGTTCGACCAGCACGCCGTACCGATGCACCGGTACCTGGCCCGCAGAGTCGGTGCCGAGCAGGCCCACGACCTGGTCAGCGAGACGTTCCTGACCGCGTTCCGGCAGCGTGACACCTACGACCCGGCGACGGCCGCGGCGAAGGCCTGGCTCTACGGGATCGCGACCAACCTCGCCCGGCGCCACGTCCGTCAGGAGGTTCGCGGGCTGCGCGCCACCGCGCGGGCCGGCCGGCGCGAACCCGACCACCTGGCCGCGCACGACGGCCGCGTCGCCGAGCGCGTGGACGCCCAGGAGCTCGCCCGGCGGATCGCCCCTGCGATCGCGGACCTGTCCGAGGGCGATCGCGACGTACTGCTGCTCACGTCGTGGGCCGGTCTGTCCACCGTCGAGGTGGCCGACGCACTCGGGATCCCGGTCGGGACCGTGCGCTCCCGCCTGCATCGCGTCCGCCGCCAGCTCCGCATCCTGACCACGCCCGAGGAGGCGAACGATCATGACTGACCTTCGACCCAGCGACGACCTCGACCGCGCACTGTCCGCGCTCCACGCCGACGTCGAGACCGATTCAGAGCGCATCCAGCAGACCAGGGCCGCATTTCTCGACGCCGTCGGGCAGACGCCCGTCCAGAAGCGCGGCCCGCGGCGCCGGTGGCTGACCGCGGCCGTGGCAGCGCTGGCACTCGTGGCCGGCGGATCGATCTACACGACGACGCTGACCGGCGGCTCGGCGGAGGCCAAGGTCGAGCTGGACAGTGCCGCGCAGAAGATCGCGGCGGCCCCCGACCCGGTCGTGGCGCCAGGCAAGTACCGCTACCTGGTCTGGCACGTCTGGAACCAGAATTTCGCGGAGACTCCCGGCGGCGGGCTGACGTACCTGCAAGAGACGATGAGGGAGGTCTGGGTGCCGGCGGACATCCGCGGCACCTGGTACCGGCGCGACACCGACACCGGGCGCCACCAGTGGGTCAAGGGTTCCGACGAGGAAGCACGCAAGGCCGGCATCAGCTTCGATCGGTCGACCTCCACGTCGTCGGCCCGGTGCGGCGCCTTCGAAGGCGGCGGGCCGTGCGCCAAGAACGGCGGCTGGCAGGACCCGTCGCTCGACTGGATCGCAGGACTGCCCAAGGACCCGAAGGCGCTGTTCGAGCTGCTGAAGAAGGACGGAACGATCGAAGGCAACGACCGCGGAGAAACCCAACTGCTCGTCCAGGCCCAGGACGCCCTCCGCACAGGCATGCTCCCCGCCGGCACCCGGGCTACCCTCTACCGCGCTCTCGGCAACCTGAACAACCTGAAGATCTCCGACAAGGCGGCCAACCTCGACGGCCAGATCGGCATCGCCTACAGCAGCGACGACGGCTCCTCCCGCGAGGAAATCGTCATCGACCCCGCAACCGGCGCGTACATCGGGTCTCGCGAGGTCGTCACCTCCGGCCGCAACCGAGGCCAGGTCCTCTCCTACAGCTCCTTCAACACCTCCATCGCCCCCGCCCCCTGGAAAACCCCCCGCTGACTCACGCCGATGGGCCCGGTACCAGCCGGGCCCATCGGCGTCGTTCTGCCCCCTCCGGCCACCCTGACACGCTCTCTCCGCACACCACCTCGCGTCGTAAAGAGTTCAGTCTTCACCTGTCAACACGGCGTGTGCGCTGAGGCGCCGCACGGAGGCTGGCAGGATGGCGGGGTGGATCACCGAGTCGTTCGAGCTGGTGTGTGACGGTGTGTTGCCCCATTGGTCCGTGGACCTCGGCCGTGCATTGCCTGCTGAATCATCTTCAGAACCGCTAGTGACACGACCCTGAGAGATCGAGGTACAACCCAATGGATGACCAAGCAGCCGTCGGCCCCGGTGGTGCCGAAGCGGCGCCGGAACCAGCTCGTGCTGATCGGATCGCGGGAGAACTCGTCACCGAGGCGTTCGAGTACGACGGTGGCCGGCAGGTCACGGTGTACGTTCCGCCGGATCCGCCGGAGGCAGTCGTGTTCGCCGGTGACGGTCAGCTGATCTCGCAGTGGGGCGGGTCCCTCGAGGCGGCCGACGTACCGCCCACGATGATCGTCGGTGCCTACCGCACGGACGATGAGGATGAGATGGCGCGCATCCACGAGTACTCACCAACGTTCGACGAGGAACGGTTCGCGGCCCACGAGAGCTTCTTCGTCGACAACGTCCGCAGCTGGGTGCGGTCGCGCTTCAGCGTCGCGTTGCCGGCCGAACGCACCGCGGTGTGCGGCGTGTCGGCGAGTGGAGAGCTCGCGCTGGCCATGGGGCTTCGGCATCCGGGCGTCTACGGCGCGATCTTCTGCGCCTCGCCCGGCGGCGGCTATCGCCCGCCTGCCGTGATGCCGAGCCCGCTTCCGCGCACCTACCTCGTCGCCGGCACGCTGGAGCCGTGGTTCCTCGAGAACGCGACCCGGTGGGCGGACGCACTGCGAGATGCCGATGCGGACGTCGTGATGACCGAGCGGATCGGAAACCACGGCGACCCGTTCTGGCAAGCCGAGTTCCCGCTGATGGTGGCCTGGGCGTTTGGACGCTGACAGGAAGTCACCCGAGGCAGGCCGCGGCGTGGTGGCGGAGGGTGACGACGTGCGGAAAGGCATCGAGATCCCGGCCTATGAGGGCGGTCGGGTCTCGGGCGAGACACCGCCCCGCTCACCGGGTGGTGGACCAGAAGCTTGCCTGGAGCAACACTGAGACGGTGGCCAAGCTGGCACCCGATCTCCTCGGGCCGGTAGCGCTGGAGCTTGCCCGGGCGGTCGAGCAACTGCCTGGGCAGCACGGTATGCCCGGCGGAGCGAGGTACGAGTTGAAGTGGGACGGGTTCCGCGCCGGAGTTGTCCGGCGCGATGGCGAGGTCAGGCTGTGGTCGCGCAACGGCAGGGACTTCACCGCAAAGTTCCCCGACGTCCAGGCAGCTCTCGAAGCCCAGCTCACCACCGACTGTGTCCTGGACGGAGAGTTGGTGGTGTGGACGGGGGACCGGCTCGACTTCGACGCATTGCAGCAGAGGATGGTCAACACCGCGGCCACCGTCCGGCGACGCCTCGCGCCAACCCAGCCGGCGTCGTTCGTCGCGTTCGACGTACTGGCTGTCGGCGACGTGGATGTCCGGCCGATGCGCTGGACGGCTCGCCGCCAGCGGCTGGAGGCACTGGCCGGTCGCTGGGTTCCTCCGCTGCAGTTGTCCCCGGTCACCGCCGACATCGATGAGGCCCGCGAGTGGCTGGACGCCTTCAAATCCAGCGGCGTCGAGGGACTCGTCGTCAAGGGTGCCTCGACCAGATACCAGCCGGGCCGCCGCGACTGGGTCAAGGTCAAGCACCGCGAGACCATGGACGCGATCGTGGGCGCGGTCACCGGCAGCCTGCGAGCGCCTGAGGTGCTGGTCATCGGCCGATACCGCGGCAAGGACCTCGAGGTGATCGGTCGTACCGTCAAGCTGAAGGACGCGCAGGCTGCCGAGATCGGCAAGCTCCTGAAGCCGGCCGGGGCCCGCCACCCGTGGCCGGACGAGATCGCCACCCACTGGGGCAAAGGCAGCAAGACGCCGCTGATCAAGGTCCAGCCGCGCTCAGTCGTCGAGGTCGCCGCCGACGCCGCCTTGCAGGCCGGCCACTTCCGCCACCCGGTGCGACTGGTCCGGATACGAGCTGAGTTGCACCCAATCGACGTTCCGCAGATTGGTGAGGACAGCTGAACGACGAACCCGGCTGCAGGAACGAAACGCCACTTGTGTGATCCGGCTGACCCTAGATGCCCTGCCGGGGGAGTGCTCGGCGGCTATAGCGCGTCGACGAAGCCCTTCCTTCCGGTTGTGTCATTGGGAATCCTGCTCCGAGGCAGGCGGGTTGGCTGACCCCTCGAGCCCCGTATGCTCCTGACTCGTCAGCGAACAGGCGGCCCGGAGCGGGCGCCGTTCATCTCTGAGTTCTATGGGGGGCTTTCTCTTGTCCAAGAGACGAATCATCACGTCCATCACCACCATCGCAGCGGCGGCGTGCGCCATCACCGTCGCCGCACCGCCCTCCCAGGCGGAGACCGGCGTCGTCTTCGGCGCGGGAGGCTTCACCAGCTACCACGACGATGGTGACAAGGTTCAGGTCTACGACACCGAGAAGGACACGCACGGTGTCGCGGGATGGATCGAGATCAAGCAGGCCGACGGGTCCTGGAAGAAGTTCCCGAAGATCTACGTGGGCACCGGCCGGGGCACCCTGGTCATCGTCACTCAGGACGTCGTGCGCGAGAGCGCGGACGTCAAGATGGTGAACTGCCTGCAGGACGGCCAGTACGGGCAGCCCTGGAACTGCGCCTTCAAGATCATCCGCGGCACCTGAGGCGCAGCCGGTCGGCTGACATCATCGGTACGACGCCCCACCCGGAACGACTCCGGGTGGGGCATTCCGGCGAGGGGAGACGTGGTGAGCCGGCGTACAGACGCTCTGACCGAGTTGGCCGTTGCCGTCCTGGCCGTCGAGCGCCCACATCCGGTGCGGGTCGCGATCGACGGCTGCTCCGCGGCAGGCAAGACGACGCTCGCGGACGAGTTGGCCGACACACTGCGCGCCCGGACCGACCGCGAGATCATCCGGGCCGGCATCGACTACTTCAAGCGTGCTCCCGAGTTGCGTACGGCGTACCTCATCGAATCGCCGCAGAGCTATTACCTGGATACGTGGGACCACGACGCGATCCGCGAACGGCTGCTGGTGCCTCTCGGTCCGCGCGGCGACCGCCGGTACACCACTGCGATCAGGGAATCCAGCGGACGGCCGCTGTCCGAGTCATCCGTCCACACAGCCGGTCCGGATGCGGTGCTGCTGGCAGACGGTGCGTTCCTGCAGGTACCGGCGCTGATCGACCACTGGGATCTGCGGATCTACGTGCACGTCAGCTTCGACGAGGTCCTCCGGCGCGGCACCGCACGCGACCAGGCATGGATGCCCTCGGCCGCCGCAGCCGAGGAGCGCTACCGCACCAGGTACATCCCGGGGGAGCGCATGTACGTCGATCAGATCCAGCCGCGATCCCAGGCCCAGATCATCGTAGACAACGAGGACCCCGCCCACCCGACCATCACCTACCGCTTGACGAGCGCATGATTCCCGCAGGACTGGACCGGACCGCGCGGGCGAAATCCGCGGGGGCCTCCTGCGGAACGGGAGGCCCGGCAATCTCCATCCTGCGGGGGCTGGGCGCCGTACGGCCGTCGTCGGGACCCAGTTTCGCCGTCGGAGGCTGAGCTTCGCGGAGCCACCAGGCAAGCGTTGCTTCTGTCAGCAAGTATCAGGTGCCAGTCGCAGTGGACCGATGACATGATTCTGGGAGCGTGCACAGACACCTATGCATGAAGCACTCCCTCTGCAGCCACGGTAACTGAGCTGTTGCCAGGCTTATTTGATCCATCGAGACTGTGAACGTTCCCAAGACTTTCTAGCCGACGGATCCCGTCGGTCCGCCCCCTGGAGGTTGGGATGAACGCCCAGAGTCACGCGGTGCCGGTTCCTGGCCCGATCGGCGCTGGCAGCGACCGGATCGGAGTGGTCACCATGTACTGGCCATGGGTGCTGTGGAGGATCGCGGCCCTGCCGTACCTGGTGTTCCTGTTCCGGCAGTTCTTCGCCGCGGTCCCGCGCGAACGGGAGGACGCGGCCATCATCGACGGCTGCGGCTGAGCCCGGCTGTTCGGCCGGATCTTCCGGCCGCTGTCCTGGCCCGCCCAGATCACGTCGTTCCTGTGTCGATCACCTGGACCTGAGCGGTCGTCGTGATCTGCTGGGCAACGAGGTCGGCGAAGTCGTCCCGGTCGCCGAATACATTGGCCCACCACGCGAGTGAGGTCCCCCAGCCTTCCCAGGCGCCCTGGTCGGCGGCAGGGTCGACGCGCGCGGTCGCGTCGGCTCGAGCCGCGCCTGTGCTGAGGACTCCGCTCGCGGCCGTGACGCCGGCAGCGGCGAGCAGGGCACGGCGACGGATGCTTGCGGATGAGGTCCTGGGGCGATCTCCTCATGGAAGGGGGATTGACTCGACCTACCGCAGGGTGCCCGGGGCCGGTGGGGCGGTGGCCGGCCCCGGGACGTTTTCGGCTAGCTGGAAACGCCGCTTCTGATGGCGTCGATGATGCCCTGCTGGGTCACTGCGTTGGTGCTGCGGTTGAAGAGACCGAAGCCGTACTGCCCGTTGACGCCGTTGTCCCAGTAGAAGGTGGCTGCGCCGTACCGCTTGGACGTCGACACCACGGCTCGCGCGAAGTCCGCGCGGTACCGGTTGTTCGACGAGTCGGCAAAGGTCTTGTCGATCGAGCCGTACTCGCCGACGACCACCGGATAGCCGCGCACCACGAACTTGTCGTACATCAGTTTCAGCTGCGAATTCAGGTAGTCCTCCTGGCCCCAGGTCGACTTCCTGGCGGGGTTGGTTGCTCCGCGTCCCCACTGGGTGATCGTGCCGTTCTCCTCTCCGGCGAAGTCCCACGGAGCGTAGTAGTGAACGGAGATCATGATCCGCTGCTCGTTACTGGGGATGGACGGGGACCGGTACCAGTCGGTCGGGACGACGAAGCCGTAGTTGCCGGCGGTGTAGTCGATGTTGGTGTTCCAGCCGGGGACGAGCAGCCACCGCGAACTGTTGTAGCCGCCGGTCTTCCGGACGGTGTCCACGAAGATCTGGTTGTAGGCGTTGATGTTCGAGTAGCACGGTTGGGTCGGGCGGCCGTACTGCCCGTCGAAGTTCTCGTTCATCGACTCGAGGATCAGGCGATGGTCGTAGTTCTGGAACCGGTACGCGATCTGCTGCCAGACCTTCTGGTACTTCGCCTTGATCTCTGTCTGGTTGCTCGAGTCACAGATCAGCCAGGCGTAGGGGATGCTCTTGTAGCCGTCGCCGTGCATGTTGATCATCACGTTCATGCCGCGGTAGTAGGCGTAGTTGACGACCTGCTGGATCCTGTTCAGCCAGTCGGAGTTGATCGCGTAGTTCGGGCCGGCACCGATGTGTCGCAGGTAGGAGACCGGGATCCGGATCGACTTGAATCCGGCCGCCTTCACCCTGTCGATCAGGGCCTGCGTCACGGCCGGGTTGTTCCAGGCCGTCTCGCTGGGGTATCCGTTGGCATTGGATTCCAGTGAGTTCCCGAGATTCCAGCCGGCACCCAGGTCGGCCACGATCTGCGCAGCGCTCGCCTGCGCGCTGGTGCCGGCCGACCGGCTTGCGGAACTGGTGGTTTCCGCGGCCTGGGCGGTTGGTGCGGTGTGAGCCGCCGGCGCGATGACGAGTATCGACGCCAGCAGCCCGAACGACGCTGCGAGACTCAATCGTCTGGTCATACGTCCCTCCTGTGGAACGTGCTACATGGTTGGGGCGGGCGGCCTCGTTGGCCGTCCTTTGTCGAGGACGCGGACGGCGAACGGAGCCGGTCAATGGTGCCTACCGGTCGTGCGAGCGGACTGTCGAAGCGCTTCGACAGATCTGTGTGGCTGTGCTCGGTCGACGCGGCAGATTGCGGTGTATGAGCGTGCACAGTAGACGGGGGCGGTTTCTGCAGATGGAACAGCATGCGGGTGGGGCAGCACAAGATTTCGTTGCCAGAAATCTGTGAACGTGCACGAGCCGCCGGCAGACAGGAATCCGCTCGTACGCTCTTGACGTCCAGGGTTCCTTCCCTCGATAGTCGAAGCGCTTCGATAATTCGCCGAAGGGGATCCGCCATGACCTATCGCCATCGAGTCGGAGGCGCCCTCTTGGCGCTGCTGCTCGTCCCCGCGTTCCTGGTGGGGCAGCCCGCGCGGGCCGAGCCCCTTCCAGAGTTCCGGAATCCCGACCTGCCGCTGGACGTCCGGGTGAACGACCTGACCAGCCGCCTGACGCTGGACGAGAAGATCTCGCTGCTGCACCAGTACCAGCCCGCGATCCCGAGACTGGGCATCGCTTCCTTCAAGACCGGTACCGAGGCCCTGCACGGGGTTGCCTGGCTGGGTGAGGCGACTGTCTTCCCCCAGGCTGTCGGGCTCGGCAGTACCTGGGACCCCAGCCTGATCAAGCGGGTCGGGTCTGCCGTCGGTGATGAGGCGAGAGCCTTCAACAAGCTCGACCCGGCGAAGAACGGGCTGAACCTGTGGGCGCCGGTGGTGAACCAGTTGCGGGACCCCAGGTGGGGTCGTAACGAGGAGGGCTACGCCGAGGATCCGCTGCTGACGAGCAAGATCGCGACGGCGTACGGCCAGGGTCTGCAGGGCGACGACCAGCGCTATCTCAAGACGGCGCCGACCTTGAAGCACTTCGCCGCCTACAACGTCGAGGCGGACCGCAGCCGCGTGTCGGCGAGCGTCCGGCCCCGGGTGCTCCACGAGTACGAGTACAAGGCGTTCCAGCCGGCCCTTACGGCGGGAGCCGCCACCGGCGTGATGGCGTCGTACAACCTGCTGAACGGCAGGCCTACCCACGTGTCACCCGAGCTCGGGGAGATGGTGCGCTCCTGGTCGACCCATGAGCTGATGGTCGTCGGCGACGCCGCGGGCGCGGGGAACATCAGTGGTTCACAGCGGTACTACCCGACGGCCGCCGAAGGAGTGGCCGCGGCGATCAAGGCAGGCCTTGACAGCTTCACCGAGAACGACAGGAACGGCGGTCCGACCGTCGCCGCCGTCAAGGAGGCGCTGGCCAAGGGTCTGCTCACCGCGGCGGATATCGACAAGCCGGTCAAGCACCTGCTCTCGATCCGCTTCCGGCTGGGCGAGTTCGACCCGGCCGGGCGGAACCCGTACGAGAAGATCGGGCCGGACAGCATCGACAGCCCGGCCCACCGGGAACTCGCGCGCGAAGCCGCCCGCAAGCAACTCGTACTGCTCGAGAACAAGCACCAGGCGCTGCCGCTCGACTCGGCCAGGACCAAGAACGTCGCGGTGATCGGTCCGTTGGCCGACACCATCTACGAGGACTGGTACTCGGGCACGATGCCGTACCGGATCACCCCGCGAGCTGGTATCGCCGAGCGACTCGGCGCCGGCAGCAGCGTCACCGCGACCGAAGGCGTGGACCGGATCGCGCTCCGTGCCGTTGCCACTGGCAAGTACGTCACCGCGCCGACCGGCGCTACCGGTGGTGCGCTGGTCGCCGACGCGACGGTAGCGGGAGCAGCTCAGTCGCTGGACGTCTTCGACTGGGGCGGCGACACCCTCGCACTGCGCTCGGCTGCCAATGGCAAATATGTCTCGCGCAGCGGCGAAACGTTGGTGAACGACCAGGACAAGCCCAACGGCTGGTTCGTGCAGCAACAGTTCGGCCTGGAAAAGCTTGCGAACGGCAACTATGTACTGCGATACCGCGGCAATGAGGTCAGGGAGCCGTGGTACGGCCCTAACCAGTACGTGGTGCTGCGGGCCGACGGGACGCTGGCAATCGGCGCGGCCACTCAGAACGCGGCGGCTCAGTTCTCGAAAGAGGTTCTCGTCAGTGGTCCGGCCGCGGCGGTGGCGGCCGCGAAGAAGGCGGACACGGCGGTCGTGGTGGTCGGCAGTACTCCGTTCATCAACGGACGCGAGGACGACGATCGCCAGGGCACTGCCCTCGCCGCCGGCCAGCAGGCGATCGTGAAGGCCGTCACCGCTGCCAATCCCAGGACCGTTGTGGTGCTGGAAAGCAGCTATCCGTTGACGGGAGACTGGGCGCAGGCGAAGGCGGTCCTGTGGAGTTCGCACGCGGGTCAGGAGACCGGCCGGGCCCTTGCGGATGTGCTGTTCGGGGACTACTCGCCGTCGGGCCGGCTCCCGCAGACGTGGTACCGCACGGACAAGGAGCTGCCGGATCCGCTCGACTTCGACGTGATCAAGGCCGGCTGGACGTATCAGTACCACCAGGCCAAGCCGCTGTACCCGTTCGGCCATGGCCTGACCTATGGCGCCTTCCAGTACTCCGGACTGCGGGTCGGTTCACCCGTTGTCGCGGCGAACGGACGGATCAAGGTCAGCGTCGACGTGACCAACACCAGTCGGACCGCGAGCGAGGAGGTCGTCCAGCTCTACACCGCTCAGCGCACCTCGCGGGTGGTCCAGCCGATCAAGACGCTCCGTGCGTTCCAGCGGCTGGCCTTCGCACCCGGTCAACGTCGTACTGTCTCCTTTGAAGTGAAGGCGAGTGAGCTGGCGTTCTGGGACGTGACCCGGAACAAGTGGGTGGTCGAGTCGGCCGTCCAGGAGGTGCAGGTGGGCAGTTCTTCGGCCGACATCAGGGCCCGTACGACGGTGGCGGTCCGTGGTGAGGTGATCCCGCCCCGGGACCTGAGCAGGCGTACGGCGGCCACGGATTTCGACGACTACCAGGGTATTGAGCTCATTGATGCCTCCAAGGTGCGCGGCGATGCAGTCGGCAAGACGACAGCAGGCGACTGGATCTCCTTCCAGGATGTCCAACTGGGCCGCGGCGCCACCCGACTGGAAGCCGCCGTTTCGCGAGCTTCGGAAGGAACCGCCGAGGTGGAGATCCGCCTCGGTAGCCCGGCCGGGCCGCTCGCAGGCAAGCTCACCGTCCCTGGCACCGGCGACCGCTACACCTGGGCCGCGACGACGAGCCGGCTCGACCCACGGTTGGCCCGCGGCGTCCGCGACGTCTACCTGGTCTTCACCGGCGACGGCGCGAACATCCGCGACCTGACCATCAGCTAGGTCACTCCCGGGTCGGGCGAGACAGCCGCCCGACCCGGGAACGACCGTGCATCCGGAACCGGGCGCAGAGGTGGAGTGCGGTTCCGAACCCAACACCAGCTACGGGGGATAGAGTCGGGTCACCATCCGCTGCAGATGAGGACCCATGACGGAGATCGAGTCACGGCGGCGTGCGCGAGGAGAAACCAAGCGCCCGCCGACGATTCACGATGTCGCCGCGGAGGCCGGCGTCTCCCGTGGCACGGTGTCGCGCGTCCTGCAGGGCGGTCACAACGTCAGCCCTGCTGCCCAGGAAGCGGTCAACGCCGCCATCCGCAAGCTGGGCTACGTGGTGAACCGTGCCGCCCGCAGCCTGGTGACCCGGCGTGCGGGGTCGGTGGCCTTCTTGCTGTCGGAGACGCAGCAACGGTTGTTCGAGGACCCCAACTTGGCCACCCTGCTGCGCGGCTGCACCACCGCCCTTGCCGCCCACGAGATACCGCTGGTCCTGATCACGGCGGGCACCGAGGCGGAACGCCGGCGCATCAGTCCGTACCTGTCATCGCATCAAGTCGACGGCGTCCTGCTGTTCTCCTCGAATCGCGGCACTCCGATGATCGACCACCTCCAACGGGCCGAGCTGCCATTCGTGTGCTGCGGCAAGCCGTTCGGCCAGCGGGGCACGCTGTCCTACGTGGCGGCAGACGACCGTGACGGCGCCAGGACCATGGTGAGTTACCTGCTCGAGTCCGGCCGCGAACGCGTCGCGATCATCGCCGGTCCGGAGGACGGCCCGGGCGGACTGGAACGCCTGCTCGGCTACCGCGAGGCGCTCGCCGAGCACGGTGTCGGCTACGACAAGCGACTGGTGGCGACCGGCGACTACAGCCGGGCGAGTGGTGAGTCGCGTATGCGGCAACTGCTCACTCGGGCACCGGACCTCGACGCGGTCTTCGTCGCCTCGGACCTGATGGCCGACGGAGCACTGGCGGCGATCGAGCGGGCCGGCCTGAGCGTCCCCGACGACATCGCCGTGGGCGGTTTCGACGACTCACCGGTCGCCGCTGCCGCCAATCCGCCGCTGACCACGATGCGGCAGCCCTGGGAACGCATCAGCGAGATGATGGTGCGCCAGCTGCTGGCCCAGATCGAGGGCGATGGTCCGGCCACCGTCATCCTGCCGACCGAGCTCGTCGTTCGCGAGTCGGCCTGACGATTCTGTCCGTCGCCGACGGCCGAACCGCGGAAGCGACCGGCTGAGCGCCTCCCCAAAGCTGTGCACGTTCACACATTTTTCGACATGAACTCTTGAAACTGTCGTGTGCATGCGTTTCTATCTGAGATGTATCGCGCGTTCGAAAACTGTGTACGTACACAGTTTCTTCGCCGCACGTGCCCGCCCGCGCTCGATCGAAGGAGATCGAATGACCACGTACGGCAGCTACGGACGGGTCGCCCCCGACGTTCGCTGGACCCTCTGACTCCACACCGCTGACAGCGCCGGTGTGGGGTTGTCAGCCGGACTATCTCATCTCCTGTCTCCGCCCCGTTTCACGACATGGAAGAGGTACTTCGTCATGCCCCGAACAGCGCATCTGTTCTCCGGACCGAGTCCATCTGGCCAGCGGGCTCTCAGCCGTATCGCGGTTATCACTGCCGCCGTGACCGCAGCCGCCGCTCTGTTACCGGTTCCTGTTGCGGCCGCACCAACGGCGTTGCCGCCGCAGTGCTCGGACACCGCGCCGATCCGGTATCACTTCGAGGTTGCCCCGGGCAACGCCTCCTGCCGGCCGTGACCCGCGCGCTGGGCCGAAGCGCCAACGTTCCGGTGATCGACCTGACCGCGAGGAGCAAGGCGCTGGTCGAGGGGTTGGGCCCATCGGCATCGCAGCGGCTGTACCTCACCAGGGAAGCCAACGACAACACCCACTTCTCTGTGTACGGCGCGACGGCGATGTCGGAGCTCGTCGTCCAGGGCATTCGGGAGCTGAACCTCTCGCTGGTCGGCTACCTGCGTTGAACCGGTCCCATCCCTCATGAATACCTGCAGATTGGAGACTGTCATGCATAGGTTCGCCATCAGACGCCGGCTGGCCGTCGCGGCCGTTGGCATCGTGGCGGTCGGCCTGCTTCCGAGCACGGCGGCGGGGGCGATCGACGTCCGGTCCGAACCCGCCGCGCCACAGGCGGCCGGACCGCAGATCGACAAGCTGAACCGCGGTGTGATCACTGTGCACACCGGAAAGGGCAACCGGGTCAGCTGGCGGTTGCTCGCCGACGATCCGGCCGGCGTCGCTTTCAGCGTCTACCGCAACGGCATCAGGGTGAACGCCTCCCCGGTCAGCGGCCCGACCACCTACAACGACATCGGCGCTCCCGCAGGGGCGCAGTACACCGTGCGGGCAGTGGTCGATGGTGCCGAGCGGCTGTCCAAGTTCGCCGAGGAGGAATCGCTGACGCTGAACGGTGTTCCCGGTACAGCCGGTATCACCGCCAGCACGCGGGACGTACCGTTGCAGATCCCGCCCGGCGGCACCACGCCATCCGGCGAGAGATACACCTACGTCGCGAATGACGCGAGCGTGGGTGACCTGGACGGGGACGGTCAGCACGAGATCGTGCTGAAGTGGGACCCCACCAATGCCAAGGACAACGCGCAGGCCGGGTACACCGGCAACGTCTACCTGGACGCGTACAAGCTGAACGGCACTCGCCTGTGGCGCATCGACCTCGGCCGAAACATTCGGGCCGGCGCGCATTACACGCAGTTCCAGGTTTTCGACTACGACGGTGACGGTCGTGCCGAGGTGGCGGTGAAGACCGCGGACGGCACCCGGTCCGGCACCGGCCAGGTGATCGGGAACGGAGGAGCCGACCACCGCAACTCGTCCGGCTACATTCTGTCCGGGCCCGAGTTCCTGTCGGTGTTCCGCGGCGCCGATGGTGCGGTGATGGCGACCGCGAACTACGCGCCGCCGCGCGGAAACGTCTCCTCCTGGGGTGACAACTACGGCAATCGCGTGGACCGGTTCCTGGCCGGTACGGCGTACGTGGACGGCTCACGGCCGAGCATCATCATGGCGCGCGGCTACTACACCCGATCCGTGATCGCGGCGTGGGACTTCCGCAACGGTGCCCTCACCCAACGCTGGACGTTCGACTCCAACACCGCCGGCAGCCAGTGGACCGGCAAGGGCAACCACAACCTGTCGATCGCCGACGTGGATGCCGACGGTCGCGACGAGATCATGTACGGGTCGATGGCGATCGACGACAACGGACGGGGGTTGTGGCAGAACAACACCCACCACGGCGACGCCTATCACGTCAGCGACTTCATCCCGACCCGCCCCGGGCTCGAGGTGTTCAAACCGTCGGAGTGGACCAATGAGCCCACGCACTGGATGGGCGACGCGCGCACCGGCCAGATCATCTGGAGCGCCCCGTCGTGCGGCTGCGACAACGGCAGGGGAGTGGCCGCGGACATCTGGGCCGGCAACCGCGGCGCCGAGGCGTGGTCCGCGTCGGTCGGAGGCCTGCGTAGTGGTACCAACGGAAGCCAGGTCGCCGCACGCAAGCCGGGTTCGATCAACTTCGTGATCTGGTGGGATGGTGACGCTCAACGCGAACTGCTCGACGGCACGCAGATCAGCAAGTACGGCACGGGCGGCGACACTCGCCTGCTCACCGGCTCCGGCGTCGTCTCGAACAACGGCACGAAGGCGACGCCCGCGCTGTCGGCTGACATCCTCGGCGACTGGCGCGAGGAAGTGATCTGGCGTACGTCGGACAACCGCGCCCTGCGGATCTACTCCACCACCGACAGCACGAGCATCACCCGCCCGTCGCTGATGCAGGACCGGCAGTACCGCGTGGCGGTCGCCTGGCAGAACACCGCCTACAACCAGCCCCCACACCCCAGCTTCGCGATCGCAGGCTGAGCTAACCCCGAGCATGGCTTGCGGCCGGGATCGAAACAGTTGTCAGTGACAACTTCTCGATCCCGGCCGCTTGAAGAGATGAGGAACGAGAGTGACGCGTAACCGCCCAATCCGCTCGGCAATCGGAATGACCACAGCAATCGCACTGGCTTGCGGCGCGGCGGCCTTCGGACCGGTCCTGCCGGCTTCCGCGATCTTCGGCGAGGCGGAGATCAAGCCGATCGAGAGCAACCTCAGTGCGAAGTCGTGGGCGAGTGTCGACGTCAGCAGTGGGGCAGCCACCGCTGACCTGGCGATCGACCAGGACGAGCAGACCGCCTGGATCGCCGACGGCACATCGCGTAGCCAGTGGCTGACGCTTGATCTCGGCGGTGCGTATGACAACGTCAGGAAAGTTCGGGTCGTCTTCCCAGATGCCGGGGCGGTCTACCAGTACGTGGTCGAGGCGTCAGCGGACGGCAGGCGGTGGGACGTCATCGCCGACCACTCGGCCAACCAGCAGCCTGGCCGCGGATCGGTCGACCTCTTCACCAAGCCAGGCACGAGGTACGTCCGGGTGAAGATCACCGGAGCGTCGCCCGGCGCGACCACGGGAGTCAGTGAACTCGCCGTCTACAACTACCTGCGCGACGAACTGGTGCTCGGCTCCGATGCGTCCTGGGTCGACAACGACGTTGCCGAAGGTCGCAACTACTGGGTGAATCCGTTGGAGGCGGACCGGGGCGCGGGTCCGCACCTGCTCGACGTACTGAAGGACCGTGGCTTCGAGTACACCCGGCTGCGCGTCTTCAACGAGCCCCGCAATGAGAGTACGGGCAGCGTGCTGGCCACGCCGTACCAGGGCCCGGAGCGATCGGCCGAGGTGGCCAAGTGGATCAAGGCGGAGCGCACCATGGGGCTCGGGATCGACTTCCACTACGCGGACTCGTGGGCCGACCCGTCCAAGCAGCCGAAGCCGCGGGCGTGGGCCCAGCTCGAGTTCGGGGATCTGACCGAGGCGGTCTACGACTACACCTACGACTACATCGAGCGGCTGATCGAGCAGGGTACGACGCCCGACAAGGTGGCCGTCGGCAACGAGATCGCGAACGGCTTCATGTTCGGCAGCGAGGCCGCGCTGGCCGGTGTCACCAACCCGGCGTACTTCCGGAACCAGCCGGAGATCTACCAGTCGAAACCCGGTGGCGGTCTGCTCTGGAACTACTGGCGTTCCGCCGACCCGGTCGAACAGCGGCTGTACGACGAGGCCTGGGATCGCTTCACCACGCTGTCCGCAGCGGGGATCCGCGCCGTCCGGGATGTGTCGGCCGACCACGGCAAGGACATCAAGGTCGAGACCCATATCGTCACCAGCGGTGTGGCCGGCAAGACGCTCGAGTTCTGGCGCCAGTACCTGACCCGGGTGAACGCCAAGGGCGCCGACCCGGACGTCATCGCCCACTCGTACTACCCACAGTGGCACGGGTCGCAGGATTACTACGAGTCCCTCGTCAACGCCGTGGCGGCGGCACACCCGAAGTACAAGATCGAGGTCGCCGAAACCTCGTACCCGGCCTCGGGCGGCGGTGGGGCCCCGATGCCCAATTCGCCGTATCCGCGGACCGTCCAGGGGCAGGCGGACGCCTTTCAGCGCGTGTTCCAGATCGTCAACGACATTCCGAACAACCAGGGCCTGGGGGTGCTGGCCTGGGAGCCTGCGAGATGGGAGTCGATGTTCCGAGCTGTTCCTGGAATGACGCGCACCTACGAGCCGAACGCGTCGATCGACGTCTTCACCAAGAGCCAGGCCGCACACGTGCTCGAGGACACCGTGTACTCGACCACGTTGGTCGGCGGGGACGTCGTACTTCCCGATTCGGTCGAGGTGCTGACCACGGCGGATGGTTCGACAAAGGCGGTCCCAGTGCAATGGGAAGCGGTACCGAACGGTGGCGCGGACACTGCCGGCCGGCTCTCGGTCCGCGGCTCCACCGCGTTCGGATCGGTGACGGCAGTGGTCGACGTGGTGGAAGCGTATAGCGGTCTTGACTGTGACCGGGTCATCACCGGCCGGTATTCCGGACAGTTGACGGTGACCGACGGCGTCACGTGCCTGGACGAAACGGTGCTATCGGGGCCGGTGTCTGTCCATCCTGGGGCGTCCTTGCGGATGGACAGTGCCGTGATCGCCGGCCCGGTGCAGGCTGATCGTGCGTCGGCAGTGGTGGCCTGCGACTCGCAGATCTCCGGTCCGGTCACTGCGTCCGGGAGCACGTCAGTGACACTCGGCAACCCGATGCTCGGCTGTGCTCCGAACAAGATCACCGGCCCCGTGACGGTCAGCGGGACGCACTGGTGGAACGTGATCGCGGGGAACGCGATCACGGGCCCGTTGTCGTGCAGTGGCAACGCCGTGCCGCCGGTGAACAACGGATCCACCAACATCGTGACCGGCCCGAAGTCAGGGCAGTGCAGCCGCCTGTAGTGATCCGACACCCGACTGCCCGGTGCCGTCACAGTTCCTGCTCGTTATCCCACCCCGCCCCCGAGCGAAGCGAGGGGGCGGGGTGTTTCCTGAGCGCAGGGAGGATCCGCTGGAGTTCCCGCTCGTCGTCACCCAGCCGGGCGACCGGCCAGCCTCTGTCGGAGGCCGGTCGCCCGGCGCGCACGGCGGCGAAGAGCAAGGCGCGCCGCCGCTTCGCTTCCGACAACTCGTACTCGGTCCTGGGCGCGCGTGATGGCGGTGTAGAAGAGTTCTCGGGTGAGCAGGCGGGAGTCTTCGGTGGGAAGGAGGACGGTGACTTCGGCGGCCTGACTGCCCTGGGCCTTGTGGATGGTCATGGCGTGCAGGGTTTCGACGTTGCCGAGGCGGGTGTGGCCAGCTTGACCTGGAACCAGTCCTGGGTCGGGTCGTAGCCGTTGCCGACCGACGCGTTACCGGTGCTGGGCGGTGTCACGCGGGCGTACAGGGCGACCGTTCCGGCGATCTTCCCGCCCGACGCGCCAACCGCGCAAGGACCGAGTCCTCAGCTGATCCGCAGGGCCTTGTCTGCCGAGGTCGTGACGAAGGCGTCGTACGCGAGTTTTGCCGCACCCTGAGCGGCCGTGCCGGCGTTCAGTGGTTCCACCCAGATGCGTGTCGAAATGCCGAGGTTGCTGAACGAGTACTTCTCGAGTGACTCCTGCATCGCGTTGACGAACACTTCGTCTCTGCTTTGCACCAGTTCTTCGGCGCCACCCAGGATGATGTCGCCGGGATCAACCAGGTTGATGAGATTGGCCAGGGCCACGCCCAGGACTGTCCCCGCATGCTTGAAGGCTCGTCGGGCGACCGCGTGGCCTGAATCGGCGAGTGTCCGAATGTCCTTGAGCGTTCGGAGTTGTCCCTGATTCCCCCAGTTCACCTCACGCACGAGATTTTCCGCGCTCAGCACGGCCTGCAGGCAGCCACGATTGCCGCAACGGCACCGCGGACCATTTGGCTGGACGACCAGGTGACCGATTTCGCCGGCGCCACCGGTAACCCCGGTCAGGACCGTCCCGTCGACGCAGATACCGCATCCCAGGCCGATGACCTCCGGGGCCAGGTATACGACCGCGAACGAGTCCATGCTCTGCGCCGCACCCCATGACCGTTGCTGCTCGACCATACAGTTGACGTCGTTCTCGATATAGATGTCAGGCAGGTCCATTGCCTCCCGCAGTAGCTCCGCGATCGGTGTCTCGAACCAATTCTCGTCCGCCGTCACCAGCTGCGGAGCAAAGGTCACGGCATCATGCGCCTTGGCCACGTGTCCACCGATCGCGACGCCGAGGCCGACAACATCGTTGCGCCGAATTCTCACCATATCGGCGAGCTCGCGGGCGACCCCGCGGGCATCGCCGCGGGCCAGGTTGACCGTCTCGGGAGTCGTCACTGTCCCGTCACCGGTCAGCCAGCACAACGTTGCCGTTCCGGACGACACGGTGATCCCGAACGTGGTGCCCTCAGACATCGGTCGCCCCTCCGATCGAGGTGCCCGCTGCCGGGTCCGGGCCGGAGTCGGCCGGATCATCTGCCGCGCTGCGCAGCACCATGATCGATCCCTCGATGTAGTGGATGATGTGTCCCAGGTAGAACGGGGTGAACTCCGGATTCCGCCACTGCCATTGCCAGGACTCGCGCGAGACGTCGAGGGACTCCCGTTGTCGCTCGAAGTGGTGGTGGGTCAGTTGCCCGATGACTTCCTGGAGCTGCGTTGTGACCTGTAGCTCGATCTCGCTGCGACGAGTGTCCATTTCGTCGTAGTTCAGAGACTGCACCGTGAAGAGTTGCGGAACCACGACGTGCACCGCGTAGTACCCGCGATCGTTGGCCTTGATCTCGAGGCGCGCACCCAAGCCCAGTTCGGTCGCCAGTTCATGGAGCCGTCCGCCGAGGTATTCGACGCCGTCGAGGTACCGGACGACAAAGCGAGTGCGGACGATGTCCCAGAGGTTCTCGAACCAGTTGTCGGGCAGCAACCACCCCTGCTCGGGCGGCTCGGGATAGCGGCTGTTGTCGCGGATGTTGTGCCGCCAGGTCCGGATGATGAAGCTGTCCCAGGACTTCAGATCGAGATCGTAGGGTGCCTCTCCGGAGGAGAACAGCGCGAATCCTGTCTTCGCCCGGTAGTCGTCGCCCCATGCGGACAAGTCGTGCTTGAGCCGGCGCCAGAACTCGGAATCCGTGAACTGCTTGGCCAGGTCGGCCTGCTGGTGCAGGTACCGTCCATGCCGTAGTTCCCGGGTGTCTCCGGCCCAGGTGAGCTCGAGCCAACTGGCATAGTCGGCGAGCGGAGGACGCTGGTGCATCGACATCGTCCGATCTCCATCTCCCGTGTCGTGCAGGTTCGGTGACGTCCTGGCGGCATTTCCACCGAGATTTCAGGCGTTCACGCGCGGACATTCCTGACCTGCCCGAGTAAGTCGCGGGTTCATCGCGAAAAACGCCACGATCAGCGTCGCCAGTACCTGCGGTCGAACGCACCCCCGACCATCAGTGAACGTATTTGGACACGCACTGTCAACGGCTGAGTGATATTTGTGCGATATCTTGTGCTCAGTAGTCCGCGACCCTGGGGCGGAAAGGCCAAGGCGCGCGACGCTAGTTCTCTTTCCCGGCGAGCCTTTGTCGGAGGCCGGTGGCGCGGAGCGCGAGGCGGTGGAGGGCGAAGCGTACCGACTCTTCGCTTCCGACAACTCGTACTCGGTCCTGGGCGCGCGTGATGGCGGTGTAGAAGAGTTCTCGGGTGAGCAGGCGGGAGTCTTCGGTGGGAAGGAGGACGGTGACTTCGGCGGCCTGACTGCCCTGGGCCTTGTGGATGGTCATGGCGTGCAGGGTTTCGACGTTGCCGAGGCGGCCGGGGGCGAACTCGAGGCGGCCGCGGGAGCTGTCGATGCAGACGCGCAGCGAGCCGTCGGGCCGGCGGACGGTGACGCCGACGTCGCCGTTGTAGATGCCGAGGCCGTAGTCGTTGGCGGTGACCAGCACGGGTCTGCCGACGTACCAGGTGTCCCAGAGCGGATCCTCGGTCTCTTCGGTGATCCATCGCTCAACGGTTCGGTTCCAGTGGGTGACGCCAAAAGGGCCGTCGCGGTGGGCGCAGAGCAGCCGATGCCGTTCGAGTGCGCGCAGAGCGGCGTCTGCGTCGCCGGCTTCGGCCGCGGCTCGGATCGCGAGCGCGTCTGGGAGCAGCGCGGATCGCAGGATCTCTCGTGGGTCGACTTCCTCGATGAAACGCACCCTGTTGCTGTCGCTGCGGAGCAGGTCGAGTACGTCGTCTGCGCGGTCCTCCCGCACCGCCAGAGCCAGATCGCCGATGTCGCTGCCGAATCTGTGTGACGTGCGAAGCTCGGCTGCCTTCCCGAGTCCGCCCCCGACCAGTCCGTCGACCAGGTCGGCGAGGACCGCGCCTGCCTCGATGGAGGCCAGTTGGTCGGGATCGCCGACGAGCACCAGCCGGGCGTCAGGACGCACTGCCTCCAGCAGGCGCGCCATCATCGTCAGCGAGACCATCGAGGTCTCGTCGACGATGACGATGTCGTGTGGCAGCCGGTTGTCCCGGTGGTGGCGGAAGCGGGTCGATGAGTCCGGGCGTCGGCCGAGCAACATGTGCAGGGTCTGGGCGCGGAAGTCGCCCAGCCTCTCGGTGTCTTGCGCGGACAGGCGGTGGGACATCTCTTGTCGCACCGCCTCCTCCAACCGAGCTGCCGCTTTGCCTGTCGGCGCGGTCAGTGCGATCCGCGGACGCCGTTGACCGGCCTTCTCCGCCTGCTCGGCGAGCAACGCCACCAGCGCGGCGACCGTGGTGGTCTTGCCAGTGCCCGGACCGCCGGTGAGGACCGTCGTCCATTGCCTGGCCGCTGTCTCCGCCGCCATCCGCTGCTCGTCGTACGACGTACCAGGAAAGAGCCTTTGGAGTCCCGCTTGCAGTGTGTCCTCGTCGGCGATCGCCGGGGCGGCCTGTCCGGATCGGCGCCGAAGGTCTTGCTCGACCTGTTCCTCCTCTCGCCAGTAGCGATCGAAGTAGAGTCGGCTGCCCTCCAGCCGGAGCGGCTGCGGTGCGGCGAGCAGTGGGCTGGCCGCGACGGCCGCCAGCCACTCGTCGGGGTCGGGCCAGGCCAGGTCGGCGGCGTCCTCCCCGGCCTCTTCGCGTGCCTCGGTGAGATCGAGGCAGACCGAGCCCGCGCGCACTGCCCGTACGACCAGCGCGCAGGCGAGGGCCACCGACTCGTCGCTCTCGCCCAGCATCGTTGTCAGCCGGGTCGCAACATGTACGTCGGCCGCGACCAGCACTCCCGCCTGGTTGAAGTCGCGCAACTTCCCGGTGGCGGTGAGCGCCAGCGAGGAGTCGAACTCGTCGATGGTCGTGGTCACAAGGTGCTCCCGTCGAGCAGGTCTGACAGCTCGAGCACCAGTCCGGCCGGCACCGGCCAGCTGAACACGCCTGCAGGGTGACCGTCCTCGAGAGGTGTCTCCGGGCCGCACATGCCACGCAGGTAGAGGTAGATGACCCCGCCGAGATGAACGTCGGGATCGTACGCCGGCAGCCGCCACCGAAGGTATCGGTGCAAGACAACCGAGTAGAGCAAGGCCTGCAACGGATAGTCGGAGTGCAGCATCGCGGCAGGGAGCTGGTCGCGTCCGTAGTCGGCCGATGTGGCCGGCTGTTCGGGGTCGCCGAGCCGGTTGGTCTTGTAGTCGACCACCACGAACCGGTGGCTGTCGCCGTACGGGATCCGTAGTACGACGTCGATCGAGCCGGAGAGATAGCCGCGCAGACTCTGCCGGCCGAGCAGGGGTTGTTCGAGGCGGTCGGCGTACGCGATCAGTGGATCGTCAACCGGCAGGTGGCTGCGCAGCAGCGGCGCTAGTTGGGCCAGCCGTACGTCGGCTGCGACGGCCAGGTCTCCACCGGCCAGCGGGATCTCGAACTCGAGCTCGCGGAGCCGGTCGCTCAGGCCAAGGTCGCCGAGGGTCAGTCCTGGCGCGAGTGGCCCCAGGGGCGTGGTGTGCAAGGGCAGCATCGCGGCGGCGAGGGCGTCCGGTGTCACGTCGACCCGCCACAACCGCAGTTGCTCACGGACCCTGCGCACCAGCTCGGCCTTCAGGTCGGCTGCATGAGGGTCGGCGTCCTCGAGCACAGCATGCACAAGGGAGCCGAAGGTTGCCCCGACCGGCATCCCTTCCATCGGAGACGGCAGGGTGTCGCCCGGTACGACGTCCTGTGTCGGGACCGAGTCCACAGACTCGTCCTCCAGTTCACCGTCCTCGGGTTCGCTGGTCACGCCGCTCACCTGACGGTCAGCCGCGCGGATCAGCCCGGAGTACGACGTACGGCGCCAGGCGACGTCGACCTCGCGGGAGAAGGACGCGACCGTGAGTCCGCCGGGCAGATCCGAACGCACGGGCTCGAGACGTTCTGCGATCACCGATTCCTCGACGACCGGGCCGCCCGCCTGCTGCCAACGCCGCAGCCAGGTCAGCACATCGTCGTCGGACGTGGCCCGGGGGAGGCTTTCGGGAACCACTGGCTCGCCCTGTCTGCGCCCCCGCAGAAGCCGGGAGATTCCGCCGTTGACCTCGTCCCAGGACGGCGCCCACCAGGCGACCACCTGTGACTGGGCGCGGGTCAGGGCGACGTAGGTGAGCCGGATGTCGTCACCGGCGACCTCGGTCCGCCAGCGCATCTCGTTGGCTTTGTAGCCGTGGTGGTTCCGGCCGCCGATGTCGAGGGTTCGCACGCCGTTCTCGTGGAAGAGCAGAAGCTCCTCGTCGTCGAAGATATGGCGATTGAACCCGAACGGGAGATAGACGACGGGATACTGCAGGCCCTTGCTCACCCAGACCGTCATGATCTGCACCGCCGCGGCGTCACTGTCGAGGCGTCGTGTTCGCTCGGTCGTGCGCCCGTTGCCGCCGCACTCCTCACGCAGCCAGTCGAGCAGTGCGGGCAGGCCGAGCCTCTCGCGATGTGCGGTCTCGTGCAGCAGTTCGGCGAGGTGCGCGAGATCGGTCATGTCCCGCTCGCCGGCACGCCAGGCCAGCACCCGCTCCGACATCCCACCGAGTTGGGCGGCCTCGAACACCGCGGCGACTCCGCGCGCCCGCAGGTGGTCGGCCCAGGCACGCAACATCTGCCCGATGCGGTCGGTGAGCTCGTCACCGCCGGCGTGCAGGCTCGCCGCGGTTTCCCCGAAGAACATCGTGGTCGCCGCCGCTCGTACCAGACCGGAGCGGTGCGGTTGCTCGAACGCCTCGAGGAGGCACAGCCAATCCTTGGCGGCCTGCGAGGCGAAGATGTCGAGGTCACCGGAATACACCGCCGGGATCCCGGCGGCGGCGAGCGCCTCGCGGCAGGCCCGCGCGTCCTTGTGGGCCTCGACGATCACCGCGACGTCGCCGGCCCGGATCGGGCGCTGGTCGTACGTCGCACCGGCGGCGAGAAGCTGACCGATGTCAGCGGCGAGGTCGCGAGCGATGTGGTCGCGGAGTTCGTCCATCGGGACGCTCTTGCGGTTCGCCGAGCCGAACTGCTCGCGACGTGCGACCCGGAGGCGGAAGGGTGCGTCGGACGGTGCACCGGTCAGGCGGCTGCCTCGGTGGTGCGCGGCGACCTTGTGGACGACGATGTCGTCGTGGCCGAGGCGGGCCTCGCCCAGCACCACCTGGAGGCAGTCGACGAGTGGCTGATCGCTGCGCCAGTTGGTGTCGAGGGTTCGGCGTTCGCCGGCGGTTCCCGCAGCCGTGAGGTACGTCGCGATGTCGCCGCCGCGGAACGCATAGATCGCCTGCTTCGGGTCGCCGATCAGTACCAGCGTGCTGTGACCGTTGAACGCGGCGTCGACCACCTTCCACTGCACCGGGTCCGTGTCCTGGAACTCGTCCACCATGACCACCGACCAGCGGCGTTGCATCCGCTGCCGTGCTGGAGCGTCGGGGTCGTTCAGTGCATCGGCCAGCCTGGTCAGGAGGTCGTCGTACCCGAGGATGCCGAGGCGGCGTTTGCGGTGCTCCATCTCGGTCAGCACGGCGCGCGCGAAGCCGACGCGGACGCTCTCGGCCGAACCGTCGGTGTACGTCTCCGGAACCAGACGTGTGTGCGGGTTGCCGACGACCTTGGTGGCGATCTCGAGCGCTGTGGCGCGGGTGATGGGAGGCGGTTGGGCTGACCTCCCGAAGTGATTGAGGTAGAGGTCGTCGACCACCTCGGCGACGAGCGGTCCTAGGTCGTCGACGAGGTTGACGCCGGCGTCGGTGTCACCGGCGACGCCGAGTGAGCGCAGCACGAGCTGGCAGAACTGGTGAGTAGTCGCGATGGTGGCGGCGTCGAAGTTGGCCAGCGCGTCGCGGAGGCGATCCCGGCGCGCCGCGACTTCGCCGGCGCTGCCGCGGGCGAGGTGGCCGAGAAGACCGGTGTCGCTGGTCCAGCGGTCAGGGGTCGCCGTGGCGTGTTCGGCCTCCAGCAGCTGTGCGCGCACGCGTTCCCGGAGTTCCTGGCTCGCCGCGCGGCCGAAGGTGATCAGCAGCATCTCGTCGAGCCGGGCGGCGCCCTCCGCGACGTAGCGGGTGACCAGTCCGGCGAGAGCATAGGTCTTCCCGGTGCCGGCGCTGGCTTCCAGCACGGTGGTTCCGGTGGGCAGCGGACCGAGGAGGTCGAACGGCTCGATCACGGCGCTCCCTGCTCGAAGCGCAGCATCGGTTCCCAGATCCGGGCGGCGTAGGCGCCGAGCCGGGTCGGCTCGCCTGGTCTCTCCTCACCTGGACGCGTCGGCTCCAGCAGTACCTTGAGCGTCGGGTTGGGACCCCAGACGCGGACGTGCGCGGGATCGGAGTTCTCGCCGTCGTACATCGACGGACGCCACCGGCGGCCGGCAGCGGCCACCGGGTCGTCGTTGGTCCGACGGGCTTGGTGCCATGCAAAGGAGGTCTTGAGCGGCAGTGGCAGTGGTTCCCGACGGCCGGCATCGTAGATCGCGACGAGGTCTGCGAGCAGTGCACGCACCTCGGCGCCGACAGGACCGAACAACCGGGCCGCAGGGTTGCTGCCGCGCGACGCGCGGCCAATGACCAGACTCGTCCAATTGTGGTCTTCGTCGTTGGCGGACAGTGCGAGCAACTGCACCCAGGCGCGCAGGAGTTGCTTCGCGTCCAGTCGTGAGTAGGTGACCGAGACCAGCTGATACGCGTACAGGCCGGGCACAGTGCCGGTGAGGCGCCTGCCATGGCCGAGGTCGACGTCCACGTCGACTGCCCGCGGGCTGACCTGTCGATGGGGATGTGCGCTGGCCGCCAGCCCGCGGGCGACATCACGGATCTCGGTTGCGGTGCGCCAGCCGAGTCTCCCGGGCGGCAGCGTTCCTCGTCGCCACTCGGCGTTGAGAGCGTCGTCGGGGTGGATGCCCGCCAGCATGTCGCCGAGCATCCGGTCGCCGACGGACCACTTCTCGAGGTTGTCGATCTCCACCGGCATCGCGTCCGACACGCCGTCGACCTCCCACGGCAAGGTGAGGTCGAGCGCTCGGAAGAACCCCTTCACCGGATCACGGAAGAAGGCCAGCAGATCTGCCAGCGCCACGTCGCCGCCCTGGGGGAGTGACAAGGGAGCAGCCAGGAACTCCGGCCGCGGTGGCCGGGAGCCCGTCGCGGCCCGCGCCGCGACCAGCGCGGTCGGATCGAAGGTGAAGGGTCCCGGTGGGCCGAGCCGGCCGGGCTCGAGGTTCTTGCCGTCGAAGGGCTGCAGTGGGTGCCTGACCAGAACCGCTTCCCGGACCTCCGACTCGGTGGTGCGGTCAAGGGCGTCCAGTAGCTCGCCCAGGGGTACGGCGGGCGGCCGCGGCTGACCGGAGTACTCGTTCGCGCCCGTGTAGGTGATCACCAGCGATTCAGTGGCGGCGAGGATCGCGTCGAGCATGAGCTGGCGGTCCTCGCTGCGCACGTCGCGTTCGCCGGTGAGCGGGCACCTTGCCAGGACGTCGTCGCCGTCCGCGAGGCCGAATCGCGGGAAGACGCCGTCGTCGAGACCCAGGAGGCAGATCACGCGGTGCGGGACCGAGCGCATCGGCACCATCGTGCAGACGGTCAAGGTGCCGGTCCGGAAGTTGGCGCGGGTAGGTCGCCCGGCGAGATGTGCGGACAACAGGGTTCGTACGTCGGGCAGCCTCAGCGATGTACCGGCGAGGGGGCCGGCATCGGTGGCAACGCCGGCGAACTCACGCTGGACCTGGCCGACTTGCCAAGTGTCGTCCGGTCCGACCCGGGTCAGCTGTTCGATGCCACCGCGAAGTTGGTCGAGCCATTCCGCGAGTGGCCGACTGCCGTCGAGACGACTCGCGATCAGTTGCAGGCGGTCGACGTACTCCGCGAACCGGCCGGCCAGATCGATGCGGGTGCTACCGACATCGTCGAGCGGAAGAGCGGTGCCGATCCAGGCGTGCGCATCCGCGGACATCGTCACGCCGCTGACCACCCGGTCGAGGCCGAAACGCCAGGTGTTCTGCGGGTAGTCGGCCAGACCGAACGGCTGGCGGTCGTTGCGGTCGAACGCCCAGCGGATGCCCGACTCGCGGACCCAGGCGGTGATCGTGTCCAGGTCGTCATCGGTGAACCTGAACCGGCGACGTACCGGCTCGGCCTGTGCGAGGTCCAGCACCTGGCTGGCGGTGGCCCTGCTGCCGGCGACGTCGAGCAACTGGGCCGCGATACCGAGCAGCGGATTCGTCTGTGTCAGCGACCGGTCGGCCAGTTGTACTCGGAGCCGGTGCGCTGGATGACTGTGCTCGCCGAGGTCACCAAGTCCGAACCGCGCTGTGATCAATGGCGCATAGGTCTCGATGTCGGGACACATGACGAGAATGTCGCGTGGCTCGAGCGTCGGATCGGCCTGGAGCATCCCCAGCAGCACCTCGCGCAGTACGTCGACCTGCCGGGCCGCGCCGTGGCACGCGTGCACCTGGACAGTCCGATCGTCCGCGGCCAGGCGCCGACCAGCGGGGGAGACGGTGTTGTTGCGCAGGTCGTCCTGCAGCCAACCCAACAGAGTGCCCGGTGCCCGCGGCGGTGCGTAGTGGTGGCGGACGGCCGAGGTTGTCGCGAGCGTCAACTGGAGCTCGCGACTGTCCCGCCCAAGCGTCGCCAGGAGCGGATGATCGGCCGCTTGGTGGCTCTTGTCGAGTGCTCGATCGCCTGCGGCGGTGCCGGCCGCGTGAAGACGCTGCCACAGCGCGCCACTCGGGTGGGGTAGCCACAGGTGCACGTCGCGATACTCAGCCACTGCAGACAGCAGTTCGACCTCCGTGACCGGAAGCCGAGTGTGTCCGAACAGGGACAGGCGATCCGGAAGGTCTAGTGACTCGGGCTGATCGCGGAGCTGGGCGAGCGTCTCCGCGTGGCGAGCATTCGGCGGCGGCGCATCGATTCGGTCGATCAGTCGTCGCCAGAGCTCAGGCTGCCACGCCAGGTCGTCGTCGATCGCTGCTCCGCGGCCGTCGGTGTCGCGGCCCTCGAACCAGTCCGCGAGAAGCGCCGGCCGCTGAACGGCGTACGCCGCGAACAGGCGCGCCAATCGAGCCGCGACAGCATAACGCCGGCCTTGGCGCAGCTCGGCCTCGGCGCCAGTGTCGAAATGACCGAGGTGACGGGCCACGGGCTCGCACCACGCCTGGTCGAGGGATTCGTCAAGTACGGCGAGCAGTGGCCACGCCATCGCCTCCGGGGCCCAAGGGTCATCGTCGGTCGAACCCAGAACCACGGACACCAGCGAGCGCGGCGACATGAACCGGACACCGGCACACACCCCGTCGCCGCGCGAAGGTGCGGCACCCAGTCGGTGCCCAAGCCGCTGAGAAAGCCAGCGCTCAACGCCCCGGGCGGGCACCACGATGAGTTCTTC
This sequence comes from Kribbella sp. NPDC023972, assembly GCF_040639075.1. Lineage (NCBI taxonomy): Bacteria > Bacillati > Actinomycetota > Actinomycetes > Propionibacteriales > Kribbellaceae > Kribbella > Kribbella sp. NPDC023972. The sequence goes on along the minus strand of NZ_JBEZZH010000005.1, from coordinate 135,357 downwards.
AGCGAACGGGTCGGGCAGCGGCTCGGAGAGCAGGTCACCCAGTCCACGGGCGAGCACGTCTGTGCGCTCCGCGCGGTGCAGGTACAGGGTCACCGAAGCAGCATCCCACGCGGCGCCGACGCCCCGTGGGAGGGTTGATCGGACGCGTTGAGGTTCAGGGTGAGTCGTCCGGCGGATCCCTGCTGGAGGTTCAGCGGGGGAGCAGGTCGGCGGCTTGGAGTTGTTGCCAGATCTCGGACTGATCGACGACGGTGACGCCGAGTTTGTCGGCCTTGGTGAGTTTGGCGGCGCCGACGTCGGCGCCGGTGATGAGCAGGTCGGTGCTCGCCGAGACCGACGAGGCGATGGTGGCGCCCGCCTTCTCACAGAGTCGCTGGAAGGCCGGGCGGGCGACCTTCTCGCCGGAGCGTGGGTCGCTGATCGCGCCGGTGACCACCACCGTCTTCCCCGCCAGTGGCGCACCGGCTGCGACGACCGGTGGGAGGTCTTCCTCGCGCACGTCCAGCGAGACACCGGCCGCTCGGAGCCGTTCGAGCTCGGGCCGTAGCCGGTGGAGATGCTCGATCAGCGAGGCAGCGACCTTCGGCCCGATGTCATCCACGGCGACGAGCCCGTCGACGCCTGCGTCGGCGACCTCTTCCAGTGAGCCGAAGCCCGCTCGGCACAGCCTGGCCGCGGTGCCTTCGGAGGCCATCGGGATCGCGAGCCCGATCAGCGCCCGGCGGAGGCCGACGTGGCGGCTCGTGTCGATCGACTCGATCATGCGGGCGGCCGAGATCTCGCCGATGCGGTCGAACTCCAGCAGCCGGTCCTTGGTCAGCTGGTAGAAGTCCGAGGGGTTTTCGAGTATCCCCGCCTCGGCGAGCCGTTCGATCCAGACGCCGCCGATCGCGTCGATGTCGGCGGCCGCCCGGGACGCCCAGTGGATCAGCCGCCGTACGGTCTGGGCCGGGCAGGCCACGTTGGTGCAGAACAGTTCGCGGCTGTTGCCCTGCTCGGTCAGTGCCTGCTCGCACGATGGGCACACTGTCGGCGGCACGATGTCTCGCTCCGCACCCGTGCGCTTGGAGGCGTCGAGCACGCCGGCGACGAACGGGATCACGTCACCGGCGCGGCGTACCAGGACCGTGTCGCCGATCTTGATCCCGCGGGCGCGGATCACTTCCTGGTTGGCCAGCGTCGCGCGGGTGACCGTCGTACCGCCCACGAAGACGGGCTCCAGCCAGGCGACCGGCGCGATCTTGCCGGTCTTGCCGACGTCCCAGACCACGTCGGCCAGCACGGTGGTCTTCTCCTCGGCGGCGAACTTGAACGCCAGTGCGCCGCGCGGCGAGCTGGACCGGGTGCCGGCGGCGGCGAAGGCGTCGCGATCGGCCAACCGCAGTACGGCGCCGTCCAGGTCGTAGTCCAGCTCGTTGCGTTGCTGCTCGATCGTGGTGATCACCGCCTGCGCGGCAGCGGCGTCGTCGCAGTGCCGCATGTCGGCGACGGTGAATCCCATCGTCTGCAGTGCGCGCTCGAGATCGGCGTCGGTATTGTCGCGGTCGCTGAGCAGGTCGAAGGCGAAGAACTGCAGGCGCCGCTCGGCGACGGTGGCCGGGTCCTTGGCGCGCAGCGTGCCGGCGGCGGCGTTTCTCGGGTTGATGAGGGGTTTGTCGGGGTGAGCGGCGTTGTAAGCGGCGAACGTGGAGCGCAACATGACCGCCTCACCGCGGACCTCGATGCGGCCCGGTACGTCGAGCCGGTCCGGGACTCCGTCGGTGAGTGCCCGTACGAGCGGGGTCACGTCGTCGCCGGTCGTCCCGTCGCCGCGGGTGATCGCTCGTGCCAGTTGCCTGTTCTCGTAGACCAGCGCCAGTGACAGGCCGTCCAGCTTCGGCATGACTACTACCGACTGGCCGGGAAAGCGGCTGAAGAAGGCCTCCACCTGTTCGGGGCGGGTCGCCTTCTCCAGTGACAGCATCGGCCGCGAGTGCCGGACCGGCGCGTGCAGCACCGCGGGCGCACCCACCTGCTCCAACGGATTCGGGTCGGGCGCCAGCTCAGGATTCGCGTCGATCAGCGCCCGCAGCTCGTCCTCGATCGCGTCGTACTCCGCGTCGGCCACCACCGGCGAACCCCGGTAGTAGGCGTCACGCAGCACCACGACCTGATCAGCAAGTTCCTGAATGCGCTCCCCAATGTCCACGGCCCAGGACACTACCCGCGTGCCCCGACAAAACCGCGCTGGTCGGGGCAGTTGTGCTCGCGCGAGCCCTCTGAGAACGCCCGGACCTCGGTCAGTGGGGGAACCGCCATCTCGTCTCGCCGAAGGTTTTGCCCTTCTCCCATCCGAAGACTTTCGAGGGATTCAGTCATCTACCGGCGTCAAGCGCAACGGTCGCTGGCAGATGAACGACGAGCACCTCCTAACCGGCCGTCATGTCGGTGTCGGACGTCATTGGTAGAGGACGGCGGCGATCTTCGGGTCGTCGATGTTGGTCTTGTCGTACCAGAAGAAGCCCGTGTCGATGACCTTCGGCACGCTCTCGCCGCGGATCACCTTCATCGCCGCGGCGACGGTTTGCTCGCCGATGCCGACCGGGTTCTGGGTGATCGCTCCGGCCATCGTGCCGTTCTTGATGGCGTCGATCTGGGCCTTGCCGGAGTCGAAGCCGACGATCTTGATCCCCTTCTTGCCGGCTTCCTCGACACCCTTGACGACGCCGATCGCCGAGCCTTCGTTGGCGCCGTAGATACCGGTCACATCCGGGTTCGACGCGATGATCGACTTGGTGATGTCGGCCGACTTGGCCTGGTCGCCACCGCCGTACTGGGGCGGCAGCAGGGTGATGCCCGGCGCGTTCGCCTTCATCCACTCGACGAAGCCGTCCCGCCGGTCGATCCCGGTCCTGCTGGTCTGGTCGTGCACGACCAGCGCCACCTTGCCCTTCCCGCCGAGCAGTTCGGACAGGTGCTTCGCCGCCTCGGCGGCCGCTGCCTTGTTGTCGGTGGCAGCCGTGGTGACCGGGATGTCACCCTCGACGCCGGAGTCGAACGCGATGACCGGGATGTTCCGCGACTTCGCGTCCTCCAGCAGCGGTGCGGCGGCCTTGCTGTCCAGCGCGGCGAAGCCGAGTGCGTCCGGGTTCTTGGCGATCGCGTTGGTCAGCATGGTCACCTGGGACTCGATGTCGGCCTCGGTTGCCGGGCCTTCGAAGGTGATCCGCGCGTTTTCCTTCGCGGCCTGCTGCTCGGCGCCCTTCTTCACGGCCTGCCAGAACTGGTGCTGGAAACCCTTCGAAACGATCGCGATGTATTTCTGCTCATCGCCACCGCCACCGCCACCTGCGCCGCCGTCCCCGTCGCCGCCGCACGCCGCGAGCGACAGCGTCATCGCGGCGGCCGCCAGTGCCGCCCCGAACTGCCTTCTGTTCATGTCGATCCAGCTCCTTGTCCGGTTGAGGCTCGCGGATCCGTCAGACCTGCTTCTTGCGCATCATGTCGGCGTAGACCGCGACCAGGATGACGCAGCCGAGGATGACGTTCTGCCACTCCTGCGGGATGGACATGATCTGCAGGCCGTTGTTCAGCACCGAGATGATCAGCGCGCCGATCATGGTGCCGACGATTGATCCCTTGCCGCCGGCCAGCGACGTACCGCCGATGACGACAGCCGCGATCGCCTGCAGCTCGTAGCCCATCCCGGTGGCCGGCTGCGCCGATCCCAGCCGGGCCGAGATCATCACCCCGGCGAGGCCGATGAACAGGCCCGCGAAGGTGTAGACGATGATCTTCCACTTCCGTACGTCGATACCCGACAGCGCGGTCGCCTCCTCGTTGCTGCCGATCGAGTACGTGTACCGGCCGAGGATCGTCTTGTTCAGCAGCACGGCCGCGATGACCGCCATCACCGCGAGGACGATCACCGCGTTGGGGAACTGCGGGATCAGGTTGCCGCGGGAGATCTTCGAGTACGCCGGGACGTCGTTGAAGTAGATCGGCGTGCTGTGCGAGAGCACCAGCGCCAGCCCTTGGGCGACCAGCATCATCGCCAGGGTCGCGATGAACGGCGGGATCTTCAGGATCGCGACGTTGAAGCCGTTGATCAGCCCGAGGAGCCCGCCGAAAAGGATCGTGCCGAGCACGCCCAGGACCAGCGGAATGTCGAGGTTGACGATCATCACCCCGGACATCACCGCGCACAGGGCCATGCCGGTCCCGATGCTCAGGTCGATACCGCCGGTGATGATGACGAACGTCGTACCCAGCGCCAGGGTGCCGATCACCACGGTCGAGTACAGGATCGCCAGCACGTTGCCGTAGGTGAGGAAGTTCGAGTTGGCGATCGAGAAGACGACGAAGATGACCAGCAGACTGGCGAACGCCAGGAACTGCTGCAGGCGATCTCGCAGGCTGACGGTGACCCCGCCCGCGACCGGCTGTGTCTCTGTTGTTGCTGTGGGAGTGGTCATCGGCTACCTGCTTCCGTCAACCGTGCCGGCCGGACCCTCGAGCTCGAGACCGAGCTCCGCCGCGTCCTCGGGGTTCTCGTCCGGCCGCAGCGTCGCGTAGTGCATGACTGTCTCCTGCGTTGCCTCGGCGGCACTGAGCGTTCCGGTGACGCGGCCCTCACTCATCACGACGATCCGGTGCGCCATCCGTAGCACCTCCTCGAGCTCCGACGAGATCATGATGATCGACTTGCCCTGGGCCGCCAGGTCGTTGAGCAGCCCGTAGATCTCCTCCTTGGCGCCGACGTCGATACCGCGGGTCGGCTCGTCGAAGATCAGGATGTCGCAGTTCTTCAGCAGCCACTTGGCGATCACAACCTTCTGCTGGTTCCCGCCGGAGAGGTACTTCGAGGTCTGCAGGATCGACGGGGTCTTGATCCGCAGCGAGTCGACGTACTGCCGGGACTTCGTCCGCATCGCCCGGTCCTTCATGAACCCGAACGACGAGAACAGCTCGCTCAACGAGCTCACCGTGATGTTGGCGTTCACATCCTGCTCCAGCATCAGGCCGAAGTGCTTACGGTCCTCCGACAGGTAGCCGATCCGGTGCTTGGCGGCATCGGCCGGGCTCTGGATGCTGACCGGCCGGCCGCGAACTCTGACGGTGCCGCCCTCGGCCCTGTCGGCGCCGACGACAGCCCGCGCCACCTCGGTGCGGCCGGCACCCATCAGGCCGGCGAAGCCGAGGATCTCGCCCTCGCGCAGCTCGAAGCTGACATCCTTGAGCAGCGCCCTGGTGGACAGGCCCTCGACGGAAAGCAGGACCTCACGGTCCTCCCGCACGCCCTCGGGCCGGGCGTCGGTACGGAGCGCGCGGCCGACCATCAGGCCGATGACCTCCTTCATCGACGTGGTGGCGGTGTCGACCGTGGCGACGTACTGGCCGTCGCGCAGGACCGTGATCCGGTCGGCGATCTTCTTGAGCTCGTCCATCCGGTGGGAGATGTAGATGATTCCGGTGTCCTTGCTCTTGAACCGCCGGATCAGAGCATGCAGGGTCGCCACCTCGGCCTCGTTCAGCGCGGCCGTCGGCTCATCCATGATCAGCACGCGGGCGTCGTACGACAGTGCCTTGGCAATCTCGACCATCTGCTGCTTCGCGACCGTCAGGCCGCCGACGGGGGATCGGGGCTCGAGCGGGAGCTGGAGGCGCTCGATCAGCTCGGCGGCCAGCGCGTTGAGCCTGCGCTCGCTGAGGAAGAAGCCCCCGGTCCGAGGTTCGCGGCCGATGAAGATGTTCTGCGCGACCGTCAGGTCCGGCATCAGGTTGAACTCCTGATGGATGATGCTGATGCCCAGCTCCTGCGCGTGCCGCGGGCTGGCCGGCTCGAATCGCTCACCGTTGAGGAAGAACTCGCCTTCGTCGGCGGTGTAGATGCCGGACAGCAGCTTCATCAGGGTGGACTTCCCGGCGCCGTTCTCACCGACCAGGGCCAGCACCTCGTTGTGGCGCAGGTCGAGATGCACGTCAGCCAGCGCCTTCACCCCGGGAAAGCTCTTGCTCACGCCCTCCGCCCGCAGCAGGACTTCGGCGCTGTCCAACGTCATGACTCCACTGCACCACCGGATCGGACGTCTGTCATCAGGTTCGGCGAGTCTGCGTCGTGCCGGTCACAACACACCCGCCGAGCAGGCCGTATCCCTTCGCCTCATCCGCCCCGAGCACACGGTCAGTGATCGATCAGTCGAGGAATGAGTTGATCCAGGCGAGCACCGCGGGGATGTCGACCCGCTGCGAGTACGTCACACCGGCACAGTTGAGGTTGGTCACGTACGAGTTGACCGCGAGAACCGTGTCGCCGTTGTTCGACAGCACCGGACCGCCGGAGTCTCCGAAGCAGGTACCGCCCTTCCCCTGACTGGGATTCGCAGTGACCCGGATGAACTCCGCACTGTGGACGAACTGCCCGGACACGAGCTGAGCATCGGCGAACAGCCGGACTCTGAGGCCGGCCCAGACAGGCGGGCCACCTCCGCGGATCCTTTCCTGCACTCCGTAGCCGACCAGATCGACGGCGGCCCCGCGAGGCAGCGTGTCGACGTAGCGGGGCGCGGGGAGTTCGGCGTACTCGGACACGACGCTCGTCGGCACCGGCTCGCTCAGCACGACGATGCCGACGTCCCGGGTGGCGAAACCTGGCAGGCCCGGTCCGCAACCGATGCAGAAGTCCGGATTGGTGTACGGCGTCCCCTCGTACGACGTCGCGCCGCCCAGCGGGTACTCCGGATTGGTCTGAACGTTCTCGTCGAGCCACAGGCGCGCGCGTACGGCGCCATCCGTGCAGTGCCCGGCAGTGAGTACGACGGTCGGCGACAAGAGGCTCCCACTGCAGCGCCAAGCCGGTTGCACGGTGCCGTCGACAACCGCGTCGAACACCAACAGACCGACATACGGATGCCGGCCGTTGTCGGGTTGTCCATTGGTGATCGCGCCTGCGGGTGCAGTGGGTAGCAGCGCGGTGACAGACGCGAGCACGAGGACGAGGAACAACCTTCTGACTGATCTCATGGGTGACCTCCCCTAGACGATCGCAGCGTAGGTCTGAACGTCCCAGCAGCGGAAGATCCCACCTCCTGTTCGTGGGTGGTGATCTGCTCGGTGCCGCCGGCGTGACGGCTGTCGCGGACGCCGGTGGGAAAAGGTGCTCGCCGGTCGAGCACAGCGTCAGGTTCGCAGTGTGCCAAACGAAGGGAATCGAGCAGTCGTCACAGATCGGGGCTGGGTGGTCGCTGCCGGAGGTAGTCCTCGACGCCGAACAGGTGGGCGGCCATCCGGACGCGGGCCCGGTCGGGGTCGTGTCCCGCCAAAGCGTCGAGGATTGCCCGGTGCTCGCCGTGGGTGGCTTCGTCGGCGCCTTCCTGACTGATCGAGCGCCAAAGCCGATCACGGGTGGTCCGTCCGCCGAGGGCCTCGATCAAGGCCGCCAGCACCGGGTTGCCGGACGCCTCGGCGATGACGCGGTGGAACGCGATGTCGTTGTCGATCAGGGTCTCGTGGTCCGGCACGCCGTCGGTCAGTTCGGCCTCGGTTCGGCGGAGCATCTCGTCCGCTGCGGCGAGCTCTTCATCGCTGATCCGGGTCGCCGCCAGCCCGGCCGCCTGAGTCTCCAGCATTCGCCGTACGGCGTGCAGATGGTGCGCGCCGCTGTGGTCCTGCAGGTCCACCACGAACCCCATCGGTGCCAGCAGCAACGAGGGGTCGAGGGCGGTGACGTAGGTGCCATCACCCTGCCGGGTCTCCAGCACGCCCATGATGGACAGTGCGCGGACGCCCTCGCGCAGCGGGCCGCGGGAGACCCCCAGTGCCTCGGCGAGGTCCTTCTCGACCGGCAGGCGGCCGCCCGGCCGGAGCACGCCGTCGATGATCAGCTTCTTGATGCCCTGTACGACGACGTCGGTCTGCGAGACACCGACCCGAGCGGCTGACCGGCCGTCGTCCGCCGGGGGTCCCGATTCCCGGCGGGGCCGGGCGTCGGCTGTCATGCCACCGACTCCCCGCTGTCTCGCGATGCCCAGTAGCTTCCGGTCGGGAACGTGTACATAGCGAGTGACGGCCTGCCCATCTCGGCACTGTAGCCTGGCGCGGAAGGCAGCATGTAGGCGCCGTTGCGGACGACGCACGCGTCGATGAAGTGCTCGTGCAGGTGGTCGACGAACTCGGTGACCCGGTTCTCCAGACTGGCCGACACCGCGACGTAGTCGAAGATCGACAGGTGCTGGACCAGCTCGCACAGTCCGACCCCGCCCGCGTGCGGACACACCGGTACGCCGAACTTCGCCGCCATCAGGTAGACGGCGAGCACCTCGTTCACACTGCCCAGCCGGGCCGCGTCGAGCTGGCAGAAGTCGATCGCACCGGCCTGGAAGAACTGCTTGAACAGCACCCGGTTCATCCCGTGCTCGCCGGTCGCGACACCGATCGGCGCCACCGCTTTCCGAACGGCGGCGTGGCCGAGGACGTCGTCGGGACTGGTCGGCTCCTCGATCCACAACGGCTCGAACCGCGCCAGCTCCTTGACCCACTCGATCGCCTCGGGCACGTCCCAGACCTGGTTGGCGTCGATCATCAGATGACCGCCCGGACCGATCACCTCCCGGGCGATCCCGCAGCGCCGGATGTCGTCGGCGAGGTTCGCGCCGACCTTGAGCTTCACGTGTTTGTAGCCGGAGGCAACGGCCTCTTCACACAGCCGGCGCAGCTTGTCGTCGGAGTACCCGAGCCAGCCGGCGGACGTGGTGTAGCACGGGTATCCGCTGGTCTCGAGTTCCTTGATCCGCTGTGCCCGGCCGGGTTCGCGGTCGGCGAGAAGGTCGACCGCCTGCTCCGGGGTGAGCACGTCCGACAGGTACCGCAGGTCGGCGGCCGCGACCAGTTCCTCGGGTGACATGTCGGCCAGCAGTCGCCACAGCGGCTTCCCGGCCCGTCGGGCGGCCAGGTCCCAGACGGCGTTCATGACGGCGGCCAGCGCCAGGTGTACGACGCCTTTGTCCGGCCCGAGCCAGCGCAGTTGCGTGTCCGACTGCAGCTCCCGGTAGATCCCACCCAGGTCCGCGCAGAGCTCGTCGACCACCCGCCCGACCAGGGGGCGGCCACGCTGCTCCGCCGCCGCGACGCACAGGTCGTTGCCGCGCCCGATCGTGAACGTGAAGCCGTGCCCGCTCAGCGCCGGGTCATCGGTGTGCAGGACGACGTACGCGGCCGAGTAGTCGCCGTCCTTGTTCATCGCGTCGGAGCCGTCGCGGGTGAGCGAGGTCGGGAAACGGACGTCGACGACCTCGACCGACGTGATGCGTGGCATGAAACCCCCTGCTGCTCCGATAGATAAGATGATTTGCCGTTCAGACGCGCTTCAGTATGGACCATGTGCCGCCACGACGCTACGATCCCGACAATTCATATGATGATTACGCACCATCACCCGCAATGGAGGTGCCTGGGATGAGCGACCTGGTGGGCTCGGACCGTACGGATGCGACCTGGCTGTACTACGACCGGCCCGCCGGTTCCTGGCTGGAGGCGTTGCCGCTCGGCAACGGCCGGATCGGCGCGATGTGCTTCGGCGGGGTCGGAGCCGACCGGATCGGCTTGAACGACGAGACCCTGTGGTCAGGCGGTCCGGAGACCGCGCGCCTGCTGTCGGAGCCGCTCGGTGCCATCGGATCCGACGCCGTGCAGGCGGTGCGCGCGGCTCTGGCCGCGGGCGACATACGGCGCGCACATGAACTGGCCGGTGGATTCCATTCCGGCTACTCGCAGGCGTACCTGCCGCTCGGCGATCTGCTGCTCGACCTCACGATCGACGGCTCCACGCCGGCCGTTGGGGACGTAACGCAGTACCGCAGGCAGCTCGATCTCGACACCGCGACGGCGCTGGCGGAGTACGAGCTCGGGGGAGTGGCCGTCCGGCAGGAGGTGTTCGTGAGCGCACCGGCCGGGGTGCTCGTCCTGCGCCTGACCACGTCGAAGTCAGCGGCCCTCAGCGTCACCGCGCGGCTCACCTCGCAGCTGCGTTCGCGGCCGCACGTGGCCGGCGACGGGGTTGGACTGTTGCTGCAGGCACCGGCCGATGTCGCACCACCGCATCGCGACGTACCGGAGCCGATCCGTTACTCCGACGGCGCGGATCGCGGGATGTCAGCGGCGATCGCACTCCGCGCGCGGACCGACGGTGAGGTGACCGCCGACGAGTCCGGTCTCACCATCCGGGGAGCCGACGAGCTGATTCTGATCCTGTCCACAGCGACCGGGTATGACGGGCCGTCGTCACCGCCGACGCGGACGGGGGTGGAGTGCTGGGCGGCAGCCGACGAGACCGTACTCGCTGCGCTTGAACGCCCGTACGACGAACTTGTCGCGGAGCACACTGCGGATCACCAGGAGTTGTTCCGCCGATCGTCGCTCGAGCTGACCGGATCGCCAGACTGCGCGGATCTGCCGACCGACGTCCGGCTGACCCAGCATGGCGACGACCCTGCACTGGCAGCGCTGGTGTTCAACTACGGGCGCTATCTGATGATCGCGAGCTCGCGTCCTGGTGGGTTGCCGACGAACCTGCAGGGGATCTGGAACGACATCCTGCGACCGCCGTGGAGCTCGAACTACACGGTCAACATCAACACCGAGATGAACTACTGGCCGGCGGAGACGACGAGCCTGCCGGAGTGCCACGAGCCGCTGCTCGACTTTGTCGGGCGTCTAGCCGAGGCAGGTCGTCGTACGGCGAAGGAGCGGTACGGCTGTGGCGGCTGGACGGCTCATCACAACGCCGACGCGTGGTGCTGGACTCTTCCGGTCGAGGGCGACCCGCGGTGGTCAAACTGGCCGATGGCCGGTGCCTGGCTGGTCCGCCACTTGTGGGATCACTACGCGTTCGGCGGCGATCTGGAGTTTCTCGGCCGGGCCTGGCCGATCCTGCGGGGATCGGCCGAGTTCTGCCTCGACTGGCTGGTCGAGCTGCCGGACGGCAGTCTGGGTACGTCGCCGTCGACCTCGCCGGAGAACGACTACCTGGCCGATGACGGCAAGCCTGCGTCGGTGACGGTCTCGTCGACGATGGACCTCGCGCTGATCGCGGACCTGTTCGACCGGTGTGTGCAGACCGCAGAACACCTCGGGTTGATCGATCCACTGGTCGAGCGTCTCGTCCTGGCCCGCAAGCGGATCCCGAATCCGTCGATCGGTAGCCGCGGGCAACTGCAGGAGTGGGCCGCCGACCTGCCCGAGGAGGACCCGCACCACCGGCACATGTCGCACCTGATCGGTCTCCACCCCGGCGACGCGATCACTCCGGACGGCACCCCGGCCCTGGCGGCAGCCGCCGCGCGCACGCTCGACCTGCGTGGTGACCAGGCCACCGGCTGGTCGCTGGCCTGGAAGATCAATCTCCGGGCCCGGTTGCGCGACGCGGCCGGCGCGCACCGGCTGGTCCGGGCGTTCCTGACGCCGGCCGACGACACCGGCACGGACTACGTCGGCAGCGGCGCCGGCGTCTACCCCAACCTGTTCTGCGCCCACCCGCCGTTCCAGATCGACGGCAACTTCGGTGCGACGGCCGGAATCGCCGAAATGCTCATGCAAAGCCACACGGACGAGATCGAGCTGCTACCGGCCCGGCCGGGCAACTGGCCGACCGGCCGGGTGACGGGTCTCCGCGCCCGGGGCGGCGTCACCGTGGACATCGCCTGGAGCAAAGACGGCACCGACGCGGTGCTGATCGCGGATCGGGAGCAGCAGCGCATCGTGCGCCACGGCGACAAGCGGATTGCGGTCCAGCTGCGCGCCGGCACGCCCCACCGTCTCAGCTTGAGCTGACCAGGCCCTGGAAGGAGGAGACCCCCTTATGGCAGTCCTGACAACCATTCCGCCGCCCGCCGGCGAAGCACCGTCCCGACGGCGACGCCGGCGGCGGCGTGAACGCACCACCATCACCGGTCTGCGGCGTAGCTTGAGTCGGCACTGGACCCTCTATCTCCTGATGGTCGTGCCGCTGATCTGGTTCGTGGTGTTCAAGTACATCCCGATGTCGAACGCGGTCCTGGCGTTCAAGAGTTTCAACGTGATCAAGGGCATCTGGGGAAGCCCGTGGGTCGGCTGGCAGAACTTCGACCTGTTCTTCCACAACCCGGTGTTCTGGACCCTGGTGAAGAACACCTTCCTGCTCTCGGTCTACACCGTGGCAGCGAGTTTCCCGATCGCGATCATCCTCGCGCTTGCCTTGAACGAGATCCGTAACGGTCTCTTCAAGCGGACAGTGCAGATGGTGACGTACGCGCCGTACTTCATCTCCACGGTAGTGGTCGTGTCGATGACGATCCTGGTGCTGTCGCCACGCCTCGGAATCGTCAACGAGGGCCTGGGGTTCTTCGGCGTTCCTGCGATCGACTTCCTCGGGAACCCCGACTACTTCCGGCACATCTACGTCTGGTCCGACGTCTGGCAGACCACGGGGTATTCCGCGGTGATCTACCTGGCCGCGTTGTCCGGTATTGACCCGGCGCTGCACGAGTCGGCCAAGATCGACGGTGCCACCAGGTTGCAGCGGATTCGGCACGTGGACCTGCCGGGCATCATGCCGACCGCGGTGATCATCCTAGTCCTTGCCGTCGGCAACATCATGGCGATCGGCTTCGAGAAGGCGTTCCTGTTCCAGAACCCGCTCAACCTGAGCCAGTCCGAGATCATCGCGACGTATGTCTACAAGACGGGTCTGCTGAACGCGGACTTCAGCATGGCGACGGCGGTCGGGCTGTTCAACTCGGTGATCAACCTCGTGCTGCTGCTGATGGTCAACACGATCGCCAAGCGGATGACCGGGAACGGACTGTGGTCATGAGCGCTGAGAGTGAAGTGAGAACGTTGCCGAGCAAGAGGGTCGAGCGCCGCGCGGCGCGGGCCCGCCGGATCCGCGAGCCGCGGACCGACCGGATGTTCATGTTCTGTGTGTATGTGCTGCTGGCGGTCTTCCTCTTGATCGTGCTGCTGCCGCTGCTGTACATCGTGGCCAGCTCGTTCAGCAGCCCGGCGGCGGTGTCGTCCGGGCGGGTGCTCTTCTGGCCGGTGGAGTTCTCGTTGCGCGGGTACCACGCGGTGTTCCAGAACCCCCAGATCGTCCAGGGGTATCTGAACTCGTTGTTCTACACAGTGGTCGGGACGGTCGTCAGCGTCACGATGACGATTGCGATCGCCTATCCGATGTCGCGATGGACGCTGGTCGGCCGGAACCTCGTGATGACGCTGATCCTCTTCACGATGCTGTTCACCGGCGGCCTGATCCCGACGTACCTGGTGGTCCAGTCCGTCGGGCTGCTGGACACCCGGTGGGCGCTGATCATCCCGCAGGCGATCGGCGTCTGGCAGGTCATCATCGCCCGAACCTACTTCCGCACCGCGATCCCGGAGGAGCTGGTCGAGGCCGCGCAGCTGGACGGTTGCGGTGACCTGCGCTTCCTCTGGTCGGTGGTGATCCCACTGGCCAAACCGATGATCGCGGTGGTCGCTTTGATGTACGCGATCATGCAGTGGAACTCGTACTTCGACGCGCTGATCTACCTCAAGAACCCGGACCTGTTCCCGCTGCAACTGGTCCTGCGCAACATCTTGATCCTGAACACGACCGGCGGTGGGGCAGTCGATGCCTCCGTGGTCATCCAGCGCCAGCAATTGGCCGATCTGCTCAAGTACTCGCTGATCGTGGTGGCGAGCGTGCCGGTCCTGCTGATCTACCCGTTCGTCGCCCGCTACTTCACCAAGGGAATCCTGATCGGCGCCGTGAAGGGCTGATCTTCCGCATCACCTCGACCCTGTGAGGGACCTCATGTCTGTACAGTTCAGAAAGAGGAGGCGTGCCGCGATCGCCGGCATCAGTCTCCTGGCATTCGCGCTTGCGGCCTGTTCCGGTGGCGGCTCGAACGACGAGCAGGGTAAGCCGCTGCCAACGATCACCGGAAATCCCGACGTCACGCTGAACGTCTTCGCGCCGCAGTCGGCCGACACGAACCTCGCCACGAACGACTTCACCAAGCTGATGAAGCAGAAGTTCAACCTCACCATCAAGTGGCAGACCACGACGTTCGACGGCGGTCCGTCGAAGGAGAAGCGGCAGATCTCGCTGGCCAGCGGCGACTACCCCGATCTGTACCTGCTGATCCCGTGGGTCGACCAGTTCACCCCGGCGGAGCTGCTCAAGCTCGGCAACCAGGGTGTCGTCGTACCGCTGAACCAGCTGATCGACCAGTACGCGCCGAACATCAAGAAGGCGCTGGACTCCACGCCGGAGTGGAAGGCGATGGCGACCGCGCCGGACGGCAAGATCTACGGGATGCCGCAGTGGGTCGACTGCTTCCACTGTTCCTACCCGGACAAGCTGTGGATGAACTCGGCGTGGCTGAAGAAGCTGGGCCTCGAGCAGCCGAAGACCACCGAGGACCTGCGGAAGGTGCTCCAGGCGTTCAAGACCCAGGACCCGAACGGCAACGGCAAGGCCGACGAGATCCCGCTCAGCGCGAACGTCCGCGACAGCCTCATCCCGTACTTGATGAACGCCTTCATCTACGACCCGCAAGGGCAAAACAACAGCGGCGGCAACAACGCCACACTGGTTCTCAACAACGGTAAGGTCGACGTCCAGGCGAACAAGGACGGCTGGCGCGAAGGCCTGCGGTACATCAACTCGCTCTACAAAGAAGGCCTGATCGACAAAGGCGCCTTCACGCAGAACCCGGACGCGATGCAGCAGCAGGGCAACCACGGCGGCTCGGTCATCCTCGGCGCGGGCACCGTCATGCACTCGGGCATCTTCGTCACCATCGGTTCGGCGGACGGGCGGGACAAGCAGTACGACGCGGTACCGCCGCTGACTGGTCCGAGTGGCGCGAACTACGCCGGCTACGTCTTCCCGAGCATTCCCGGCGCCACGTTCGTCCTGACGTCGAAGGCCACACCGGAGAAGCAGATCCAGGCGATCAAGATGCTCGACTACATCTTCACCGATGAGGGACAGAACAATGGACAGTTCGGCTCGGAGGGCAAGGCCTGGACCAAGCCCGGTCCCGGCGATGTGGCGCTCGACAAGTCGCTGAAGCCGAGCTTCAAGCAGATCCCGCAGAAGCCCGGCTCGAAGCCGCGGAACTCCGGGTGGGGCGCGCTCGCGCAGTACAACAACACCGCGAAGTACCGCAACTCCGAGGTCATCGACACCGACATCTACTCGCAGGCAGGCTACGAACGCAAGCTGTTCGAGGCCACCAAGCTGTACGCCGGCCACGAAGACAAGGCCCAGATCTACCCGTTCTGGAAGGTGTGGATCGACCCGACCCTCGGCAACGAGGTCGCGACGCTGCAGACCAACATCGAGAACTACATGCAGCAGAACGCGCTGCAGTTCATCACCGGATCCAAGAACCTCGACTCGGACTGGGACAGCTACGTCAAGGGCCTCGACGGCCTCGGTCTCAAGCGCTACCTGGAGATCCAGCAGACCGCCTACGACAAGATGCCCAACAAGTAGGTCGACCCTGGACCGGCCGGAGGACTCCGGCCGGTCCACACTCCCATCACTGACGAGGAACGACCAGTGCCGTTCGATGCATCCTTCGAGTCCCTGTCCACGTTCGAATGCCCTGACTGGTTCCGGGACGCGAAGCTCGGTATCTGGTCGCACTGGGGACCGCAGTCAGTGCCGCGGTACGGCGACTGGTACGCGCGCAACATGTATCGGGAGGGCAGCGACCAATACCGCTACCACCTCCGGACATACGGGCACCCCTCGGAGTTCGGCTACAAGGACGTCGTACAGCTGTGGAAGGCCGAACAGTTCGACCCACACGAGCTGATGGATCGTTTCGTGGCGGCCGGTGCTCGGTACTTCGTGGCGCAGGCCGTGCACCACGACAACTTCTTCAACTACGAGTCGTCCATCCACCGCTGGAACTCGGTGAAGGTCGGTCCGTGCAAGGACATTCTTGCGCTCTGGAAGGCTGCCGCGGACGTGCGCGGGCTGCCGTTCGGAATCACCGAGCACCTCGGTGCCGCGCTCGGGTGGATGGCGGTCAACAAGGGCAGCGACAAGCGCGGGCCCTTCACCGGCGTGCGGTACGACGGAACCGATCCCGCGCACCAGGATCTGTACCTCGACAACAGCCGCTACCTGCCCGCCGAGGACGTCGACGTTCCGAACCCGTGGTACTGCAACGATCCCCAGTGGCACAGGTACTGGCTCGAGGCCGTGACCGAGATGATCGACCGATACCAGCCTGACCTGCTGTATTCAGACGGGCCGCTGCCGTTCGGCGATGCCGGCTACACACCTGGCCTCCGCGCGGTTGCCCATCTCTACAACACCAGTACGCAGGCGTACGGGGCGAACCGTGCTGTTTACCAGCAGAAGGACCGTCGACCTGAGGTGAGCCGGGTCGGTGTGTTGGACATCGAGCGTAGCCAGACCCCCGGCATCCAAGCTGTGCCGTGGCAGACGGACACCTCGGTCGGCGACTGGTTCTACAACGTCCGCGACATCTACAAAACCGCAGAACACGTGATCGAGATGCTCGTGGACATCGTGTCCAAGAACGGCAACCTCCTGCTCAACGTGCCGCAGTTGCCGGACGGGACGCTCGATCTCGAATGCTCGCAGCTCCTCGACGACCTCGGTGCCTGGACGCAGGTTTGCGGCGAGGGCATCTACGGCACGAGACCGTTCCGGGTGTTCGGCGAGGGACCGTCGAGCGTGATCATCGACGGGTTCACCGAAGACCGCGTGAACTGGACGAGTTCCGACTTCCGGTTCACCCGCCGGGACAACACCGTCTACGCGTTCCAGCTGGCGTGGCCTGACGACGGGCGCGCCGTGATTCGCAGCCTCGCAGACCATGAGGCGGTGACCGGCGTCCGGCTGCTCGGCCACGGCCCGGTGCCGTTCGAACAGCCCCACGGCGTACTCGTGGCCCGCCTCCCGGATCGCAGTCCGGTGTCGACCGCTCACTGTCTCGCGCTGGATCTGACAGAGTGACCGGCCGTAGGCATCGCTGGGTGGAGGGGATTCAGGCGTGAAGGTCCGTCTGGCCTACGGTGAGAGCGGGATCGACATCGATGTCGATCCCGCGCGGACAACGGTGGTCGAGCCGGTCCACCAGCCCGCGGCTCCGGATCCACACGAGCTCTTGAGACGGGCCCTGCGCGCTCCACTGGCAGGACCGCCGCTACGCGACCAAGTCCGCCGCGGACAGACAGTGGCCATCTCGGCATGCGACGGCACACGACCGCAGCCCCGGCACCTGATGATCCCCGCGATCCTTTCCGAACTCGACGGTCTGATCGACCTCGACGACGTGGTCGTCCTGGTGGCCACCGGCACGCACCGCGCCAACAGCGACGGGGAACTGCGGCAGATGTTCGGCGACGAGGTCGTGGATTCCGTGCGGATCGTCAATCACGATGCTCGCGATCGGGGCCAGCTGTCGTGGTGCGGTACACACGGTGACGGCGTACCGGTGTGGCTCAACAGCGCGTGGGTGGAGGCCGACGTGCGGATCACCACCGGGTTCGTCGAGCCGCACTTCTTCGCCGGGTTCTCGGGTGGTCCGAAGCTCGTCGCACCCGGCCTGGCCGGTCTGGAAACCGTTCTTGTCCTGCACGATGCCAAGCGGATCGGCGACCCGAGGGCGACCTGGGGCGTGATCCAGGGCAATCCTGTTCACGACGACGTGCGGGCGATCGCGGAGGCGACGGGTGTCTCTTTCGCCCTGGACGTAGTGCTCAATCGGGACAAAGACATCGTCGCGGTCTTCGGGGGTGACTTGCTGGCGATGCACGCCGCAGCCTGCGCCGAAGCCCGGCGAGTCGCGATGCAACCGGTGCCGGCGCCGTTCGACGTGGTGGTCACGACGAACTCGGGATATCCACTCGATCAGAACCTGTATCAAGCGGTGAAAGGCATGTCCGCAGCGCATCAGATCGTTCGCCCAGGCGGCACGATCGTCTGTGCGGCGGAGTGCCGCGACGGTTTTCCCGATCATGGGGCCTATCGTTCGATCCTGGAGTCGGCCGAGTCGCCAGAGGCGCTGCTGGCTCAGCTTGGACGGACGGCCGAAACGTCACCGGATCAGTGGCAGGCACAGATCCAGGCGCGTATTCAGTCGACCAGCCGAGTCGTGATGCACACGGGCTTCCTGACCGACGGGGATTTGGCCGCCGCACATTTGGAGCAGACCGCGGACATCTCTGCGGCGGTTGCCGACTCGCTCGCGGCGCTCGGTCCGGACGCACACCTGTGCATTCTCCCCGAAGGGCCGCAGACCATCCCCTACGTCGCCGGCCAGTGAACCGACCGTCGAACCGCCTGACTGCCCGGCAAAAGATCGTCTACCGTCAGGGCGGCCGGAGCAGGGCTCACCGGGGTGGTACTCAACTCGACCCAAGCCCCGCGTCGCACTCGGCAAGGGCGGGATCCTCGAGCTCGACCCATACGGCAACGCACGATGCGGGACCGGCTTCGCCGATCCATCGCCGAGCCCGGCGCCGACGAGACCGCGCACCGCGAACACCTCCCCATCGTCGCCCACCCTCACCAATCACGACCCCATCCCGCACGGACCCGGATGGCCGCGCACCTGTTCACCGTCGAGGACTACCTCCTCGAACACCGCACGCCAAGCCCTACGACGAGCTGAGGACTTATGACCAACCTGCTGCGCTGGACCACGCCTGACCTCGCCCTGACCTTCGTCCTCGACGACGGTCCCGTCCGACTGATCGCTGTCCGCGAGGCCTCACAGCCGAGGGGTGGCGAGCCTGATCCGAGCCAGCCCTTGGTGGAGGTCGAAGCCGTGGGGCACGGTCATTCCAGCAATCGTCAGGCTGGCACCGCCCTCGGGCGGCAGTTGCGGTACGCCCGGCACGACGAGACCGAGACCACGCTGCGCATCGTCCAGGAGGAGCCGACCACGGGTCTCCGCGTCATCAGCGTCTTCGAAGCGGGAGCCGGCGTACGCGCCTGGACCGAAGCCTCGATGGTCGGGCCGGGCTCTCTGGAACTCACCTTCCTGTCGTCCCTCGTGGTCGGCCTCGCGTCGATCGACGCCGAGCTGTACTCCGCCGCCAACAGCTGGATGGCGGAGAACCGTTGGTCGAAGCGCATACTCCGGGACGTGTTGGCCGACATCGTCCGCGACCCGCACCACCACGTCGCCAACAGCCGGGACGCGGTGACCAGTACGAACTCGTGGTCCACGGGAGAAACGCTGCCCGTGGGCGTTCTGGTCGACCTGAGTACGCCGTACGCCCTGGGCTGGCAGATCGAGCACAACGGCCCGTGGCACTACGAGCTCGGTGAGACCGGACGCGGCGGCTACCTGCTGCTGAGCGGACCGACCGACCATGAGCACCAGTGGAGCGTCGAGGTCACCGCCGACAAGCCGTTCACGACGGTGCCGGTGTCGCTCGTCGCGGGAACCGACGTCGACAGCGTGTTCGCGGCGCTCACGCGTCAGCGCCGCGCGATCCGGAACCGGCGCCCGATCGACGACCGGATGCCGGTCGTCTTCAACGACTACATGAACACGTTGAGGGGGGACCCGACGACCGAGAAGCTGCTGCCGCTGATCGACGCCGCGGCCGAGGTCGGTGCGGACTACTTCTGCATCGACGCCGGCTGGTACGCCGAGGGCGACTGGTGGAACACCGTCGGCGCCTGGGAACCGTCGACGACGCGGTTCCCGAACGGTCTCGGTGAGGTGATCGACCGGATCCACAAGCGCGGCATGGTCCCGGGGTTGTGGCTCGAGCCGGAGGTGATCGGCGTCAACGCACCGATCGCCGGCGAGTTGCCCGACGACGCGTTCCTCACCCGCCACGGCAAGCGGGTCGCCGAGAACGATCGCTACCTGCTCGACCTGCGCAGCCCGGCCGCCCGCAAGCACCTCGACACCACCGTCGACCGGCTGATCGACGAGTTCGGCATCGGTTTCTTCAAGTTCGACAACAACACCATGACCGGCCCCGGCACCGACAAGGACGGGACTTCTCTGGGGCATGGCCTTCTGGAGCACAACCGCGCACTGCTGAGCTGGCTGGACGCTATCCAGGAGCGCCATCCGGATCTGCTGATCGAGAACTGCGCCTCCGGCGCGATGCGGATGGACTACGCCATGCTGTCCCGCCTCCACCTGCAGTCGACCTCGGACCAGGAACATCCGTTGCTCTATGCACCGATCTCCGCGGCCGCGCCTGCCGCCGTACTCCCGGAGCAGGCCGGTAACTGGGCCTACCCGATCACCGGCACCACCCGCGAGGAGTTCACCTTCGCACTCGTCAACGGCATCCCCGGCCGCCTCTACCTCTCGGGTCACCTCAACCGCATGACGCCGGACGAGCTGGACCTCATCCGATCCGCGCTGACCGCCCATCGCGCCGTACTCGATGATCTGCACACGCTCGTCCCCGCCTGGCCGCTGGGTCTACCGAAGTGGACCGACGATTGGATTGCCCTCGCACTCAACGGTCCTGACGTGTCCTACCTGACCCTCTGGCACCGCGCCCCCGGCCCGTCCACCATCACTCTCCCGATCCCGCGCTCGAAGATCGCGCCACACTTCCCCACCGACCTCGGCGACTGGACCTACGCCTGGAACGACGACGCTCTGGTCATCACCGCCAACACCCCCGAACCCGCAGCCCGCGTCCTCCGCCTGGAATGACCCCTCGTCCAGCGGCCCATGTCTGACGGTTCGGGCCCCGTCGCGCTCGAGGAGCCCCAAGATCGCAGGTTCCGACCGTCATACCTGTGGATCGAGGACATCGAGATGGCTTGGCAGCTCGCCCGTACGGCGTGGGGCCGTTGCTACGCGGCAGAAGCGGGTCAGGCATTGGCCCGCTGGTACCGGTCGCTGGTCACGCTCGGCGAGGTCAGAAGATGAAGAATCCGGTGATGGCGGTTGGCAGGATGCCTGGAAGAAGCCAGGGTGAGAGCAAGCTGCGCCGGAAGATGGCGAGGATGCCGGCGACGGTGAGGATCCCGATGACGCCGGACATGACCCACAGGCCGACGCCCTTGCCGAAGTCGTCGGCCGCGACACCGATGCTGTAGACCGCCAGCGTGACTGCCGGGGTGCTGCCGATGTGAAAGAGGATGGCAGAGACGACCCAGCGCTGGACGGTCTCGATGTGCATCGGACGGGGAGTCCTCCGGCGTCGGATCACGCGTCGCTCCTTGAGCCGTGCTTGTCCTGGAGCCGGTTCCCGTCGATCGGGGTACTGCACCTGCGCCATCGTTCCTCCACTGTAATTAGTGCCCTAATCATTAGGGTACAGAAGATTGGTACACTAACCACATGGCGGAGACGAAGATCACGCAGGTCGACAACCCATTGGCGCTCGAGCATCAGGTCTGCTTCGCTCTGGCGGTTGCCGCGCGAAGCGTGATTGGTCTGTACCGCCCGGTTCTGGAGCCGCTGGGGCTGACGCACCCGCAGTACCTGGTGATGCTGGCGCTCTGGGAGTTCGAGCCGGTCTCGGTCAAGGATCTGTCCGGGATGCTTCAGCTCGAGCCGGCGACGCTGTCACCGTTGCTCAAGCGACTCGAAGCCGCCGGACTGCTGCGCCGGGATCGCTCGGCGACGGACGAGCGTTCCCTTGCCGTCGCCCTTACCGACAAAGGCCGCGCGCTTCGTAACGAGGCACTCAATGTCCCCCCGGCCATCGTCGAGCGTCTCGGCATGGACGTCGACGAACTGATGGACCTTCATGCTCGCCTGACCAGGGTTATCGCCGCTGCCAAGGAAAGCGGCATAACCGGTACGCGATAAGCGGTCATGAGCAGATCGTCATCCAACAGCTGACAATTGCTTGAGCCGGTTTTCCTTGGTGGTGGCATATAGTGAACGTTCACCTTTACCTTTCGCGGAAGACCGTAGTGAACTCTTGTCCCGCAGGACAGTAGGGCGCGTTCAGCACGAAGGGGTCCATCCATGCCCGAAAACTCCGCACCGACCAGGCGGCCCACCATCAAAGAGGTGGCAAGCCTGGCCGGCGTCTCACATCAGACCGTCTCGCGCTACCTGAAGTCCCGTCAGGGCCTGCTCCCGGCCACGCTCGAGCGCATCGACGGTGCCGTCGAGGAACTCGGGTACCGCCCCAACCTCATGGCCCGCTCCATGCGTACCCGGCGTACCGGGCGGCTCGCCGTTGTGATGCCCGTCACCACCTTCAACCACGCACGCCTGCTCTCGGGTGCGCTCGCCGCTGCCCACGAGGCGGGACACGTGGTCGAGATCGTCAGCGTCGACGGCTCCACCGCGACCAGGACTGAGCGCGTCCTCGAACTTGCCCAGTCCGGACAGGTGGACGGGGTGCTGTCGCTGACGCCCATGGCGGCCAGCATCGAGCACCGCTTGCCGAAGGGAGCGGCCGTAGTCGTTTCCCCCGAGTTCGACGACGCCATGCGCAGCGTCGGTGACCTCACCGACCCTTCACCTGTCATCGAGCTGATGGAACGCCTCGCCGACCTCGGTCACCGGCGGTTCCTGCACGTCGCCGGTGATCAGGACTTCGCGTCGGCTCGGGCGCGCAAGGTCACCTACCTGGAAACGATCGAGCGGCTCGGACTCGAGTCGGTCGGGGTGGCGCCGGGCGACTGGTCGGGTGAGTCGGGGGTTGAAGCCGTCCGGCGGCTGGACTCCCACCGGCTGCCCACTGCGGTGATCGCCGCCAACGACGTGGTCGCCTCCGGTGTGGTTCGTGGTGCGCGCGAACGCGGCCTGGACGTGCCCGGCGACCTGAGCGTTACCGGGTGGGACGACAACGAGCTGTGCCGGTTCCTGCCTCCGTCACTCACGACAGTCCGCGTCAACCTGGAAGGAGTCGGCCGCAACGCGGTGCTCCGGCTGATCAAGGCGGTCGGTGGGCCCGAGCTCGAACCATGGAGCGGCTCGGTGGCGCAGGTCATCTGGCGCGAGTCGACGGCTCCCCCGCCACGGGATCGCGCGGCGGGGTAGCGTCGGTACGGCGCAGCTCCGGATCTGCGCCGTACCAGATCTCCTCGGCGAGCTGGAGCGTTGCCCAGCAGTAGTTACCCATCGGAAGCCAGTGTGCGTACGCCCGCGGCGTCGCGCCTTGATACACGAAGACCATCTGGTTCCGGCCCGCGTACAGTGCCCGGATGCAGCGCTTCCGTAGGTGTTTTCCCTCGCGGAAGGTGACGATGCGCTCCAGCTGCACAGCCCCGCCCACGGTGTCCTCGCGCGCCGTGAGAACGTCCCGCTCCGGCAGTGTGGCCAGGCCGGCATCGAAGCCGTCGCGCAGTTCGGGCAGGTCGTCGACGGTCACGTCGGTCTGGAGCGTGCTCACCCAAATGGCGACATAGGTGTCCTGGTCGTTCGCATCAGGCCTGAGCATCACCCCTTCGCGGTCATCCTCGAGGTTGTCGGCGTACCAGTCCCAGGGGTAGCGGAACGAGAACCGGCCGTGCGGGTCCCGGAACCGGGTGATGCCGGTGAACTGCGGTACATCGTCGGTCATGGCACTCCTGTCGTACGCCCGGTGACGCGTGGCCGGGAGAACTGGCTGAGCTCTATGAGATGGCCTGCGCGGGTGGGACGGCCGTGACGGCGCCCGCGAGCGGCAGATCGCCGGCGAAGTGGCAGGCCGAGAGGTGGCCGTCGCCGACCTGACGTACCGGCGGGGTCTCCTCGGCGCAGACCGGCTGCGCGTAGGGGCAGCGGGGGTGAAAGAAGCAGCCGCTGGGCGGGTTCGCCGGGCTCGGCACGTCGCCGATGAGCAGCTTCGGACGGGTTCGCATCCGCGGGTCAGGCTGCGGTACTGCTGCCAGCAGCGCCTCGGTGTACGGGTGCTTCGGCGTGGTGTAGAGCTGCTCGACCGGTCCGCTCTCGGCAACCCGTCCCACGTACATCACCACCACTCGGTCGGCGATGTGCTCGACGGCTGCCAGGTCGTGGCTGATGAAGAGGTAGGCCAGGCCCAGCCGACGCTGCAGCTCCTCGAGCAGGTTGAGGATCTGCGCCTGTACCGACACATCCAGGGCGGAAACCGCCTCGTCGCACACGATCAGATCAGGGTTGAGGGCGATCGCCCGCGCGATGCCGATGCGCTGGCGCTGGCCACCGGAGAAGGCATGTGGGTAGCGGTTCGCGTGGTCGGGCCGCAGGCCGACCAGGGTGAGCAGTTCCGCGACGCGGTCCTTCAGCGCACGCCCGGTTGCTGCCTTGTTGATGACGAGCGGTTCCTCGATGATGCGCCCGACGGTCATTCGGGAGTCCAGGGAGGCGAACGGATCCTGGAACATCATCTGGAGGTGGGGGCGGACGGCGCGCAGCGTGCGGGCGTCGGCGGACTCCAGGTGGACGGGGCCGCGTTCTGGGTGGTGGAAGACGACCTCGCCGGCGGTCGGCTCTTCCAGCCGGAGGATCGTGCGCCCGGTCGTCGACTTGCCGCAGCCGGACTCGCCGACCAGGGCGACGGTCTCGCCCCGGCCGATCGTCAGATCGACCCCGTCCACTGCCTTGATCTCTCCGGTACGTCGGCGCAGAAAGCCGCCGCGGACGGGGAAGTGTTTGCGCAGGCCGGTCACGTCGAGCAGTGGTGTGTTCACGCGCCCTCCCCGGGCTCGGTTCGGCTGGCCTCGTCATCGCCCTGGTAGAGGTGGCAGTGCACGGTGTGTCCCGGTCCCACAGTGCTCAGGACCGGGACAGCGGTGTCGCAGCGGCCCGCGATCGCTTCCGGGCACCGGGGGTGAAACGGGCAACCGGCGACCACGGTGTGCGGATCGGGCACCGAGCCCTCGATCACCTCCAGTGGCGCCTT
The DNA here is from genome assembly GCF_040639075.1 of Kribbella sp. NPDC023972. NCBI lineage: Bacteria > Bacillati > Actinomycetota > Actinomycetes > Propionibacteriales > Kribbellaceae > Kribbella > Kribbella sp. NPDC023972. The sequence goes on along the minus strand of NZ_JBEZZH010000005.1, from coordinate 110,553 downwards.
GCGGTTGGCGCCGATGCGGGGTATCGAGCGGAGCAGCGCCCGGGTGTAGGGGTGCTTGGGGTCGTGGAAGAGGTCATCGACGCTGCCGCGCTCCACGATTCGGCCCAGATACATCACGATCACCTCGTCGCAGAGCTGGGCGACCACGCCCATGCTGTGGGTGATGAACATGATCGACATGCCGGTCCGGTCGCGCACGTTCCGGATCAGTTCGAGAATCTGTGCCTCGGTGGTGACGTCCAGCGCGGTGGTGGGCTCGTCGGCGATGAGCATCGTCGGGTTGCAGGAGAGCGCCATGGCGATCATGGCCCGCTGCCGCATGCCGCCGGAGAGTTGGTGGGGATAGGACGCGGCGACCGCCTCCGGGTGCGGCATGCCCACCTGGCGCAGCATTTCCACCGCGCGTTCGTGCGCCTTTTCGCGGTCCCGCGTCTGATGGATGAGGACGGCTTCGGCGATCTGGGCGCCGATGGTGTACACCGGGTTGAGCGAACTCATCGGCTCCTGGAAAATCATCGCGACTTCCCTGCCGCGCAGCTTGCGCATCCGCGAACTGTCCGGGTCGAGCGCGGTGATCTCGGTCGTCCCGCCTGCACCGCGCAGCGTGATGCTGCCGGCGGTGATGCGCCCCGGCTTGTCGACGATCTGCAGGATCGCTCGGGCCGTCACACTCTTGCCGCAGCCGGACTCGCCGACGATCCCGAGTACCTTGCCCCGCGGGACGTCGAACGTCACACCGTTCAGTGCGCGTACCACGCCCAACTGGGTGGGGAATTCCACCTCCAGGTCGCGGATGGACAGCACCGGGTCTCCGGCGCCGTGCGGCACCTCCACCGGGGCAGCAGCGGGTGTTCCTTCCTCTGTCGCGTATGACTGACTCATCGTGCGGTTCTCCGGCTCGGTCGGGGTCGATCGGGTCCTGTCACGCGGGTTGCCACGGCGCCTCACCCGTAGGGGTCGACGGCGTCGCGCAGGCCGTCCCCGATCAACTGAAAGCAGGTGACCGCGAGCACAACCAAGGCCGCGGGGATCAGCAGCCACGGGTACTGCTGCACAGTCGAGACGCTCTGCGCGTCCGAGAGCAGGACCCCCCAGCTCACGGCGGGCGGCAGCATGCCGACGCCGAGGAATGACAGCGACGTCTCGGCGATGATGGTGGCCGGTACCGCCAGCATCGCCGTGGCGACGATGTGGCTGGAAGCGTTCGGTATCAGGTGCCTGAAGACGATGCGGCCGCTGGATGAGCCGGCGATTCGGGCGGCGGCGACGTAGTCGCTGGCGGCGTACGACATCACCTTGCCGCGGATCTGCCGCGCGAGGCCTGCCCAGCCGACCAGCGACAGGATCAGAGTGATCAGGAAGTACCGGCTGGTGACGGACATGTCCTGGGGCAGGATCGCTGCCAGCGCCAGCCAGAGCGGCAGCGTGGGCAGCGACATCAACAGTTCGATGAACCGCTGCAGCACCGTGTCGACGGCTCCCCGGAAGTAGCCCGATACCGTCCCGATCGTGGCGCCGAGAAAGGTGCCGATGGCAACGCCGAGCAGACCGATGGTGAGCGATACGCGCGCGCCTTGCATGGAACGGGCGAACACATCCCGGCCTGCGCTGTCGGCGCCCCAGAGCAGCAGTGTGTGCGGTTGGTCCACCGTCACCAGGTGCCGGTCCGTCGGGATCAGTCCGAACAGCTTGTACTCGTGCCCCTTGCCGAAGAGCTGTAGTGGTATGACTTTGCTGCAGTCGCTGCGGTACTCGTAGGTGAAGGTCTCGGTGTCGAGTTGTTGCTCGCGGCCACAGATCGCCGGTCCGCCGGACCAGGTGATGGACGTGGGGGATGCATTCTTCAGGTCGGCGTTCTGCCGGTTGTAGGGGTTGGGGGACAGGAAAGGGGCAAGGATCGCGCACAGGTAGAGCACCATGAGCACCACCGAACCGGCCACCGCGAGGCGGTTGCTGAGGAAGCGGCGCACCATGAGCCGCCACTGCGGCAGGGTGGCCGTCCCGTTGCCGGCCTCGCCGGCCACGGAGGCGGTCGTCGGCTCCGTCACGGGAGCTGGTGGCGTTGTCGTCATTCCGATCACTCTCCGAGCCGGATGCGGGGGTCGATCACGGTGAGCAGGAAGTCTGCGACGAAATTGCCGATCACCAGCAGCGCGGAGAGCATCAGCAAGATGGTGCCTGCGAGATACATGTCCTTGTTGAGCAGTGAGTTGACCAGCAGCGGCCCGATGGTCGGAAGATTGAGGACGATCGACACGATCGCCTCGCCGGAGATCAGCACAGGGAAGGTGGTGCCGAAGGTCATCACCAACGGGTGCAGCGAATTGCGCACCGCGTGCTTCCAGATCACCTTGCGCTCAGACACCCCCTTGGCCCGCGCGGTCTGCACGTACTGGTTGTTGAGAACGTCGAGCAGATTGGCGCGCACGACGCGGGTCAGCCAGGCGGTCGAGCCGGCTGCGATCACGACCAACGGGACCCAGAGGTGTTCGAGCAGATCGGTGAACTTGCCCCAGCTCCACGGGGCATTGTCGTACTGGCTGGAGAACAGCCCGCCGACGTCGGTGCCGAGGTACTTGACCGCGAGCGTCATGACCACGAGCGCGAACAGGAATTCCGGGATCGCGACGCCGATGAACTGGATCACCGTGATGACGCTGTCGGGCAGCGAGCGCCGGTGGGTAGCGGAGTAGACCCCGAGCGGGATCGACAAGCCCCACGCGATGAGCAATGCCCCGATGCTGAGCAGCAGCGTGAGTGCGAGTCGGCTCCAGATGAGGGAACTGACGGGTTCGTTGAGAGTGAAGGAGAATCCGAAGTCGCCGCGCCAGAAGCCGGATATCCACTTTCCGTACTGAGTGAACCAGGATTGGTCGACCCCGTACTGTTCCTTCAACGCGGCGATCTGCGCCTCGGTCACCTCGCCGCCCTGCGACTGCAGCTGGGAGATCTTCTGCGAAAGTGCACTGCCGGGTGGGGCGGCGATGATGGCGAAGCTGAGCATCGACACGACAGCGAGCGTCGCGATCATGTAGGCGGTGCGGCGGGCGACCATGATCAACATACGGTTCTCCCGGCGATTACCACCGGCCTGTCCGCGCCGGCTGCGCTCACGAGTGCTTCTCCGGGTTCGTCCAGTACCAGCACTCGGGGTCGTAAGTGGCCGGGGCGGGGATGTGCCAGGGGCCGGTGATGCCGCCGAGGGCGAGGTTCTTCGGACCGGGGACGTTGGCGAGGTCCCGGTTCTTGACGATCACTTCGGGGAAGTTGGCCGTGGAGCCCATGAAGAAGGGCCCGTCCTCGATGTGGATCTTGAACATCTGCCAGACCAGCTGGTTGCGCTTGACCGGATCCGCCTGAGTCTTGGCCTGCTTGTACAGCTCGGTGAGCTTCTGGACCGGATCGCCCGGCTCAGGCTCCATCCGCGGGGGATGCCGCTTGATGGGCGCGACGTTCAGCTCCTCCTTGTTCTTGCCGCTCGCGCTGTTGGCGTACCAGGCGGCCTCCAGTGGGGCCCAGTACTGGGTGTTCACCGGGACCAGCCAGTTCGGGACCACCATGATGGAGGTGCCGTTGGCATTGCCCCAGTTGGTGTGCGACATCAGCTGCCCTGCCGTCCACTGCTCGCCGAAGGCGGCAGGCGACATCGGGACGCGCTTCATGCGCAGCCCGATTTTCTGCATGTCGGCGACGAGCTGCTCGTCCTTGTCGGCCTCCGGCTTGGAGATGTCGGCGGAGTAGGGGATCTGGATCGTCAAGGGGGTGCCGTCGGCGAACTCGACGTAGCCGTCGCCGTTGGTGTCCTTCAGGCCGATTTCCGCCAGCAGAGCCTTGGCCTTCTCGGGGTCGGCGCCGAGGTAGGAGTCGCGCCACTGCTCGTACAGCTTCGGGCCGTCGGGCTTTGCGTGGAACTCGGCCGTGCCGGGCCCGATGGTCCCGGTGGTGAGCTCGCCCTGGTCGAAGTACAGGCTTTTGCGGGTGGCCTTGCGGTCCCAGCCGAGCGAGATGGCCTGGCGGAACCGCTTGTCGCGAATGAGCTTGCCGTACTTCTCGTCCTTGGCGATGTAGTCGTAGTTGAAGAAGAAGATCGAGCCGGTGCCGTCCCCGCTGTTCCACAGCAGGATCTCGTAGTGACCGCTGTCCTTGTTCCGAGACAGCGTGGAAACGTCGGCGAGGCTGATCCGATTGGGGAAGCCCTGGCAGTAGTCGACCGCACCCTGCTGGACCCTGAGCTTGAGCGCCTCGGCGTTGGTCTGCATCGAGAAGCTGATCTCGTCGATGTAGGGCAGCTGGTCGCCGTTGGTGTTGACGACCCAGTAGTACGGGTTGCGCTCGAGGACGATGCCGGTGTTGTTGTCGAAGGACTTGCACCGGTAGCCGGTGAGCGTCGGGCAGTCGGGGTTGCGTTTCCAGTCGGCCTTCTGCTCCCACAGACCGCCCGGCGTGCCCCAGTCCTTGGGGACCTTGGGGTTGTACTTGGGGTGATACTGCTTGAGATAGTGCTTCGGCAGCACCCAGGTCGGGCCGTTACTGCCCAGGCCTCCGTTGACATAGGTGGCCAGTTGCTCGGGGAAAAGCGGCTGTGGGGTGTCCCAGGTGAACTTCAGCGTCTGGCTGTCCACCTTGGTCATCTTCACCGCCGTACCCTTGCCGGAGATGTTCGATGGCGGCGGCGTCTGTCCGTTGAGGCCGGCCAGGACCAGGTCCTCCCACCAGAACAGGATGTCATCTACGGTGAAGGGCTGGCCGTCGGACCACTTGAGGCCCTCGCGGAAGTGGACGGTCCACTCGGACGCGTCGTCGTTGGGGCTCCACTTGTCAGCGAGACCGGGGCCGACGTCCAAGCCGTCGTTGAGGAAGCGCAGGGGCGAGTGGCCGTAGAAGAATTCGGCGATCGCGTTGGCGTTGGCAGCGCCTGTGGAGCCGAAGGCGAGCATCTTCAGCTTCCCTCCGTACTTCCCCTCGCCCGTCCAGCGGTGCGGGATGACGTAGGGGTTCACCGGGATGCGCTGCTCGACAGGCGGCAGACCCTTGCCCTTCAGCGTGGGCGATTCCTGGATCTTCGCCGGCCGCTTCAGCGCCTCGGTCACGTCGCCCTTCTGGTCCGAACCCCCGTCCGAGGACGTCGTGTCTGGCTTGTCAGAGCGATCGTTGGTGCACGCGGCGAGCATCACGCCGCCCGCGGCGACCGCGGCGGTGCGGAGTAGATGACGTCGGCTGATCTGGCTCATGGTCCAACTCCCTGGACTTGGAGGCGTCGGGGCGAGGAGAAGTAACGGCAGCAGGGGCGTGCCGGTGCGGTTCCGTTTGCGGAGGAGGAAGCGGACCGCCAACCGCTGGGGCGATGCGGCTTGGTTGAGGGTAGTGATCGTTCACCTTTGGGTCAACACGCTGAACGTGATCGATCACTTCGGATCTGCCGAGGTCGAAAAGTTGCGGCAACCAGTCGTTGACACGAAAGTGATCGATCACTAACTTGACCTCACAGACATCTGGAAAGCGCCTTCCACAGGCGGTGAGGAGCGAGCGTGAACCGAACGCGCAGTCGGCCATGACCGCGATCGGCGATCTGTCGACCGTGCCAGGCAGACGGCCGGCTCCAGCGGACTTCCTGTCGCCCGACGACGGAACCGACGTGGGGGTTGCGGAATCGGACCGGTCGGGCGTGCGGCAGGTTGCCGAAGGCAACGACGTGCAACTCGACCGAGCGCTCGGTCAGAAGAACACCTCGTCTACCAGGCGATCGCCGGCACCGGCACGAGCCTCGGCGGCGACTGAATCACGATCGTCCCCGTCAATGAGCGGCAGGAGTCCTGATGAACCAACTCCCAAGCACTGTCCGCCGCCGTGCCGTTCTCACCGGTCTGGCCAGCGCTCCGCTCGCTGCCACCGCGGCGACCACCGCCGCAGCTGAGGCCGGCCCGACGCCGTCTCCGATCCCTCCCCGGACGATCTACATCGCCGGCGACTCGACGGCCGCGCCAAAGGTTCGCAACCTCGCACCCGAAACGGGCTGGGGGATGGCGCTGCCCTACTTCCTCGCCGACCGCATCACGGTGGCGAACCAGGCCCGCAATGGCCGGAGCTCGAAGAGTTTCGTCGACGAGGGGCGCTTGGAAGTGATCCTGGGCCGCCTGCGTCCTGGCGACGTACTCCTGGTCCAATTCGGCCACAACGACCAGAAGGCGTACGACGCCACGCGTTACACCGAACCTTGGACGACGTACCAGAGCTACCTCTCCCTGTACGTGGACGGAGCGCGGTCGAAAGGTGCCATCCCGGTCTTGGCGACCTCGGCGGAGCGGCGCCGCTTCAACGCAGTGAGCAATGCCTACACCACACTCGAGGAGTATCCGGACGGCATGCGCGCGCTGGCCGCGGCGATGGATGTTCCGCTGGTCGACGTCCACACCAGCACACTCGGGCTTTGGCAGAAGCTCGGCCCGGATGAAACAGCGAAGTACTTCCGACCCGACAACACGCACTTCACGCCACGGGGCGCCGCCGCTGTTGCCGAGATCGTCGCGATCGGCCTCCTCGACAAAGGGGTCGTCCACCGCGGCGACCTCCGGGCGTTGAATTCCGTGCCGCCCGACAGTTGGTTCACGTGGCTCGACAAGGATCCTGACGCATGATGATCAACCGGTACAGATCCTGGATCGCTGGCGTCGCAGTTGCGCTCACTGTCGGCGGACATGTGGTGATCCCCACTGCGGCCCCATCGGCGGCCGCTTCGGCGAGTCAGGACGGCAACCGTCCGGTCTCCCAGGTCGCGATCGGGAAGTATGAGCGTGAGGAGGCGCTCGAGGTCGACGGTGAGCCGTTCTTCTTCAACGGCGTACAACTGCGCGTGGACAAGAACCAGGCCGTCTTCGGGCCCGAGTACGCCTACAACAGCGAGAAGACGCGATCGCTGTACAAAGCGGCCGCCGATATGGGCTTCACGACGATCAACGTCCAGGTCCCGTGGTTGACCGTGCAGCCGGACAGGTCTGTGCCTGCCTCGGACGCCGCTTACGTCACCAAGGGCCATCCGGACGCGACCTACTCTGGTGGGAGCGTCAAGACGGGTTTCGATCCGGCGGACGACGACAGCCAGTCGCTGTCGCTCCTGAAATTCACGATCCCCCCGGACTACGACTTTGAACTGACTGCGTCCAAGGTGAGGCTCTACGTCGACAACCAGGGCAACCCCCACGGCGATGGCGCAGACCTGGCCCAGACCCACAACCTCAAGGTTTACGGCCTCGAGAACGACAGTTGGGACGACAATGACGTCACCTGGAACTCGCTCGGGGTGTCGGCGTACGACGGCCAGGACCTCGAACTCAGGGGCGTCGCACAGAAGCCCCTCGATGTCACTCATTCCTGGGATCCGATCAAGAAGGCCAACTTCTACGACTTCGATGTCACGGACTTCGTGAAGGCGCAGTACGACCACGATGGCGACCGGACGGTGAGCCTGCTGCTGCAGTCGGCGACGCCTGTCGGCGCCGGCTCGGACGTACCGATCTCGGTCGGCGGACTCCGGGGCGCTCGTCCACCCCAGCTTGTCCTGTCGAGCGCGGACGAGCGCAACTTCGACTGGAGTTACCTCGACGAAGCCATGCGGACGGCCTCGGACAACAACTTGAAGTTCGAGATCATGTGGTTCGGTGGCGATACGACGTCGAACTCCATGGACAACCGCGTGCCGTACTACGTCTTCCAAGGCGTGACCAAGACTCTCAGTACGCCGTCCTGTGCGAGCGAACCTCGGTTCAGGAGGCAGATGAGTGAACTCAAGCAGGCTCAGCTCAACCATTGCGACCCGAGTCACCCGGCCGGCGCCCCGCTGTTCAAGAAGAGGACGGCCGAGACCTCGCAGATGTACGGCGTCTACGACTACCTCCTGGACAAGGCAGACCCGAGGCTTGCCGAGTTCGAGTCCGCGGCGCTCGCCAAGGTGATGGACCACGTGACTGAATGGGACCAGACCGAGAACGGCGGAAAGCACACGACGGTCGGAGTTCAGGTCGCCAACGAGGCCATGACGCTCAGCATGGAGGGCGGTGGTTTCATCAACGGCACCCGGATGAACGTCAGCCAGAGCGATGTCGCGCTGAAGGCTTGGAAGGGGTTCGAGGGATTCACCACCGAGTCGACCGCGGACAACGGCGCGAACACCTTCAAGGAGTTCAACCGGCACGTCTTGTGGAACTACTACAACCAGCTCAGCAGGGCGGTGAAGAAGTCCGGCTATTCCGTCTGGACCCGCGCCAACGACGCACTCCGAGGCTATTCCGCGGTCGAGTACAACCAGTTGGTACGTCAAGCCGGGGGTACGTCGTACCTGGACTTCGTCGGCGTGGATCCCTACAACGCCAGCCGATCCAACCAGTACGCGTTCGGGCACTCGAAGGTCTGGAACGGCGTCGACTACTCGTACGGGCACAACCTGCCGATGATCATGGAGATCGGCGCCGAGGACGGGCAGTACGGGGTCTCCTACGGGCTCCTGTCCACGCTGTCCGGCGGCGGTTACTACAACATCTACGAACTCTGCGGCGCCGACGAGCACGGCATCTTCAACTCGCCGGAACCGTATCTGGGCGTGGGCGACTGCACGTACGACGGCCCGTTCTCGGACCGCAACGGCAACAACACGTCCGCAGCGAACCGACTGAAGATCGACTACCTGACTGGCGTCAACACGATGCTGAAGAGGATCGGGAGTGACGTCGCGACCAGGAGGCCGAACGGTCTCGCGGGCAGCAACCTCGTCTACTTGAACGAGCGCCAGGGGCCGGGCGCCGGGCGCGATGTAACGACGCGGCTCGGTTCGGTGGACGTGACCTTCCGGTCGCAGCCGTTGACGATCGGGTCGTTCAGGGCTGAGACAGCCGCCGTCGCCGTCGAACGCAGTGCCACCGAGTTCGCCTTCGCGAACGCCAGCGCTCAGCCGGCGACCTTCACGCTGTCCGACCTCGCCGGCAGCATCGCCTCAGCGGAGGTCGGCTCGTACGACAACCTCTCGACCGACGTCACCGAGAACGCGTGGAACAAGGAGGCCGACGCTGCGCTGGCTGCCAGCGGAGCGGACGCTGTCGTCACTGTTCCCCCGTTCGGGGTCGTCCGCGTCGTCACCGCGCCCCGGGGATGATCTGATCGACTCGAACTTGTGCATCATCGGTGCGCCGGTCCGGTCGCGCCCCTCCATCGGTGCGTACCCGACGCGCGGACGAAATGTGTCAGGCCTCGGTGTCTTGGAGGGAGTTTCGTGACATCGTGGGGAACATGGCCAGGCGTCCCGAGGCGATGCAGTACACCGTCAACGGGGAGGTGGTCTGGCCGGTCGGGCGCGTCGCGGAGATGCTCGGCATTCCGGCCGTCACGATCCGAAGCTGGGAGCGACGGTACGGCATCGGGCCCTCGCTGCGCAGCGGCGGTCAGCATCGCCGGTACTCCGCCGAGGACGTCGCTCGGCTGCGTCAGATGATCGCGCTGATCGCCGGCGGTATGTCGCCGGCGGATGCCGCGCGCCTCATTGCACCTTCGCGAACGGCGGCGTCCGAACCCGGCGCCTTGCTCGCCGCGGCGGAGTCGTACCAGGTGGCCGCGATGGCCGAGATGCTCGACAGCTCGATCGAGAGCCGCGGAATTCAACGCGTCTGGAACGAGGTGGTGGCCCCCGCCTTCCACCAACTCGAACAGAGGTTCGTGGATGCCGGCGATTGCATCGACCTGACGGTCCTGCTGGCCGGAGCAGTCGACGAGGCGGTCGAGCGATACATCGTGCGCCGAGGCCTGCAGCACCACGGGAGCCCTTGCCTGCTCGTGCCTTGCCCTGACGAACGACACACCTTGCCGCTGACCGTCTTACGCGCGGTCCTGCTCGAACGAGGCATTCCGGTGATCGCCCTCGACGCGGGAGGAAACGATGCCGCAATTCTGGCTGCAGCTGATCGAGCGCAACCTGCCGTGGTGGTGCTGTGGGCAACGATACGGCGCAGTGGCCAGACTGCGCTGAGACGACGCCTGGAGAGACTCGGACATCAGACCCTCGCGGCTGGTCCAGGTTGGCCACGACCCGATCGCGAGCTGAGTGATCTGGATGAGGCTGTCGCGCAAGTCATCGCAGTGTGCCGAGAGGCTCAGCGAGCCTGACGGCACTCAGCGGCGCACGGTCGGGTGGACGAGGAGGACAAGACCGGGGATCAGCCAGGCAACGTTCCCCGGACGACACTGTTGTGTGAGTGCTCAGGGTTGCCATCGTCCGGCTCCAGCGAGATGTCGACGATCCGATAGCCCTGACCGGTGATGGTCAACGGCACCTGGAACGTTCCGCCGGTGCTCGGGTCCAGGACGCCAAGCGACACCATGCGCTTGCCGTCCTCGTTGATGAGCCAGACCTCGTAGAAACCTGGTGTCCTCGTCAGTCCGCTCGTCGTGACCCGCAGCTGGCTGCCCGAAGTGCCTTGGACGAGATCGGCGTTACCGGCCCCGGACTTGCCGGCGAGCGGTTCGAGTCTGGCGACTGCCTCGGTCGCCGGTTGGTCCGGGTCGCTCGAGGTGACGAGGAGCGTGCCCAGGATTCCCGCGCCTGCTCCCAAGACCGCCGCTACGCTCGCGGCCATCGCCAACGGTCTGCGAATCGACCAATTGGCATGCCGCTGCTGGGACGGGAACGGACGTCCTGCCCGCCTGCCTGGATCTGAACCGGTGCTGCCGCGACTCCGATCCCGATGCTGTCCGGTCGGCAACACCGTCGGCGCTGTGTCCAGTGCACGCGTGTCGAAGCCAAGCTCCGTGCTGATGCGATCCCAGACGTCCGCCGGGGCCTCCTCCAACCGGGGCAGGGCGTCGAGCTGGCCGGCGATGGCCCGAAGTTCTGCAAGGCTTTCGCGGCACCGGGTGCAGAGCTGCAGGTGGTTCGCAGCGGCGTCATCGGGGACGTCGCCGTCGATGATCCAGTGGGCCAGCAATTCCTCATCGAGATGTGTCGTCACCTTTCACCTCCTCCAGTCTGTCCCGCAGGTGCATGAGACCGCGCCGGGCATGGCTTTTCACGGTCCCCAGCGGGAGCGCCAGTTGCTGCGCGATCGCTGGGTACGTCTGGTCTTCGTAGAAGGCCATCCGGAGGATGGTTCGGCGCGGGTCATCGAGCTTCGCCAGTTCGTCGGCGAGGAGCACCTTGTCGACGGTATCCTCGTCGACCCGCTCCGGCGACGTCTCGGTCTCCAGCAAGCCGGCAGCGGCTTGTGCATCGCGATGGTCGCGGCGGCGGGTCGCGAGCCGGTCGGCGATCCGGTGTTTGGTGATGCCCGTCAACCACGCCCCGAGCGGACCATGAGCGGGGTCGAAGGTCTGCCGCCCGCGCCAGGCCGAGACGAAGACCTGCTGGGTGACATCTTCGGCGTCGGCGCGATCCCCCAGGGCGCGGAGAGCGAGAGTGAAGATCAGGCTTGACCATTGGCGGTACGCGTCCGCGAGACTCTTCTCATGGCCGGCCGCGAAACCTTTCGCAATGTCGGCCGGCGACGGGAGACCGGCGTCGCTGCTGGTCACGGCAACAACTTTATCGGACTCGGCGATCGGACGGCTGCCAGCTTTTCCGGATCGCCGGGCGGCCGCATCGCTGCACCTGACGACGGCGTCACGGGCTGTGTCGGGACGGAGTCTCGGGGTCGTCATGCCGGCCGTGCTGTGACGACGAGGTTGTCCCGATAGCCGCCGCCGTTCCGGTCGTACGGCCCGCCGCAGGTGATGACGCGCAGCAGCCGAGCGCCGTCGCGATCGAAGACCTGGTCCAAGGCCGTGCTCGTCTTGGGAATGTTCTCAACCGTTTGAACCCGGTATCTCGTCACCGTGCTGTCGCTCAGCTGGACAGTCACAAGAGCATCGAGGCGGAGTTCGCGGAGGCGAACCAAGGGCCCGACGCCGTACTGCTTGCTGTCGACGTGACCGGCCAGGACGACCGCGCCGCGCAGATCTGTGGTGCTGGGCCCGAACCGGTACCAGCCGATCATGGCCGGGTCGGGTGGTAGTTCCATTTGCCCGTCCGAGGCAACTCCCACGGCGACGACCGGGATGTCGATCCCAACGGACGCGAGTTGCAGACGGACCGGCTGGGCAGCCTTCGTCAGCGCCGGCGGATCGGCGGGTTGAGTGCGTATGCCGCCTTCCCCCAATGTTGGAGAGGGAGCGGGCGGAACTGGTGGAGGGGAGACAGCCTCCGATGCGGTCTGCTCCGTCCGTTCGCCCCGGCCGCCGCTGGACGCACCGTCCGGCGCCGCGCAGCCGGCGAACAGGCCGGCGATGGGGAGTGCGGCCATCGCGAGGATGGCCGCACCGCGGGTGAGGATCACGACCGGATACGCGCCCGGCGCGTCGCCGTACCGAGGCCGATGACACCGAGCCCGGCGAGCGCCAGAACGCCTGTCAGCAATAGCGTGCCGGCCGACGGGTCCTGCTCGGCGGCCTGACCGCCGGTGCCGCCCGGCACGCCGGACGGGTTGCCGTGCAGGCCCGAGATCGTCTGGACGGCCAGCTTCAGGCTTTTGCCGGATGCGCTGCCCCAGGCGTAGACGATCGTGTTCGTGCCCTCCTTGAGGTTCACCTCGGCCGGGCCGAGGGCGATGGTGGACGTTCCGGCCAGAGCCACGTCGGCCTTCACCGTGCCGGCGGGCAGGTCGGCCTTGACCTCCTTCGGGTTCGTCAGGCCTTTGAACACCGGCGTGCCACCCGCGCGGATGTCGACGGAGGGGGCGGCCGCGTCGTGCCGGACGGTGAGCCGGGCCTGGCCCGCCGCGAGCTTCGACGTGTCGTTGACGTACGGCGTCAGAACGGGCCTGCCGGCCGCCGACAGGTGTGCCACGACTGTGATGTTGGCACCGGCTGGCACCTTGAGGTCGTTCGCCTGGATGACCGCTGCGCCGTTCGCGCCCGCACCGGCCGCGGTCACTCTGAGGTCGTATGCGCCTTCAGGCAGCTTGACCGGGTCGGTGAGCGTGCCAGGCTTGAAGTTGGTCAGCAGCGCCTTTCCGTTGGCGTAGACGTCGACCGTCGGACCGGGCACCGCGTGCAGCACGGACACGGTCGCGGTGGCCACTGGCTCGGCCTGGGCACTGGCCACGACGGTTGCAGGGGCGCCGGCGGCCAAGAGGCCGGTGGCGAGCAGGGCAGTGAATCGACGCACGGACATGGAACCCTCCTAAGGGATCGGATTGTTGTCCCTTCTTCGGTCGATGGCGGGGGTACGGATGCACTACCGGCAAAACTTGTGCAGAAATCATGCACGACGCATGCCTGGAACTCGCGCCAGTGCCCGCTGCAAGCTGGCTATTCCTGCCTGTCTAGGAGTACGCCTGGTCTCGGCCGCCTGCCTCAAACCTATGCACAATTGATGTACGGATCTCGATACAGGACAGGTGAGCGCACGTCGGGCTTCCGGTGTGGCTCAACGTCTGAAGAAGGAACGTCTGAGGTTGGCGCCGCAGAGATCCCGCCGGCGAGGAAGAACCTCGGAGAGTGCGGTGGCGGCGGACGTGATGTTGCGCTGCATGCCACCGAAAACCAGGCCGTGGAAGGGCTTGATCGCCCACCAGTACAGGTGGCCGGGCAGGCCGTGCGGATGAAACAGCGCACGTTGACGAAAGACTGTGTTGCCGGCGTCGTCGTGGTCGACGATGAGTTCGAGCCACGCCAGGCCGGGGAGTCGCATCTCGGCGCGGAGACGGAGGAGCCTGTGGTCTTGGATCTCTTCGACGCGCCACCAGTCGAGCGGATCGCCGACGGACAGATGTCGTGGGTTGCGCCGGCCTCGGCGCAGGCCTGGACCGCCGAGCAGCCGGTCCAGCAGGCCGCGGGCCCACCAACCGAGGCGCCAGGAATACCAGCCGTTGCCGCCGCCGATGCCCTCGACCACCCTCCACAGACGTTCGGGGCTCGCAGCTACGACGCTTTCGCGCTCGTCGACGTACAAGGAGCCGCCGGACCAGTCCGGGTCGCTCGGCAGTGGATCGCTCGGGGCGCCGGGCGTTGCTGCGGATGCCCAGGTGGTCGTCACGTCCAGGTCGCGGATCCGCTTGAGCGCGAGCTCCACCGCCCGATCGAAGCCGATCAGTCCCGGCTCTGGATCGGGGACGTACCTGGCGATGTCGTGCTCTTTGCACACGACCTCGTGGACCAGGCTGTCGACCAGTGGTCTGGCGATACTGCTCGGCACGGGGGTGACCAGACCTACCCAGTGGCTTGACAGCGACGGCGTGAGCAGCGGCAGCAGGAGGATGCGCCGTTGATTGAGGTGGGCGACCTTCGCGTAGCGCTGCATCATGTCGCGGTAGGTGAGGACGTCGGGCCCGCCGATGTCGAAGCCGCGGCTCACGCCGGTCGGTATCGACGCGCTGCCGACCAGATAGTGCAGGACGTCGCGTACGGCGATCGGCTGGATCCGGGTGCTGAGCCAGCGGGGGGTGACCATCACCGGCAGCCGGTCGGTCAGGTGCCGCAGCATCTCGAACGACGCCGACCCCGAACCGATGATCACGGCCGCGCGCAGCACGATGACCGGCACGCCGGACGCCAGGAGGATGTCGCCGACCTCGCGTCGGGAGTCCAGGTGCGGCGAGAGTTCCTCGTTGTCGGGGTAGAGGCCGCCGAGATAGACGATGCGCCGTACGCCGGCCTCCCGCGCAGCCGTCCCGAACGTCAACGCATGGTGCCGGTCGCGTGCCTCGAACCGCCGGCCGGAACCGAGAGAGTGGATCAGGTAGTAGGCGACGTCAACGCCGTTCATCGCCGCCCGCAGTCGCCGGGCGTCCCCGGCATCCGCCTCCACGACCTCGACCTCCTCGTACCAGGCCCGATCGCGGAGCCGGCGAGGGTTCCGAGCCACCGCGCGGACCCGGAAGCCGGCCTCGAGCAGTGCCGGTACAAGGCGGCCACCGATGTAGCCCGTGACTCCGGTGACGAGGGCAAGGCGCTGATCCATGTTCCCCAGTGCCCGGATCGCGCCGGCCGATGCGACGTGGCCGGATCTGGAAACGACGTGACAGAGCAGCAGTTGGAGCCGATGGTGGTGGTGCGGTCGATGACGGTGACGTCGACGTCAGCACGTCGCGGCGGTCAGTCGCCTACGCCGGTGGAACGCCGCGGTCGTCGAGGAGGTGCGTCTTCTCGCGTCTGCGGGGGAGCATCAGTGCCGGTACCAGGGTGAGGGCGACCAGCACCCAGGCGACCCAGTAGGTGGTCGCGAACGCCGTGGCGGCGTCGACCAGTCCGCGGGCGATGGCGGCGGGGTCGATGTCGAGCGGGGCAAGGCTCTCCGGGCGGGTGTTGGACAGGATGGCCGCCTGGGTCTCGCGGAGTCCTTCGCCCTGCCCGGGGACGCGCTGCGTACCGGGGACAATCGGTGAGTCGTTGAGCTGGTTGGTGAGGATGACCGACATCGTCGCCACCCCGCAGGAGGAGGCGATCTGCTGGGTGATGTTGAGCAAGGTCGAGCCACGCGCGACCTGGGGGCCGGAGAGCGTCCTCAGCGCCGAGGTGAACAACGGCATCATCGTGGCCCCCATCCCGAAACCCATCACGACAAGCATCGCGATCAGCAAGGGGTACGGGGTTGTCGAGGTGACCTGGGTCAGGCCGAACATGCCCACCACGATCAACCCGAGCCCGACGGGCACGATCCGGCCGACGGGTACTTTGTCGACCAGCCGCCCGGCGATCGGCATGGTCACCATGGCGCCGAGCCCCTGCGGCGCAACCAGGAGGCCCGCATTCAGCGTGGACTCACCGCGGATCTGCTGGAAGTAGGTCGGCACCAGCAGCAGCCCGCCGAAGAACGCGGCGGCGAACAGGAACATCGTGACAATCGAGACGGTCAGGTTGCGGTTGCGGAACAGCCGGAGGTCGAGCAGGGGGTGCTCCGGCCGGAAGGAGTGCCAGACGAAGGCCACCATGAGCAGCACCCCCACCAGCATCGAGACCCAGACCCTGGGTGCACCGAAGTCACCGTTCTCGGCCGGCAGGGACGAGACGCCGAAAAGGAACAAGGCGAGCCCGGGGGACATCAGCGCCACTCCGAGGAAGTCGAAGGACTCCGACGGCTCAGGGCTGTCCTTGGCCAGGGCGAACCAGGCATACACGATCGCGATCGCGCCGAGTGGCACGTTGATGAGGAAGATCCAGTGCCAGCTCGCCACCTGGATCAGCCAGCCGCCCAGGATCGGTCCCAGGATCGGGCCGAGCAGCATCGGCACCCCGAGGATGGCCATCAGCCGCCCCATCCGGTGCGGCCCCGCGGCCCGGGTCATGATGGTCATGCCGAGCGGCATCAGCATGCCGCCACCGAGCCCCTGCAGGACGCGGAAGCCGATGAGCATGTCGATGCTCGAGGCGGTGGCGCACAGGGCGGACCCGGCGGTGAAGAGGAAGATCGCGGTCATGTAGAGCCGCTTGGTGCCGAACCGATCCGCCGCCCATCCGGTCAGCGGGATCACGGTCGCGAGCGCGAGCGTGTACGCCGTGACCGTCCAGGCGACGTGGGAGTAGGCGACCGGGCTGTCGGTCGAGCCGAACTCGTCCTGGAAGACCGGGAGGGCGACGTTGACCACGGTGATGTCGAGGATCGACATGATGGCCCCCAACACGACGACGCCGGCGATCTTCAGGACGGCGGCATCGATGTGGTCGGGGTAGTCGGAGTGGGTGGCAGGCTGGCTCACGGTCGGTCCCCCTGGGCACGAATCACATATCTCCCGAGACTACGCCCGGCCCGTGCCCGGCACGAGCGCATTCTTCGGCCGCCTGCAGATGCCGCAATCTCGGACGAGGCACCATCGCCCGGTGTCGCTCCGACCGCTGGCAGCGACTGGAAGCTGGGTACAGCCATGACCACGTACTTACCGCACCGGCGTGGAGGTGGTTCTCAGTCCTCTTCCCGGCCGCTGTCGCTGCCGAACAGTAGTTCCTTGGCGCCGTACACAAGACCACGGCCAACGCCTGACGCACCGGCTTCCACGACCCCCTCCGCGATCTCTGGGATGTCCTTGCCGCCCTTCTCGTACAGGTCGAGACGATTGGTTGCCTCGGCGAAGCGCAGGTACGTGTCGACGCTCGCGATGACGATCCGGGCGTCGATCGTGAGGAGTTCGATACCCATGAGCGACACGCGCACATAGGCATCGATGACGAGGCCCTTGTCGAGAATGCTGTCGATGACGTCTGCCAGGCTGCTTGGCTCCGGCCGTTCGAGATAGCCTCCTGAACGGCGCGGGCCGCCGGCGGCAACGCTCATGAGTCTCCTCCCTTCCGATCGACCAGGATGCGCTCGGATCGGAGCCTGCTCGTGGAAGGTGATGTGCCGGTCTTCTCCTGAACATCAACGCGGTGCCCACGACGGCACCTAACAAACGAGGCAGCTCTCCGTACCGCATCGCCGCCATTTCTTGATGGCAATCTCAAATAATCGATCACTTCAAGCGTGTGCCGCATGATTGGTACACCGACTATTTGGAGGTGCCGACCCGAGTCTGCTGGCGGCGCGCGCAAATCCTGACAATCTCGACCGAGCGCCCGCCGCTGGGCCGTGCAGGTGTCGGAACTCGTTTGTTTGCGCGTGACCCGGGTACCGACGGCGCGCACGCAGCCGTCCGCTCAGGGGCGGCTAGCTGTGCTCTTGGAGTTGCCCGGACCCTGGCACCACTCCATCAGTAGAGGCGCCGGAGGTGGGAGCGGTATGCGAGTTGTCATCACCGGCGCTAGTGGCAATGTTGGTAGCGCCTTGACCCGTCGCCTGCTGGCGGACGGGGAGTACGACATCGTCGCGGTGGCCCGACGGGTACCCGACCATGCCGCGATGGATAAGCCCCGGTGGGTGTCCATCGATCTGTCCAGCCGCGACTGCGAGCACCAGTTGCGGCAGGTTCTCGGTGGCGCGGACGCGGGAGTGCACTTGGCCTGGGCATTCCAGCCGTCACACCAGGTGCATTACCTCGAGGCCGTCGGTGTCGGTGGGACGCAACGGGTCCTTGACGCTTGCACTTCGACGGGTGTCGGACAGGTGGTGCACATGTCATCGGTGGGGGTGTACTCACCCAAACGTGACGCCGATCCTGTGACAGAGGACTGGCCGGTCGACGGCGTGCCCAGCTCGTCGTACAGCCGCCATAAGGCCGCAGCCGAAAGACTGCTCGACTCCCTCGAGCAGTCTTCCCACGGTACGGCGGTGGCCCGCTTGCGACCCGGGATCATCGGGCAGCGCTCGGCCGGCAGCGCGTTGCTGCGCTACGCACTGCCGGTGCTGCTGCCGGCCAGATCCATCGGCGCGGTACCGGTGCTGCCGATGCCTGGGGGACTGACGATTGCGATGGTGCATGCTGACGACGTCGCGGAGGCGATTGTGCGGGTCCTGCAGCAGCGGGCTGTTGGAGCGTTCAACCTGGCTGCGGCGACGCCGGTCACCTCGGCGATGATCGCCGAGGCACTCGGTACCCGGTGGGTCAAAACCCCTGCTCGGTTGGTCCGCGCACTGATGTCGGCTACGTGGCAAGCGCGGCTGCAGCCGGTGGCACCGGGCTGGCTGGACCTTGGATGCGCTGCGCCGGCCCTGGACAGCTCTCGGGCTGGGCGTGAGCTCGGCTGGTCACCGACGATCGACGCACAGGATGTTCTGCGGGAAACCATCGAAGGGATGAGCCACGCCTCGGCAGGCTCCACCGCCGTACTGCGGCGACGCACCGTGACGAGTGAGTTGTCCGAGTTGCTCAGCCGGGGCCCCGTTAGTCACCGGCGCCAACCATGAACCGGCGAACAACGAGCATGACGGGCGCAGTCCGACGGTTCACGAACGCGCCGGCCCACGGGTTCTCGGCGGTCTTCCGCTCGCTGGCGCGGCTGCGGCAGGCCCCTGCAGTGCATCCGCGCGGCATCACCTTCGCCGCACGACTCATCGTCGACCACTCGACTTCATTGATTCCCCAGGGCGACTACGTCACTACGGTCAGAATGTCGAAGGGCGCCGGCACACCAGGCCGATGGCCTGACGTCCTCGGCCTCGCCCTGCGATTCCACCTGCAGGATCCGGCCGAACCATGTGACTTCTTGTTCTCCAGCGCTGGCGATGGCCCGTGGACTCGTTGGATGCCTGTGCCCGCCGGGGACTGGGCAACCTCCAGCTACGGGACTCTGGCCCCGTACGAATCAGGCGACCGTCGGTGGTGGCTGATGCTGACACCTTCCGGCCCTCCCGTCGGGCACACATCGATCCACGGACTGCAGCACTCCGCGCCGCCCAGCTTCACCCTGCACCTCAGCGGGGAAACTGCCGACTGGCACCAGATCGGTCGGCTGGAACTGCTCAAATGTCTCGACGACAGCGGACTCGTCTTCGACCCGGTCCTCAATCACCCTCCGGCCGCCGTCCCAGCACCGAGCTGGTTGCGCGAACTCCGCGAACGCGCCTACTCCGGCAGCCGGCAAGGACGCCACGCTCCGCCACCCGTTGCCTAGGTTGGATCACGAGAGGCATCGCGCCGTTGCCGTACCCCCAAACCTGGACCTGATGGTCCGATAGCTGCCTGACGGTAGGTTGGGCTGCATGATTGCGCGCATGTGGCGGGGATGGGTGCCCACTGAGAAGGCGGCCGAGTACGTCGACATCGTCGAGCGCACCGGGATGTCCGGCTATCGCCGTACTCCGGGAAACCAGGGCGCTCAACTGCTCACCCGCGATCTCGGCGACGGACGCACCGAGATCATCACGCTGAGCTGGTGGTCCGACCTCGATCACATCCACGCCTTCGCCGGCGACGACATCGAGCGCGCCAAGTACTACCCGGAAGACGACGACTACCTTCTCGACAGAGAGGAAACGGTCGCCCACTTCGAGGTCGCACCCCCGCACCTCGACCGGTGAACTCCTGCTCGATTGACGATGTGCGAGATGGCGCGGCTAACAGCTCTGATCCGAGTCACCTTCCCAATCCCCGCCGCGCACTGAGCCTCGTTGTTCGGAGCGGTGCGTCTGTGGATGCGTCGGCGGAGTAGTGTTTCGCTCTGATGCCTCCAACCCGCGCCCGCCGTCTTCGTCCGGCCGACATGACAGTGCCCATCGGCGCGCGCACGGTGTTCACCGACGGTGCCTGCTCGGGGAACCCTGGACCTGGCGGCTGGGCCTGGGCGCTGTCGACGACCGAGTATGCCGCCGGTCACGAGGCTGCGTCCACGAACCAGCGGATGGAGATCCGTGCCGCCCTCGAGGCCGTGCGTGCCAACGACGGTCCGCTGCTGGTCGTCTCGGATTCGACCTACGTCGTCAACTGCTTCCGCGACGGATGGCACACGGGCTGGCTCGAGCGAGGCTGGCTCACCTCAGCAAAGAAGCCGGTCGCCAACAGGGACCTGTGGGAGCCCCTGGTGGCGTTGGTGATCAAACGCGGGGATGTCGCCTTCCGGTGGGTCAAGGGCCATTCCGGGCACGAGATGAACGACTTCGTGGATGGCTTGGCCGTCGCTGCCTGCTTCCCACAGCACTGACCTGGATGGACGCGCGGCATCCCATGTGCCCCTGAAGGAACACGCACCTTGATCACAGGTCTCAAGCGCGGGACTACCGACCGATCCGGCATGAGCTGGGCATCACGGCGTTCGGTAGGACTGCATGAACGGGTCATGTCGTCGGCGATCCGGTGATCAACTGGCGTGACGAAGACCCTGACGCTCGCGGCTGGGAACTGCGGGCTCCGCTACGTCCCGAGCGAAGTCATCAGCTGGTTCGCCGATTCGAAGACCACCTGCTGGACAACAGGTGGAACTAGCGGTCGAGAAGAGCCTCACCAGTTGATCGGCCGTAGCTCGGGTCCGATGATGTGGCCTTGGTGCGCAGCGGGGTGTGCCTCGTCGTGGAGGAAGTGCCCAGTCGCGGCCGCCGCCGTCGGGCATGCTGTTGACACCGACCGGCAGCCGTTCCTCGCAGTCCCCATCCAGCGGGTGGAAGAGCTTCGGGTCCCATTCCACGACCTGGTCGCTGATTTGTCGACCGCGGCGAACCGATGCCGCCGCTCGGCCTGCGGGTCGAACACCCCCAAACGCGACCCGGCGGACAGCCGTCCCGTCATCCAGGTCGACGTCCGCCAACGGAGGCATCGGCTGGTAGACCACGACGTTGTCCCGGTCCCGCAGCCCGGCGAACTCCCGATCTTCGCGGAGCACCTCGAGCGCAGCGCTGAGTTCCTCGCCGGTCGGGTTCGGCCGGAACGCGCTCGGCGTCACTTCGACGTCATCGCCGTCGAGCCGTCCCACCACCTCGACCGATCGGTTCTCCCGCGGGTCGAAGATCGTCGCGACGAATGGCGAGCTCTCGTCACGCTTTCGTCCCGGCAGGGTCGGGCCGAGAACTGAGAGCGGCTGGGTCGACGTTCCCCAACTGCTCCCGGACCTGGTCGTGCCGCACGAGCACTTCCCGCCAATGCAGCAGCCGCTCGGTCAGTTCGTCCTCGTAGTCCTCGACGATGACCTCAGGATCCTCAGGCATGGCGTCCCCCTCGTACTGACTCACAGAAGCACTCAAATACCTAGGCCCAGG
Organism: Kribbella sp. NPDC023972; assembly: GCF_040639075.1. Taxonomy (NCBI): domain Bacteria; kingdom Bacillati; phylum Actinomycetota; class Actinomycetes; order Propionibacteriales; family Kribbellaceae; genus Kribbella; species Kribbella sp. NPDC023972. Next base: position 88,988 of record NZ_JBEZZH010000005.1, on the reverse strand, counting down.
TCGTTGGGCTTGCCCCGTCACTGCGTGGTTGCGTGGAGAAGTTGCCGGGTGGTCGGGCGGCCGTCTTTGTCGAGCCGTACGACGATGTGCTCGTCCCAGCGCTCGTCGGAGTGCGGGTAGTCCGAACGCCAGTGGCAGCCGCGGCTGTCTTGTCGTGTGGTCGCTGCCGCGATGACAGATCGCGCCACCGTCGCGAGCGGTCCGGTGCCCAGTGGCTCGAGTTCGTCAGCGGCGGCGTTCAGGCCTGCGCCGTCGCGACGGATACCGGCGTACTTGGTCAGGATCGCGCGAATCCGTTCCGGTTCGCGATCATGGTTCAGTGCCAGTTCGTATGAGTGGCCGTGGTCCATTGCGGGGAGATCGAGGGTCAGGGCCGTTGCGACGCGCCGGCCGAAGACCAGTCCCTCCAGGAGGCTGTTGGAGGCGAGCCGGTTGGCCCCGTGTACGCCGGTTGCGGCGACCTCGCCGACGGCGTACAGGCCTGGTACGTCGGTTGCGCCGTCGCGGTCGGTTCGGATGCCGCCGCACAGGAAGTGTTCGGCGGGCGCGACCGGGATCTGCTCGGACAGCAGCTCAACGCCGATCCGTGCGCAGGAGGCCAGTACGGTCGGGAATCGCTGTCGGAGTACGTCGGGCGCGATGGATGTGGCGTCCAGCCAGACGTGGTCGGATCCGTCGCGGCGCATCGTTGCCTCGACCTCCCGGGCGACGACGTCCCGGGGGGCCAGATCGGCTCGCGGGTGCCGGCCGGCCATGATCCTGCGACCATGCATGTCACGTAGTACTGCGCCTTCACCGCGCACGGCTTCGGTGACCAACGGCAACTGACCGCCGGTTTCACCGGTGAAGAGCGCTGTCGGGTGGAACTGGACGAACTCCATGTCCACCACAGACGCGCCGGCCCGCAGCGCCAGAGCGATGCCATCACCGCGCACCGTCGGCGGATTGGTGCTCGCCAGGTAGGCGTTGCCGACTCCGCCTGTGGCCAGTACAACGGCGCGCGCGTCGATCCGGGTGATCTCCGTGCCGGTTTCGACGAGCACGCCGACGATGCGGCCGGAGTCTGACTTGATCAGGCCGATGGTCCGTCCGTCCATCGTCTGAACGCCGGTGAGCTGTAGCGCGCTACGGAGCGCGCGATGAACCTCCGCGCCGGTGGCGTCACCGCCTGCGTGCACGATCCGGGAACGACCGTGGCCTCCCTCGAGAGTTCTCGACAGCGATCCGTCGTCCTCACGGTCGAAGCGAGCCCCCTGAGCGATGAGTTCGGCAAGTCGCTGCGGTCCCTCCTCGACCAACGCCCGAACGTTGCGAGGATCGCAGTATCCTGCGCCCGCGATGTCGGTGTCGCGCGCGTGGTCGAGCGGATCGTCCTCGCCGTAGGCTGCGGCGACGCCACCCTGGGCCCACGGTGTGCTGCCGTGGCCGGCGCTGAGCAGGAGCACATCGCGGGTCGCCGCGAGACCGAGCGCGGTTGACAGGCCTGCCACGCCGGCGCCGATGACGACGACGTCGACGGTGCGCGTCATCGAGCAACAGCAGGTTTGCCGATGGCAACCATCCGTTCGACCGACCGCCGGGCACGCTCGACGACCTCGGGCGCCAGTTGGATCTCGTCGCGTCCCTCACGCAGGCACCGCACCAGTCGGTCCGGGGTGATCATCTTCATGAATCGGCACGAGGCCTTCGGGTTCACCGGCAGGAAGGTCGTCTTCTGGTTCACCTTGCGAAGTTGATGGAGCATGCCGATTTCCGTCGCGACCAGGGCGGTCTTCGCGGTCATGTCGCGCGCGGCGTCCAGCATGCCGGCGGTGGAGAGGATGTGGGTCCGATCTGCCGGCAGATCACCCACGCCGGCGAGCCAGATCGCCGACGACGCGCAGCCGCACTCGGGATGGACCAGAACCTCGGCCGCAGGGTCGGCCGCCACTTGAGTGCGCAGGTCGGCCGCGCTGATGCCGGCATGCACGTGGCACTCGCCCATCCACACCTCGATGTTGTCCCGACCGGTCTGCCTCCTGACATGGTCCCCGAGGAACTGGTCGGGCAGAAACAGAATCGGCTGATCCGCCGGGATCGAGTTCACCACCTCCACCGCGTTGGACGACGTACAGCAGATATCGGCCTCGGCCTTCACGGCCGCACTGGTGTTGACATAGGCAACAACCGCAGCGTCGGGGTGCTCGGCCTTCCAGGCCCGCAACTGGTCAGCGGTAATGGTGTCCGCCAAGGAGCAGCCGGCCCGGGCGGTGGGGATCAGCACGGTCTTGTCAGGGCTGAGCAGTTTGGCGGTCTCCGCCATGAAATGCACGCCACAGAACACGATCGTGGACGCGTCGGTACTGGCCGCGACGCGCGACAACGCGAGCGAGTCGCCGACGTGATCGGCGACATCTTGGATCGCCGGTTCCTGGTAGTTGTGGGCGAGCACCACCGCATCTCGCTCCCGGGCCAGGCGGCGTACCTCTTCCTGCCAGCTGATTGCTGTCCCAACGGTCACAACAGGTCCTTCTCTCGGGAGATTTTCGCTTCATAGGCGATAACTGGGGGTGACGACGCCCTCCGACGCCGTGCCGGAGCTCAGTTGAGTTCGTGGTCGCGAGTGACCAGCAGGCTGATGTCGAGTGCGGCAGGGGAGTGGGTGAGGGCGCCGACCGAGACGGCATCGACACCGGTGGCGGCGACGTCGGCGACGGTGTCCAGGGTGAGTGTGCCGGAGGCCTCGAGTTGGGACGTCGACCCGGAGGTGTTGCGCCGCTCGACGACCGTGGCCACGCCGCGGGCCGCAGCGAGATGGTTCTCCTTGAGCAGCACCATGGCGGCCAGGTCGAGCCTGTGGTTCGTTCCACCGCCGCAACTCACGGCGTACTTGTCCATGGCCCGGAGACCGGGCGCGGTCTTGCGGGTGTCGAGCAGCCGGACCGGGCGGGGCGCGCTCCGATCGCAGCTACGAAGGCCGACGTGAGGGTTGCGATGCCCGACATTCGCTGGACGAAGTTCAGCGCCACCCGCTCGCCGGTGATGATCGAGTGCGCCGCACCAGTGATCCACGCCAGCGGCTGTCCCGGGAGAACCGAATCGCCATCGGCAACAGCCGGCCGCATCGTGACGGTGGGATCGATGGCCGCGTAGACGCCTTGTACAGCAGGCAGACCGCCTACGCGTCCCGGCTGTTTGGCGATCATCGTCGCCTCGACTTGTAGCGCCGCTGGGACGCTCCACCGTGTGGTGACGTCGTCTGCCGACTGATCCTCGGCCAGTGCGGCCAGCACCGCGGTCCGGACCGTCTCCGTCGTCAGTTGCATGTGTTGTTCCGACCTTCTGTCTGTGGTGCTGGATCTGCGTGGATCGCAACCATTCGGGTGTTTTCGCCTGATAGTCGATAACTAGACGCACGCTACCATCGTCGTCGTGCCCGCAGCCAAGAAAGGTGATCCGGTTAACTTCCCCAGTTATCCGCACGAAGTGCTCGCCGTGGTCCTGTCCGTCCGCAACGGCAGGTTGTGCGTCCTGCTCTGGAAACGCGCACGGAGTCCGCACCGTGGCCGCTGGGCTCTTCCCGGCGGCGGGGTCGAGCCTGTAGAGCGGCTCCGGGAGGCCATCACCGGGCACCTCGCGACGAAGGTCGACGTCCGCGACGTCGCGCACCTGGAACAGTTGGCCACCCACAGTGCGATCGATCGTGATCCGCGGGCCCGCGTGCTGGCAACGGGCTATCTCGGCCTGGTTCCGTCCGACGTACGGCCGGAGCTTCCGTCCGACACGCTCTGGCATCCGATCGACGACCTGCCGCGGACCGCGTTCGACCATCGCTACTTCATCGATGCCGCGGTCGGGCGGCTGCGCGCGAAACTGTCGTACACGAACATCGGGTTCGCGCTGGCTCCCTTGGAGTTCACCATTGCCGAGCTGCGTGACCTGTTCGGCGCCGCACTGGGCTATGAGCTCGGCGCCACCAATCTCACCCGCGTCCTGACCCGGCGGCACGTGATCGAACCGACCGAGCGGCGAGCCAGCCCCGGCCAGAGCGGCGGCCGTCCCGCGACCGTCTACACGTTCGTGGCCCGCGAGCTGACCGTCACGGACCCGTTCGCAGTACTCCGCCCACCACGCTGACCAGCTGCGGTCACTCGTCGGCGATCGGATGCGACGAGCGAGTCGCCCAGCGGCGTTCGCCGTACAGGACCTTTCGGCCCGACCGCCGGCGCAGTACAACTCCTGCGCCGAGCCGTTGCCGACCCAGTCGCGGTCGCGGCCGAGGTCGCGCAGTACCCCCCAGTCGTGCCATGCGAGCTGGTCGGTCCGCGCCACGATGTCCGCGCGGAGCAGTCGTTCCCGCCTGGTCCAGTCGGTGTCCAGAGAATGGGTTCTTCATGGGCTGTGGACCGGGTTGTCGAGGGTTCTGTGGTGGGGTCGGCTAGCGTCGAGGCGTGTTGCTGCCTGAATCGTCGGTGCCGGGGGCGGATCTGCCTGTCCGGGCGGTTCTGCCTGCCACGGTCGATGCGGTGCGTTCGCGCGGTACTGCGGTGTTGGTTGCGCCGCCTGGATCGGGGAAGACCTCGCTGTTGCCGCTTGCGCTGGGCGATGCGCTCGGGGGCAGGATCATCGTCGCCGAGCCGCGAAGGATGGCAACCCGCGCGGCTGCGATCCGGCTGGCGACGCTGGCCGGCGAACCGCTCGGGCAGCGGATCGGCTACGCGATGCGCGGTGAACGCAGTGGCGGCCAGGGACTCCGTGTCGAGGTGGTGACGACAGGGCTCCTCGTACGTCGTCTGCAGCAGAACCCGGAGTTGCCGGGTGTCGCCGCGATTGTTATCGACGAGTGCCACGAGCGGCACCTTGACGCCGATCTACTGCTCGCGCTCTGCATCGACATCCGGGCGAATCTTCGGGAGGACCTGGCGATCGTTGCGACGTCGGCCACGGCGGACACCATCAGGCTGAGTCGCGCATTGGGCTCGGACGTTCCGGCGCCCGTGATCACCGCGTCTGCGGCGCTGTTCGATGTGGCGATCGAGTGGGCCCCACCGCCGGTCCCCGTGCCGCTGCTTCCCGGTGGGCGGGTCGATCCGCGCCTGCTGGATCACGTCGCGGCCGTCGTCCAGCGTGCGCTGACCGAGAACGACGGCGACATCCTCGTGTTCGTCCCGGGGGAGGCCGAGATCAACGGTGTGACTCGCCGGTTGGCTGGTCAGAATGTCCTGCCGTTGTTCGGTCGCCAATCAAGGGCTGAGCAGGACCGCGCGTTGGCTTCGGCCGCCACTCGTCGGATCGTGGTTACGACGTCGGTCGCCGAGAGTTCGCTGACTGTGCCCGGGGTCAGGGTTGTGGTCGACTCGGGTCTTGCCCGGGAGCCACGGACCGATCAATCCCGTGGCCTCGGTGCGTTGGTCACCTGCCGGGTTTCGAGATCGTCCGCCGACCAGCGAGCGGGTCGTGCCGGGCGGGAGGCGCCTGGCCGGGTCTATCGGTGCTGGTCCGCCACCGACCACTCGCATCTCGACGATCATGCGGCGCCGGAGATCGCGATCGCCGATCTGGCAGGCTTCGCCCTCGACCTCGCGGCGTGGGGTGCGCCTGCTGGTGACGGTCTGACCTTGCTCGAGGCGCCGCCAGCGGTGGCGATGACCGCGGCCACCGAATTACTGCGCCGCCTCGATGCTCTTGACGACGGCGGCCGGATCACCGAGCGGGGACGGCGGATGGCGGCGATCGGGGCGCATCCTCGGTTGGCTCGTGCGTTGCTGGACGGCACGCCGCGGGTCGGCGCCGACCGGGCACGCGAGGTCGTCGCGATGCTCTCGGAGGACTCCGGCCGCGACTTCGGCGATGATTTACCGGCTCGCTGGCGAGCCCTCCGCCGCGGCGAGGACCGCGGAGCCACGGCCCGCTGGCGAGAGGAAGCAAAGCGCCTCGGCCGAGGCATGACAACCGGCGACCCGTTGGATGGAGATGGAGTGCGGCCGGCGATTGGTGGGCCGGCTGGTCGGGGGACGCGCCGAGTACCGGATGATCTTGCGGTGGGGGTCGTGGTGGGGCTGGCGTATCCCGATCGGATTGCGCGGATCCGGGGGGTCGACTCGGCGACGTACCAGATGTCTGGTGGTACGGGTGCTGCTCTGGATCCGCAATCGCCGTTGCGGACCACGACCTGGCTGGCGATCGCGGTTGCTGACCGGGCACCCGGTCGCGCCGATGCCAGGATCCGTTCCGCGGCGCCGATCGATGAGCAGACCGCACGAGACATCGCAGGCGACCTCGTCTCGACCACCGACCAGATCCGCTGGGACGACGGCCGGATCGTGACGCGGCGCGTCGAGGCACTCGGCGCGATCGTGCTCAACGACGTTCCGCTGGCAAAGGCCGACCCGCTGCTCGTCCAAGCGGCCGTCCTCGACGGTATCCGGCGCAGCGGTCTGTCTGTACTGCGTTGGTCGGAGGCCGCTCTCGCCTTGCGGGAGCGGATCGCGTTCTGCCACGCCCACCTCGGAGCCCCGTGGCCTGCGGTCGACGACGACACACTCCTGGCCGATCTCGACGAATGGATGGGCAGCGAGCTCGCCTCGGTGCGACGCTCGCGCGATCTTGCCCACATCGACGTGGCTTCGGCGCTCCGGCGACTCCTGCCATGGCCCGCAGCAACCCGGTTCGGCGAACTCGCACCGGAACGGCTCCGGGTCCCATCGGGCTCCGAGGTGCGACTCGCGTACGACGGTGTCGAGCCACCGGTCCTCGCAGTGAAGCTGCAGGAGGTATTCGGCTGGACTGCCACTCCATCCGTCGCGGACGGTCGTGTCCCGGTCGTTCTGCACCTATTGTCGCCCGCGCGGCGCCCGGTCGCGATCACGAGCGACCTCGCCTCTTTCTGGAAGCAGGGCTATCCCCAGGTCCGAGCCGACCTGCGAGCCCGCTACCCCCGCCATCCCTGGCCGGAAGATCCACTCACCGCTATGCCGACCAAGCGACCAAAACTTCGCCAGTGAACCGAGCTGCCCTGGGCAGTGTGAATGTACTGTCTGCGCCGTTGCGGGACTCGGCAATTGTGGACCACGGCATCACCGTCGACGAAGTCCGAAGGCGTACCGCCTCGCGGATTCCGGCGCACACCGGGCGCGGGCTGATGGCCTTGCCGGTGCCGGAGGTGGTCAGGGCACTGGATGAGGCTGGGCGGGTTGACCACGCCGCGGAATCGGCCGCTCGCATCACCCCGGTGTGAACAGTCGCGGCAAAGCCTTGGAACTGGTGGCCACGAGTTTCGAGCCGGAGCGTGCCAGAAGATACCTGGCGCAGGCCGTCTGCACCGGTGCCCAGGCAACTACGCTGACCACGCTCGGCGAGATCGACCCGCCGGTGCTGACGAAAATTGTCGAAGGCCTGTTTGAAGGCTCGACTCCACAGTGAAGCCACAACAGCGTCTACCAGGAGGAACACGCACCTTAGCCACACGCCTGAAGCTGGATCTCTGAGAGACCGAATGCTCACGCCTCAGGGCGCCGGTCCCCGTCGATCGGCGTCGCCGTCTCGGGTAGCTGTCGCCAGATCAGATTTGTTCTGGCGACAGATCACCGGGGAGCTCAGGCGGCGAGCGGCCACTCTTCGTCGGAAGGGCTGCTCGGGAGGGTCAAAGGATTTGAGAAGCGTCTCGCTTGCCTGCTCGCAGCGCCGGCAGGGCTACCTGACTTCGTATCGGGAAAGTTCGGTCGTACCCGGCGGCGGGTCGCCCGGATGATCCGGAGCACGAGCTGGTCGGCTCCGACCCTGCGGTCGACCGTCGCAGGCTCCTCCCGAATGTCGGATCGTGCAGTCGCGTCGCGATTGCGACGCTGGGAGCCTGCGATTCGACCGAGGCTGCCGACTCGGCCTCTCACGATGGGGAGATGCTCAGAAGCATGCTCAGATCCATGGCCGGCGCGCTGTGGGTCAGCGCGCCGACGGAGACGGCGTCGACACCGGTTTCCGCGACGGCGCGCAAGTCGTCCAAGGTGATCGTGCCCGAGGCCTCCAGCTTGATGCCGGAGTCGGAGGCCAGTTCGCGTCGAAGGCGGACGGCTTCGGCCAGCTGCGGCACGGTCATGTTGTCGAGCATGATCCATGACGGCGCGGCCTGCAGCGCTTCACGGGCTTGGGCGAGCGTGGCCACCTCCACCTCGATGGCCAGGGTCTTGCCCTCCGACGCCATGTTCTTACGGACGCTGTCGATGGCGGCGGTGACGCCGCCGGCGGCCGCGATGTGGTTCTCCTTGAGGAGCACCATGGCACCGAGGTCCAGCCGATGATTGTGCCCTCCGCCCGCGGCGACCGCGTACTTGTCCAGCAACCGAAGTCCAGGGGCGGTCTTGCGGGTATCCAGGACGCGGACAGGCAGATCGCACACGGCGGCCACATACCGATCGGTGAGTGTGGCGATGCCGCAAAGCCGCTGGAGGAGGTTCAGCACCGTCCGTTCGCCGGTGATGATCTGGTGTGCCGGGCCGGATATCCTCGCCAGGACATCGTCGGCCTCAAGTCGAGTGCCGTCGGGCACCGATTGGTCGATCCGTGTTTCGCCGCCGATATGGGCGTAAACCTCGGCAGCCAGGGGCATCCCGGCAGCCAGGCCCGGTTGGCGGGTGGTGATGACTGCCGTCGCCGATTGTCGCGGCGCGACGCTCCATCGAGTGGTGACGTCATCAGCGGCCGCATCTTCGGATAGCGCGAGTGTCACGACGTTGCGGGCTGCCATGTGAGGGAACTGCATGCGGGGTCCTTAGCTTCCGGTTCGATCGGATGGGGCGTGCCGGTGATTGGGGATCAGGCGGTTGCCGGTGCCGAAGGCGCACAGGCGTCCTCGGCACCGACAGCGCCGGTTCCGGCGACATCTGTGGCAAGAGGCTCGGCGTTGACGGCCGATCACGGCGTAGTGGTACGTCGGCGGCGGAGATCAGTCGGTACTACGCTCCGCCTATCGGGCTCCCCGGGAACATGGGCATCATGCTCCTACGAGCCTGATGCAGCGTCACGATCGTTGACTGCCGTCCTCAAGATTCTCGACGGAGTCCTTCAGCGAAGATCCGACTGGACCTCGGTCAGTCGATGCCTTCGACGATGCGGAAGTCGCGCTCGACGCCGTCGGAGAGGGCGACCAGCGCCTCCTGGTAGGCCGCACTCTCGTGCGCCGCGACGGCCTGCTCGAAGCTGTCGAACTCGACCACGACGGTGCGCTCGGCGATTCCGGCGTCATGCGCCACGACCCGACCGCCACGGACGAGGGTCCGCCCGCCCGCGGGACGGACGGCCAGACCGGCCAGCTTGTTGTAAGCAGCCAGCTTCTCAGGGTCTGAAATGGTGCGGTAAACGCTGACCCAGTAGCCCTTGGGCATGGAACCTCCAGTGTTGGGATGAGTGCATCTGACTTACGGGTTGGTTTCGGACGAGCGTCGGCGGGCGAGAGCGAGGCTTGTCAGCGTCGTGATCGCCATGGCGCCGATGCCGACCAGCGCCGCGGTGGTGTAGGCGCTGTCGTCGGGGAAGAGGTGGCCGGGGCCGGTGCCCGCGGCGAGGATCAGGCCGCCGATGGCGCTGCCCACGGAGTACCCCACGCTGCGGACGACGTAGTTGAAGCTCATGGCGCTCGACGTCTCGCTCTTGGGGGTGACGGCCAGGATGACGCCGGGCATCGCGGCCGAGAAGCCGCCGACGCCGAAGCCGAGCACGCCCATCGCCGCGAACAGTTCCGCCAGGTCCGACCGGGCCGCCGCGAACAGGGCGAACCCGCCGCCGACCACGACGGCGCTGCCGGCCAGGAGCAGGGGGTCGGCGATCCGCGTCCGGACCCGCGGGGTGAGCTTGCCGGCGACGAACCCCAGCACCGAGAACGGGATGAGGACCAGCCCGGCGACGAAGGTCGTCAGCCCGAAGCCGTAGCCGGCGCCGTGCGGCGTCTGCGCGTACCGGGTGATGAGCGTGAGCAGGAGGTACATGCCGATCCCGCCGACGAACATGGCGAGGTTCGCCCCGGCGACCGCCGGGTGCCGCACCGCCCGCACATCGACCAGGGGCGTCGTGCTGCGCAGCTCGACGACGGCCCAGACGCAGAGCAGCACCACCGCGACGACGGCGAGGCCCGCCGCCACGGCGAGGTGCCGGCTCCACAGATTCCGTTCGCCGGCGAGGAACAGCACCAGGAGCAGCGCAGCGGCCAGGACGACCGCCCCTGCCACGTCCAAGTGGGCGGAGCGGCCTTCGGGGGCTTCGGGCATGGAGCGCCACGCGGTCAGGAAGGCGGCGGCGGTGACGACCAGGCCGAGGCCGTAGGCGGCCCGCACCCCGCCGAGTTCGGCGAGCAGTGCGGCCAGCGGGTAACCGACGCCGACCCCGATGATCGAGACCACCGAGATCAGGGCGATGGTGGCCGCGCTGCGCGCCTCGGGGAGGTGGTCGCGGGCCACGCCCATCATCAGCGCCGTCAGCCCGAGCCCGACGCCTTGGGCCGCCCTGCCGGCCAGCAGCCACGCGAACGGCAGCGGTAGCACGGTGAGCGCGCTGCCGGCGACGACGACCGCAAGCGTGACGAGAATCGTGGCTCGTCGGTGGGGGCCGGCTCCGAGCCGGCCGAGGACCGGCGTGGCGATGGCGCCGCTGAGCAGCGCGATGGTCAGCGTCCACTGCGCGCTGTCGAGCGAGACGTGGAACGTGGTCGCCACGCTGGTGATGAGCGGCGTCCCCAGGCTGGCGACTGCCGCCACGACCAGGGCGATGAACATCAGGGAGGGGACAAGCAGCCGCGCCTCGGAGTGCTCCCGGGTAGTGCTCACCGGTTGGTCGCGGTCGTGATGGGGAGGAAGTCGGCGAAGCGAGGCGCGCCGGGCTCGTGCGGCACACGTGCGGCGCGCGCGGCGAAGCTGACGGCGTGGTACCACCCGCACAGCAGAAGCAGATCGAGCAGCTGGAGCTCGTCGAAGACCGACACGAGCCGTGTCCACAGCGCGTCATCGATGTCGGAACGCTCGTGCAGCGCGTCGACGGCGAGGATGAGCAGCCGTTCCCGCTCGGACGTCCAGCACTCGTCAGCGGGGCCGCCGTGCACCAGGGATGCCGCCTGCTCGCGGGTGAGCCCGACCCGTTCGGCGAACGTCATCATGTGCACGCCCCACTCGTACTCGCAGCCGCACAGCGCGCACGTCCGGTCGATGGCGATCTCGCGCTCCCGCATGGTCAGGGTCAGCTGTCGGCCCAGCTCATAGCGCCCCCATCCGTGCATGGCGCCGGCCATCGGGAGGTTTCTGGCGAACATCCGGAAGAGCCCGATCGGCGGCACGTCCCCGGGCATCATGCGCACGAGCAGCGCGCCGGCCTGGTCGGCGTACGGCGGTTCCAGCAGGGCTATTCGCGACATCGGCGCTCCCGTGGAGGTTGTTTTGAAATTCGAAACACGCACGGATGCTAGTGTTTCGAATAACAAAACACAAGGAGGGCCATGCCGACACCGCGCCCAGGAACACCGGTTCGTGGATCGACGACCGGCCGTCCGATCATGGCCGCGATGGACCTCTTCGGTCGTCGGTGGGCGCTGCGCATTCTCTGGGAGCTGCGTGCGGGCCCGCTCGGCGCCCGCGCGCTGCTGGCACAGTGCGAAGGAATGTCATCGAGCGTCCTCTACCAGCGGCTTCGGGAACTCACGGCCAGCGGGATCATCGCCCCCTCAGCCGACGGCTACGAGCTCACTCGCCTGGGGGCAGCACTCAGTCACGCCCTCCGGCCGCTCGACGAATGGGCGATCACCTGGGCGGAGGCGCAAGAACAGAACGATCAGAATCCTGCGGAGGCATGAAGGTGGAGCCGGCGGTGGGCGGGAGAAGCGGACGCCGGTCCGGCACAAGGATCACGGCAGTGCGATGAGTAGGCACGGTCTGCCCGTCACGATCGTCCGGGCGTGTCTGCGCGACGGCCAGGGCGGTAGTCCCACCGCGGTGCTGGACGAGGCGCCGTTGAGTGACGATGAACGCCGTCGTGTGCCGGCTGCGATGGGAACGTCGCACGCGGTCTTCGTGTCGGTGCACGACAGCCGACGGGGCGGTCCGGTCGTTTCCCTCCGCTTCTTCACCGCCGAGGGAGAACTGCCTGGGTGCGGTCATGGGACGGTTGCCGCTCTGGCCTTCCTGGCCGAGCGCGCAGGGGGCCGGGAGTATCGAGCCACCATCCATGCGGCAGGGCGTGTCTTCACTGGTTGGTCCGTGCGGGAGAACACTCATGTCAATGCCGCCTTCGACCCCGGTCCCGTAGACCTCCGCAGGCCCACAGCGATCGAGTGCGACCTTGTCCTACCCGCACTCGGCGTCACCCCGGGCACACTCGCTCCCGGCACCCGCGTCGCCTCAGTGGGGCGGTCGCGGTTGCTGGTTCCCCTTGCTACGCGGTCCGCTCTCACCACCCTCAGCCCGGACTTCGAACGGCTCCGTGCCGCCTGCGACCGACTCGGTTTCCTGGGCTGCTACGCCTACTCGGCGCCGACGCCCAGCGGCCGCGCCGCGGCCCGCATGTTCGCCCCGTCGATCGGCGTCGCGGAAGACATCGCCAACGCCAACAGCACCGCCTGCCTCGCTGCGCACCTGGCCGGCCAGGGAATCAGCGACATCGCCGTCGACATGGGTGACTCCCTCGGCAGTCCCTCCACGATCACCGCCACCGCACAGCACGACGCGTCGGGGCTGCTGTGCGGTGGCGCCGCGGATGTCGCACGCAGCATCCGCATCCCTTAGCCGACCCGTAGCAGCTCACACCATCTGCCGAAATTCCACGACTACGGCGTCCAACCCACAGCTCTTGTTTTGTGGGCATCTGTGGGTCTGCGGATGTCGGGGAGCAGGACCTTGGTGTGCACGAGACAGCGATGCGGATTGCTGATTTGGCATGATCAGCGAAGGATTTCTGGCATTGGCGCGATCGGACGACTGCCGCCGCAGGCTCAGGTGCAGGTGGTGGGTGCCGGTTTGCCGGCGAAGCGGTCGGCGATCCAGGCAGCGACGTCGGGTGCGGCCTTGAATCCCGCGTCGACGTGTTCAACTCCGGGGTAGGTGCGCAACTGAAGTTGCTTTCCGCTGGTGCAGAGCATTTGAGCCAGCTTCGTGGTGACGGCGGGCGCGATGATGGGGTCTGCTTCGCCTTGGGTCATGAGGATCGGTACGCCGGTGCGCTGACCGCCGGGCGCGTTGGCGGCGAAGTGCGTCTTCCAGGGCTCGGTGTCGACCGGTGCGTTCGAGATGAACGTCAGGTCGAGCAGGAGTGCACTGGGGACGGCGGCGAGGAACTGTTTGAACAGGCAGTAGCCGGCGATGCTGATGGATGGGCGGGCGCCGGGCTTGACGATCTTCTCGATGCTGGCGTCGTCGTACACCTCTGACCAGGACTGCAGCAGCATCGCGACGAGGACCTTCCCGGGCAGGGTCTTGAGGTTGACGTCGAGCAGTGCGGGCAGGTCGGCCGGTCGGGCCCCGGCGGCGACCCCGACCAGTTTCAGATCGGGGGAGTAGGGTGGCGGCGGTCTGGCCGGTGAACAGTGACGCATGCCCACCTTGGGAGTGGCCCCAGGTCGCGAACGTGGTGCCCGCATGCGCCTGGGGCAGGTTGTGCGCGGCGCGGACGAGATCGAGGGCATTGGCGGCTTCGGTCGCGCCGACCAGGTAAGCGTGTGGGCCTTCGGTGCCCAGGCCTTGGTAGTCGGTCGCGGTGACGACGTACCCCGCAGCCAGGAACAGGTCCAGGTCTTCGAAGATGTGGGCCTCGGCGGCGGACTTCAGCGCCGAAGGCGCGCAGTTGACCCGACCCCGACCGTGCCGTGGGTGAACGAGACGACCTTGCGCGGCTCGGCTGGCGCCGGACCGGTCGGCACGAAGATCAGGCCGCTGACCGCAGCACGCTTCCCGTCGTAGCCGGTGGAGGCGTACGGGACCCGGTAGATGGTCGCACCCGCGACGTACCCGTCGACGACCTCGCTGCGGATGATGGTGCCAAGCCCATCGGGTAGCGTCGTCGGCGCCGCGTAGAACGCGGCCGGTGCCGCCACGGCATCGTTCAGTTTGGCGCTCACCGCGACGCCCGATTCAGCCTGCTGTACGACGAACTCAAGCAGGCTGGCTCCGTCACCGATTGACCGATACCTGGGTGGCCGAGTTCCTGATGCCCGAGTACGACGACCTCGTACGTCCGATTCCTGATGCCGTCCAGCTTCTCCGGCAGTTCGGTCATTCGGTCTCGGTGAGGAAGGTCTGGACCGTGCGCCGTGCGGCGTCGGCATGCGGGCCGATCCAGAACAGGTGGGTTGGTGAGTCCAGTTCTACGAGGCGGGCGCCGGGGATCGTGGCCGCGAAGTCCTCGGCGTGCGCGAAGGCGACCCCGCCGTCGTGGCGGGAGCCCGTGATCAGTGTGGGGCAGCCGACCCGCTGCAGCAGCCGGCGGCGGTATCTGCTGGAGTCGGCACGGGCCTGCCGCAAGTCGTTGGCGAATCCCCGACCTGAGGCCATGGTTCGAAACATCTTCCGCGCCAGCTCGCGGTCCTGCTGACTCCAGGATCGCCACCAGCGTCCCGCGGGGAGCATCGACAGCGAGGCGCAGAGCGCGCGGAGCCCGATTTCAGTGCCGACAAGCCGCGAGATCGCTGCCCAGGTCACCTGCTGGACACGAGGACCGAACACGACCGGCCCCGCCAGACGCTGCGCCCGCGTGTCCGGGTACGCCAGCGTCGAGGGTGCGCCACTGTGCAGGACCAGACGCCGAACGTCGATGCGCCCCGACATCGCGGTCGGCACGGCCTGCAAGGCGCCGAACGACACCCCGACGACAGCGGCGATCTCGTCGAGCGCGAGGGCATCGCACACCTCCTCGACGGCTGGCACGAACTCCGCACCGGACAGGTCGCCTACTCGCGTGCCGCCGTAGCCAGGACGAGAGAAGGACACGACCGAGTGACCGAGGCCGGTGTACAACTCCCAGCCGCAGTCGCTGATGGCCGAGCAATGACCACCCGGGAAGAACAGCACAGGCGGACCAGCCGCGTCGATCCGGGCGATCTCAACCTCGCCAAGGGAAGTGGACAAGATCTCTACCCGCGTCATGACCACATCCTGTCTCTAGCACTCCAGCGCCGCACCCATCCAACCGCGCCATCAGGCAGATCAGGTTGACACGAGCAGCGGCATGGTCAGCGCGTACGCGGCCAGTCGGGCCAGCTCAAGGCACCCAGAGCCTTCCCGGAGTGACCGAGCCGGATGCGGATCCGACCACCGCGCAGCCGACAAGGCTGTTGAACAGATTGCTGCCGAACAGGTTCCGACCACCAGATCCGACTCGCCGCGGCGCTTAGCTTGAACGGGAGTGACCTCCTCCGACAGCGACGTACCGAGAGCGACCAACGTGAAGCCGATGATGACCGGCGGTACGCCCAGATCGGTGGCGATCGCCGAGGCGTTGGCCAGCAACTGGGCGCCTGCCAGCACGCCGGCCAGAGGCAATCGAAGGTCAGCGCGGATGGCGTCGACTCGTCAGCGCGATGAGTGCAGCCGCGGCTGCGGCGACGGGTATCGGGATAAGCCAGGTGGCGCCCTTCGCGTGGATCAGCGCGAGGATGAGGTAGGTGAGCGCGGTACCGCCGACGACCGCCGCATACATCGGTCCTCGCGGTTCCTCCATGCTGCTACTTTAGGCCGATCCTGGGATGGCCGGATCCATCGGGCATGCTTTGCCGCGTGACTCCCTCTGATGACCTCGTCGTCCCATCGACCGTCGAAGGGCCGGGCAGACAGGCGGGCCCTTCGCGTGGTGCCGTGGGCTGGCTGCTGCGGCACCAGGTGCAGCCGGTCGGCCCGGAGGCCGATGAGGGGCATGCCCCGCCGCAGGCATGGTGGAAAGTCATGTGCCTGACCGGCGTCGACTACTTCTCGACGCTGTCGTACCTGCCTGGAATCGCGGCTCTTGCGGCTGGCGCGCTGTCGCCGCTGGCGACGCTCCTCATCGTCGCGCTCACGCTGCTCGGAATGTTGCCGATGTACCGGCGGGTGGCAAAGGAGAGCCCCCACGGTCAAGGCTCGATTGCCATGCTGGAGAATCTGCTGCCGTTTTGGCGGGGCAAGCTGTTCGTACTGGTGCTGCTCGGCTTCGTCGCGACGTCGTGGATCGTCACCATCACCCTGTCATCGGCAGACGCGACCGTGCACCTGTTGGAGAACCCCTACGCGCCAGGTTTCCTGCACGGGCAGGAGGTGCTGGTCACAGTCGTGCTGCTGCTGATCCTCGGCGGGGTGTTCCTGCTCGGCTTCAGCGAGGCGGTCGGTGTAGCGATTCCGCTGGTTGCCGTCTTTCTCGCTCTCAACGCGGCAGTCGTGGCGGTCGGCCTGTATGACGTCGTCACGGGGGCGGGGGCGTTCTCCGGTTGGATCGACGCGCTGACGGCAGGCGGAGGAGGCTTCGGTGGCGTGATCGGTCCGGCGATCGTGGCCTTCCCGCTGCTGGTGCTCGGCTTGTCCGGCTTCGAAACCGGGGTCAGCATGATGCCGCTCGTGGCAGCCGACGGCCGCGACGCCGAGGAGCAGTTGGCCAACCGGATCCGCAACACCAAGAAGCTGCTGACTGCTGCCGCGCTGATCATGAGCGTCTATCTGCTGGCAACCAGCTTCATCACCACCGTGTTGATCCCGGCCGAGGAATTCGAGCCCGGCGGCGCGGCGAACGGGCGTGCCATGGCCTATCTCGCCCACGAGCATCTGGGCGAGGTGTTCGGTACCACCTACGACGTCAGCAGCATTCTGATCCTGTGGTTCGCCGGCGCATCGGCTATGGCGGGTCTGATCAACATCGTGCCCCGCTACCTGCCGACCTACGGCATGGCGCCGGAGTGGGGTCGCGCCGTACGCCCAGTGGTGCTGGTGTACACCGCGATCAGCGTTGCGATCACCATCGCCTTCGGCGCCGACGTCGACGCCCAGGCCGGCGCCTACGCGACCGGCATCTTGGTCATGATGGTGTCCGGGGCGGTCGCGGTCACCATCTCGGCCGGCCACCGCCGGCAACGCCGGCAGACGATCGCGTTCACGATCCTCACCCTGGTACTGCTGTACGCGCTGGTCGAGAACATCATCGAGAAGCCCGACGGCATCGCCATCTCCGGGCTGTTCATCGCCGGCATCATTGTCGTCTCGCTGATCTCCAGGGTCTCTCGCACGACGGAACTGCGAGCCGACCGGATCGAGTTCGACGACACAGCGCGCCGCTTCATCACTGACTCGATCACCAACGACGGAGCCCTGAACCTGATCGCCAACCGCCGCCAGGCCGGCGACGCTGCCGAGTACTCCGCCAAAGAAGCAGAGGTCCGGGAAATGGACCCCGTCCCGGGTCACGCAGACGTCCTGTTCCTCGAGATCGATGTCATCGACCCGTCCACGTTCAGCGACGTACTCCGCGTCGAAGGCATCGATGTCGACGGCTACCGGATCCTCCGCGCCAAGAGCCCCGCTGCACCGAACGCGATCGCGGCGATCCTTCTGACGCTCCGCGACACCACCGGCGTCCGGCCCCACTGCCACTTCGAGTGGTCGGAGGGCAACCCGCTGAGCCATCTGCTGCGCTACCTCATTCTCGGGCGCGGCGACACGGCGCCCGTCGTCCGCGAGATCATCCGCCAACACGAGGACGACCCGGCCCGCAGACCCGGAATCCACGTCGGCTGACACTCAAGGCAAAGCCCGCCGCGCCCGCAGTCCAGGATCGCCGCCGCACCAAGAAAGGTCGGACCCGTGGGAATCGCACTGTGGACCCTGGCTCGCGTTCTCGCGATTGCCGGGATTGCCTGAGCTCTCCGCGCCAAGCCCCTTGCCAGCGCGCTCTTCCTCTGCGTGGCACTCGCCATCAGCCTCTACTCCGCCACCCTTCCCTGAAACGATCAAGGAGCCCGTCGACTCGCGCCAGCGGTGACCGCTTCGCGCCGATTGCGTTGGTTCGTTATGCCTCGGGTGTCTTGCGAGGAAGGAATCTCGGACGGAACTTCGAGTCGTACTCCAACTGCACGTATCCCGAGGAGTGCACTCCCATCGCGACCAACCCCATGGCCAGGAACACGATCCCCGCAACGATGGACATGTGCCAGAAGGCCGCCGTGATGCCGACGAACGCCGATCCTTGTGCGACCGCCTTCGCCATCCCGACGAACCGTGACCTGCTCGCCCGTCGACGAAACGCCTCCTGCCGATTCAGCACCAGGAGCGCGGCGAGCAGAGGTATCGAGATGGAGAACGCGATGACGCACACCATCGCCGACGGGTCGAGCGAGGTCTCGGTCAGGAAGGGCTGCACCACCACCAGACCCGCGCCCGTCAGTCCGCCGTAGATCAGGTTGGACTGACGGATCCATTCCTCCTGGGCCGCGGGGTCGGAGGCGGCGTCTTCGACCTCCTGCCGGATGCGTTCGGCTTCCATGAGATGCGCCTGCTCAGCCAGGAAGTCCTCGTTCTCGTTCATGTGCTCATCCTCCCGAAGCCCCCGTCGGTTCGTCGTTCGGGTCCGCTCTCCCGTGCTGTGGCGGGCGCGGCCTCGGAGGGTGTCCAGCATCTCTCCGGGGCCCGTCCAACTGGACGGCGCCTATTCGCAGAAGACACGCACTTTGGCATCGGGCTGGTCGACCTCCAGGGTCATCTCGTCGAGGTGCTCCAGGAGCGCCTCGAGCTGCTAGGGCTTGAGCTGTGTCAGGTCGAGCGGCACGCCTGACTTGTTCAGTTCGGCGTTGGCCTGCTCCAGTGCCGGCGCCGGGATCAGGACCGCCAGCCGTACGCCGGCTCGCGGCAGCTCCAGCGGCACCCGCACGTTGACCCGCCCCGGATCGCCGTTCCCAAGGGAGTCCACCATCACCCACAGATACTTCGCCTTCCTCTTCGGCCGCGCGTCGAGACTCGACACCGCCGGCGGCTGGTCCCATATCGAGCGCGACGATGAGCTGCTCCACCTGTCTGCGGTGATCTCGCCACGGCGCGACCGATCGATGACGTCAGCCCGCGACGGCGCCGGCTCGGTCTCGACGAAGTCGAGCATCTGCGTGATCCGGTTCGCTCGGCGGTCCGGGAAGCGGGTCAGGCTCCTCCGGCGGTGCGTGCTGCCCGACGGACCCGGGCTGAGTGTTGAGTCTGTCGACAGGCACTCGCTCGATGCGGGTCCAGCCCTTCCAACCCCGCTCCTCCAGGATCGCCAGAACCCGCTCGGCTCCCGGGGACGACTCGACGATGGTCGCGTCCATCAGGGCGGCGAACTGGTCGTCGAAGCCGTCGGCACCCGTCTCGCCGGCCTCCACCGCGCGAATCCTCAGGCGCTCCAGGATGTCGGCGAGCTCGACGACCCGCGGATCGTCGGCCCGCCAGTCGAGCGCGTCGTTGACAAGGCTGTAGAGCTTCACCATGTCGGGACTGTCCAGATCCTCGTGCTTCTTGGCGATGACAGAGTCGATCAGGTGCGGCACCTGGGCGGCGACCATGATCCAGGCGTCCCGCTCCATTTCGATGTACCGCTCCTGGACACCGAGACCGCGCAGCCGGTCGAGGTAGCCGACGACGCTCTGCGGGAGTGCCAGGTGTTCTCCGGCGGCGAGCCTGGCGAGCCGTTTACGAGTGTCCTGCACCCGCCGGACCTCCGCGCGTAGTTCCTTGTCAACCTCCTGGACGCCATCGGCGAACTCCTCCGGGCCGGCGTCGAGGAGTTCCTGCACCCGGGCCAGCGGCACACCGGCATCTGCCAGGGTGCGGATCCGGATCAGTCGCACGACCGCGGCGGCGCCGTAGGTCCGGTATCCGGAGTCGTCGCGCTCGGGCTCCGGCAGCAGCCCGATCTGGTGGTAGTAGCGCACCGCCCGCGCCGTCACCCCCGCGTATCCCGCTAGCTGGCTGATGGTGAGCATGGGTCTCAGCCTGCCTCAGGCGATCTTCCGGCGATAGGTGACCATCGCCAAGACGTACGCCACGACAAGGATGCCGACACACCAGGCGAGGGCGATCCAGATGTCGTCGCCGACCGGCTGCCCGGCGAACAGGTCACGGATCGTGTTGATGATCGAAGTCACCGGCTGGTTTTCGGCGAACCAGCGCACCGGGCCGGGCATGGTCTCGGTGGGCACGAACGCCGAGCTGAGAAACGGCAGGAAGATGAGCGGGTAGGAGAACACGCTCGCGCCCTCGATGGACGCCGCGGAGAGACCGGGGATCACGGCGATCCAGGTCAGCGCCAGGGTGAACAGGAGCAGAATGCCGGCGACGGCGAGCCACGCCGGTACTCCGGCCCCCGAGCGGAAGCCCATCAGCAGAGCGACGCCCACGACGATCACCAGCGAGATCACGTTGGCGGCCAGCGAGGTCAGAACATGCGCCCACAGCACGCCGGACCGTGCGATCGGCATGGACTGGAACCGCTCGAAGATCCCGCTCGTCATGTCCATGAACAGCCGGAACGCGGTGTAGGAGATGCCCGAGGCGATCGTGATGAGCAGGATGCCGGGCAGCATGTAGTCGATGTACTCGACCGGACCGGTGTCGATTGCGCCGCCGAACACGTAGACGAACATCAGCATCATGGCGATCGGCATGATCGCGGTCGTGATGATGGTGTCGACGCTGCGTGTGACGTGGCGCATGGTCCGTCCCGTGAGGACGGCGGTGTCGCCGAAGAAGTGCGTGGCCATAGTTGTTCCTTACTTCTTGTTCGACGTGGTCTTGCGGTCTTGGCTGCGCTCGTCGGTGTCGACGTGATTGTCGTCTTCGCCGGCGTCTCCGACGACCGCGAAGAAGACGTCTTCGAGAGAGGGCTGCTTCTCGACGTACTCGACCTTGGCAGGCGGGAGGAGTTGCTTGAGCTCGGCGAGGGTGCCGTTCACGATGATCCGGCCCTGGTGGAGGATGGCGATCCGGTCGGCGAGCTGCTCGGCCTCTTCCAGATGCTGCGTGGTGAGCAGTACCGTCGTGCCGCGCCCGGCGAGACCCTTCACGGTGTCCCACACCTCGACGCGCGCCTCGGGATCGAGTCCCGTTGTCGGCTCGTCCAGGAAGATCACTGGCGGATTGCCGATGAGGCTCATCGCGATGTCCAGGCGGCGGCGCATCCCACCCGAGTACGTCGACACTTTCCGCGCGCCCGCGTCGGTCAGCGAGAAACGCTTCAACAGGTCATCCGCGATCGCGCCGGGGTCTTCGAGGTGGCGCAGCCTGGCGACGAGTATGAGGTTCTCCCGCCCGCTGAGGATCTCGTCGACGGCGGCGAACTGCCCGGTGAGGCTGAAGGACTCCCGCGCGTCCGACGGTTGCGTGGCGACGTCGAAGCCGTTGACGGCGGCCGCCCCCGCGTCGGCCTTGAGGAGCGTTGCCAGGATCCTCAGGACCGTGGTCTTGCCCGCCCCGTTCGAGCCGAGCAGGGCGAAGATGCTTCCCCGCTCCACGTCGAAGTCCACGCCGCGCAGCACCTCGAGTTTCCCGTACGACTTCTCGAGACCCTGCACGCGAATCGCCGGAGCAGCGGTCGTTTGGGCCGTCATGAGCGGTTTCCCCCGTCCTCTGTCTCGGCGCGCTCGACGGCGTTGACCAGCCGTTCCCGCTCTTTGTTGATCCCGCGCTCGATCTCTTTGTAGAACCCGCGCTCGATGGCACTGATCGACTGATCGTGCGCTTTGCTGATCCACCGACCGTCCGAGTAGTTCCGGAAGAAGGTCTCGGCGAACTCCACCGGAGCCGCACCAACGACCGTGCGGATCGGGGTCCCGTCCGCCGCAGCCTGCTCGAACAGCCCGGCGAGATCCTCGAGCATCGACATCACGACGTCCACCGGGATGTCGCCCTTCGTGATCCCCCCGAAGTACGTCAGGTACCGCTCCAGCGTCTCGACCGTCGTGCGGTGGCTCGCGGGAAGCCCCTTGACGCGAGCCTTGTACTGCCGCCATCGCCGCTTGTCGCCGAGGTCGCCGACGATCTTTTCGATCAACGTCGTCATCACCTGTCTCCTTTGTGAAGCCGGTCCAGTCACCTGCGAGGAAGTTCCTGTCCTCAGGGTGAAGGGTTGACGCGGCGTCAAGGTCAAGTCGGCGTCGACCAGGGTCTACTCGTTGCACACTGTGCGGAATTGCACGCTGAAATCCATCGAAATCCATCCATTTGCTGGATAGCTCAGTTCTCGTCATAACCGCGAAATCGGAAAGGCCTGGTTCCTTCACCGGCGATCGACGTCGAAGCACCAACCACGGGGAGCGGTACGGCAGGTTGCGGAACCAGATCCAGTGCTCCTGCATCCCGCCAGCACCGGCGCGCCGGGGAGAACTTCTGTGCGAGTTCGGGTCATTGACAGTGTCCGATGCCATGCGTCCGCGGGCCGCCCGTCCGCGAGCCCCACATAGCCACGGCGTCGGCTACACGACGGAAAGTCTGTCGTGGCAGTGTTTTGGCTGTCTGCGCTGGAGCGTCAGGTCAAGACTCTGCGAGGGCGCGCACTGCGCGTTCGATGGCGGGGCGCATGTCAAGAGCGGGGTCGACGGTGAGCCGGTGCAGGAGCAGCCCGTCGGCGAGTGCCATGAGGGCCCGGGTCGCCGGCACGGGGTGGGCGATGCCGACGGCGATCACAATCCGCTCAGTCCACTCCTCGAACTCGCGGCGTTGCCGCCGCAGCGGCTCGCCAAGCTCAGGGTCGTCGGCCAGTTCGAGGAAGAGGGCGTAGCGTGCGCGGGTGCGCGCGGCGAATGGCCCGGTCTGCAGTTCGGCCATGGCGCACAAGCCCTCGACCAGCCCGTCGAGTCCAGTGATCGCAGGCATCGCGGCCGGGTCGAAGTCGGCGCGCTCGCGCTCGGCGATCCAGTCGACCACACCGCCGAGTAGCGCCCGGCGGGTGCGGAACCAGTTCGAGGTCGACCCAGGCGGCAGACCCGCTCGTTCATCGACCCGCGCATGGCTCAATGCGCGCACGCCCTCCGCGCCGAGCAGTTCCACGGCCGCCTCGAGTGCGCGATCCCGGGTGGCCGCCGGCATCGACGCTCCCTTCCACGAGGTCTACTATGAACATAGTATCTCCATCGCACGAAGGGGGTCGCCATGGCCACGCCCGAGCCCCGCATCACTCGTTCCGTCGACGCCTCGGCCTGGTCGCCGCCGCTGCCAGAGGCCTCCGGATTCCAGCATCTCGTCGTCGAGACGCCCGGCCTGCATACTCACCTCGCCGCCATCGGCGAGGGCCAACCGGTCGTGCTGTTGCACGGATTTCCCCAGCACTGGTGGCAGTGGCACGCGATAGCTCCGGCCATCGCCGCAGGCGGCTACCGCGTCATCTGCCCCGACCTGCGCGGGGCTGGCTGGACCGTGGCCGACGATCCGCGTATCGAACGCGAGACCCGGCTACGCGACCTGCTTGCCCTCTTGGATGTCCTCCACATCGAGCGGGCCCACCTCGTCTCCCACGACATGGGCGTCCTCACCGCGATGCAGCTGACCTACGACCACCCCGAGCGGGTTCGAACGGCAGTGCAACTCTCCGTGCCGCCGGGCTTCATGACGTTCAGCCCGAAGCTCCTCCCGGGCTTCCGGCACCTGCCCCCGTTCATCTGGCACCGCCCAGGCGCCTCACTGCGCGGAGTCTTCTCCGAGGAGTACGTCGCCCGCCCGATATCGGAGGCAGCGGTCGAAGCCCACCTCGCCCCGATGCGCCGACCCGACATCGACGGCGCGGTGCGTCCGCTCACTCGCGGCATGGTCCTGCCCGAAGGCCTGCGCATGATGCGCGGCGTCTACCGCCGCCAGCGGCTTACGGTGCCGACCCTCGTCGTACTCGGCCGCCGCGACCACCCCTGGACCGAGGCGCTCATGGGGCGTGTCTGCCGCAATCCGGAGCGGTACGCCGATCGCGTCGAGTTCGCCTATGTCGACGACGCAGCGCATTTCATCACCGACGACGCCCCCGCAGCGGTCGCCGACCTCGCGATCGACTGGTTCGAACGAGCAGCTTGATGTAGGGCTCACTACTCAGACGTCCGCTCACAAGGTCGAGGAGGCGAGTCGTGGCGGAACTGCAGGTCCGATTGCCCTACACCGCTTGGGGTGCTGGCGACGAGTGGCAGGAGGGTTACGAAGATCTTCTCGGCGACTTGTTCGAGGTAGTTGACAGTGCCGGCCTGGGGGAGACCGACGACCCGGACCACTTCGACGACTTCATCTGCTTCTACCTCGAAGGGGACGATCTTGACTCGCTACGTCGTGCGGCGCGTGGGGCGCTCACCCGCCATGGGTTGCTCGAAGCCGCGTCTGCGATGGTGACCGACCCGGAAGCGAACGACATGGAAGTCGGCACCCCGGTCGACCTCTGACCTTGATTGGTGGATGGTCAGTGGCTGCCTGCATAGTGCCAAAGGCGTCCTGTCATCGGCGTGTCCGCGCGGATGGCGGCTATGAGAGTGTGCGCACCGCCCAATGAACACATCTTCGCGCTCAACAGCGAAGACACCGGCTGCCTGCCAAGCACTTACCACGAGGCGCGTGACCCTCGTGAACCCGGAAGCGGCGGCACAGTGACGTTGCACCTGCCCGAATGGCCGAGTGGTGATCGGGCTCGGGATCCCGTGCCGGCCGCGCCGTTGCCCCTGGGCGATCCGTCGTCGGATAACCACGTGATCGCCGGTGGCCAGGGGAGTAGGGTCGAGTGCTCCCGGCACCGCAGGAGGTCACCGTGCCTGAGCCCGCTGCTCAGCCGTTGCTCGCGTCCGCGTCCCGCGCCGTCCGGCAGTTGGCAGATCTCGGCGATCCGCTGCCTGTCGAGGTGACGGCCCAACTGGCCAAGCCGGAGGCTGAACCTGAGGCTCTGCTGCGGCCGTTCGTCCTCGTGGACGTGCGGATCGACGAGCTCGGGAACGCCGTGTGCACCCCGGGCGCCGCGCCACCGCAGCTGGTCCAGCACGGCTGGCGCAGCTTCCTGGTGCGGGTGGAGAATCCACATCGGATCGAGGGCAAGCTGGTCACGACGAGCACCGGTGTGTACGGCGTCATCGACCACCTGAGCCATTCCGCGCGGATCGCGCTGCGCGACACGCTGACCGTCGTACCGCGGATCAAGGACGCCTGGCTGAATACGACGATCGCCGGACCCAGTGTCCTGTCCGGCCTGGAGGTCGACTACAAGATCATCAGCCTCTACAGCCGCGAGCACGGCGTCAGGTCAGCTGGACTGTGGCTGTGTGTCGCGGACGAGCACAACCACCACAGCCTGAGTCGGACACCGGTGCAGGTCGCGAGCTTCCGGACGAGTTTGGAGGACCGGGACTTCAGCGCGTCCTTCGAGTTCGACTGTGCGTCGGCCCGCGACATCCAGTTGGACGTTCGCGAGCCGGACGGCCGCAGCTGCATGGCGTCGATCACGGTCCGCGACGCGCAAGGGCGCTCGTACCCGTCCAAGGCGATGCGGCTGGCGCCTGACATGTTCTTCCACGAGCACGTGTACCGGGCGACCGGTGAGGTGATCCGGCTGCCGGAGGGCCGGTACGAGATCTCCGCGATCCGCGGGCCGGAGTACCGGCCGGTGCGGTTCCAGGCCGACGTCGACTCGGCAACCGACGTACTGGCGATCACGCTCGATCGCTGGGTCGACCCGGCGAGCCGTGGCTACTACTCGGGCGATCCGCACATCCACGCGGGCGGCTGCTCGCACTACAACGTCCCGAGTGAGGGCGTCACGCCGGAGACGATGATCAGGCACGTCCGCGGCGAGGGCCTGTGGCTCGGCAGCGTGCTCACCTGGGCGCCGTGCTACTACCACCAGAAGCAGTTCTTCAGTGGCGAGTCGATCAGCCCGCCGGCCGAGCTGGAGTGTCCGGCGATGCAACAGGCACAAGGCATGACCTGGAGGCCGAAGCCGACCGACCGCGACGCGGAGAGCGTGCTGCGGTACGACCTCGAGGTGTCCGGGTTCCCGTCCAGCCACTCCGGCCACGTGATCCTGCTCGGGCTGACCGACCAGGACTATCCCGGCACCAGCGTGATCGAGGACTGGCCGTCGTGGAACCTGCCGGTCCTGCGCTGGGGTCGTTCGCAGAACGCTCTCGCCGGCTATGCGCACTGTGGGGTGGGTCTGGCGGTCGGCACGGATGAGTTGCCGAACTACGTCATCCCGGGGTTCCACGGCATCGGGTCCAACGAGATCGTGGTCGACGTACCGCTCGGTGCCGCCGACTTCCAGTGTGGCGGCCAGCTCGCGCCGACGGCCGAGCTGAACATCTGGTACCACCTGCTCAACGTCGGCTACCGCACTCTGATGCTCGGTGAGACCGACTATCCGTGCATGTACGACGACGGTCCGGGAGTCGGGCGTACGTACGTGCGACTGGACGAGCCGCCGCAGGGTCCACGGGCACTGGAGGCGTGGATCGACGGTCTGCGAGAGGGTACGTCGTACTTCGGTGATGGTCGTAGTCACGTTTTCGACCTGGCCGTCGATGGTCACGTGACCCGCGAGCACAGCGTGGCTGAGGCGGGTCCGGTGCAGGTGAGTGCGACGTTCGCGGCTTGGCTGCCTGAGGAGCCGCCTCCGCCGCCGGCTGGGCGTCCGGCGTACAGCGCGCCGGTGGGCTGGCATCTGGAGCGGGCGCGGATCGGCACGTCCCGCGCCGTACTGGTCGAGGTGCTCGTGAACGGCGTACCGATGGCTTCGCAGGAGTTGGTGGCGGATGGCACCGAGCAGGAGGTGTCGTTCGACGTGACGCTGGAACGCTCGTCCTGGTTGGCGATGCGGATCCTGCGCAGCGTGCACACCCAGCCGATCTTCGTCGAGATCGCCGGCCGGCCGATCCGCGCGTCCCGGCGCAGCGCGCAGTGGTTGCACGACTCCGTCGACGCCCTGTGGAAGGCGAAGTCCGGTTTCATCCGAGACAGCGAACGGCAGGCGGCGCGGGAGGCGTACGACGCTGCCCAGGAGATCTACCGTGCCCGGCTCGACGAGTGTGAGGTCCACTGATGATGCAGCTCGGCTGTTGCGGACCCGTCGAGACCGACGCTCCGCTCGCGGTCACCATCAACCCCGAAGCCCGGGTCACCGTCACCCGCACCGGCGCCCCACTCGGCGAGCCGGCTCCGGGCGAGTGGCACACCATCCCCGTTGCCGTCGTCAACGAAGGCTTCGTGACCGGGCCGCTGATCATCGAGCCCGAACCCGTCGACGGCGTCCACTGGGACCAGGTTGATTGTGTCCTGACCGGCGACCGCCGCCAGGACACATCGCTCCGCGTCCGCCTGGACGCCTCCGCCGTCGTTGACGTAACCCTCACCTGCCGAGCACTGGAAGCCCTGGGCGGCTTGGCCACCCACAGCACGACCAACCTTCTACTCCGCACCGGACAGGGTTGAGGCAGCTCGCGTGAGCGCATTAAGACGGCGCTAGGGTCGGCGCCTGGCGCGTTAGGAAGGCGTCAAGATGGCCGTTCGCGGGCGTGCGATGGTTGTTGGCTGGATCCCGTGAAGATCATCGAGGTGCCGAAGCGACTTCTGGTGGGCCAACCGCTGCGCAACGAACGCATGGGCGAGACGTTGCTGCCGAAGAAGCTCGCTTTGCCGGTGTTCTGTAGCGACCCGTTGTCCTCCAACGCTTATGCGACCGAGGAGATCCTGCTCATGCTGAGCCTCGGCGGGCTCGCGCTGTTGCACATGACTCCGTGGGTTGCCGCCGTTGTCGTTGCATTGCTCATCGTGGTCGTGGCCTCGTATCGGCAGACCTGTCACGCCTACCCGAACGGGGGCGGGGCGTACGCCGTGAGCCGGGCCAACCTTGGCCGGGACGCGTCCCTGGTCGCCGCCAGCGCACTGTTGGTCGACTACGTTCTGACCGTGGCGGTCTCGGTTGCCGCCGGGGTGCAGAACATCGTGTCGGCGGTTCCGGCACTCGCGCCGCATGCGGTGTCCGTCTCGGTGGGCATGATCGTGGTGCTGGCGCTGATGAATCTGCGCGGGGTCAGAGAATCCGGAACGGCGTTTGCCATTCCGACCTACGGATTCATCGCCGTGGTGCTGATCATGATCGTGACCGGGCTTTTCCGTACGCTGGCAGGTGATCCGCCGACCGCGGAGTCGGCGTCGATCGCCGTCGCGCCCGCAACGCACACGGGCGGCCTGGTGGTGGTTCTGATTGCGATGCGCGCGTTCGCCTCCGGCTGCACGGCACTGACTGGGGTGGAGGCCGTCAGCAACGGGGTGCCGAACTTCAAGTCGCCGAAGAGCCGCAACGCCGCCAGCACGCTGTCGATCATGGGCGCCTTGACGGTGACGATGTTCGCCGGGATCACCGCCCTTGCGCTGATCGCGAAGGTCCATGTCGCGGACGATGCGCATCGGCTGATCGGCGCACCCGCCGGCTACGAGCAGCGCACGGTGATCGCGCAGGTGGCGGGGTCGGTGTTCGGCGGTTACCACTCGATCGGCTTCTTCGCGGTGCAGGCGTTCACTGCGGCGATCCTGGTCCTGGCCGCGAACACCGCGTTCAACGGGTTCCCGATCCTCGCGTCCCTGCTCGGGCATGACGGGTTCTTGCCGCGCCAGTTCTCCCGCCGCGGCGATCGGCTGGTGTTCAGCAACGGCATCGTCATCCTCGCCGCCCTTGCCGGTCTGCTGATCTGGGCGTTCGACGCGAGCACCACCAGGCTGATCCAGCTGTACATCATCGGCGTCTTCGTATCCTTCACGCTCAGCCAGGCCGGCATGGTGGTGCACTGGACCCGCAAACTTCGGCAGGCGGTGCCCTCGGAGAGCAGGCATACGATGTTGCGGTCCCGGGCGATCAACGCCGTCGGGGCGGTGTTCACCGGGGTCGTGCTCGTCGTCGTGCTGATCACCAAATTCACTCACGGCGCGTGGATCGTCGTACTCGCCATGCCGGCTGTGTTCCTGCTGATGAAGGGCATCCGCGGGCATTACGACCGGCTCGCGACCGAGCTGCGTCCGAGGGAGGCCGGTGTCACGCTGCCGGCCCGGGTCCACGGCATCGTCTTGGTGTCCAAGCTGCACACTCCAACGCTTCGGGCGCTGGCCTACGCCAAGGCCACGAGGCCAACGACGCTCTCTGGCGTGACGGTTCAAACCGACCCCGAGGAGGCCGACGACCTGCTCCGGGAATGGACTGAGCGTGACATTCCGGTGCCGTTGAAGATCCTGGACTCGCCGTACCGCGACGTGACCGGCCCCGTCCTCGACTACGTCAAGAACATTCGCCGGCAAAGCCCGAGAGACCTCGTGGCGGTGTTCATCCCCGAGTACGTCGTTGGCCACTGGTGGGAGCAACTGCTCCACAACCAGAGTGCGCTTCGCCTCAAGGCCAGGCTGTTGTTCCAGCCGGGAGTGATGGTGATCAACGTGCCGTGGCAGCTCGGCTCGGCGGAGCTGCGCGAGGCACGCGGCGCTGAGCAACGGACCGAACCGGTACCGCGCTAGTCATGGTTCCCGGGCGGCCGGACAAGAGCTCCCCGGCTTCCGTGCAACAGTGGATCGTGGCACAAAGCACGAAGTCCTCTGCCTCGGAGGCCGCCCGTAGCTCCGCGCTGGGGGTCACGACCGGCGCGCACCGCCGGACACGGTTGTGGACCGGCATCGCCCTGACGGCGGTCGGGCTGCCCGTTCTGACGGCCGCACTGGTACCTCTGCGCGACAGTTTGGCGCTGGAGAGCGTGCTGCTGCTCTACCTGCTCGCGGTCGTGCTGACAGCCGT
This sequence comes from Kribbella sp. NPDC023972, assembly GCF_040639075.1. NCBI lineage: Bacteria > Bacillati > Actinomycetota > Actinomycetes > Propionibacteriales > Kribbellaceae > Kribbella > Kribbella sp. NPDC023972. Next base: position 59,279 of record NZ_JBEZZH010000005.1, on the reverse strand, counting down.
CACCGGCGGCGTGGGGCCGGCCGTGACCGCAGCCCTGGTCTCGGTGCTGCTGGCCAACTACTTCTTCACTACGCCATACCACACGCTCGTCGTCGACCAGCAGGACAGCATCATCGCGCTCATCGTCTTCGTCGGCGTGGCCGTCACCGTCAGCGTGACGGTCGAGCTGGCCGGTCGCCATCGCGTCGCCGCGGCGCGCAGCCGCGCCGAGGCCGAGGTGCTGTCGCGGTTCACCGCCGAACCGGTCACCGACACCACACTGACCGGCGTGCTGGATCAGGTCCGCGACATCTTCGGCATGGACTCGGTTGCATTACTCGAACAGCGGGACGATCAAGAGCGAATCGCCGCGTCGGTAGGCCAGCCACCGCGCGGCCGCCCTGCCATCTCGGTCAGCGCCGGGGGCAGCCTGCGCCTCGTCGCCGAGGGCCCGGAACTGTTCGCCGAGGACCGGCGACTGCTGACTCGTCTCGCAGCAACAGCGGCCCGAGCCTGGGAGGCCGAGCGTCTGTCCAGGCAGGCAGCGCAAGCCCGCGAGCTCGCCGAGATCGACCGGCTCAGGGCCGCGCTTCTCGCCGCCGTCGGCCACGAGCTCCGTACGCCGCTGGCCGGCGTCAAAGCAGCGGTGTCCAGCCTGAGGCAGCGTGACGTGACCTGGAGCCCGGCCGAGCGTGACGAGTTGCTCGCCACCATCGAGGAGTCCGCCGACCGACTCGACGAACTCGTCGCCAACCTGCTGGCGATGAGCCGGCTCCAGGCCGGTGCCTTGTCCGTCGCACCGCGGCCGGTCGCGCTGGACGAGATCGTCGCCAACGCCCTGCTCCACCTGCCCCACAACCACGATCACGTCGCCGTCGACGTACCGGACCATCTCCCGCTGGTGCTCGCCGACCCGGGGCTCTTGGATCGCGTTGTCGCCAACCTGGTGGATAACGCGCGCCGCTTCGCACCGCCCGCAACCAAGGTCTACGTCGTCGCTGACCACGACCAGGACCACGACCGGATACGACTACGCATCGTCGACTCCGGTCCGGGCATCCCGGAGACAGACTGGGAACGAATGTTCGCGCCCTTCCAGCGCCTCGGCGATCAAACCAGCGACAGCGGCATCGGCCTCGGCCTGGCCATCGCCCGCGGATTCACCGAGGCCATGGCCGGCACACTCACCCCCTCACGAACAGCCGGTGGAGGCCTCACCATGACCGTGACCCTTCCGGTGGCGTCATGAGCCGGGTCCTGATCGTCGAAGACGACCGGCAACTCCTCCGCGCCCTGTCCATCAACCTGCGTGCCCGCCAATATGACGTCGACGCCGCGCCGGACGGCACCTCCGCCCTGGCCGTCGCCGGCCGGCGGCCACCCGACCTGGTCATCCTCGACCTCGGACTACCCGACATGACAGGCGTCGACGTCGTCCACGGCCTCCGCGGCTGGTGCACCGCCCCGATCATCGTGCTGTCCGCACGCGACACCCAGGGCGACAAAGTCGCCGCGCTCGACGCCGGCGCCGACGACTACGTCACCAAGCCGTTCGGCATGGACGAGCTTCTCGCCCGCATCCGGGCGGCGCTGCGGCGCGCGTCACCCGGCGACAGCGCACCAGTCATCAGGACCGACGCCTTCACCATCGACCTCGCCACCAAGCGCGTCACCAACCCCGATGGCGACGTACGGCTCACCCCGACCGAGTGGCACGTGCTCGAAATCCTCGTCCGCCACCCCGGCAAACTCATCCCCCAAAAACAGCTCCTGCAAGAAGTCTGGGGCCCCGGCTACGAGTCGGAGACGAATTACCTGCGGGTCTACATGGCCCAGCTACGGCGCAAACTCGAACCCGATCCCTCTCGCCCCCGACACCTGCTCACCGAGCCTGGAATGGGCTACCGCTTCACCACGTGACCCCGGCCTGAGATCGTGCTGTTCAAACCGCTCACCCTCGCCGAGATCGAGCGCATCGTCGACCACATGCTCGACGAACTGCCGACCCGCCTGGCGGCCAGCTCTTCGACCCGATCAATCATGACCGGACCTTGGCGAACCTGCTTTCGCCCGACGACAGCGGTGAGCGACCTCTGAGGCATGTGGCTGAGCAACGGGATCGCATCCCTGCGGCGGAAGTCGCGATGGAGCGACTCGGCGAGCACTTGACGCCGGCGCCCGGGATCCGGCGGAACTGCGTGAGCAGTACAACGCGGCCGTGGCGGGCAAGCGCCCCGCAGAGAAGGCACTTGCGGCACCAGTCGGCAGGAAGTTGAGTCGCACATCGATCGACGGGGCGACATGGCCCAGGCTCTTGATCGTGCAGACCGAGAGCAGCTCGGCCCCACACGTTGCCAGCGGCAACCAGAGCGAGGGCGACCAGGGTGATGGCGCCGAGGATGTGGTCGTCGAGCACCGGGTTGTTCTCCGGTGGCAGGGCTGCGGTCCACATCAGCACGTACAGCAGTGCTCCGGTGACCGCCGCGATCCGCATCCCGATGCCCAGGATCAGTGCCAGGCCAACCACCGCCAGTCGCCGCGCCTTCGCGGTGCTGCGGATCGCCTTCGGCCTCACATTCCTGTGGGCCTTCATCGACAAGCTGTTCGGCTCGGCTACGCTACGCCGTCCGGCAAGGGCTGGATCGACGGTGGCGACCCGACCGCCGGATTCCTCGGCAAGGGCACCAGCGGCCCGTTCGCGGACTTCTACCAGTCCCTGGTCGGCGACTGGTGGGTCACCCCGCTGTTCATGATCGGCCTGGCCGGAATCGTCGTAGGACGGTCAGATCCCGGACCAGCCGCGCAAGCGCGACTACCTTCGGTCTGTCGGTTCCGGGACCTCTGGCCGGTTCGCCCCGGCGAAGGGCGGCCGCACGTTGGTGAGATGGAGGCAAGAGACAGCAAGCAGCTCCGGTTCGAGCCAGGCTTGTTCCAGGACATGCCGCCGGAGGAATGCGGGAGAGCCTTGCGGCCAGGTCGGTCGGCCGGGTGGGGTTCGACGGGCCGGACGGTCCGCAGATCCTGCCGGTCAACTACGTCGTTCTCCGGCGCAGCATCTACTTTCGTACCGAAACCGGGAGCGCGCTGGCGAACGCGATGAGCGATCGCCCGGTGGCGTTCGAGGTCGACGAGTTCCTGCAGGCGGGTTGGAGCGTCCTCGCGGTCGGCGACGCCGCGCTCGTGGACGACCACGACCTTCTCGTGGAGCTGTGGGGAGAGCAAGGTCCGCAACCTTGGCAGCCGGGCTGCGCACGCGGTTCGTCCGGATCACGCCGACTCGACTCACCGGATGCCGAGTCCTGCCGCGGTAGACGCCGGCCGCTGCGTTCGTGGCGGGGGATGCCACGAAAGGAAATGGACATGGTTGAGAGCCCCGCGCGGCCGCGGCCGAGATGCCCGATCCGGCGGGGAGATCCTTGCTCCCAGGCACGACTGAGCCGCAGGACTGGCCCACTCGTCTACATGGTGATGTCCGATCCCGCGCTGCGTGACGAACTCCGTGCCCTCCGCGCCCGCCCGGACTGAGCACGATTCGACCTCCCGGGACCGTTCGGAGTCTCGGACTGGCCAGGACAGCTCGACCTCGGCCGGTCAGGGCGAACGGACAGCGGCCCCGGGACTTTCGACCCTGCCGGACGAAAAGATGCTCGGCTGAAATGGAGCCGGTGAGGGAGGTCGGCGGTGGTGATGCCGGGCAGATCCTGAGCACGCTCCAGCCGAACCACAGACGACGCTCCGACCTCACTCGCCGTCGAAGAGTGGGGTGTGTGATGAGCCTGTTCGGACGAGAGCATCAACTGACCCAGCACTGAGAGGGTCATCGACAGCATCAACCGTCGGAGAGGTCCCGGCGAAATGGCGGGCGGCTTACGCCTCTCGTTCTTCGTCGCCGGTGTTGCCGGTCTGGCGTCGCTCGCGGGGCTGCTGAGGGATGGCTTGTACACCGGAGAGGCGTCGGTGGCCGAGATGCTTCGGGCGTACGACCCCGTGACGCTCGCCGTAGTTGTACCGGTCCTCGTGCTGGCGCGACTGTGGGCCACGCGGCTCTGATCGCGCGCAGTTGCTCTGGGTCGGAATGCTTGCCTACCTCGCTTACACCTACGCGTACTACCTGTTCGGCACATCGTTCAACGACATGTTCTTGCTTCACGTTGTCGTGTTCGGGGGTTCCGTCCTCGCGCTGGTGCTGACCGCGTCGGCCCTTGACGTGCGGTCGATCGCTGCAGGGTGGTCTCGATCACGTTCGGAGTGCGCTCGGGCATCGCCGCCGGCCTGCTCGCCGTGGTCCTCATCGTGGTCTGGACCATTTTGCGGGATGTGTCGTTGACGCCTACCGGATGGGCAGCACGCGTGCTGCCGATACTGCTGCTCGGTCTGGTGCTCGGCGATGCATCGGATCGGCTGAGCCGAGCCGAGACAGAGCGGCGCCAATTGGAGGCCGAGGCGCTACTGCGCCGCGAGGCCATAGAGATCAACGACTCGTTGGTGCAGGGCATGGCCGCCGCCCGGTGGTCGTTCGAGGCCGGTCGCATGGATGCCGGCATGCGGACCCTCGATGAGACCATCATCCAGGGCCAGGACCTCGTCTCTGACTTGATCCGGCGGGCCGGGATGGCTGACCGCACCGAACAGGTCGGCGGTGCAGCACGAAGCGGCCCGACGACACCGCCCTCAGATCACGCTCCTCGGCTACGTCCGCACTGACGCTGTGTTCGGGGAAGGTGCGGGTCGGCAGTTCCGAGTGGTAGGGGCGGCCTGGTGGGATTTTGTGGTGACGGGATCGGTGGTCGTGGTCGTGCCGGCCTGGCCTCCGAAGGCACGGCTGGCTGTGTCCGGTGGTGCGGCGCCGAAGGCGTACTGCGATGCCAAGAGCATTCCGGTGGACCTGCCTGGAGCTTGTCGACGGCTTCCTGTTCCTGGGCAACGGCCACACGGCATGTCCTCGACGCCCCGGTCGCCGCCACCGCATGTCTCCCCGATCGACGAACGGAGGAACTGTGCGCCCGTCGAACATGACCGTCAGGTCGGTCATCTGTGGCGCTGCGGCGTGGCGGCGGAGGCTTTTGGCGGGCCGATGCATGACTGTGGACCTATTGGCAACGCCAGAGGCGTGCGCGAGGGTGGAGAGCGTGACGATTTCGGCGGGTGACGGTCGATGACGGCGTCGACGGAGCGTCGTACTCGAGACGAGGCCGGCTCGCCGTGGCTGATGTTGTGCCTGGCCACCCTGGGCTTTGCTGTCAACTTCTGGGCCTGGGCCCTGATCAGTCCGCTCGGCCCGCTGTTCCGGCAGAACGGGGCCCTGGGTGCTCTGAGCGAGTCGGACGTCGCGTTGATGGTCGCGGTGCCGGTGATCGTGGGCTCGCTGGGGCGCATCGTTGTCGGTGCGCTGACTGACAAGTTCGGCGGCCGGGTGATGTTCCCGATCGTGTCGGCCGTGACGATCGTGCCGATCCTGTACATCGCGTTCGTTGCTCTCGACTCCTATGTCCTGTTGCTGGTGGGCGGGTTCTTCCTCGGCATCGCGGGAACCACGTTCGCGGTCGGTGTGCCGTTCGTGAACGCCTGGTTTCCGCCGGAACGTCGCGGCCTGGCCGTGGGCGTCTTCGGTGCCGGCATGGGCGGTACGGCGATCAGCGCGCTGACCACCGTCAAGCTGTACGACGGCCTCGGATCGAAGGCGCCGTTCCTGATCACGGCGACCGCGCTTGCCGTGTACGCGGTGGTCGGCTGGCTGATGCTGCGCGACGCGCCGGGACGAGCCGCGCCGACGACGTCGCTGCTGAGGCGGCTCGTGTCGAACGCGAAGCTCCCGGTCACCTGGCAGGCCTGCGCGCTGTATGCGGTGGCCTTCGGCGGATACGTCGCGTTCTCCGTCTACCTCCCGGCGTACCTCAAGACCGACTACGCACTGACGCCGGCGGACGCCGCGAACCGGATGGCGGGCTTCGTCGTGGTCGCCGTCGTCATGCGTCCGATCGGCGGCTGGCTTTCCGACCGGTTCGGGCCGATCCCGGTTCTGGCTGCCGGATTCGCGGTCGTGGTGGTCGGCGCCGGGGTCGCGGCGACGCACCCGCTGCTCGAGCATGCCGGCACGGCCGCGTTCCTGGGGATGGCCGCCGCGCTGGGTTCGGGCAGTGGCGCCACGTTCGCGCTGATCGCCAAGGTGACCGAGCCGTCCCGCGTGGGAGGAGTCACCGGTCTGGTCGGCGCCGCGGGCGGCCTGGGTGGGTTCGTTCCACCGCTGATCATGGGCTATGTCTACGGCCGTACCGAGTCCTACGCCATCGGGCTCTGGCTGCTGGCGGTGACCGCGGCACTGACTCTTGTCCTGACCCTGACCGTGGTGCGAGCCACCGAGCGAGGGCAACGCAGTTCTTCGCCGGGTTCGGCGTCGCCAACGAACGTCTCCTGAGTCTCAGCCCCGACGAGAGGATCACTCGTGAGCACCGAAGCCGAGCCCAAAGGCAAGCACAACGGTCGCGAGGTCGGCCTGGACGGGAGCCTGAGTGACGCGCTGGTGCGCACGAGACGCTTCTTCACCAAAGGCACCGTGTCCGATGACCTTCGGACCTTGACCAAGGTCGGCGGACGTCAGGCTGACGACTTCTACCGGGATCGCTGGAGCCACGACAAGGTGGTGCGCTCCACGCACGGGGTGAACTGCACCGGGTCGTGCTCGTGGAAGGTGTACGTCAAGGACGGGATCATCACCTGGGAGACGCAGCAGACCGATTATCCGTCGGTCGGCCCGGACAAGCCGGAGTATGAGCCGCGGGGTTGTCCGCGCGGTGCGGCGTTCTCCTGGTACACGTACTCGCCGACGCGGATCCGCTACCCGTACGTGCGTGGCGTACTGCTGCAGATGTATCGCGAGGCCAAGAACCAGTACGGCGGGGATCCGGTCAAGGCGTGGGCGCACATCGCCGACAACCCGCTGCGGGCCAAGGCTTATAAGTCCGCGCGCGGCAAGGGCGGCCTGGTGCGCGCGACCTGGGACGAGGCGAGCGAACTGGTGGCCGCAGCCTACGTGCACACGATCAAGAAGTGGGGGCCGGACCGGATCGCGGGGTTCTCGCCGATCCCGGCGATGTCGATGGTGTCGCATGCCTCCGGTGCCCGGTTCACGTCACTGATCGGCGGCTCGATGCTGTCGTTCTACGACTGGTACGCCGATCTGCCGGTGGCCTCTCCGCAGATGTTCGGCGACCAGACCGACGTACCGGAGTCGGGGGACTGGTGGGACGCAGGCTACCTGGTCATGTGGGGTTCGAACGTCCCGGTGACTCGGACCCCGGATGCGCACTGGATGACGGAGGCACGCTACCGCGGCCAGAAGGTCGTCGTGGTTTCTCCCGACTACGCCGACAACGTGAAGTTCGCCGACGACTGGCTGGCCATCAAGCCTGGTACCGACGGCGCGCTCGCGATGGCGATGGGCCACGTGATCCTCAAGGAGTTCTTCGTCGACCGGGAGACGCCGTACTTCGCCGACTACGTCAAGAAGTACACCGATCTTCCGTATCTGGTGACGTTGGAACCCGGCGCGGATGGCACGACGTACCGGCCGGGCAAGTTCTTGACCGCGGCCGATCTGCCCGGTCACGCCGCCAGTGAGAACGCGCATTTCAAGACGGTTGTGGTGGATGCCGTCACCGACACCTTGGTCGTGCCGAACGGGTCGCTGGGGCACCGGTTCGGTGCGGCCGGAGCCGGGCGCTGGAACCTCGACCTCGGCGACGTCGACCCATGTCTGTCGCTGGCCGAGAGCATCACGGGCAGCGTGCTGGTCGAGCTGCCACGCTTCGACAGCGTCGACGGAACCGCAGGCTCCCTGACCCGCGGGGTCCCGGTTCGTCGCGTCGGTGATCGGATGGTCACCACGGTGTTCGACCTGATGCTCGCTCAGTACGGCGTCGCTCGACAGGGCCTTGGGGGCGACTACGCCCGCTCGTACGACGATGCTGCCGCGCCGTACACGCCCGCTTGGCAGGAAGCGATCACCGGCGTCCCCGCGGCGGCCGCGACCCGGATCGCACGCGAGTTCGCAGCCAACGCCGAGGAGTCCCGTGGCCGATCGATGATCCTGATGGGCGCCGGGACCAACCACTGGTTCCACTCCGACACGATCTACCGGGGCTTCCTCGGCCTGACCACGCTGACCGGCTGCCAGGGCGTCAACGGCGGTGGTTGGGCCCACTATGTCGGGCAGGAGAAGTGCCGGCCGGTCACCGGCTGGGCGCAACTGGCCTTCGGGTTGGACTGGACGCGTCCGCCGCGGCAGATGATCCACACCGCCTACTGGTACCTGCACACCGACCAGTTCCGCTACGACACCTTCTCCGCGGACACCGTCGCGGCGAAGACGGGCAAGGGTCTCCTGGCCGGGATGAGCACCGCCGACGTGATTGCGAAGAGCGCGCGGATGGGGTGGATGCCGTCGTACCCGACCTTCAACCGGAACCCGCTCGACCTTGCCGACGAGGCGGCCCGGGCCGGTCGGCCGGTGGCTGAGCATGTGGTCGAGCGATTGAAGTCAGGGGAGCTGCGGTTCGCGGCCGAGGACCCGGATTCGCCCGAGAACTTCCCACGCGTGCTGGCGATCTGGCGGGCAAATCTGCTCGGGTCGTCCGGCAAGGGCAACGAGTATTTCCTCAAGCATCTGCTGGGCACCGACAGTTCGCTGCGGGCGACCGAGGCGGGGGAGAGCCAGCGCCCGCAGGAGGTGGACTGGCATCAGGGTGCGCCGGAGGGGAAGCTCGATCTGCTGCTGACGCTGGACTTTCGCCAGACCAGTACGACGATCTTCTCCGACGTCGTGTTGCCGGCGGCAACTTGGTACGAGAAGCACGACCTGAACACCACCGACATGCATCCCTTCGTGCACTCGTTCAACCCGGCGATCGCACCTCCGTGGCAGACCCGCACCGACTGGGACGCCTGGCAGACCATCGCGACAAAGTTCAGTGAGCTCGCCGCCGGGCGTCTCGACACCCGCACGGATGTTGTCGCCGTACCGCTGCTGCACGACACTGCCGACGCGATGGCCAACCCGCACGGAGTCGTGAGGGACTGGAAGCGCGGTGAGTGCGAACCGGTCCCCGGCGTGACGATGCCGAAGATCGTCGAGGTCGAACGCGACTACACCTCGATCGGCGCCCGGATGCAGGCCCTCGGCCCGCTGCTCGACAGACTCGGGACCACGACCAAGTGGGTCACCTACGACGTCAGCGCATCGATCGACTACCTGCGCGCGAAGAACGGCGCCGTCCGTGGTGGGCCCGCCGACGGCCGCCCGTCGCTCAAACGCGACATCCACGCGTGCGAAGCGATCCTCGCCTTGTCAGGTACGACGAACGGCCGGCTCGCGACCCAGGGCTTCAAGACCCTGGAGAAGCGGACCGGGACACGGTTGCACGACCTGGCAGCTGAGCACGAGGGCAAGCAGATCACTTTCGCCGACACCCAGGCCGCCCCGGTGCCGGTGATCACCTCGCCGGAGTGGTCCGGCTCGGAGTCCGGCGGGCGCCGCTACTCGCCGTTCACGATCAACGTCGAACGGCTCAAACCCTGGCACACGTTGACCGGGCGGCAGCACTTCTATCTCGACCACGACTGGATGACAGAGCTCGGCGAGGGCCTCCCGGTCTATCGCCCGCCGCTCAACATGGCGGCGCTGTTCGCCGAGCCAGCGGTCGGCGACGTACAGGGCGCCGGGGGAGCGTCGGTCGAGGGAGTGACGGTCCGGTACCTGACGCCGCACAACAAGTGGTCGATCCACTCGGAGTACCAGGACAACCTGTTCATGCTGTCACTGTCGCGGGGCGGGCAGACGATCTGGATGAGCGACAAGGATGCCGCCAAGGTCGGTGTCGAGGACAACGACTGGATCGAGGCGGTCAATCGCAACGGCGTGGTGGTGGCCCGTGCGATCGTCTCGCACCGGATGCCGGAAGGCACCGTCTACATGCATCACGCGCAGGACCGGCTGATCGACGTACCGATCGCCGAGACCTCGGGCAAGCGCGGCGGCATCCACAATTCCCTGACCCGGATCCTGGTCAAGCCCAGCCATGTCATCGGCGGGTACGCGCAACTGGCCTTCGCCTTCAACTATCTCGGTCCCACCGGCAACCAGAGAGACGAAGTCACGGTGATCCGCAAGCGCAGCCAGGAGGTGACCTACTGATGAAGGTCATGGCGCAGATGGCGATGGTGATGAACCTCGACAAGTGCATCGGTTGCCACACCTGCTCGGTCACCTGCAAACAGGCCTGGACCAACCGCACCGGGACCGAGTACGTCTGGTTCAACAACGTCGAGACAAGGCCCGGCCAGGGCTACCCGCGGCGGTATGAGGACCAGGAGGAGTGGCAGGGCGGCTGGGAGCTCAACAGGCGCGGCCGACTCAAACTCAGGGCCGGCGGCAGGTTGAAGAAGCTCGCCACCATCTTCTCGAATCCGAAGATGCCCTCGATCCAGGACTACTACGAGCCCTGGACGTACGACTACGCCACCCTCACCGACGCGCCGGCCCAGGAGCACACGCCGGTCGCGAGACCGAAGTCTCTGCTGTCCGGCAAGGACATGAAGATCTCGTGGTCGTCCAACTGGGACGACAACCTCGGCGGGTCCGCGGCCACCGAGAAGCACGACCCGATGCTGGCCAAGATCGCCGGCAAGGTGAAGTTCGAGTTCGAGCAGACCTTCATGTTCTACCTGCCGCGGATCTGCGAGCACTGCCTGAACCCGTCCTGCGCGGCGTCGTGTCCCAGCGGCGCGATCTACAAGCGGACCGAGGACGGCATCGTGCTGGTCGACCAGGATCGCTGCCGCGGCTGGCGGATGTGCGTCTCGGGCTGCCCGTACAAGAAGGTCTACTTCAACCACCGCACCGGCAAAGCCGAGAAGTGCACCTTCTGCTTCCCCCGGATCGAGGTCGGTCTGCCCACCGTCTGCGCGGAGACGTGTGTCGGGCGGCTGCGCTACATCGGGCTGGTGCTCTATGACGCAGACAAGGTCCTCGAGGCCGCGTCGGTGCCCGATGACCACGACCTCTACGAGGCGCAGCGGTCGATCCTGCTCGACCCACACGACCCTGAGGTGATCCGCGCCGCGGAGCGCGACGGCGTACCTCGCGACTGGATCGACGCGGCCCAGCGCTCCCCGGTCCATGCCTTGATCAACACCTTCAAGGTCGCGCTGCCGCTGCACCCGGAGTACCGCACCATGCCGATGGTCTGGTACATCCCGCCGCTGTCGCCGGTCGTCGACGTGGTCCGCGAGACCGGCGAGGACGCCGAGCGCAAAGACAACCTGTTCGCCGCGATCGATGCCCTGCGGATCCCGATCGAGTATCTGGCCGAGCTGTTCACCGCGGGCGATGTCGCTCCGGTCGATCGGGTGCTGAAGAGGCTGGCGGCGATGCGCTCCTACATGCGCGACATCAATTTGGGGCGCGACCCCGATGCCGCCATTCCAGCTGCGGTCGGGATGCGCGAGGAGGAGATGTACGACATGTACCGGCTGCTCGCCCTCGCCAAGTACGACGAGCGCTACGTCATCCCGCCCGCCCACGCCGAGCAGGCCCACTCGCTGGAGGAACTGGCCACCGAATGCTCGCTGGACTACGAGGGCGGCCCGGGGATGGGTGGCTCTGGGCCATTCGGCGAAGGATCGGGCGCGTTGACCCCGATCGCGGTCGAGAACTTCCAGATGCTGCAGGATCGGCAGACCTCGGACACTGTTGCGTCGCCCGACGACAAGGCAGCACGAGTCAACTTGCTCAACTGGGACGGCAAGGGCACGCCCAGTGGCCTGTTCCCGCCCAGGTCCGAAGGCCCGGGACCGGTGACCAACACCGGCACCCCGGACACCACCGGCGGGGAGACGGAACCTGGCGGCACCGGCGGTCTCACCGGAGGGGCGGATCACCGATGAGCGGCAGAACGCTGTTTCCTCGCAAGGAGGAGCGCCGCGCCCGGGGGCTCGACGGCATACAACTGACGCTCGCCTGGCAATCCGCCTCGCTGCTGCTCGGCTACCCCGACCAGCAATTGCTCGAGCGGCTCGAGCTGATCCGACGCGCCTCACAAGAACTCCCATCCCAGGTGGGGAAGTTGCTCCGGGCAACCGCCGCGAACCTCGGTGACACACCACTGGCGGTGCTGGAAGCCGACTACGTCGAGACCTTTGACAATCGCCGCCGGCACAACCTCTTCCTCACGTACTTCGCGTACGGCGACACCCGCAAGCGCGGGGCCGCACTGCTGCGGTTCAAGCAGACCTATCTCGCCTCGGGCTTCGAGCTCGCGGCAAGCGAGCTCCCCGACCACCTGTGCGTGGTCCTGGAGTACGCCGCAACCGTCGACCGCGAACAAGGCCGCCGGCTGCTGGTCGAGCATCGGGCCGGACTGGAGGTTCTGCGTCTGTCCTTGGCCGAAGCCGACTCCCGCTGGGCCGGTGCGGTTCAGGCGGTCACCGCCACGCTGCCACCACTGCAGGGCGACGAGCCGGAAGCGGTCCGGCGGCTGATCGCCGAAGGGCCGCCGGAGGAGGAGGTCGGCCTCACGCCGTACGGCTCCGCGTTCGACACAGGACCGGCGCGGCCGCCCGCCTCCGCACCGATCCCACTGCCGATGCCGACCTTCCCCGGAGCGCACTGATCATGGACACCGTCCTGTGGGTCGTCGTGCCCTATGTCTGCTTGACCGTCTTCGTGGTCGGCCATTTCTGGCGCTATCGCTACGACAAGTTCGGCTGGACGACCCGGTCCTCCCAGCTCTACGAAGACCGGCTGCTGCGGTGGGGCAGCCCGTTGTTCCACTTCGGAATCCTCGCGGTCTTCCTCGGCCACGTAATGGGCCTCGGCGTACCGAAGGCATGGACCGAGGCGGTCGGCATCTCCGAAGGTGTCTACCACTTTCTCGCCGTCTCGATCGGTGCTGTGGCCGGCTTCGGCACCGTCGTCGGCATGGCCATCCTCATCTACCGGCGGCGTACTGTCGGACCGGTCTTCTCGGCCACGACCAAGATGGACAAGGCGATGTACCTCGTCCTTGCCACCGTCATCGTGCTGGGACTGGCCAATACCGCGATCGCCAACATCTTCGGCCACTACGACTACCGCGACGGTGTCTCGGTGTGGTTCCGCGGCATCTTCCGGTTCTCCCTGCACCCCGAGCTGATGGCCGAGGCTCCGATCGGCTTCCAGTTGCACGGACTCGCCGCGATGCTGCTCTTCGCACTCTGGCCCTTCACCCGCCTGGTGCACGTCTTCAGCGCCCCACTCGGCTACCTCACCCGCCCGTACATCGTCTACCGCAGCCGCGACACCCAGCTGGGCACCCACCGCCCCCGCCGCGGCTGGGACCGCGTCAACTGACCTCGGTGATCGACCTGACACAGGACCAGCGCATCGGTTGCCGCTCGCGCACGCCGTACATCAGGACTGGCCCGCGTGGTCGAGTTGGTGGACGCGGCGTACGACCGTTCCGAGGGCCCGGATCACGGCGAGCGTTTCGTTGATGCGGATCTCCAGCTGACTGGTCTGGCCCGGCCTGACCAGCTCACGCTGGAGGTCGTCGAGCAGGTCAACCGCATGGGTCAGTTGGTCCGCCACCACGTGCGCGTACGTGACGGCCGGTGCCTGCTCTGCCCTCAGTTGGGGAAGGATCCGGCCGCGGTAGGTGGCGACTGTTCGCTGCGCGGTGACCATCAACCGCTCCCGCTGGGCCCAGTCACCCGCCGCGCACTCGTCCTCGAGTCGGGCGAGATCCTCGTCCCAGCGGTCGAACTCGTGCAGCACTGCATCAGTTGTGCTCATTGTCGGTCCTCCTCAACCTGCCTCGGCGACACAGGGGTGGCCGCGGTTCCAGCCTGCCTTTCGGTCTCGTCGGCGGGCAGTGGCATCAGTCCCGACCAGCCGTGTCCTTCGGCAGGTACGGCGGTGACCACAGTCCCCGCCCGAGGCGCGGCAGCGGCGGAAGGATCGAGGTGAAGGACGGGGGAAAGGACATGACCATGGACACCGGCAAGCGGCTGACGTGAGGAGGTGGTCGGCATGATGCAGGACATGGGCAGCCAGGACGTGGTCTGGATCATGCTCGCGCAGATGGTCTGGCGGGCCGTGCTGCCCACACGCGGCGTCGGTCGGAACCAAACCGGCCTGTGAAGGGGCCTTTGCGTCTGAGCACGTGTCGAAACCGGTACACCACGCAACCGATCCGGAGCGGAATCACCAGCAAAGCGTGAGAGGCCGCATCACGACGAGCTCGAAAGTCTGGTTCGTCTGGATGGTCGGCATGTGGACGGCGTTCTTCGCCCTGCTCCGAACGGACCGCCTGGACGCGCGCCGCTCGCACCGCCGATTGATCGCGCACCGGCTCTGGCCGCCGTACCGGATCCGCATATCCGTGTAGTCAGGCCCAGTCGCCGGGGGTCTGGGGACCTTCGGCCCTGCTGGATTCGGCGGGGTGCGAATGGAATGGAATCTGACAGGGAGGTTCACATGAATCGCTTCGCCGGTGTCGACGGGATCGCAGAGACCGGATCTGCCTCAAGCCGGCTAGTGGTGAGAGAGCTCAGCCCCGCGGGCATCAGGACGCCGGAGGGCTTCATTGTCACTGTGGCCGCGTACCAGGAGTTCACCCGCTCGACCTCGCTCAGGCCGTTCATCGCCGGACAGCTCAGGCGATATCGCCAGGGCGCGGATCTGCTTGCGGTGGGAGCGGCGATACGTACGGCGTTCGCCTACGCGGAGATGCCGGCCGCGCTGGCGCGAGCTGTCACCGCTGCTTACCAGGAGTTGGGCGGCGACGGTACGCCGGTCGTCGTCCGGAGCGGTGTCGCGAACTTCGTCGATCGCCGGGAGGTCTTCCTCAACGTGCGGACGAGCAGGGATGTGCTCGGTGCGTGCAAGCGGTGCTTCGCCGTCCTGTTCACCCAGCGCGCCATCCAGCTGAGGGAGCTGCACGGGATCGATCAGCTGGCGGCCACGATGTTCGTCAAGGTACAGCGGATGGGGCGGTCGATCCCGCCGCCTCCGGCACAGTAGAGGTCTTGGACAGCGAGTCTCCCCAGCTCGTCCGGGTGAAGGCGATCTGGGGGTTGGATGACCTGGGATCGGCGCTCGAGTGGATCCTGACGAATATCTCGTCCTGGAAGGGCCGATGGCAACCACGCTGACCGCCGCGCTCCCACACCAGCGATCACGCTACGGGCGAAACCCCGGTCGGTGAGGCGCTCCCCGGGCCGCAGTTCACCTCATCCGGTTCGCCTGGCTGCTATTGAACGTCGTACCCCGGGCACGGGTCAGGGCCGAAGGTCGCCGCGGGCCGCTCGGCCGCCCGGAGCGGGTCAGCGGACGAGATTCGCGGCGTGGGTGGCCCGGTGCAATGCGGTGAGACTGGCGGGCGAACCGTCGTACCCGACGACGATTCGGTGCGGTCTGGGACGACATCATTCCTCCTCGACGCGCAGGAAGTCTTCGACGGGACGGCGCGGGGTGGCGGCTGTCGGGCGGGCATGGCCGAAGCGGATCACCATGTCGGCGAACCCGGCCTTTCCGGTGGTCCGCTGGACGGTCTCACGGAGGTCGTCGTACTCGAGGGGCTGGTTCAGGAACGAGGCGGCGACGCCGTGGCGGGTTGCCGTCAGCAGGACGCGTTCCAGCGCGATGCCGGCGGCAACCTGGTCGGCGGGTTCGTCGTGTGTGGTGGACAGGACGGCCAGGTTCGGGTGTTTCTCGAAGGCGGCCTGGGTCCGGGTCCGGTCCGCGGGCCGGGTGCCCATGTCGCGGAACGCGGTCCGGTAGTTGCTGGCGCGAGGTCCGAGGGCGGAGCTGGGGATGCCGTCGCCGGTCCGGTTGCCGCCGACCCAGTGGGCTCGTTCGGCGCTGCGGTGCCAGTCAGCGATCTCGCGCAGGTCGGTGTCGAGGAACATGTCGACGACGGTCTCGATCTGCTCGGGTGACAGCCAGGTGAGCTCGGCTCCTTCGGCCAGCGCGGACCGCACCAGTTCGATCCGGGTGGTTTGGGCCAGCGGTGCGGTCCGGATCGGATCACGGCTGGTGTGGCGGCGTGGGATCTCGGCGTACAGGGCGCGCAACTGCTCGTCCGGTGTGCTACTTGGCTGCAGCACGATGCGGGCGAGCAGGTCGGGCTCCTCGGTGTCCGGGGCCAGGCCGAGCCAGGTGCCGTAGTCGAGTGCGGCCGCCGCGCAGCGCAGGTTGAAAGCGGCCGTCCCGGCGGCGATCCGCATCGCCCGGCCGGACGGGTCCTCTGCCGGCAGTGTGCGGGATCCGTCCAGGTAGATGTCGATGACGTGACCGTTCACCTCGAACCGCCACGGCTGCGTGTTGTGCATGCTCGGCGCCGCGACGGCAGCGCGCAGTAGTACGTCGATCTGTTCTGGCGACAGCTGAACGTGCGACATGAGGGGCCTCCTCGACCTGCTCGGCGGCCCTAGATGCCGCACTTCTCAGCGTGCCTGGATTCGCCGGCCACGGGCAGCGGCATCGGTCCCGAGCGGTCGGGCCTTTCGGCACCTCGGACGGTGACCCCGGCCTCTGCCAGGAACACCGACGGTCGCCGGACGATCGAAGTAACCAGTAGGACGAAAGGAAGATCATGACCACCACCCCGCACCGGCAGACCCTCGCGGCACCTGTGACGGAGCCCGATGTTGATCGGCGCCCAATCATCTCGGTGGCGGCCGGCCGTGCGCTGGCTGTCCTGCGAATCGCTTTCGGGCTGAGCTTCCTGTGGGCCTTCGTGGACAAGCTGTTCGGTCTTGGCTACGCCACCCCGTCCGGCAAGGGCTGGATCGACGGCGGCGACCCGACGGCCGGCTTCCTGGGCAAGGGTACGAGCGGCCCGTTCGCCGACTTCTACCGGTCACTGGTCGGTGACTGGTGGGTCACCCCGCTGTTCATGGCCGGCCTGGCCGGTATCGGTCTGGCGCTGACGCTGGGCATCGGGATCCGGATCGCGGCTGCCGCCGGCGCGCTGCTCTACCTGCTGATGTGGAGCGCCGTCCTGCCTCCGGAGAACAACCCGGTGCTCGACGACCACATCCTCGGCGCGATCACCCTGGTCGTCTTCGCTCTCGTTGCCGCTGGCAACCTCTGGGGCTTCGGGCGCCAGTGGGCCAAGCTCGACCTGGTCCGGCGTTACCCCTGGCTGCGGTGATCTGGATGACGGCACAGCCTGTGATCCACGTCGGGTTCGACAACTCCTGGCGTGACACCGATGCCCTGGAGTGGGCTCTGCAGGAGGCGAGCCTCCGGCACGAGCCCCTTCGGGCTGTTCACGTCATCGATGACTCCTTACGCCGTACGGCGTACTGGGAACCGGCCCTCGTGGACGACGCCGCGATGGAATTGGTCGACGGCGTCCGGCAGCGACTGGCGGCCGATGACGGCGGGCTCGGCCACGAGGCAGATCTGCTGGCCGATGGCCGGGACATGGATCAGCTCGGCGACCGGACCGGGCTGCCGGGACTGAACCGCGCGAGCAAGGTCGTGCTGGGTAACACGCTGCTCGTCGTCGTGCGGGGAATGTACGGCGACCACTCGCGCGTCTAGGTGGTGACGCTTGGCATGGTCGAGGCCGAAGTCGAGTGCCGCGCCGGCGGCCTGTGAACCGTCGTACCCGATGACTACTCGGCGGACCTGACCCACTGTCGCCTTGGGGCGGACGATGATCACTGGGCAGTGCGCATGGGCGACCAGATCCGTTCCGGTAGAGCTGGCCAGCACCCCAGGGCGCCGCCGAGCCCGCGGCTAGGGATCACGATCAGGTCCGCGGTACGGGACTCCTGCAGCAGGACAGGGGAAGGGAAGCCGTCAACCCGGTCCGCGGTGATCGCAATGCCTGGTGCGAGTTTCCTCGCCAGCTCCAGCGAGTCCGCGACGACCCTGTCGGCGTACGTTGCGCGGGCCGAGCAGACCGGCCAGGGGCGAAGGTCCCGCCCAGCTGTCCGGGTGTCCCCTTGGCAGGCCCGGACGAGAGGGCGCGGATGCAGCTGGCCGACGTACAGCCGGTCATTTGGCGGCAGATTCGGGACGTTGGTCCCTGCGATGCCCGGGGTGCGCTGCGATGGACTGGTGCCGGACGGAAGCGACGAAAAGGAGAGGCCATGACGCAAATCGAGCGTACGGACCCGTCCCACTCGGTGAACCCCGACGCCGGGTGGGACGCGCTGGCGGCGGACGGGTCCGTGGTCCGGATCCGTCCGTTGCGTGCGGACGACGAAGCGGCCCTCGACGCGATGAACCAGCGGGTCTCCGATCGCTCGATCTACCTGCGTTTCTTCGGGATCAGCCGCAGCCTGGCCAACGAGCACAGTCACCACCTGACGAGAAATCACGACGGGCACGTGGCGCTGGTTGCCGAGTACGGCGACCGGATCGTCGGTGTGGCGAGTTACGAACCACTGCGCACCGGTGAGGCGGAGATGGCGTTCCTGCTCGACGACGCCGTGCATGGGCGTGGGATCGGCACGTTGCTGCTTGAGCACCTGGCCGCTGTCGCCCGGGACCACGGCATCCAGCGCTTGCGGGCCGACACGCTGGCCGAGAACGCGCCGATGCTGCGGGTGTTCGCCGCTTCGGGGTTCGAGCAGGTCCGGAGACTGGACAGCGGTGTGGTCGAGCTCGTGCTGGATACGGCCTACCGTGCGGCGACGCTGGACCGGATGGCCGATCGCGAGCGGGCGGCGGCGGACCGGTCCCTGCGCCGGGTCTTCGCGCCCGGCTCGGTCGCTGTCGTCGGTGCCAGCCGGAAGTCCGGTGGTATCGGCCACGAGGTGCTCCACAATCTTGCTCAAGGCAACTACACCGGCGAGCTGTACGCGATCAATCTACGGGCGGACCGGATCGGCGATGTGGTGGCCTACCCGTCGATCCTGGCGGTGCCCGGTCCGGTGGATCTGGCTGTCATCGCCGTACCGGCGGCGCAGGTGTACGACGTCCTGGCCGAGTGCGGCCGCAAGGGCGTGGCCGGCGCAGTGATCCTGACCGCGGGATTCTCCGAGCTCGGCACAGCCGGTCAGCAGGCCCAGCGGGCGATCCTGGAGGTTGCCCGGCGGCACAGCATCCGGCTGGTCGGGCCGAACTGCCTGGGCCTGGTGAACACCGATCCCGCGGTCCGGTTGAACGCGAGCTTCGCCGAGGTCACGTCGGTGCCGGGGACGTTGGCGATCGCTGCCCAGTCCGGTGCGGTCGGGATCGCTGTGCTTGACCACGCCGGACGGGTCGGTCTCGGGATCTCGGAGTTCGTCTCGCTCGGCAACAAGGTCGATGTCAGCGGCAACGACCTGCTGCTGCACTGGTGGCACGAGCCGCGGACCGACGTGATCGGCCTGTATCTGGAGTCGTTCGGAAACCCGCGCAAGTTCGGCCGGCTCGCCCGCCTGGTCGGGCGCACCAAACCGATCTTGGTGGTCAAGGGTGGCCGATCGGCAGGTGGGCGACGAGCGGGAGCTTCACACACGGCCGCGGCGGCCACGCCGGACACCGCGGTTGACGCGCTGTTCGCGCAGTCCGGCGTACTGCGGATGGACACCGTGGAAGAGCTGGTCGACACCGCGCGGGTACTGGCTGGCCGGCCACTGCCGCGAGGCCGACGGCTGGCCGTGATCGGCAACGCTGGTGGCGCCGGGGTACTGGCTGCTGATGCCGCAGGTCGCCTTGGCCTCGAGGTGCCGGAACTGAGCCAGGCACTGCAGACCGAGTTGAGCACCATGACGGGTGCGGTCGGCCCGGGCAATCCTGTCGACCTCGGCGCGGCGGCTTCGCCGGCAACACTCGCGCACGCCGTGCGCGCGGTGATCGCCAGTGACGAGGTCGACGCTGTGCTTGTCTGCTACGCGGCGACCAGGGCGGGCCGGGTTGAGGCGACGTACGAGGCCATCTCGTCGGCTGTCGACGGCAGCCGGCTACCGGTCGTGGTGAACTGTCTGGGTGCTCCGGATGCGGCGCCGCAGATCGTCCTGGCGGACGGCGGTAAGTTGCCGGTGTTCCCGTTCCCTGAAAGCGCCGTACGGGCGCATGCTCACGCTGTCCGGTACGCCGAATGGCGTGCCCGTCCGCAGGGTGTCGAGCCGGAGCTGAGCGGGACCGACCCGGATGGCGCCCTAGCTGTGGCGCGCACGTTCCTCGATCAGAACAGCGACGGCGGCTGGGCGCGGCCGCTTCAGGCCGAGCAGCTACTGCAATGTGCGGGCGTGACGACGCTGCGCACCGCCTCAGCGCACACGGTCGAGCAGGCTGTCGCGGCGGCGCGGCAGAGCGGCTTTCCGGTCGCGATGAAGACGGCCGCCGAAGGGGTACTGCACAAGACCGACGTCGGCGGGGTGCGGCTTGGACTGACCGATGCCCGCGAGGTCGGATTCGCGTACGACGAGATCGTCTCCGCGACCGGTGATCCGCAGGTCGTCGTCCAAGCGATGGCGCCGGCCGGCATCGAGTTGGTGATCGGGATGGTGCGTGATCCGCTGTTCGGGCCGGTGCTGATGGCCGGCAGCGGCGGGATCCTGACGGACCTGCTGGCCGATCGCCAGTGGCGTGGCCTACCGCTGACGGACCTGGATGCGGCGGAGATGATCCGCTCGCTGCGGTGCGCACCGCTGCTGGCCGGCTACCGCGGCGCGAAGGCCGCCGACGAGCCCGCCGTACTCGACGTCCTGCACCGGATCGCCTGGCTCGCCGAGACGCTGCCAGAGATCGCCGAACTCGACATCAACCCACTGATTGCCGGCCCCACCGGTGTGGTTGCGGTGGACGTCAGGATCCGCCTGACCCCGTCCACGGCCGAGCTCGACTGGCACTCGCGCCACCTGCGTCAGCCGTGATTCAGCGGGGCGCGGAGCTCGACGACGGTGCCGTGCGGGTGGTTGTCCTTGACATCCACTATGCCGCCGAGTGAGGTCGCGCGTTCGGTCAGGTTGCGCAGGCCGCTGCGGTGCCGGTCGGGCGGGATCGATGCAGTTGTCCGCGCTCCGGCGATCACCAGCTCCGGGTCCCGCGCGCCTTCGTCGAGCTGGCGTGTTTCCCCGTCGCGTCCACCGGTCCACGGCTCAACGAGGCCGGCGGGACGGCGCGACTTCGGCGTCACGCCGCCGGGGACGTTCAGTCGTGGGGCCGTTGAGCCCAGGGCAGGAGGCGGCGTCCGGTGACGGACTCGATCCCGAGCCGGATCAGCCGCGGCGAGGGCAGCGGGGCCCAGGATCGGAGCCGGATCTGGCGGGCGAGTTGCTCCGCCTCGTCGGCGGGTACGACGGACAGATGCCCGACCGACGTCACGGTCCAGCCGAGCTGCCGCTCGAGATCGACGGTGTCGGCCTCGAAGGCGACGATGTCTCCGCGTTCGGCCGCGCGTAGCTTCTCCCCGTCGGCGCTGGCGAAGACCAGCGTGTCGCCGTCCACGGCGAAGTTGACCAGGCGTACGACGGGGAGCCCGCCGGCGGTGTAGACGAGCCGACCGAGCGGTACCGAGCCGAGCAGATGCAAGCACTCTGCCCGCGTGAGGATCTCGAGGCCGGAGGTGTCGAGGCGGTCGAGAGTCTTCATTGCAAGGCCCCCGGGAGCAGCGGTACTACGCTGGACTGAACAGTGACTCGATCCACGAGCGAGGCGTCATGGCGATCAAGGTGTTCCTGCTGGACGACCACGAGGTGGTCCGGCTCGGGTTGAGCCAGCTGCTCGAGAGCGAACCGGACATTGAGGTGGTCGGCGATGCGGCGACGGCAGCCCAGGCGCTGACGAGGATCCCGGCGCTGCGGCCGGATGTGGCGATCTTGGACGTCCGGCTTCCGGACGGCGACGGCATCACGGTCTGCCGGGAGGTCCGGTCCGCGATGGACGAGCCGCCCGCGTGCCTGATGCTGACGTCGTTCTCCGACGACGACGCGCTGTTCACGGCGATCATGGCCGGGGCGGCCGGGTATCTGCTCAAGCAGGTGAGCGGCACCGACCTGGTTGGCGCGGTCCGTCGGCTGGCGGCCGGGGAGTCCTTGCTCGACCCGGCGATGACGGCGGCCGTGCTGGAGCGAGTGCGGCACCCGGCGGAGGAGGACGATCCCCGCTACCAGTCGCTCACCGAGCAGGAGCGCAGGATCCTCGCGGAGATCGCGGCGGGCAAGACCAACCGGCAGATCGCCCAGACCATGTTCCTGGCCGAGAAGACCGTGAAGAACTACGTCTCCGGCCTGCTCCGCAAACTCGGCCTGGAACGCCGGACCGAGGCGGCCGTCTACGCCGTCGAGCGGGAGAACCGCAGACATCATTGAGTATCGGTGACTATGCATCAGCGTCCACCCCCTTCTCTCGGTACGCCGTCCCACCAGGGCCGAAGGTCCTGGCTGGCGGCGTCGGTCACCAGGTGCGGAGCCGGCGGCCGCTGACCTGAACAGGCTCGATCACCATGCACGTGTCGCGGTTGCCATCGGCCCACGGCTCCACGAGTTCAAGCACCTGCGCCGCTTCTTCGTCGGTGGCCGGCCGGACCGTGCCGCTGACGAGAACACTCCACCCCTCATGCATGCCATCGTCGATCCGGTCCACCTGGAAGGCGACCGATTCGAGCGCGTACTGCGCGATCGTGGAGTCCTCGGCGGTACGGAACACGATCAATCCTTCGTGCAGGCAGAACGTCACCGGCACCACCGTGAGTTGGTTGGCGGCCTGGTAGGCGATCCGGCCGATATCGCTTGTCTGAAGCATGGTCAGGCACTCCGACCGTGCCATGCCTTCGAGCGTCGGATGGATTGGGCCGAGCCCTCTCTCCGGATGCTCCGGCGGCTCTGTGCCGACCAGATCGGACACGGTCGTGTCCAGGGCCTCAACAAGTCGGAGCAGATCGCCGGCGGTCATCGCGGACGGTCGACTCTCGATCCGGTCGATCGCCGCGATGCTGAGACCGGCACGGCGGGCGGCGTCGGCACGGCTGAGCCCGAGCGCCAGCCGCCGCTGCCGGACGCGCGTGGCGAGATCCACCGCGGGCTGGTGCTGGGTTGTGGTGTTCATGTGGAGTGCCTTTCTGGGCGCCGTACCACCATCCAATCTCCGCAGGGGCCGGTGTCCCAGAGGACGAAGTCCCGAGCGGTGAGGACCGAGGGCCTTCTGATCAGGGGTTGTCCCAGTCGCGGCGCGGGGAGTGGCTGGCGGTCCGCTGGTCGCGGCTCCGGTAACGATGTACGTCCTGGTCAGGTAGCCGATCGGGGCGCTGAAGAGGTGGACGAGGCCGCCATTGGGGAGTCAGCTGGAGAGCTACGCGGCCATCCGCCGCAATCAACAGAGTCCGCAACAACGGCCCCACCTGCTTGGAAGCCAGTCGACCCCAGCTGACCCGCCGCCACCAGTCCTTGCCCTGGCAAGCAGGCGCGCGGACGGGCTGCGCGGCAGGATTCCAACGTCACCCCGACCCAAGAACAGCCCGGTCGTGCTCGGCCGGAAGGATCTCGCTGCTACGGGCGATCAGGAACCCGCGTCGCGTGCATCGGGTCCGCCCTCTAGCCCCGCCAGGATCGGGGACGGCTTGAATCCCTTGACGATGAGGTAGATACCGAACGACAACTCCCAGATGAACTCCGGGATCGTTGCGATGCCCTGCAGCGCGGATCCGCGCTCGATGACGTCGAACATGATGGCGATTGCGGCGGCGAGGAGCAGTGGACCTCCGATGAGCCCCAGCATCGCCATGCCGCGTGGCACCAAACCGGTCCGATACATCAGGTAGCCCAGGATCATTCCGTTCGCGACGCCGGCGAAGATGCCTGGTCCGATCAGGAATGCCCGGTCATGGATCGCGACGAAGACCTCGCCGAGCGCGGCGTCTGTGCCAGCCGTGCCTTGCTGCCGCATCAACAGGAACGTGAGCAGGCTGAGGAGCCCGATGCCGATGAATGTGCACTCGACGAGGCGCGCTGTGACGTACCCCAGCGCGAGGCCTTCGCTGTATCGCCGGTAGACCGCGTACGGCACGACGGCGGTGCCGATGTTGGCGACGATGAGGATGAGTTCGAGGACAGCGCCCAAAGCCACGCTCGCGGTGGGGTCGGCGCCGGCTCCGGTGATGTAGTCGGGGTTGTCCCGCACCGGGGCGTACAGGAAGAAGTACGCGGGGATCGAGGTGACGAAGGTGATCACCATCAACCAGCCCGTCAGGGTGGCGACCTTTCTTGGGTCGACCGTGCTGCTCCGGCGATCGCTGCCAGTGTCCATCTGAAACCCCACCCCCGAGCGGCCGCAACTGGGCAACCCCGACCGGGTCACCGAACGCAAAGCTGCGGCCGTCCAAGCCTCAGCATGGTCCTCCCCGCTGGACGTGTCCATCACCAGCGACTGTGCCGCCGACCAGGCATCTACCTCTTCCCGGGCCGGGTCCGCCGACCCACACCGTAGGCAGCGGACCTCGTACACACGGTTGCGCCGCGTACTGTCCGAGGGCCAAGCAGCCCGGGCCGGCACAAGTGGATGGAGATGCTCTTGAGGCTGCGCTCCGGCTCACCTGACCAGTGGCGCCGCACTCCGGACCGACGAGACGACGTCGAGGATCGCTTGGGTGGTGGCGGCGGCGTCTTCTTCGTCCGAGATCAGCGAATCGTGGGTGGCGTCGATGACGCGGTGCGCGATGTTGGTCGACAAAGTGGCCATGTCTTCCTGCGCCGCTAGGTCGGCGGCATCACTTCCGCTGCCGGCTGTCAGGACGACTAGAGGCCTGTCGGCGAAATCACCGAGAGATGCAGCCTGCTCCATCGACGCGTTCGCCTGGACGTACTCGTCGATCGTGCTGCGGAGATTGCTTGCGGTCGCGGCGCTGGCGCGTGCCTCGTCCCGGGACCGCGGCGGCAGGCTGCCGTTTTCGAGCTGGCCGTACAGGCGGATCAGACCAAGTCGAGCCGAGGTCGAAACCAGTGTGGAGACACGGCCGATGATGTCGTAGGAGGCCACGTCGCCGGTCGATGGTGCACCCGGTTTCGTCGCCGATTTCGGTGCGGTGGAGTCCACCAGCACCCATTCCGGCGACCTCGTCAGGGTAGCGGGCGGCGAAGGTTTGTACGTAGAGGCCGCCGAAGGAGTGGCCCGCGAGCACATAGGGTCCTGGAACGTTTCCGCGCTGCAGCAACGTGTGGAGGTCGGTCGCTGTCTGCGCTCCGTCCTGGGGGGCGTCGGCGGGCTCGCTCCACCCGCGACCTGCACGGTCATAGACGCAGACACGGGTGTCACTGGCGACGGCCGGCGCTATCCACCCGAGATTCGAAGACATCTCGCCTCCGCCCGCTTCGAGCACGACTGTCGGACTGCCTGAGCCTGTGCAGTTCAGATGCAGGCTGTGTCCGCCAACGTCGATCAACCGACCAGGGATCGGGTAGGCCTTGGCATCCGCCGCTTCACGCACCGTCTGGTAGGCGCCGCCTATCGAGGCAAGAGCCAGCGTCGCAATCACTGGGTAGATCACCCAGCGTCTGCTCCGGCTGCGAAGCTGTCGATGGACGCGGACGACCATCCAGATCACCAACGCCAGCAGGGCCGGCGGCCACACCCACTTGAGCGCCTCGTCAACTCCGGAGCCGAACACGACCAGGAGAAGACCGCCCAGCCCCATGAACAGTGCAGGAGCCGCGGCCCATCGCTGTGGCTGGTCGGTGAACCGCACCGAGAGCACGGCCAACATCGCCCAGCCGAGCGCGAATCCGCACAGGACCGCGCCAGTGACTTCACTCTCCTCTGCCGGGATGAACGGTGCGGCAACGAACAGTAGGGCAGCAATAAGACCGGCGGCCAACGAGCCGGCCACGATCCAGCCGATGTTTCCCCTCGGCCGGCCATCGGAGCGGGACGGACGGTCCGTGGGGGTAGGGATGGGAGTGGGGGTGGTAGTCATAATGGACTCGATTCCGTGCACAGGTGGGACGAACGTGCCTACTTGACCTCTGTCCTCATCACGAGTCGGAGTCCGACGAGCAGGGGGAGGGCGAGCCAGACGATCCCGGTGACGCTGATGTTGGCCCACTGTTCGGCGGTCAGGGACTTGTCGAAGACGAACAGGCCGCTCTGGGCGAACTGGATGTCGATCCACGGCTGCAGGTCGTGGAACCACTGCTGGCTGGTGGCCAGCAGGCTGAAGATGGTGGGCAGGAGGAAGGTGTAGACGAAGTACGCCACGATGGCCCCGATCGAGGCGCGGATGAGGACACCGAGCATGAAGCCGATCAGCAGGCTCAGGATCATCCCGAGGACGTAGTACAGACACTGGGTGATCGTCACGTCCCACACCAAGGTGGTGCCGGTGACGGCGGCGCTCAAAAGGTTGCCGACGGCCCCGACCGCGAACGTCAGCGCCATCGCCGCGATGGCGATGATGACCGATGAGATCGCCTTGGCGGCGATGATCCGGCTCCGGTGCGGGACCAGGGTGAACGTGGTGAGACCGGTGCGTTGGCTCCATTCGCTGGTGACGGCCAGGATCGCGATCAGCGGCAGGATGATCACCACTGGGAAGCGGATCGCGGTCGCGAAGGTCGAGTAGGTGAGCTGGTCGTCGGACGCGAACAGGATGACGCCGCCGGCGGCCAGTACGGCGGAGATGGCGATGCTGGCGATCAGCCAGAAGCCGGAGCGGGTGTCGAACATCTTGCGGAGCTCGACAGCCGTGATCCTGCTCAGAGGGATCCGGTGGACGGTGGCCCTGCCGGTGCGGATGGTTTGTGCTGCGATGGCGGTCATGCCGGTGCTCCTTCTCGCTGGGTAGCGGAGGTGAGCTCGAGGAACATTTCCTCCAGGCCGGCGCTTTGGGCGGCTCGCAGTTCGGTCAGGGCGACACCGGCCTCGAGCGCCACCGTCCCGACGAGTGTGGCGTCCGCGTCGATGCACAGCGCGCCGTCGCCGGTTGGGCTCGTCGCCAGTCCCCATTCGTTCAGGGCCTTCTCGAGATGGGCTATGTTCGCGGCGCGTACGACGGTGCCGGCCGCCTGCAGCAGTTCGGCCTTGGTGCCTTGGGAGACGATCCGGCCGTGGCCGATCATCACGATGTCGTCGGCGATGACCTCGATCTCGTGCAGCAGGTGTGAGGAGAGCAGGACGGTCCCGCCGCGGTCGGCGTAGCCGCGCAGCAGGTCGCGCATCCAGCGGATGCCGGCCGGGTCCAGTCCGTTGGCGGGCTCGTCGAGGATCAGTACCTCGGGGTCTCCGATCAGCGCGGTCGCGATGCCGAGCCGTTGACGCATTCCCAGGGAGTACTCACCCACGCGACGGGAGGCTTCGGCCGGGGTGAGGCTGACCACCTCCAGCATCTCCTCGACGCGGGTGCGTGGCAGGCCCATGAAGCGCTGGGCGAGGGTCAGGATCTCGCGGCCGGTGCGGCCGGCGTGCTGGGCGGACGCATCGAGGAGGACCCCGACTTCGAGTCCCGGGTTTGGCAGGTCCGCGAACCCGCGCCCGGAGATCGTGACGGTTCCGGACGTGGCTCGGGTGAGCCCGACCATGATCCGCATCGTGGTCGACTTGCCGGCCCCGTTAGGGCCGAGGTACCCGGTCACCCGGCCCGCGGAGGCGGTGAAGCTGACGTCGTCGACCGCGGTGAAGTTGCCGTACTTCCGGGTGACTCCTTCGACGGTGATCATGGGGCGAGCTCCTGCCGGGACGCGGTGTGCTGGGGACTGGTCATATTCGAGCCTCATTCGGGTTGTTTCTTGCGCGGGGAGTGGACTGGGCCCCGGTCTCGTTGACGAGGAGCGGGGCCGCTGGGTCCCGCTCTCGATGCGTCTGCGTCGAGAGCGGGACACATGGCGGCTACGTGCGGGGGCCGGTGCCCGCCGGCACCGGGGCGTTGGGAACGAGGGGCTCGGGTGCTGCTGTCTCGTCGTCAGTGACCTCGTGGCCCTCGACGTGGATGTTCGGCAACAGGCGGTCGAGCCAGCCCGGCAGCCACCAGTTGCGGTCGCCGAGCAGTTCCATCGTGGCCGGAACCAGCACCATTCGGACGACGGTGGCGTCGATGAAGACGGCGGCGGCCAGTCCGATGCCGAACATCTTGCCGAGTACCTCTTGGCCGAGCACGAAGGAGAGGAACACGGTGATCATCACGGCGGCGCCGGCAGTGATGACCCGGGCGGACTTGGCGAGGCCGTCGGCGACGGCGAGCGCATTGTCTCCGGTCTTGTCGTACTCCTCCTTGATCCGGGAGAGGAGAAACACCTCGTAGTCCATCGAGAGCCCGAACAGGATTGCGAAGATCCCGATGGGCAGCAGGATCGGCACCGGTGTGGCCTGCGGGATGCCGACCAGATCGCCGAGCGGTCCGCCGCTGACCGCGAGTGTGAGGACACCGAACGCGGCAGCGCTCGCGAGCAGGTTCATGATCACGGCCTTGAGCGGTACTACGACCGAGCGGAACACCATCATGAGCAGCACGAACGAGATGAGCAGCACACCGCCGAAGAAGATCGGCAGCCGGTCTGCGACCCCGCGGGTGACGTCGAGGTTCGAGGCCATCATCCCCCCGACGGCGACGGTGAGATCGGTGTCCGAGGTGGCATCCGGGATGGCCGTGTCGCGCAGCGTGTCGACCAAAGCCTCGGTGTTTTCGTCCTGGGGAGATGTGGTGGGTACCACCGTCAGTACGGCGGTGTCACCCGCGTCGTTGATGACGGCCGAGGACACGAGGGCCACGCCGCTGACCTCGGCGAGCTCCGTGCCGAGTTTGTCGCTCGCCGCGAGCAGCTCGTTGCCGGACGACCCTTGGACGGTGAGCACCAGGGGTGCTGAGAAGCCGGGGCCGAACCCGTCCGCGATCAGGTCGTAGGCCTGGTGGGTCGTGTAGGACTTCGGGTCGTTCTGGGCGTCGGGGAACCCCAGGCGCATGCCGAGCAACGGGGCGGCCAGCGCCAGCAGGACGGCGAGTCCACCCATCGCCGCGATCCATGGCCGGTGCTGGATGAACCGGCTCCAGCGGTACCAGCGTGTGGTGTCGTAGGCGTGCTGGTTCTTGCTCACCAGCGGCACGTGCAGGCGTTCGATGTTCCGTCCGGCGAAGCCGAGCATGGCCGGCAGCAGCGTCAACGATGCGGTCATGGTCACCAGCACGAACAGCGAGGCGGTGAAGGCGAAGCCAGCCAGGGCCGGTTGACCGACCAGGAGGATGCCCAGCATCGCGACTACGACGGTCAGGCCCGCGAACACCACGGCCCGGCCGGCCGTTGCGATCGCGGTCAGGGTCGCATGTCGTGGGTCTCGTCCTTCGGCGAGGCTGCTGCGGTGCCGGGTGACGATGAGAAGCGCGTAGTCGATGCCGACTCCGAGGCCGACCATCGCGGCCGTGGCGGTCGCCCAGTCCGGGACGTCGACGACCCGGCGCAGCAGCTCTCCGAGCGCGATGGACATGCCGAGGCCGAACACTGCGGTGAGGAGGGGCAACCCCATCGCCACCGCGGAGCCGAAGGTGAACAGCAGGATCAGGGCGGCGGCGATGAGGCCGATGCCTTCCCCGCCGACGGGGGCTGACTGGGACAACGCTGCGACCGGCCCGCCGGCTTCGACCCTGAGGGTGTCGTCGCCGGCGGCGAGAACTGGTTCGATGAGCGCCTTGGCCTGTGCGGGGGTGTACTCATCCGCGGTCTTGTCGAGCGCGACGAGGGCGTATGCGGTCTTGCCGTCGGGTGAGATCTGGCTGGCGCCGCCTTCGCTGAAGGGGCTGGCAACACCCATCACATGGGGGGCGGCGGCGAGGTCGGCGAAGATGTCCACCGCCCTCGTGCGGACCACGGTCGAGGAGAAGCCGTCCTCGGAGTGGAGCACGACTTGTACGGTGTCGCCGGCCTGCTGGGGGAACTTGGCCTGAAGTGTCTTCGAGGCGGACTGTGACTCAGAGCCGGGTTGGAGGTAGTCCTGCTTGGTCTCTCCCCCGAACGAGCTCGAGAGCGCGAAGGCGGCCGCCAGCGCGGCGATCCACAGGACGACCACCAGGCGTCGCTGCCGATAGCACCAGTCGGCTAGATGTACCAACATGTCGGACTCCTCACCTCGACCGTCCAGACATCCCAGGCCGGGCATGTCCCGTGGCTCGAGATCGACGCTACGAACTGGCGGGGACCGCCACGATGGGGCGAGCAGCACAACAGCGGGACCCGACCCCACCGCACGTGCGTGCTGACCCCACCACGCCGGGACTGGCGGGCTGATGCGTCCCGGCGGTCCGCCTGGGTCAGTGGCCTCCCGCGCAAGCTGGGTTGTCGCTAGAGTCCAAGGCATGCCGCTTCGCGTCGTGTTCGCCGACGACAACTACCTCGCTCGTGAGGGAGTTTCCGCGCTGCTGGCTGAGAGCGAGGGCATAGAGATAGTCGACACCGCGGCCGATCTGGGGTCCTTGATGAGGTCGGTGGCAGAGCATCTGCCGGACGTCGTCCTCACCGACATCCGGATGCCCCCCACCCAGACCAACGAGGGCATCGAAGCGGCCAAGCGCATTCGCGCAGAGCACCCGGGCGTGGGGATTGTCGTGCTCTCGCAGTACGTCGAGGAGGACTACGCCTTCGCGCTCCTGGCCGAAGGGGCCGCAGGTGTTGGCTACCTGCTCAAGGAGAGGGTCGGCGACCTCGACGAGATCGCTCGTGCCCTGCACGAAGTAGCCCACGGAGGGTCAGTGCTCGACCCGCTGGTCGTCGAAGCGCTGCTCGCACGCCGGGGAACCGACGGCCCGCTCCTGGGGCTGACCCAGCGCGAGCGGGCGGTCCTCCACGAGATGGCCACCGGCCGCAACAACGCGGCCATCGCGAAGACACTCTTCCTCAGCGACCGGGCCGTGGAGAAGCACATCGGTTCGGTCTTTCAGAAGCTTGGGCTCGTCGACGAGCACGAGGTCAGCAGGCGTGTGATGGCCGTCCTGGCCTACCTCGAGGCCAGCGGCACGAGCCGCTGAGGCGCCCGTCAGGTCGGCTTGCTACGGCTAGCCCACCGCGCGGGTGCGGCAGAACCCCTCCCCACAATCGCCGCAGTGGCGCACACTGCAGTATGAGGTCACACCGCGCTCTCCGACCGCCGCACCGTGGCGGCTGGAGCAAACTGGTCGTGTTCCTCGGCGTGGCGGGGTTCGTGGTGTGGGTCTACGTGGTCGTCGTGCTTGGTGGTGGAGCATTGATCGGCCACACCGACTCGCCCAGTGTGCCGTTGTCGGTGCTTGCGACGACCGTCGTGGCGTTGTTGTTCACGCGGGTGCAGGCCGCTCTCGAACGAGCCACGACCAGATGGGGTCTGAGCGCTCCAACGCCGTACGACGTGCTGAGCCACTTCTCGGATGCGGTCACCAGCGCGTACGCAACCGATGAACTGCCGGCGCGGATGGCGATGCTGCTGACTCAGGGAACCGGGGCGAAGTGGGCGCAGGTGTGGCTGAACGTCTCCGGCCGCCTGAACCTGGCCGCCACCTGGCCTTCCGACGTCGACGCCGATCGAATACCCCCGTGTATGCGATCAGAGGACATCATCGTGACCGAGGAGGGCTTGCGAGCCCTGCCGGTGCGCCACGGGGGGCAACTGCTGGGGGTGCTCCGGCTCCAAGAGCGCCCCGGTCTGGCCCTCACCCTCGTCGAGGAACGGCTCTTCGCCGGGCTGGCTGCCCAGGCCGGCCTGGTACTGAGGTGGGTCGGGCTCCGAGCCGAGCTCGATGACCGTCGCGCGGAGCTGCTGGTCCGCTCCGAGGAGATCCAAGCCTCCCGAGAGAGGCTCATCGAGGCCCAGGACGCCGAGCGGAGCCGCCTCGAGCGCGACCTCCATGACGGCGCCCAGCAACATCTGGTGGCCCTGACGGTCAACCTCCGACTCGCGCACACGATCGCCGGTCGGTCCCCGAGTCGTGCCGCTATGGTGCTCTCCGAGCAGGCGGTCGCGGCGCACCTGGCGATCGAGACGCTGTCGGCTCTGTCCCGCGGGATCTACCCCAGGCAGCTGGCCGACGAAGGCCTTGGGGAAGCGTTGCGATCCGCTGTCGCCGGCAGCGCGATGCCGGTCGCTATCGACACCCACGGCTTGGCACGACTTCCAGCGCGGGTCGAGGCCGCGCTCTACTTCTGTTGCATGGAGGCGGTGCAGAACGCAGCCAAGCACTCCGGAGCCGGCACGGTGTCGGTGCGGGTGGACGAGGACTCGCATCGATGGCGGCTCACCGTCACCGACGACGGCACCGGCTTCGACCAGGCTCACGCCGCTGCGGCATCCGGGGCGGGTCTGGCCAACATGCGCGACCGCCTGGATGCGGTCGGCGGGACCGTCGAGGTCGTGTCCCTAGAGCGCACTGGCACCACAGTGACCGCCGTGATACCCCGGCCCGACGAGGCCGCGAGCGCTCACGGAACCTTGTCGCTTACCCACCAGGTCGTCTGACGTGCGCGCCCGGATCGCCTGGTGCGTCGTCGGCCTGACGACGATCGCCGTCATCCTGGACACGATCTTCACCGCCGCTCATCGTCCGCTGCTGAGCGAGGCGACGTGGGCCGACCACGGATGGCCCCTCGCCCCGCTGGCGGGCGTGGGATGCGCCCTGATGGGAGCTTTGATCGTCTCGCGCCACCCGAAGCACATGTTGGGGTGGCTGCTGTGTGTCGCGAGCCTGCTCTCGGTGACCCTGGCCGCCGACGCCTACACCCTTTGGGTGCTTGAAGGGGACGGCCTCGGCTCCTTGTACTGGGCCCACGTAATCGCCTGGGCGTCGCCGCTGCTCGGCTGGCCCGCCTTCGCCGCCTTGATCATGGTCTTCCTCATATCGCCCACTGGGCACCTCGCCTCGCCCGGTTGGCGGTGGGCCCTGTGGGCCACACTTGCCGGTCTCGGCCTGCGCACCCTCGGAACACTGACGACGCGGCCCGGAGTCTTCGTCTACGCCGAGCAGTACGACGGATTCACCCTGTCGACGGTGCTGCTCACGATGGGATACCTCCTCGTCGCCGCTGGCCTGATCGCCTCGGCCGTCTCCCTGGTGCTACGCCTGCGGAGGGCCAGGGATGATGAGCGGCGCCAGCTGCTGTGGATAGCGTCCTCGGCCGTGTTCCTGGCGATCGGCGTCGTAGTCATCTTGGCGGTCCCGCGTATCCAGGGCGAAACGGGAACCTGGTTGGCGGGGTTGCCGTTGCGCCTCGCGCTGCTCGCTGTCCCGCTCTGCGTGGCCGTCGCGGTGCTGCGCCACCGCCTGCTGCAGATCGACCTGATCGTCAACCGGGCGCTGATGCTGGCCGTGGCAACCGGACTGGCAGCGACCGGCTATGTGTTCGTGGTCGTGGTCGTCGGCTCCGCGGTAGGCGGAGGAGCCGGTGGCTTCTGGCCGTCACTGATCGCGACGGCTGTGGTGGCGATGGCGTTCCAGCCCCTGCGGCGCCGAGTGGTGCGGTTGGCCGACCGGTTGGCGTTCGGCGCGGCCGCGGCCCCGTACGAGGCACTGGCCGATTTCAGCCGACGGCTCGGGGACAAGCCCGACCCGACCGCGCTGTTGCCCGCGGTGGCCGAGGCCGCCGCGCGTGCGGTAAACGCATGCCGTGCCGTGGTGTCCGTCCACGTGCATGCCGGTACTGACCGGGTAGCCGCCTGGCCGCCGACCGGTGCGGACGATGCGGCCGCATCGCGGGTCACGATACCGGTCGTGGACCACGGGGAACGGCTGGGCAGCATCACCGTGGAGATGGCGGCCGGACACCCGCTGCGTCCCCGAGATCACCGGTTGCTCGCTGATCTTGCGGACCAGGCCGCAAAGGCGTTCCGCAACGCCCGGCTGACCGCCGAGCTGTCTGCCCAGGTGGAGCAGCTCAGTCTGCGTGCTCACGAACTCGACCAGTCCCGTGCACGGCTGATCAGCGCTGGTGACGCCGAACGTAGCCGAGTCGAACGTGCAATCGCCCGTCAGGTGATTCCGCACCTCGCGCCGCTACCGGACCGACTCCGCCAGCTGTCGCACTCCGATTCTCACGGTGCTACTGCGCTGGACAGCGCACAGCTCGCACCGCTCCTTGCGTCCATGAACACCGCGATGCAGGGGCTCCGGGAGATCACGCGTGGGGTGTTCCCGGCCCAGCTGACCCGCTCGGGGCTCCACACGGCACTCGGCTCGCTGCTCGCTCGACCCAACCTCCCTGGGCGTCTGACGGTCGAGGACTCCGCGGTGGGTCTGCGCTTCGACCCACGTGTCGAGGCGGCAGCCTACTTCTGTGTCGCCGAGGCGACGCATGCCTTCGATCACCCCATCGCCGTGAACGTCTCGGTGCAGGGTGATCAACTGCACCTGAGCGTGAGTGGCACCGAGCGCGGTGGTCTCTCCCTCAGCCACATGCGTGACCGGATCGAGGCGACCGGCGGGTCAGTGTCGACCACGGGCCGAGACGGCCGCACCTTCGTCGAAGTTCGCGCACCGTCAGCCCGAGCACCGGCTGTGTCGTGAACCGCGGCGCAATGCCCGTGGAAGTCGGTTCACCGGGACGAGGCTGTCCACACCTCCCTCAGCCGGTCCGGCCCCAACGCCGATTTGGTCACGTACGCCGTCGCCCCGCACTCGGCGACGAAGTACGCGCCCGCATCCTCGTCATACGTCGAGAGCAACAACACCACCGGCGGAAACTGGCGCCCCCGCAGCCGCCTCGTGGCCTCCACCCCGTCGATGCCCGGAAGGTTCACATCCATCAGCACGAAGTCTGGCAACAGCTCAGCCGCGGCGAGGATGCATTCCTCCCCGGAGGAGGCCTCGCCGACGACCTCGAACCCAGCGGTTTCCGCAACCACGGCACTCATGGCCCGCAGAAACGGTGCTTGGTCGTCGACCAACAGAACACGCACGACGGTCATCTCCGGCACACCTCCTCAGCAGAGTCTGCTGCCGCGTGGGCCTGGGCTGGGATGGGGTGAGCCGCACGACCTGAGGTGATCAACCCCCTCGAGCGGTCCAGATCGAGAGCCACCTAGCGTGGACGCGTACACGAAAGTCGGTGCGGTGATGCCACCGGTCCTTGAAGCCGGGCGGAACAGGCCAGCGACCAGCGACCACGCCGGATCCGTCATCGCCACGGCGGCGAGGAGTACCGGGGTACCGACTGCCGGTGGCGGGTCGGCCGTCGATCGTCTCCTTGGCGCTGTTGGCGAGCGCGGTGTCGACCTGGTTGCTCCCCAGACGGACGGTTGCGGGGGTGTGATGCGCGTGCGCGCGCCCTCGGCTGCGCAGCTGTACCGGATTGACCACCGGCCCCAGACCGAGCTCCGCCCAGTACTCGTAGAACGCTCGCACCACTGCAAGCCGATGCCGCGACGTCCGCGGCCGGCGCCGAGCTTCACGGCGGCCACGGCGAGTGGGACCCGGCCACGGTGGATTGGGTCAGTCAGTGCCCCGGTGTCGATCAGGTGCTGTGCGTCGTCGATCGCAATCGGTCCCGGGCCGTACCGGTGCCGGGGGAGTACGCCGGTACGAGCGAGTTCTCGGACCTTGTCCACGCTGACCCCGAGCATCGCGGCCGCGGCAGCGATGGTGAGACGCCGGCTCCACCCGACACGACCATCCACGCCACGACAGCGCCGATGAACTGTCCCACGCTGATCCGCATCGTCGCGCGGGACAACCCATCGGCACCGTCCCGTCCTTGCGCCTGTGTGCCGGTCCGGTGGCGGTCTCCCCATCGACCGCCGGCTAGGACCACCGACCGATGTTCTAGGACCACCGACCGATGTTCCTGTCCCCGGGGAGTGGGAATCTTTGAAGCCGTTGCCGACAGACTCAACGCCCTCGGCACGGCACTTCCCGACCTCACCGGCGAAGTACCCTCCTGACCCCGGTCGGATGCGGGCATATCGCGGATCGGGTCCAGAGGGCTGACCTCTTATCCGCGGCGATAGGTCATGAGGGTGTCGGCCAGGGCTTGGTCGATCGGAGTGGGGTGAACGTCGAGCTTGGTCGCGATCTTGCTGCTGTCGACGATGAACGGTTCCTCGAACAGGTACTGCATCTCGCCGAGCTCCCGCAAGGTGGGGTTGATCAGGCCGAGCGCGCGCAGCATCACCGGCGGCATCGCGCGAAGCTTGGTACGCGGTTGGCCTGCGTGCTGGTAGACGATGTCGACGAGTTGCCGAGTGGTGCGGCTGTCGGGGTCGTTCGGAAGGTGCCAGACCTGGCCGGGAGCGTCGGGGTGTTCGCCGAGGACGGCGAGGGCTTCACCGATGTCGGGGATGTAGGTGTAGGTGTGCGGTTGGTCGGGGTCGCCGAGCACGGTAGCGGTCTTGCCGGCCAGGGCCGCTGCGAAGACGCGGTCGCCGAGATTGGATTGGGCGCCGCCGCGTGGTCCGAAGTAGTCCGAGGCGCGGCCGATGGCGACCTGGACACGTCCGGCCACGTGGGCAGCGAGGAGTTCGCGGGCCATCCGTCCCCGGAGCTGCCCCTTCTTGGTGTGGGCGTCGTAGGGGCGGTCCTCGGTGAACGGGCGGCCGGCGGGGCGTCCGTACATGTAGACGTTCTCCATGCTGACCAGCCGCGCGCCAGTGGCTTCGGCGGCGGCGAG
The DNA here is from genome assembly GCF_040639075.1 of Kribbella sp. NPDC023972. Classification (NCBI taxonomy): domain Bacteria; kingdom Bacillati; phylum Actinomycetota; class Actinomycetes; order Propionibacteriales; family Kribbellaceae; genus Kribbella; species Kribbella sp. NPDC023972. Next base: position 22,784 of record NZ_JBEZZH010000005.1, on the reverse strand, counting down.
CACGCCGGCCTGCAGGGCGGGAAACTGTTCGCTCCACTCGGGGTAGGGCGGGTTGAGCGTCTGGTAGATCACTCGGGCGCCTTCGGCGACGGCGGCGGTGAAGGTTGGATCGAGGGCGTCACCGCCGAGGACCTCGACGTCGTCGGGCACGGGGGCGTGGCCGGATCGGTTGACGAGCCTGACGGTCTCGCCGCGGTGGCGGAGTGCGTCGAAAGTGGCCAGGCCGACCGCGCCGGTGCCGAAGATGACGTGCGGGGGAGTGGTCATGCCTTGGCCGCGATCCGTGGCTCCGTCGGGCTTGTGCCGGTGGTGGCGCGGTAGGGCAGGAGGTAGTGGAGCAGGAGTCCGGACAGTGCGGAGAAGGTCACCGCGCCGTAGGCGCCGTAGATCGTGAACTGGTTGTCGACGCTGATCCCGCCGAGGGTGGTGACGGTCCAGCCCAGGGCCCACAGGGCGGGCATCGCGGCGGCCCAAGCCCAACGCAGGTGGGTTGTCTGCCGTGGCAGGGCGAGGGCTTGCGCCAGGCCGAGGACGACGCCGGTGAGGGCGCCCATCAGGGCGAGGTCGCCCAAAGAGGTGCCGTAGTCGACGGTGACGGCGCCGAGGAGAAGCCCGCCACCCATGCCGAGGGCGGTGGCCGGTATCCACCTGCGGGGGTCGAGCCGCTTGCGGCTGACCAGCGTCTGCGCCGCGCCGAGGACGAGCCCGGCCACGGCGCCGCCAAGCAGCGCGGCAAGGGCGTCGTTGACACGGCCCGCTACCGCGGTGCCGGCAAGGCCGGCGATGGGGAAGGCGAGAAACCCAGCGGTCCACACCAACCAGGTACGTAGGAAGACCGGGTCGGATGTTCCGGATCGGGTCATGCTGCTCAACTCCAGAGGTCGGCAGGGCCGACCGGGGTTGTGATGGACGTGCTCGGGGATGGGTGTCTGCGGCTGTGCCAGTCGTCCGGCGAAGCCCGCTGGGGCTGGTGGTTGGATCTCGCGCAGCTCTGATTACCTTCAACTCTGCACGCTGTACAGATAATGTACGCTGTACAGAGATGAAGTCAAGAGGAAGGCAGGTCGTGCCAGTACCAGCCCAGCGAACTCGTCCCGGTCCGCGGCGAGCCCTGACCGAGGACCAGATCCTCGACGCCGCGCTGACCCTGCTCGACGCCGGCGGGGCGAACGCGGCCTCCGTGCGGGCCATTGCCGCGCAGGTGGGCGTGGCCCCGAATGCGGTGTACACCTACTTCCCGGACAAGGCCGCGATAGTGAAGGCCCTCGTCGAGCGACTGCTCGGCCAGGTCGACCACGGCGTCTTCATCGACCGCGACCAGCCATGGCGGCAACGCGTGGAGGCCCTCGCTCTGGAGTTGAGGGAGCGGCTGTCGGCGCACCCCGGCGCGGTCCCGCTGCTGATCGGCGGTCCGATGGACGGCCCGCACGCTCTCGCCCTGAACGAGCGGCTCCTCGAGCTGCTGGCCGACGCGGGACTCAACCCCACCGACGCCGCACGCGCGTCCTACCTGCTGATCGTCTACGTGTTCGGATCAATTGCGCTCGAAGTCGCCGATCTACCCCAACCCGGTCCGCTGCCGCCGGAGTCGGAACGAATCGACACCCGGCTCGACGCCTTTACCGCGACACCGGCCGAGCATTACCCCCGCACGGCTGCGGCGGCGGCCGCGATGGCCGGCTACATCTCCACCGAGCAGTACCTCTGGGGACTTCGCCGAATGCTCGACGGGATCACCGCAAGCACCACCGCCCACACCGAAGCAGCCGGCGTCTAACGGACGCCCGGGGTGCGCGGAGCTCGTCATTCAGCCCGAACCCACCGCGCCGCCGAACTCAACATCACCAAGTCTCACCGCACAGCCGGGCGATCCGCGATCGGATAACCAGTGTGGCGGCCAGTTCGCGCCGGCGGCCGAGCTGAACATCTGGTACGACCTGCTCAACGTCGGCTACCGCACTCTGATGCTCGGCGAGACCGACTATCCGTGCATGTACGACGACGTTGTTGGCGCGGTCACGATCGTCGTCGGCGTTGTGCTGCTCGCCAAGCACATTCCAGTCTGGGGCGGATCAGCGTTGCCGATCGTAGGCGCCGGGACAGCCCCACTCCTACTAGGCCTCTACCAGTTGTTCGCAGCTCGCCAATATCACCGGGGAAGTAGCAATCCATATCGTCACAGCGGTTCTAACCCGACAGCCGAGGAGATGTATCACTTCGTGAAGGCAGCCGGCTGGGGAACAGCCGGGTGCCCGCACGGTCTATCGAACTGCCTTGTCACCGTGCCGAGCCATCGCGAGACCGAGCTCGGCAACTGACCTTCGACCATGGTGGCCAGTTCCCCGCCCAGCATCACGGTGTTGCCGCACAGGGCACACATGACGATCTGGGCCTGGTGAGGTTGGCAGCGTTCACAGTTGAACCGCACGAGAAAGGGAGGCCATGGCGTTGTTCGAGACTCCGACTTTGCGACACCTTTCCGACACCATGAGTCCGGTGTGTCGCTAACGATCTCTGTCGATGTTCGGAGTCGGCTGCACAGATGTCCGAATTCGCCTGCACACGGCTGGCGTCGTATCCGGATCTCGGCATCGTGTGGTGGTGTGACATCTGGACGTCGACTTCACCCCGATCCGAGGCGACGATCCGTCGGCCGACGGATTCGGCCAGGCCGCGGGAGCTAGCCAAGGGGTCGGATGCCTGAGCTGGCGAGCGCGTGTCGGCGAGCACCTCACGGAGCCCTGGCGCCGCGTCCGAGGGGCGGCACCTACGTGCTCTGCTCCCGGGCGGACCAGGCTGAGGTCACAGCAATTGCTCGACCAGCCCGTCGACGTATTCGGGGGTGAGCGGGCCGATGCCGAACAAAACGCGGATATACATCGGCGCCATCACGTGGTCCAGCACACCGAGCGCGTCGGGTGGGTGCTCGCCGCGTTCGCGGGCGCGATCGAGCATGGCCTGCAGTTGCCGGCCGCGTTCGGCGAGGAGGTCGTCAAGCGCCTGCCGGCCCTGCTGACCGTTGCTCGACAGAGCGACGGCCAGGCGTAGCAACGCCAGGCCGTCGGGTCCGGTGATCTCGCGGGCCACGTTGGCCGCGTAAGTGCGCAGGTCGCCGGCCAGACTCCCGGTGTCGGGCATCGGCGACCGCGCGTTGAGGCGGGTGAGGACCACGTCGGTGAGCAGGGTGTCCAGGCTGCCCCACCGGCGGTAGATGCTGCTGTCGGCCACGCCCGCGCGGGCTGCGACCTCGCCGAGGGTGAAGTTGCCGTAGCCGCGCTCGCTGATCAGGTCGGTGACGGCCTGGTGCACCTCCGCGCCGACGCGGGCGCTGCGCCCGCCGGGTCGCCGGGCTCGCTGTCGCTCGTCCATGGTTCCAGCTTAACGCAGTCGGGACTTGCGTTTGTGGGGAGAGCCTTCGTACAGTCGCCTAACGCAGTCAACTACTGCTTTAGAGCGCCCAGAGGCTGACCGCGTCGGCCGTGGAGAGGTGCAACCAACGATTGAGAGGAATCCGCATGGCTGCATTGCCTGCGGCCGTAGGCAGTCGACCAAACCGGGCCGTGCTGCTCACGGTGACCTGCCTGGGCCAATTCATGGTGCTGCTCGACAACACGATTGTTGGAGCAGCGCTGCCCGATATGCAGCACCGGCTGCACACTCAGCTGACCGGTCTGCAGTGGATTGTCGACGCGTACGTGCTGCTGGTCGCCATGCTGCTGCTGTCCGGCGGCGTTTTCGCCGACCGGTTCGGCCGCAAGCGGGTGTATCTGGTCGGTGCGGTGGTGTTCACCGCCGCGTCGGTGCTGTGCAGCCTCGCGCCCTCGATCGGATGGCTTGTCGCCGGCCGGGTGCTGCAGGGCGTCGGGGCCGCGGCGCTGAGCCCTGCCTCGCTGGCCCTGCTCGCCGCCGCCTATCCCCTTCCTCAGGAACGCATCAAGGCGATCGGGCTGTGGGCCGGATTCAGCGGAATTGGTCTGGTCGCAGGCCCCGTGGCTGGCGGCGTGCTGACAGATGCCTTCGGCTGGCCCGCCATCTTCCTGGTCAATCTGCCCATCGGCGTGGTCCTGCTGCTGGTCGGTCTGCGCCACCTTGGCGAGTCCCGCAATCCGAGCGCGCCCGCGATCGATATCCCGGGGACGGTGCTGTCCGTTCTGGCTGTGGGGGCGCTGACGTACGGGCTGATCGAGGGTGGTGCCCGCGGCTGGACGTCTCCGGTGATCCGGGGCAGCTTCACCGCCGCGGTGATCCTCCTCGCCGCCTTCGTCGCTGTCGAAGCGCGTCGTTCCGCTCCGATGCTGCCGCTGCGGCTGTTCCGGCAGCGGCTGTTCACCGTGTCCAACACCGCCATGGTCGTGGTGGGGTTCGCGCTCATGGGTTCGTCGTTCTTCTTCTCCCAGTTCTTCGTGTACGTCCAGGGCAGCTCGATCCTGCGCGCCGGCCTGCAGACCCTTCCCACCTCCCTTGCCATGGTGATGGTCAGCCCGTTCGCGGGCCGGCTCGCCGCCCGGTACGGCTTCCGGATCGTGGTCACCGTCGGCCTGGCCCTGGCCGGAGGGGGGCTCCTGGCGCTGGGCATGGTGCACGCCGACACCGGTTACGGGAACGTGTGGTGGCGGCTGGGAGTCGTCGGCATCGGCTTCGCCCTGACCATGTCCCCACTGACAGGCGCCGCCATCCAAGCGGTCAGCCCGCAAGAAGGCGGCCTCGCCTCTGGCATCAGCAGCACCACCCGGCAGATCGGCGCGGTGCTCGGCGTGGCGGTACTCGGAGCCATCGTCCGCAGCCGGCAATCCGGCGGCGCATCCTTCGAGACCGGCCTCAACAGCGCCTTCGTCGCTGCCGGCGCCGTCACTGTGGCCACCGCAGTATTCACCGGCCTGTGGCTGGCGAGGTCTAAGCCTGTGGACGGCTCGGCGGTGCCGCACCGTTCCACCGATCAAGATGCGGTCACCACGTCGAACGGGGTGTCCGGGAACAGCCGTCGACCGCGATACCGACGGACGTCCCACTCCTAGCTGTTCAGAGGTCGACTCCACGGTCGAAGCTCTCGCGAGCGCAGCACGAAAGCAGCCCTGAGGAGCGAGCCGAGGCGGAGTTCCGCAGGCGAATCGCTGCGGCGGAAGGGACGATGTCAAGACTTCGCCGCGCCCTGGAGGCGGGCTGGGATCCGAGTGAGCTGACGAGTCAGTACAACCCCGTGATGGCTGAGAAGCGAGCCGCAGAGGCAGGTTTGGCGTCCATCGAGTACCCGAAGCGGCTGACGCCGAACGAGATCCGAGCGATGGTCGACCAGCTCGGGGACATCGGCTGTGTGCTCGATCGAGCGAATCGCGACGACCTGGCCGAGTTGTACGAGGCCTTGCGTCTGACGGTCGACTACGACCACCGAACGCGCGTGGCCATAGTCTCCATTACGCCCGCGCCGCGTGTGGATAGTGTGTGTCCGAGGGGGGACTTGAACCCCCACGCCCCGCGAAGGGCACTAGCACCTCAAGCTAGCGCGTCTGCCTATTCCGCCACCCGGACGAGTGGTCTGGTCGCCTTAGCGACGCTGACCGGAGAACAGTAGCAAACTCCACGGGTGGAATTCACATCGGGGCGGTGCCGGGGGCTGACTTCGGGCCCTCGGGTGGCGGTGGGCTGACTTGGGGGGCTCTCGGGCGTAGTTTGAAATTCAAGTGGTGTCCGGGAGGAGGCCGGGATGAACGCGTGGAACGCGATGTCGTTCGAAGGTAAGGACACGATCCTGGGGGTGGTCCGGCGGGAGGCGGGGGAGTTCTTCGACCTCGTCGACAGTGACGAGATGTGGGAGGCGCCGACCGGGGCCGGGCACTGGCAGGTACGCGACGTGGTGGCGCATATCGCGGACACGACCGAGGCGTACTTCGTCGCGTTCGACGCGGCCAGGTCGCACACCGAGCTGCCGGCCGCGTACGGTCTGCCGGGGATGGCGGAGCGGGTCGACAAGCAGGCGCTGGCGCTCCGTGAGGTGCCCCGGGCCGAGCTGGTCGAGCGGTTGCGGGGCGACTTCGACAAGATCATGGAGATCTTCGACGCGCTGGGCCCGGAGGACTGGACCGGGCTGAACGTCCCGCACTTCTACATGGGCCCGTTGCCGTCCTTCTTCTTCCCGGCCTTCCAGCTGATGGACTACGGCGTCCACTCATGGGACGTCCGGCAGGGGACGGGCCGCGCACACGGACTGACCGGCGAGGCGGCCGACCTGCTGGTCCCGTTCATGTTCGTGCTGTGGCAGTACACGACCAAGGTGAACGACCCGTGCGACCTGAGCATCCGGATCACCAGCGGCCCGAACGCCGGCGACACCCGGGTCCGGGTCGGGCCGGACGGGATGTCGTACGAACCGGGCGAGCTCGGCGGCACTGTGATCGAGTTCGACCCGGGCAGCTTCGTGCTGACCGCGTTCGGGCGGAGCAACTCCGGCACGATCCGCGGCGAGCGGGCCGTTGCCGACCGCTATCTCAACCTGTTCTTCCGGATTTGAGGGGGATTGCATGACGGACATCGACCTGCCCGCGATCGAGGCCGAGCGCGAGCGGATCAGAACGACGTACCTGAAAGACCATCGCAAGAGCTCCGCGCGGGGGCTGCATCATGTCGCGGTGCTGTGTGCGGACGTGGAGCGGACGGTGGGGTTCTACCAAGGGGTGCTCGAGTTCCCGCTCACCGAGATCGTCGGCAACCGGGACTACGACGGGTCGAACCACTTCTTCTTCGACATCGGCAATGGCAACCTGCTCGCGTTCTTCGACTTCCCGGGGCTGGATCTCGGGCCGTACGCCGAAGTGCTTGGCGGACTGCATCACCTGGCCATCTCGGTCGAGCCCGAGAAGTGGGAGCGGCTGAAGCACAACCTCGACGAGGCCGGTGTGGAGTACCTGGAGGAGAGCGGTACGTCGATCTACTTCCGCGACCCGGACGGCACCCGGGTCGAGTTGATCGCCGACCCGCTGGGGGAGATGTACGGACTCAAGGTCCTCTGAGCAGCCGCGCGGCCTGGCGGGCCCGCCGTAACGGCTCGGGGGTACGACGTCCGGCGAGACACCGGGATACGACGGCAACAGCCGTGGTCAGGTCGGTCCGCCAACCCGGGTGCACGACCAGCGGCCGCGTGCCAGGCCGGGTGCGCAGCCACATCGCGACCTGGTCCGGGCCGATGAACAGCGGAGACATCGCCCCCGGTACGTCGGCCGGCCATTCCCCGGAGGCGGTCAGCGGCCGGTGAGTCACGCCCACCGTCGGCAGATCGAGTACGGCGCCAAGGTGCAAGGCCAGCCCGGCACGCCGCGGATGATCACGCCCGGTCCCGTCCAGCAGGAGTACGTCGGGTTGCGGTTCGAGGCGGCGTACCACGTCCTCCAGCAGCGGGCCGAGACGGAGAGCCAGCAGACCGGGGACGTACGACGCTGAGGCGTGACCGGGAACCAGACACCGTCCGACGACGCCGCCGTGATCGATGACGACCGCGGCGCCCCAGGCCCGATCGCCCGCTGACCCGGTGCCGGACAGGTCGCGGGGAAAGCAGACCCACACTCCACCGACCAGGCAGGTGTCTGGCGGCGTCCACGGTGGAGGTGTCGCCTGGGCGAGGGCGTGCTGGGTTGAGACCAGCTCAGGCTCAGTGGCCGGCCAGTTCACGGAGGAACCAGTCGCGTGCGAGGACGGCGACGCGCTCGAGCGTGCCGGGTTCGGAGAAGAGATGGGTGGCACCGGCAACGACCTCGAGACGGTTGACGCAGCGCATCTGCCGCTGGGACTGGCGATTGAGCTCCAGTACGTCGGTGTCGAGCTCGCCGACGATCAACAGCGTCGGCGCGGCGACCTCGGCGAGCCGCGAACCGGCCAGGTCGACCCGCCCGCCGCGGGACACCACCGCCCCCACGTCGTTCGCGCCTGAGCCAGGGTCACCCGCCGTCCACAACGCGGCGGCCCCGCCGGTGCTGGCGCCGAAGTACCCAATGCGAAGGTCACTGTGACGATCAGCGGCCCAGCGATGGGCGGCTGCCAGTCGGCCGGCCAGCAGCGGAATGTCGAAGACGTTCCTGCGGTCGGCCGCCTCCTCTGTCGTCAACAGGTCGAACAACAGCGTGGCGAGACCCGCCCGGCCGAGGACCCCGGCGACGTACTGGTTCCGGGGACTGTGGCGGCTGCTGTCGCTGCCGTGGGCGAAGATCACCAGCCCGGTCGCGCCAGCAGGCACAGTCAGGTCACCGGGGAGCGTCGCGCCAGTGGACTCGATCCGGACCGGCTCGGTCATCAGCCCGGTGCCGACCCGTTCGGCGAGCCGGCCGGGTGCTCGACCAGCGCGATCACGCGCGCGGAGATGAACCGAGCGGTACGCACCGGGGTGCCGGACCGGGTGACCTCGACGACCTCGGTCAGGTTCCGGGTGGTGTTGATCTCGACCCGGCGGCCGGCCTTGGTCGCGGCGATCTCGTACGTCGACACACCGCTGCCGGTATCGACGACGATCTCCACCCGGTCGCCCTTCACACCTTTCAGATACCCGTCTGACCCGATGTCATTCGAGGGTGCGAGAGGATGTGACCATGACTTCTCCGACTGCCAGGGATCGTACGTCGTACACGCCTGACGCCGAGGTGGTGGAGCTCTGCAGCGAGCTGATCCGGATCGACACCACGAACTACGGCAACGGGAAGAGCAACGGTGAGCGGGTCGCGGCGGAGTACGTCGCGGCCAAGCTCGACGAGGTGGGGATCGAGTCGACGATCTACGAGTCGGAGCCGGGCCGGGCGACCCTGGTCGCGCACTGGGAGGGCGAGGACCAGAGCGCCGACCCGCTGCTCGTGCATGGGCACCTGGACGTCGTACCGGCCGACCCGAAGGACTGGAAGGTCGACCCGTTCGCCGGGGAGATCTTCGACGGGTGCGTCTGGGGCCGGGGCGCGGTCGACATGAAGGATTTCGACGCGATGGTGCTGTCGGTGGTCCGGGCCCGGCAGCGGGCCGGGGCGAAGCCGCGGCGGCCGGTGCGGCTGGTGTTCACCGCGGACGAGGAGGCCGGCGGTGTGTACGGCGCCCAGTGGCTGATCAACAACCACCCGGACACCGTTGCCGACTGCACTGAAGGGATCGGCGAGGTCGGTGGGTTCTCGGTCACGGTGAAGGACGACCTGCGGCTGTACCTGATCGAGACCGCCGAGAAGGGCATGAGCTGGATGCGGCTCAAGGCCCGCGGTACGGCGGGCCACGGGTCGATGGTGAACAACGACAACGCGGTCACGAACCTGGTCGAGGCGGTGACCCGGATCGGCGGTCACGAGTGGCCGCTCCGGGTCACGCCGACGGTCCGGGAGTTCCTGAAGACGCTGGAGGACGTGCTCGAGGTCGAGCTCGACCCGGAAGACATGACCGAGACGCTGGCGAAGCTGGGCAGCTTCAGCCGGATGTTCGGCGCGACGATCCGGAACACGGCCAACCCGACGATGCTGAACGCCGGCTACAAGGTGAACGTGATCCCGGGTGACGCCGAGGCGCACATCGACGGCCGGTTCCTGCCCGGATACGAGGACGAGTTCTTCGCCACCATCGACGAGCTGATCGGCGACAAGGTCCAGCGCGAGGTCGTGGTCGAGGACATCGCGCTGGAGACCGAGTTCAGCGGCGGTCTGGTCGAGGCGATGAAAGCGTGCCTGGCGGCCGAGGACCCGCAGAGCCGGACCGCGCCGCTGCTGATGTCGGGTGGCACCGACGCCAAGTCCTGGAGCCGACTCGGCGTCCGGTGCTTCGGCTTCGTACCGCTGCAACTGCCGCCAGACCTCGACTTCATGGGCATGTTCCACGGCATCGACGAACGCGTCCCCACCAGCGCCCTGGAGTTCGGCTCCCGAGTCCTCGACCGCTTCCTCGACGAGGCCTAGCCCCCGAGGTCAGCCCAGCTGGGCCGCCGGTGGCCCGGCAAGGTTGCGGGCTCGATGGTCTTACACTGAGTTCCAGGCAACAAGGAGGTGTGAATGACCACGGACAAGGCTGACCAGGCTGGAGCGCCACTCGTTCGTCCCCGGCTATCCCTGGCGGAGCTGCTGGCGGCGAAAGGCACCGCTCCGATTCGGTCGCTCGATGATCTGGCCGCCGACACCTTCCAGTCCGACGAGGAACTTGAAGAGTTCCTGGCGTTCACGTACGCCGAACGTCACCGCGAGATCGCCTGACCTGTGCAGCCAGTCGTCCTCGACACTGACGTCGCTTCCCTGGTGCACAAGCGGAAGCTGACCGGTCCATTGACCACACGGCTGATTGGTCGTCAGCCGCTCATCACCTTTGTGACGCTGGGCGAGGTGACCAAATGGACGGAGATCCGTCACTGGGGAGCGAGCAGCCGGCAGGCGCTCGCGGATTGGCTGTCCGGTATCCCCGTTCTGCCGGGCGACGAGGCCGTCGCGACCACTTGGGGTCGGCTGTCTGCCGCCGGCGTCGAGCGAGGAAGGCCGAGACCCATCAATGACATGTGGATCGCGGCGTGTTGTCTCACCTACGACTTGCCTCTCGCCACCCTGAACCTGAAGGACTTCGATGACTTCCGGGAGTTTCACGGGCTCAGGATCCTGGGCGCGGACTGACCTCCGAGGGCGCTCTGAGACGAGTCCTCACGCCGGTCTACGTGTCAGCCGCGGAGGTGCGGGCGCCGGTGGGTGACTTCCTCGATGTCTTGGGCTGCTGCGAGGACCAGGCGGTGGGACAGCTCCGACAGGGCCCGGGCGGCGGCGAGTTCGTCGCCGATCTGGGGTACTTCGACGTCGTTCGGGTGCCGGTACGCCGTGCCTCGTCCGGCCAGTTGTTCGCCGTCGGTCCGCAGCCGGGCCTCGGCATGTGTGGTCCGCTCGTCCTCGACCTCGTCGATCACGATGTCGACCGTCCACTGCCGTACTGCCATCGCACTCACCTCAGCTACAGCGTCGTACCGCAAACCCTGACTCACAAGAGGTTGAGGGTGGCGCGGAGGCTGGGGAGGTACTCGATGAGGGGTTTGGGCGGGGTCGGCGTGGTGACGAGCGAGAGCGTCAGGCGGTAGCGGAACGGGGCCGGGATGAGGCGTTCGCCGGGGCGGAGTTCGGTGGCGAGGGCGCTGCGGGGGACGAGGGCCAGGTGGGTACGGCGACGCGCCATGCCGACGGTGGTACTCAGCGTCACGCCGCGGCGAGGTACGGCGCCGAGGGCGACCAGGCGTGCGTGGATCTCTTCGGCGCCGCGGTCGTAGGTGGAGAACGGGATCGGGCGGTCCTTCAACGGTTGTTTGCCGCGGCCGGGTGAGGCCGCGCCGGGTGGAACGAACAGAACGAGTTCGTCGCGGCCGACCAGGCGGGCTATGGTGCCGCGGGGCAGTGTCATCTGGTCGGCGATAGCGATGAAGGCGGCGTCCATGGTGCCCTCGGCGATCCGTTCGACCAGGAAGTGGCCGTGGTCGACCTCCTGCTGGATGTCGAGGTCGAGCAGGTCGGCGTCGAGGATCGGGAACAGGATCGGCGCGATGCTTGAGAAGGCGCCGATCACCAGCCGGTGACCGGCGGCGGCTTCGCGGGTGGCGGCGTACACCTCCTCGAGGTGGCCGAGGATGTGGTCGGCCCGGCGGCCGAGCTCGGCGCCGGCTGGGGTCGGGCGGGCGCCGCGGGTGTCGCGCTCGAACAATTTGGTGCCGCACATGCGCTCGAGCCGGGCCAGTCGCTGGGACGCGGACGGTTGCGAGATCCGCAGCTCGCGGGCGGCGGTACCAACCGCTCCGGTCCGGCTGATCGCCTGCACCAGTCGGAGATCCTCGACCGACGGTAATGAAGCCATAGGTGCAGCCTATGACGCCCACCCAGCGGCCGCCGACTACCCGGGTCGCTTGACAACTCCAAGAATCAAAGGCATGAGAGCCCGGAACGAAGCGCTCGCCTTGCTGGCAGGTGGCGGCACGGCGGACCTCGCGCTCCGGTTCACGCAGGTCGCGTTGCCGCTCGTCATCCTCCATGAGACCGGCTCTGTCGCTGCGACCGGGCTGGTCGCCGGCGCGTCCGGCGTACCGGTGCTGTTGTCGCCGTGGTGGGCCAGGAAGGCGCGGCAGTGGGTGGACTCGGGTCCACGGCTTGCTGTGGTTGCAGTCGTGACCGCACTCGCTCTGGCGTCTGTGCCGGCTGCAGCTGCGCTAGGAATCCTCACACCTGAGTTGCTGGTCGTCAGCGGTCTACTGCTCGGGTGTGGCGACGCTCTGTCGACTCCTGGTCGGTCAGCCCTGCTGGCTGACACCGGAGACCGGTGGGGTGAGGGCAAGGCAGTCGTACTGCTCACGTGGCAGGACGGGCTCCGCAGGGTCGGCATGATGGTCGGACCGGTCATCGGAGCCTTTGCAGTGTCAACAGGTCTCACCAACGGGCTGCTGTGGGTGGAGGCGGTCGCTGTGGTGGCAGCAGGGCTACTGGCCTGCACTGTGAAGGCAGAGCGAGCTCCTGAACGTGTAGCAATGCCCTCGATCCGGGGGAGCCTCAAAGGGCGTCCCGATGTGCTCTACGGCTGGATAGCTCGTGGGACCGGCTGTGTGACGTGGTTTGCCTTCACCCTTGGCCTGTCCGTCATCGGCGCCCAGCGTGGTGAGCCTGGTGTCTACGTGGCTGCCGGCATGACCGGGTACGGCGTCGGGTCCATCATCGGTACGGCGATCTCCCTGGCCGTCGTACGTCGTGTGCCACCAGTACGACTGGCCGCCTTCGCCTGGGGCTTCATGGGCGTGTGCTGGATCGGCATGGGGTTGTGGACGACACCGCCGGTCATTGCCCTGATGGGCGCACTTGCGGGCATAGCCGTCGTACTCGGGATCTCCGCGATCTCGGTCCTGATCACCCGATCATCAGCCGGCGCCGAGCGGCGGACGCTGCTGTCCGGGCAGACCGTGGTCGTCAACGCGGGGAGTTCCGCCGGGATGCTTGCCGGTGGGCCGATCATCGCGGCCGCCGGAGCCGAGCACACGCTGATCGGCGCCGGCCTGCTGACCACTCTCGTCGCGCTGACAATCCTCGTGAAAGCCCGACCGGCACAGCGCGAGACTGCCGACCATCTCCGAGATCGCGATCCCCACCCTGGCCGAGCGGTCTGAGTACCGCCACGACCTGTGACGGCGGCCTTGCTCACAGGGTCCGCATCACCCGGATGATGCGGCGGCGGAGCCAGACTCTGCGGGTGCCGTCGGGGTAGCGACGCAGCCGGGCCAGCTCCCAGCCGCCGTACTCGGCGTGCTCGGTCAGCAACCGGCGGACGGCGCCGCGCGACTCCGTCCTGGACACCTCGAACTGCTGCAGTTCGTATTCGGCCATCCGCACCTCCACAACCGCTCTACGACACATCCTCCAGCGCTGCGACGATCGCGGGCGGGAGGGTGAGCTCCTCCACTCCCAGGACCGACTTGAGCTGCATCGCCGTCCGGGCACCGACGATCGCCGCCGACACGCCCGGCCGGTCCCGCACCCAGGTGAGGGCCACCTCGAGCGGTGTCCAGCCGAGCCCGTCGGCGGCTCGCGCGACTGCCTCAACGATGCCCGAACCCCGGCCGTCCAGGTAGGGGTCGACGAATCTGGACAGATGCTGAGACGCCGCCCGGGAGTCCGCCGGGATCCCGGTGCGGTACTTCCCAGTCAACACACCCCGGCCAAGCGGCGACCAGGCCAGGATCCCGATCCCCAGCCCGCCGGCCGCCCGAATCGCGTCCGCCTCGGCGTCCCGGGCGAGCAGCGAGTACTCCACCTGGTTCGACACCGGGACCGCGCGACCGGGCCAGGCCTGCTGCCAGGTGACGGCCCGGGCCGACTTCCACCCCGCGTAGTTGGACACCCCGACGTACCGGACCTTGCCCGAGTTGACCGCGTGGTCGAGCGCCGACAGCGTCTCCTCCAGTGGTACGTCGTCCGACCAGGTGTGCAGCTGCCACAGGTCGATGTGGTCGACGTTCAGCCGGCGGAGCGAGCCCTCCAGATCGCGCAGCAGGGCACCCCGGGACGTGTCGGTGATCCGCTCACCACGGCGGACGCTGAAACCGGCCTTGGTCGCGATCACCAGGTCGTCACGCTCCACCACGTCACCGAGCAGGGAGCCGATCAGTCGCTCGCTGTCACCGTCGCCGTACGCGGCGGCGGTGTCGATCAGTGTGCCGCCGGCGGCCACGAACGCAGCGAGCTGCTCACGCGCCTCATGCTCGTCGGTGTCACGCCCCCAGGACATGGTGCCGAGGCCGATCCGGCTCACCGCCAGTCCACTGTGACCGAGATAGCGCTGCTGCATGTACCCGAGCCTATTGCGGGGCACCGACAACGGCTCGTTAGGCTCGCCTGTCATGCGACTCGGACTCAACATCGGCTTCGTCTTCGGTGGCGACGACCATCTGGATCATCTGAGGCTGGTGAAGGAGGCCGAGCGGCTCGGCTTCTCGGTCACCTGGGCCGCGGAGGCGTACGGCTCGGACGCCGCCACCCTGCTGACCTGGATCGCCGCGCAGACCTCCACCATCGACGTCGGCGCCGCGGTCTTCCAGATCCCGGCCCGGACCCCGGCGATGACCGCGATGACCGCGGCCACCCTGGACCGGCTGTCCGGCGGCCGGTTCCGGCTCGGCCTGGGCGTGTCCGGCCCGCAGGTGTCCGAGGGCTGGCACGGCGTCCGGTTCGACAAGCCGCTGGCCCGCACCCGCGAGTACGTCGCCATTGTCAACGCGGCGATGCGGCGTGAGACGGTGAAGTTCGAGGGTGAGCACTTCACGCTGCCGCTGCCCGACGGCCCCGGCAAGCCGCTCAAGCTGTCCATCCACCCGCTCCGCGACCACGTGCCGGTGTACCTGGCCGCGGTGGGCCCGAAGAACCTCGAGCTGGCCGGCGAGATCGCCGACGGCTGGCTCGGCATCCTGAACGACCCCGCCTATCTGGGAGAGCAGTTGAAGCACATCGCGACGGGTCGCCGAACCCGTCAGGAAGGGCTCGACGGCTTCGACGTCGTCGCGTCCGTGCCGGTGATGACCGGTGACGACCTGCAGGCCGCGGCCGACCCGATCCGCGGGTACGCCGCCCTCTACATCGGCGGCATGGGCAGCCGGGAGAAGAACTTCTACAACGCCCTGGCTGTCCGGATGGGGTACGCCGAGGAGGCCAAGCGGATCCAGGACCTGTACCTGGGCAAGCAGCACCGGGAGGCGATGGCCGCCGTACCGCACGGGTTCATCGACTCGATCTCACTGCTCGGCGGCAAGGAGCGGATGGCCGAGAAGCTCACCGCGTACGCCGAGGCCGGCGCCACCACGGTCTCGCTGACCCCGTTCGCGCCGACGGTCGACCAGCGGATCGCCGATCTGCGCACGGTCGCCGAGGCGCTCGACCTCGCCGGGGTCGGTGACTGATCCTCCATGAGCATCTGGGAAGCCATCATCCTCGGCATCGTCGAGGGGCTCACCGAGTTCCTGCCGGTGTCCAGCACCGGCCACCTCACCATCGCCTCGAAGGCGCTCGGCCAGCAGATCGACGACCCGAGCATCACCGCCTTCACCGCGGTGATCCAGTTCGGCGCGATCGCGGCCGTGGTGCTGTTCATGTGGAAGGACATCAGCCGGTACGCCGTCGCCTGGTTCAAGGGGATCCGGCACCCCGAGTACCGCGGTGAGTTCGACCACCGGATGGGCTGGTTCGTGATCGTCGGCTCGCTGCCGATCTGCGTCGTCGGCTACCTCGGCCGGGACATCATCTCCGGGCCGCTGCGCAGCCTGTGGTGGGTCGCCGCGTCCCTGATCGGCTGGTCGTTCGTGATGGTCGCGGCCGAGCGGCTGAGCAGCAAGTCGCGGCCGCTGACCCGGATCACTCTGATCGACGCGGTGGTGATGGGCGTCATCCAGTGTCTGGCGCTGATCCCCGGGGTGTCGCGCTCCGGCGCGACCATCTCGGCCGGCCTGTTCCGCGGCCTGGACCGGGTCGCGGCGACCCGGATGGCGTTCCTGCTCGGCATCCCGGCGCTGGTCGGAGCCGCGATCTTCGAGCTGCCGCACGCCGTCAACGGTGACGTCGGGCTGGTGCCGGTGCTGGTCGGGACAGTGGTCAGTTTCGTGGTCGCGTACGCGTCGGTCGCCTGGCTGCTCAAGTTCGTCGCCAAGCACACCACCGAGATCTTCGCCTTCTACCGGATCCTGGTCGGTATCGTGATCGTCATCCTGCTGGCCACCAGCACCATCACAGCGACTTAGAGCCAGCCGACCTTGCGGAAGAACCGGTACATGGTGAAGCAGACGACGGCCATCAGCAGGAGTACGGCGTAGTACCCGTAGTGCCAGCGCAGCTCGGGCATGTTGTCGAAGTTCATCCCGTAGATCCCGGCCACCATGGTCGGGACCGCGGCGATGGCGACCCAGGCCGAGATCCGGCGCATGTCGTCGTTCTGCTGCACCGAGACCCGGGCCAGGTGCGCGTTCAGCGCCGAGCTGAGCAGTACGTCGAGGGCCTCGGTCTGGTCCGAGACCCGGTTGACGTGGTCGGCGACATCGCGGAAGAACGGCGCGGCGTTCGGGCTGATACCGGGGACACCGTGCGCGAACTGCTCCATCGGGTCGCGCAGCGGCTGGATCGCGCGGCGCATCTCGAGCACCTCGCGCTTGAGCTTGTAGATGCGTTCGGCGTCGCTGGTGCGTTCGGGCGAGAAGACCGAGGACTCGACCTCGTCGACGTCGGCCTCGACCTGCTGGGCGACCTCCTCGTAGCCGTCGACCACCGAGTCGCAGATCGCCCAGAGGACGGCGGACGGGCCGTGGCCGAGCACCGAGGCGCGTTCCTCCAGTTCGTGCCGGGCGGTGGCCAGTTCACCACCTTCGCCGTGCCGGACCGTGACGACGTACCGGGCGCCGATGAAGACGCTCAGCTGGCCGGTCTCCACGGCGTCGCCCTCGTCGACGTACCAGAGCGTGCGCAGTACGACGACGATCGCGTCGCCGAACCGCTCGACCTTGGGGCGCTGGTGGGCCTTGAGTGCGTCCTCGACAGCGAGTTCGTGCAGGCTGAAGAGTCCCTGGACCCGGCGCATCTCGGCGTCCGTCGGCTCGTGCAGGCCGACCCAGCCGAAGCAGCGACCGTCGTCGTCGATGGCCTGGGCAACGGTCTCGGGGTCTCTGGGCAGGTCCTTCCGTTCCCCCTCGGCGTACACGCCGCAGTCCACGATCACCTCTCCATCATGGCAGCTGCGGTCGTGCCTGGCGGTCCAGCGCCTACTGCGCGGGACCGCCAGGCACGACCGACTTGCCCCGACCGGATAACGTGCAGGTCATGCCCACGGTGATTCTGGTCCGGCACGGCCGCAGCGCCGCCAACACGTCCGGCACATTGGCCGGCCGCACGCCGGGGGTGAAGCTGGACGAGACCGGGCTGCGGCAGGCCGAGGCGGTCGCGCAACGGCTGGCCGAGCTGCCGCTGGCCGCGATCGTCACTTCACCGCTGGAGCGCTGCAAGCAGACCGCGGCCGCGATCGCGAAACACCACCAGGAGTTGCGCCCGGCAACGGATCGCCGGCTGACCGAGTGCGGGTACGGCGACTGGACCGGGCAGAAGCTGGCGACGCTGATGAAGGACCCGCTGTGGCCGGTCGTGCAGCAGCACCCGTCGGCCGTCACGTTCCCGAACGGGGAGTCGATGCGGGCGATGCAGCAGCGTGCGGTCGACGCCGTACGGGCGCATGACGCGGCGCTGGCGAAGAGCCACGGGGACGGCGCGCTTTGGGTGGCGGTGTCACACGGCGACGTGATCAAGGCGATCGTCGCGGACGCGCTCGCGCAGCACCTGGACACCTTCCAGCGGATCGTGGTGGACACCGCGTCGACCACGATCATCACCTATACCGCGACCCGTCCGTTCCTGGTCCGCCTGAACGACTCCGGCAGCGAGCTCGCCTCCCTGATCCCGCCCCCTCCTGCCAAGGCCCGGCGAACCAGGAAGCAGTCCTCAGACGCGGTTGTGGGCGGACGGTAATAGGGTCTAGCTATGGCGCGAGTTGTGCATTCCTACGACGACCCGGATCGGTTCGTCGCGGGCACCGTGGGTGAACCCGGTGCGAGGACGTTCTTCCTGCAGGCCAGGGCGGGTACCCGGCTGACCTCGGTGGCCTGTGAGAAGGAACAGGTGATGGCGCTCGCGGAGCGGCTGGACGTGATGCTGGACGAGGTGGCCCGGCGGTTCGACCGGGAGCCGGCCACCGCGGTGGGGCTCGACGACACCGATCCGCTGGAGCAGCCGATCGAGGAGGAGTTCCGGGCCGGCACGATGACGCTGGCGTGGGAGGCGGACGCCGAGCGGGTGGTGATCGAGGTGTTCTCGGTCGTCACCGGCGAGCAGGCCGAGCTGGAGGAGACCGACCCGGTCGCGGCCGCGATGGAGTCCGAGGACGCCGAGGTGTTCATCGTCCGGATCAGCGAGGAGCAGGCCCGCGCGTTCGCCCGCCGGGCGGTCGCCCTGGTCGCGTCCGGACGGCCGAGCTGCCCGTTCTGCGGGCGGCCGATCGACGCGGACGGGCACATCTGCCCGCGTGCCAACGGCTACCGCAGGCACCTGCCGGAATGATCGCTCCGGACCTGCTCGCCACTGGGGAGCTGTCCCTGCACGGCCGGCTGGTGGCAGCGTCGAACGGCACGTTCCAGGGCTCGGTGAGTCGCGACGGCGAGTCCGCAACGGTCGTCTACAAGCCGGTCCAGGGGGAGCGGCCGCTGTGGGACTTCCCCGACGGCACCCTGGCCCAGCGCGAGTACGCGGCGTACGTCGTCTCCGAAGCGCTCGGCTGGTCGCTGGTGCCGCCGACCCTGCTGCGGGACGGGCCGCTCGGCGAGGGCATGGTGCAGCTGTGGATCGACGAGGCCGAGCTCGGGCCGGAGGAGACCGAGCTGGTCGACATCGTCCCGCAAGGGCGGGTGCCCGACGGCTGGATCGGCGTACTCGACGCGCTGGACGGGCGGCACAACCCGGTGACGCTGGTGCACGCGGACAATCAGGCGTTGCGGCGGATGGCCGTATTCGATGCCGTGGTCAACAATGCCGACCGCAAGGGCGGGCATGTGCTGAACCCGGGCGACGGGCGTGTGTTCGGTGTCGACCACGGTGTCACGTTCAACGCGGACGACAAGTTGCGGACGGTGCTATGGGGCTGGGCCGGTGAACCGATCCCGGCCGACGTGCTGGACGACGTACGCAAACTGGCCGACCAACTCGCCGGAGGCCTCGGCCAGCAACTGTGTGATCTCATCACCGCGGTCGAGCTGACCGCGACCCGCGAGCGCTGCGCGATGCTGCTGAAAACCGGCGTTCACCCCTACCCGAGTGATGACTGGCCGGCCATTCCCTGGCCTGCCTTCTGACGGGTCAGGTAGGAGCTGGGGCTGGCGCCGCGTTCGCGTTTGAAAGCGGCGCTGAAACTGAACGCGTCGGCGTACCCGACCCGGCGGGCCACTGCGGCGACCGTCGCACCGGGCTCGGCCAGCAGGTCGGCAGCGAGGGTCATCCGCAGCTCCGTCAGGTAGGCGAGGGGAGCTTGACCGGTCAGCTCGGTGAAGCGTCGTACCAAGGTCGTCCGGGACACGGCCGCCACCTCGGCGAGGCCGGCCAAGGTCCAGCCCGCGGCGGGGGAGGCGTGCATCGCGTGCAGGACCGGACCGACCACGTCGTCGCCGAGGGCGTCGTACCAGGGTGGCTGATTGCCTTCGAACCAGTCGCGCAAGGTGCAGACCATCAGCCAGTCGAGCAGCCGGTCGAGTACGACGTGACGACCGAGAGCGCCGGCGGCGACGCGCTCGTGCAGGTAGTCGCGCAACGGTGAGCAGTCGTGGTCCTCGGTGATCACGACCAGCGGCGGGAGCTCGTCGAGCAGGCGGCGGGGGAGTTCCTGCCGGACGTGGTACGCGCCGGCCAGCAAAACAGTGCCGTGGTCGATCGGTCCGGGTGAGTCGATCCGGCCGTCGCAGCTCACCTCCAGGGCAGGTCCGGTCCGCGACGGATCGTCGGTGAACACGAAAGGATTCGGTCCACGCACGACCGCGGTCTCGCCCGGCCTG
Organism: Kribbella sp. NPDC023972; assembly: GCF_040639075.1. Classification (NCBI taxonomy): domain Bacteria; kingdom Bacillati; phylum Actinomycetota; class Actinomycetes; order Propionibacteriales; family Kribbellaceae; genus Kribbella; species Kribbella sp. NPDC023972. The sequence continues at coordinate 2,719 of NZ_JBEZZH010000005.1, read as the reverse complement.
ATCAGCCGTGGTTCGGCACCGTCGACGACAAGCCAGCCGTCGCCGAGCAGAGGAGCGCAAAGGGTCAGCGCCGCGCCGTCGGTGAAGCGGAGCGCATAGGGCGCGGCGAGCACCGGCGTACCGAGAACGGCGCCTTCAGCGCGGAGGCCGCGCAACAGGTCGGCGAGAGGATCCACGGCAGCCACAATAGGTGGGCCGCACGGACATGCCCGCGGTCCGGTCGCCCATGGGTTCGGACGCCGCGGCCGGATTGACTCTGGGTATGACAATTTTGGTGCTAGGGGCAACAGGTAAGACCGGCCGCCGGGTGGTGCCGCGGCTGCGCGAACGAGGAGCCGACGTACGCGCCGCGTCGCGGTCGGGCGAGACCCGGTTCGACTGGACCGACCGGAGCAGCTGGGCGGACGCTGTTCGCGGAGCCGAAGCGGTGTATCTGATCGCGCCAGAGGATCCCGCGCCGATCGAGCCGTTCGTCAGCCAGGCGGTGGCCGCAGGGGTACGGCGTTTCGTCACGCTGTCTGGGCGTGCCACGGAGAAGTGGGCCGGGCGGTTCGGCGCCGGGATGGCCGAGGCGGAGCGAGTGGTCCAGGCATCCGGGGCAGGGTGGACGATCCTGCGGTCGAACAACTTCGATCAGAACTTCGACGAGGACCTCTGGCGCGAACCGCTGCTGGCGGGCCGACTCGCTCTGCCGGCGGGCGACCTGCGAGAGCCGTTCGTCGACGTGGAGGATCTGGCCGAGGTCGCTGCGACGGTTCTGACCTCGACCGGTCACGACGGCCGGATCTACGATCTGTCCGGGCCGGAGTCGATCACGTTCGCCGACGCGGTGGAAACCATCGCCAAGGTCTCGGGCCGGCCGATGGAGTATGTCGCGGTGACGCCGGCCGCGTACCGCGACGAGCTGCTCGCCGCCGGCTGGCCCGAGGAGGCCGTGCACGAACTGAACGCGTTGTTCGAGATCATGCGCGAGGGGCACGTGACCATGCCGACGGATGACATCGAGCGCTTGCTCGGGCGGCCGGCGACGAGTTTCGCGTCGTACGCCGAACGGGTCTGGGCAGGGTAGTCGCTCCCGCGCCGGCCGGACCGGGGGACCGGAGAGTGGAACCGTGTCGCGTCCGGGAAGTCCGGGCTGTCATAAGCTCCAGATCATGCAGGCGTGGACGAAACCAGACATCCCGGTCGTGCCGGGTCCGGCCCGGCGACTGCGCCTCTACGACACCGCGTCGGGCGGTCCGGTCGAGGTGCCGCCGGCCGACGGCGGTACGGCGCGGATGTACGTGTGCGGGATCACACCGTACGACGCCACGCACATGGGCCATGCGGCGACGTACGTGACGTTCGACCTGATCAACCGGCTCTGGCGCGACGCCGGGTACGACGTCCACTACACGCAGAACATCACCGACGTCGACGACCCGCTGCTCGAGCGGGCGGCCGCGACCGGGGTCGACTGGACCGACCTGGCGGAACAGGAGATCCAGCTGTTCCGCGACGACATGACCGCGCTGCGGGTGATCCCGCCGCAGAACTACGTCGGCGTGGTCGAGTCGGTCGACCTGGTCGCGGCCGCGATCGAGGAGTTGCAGCGCGCCGGCGCGGTCTACTCGGTGGACGGCGATCTGTACTTCGCGGTGAAGGCGGATCCGGCCTTCGGGAACGTGTCCGGGTATGACCGCGAGACCATGCGGGCCCTGTTCGCCGAGCGCGGCGGGGACCCGGATCGCCCGGGCAAGCAGGACCCGCTGGACAGCCTGCTGTGGCGGCACGAGCGGCCGGGTGAGCCTGCCTGGGACTCCGCGCTGGGTCGCGGCCGGCCGGGCTGGCATGTCGAGTGCTCCGCGATCGCGCTGGAACACCTCGGCATGACGTTCGACATCCAGGGCGGTGGGTCGGACCTGATCTTCCCGCACCACGAGATGTCGGCCAGCGGCGCGCAGGTGGCGACCGGGAAGTACCCGTTCGCGCGGGCCTACGTGCACCAGGCGATGGTCGGCCTGGACGGCGAGAAGATGTCGAAGTCGAAGGGCAACCTGGTGCTGGTGTCGAAGGAGCGCCTGGCCGGGGCGGACCCGATGGCGATCCGGCTGGCGCTCCTGGCCCACCACTACCGCACTGACTGGTTCTGGACGTCGTCCGAGCTGCTCGACGCGCAGGAACGCCTGGACGTCTGGCGTGGCGCCGTCACCCGCGGTTCGGGTCCTGACGGTACGGCTGCGATCGACGCCGTACGCGCGGCCCTCACGAACGACCTCGACACCGTCGCCGCCCTGTCCGCCATCGACACGTGGGCTGAGGCGAACGGGGACGATGCGGAGGCTCCAGCTCTGGTGGCTCAGGCCGTCGACGCACTGCTCGGAGTCAAGCTGGACGGGTAGACCGCATGACCGCCAACCTGACGAACGCCCGAGCCCTCCTCGACGGAGTCATCCCACCGCCACCCACGGCCTCGCACTCTCACTAGGTCGTCGGCACGAACAGGGGACTGCGGCTACTCGTGCTCGGGGTACGGCGAATGCGGTACGCGTGCTCCAGTAGGAGGACTGGGGCGACGCGTGTTCCAGTGAGGGGCCTGTGGTGACGCGTGCTGGGGTAAGGCGAGCGCTGGTGACGCGTGCTCGGGGGACAGCTGTGGGGCGCGGCTCCGGGCTGCTTGATGGTGCTGGTCGTGGTGGCGTGGGTCAAGGGCGCCTTCGGCGTCCGCTGCGCGGATCGA